>NZ_JBQIAR010000010.1:0-146354 GCF_052036975.1 Cellulomonas soli
GTGCACGACGTCGCCGCAGGGGGTGCCGTTCCACCCGGGGCACGGCTGGCCGGTACGGCCGTGGACGCGCATGCCCCGCCGCTTGGCGTCCTTGAGCTCGGCCGCGGGGCGACCGGCCGCGGCGGCGACCGCCTCGGTCAGCACCGTGCGGATCGCGGTGTGCAGGGTCGCGGTGCGTGCGGCGTCGAACCGCCCGGTGGGCGCGAACGGCGACAGGCGGGCGGCGTGCAGGATCTCGTCGGAGTAGGCGTTGCCGATCCCGGCGATCGTCGACTGGTCGCGCAGCAGCCCCTTGACCTGCTGGTTGCGTGCGGCCAGCAGCTCGGCGAGCCGCTCCGGCGTGAACTGCGGAGCCAACGGCTCGATGCCCAGCGTGGCGATGGGCGGGACGTCGTGCGGGTCGCGCACCACGTGCACGGCCAGTCGTTTGCGGGTGCCGGCCTCGGTGAGGTCGAAGCCCGAGCCGTCGTCGAGCCGGACGCGCAGCGCGATCGGTGACCGGCCGGGGCGGACCGGGGTCGCCGAGAGCGCGTCGGACCACCGGACCCAGCCGGCTCTGGCCAGGTGCCAGACCAGGTGCAGCTGCTGCCCGTCGCCGGTGCCCACGTTCAGGTCGAGCCACTTGCCGTGGCGGGCGGCGTCGTGCACCGTGCCGCCGACCAGGGCGTCCGGCGCGGGGGAGAACGTCTTCAGTGCGCTGATCGCGCCCACCTCGATGCCCTGCACCGCGTGCCCGACCGCACGCTCACGCAGGAACTGGACCAGACCCTCGACCTCCGGCAGCTCGGGCACCCGCCCATCGTGGCGCAGGTCACCGACACGCGGCCACTAGGCTCGTCCTCATGCTCCTGCGCCTGTCCACGCTGTTCGTCCGTACCCTGCGCGAGGACCCCGCCGACGCCGAGGTCGCCAGCCACCGGCTGCTCGTGCGCGCGGGTTACATCCGCCGCGCCGCTCCTGGCATCTACACCTGGCTGCCGCTGGGCCTGCGGGTGCTGGCCAAGGTGGAGCAGGTGGTGCGCGAGGAGATGGCTGCCGCCGGCGCGCAGGAGGTGCACTTCCCGGCGCTGCTGCCCAAGGAGCCGTACGAGGCGACGGGCCGCTGGACCGAGTACGGGCCGAACATCTTCCGGCTCAAGGACCGCAAGGGGGGCGACTACCTGCTCGCGCCCACGCACGAGGAGCTGTTCACGCTCCTGGTCAAGGACCTGTACTCCTCGTACAAGGACCTGCCGCTGGCGCTCTACCAGATCCAGACCAAGTACCGCGACGAGGCCCGCCCGAGGGCCGGTCTGATCCGTGGTCGCGAGTTCGTGATGAAGGACGCCTACTCCTTCGACATCGACGACGCCGGGCTCGAGGCGTCCTACCAGGCGCAGCGCGAGGCGTACCAGCGGATCTTCGATCGCCTGGGCCTGGAGTACGTGATCGTGGCGGCGACCTCGGGTGCGATGGGCGGCTCGCGGTCCGAGGAGTTCCTCACGCCGACCGCGATCGGCGAGGACACGTTCGTGCGCTCGCCTGGCGGGTACGCGGCCAACGTCGAGGCCGTCACGACGGTGGTGCCCGACGAGCAGGACTTCGCCGACGTTCCGGCTGCGCACGTCGAGGACACCCCCGACACGCCGACGATCGACTCGCTCGTGGCCCTGGCGAACGAGCGGTTCGCGCGGCCCGACCGCGCGTGGACGGCCGCCGACACGCTCAAGAACGTCGTCCTCGCGCTCGTGCAGCCGACGGGGGAGCGCGAGCTGCTCGTCATCGGCCTGCCCGGCGACCGGGAGGTCGACCTCAAGCGTCTCGAGGCCGCGGTGGCCCCGGCCGACGTCGAGCCCGCGGGTGACGCGGACTTCGCCGCCCACCCCGAGCTGGTGCGCGGCTACATCGGCCCCGCCGTGCTGGGCCCGAACGTCGCCGTGGCCGACGGCGCCGAGCGGACCGCCGTGCGTTACCTGCTCGACCCGCGTGTCGTGGTCGGCACCCGCTGGATCACCGGCGCGAACGAGCCCGGGCGTCACGTCTTCGACCTGGTCGCCGGTCGCGACTTCACGGCCGACGGCACGGTGGAGGCCGCCGAGGTGCGTGCCGGTGACCCCGCCCCCGACGGTTCCGGTCCGCTCGAGCTGGCCCGCGGCATCGAGATCGGTCACATCTTCGCGCTGGGGCGCAAGTACGCCCAGGCGCTGGGCCTGAGCGTGCTCGACCAGAACGGCAAGTCCGTCGTGGTCACCATGGGCTCCTACGGCATCGGCGTCACCCGGGTGCTCGCCGCGCTCGCCGAGGCGAACCACGACGAGAAGGGCCTGGCCTGGCCGGCGCACGTCGCGCCCGCCCACGTGCACGTGGTCGCGACCGGCAAGGACCCCGCCGTGTTCGACGCGGCCCAGACGCTGGCGCAGGAGCTGGACGCGCGAGGCGTGGAGGTGCTGTACGACGACCGACCCCCGAGGGTCTCGCCCGGCGTGAAGTTCGCCGACGCGGAGCTGTTCGGCGTGCCGCTCGTCGTGGTGGTCGGACGGGGTCTGGCCGACGGGCTCGTCGAGGTGCGCCCGCGTGCGGGTGGCCAGAGCGAGCAGGTGCCCGTGGAGCAGGCTGCGGACCGGGTGCATGCCCTCGTGCAGGAGCTGCTCGGCGCCTGAGTCCAGGCACCGGGCCCCAGGGCTCGGCGCCTGGCGGGCCTGGTGCGTCAGCCGGCGGTGGTGGTGAGCTCGGGCATCCCCGGGAATGCCACCACCGGAGCGCCCCACGTCGCGGCGTCCGCCGTGGCCCGCAGCAGCCCCTCGACCAGGGTGTCGCGGCTTCCGGCGTCGGCACGGGCGACGAGCGTCGCGTAGGTCGAGGCCAGCGTCGTCTGCAGGGTGCGGGCCAGCTCGGCCGCCACGGCGGGGTCGGTCAGGGCCGGGGGGACCGCGTAGGCGACCCTGCGCGGGTCGGCTGCCGTGCCGCTCGTGCCGGCGAGCACGGCCCACTGCTCGGCCCTCGCCCGGTGGTCCGCGGCGTCGGCGCGTGCGCGGTCGCGCTGCCCGTCGCCGAGCACCGCAGCCAGGACCTCGAAGCCGTAGCCGGCCTGGTCCTCGGCGAGCACAAGTGCGTCGAGGTCCTCGCTGGCCAGCCCGCTGGGTGCTGTGGCCTCGGCCTGCGTCGTGCTCGACGGTGCACCGCTGGGGGCGTCCGTCTCCGGGCCTGGTTCGGTGGTCGCCGGTGTACCCGTCCCGCCGGTGGAGGTGCCCTCGGGCACGGCCTGGCCCGTGGCCGCGGCCAGGCGCTGCGCGAGGCCCGTGCGGGACGTGCCGACGGAGGCGATCAGCCGGGCCAACGGACCGTCCTCGACGGTCCGCGCGTCGTCCAGCGCGGTGGTTGCCGCGTCGGCGAGCAGCGCGAGCACCTCGGTCGATGTGGCGGTCGTCGGTGCGGGCGTGCCCGTCGGGCTCGGGCTCGGGTCCGGTAGGCCGGAGTCGTACTCGCCGCCGAGCTGCTGCGCGTGCTGCGTCGAGTGTGCCGCCACGTCGTCCAGCACGAGCGTCAGAGCGGCCGGGTCGACGCCAGGCTCGGTGCCCTCGGCCACCGCCTCGCGCGCGGCGGCGGCAGTCAGTGCGAGGGTCTGGGCGTCCTCGACCGTCCGGGCACGCACCTGCTCGAGGGTGTCGGGGGCCGGCTCGGTCGGGGCGGGGGTCTCGAGGCGGATCCCGCAGGCCGCCAGCACCGGGATCAGCGCGAACGCAGCGGCGATCGCGCGGAGGGAGCGCGCGCGTCCGGGACGGGGGAGGGCGGGTGACCGGGGGGTGCGGTCCGGTCCGGCGGGTGCTGCGGTCACGGTCGCTGATCCTGCCATGTGCGGCTGACCCGCCGACCGGTCGTTACGCTGGGACCACAACATCACAGGGTCCATGCCGCGTGCCGGCGACCCGCTGCAGCCCACAAGGAGGCGGACATGGTCGCGACAGCACCCGCGCAACGGGTCAGGCAGGCCCTCGACCCGGTGGTGGGTCCCGTCGGCCTGGTGCTCGAGCACGTCGAGGTGACCCGTGCCGGCAGCCGGTCCGTGGTCCGCGTCGTGGTGGACCTGGCGGAGGACGCGACCGGTGAGCTGGACCTGGACCGGGTGGCGGAGGTCTCACGCGTCGTCTCGGACGCGTTGGACGCGGCGGACGCGATCCCCGGCCACTACACGCTCGAGGTCTCCACGCCCGGGGTGGACCGCCCGATGACGCAGCGCCGGCACTTCGTGCGCGCGATCGGCCGTACGGTGCACCTCGAGCGGCTCGAGGGCGCTCCCGTGCAGGGCCGGTTGCAGGCCGTGCAGCAGGAGGGTGGCGCGGACGTGCTCGTGCTCGTGCCGCAGGTCGAGCGTGGCAAGGGCCGCCGACCGGTGACCGGTGCCCCCGTGAGCGTGCCGCTCACGCAGGTGCGTGTCGGCCACGTGCAGGTGGACCTCTCGGGCCTCGGCCCCGTCGAGGACCACGAGATCGCCGAGGACCACGAGGACCAGGACGTGCCGCAGGGGCACGGGCAGGACGCTGCGGGCCACGCGCCCGCGCACGACGACCACACCGACGAGCACGGCACCGGCGCGGCCGGACAGGAGAGCTGAGATGGACATCGACATGCAGGCGCTGCGGCTGATCGAGCGCGAACGCGAGATCAGCCTCGACGTGCTGATCGCCGCGATCGAGCAGGCGCTGCTCTCCGCCTACCACCGCACGCCTGACGCGTACGCGCACGCCCGCGTCGAGGTCGACCGCCGGTCGGGGCACGTGACCGTGTGGGCCCGTGAGCCGCGCCCGGTGGACGAGGAGGGGCACGTGGTGCCCGACTCCGAGCCCGGCCCGGAGTTCGAGCACACGCCGCAGGGGTTCGGTCGCATCGCGACGGCGACCGCACGGCAGGTCATCGTCCAGCGGCTGCGGGACGCCGAGGACGACCAGGTGCTGGGCACCTTCCGGGGCAAGGAGGGCGAGCTGCTCGGCGGCGTCATCCAGCAGGGGCGCGACCCGCGCGTCGTGCTCGTCGACGTGGGCGGCACCGAGGCGGTGCTGCCCGCGCACGAGCAGGTGCCGACCGAGCAGTACGTGCACGGTGAGCGACTGCGCGGCTACGTGCTCGAGGTGGCGCGCGGTCCGCGCGGGCCCCAGGTGACGCTGTCGCGCACGCACCCGATGCTGGTGCGCAAGCTGTTCGCGATGGAGGTCCCCGAGGTCGCCGACGGCACGGTCGAGATCACCGCGCTGGCCCGTGAGGCCGGGCACCGCACGAAGATGGCCGTGCGGGCCACCGTCCCCGGCGTCAACGCCAAGGGCGCCTGCATCGGCCCGATGGGTGGTCGTGTGCGGGCCGTCATGGCCGAGCTGCACGGCGAGAAGATCGACATCGTCGACCACTCCGACGATCCGGCCGAGATGATCGCGCACGCGCTGTCGCCGGCGCGGGTGCTCTCGGTCACGGTGGTGGACCCCGAGGCGCGGGCCGCTCGCGTCGTCGTGCCCGACTACCAGCTGTCCCTGGCGATCGGCAAGGAGGGGCAGAACGCCCGCCTGGCAGCCAAGCTCACGGGCTGGCGCATCGACATCCGCTCGGACGCCGAGGGTGCCGCACCCGCCGACGAGCAGGAAGCCGGGGAGGTCACACCGGCACCGGGTCCCGCTCGGTGACGCGAAAGGGTAGACTGACCGCGGCTGGGCCGGATGCCCGGTTCTCCTCGCCGAGTCGGCGGACCCCCGTACCCGCAGCGCACACAGCGCTGCCCGTCGCGGGTCCGGTGCGCACGTGCGTGGGGTGCCGTGGTCCCGGCCCGAGGTCAGCCCTGCTGAGGGTCGTCGCCGTCACGGACGGCACGGGAGCTCCCGTGCTGGTGGTGGACGAGCGTCGACGGATGCCGGGCAGGGGTGCGTGGCTGCACCCCGCTCCTGACTGCTTCGAGCTCGCCGTCCGTCGGCGTGCGTTCGGTCGGGCCCTGCGACTGGCAGGCCCGGCGGACGACACGGCGCTGCGGCACCGGTTCGAGCAGACCCAGGAGGACACCGCCGGGCCCGTCCCGGAGGTGGAGGCCGATCGTCGACAGGGAAGCGGGTTGGAAGCCGATGGCTGCCCGATGAGCACGCACCGATGAGCACCCAGCGATGAGTGCCCCGTACTAACGACGGTCCGACCCTGTCCCGGGCGGGCCGAGACAGGAGAGATGTGGCCAAGGTCCGCGTCTACGAGCTCGCCAAAGAGCTCGGTGTGGAAAGCAAGACCATCATGAACAAGCTGGGCGAGCTCGGGGAGTTCGTCCGTTCGGCGTCCTCGACCATCGAGCCGCCCGTCGTGCGCAAGCTGCGCGACATGTACCCCGTCGGTGGTGGCGCGTCCGCGCCTGCCGCCCCGGCGGCACCCAAGCCCGCTGCTGCTCGTCCTGCGGCGCCGGCCCCGGCCCCGGCCGCGCCGTCGGCTCCTGCTGCGGCTCCGGCCCCCGCGCCGGCCGCTGCTGCGACCCCGGCACCTGCCGCGCCCGCAGCCCCCGCCGCACCGCCGGCCGAGCGGTCGGCCCGACCGGCCGCCCCGGCACCGGCAGCGCCTGCCGCACCGGCTCCCGCCGCTCCCGCGGCCCAGGCGCCGCGTCCCGGTGGTCCTCGTCCGGGCGCCCCGCGTCCGGGCAACAACCCGTTCGCGCCGTCGCAGGGCATGCCCCGCCAGGGCGAGCGTCCCTCGGGCGACCGCCCGTCGGGTGACCGCCCCTCCGGCGACCGCGCCGGTGGTCCGCGCCCCGGTGGTCCGCGGCCGGGCAACAACCCGTTCGCACCGTCGCAGGGCATGCCCCGCCCCGGCGAGCGTCGCACCGAGGGTGCGCCCGCTGCGTCGGCGGGCGAGCGTCCCGGTGGTCCGCGCCCGGGTGGTCCGCGTCCTGGCGGTCCGCGCCCCAACCCCGGCATGATGCCGGGTCGTACGTCGAGCGGCGTCGGTCGCCCCGGTGAGCGTCCTGCCGGTGGTGCTGGTCGTCCCGGCGGTGCCGGTGGCGGTCGTGGTGGCTTCGCCGGTCGTCCCGGTGGCCCCGGTGGTGCACCCGGTGCTGGTGGCGGCGGCGGTTTCGCCGGTCGCCCCGGTGGTGGTGGCGGTCGTCCCGGCGGTGCCGGTCGCGGCAGCACGCAGGGAGCGTTCGGTCGTGCCGGAGGGCGCCCCGTCCGCGGGCGCAAGTCCAAGCGGGCGAAGCGCCAGGAGTTCGAGCAGATGCAGGCTCCCTCGCTGGGTGGCGTGCAGGTTCCTCGCGGCAACGGCAAGACCGTCGTCCGCCTGCGTCACGGCTCGTCGCTGAACGACTTCGCCGACAAGATCGACGCGAACCCGGCCTCGCTGGTCACGGTGCTGTTCCACCTCGGTGAGATGGCCACCGCGACGCAGTCGCTGGACGAGGACACGTTTGGCACCCTGGCCGTCGAGCTGGGTTACGTCATCGAGATGGTTTCGGCCGAGGAGGAGGACCGCGAGCTGCTCGGGTCCTTCGACATCGACCTGGAGGCCGAGCTCGACGCCGAGACGGACGAGGACCTGCAGGCGCGCCCGCCGGTCGTCACCGTCATGGGTCACGTCGACCACGGCAAGACCAAGCTCCTCGACGCGATCCGCTCCACGGACGTCGTCGCGGGCGAGGCCGGCGGCATCACCCAGCACATCGGTGCCTACCAGGTGCGGGCCGAGCACGAGGGCGTCGACCGGGCCATCACGTTCATCGACACCCCGGGTCACGAGGCGTTCACCGCCATGCGTGCCCGTGGTGCCCAGGTCACGGACATCGCGATCCTCGTGGTGGCCGCTGACGACGGCGTGATGCCGCAGACCATCGAGGCGCTCAACCACGCCCAGGCGGCCGGTGTGCCGATCGTCGTGGCCGTCAACAAGGTGGACAAGGAGGGGGCCAACCCCGCCAAGATCCGCCAGCAGCTCACCGAGTACAACCTGGTGGCCGAGGAGTACGGCGGCGACACCATGTTCGTCGACGTCTCCGCCAAGCAGCGGATGGGTATCGACCAGCTGCTCGAGGCCGTGCTGCTCACCGCGGACGCCTCGCTCGACCTGCGGGCCAACCCCGACAAGGACGCGCGCGGCGTGGCCATCGAGGCCAACCTCGACAAGGGCCGCGGTGCGGTCGCGACCGTGCTGGTCCAGTCCGGCACGCTGCACGTCGGTGACGCGATCGTGGCCGGCACGGCTCACGGCCGCGTCCGGGCGATGTTCGACGAGCACGGCAACGCACTCACCGAGGCAGGCCCGGCTCGTCCGGTGCAGGTCCTCGGTCTGGCCTCGGTGCCCAGCGCCGGTGACACCTTCCTGGTGGCCCCGGACGAGCGCACCGCGCGTCAGATCGCCGAGAAGCGCGAGGCGGCCGAGCGCGCCGCCCTCCTGGCCAAGCGTCGCAAGCGCATCAGCCTCGAGGACTTCACGCAGGCGCTGCAGCAGGGCAAGGTCGAGACCCTCAACCTGGTCCTCAAGGGCGACGTGTCCGGTGCCGTCGAGGCACTCGAGGACGCGCTGCTCAAGATCGACGTGGGCGACGAGGTCGACCTGCGGGTCATCCACCGCGGTGTCGGTGCGATCACGCAGAACGACGTCAACCTGGCCACGGTCGACTCGGCGATCATCATCGGCTTCAACGTGAAGTACGCCGAGCGGGTCGAGGAGCTGGCGGACCGTGAGGGCGTCGACGTGCGCTTCTACTCGGTCATCTACCAGGCGATCGACGACGTCGAGGCAGCGCTCAAGGGCATGCTCAAGCCGGAGTACGAGGAGGCGCAGCTCGGTTCGGCCGAGGTGCGCGAGGTGTTCCGCTCCTCCAAGTTCGGCAACATCGCCGGTTCGATCGTCCGCTCGGGCGAGATCCGCCGTAACACCAAGGCGCGCGTCCTGCGCAACGGCAAGGTCATCGGGGACAACCTGACGATCGAGTCGCTCAAGCGGTTCAAGGACGACGCCACCGAGGTCCGCGAGGGCTACGAGTGCGGTATCGGGCTCGGCTCGTTCAACGACGTCGAGATCGGCGACATGATCGAGACCTGGGAGATGCGCGAGAAGCCTCGCGCCTGACCAGGACGACCGCGGGCCGCGGTGCCGGTGCCGGACCTCAGGGTCCAGCCCGGCGCCGCGGCTCGCGCGTCGGTGCCGCCGGCGAGACGCCGGCGGTCGGTACGGTTGCGGCCCGCAGGGCCGTGAGCTCGGAGGAGGAAGGACGTCACATGGCGGACACCGCACGCGCACGCAAGCTGGCCGAGCGAATCCAGCAGGTCGTCGCGCAGATGCTCGACACCCGCATCAAGGACCCGCGTCTGGGCTTCGTCACGGTGACGGACGTCCGGGTGACGGGTGACCTGCAGCATGCGGACGTGTTCTACACCGTGCTCGGTGACGACGAGGCCCGCACCGACAGCGGCAAGGCGCTCGAGAGCGCCAAGGGCGTCATCCGTTCCGAGGTGGGCAAGCAGACGGGCATCCGGCTGACGCCCACGCTCGCGTTCCACCTGGACGCGGTGCCGGAGACGGCGGCGACGCTGGATGCGGCGTTGCTCGAGGCCTCGCGTCGTGACGCCGAGGTGGCTGCACTGGCGGCCGGCGCTCAGCACGCGGGCGAGGTCGACCCCTACCGCAAGCCGGCGGATGAGGACGGCGCGGGCGAGGACCGGTGAACGACGCGGTCCCGGCGCGCGCCCACGGACGCCGCCCGACCGCGGACGACGGTCTGGTCGTGGTCGACAAGCCGCAGGGCTGGACCAGCCACGACGTGGTGGCCCGCATGCGCCGGCTCGCCGGCACACGCAAGGTGGGGCACGCCGGCACCCTGGACCCGATGGCCACGGGAGTGCTCGTGCTCGGTATCGGGCGCGCGACGCGGCTGCTGACGTACGTGGTGGGTGCCGACAAGGAGTACACGGCCACGATCCGCCTCGGGCAGGCGACGACCACGGACGACGCCGAGGGTGAGTTGTTGGCCTCCGGGCGCGCCGGTGGCCTGACCCTGGAGGAGGTGCGGGCCGCGGTCCGGCCGCTCACCGGGCCGATCCTGCAGGTCCCCAGCGCCGTCTCGGCGATCAAGGTCGACGGCAAGCGGGCCTACGCCCGAGTCCGGGCCGGGGAGGACGTCGAGCTGAAGGCCCGACCGGTGACGGTCTCACGCTTCGACGTGCACCGCGGGCGGTTGGCCCCGGCGGAGGACGGGACGCCGGTCCTCGACGTCGACGTCACCGTGGTGTGCTCCTCGGGGACGTACATCCGTGCACTGGCCCGCGACCTGGGGGCCTCGCTCGGGGTCGGTGGCCACCTGACGGCGCTGCGACGCACCCGTGTCGGCGGCTACTTCCTGGAGCATGCGGCCGACCTGGATCAGCTGGCGCAGACCCCGGACGACGTCCCGCTGGCCGTCCTGGGTCTGGCGGAGGCAGCGCGCGCGACCTTCGCGTGCCGCGAGCTGTCCGAGCCCGAGGCGCGCGCGCTGTCGTACGGGCAGCGCATCGACTGGGTGGCGCCCGCGTCGACGCCGAGGGACGCGCGCGACGACCTGCCGGTGGCGGCGTTCGGTCCGGACGGTTCCCTCGTCGCGCTCCTCGAGCAGCGCGGCGAGAAGGCCGTCCCGGTGCTGGTCCTCGCCCCTGCCTGATCCGGGCCGGGGTCAGGCAGGGGTGCTGGTCTCCAGCAGGAACCGCAGCACGCCGGTGAGGCTCATGCCGTCGCCGAGCGCGCCGTCGAGCACGAGCCGGCGGACCTGGTCCAGCGGGACCCACTCGATGCGGTCGGCCTCGCTCGGGTCGGACGGCTCGCCCACGTAGGTGGCGCCGTCGGCCACGTAGACGTGGAACGTCTGGTCGATCGAGCCGTTCGAGGGGTGGTAGGTCAGCAGGTGGCGCAGTGGTCCCGGCTGCCAGCCGGTCTCCTCCAGGCCCTCTCGTGCGGCGGCCTGCGCGGGTGTCTCGCCCGGGTCGATCCGGCCTGCGGGGATCTCCCAGCCCCAGGTGTCGGTGATGAAGCGGTGCCGCCACATGAGCAGCAGTCCGCGGTCCGGGTCGTGCACGACGGCGCCCGAGGCGCCGCGGGGCACGCGGACCACGTGGTGCTCGATCCGCCCGTGGCCGGGGATGTCGACGTCCACCAGGCTCAGGCTCACCCACGGGCTGTCGTAGAGGGTCCGCTCGCCGTACGTCTGCCACCGCATCCCCCGACCCTAGGGTGTGCCGGCCGCGCCCCGAACCGCATGCGGCGTCGTCCGCCGACCGACCGTGTGTGCGCCGGAGGGCGCGCAGGTGGCAGTCTTGCCCGTCGGGACGCGCCGTGAGTGCGTCCGACGGCTGGAGGGGACGAGGAGCACGGGTGCAGGTCTGGACGGGTCTGACGCGGATCCCTGAGGACTTCGGTCCGTCGGTCGTCACGATCGGCAACTTCGACGGCGTGCACCGCGGCCACGTGAGCGTGCTGGAGCGGATGTGCGCCGACGCGCGCGCGGTGGGTGCCTCGGCCGTGGCGGTGACCTTCACGCCGCACCCGCAGCAGGTGCACCGTCCGCAGACGGCTCCGCCGCTGCTGACGGGCGACGAGGACAGGCTCGAGCTGCTGGGCGCCACAGGGCTCGACGCGGTCCTGCTGCTGCCGTACTCGCTGGAGTTCGCCCGGCAGTCGCCGGAGCAGTTCGTGCGCCGCTACCTGGTGGACGCGCTGCACGCGCGTACCGTGGTCGTGGGCCGTGACGTGCGCTTCGGCTGGCAGAACGCCGGCGACCTGTCCACCATGGTCGACCTCGGCCGGCAGCACGGGTTCACGGTCGAGGTGATCGACGACGTCACGCCCGACGTCGACCACGGCGATCTGGCCGACCCGCACCGGCGTCGGTGGTCCTCCTCGTGGGTGCGCGAGCTGCTCGAGCACGGTGATGTCGTCCAGGCCGCTCACGTGCTCGGACGCCCGCACCGTGTGCGGGGGACCGTGGTGCACGGTGACGCGCGGGGCCGCGAGCTGGGGTTCCCGACGGCCAACCTCGGTCAGGACGCGCAAGGCATGGTGCCCGCCGACGGGGTGTACGCCGGGTGGTTGCGGCGCGCCCGGCACGCCGGTGGCGGCCCGGTGGCCGACGGGGACCGGGTGCTGCCGGCCGCCGTGTCGATCGGCACGAACCCGACGTTCGACGGCACGCAGCGGCGGGTCGAGGCGTACGTGCTCGACCGCACCGACCTGGATCTGTACGGCGAGGAGGTCGTGCTGGAGCTGGTGGAGCGCCTGCGGCCGACCCTGCGGTTCGACTCGGTCGAGGACCTCATGGTCCAGATGCACGAGGACGTCGCCCGGGTCCGGACGCTGCTGCGCTGACCCGGCGAGCAGCTCCGGCCGGTCGCTTGCGTCAGTCGACGAGCCGGACCTCGACGGAGCTGCCGAGCCGGTAGCCCGACCCGCGCACGGTGGTCACGAGACCCTCCAGGCCCGTCTTCTCGCGCAGGCGCCGCACGTGCACGTCGATGGTCCGTGAGTCGCCCCGCAGCGTGCGCCCGCCCCACACGGCGCTGAGCAGCTCGGCGCGGCTGACCACCCGACCACCGGTGCGGACCAGGTGCACGAGCAGGTCGTGCTCCCGGGCGGTCAGCTCGACGGGCGAGCCGGAGGCGGTGACGCTGCGCGAGGCGGTGCGCACCTCGACCAGCGGCACGGCGGGGATGCGGCTGAGCAGGTCGCGGAAGCTGGTGGCGACCCCGTCGGCCACCACGTGGTGCGGGTGCTCGGTGGAGCTGAGCACGGCGCGGGTGCGGGCCCGTGGCAGCCATTCACCGGTGAGCTCGGCCAGCGTGCGGGCGACGCGCAGCACCGCTTCGGTGTCCTCGGCCTCGGTGCTGGCCGACAGGTCGACGTACAGGACGAATCCGCGGCGCGCGGCCGGTGCCTCACGCGGGGGCGTCGGGGCGGGTGCGGGACGGATGGCCGTGCCGGGGGTCGTGCGGGTGCTGCGCTGCGGGGCGCGTGACAGGGTCGTGGCAGTCATGGCAGGTCCAGTCGGGGTGTCGTCCCGCGCGCGGCGCGGGAGCCGAGATGCTCGGCGGTGTGTCGGGTGGGGGAGAGGTCAGACCCGACACGGACACGACGTGGTGCCCTGGCACAGGCACGACGGCAGCAGCCAGGGGGCGGCGGCCGAAGGTGTGCTCACGGTGGGGACAATGCCAGGGCGGGGGCGCCGATGCACCCCTCGGACGTCGAGGGTCTCGCAGGGTGAGACGACGTGACGGCCGGTGCGGTGCAGGCGCCGGCAGCGAGGCGCCGCTGATCAGGCGGCGACCAGGCCCGTGCCTGGTAGTCTGTACGCGCCGTCAGAACGGCCGCGGAACCAGAGAGCCCGGGTGGACATGCCCCGGCGCACCGCGCAACGAGTCAACCAGGAGAACCGTGTCCCTCGACAACGCCACCAAGCAGGCCATCATGACCGAGTACGCCACGCACGAGGGCGACACCGGTTCGCCGGAGGTCCAGATCGCGGTGCTGACGCAGCGCATCAAGGACCTGACCGAGCACCTCAAGACCCACAAGCACGACCACCACAGCCGCCGCGGCCTGCTGCTGCTCGTCGGCCGTCGTCGTCGCCTGCTCGGCTACCTGCAGAAGGTCGACATCAACCGCTACCGCTCGCTGATCGAGCGCCTCGGTCTGCGTCGCTGAACGCCCCGGACCAGCCCGGACCCGTGACGGGTCCGGGCTGGTCCCGCGTCAGGGCCGGTGCGTCGTACGTGCCGGAACCGGACGCGAGGTGCACGATCTGAGTGCACCACTGCACGACCGCATCACACACCGCCGCGCCGGCCCCACGTCCGGTCCTCGGTAGTGGCCCCCGGAGCACCCTCACCACGAGGACCTCCGGAGGCCTCGATCGAAGACCGCCGTCAACAGCGCCGGCGCCACTCGAGAACAAGGAGGGCACCCGTGGAGGGTCCCGAGATCCAGTTCGCCGAGGCCGTCATCGACAACGGCCGCTTCGGCACCCGCACCGTCCGCTTCGAGACCGGCCGTCTGGCCAAGCAGGCCGCCGGCTCCGCCGCCGCCTACCTCGACGGCGACACGATGCTGCTGTCGGCCACGACGGCCGGCAAGCACCCCAAGGACCAGTTCGACTTCTTCCCGCTGACGATCGACGTCGAGGAGCGGCAGTACGCCGCCGGCAAGATCCCCGGCTCGTTCTTCCGCCGTGAGGGTCGTCCCTCGACCGAGGCCATCCTGGCCTGCCGGCTGGTCGACCGCCCGCTGCGCCCGCTGTTCGTCAAGGGCCTGCGCAACGAGGTCCAGGTCGTCATCACCGTCCTGGCGATCCACCCGGACGACGCCTACGACGTGCTGGCCATCAACGCGGCGTCGATCTCGACGCAGCTGTCCGGCCTGCCGTTCTCCGGCCCGGTCGGCGGTGTGCGCATCGCCCTGATCGACGGCCAGTGGGTCGCGTTCCCGCGCTACTCCGAGCGCGAGCGTGCCACGTTCGACATGGTCGTCGCCGGGCGTGTGGTCACGGCCGCCGACGGCTCCGCCGATGTGGCTATCGCGATGATCGAGGCCGAGGCGCCCGAGAAGTCCTGGAACCTGATCCAGGAGGGTGCCACGGCGCCCACCGAGGAGATCGTGGCCGAGGGCCTCGAGGCGGCCAAGCCGTTCATCCGTGCGCTGTGCGAGGCCCAGGCCGAGCTCGCCGCGAAGGCCGCCAAGGAGACCCAGGTCTTCCCGACGTTCCCCGACTACCAGGACGACGCGTACGCCGCCGTCGAGGCCGCCTCGGCGACCGCACTGGGCGAGGCGCTGTCGATCGCCGACAAGCAGACCCGCGAGAACCGCCTCGACGAGATCAAGGCCGAGGTCGTCGCGCAGCTGGCGGAGCAGTTCGCCGGACGCGAGAAGGAGCTGTCGGCCGCGTACCGCTCGGTGCAGAAGAAGCTGATCCGTCAGCGCATCCTCACCGACGGCTTCCGCATCGACGGCCGTGGCCTGCGGGACATCCGCACGTTGTCGGCCGAGGTCGAGGTCCTGCCGCGCGTGCACGGCTCGGCGATCTTCGAGCGCGGCGAGACCCAGATCCTGGGTGTCACCACGCTGAACATGCTGCGCATGGAGCAGCAGCTCGACACGCTCTCCCCGGAGACGCGCAAGCGCTACATGCACAACTACAACTTCCCGCCGTACTCGACCGGTGAGACGGGCCGCGTGGGCTCGCCGAAGCGTCGCGAGATCGGTCACGGCGCGCTGGCCGAGCGGGCGCTCATGCCCGTGCTGCCCAGCCGCGAGGAGTTCCCCTACGCGATCCGTCAGGTCTCCGAGGCTCTCGGGTCCAACGGCTCGACGTCCATGGGTTCGGTCTGCGCCTCGACGCTGTCGCTGCTCAACGCCGGTGTGCCGCTGCGCGCCCCCGTCGCGGGCATCGCGATGGGCCTCGTGTCCGACACGGTGAACGGTGAGACCCGTTACGCGGCGCTCACCGACATCCTCGGTGCCGAGGACGCGTTCGGCGACATGGACTTCAAGGTCGCCGGCACGCGTGAGTTCGTCACCGCGATCCAGCTCGACACCAAGCTCGACGGCATCCCCGCCTCGGTGCTCGGCGGCGCGCTGACGCAGGCCAAGGAGGCTCGCCTGGCGATCCTCGACGTCATCGCCGAGGCGATCGACGTGCCCGACGAGATGAGCCCCAACGCCCCGCGCGTCATCACGGTGAAGGTCCCGGTCGACAAGATCGGCGAGGTCATCGGCCCGAAGGGCAAGATGATCAACCAGATCCAGGAGGAGACCGGCGCCGATATCTCGATCGAGGACGACGGCACGGTCTACATCGGCGCCACCGACGGTCCGTCGGCGGAGGCCGCGCGGGCGGCGGTCAACGCGATCGCCAACCCGCACATGCCCGAGATCGGGGAGCGCTTCGTCGGCACGGTCGTCAAGACCACGACGTTCGGTGCGTTCATCTCGCTCTCGCCGGGCAAGGACGGTCTGCTGCACATCTCGCAGATCCGCAAGCTCGTGGGCGGCAAGCGCGTCGACAACGTCGAGGACGTGCTGTCCATCGGCCAGAAGGTCCAGGTCGAGATCGGCGAGATCGACCCGCGCGGCAAGCTGTCGCTGCACGCGGTCGTCGAGGAGGACGCGGCCGCTGAGGCCTCCTCCGAGAAGCCGGCTGACGCCTGACGTGACGCTGGACCTCCCGCTGGTCGCACCCGGGCGACCGGGCAGCGAGCAGTCCGTCGGGCAGGACGGCGACGCACACGTGCGTCGTTCCGTCCTGCCCGGCGGGGTCCGCGTGCTCACCGAGCACATGCCGGGCCTGCGCTCGGCCACCGTGGGCGCCTGGGTGGGCGTCGGCTCGCGCGACGAGTCCGACGGGCATCACGGCTCCACGCACTTCCTCGAGCACCTGTTGTTCAAGGGCACCGCGCGACGCTCGGCGATGGACATCGCCGAGGCGTTCGACGCCGTCGGTGGTGAGGCGAACGCCGCCACCGGCAAGGAGCACACCTGCTACTACGCGCGTGTGCTCGACACCGATGCGCCGATGGCGCTCGACGTGATCGCCGACATGGTCACCTCGGCCCGGATCGACCCGGACGAGCTGGAGACCGAGCGCGGGGTCATTCTCGAAGAGCTCGCGATGAACGACGACGACCCGAGCGACGTCGTGCACGAGCAGTTCGCTGCGGCCGTGCTGGGGCAGCACCCGCTGGGTCGGCCGATCGGTGGTACGCCCGACACGATCCGCGCGGTGCCGCGCGAGGCCGTGTGGGCGCACTACCGCGAGCACTACCGTCCCGGCACGCTCGTCGTGACGGCCGCCGGGGGGATCGACCACGACTCGTTGTGCGCCCAGGTCGCCGACGCGCTGGCGGCCGGTGGCTGGGACCTGGACCCCGAGGCCGCGCCGTCCGGTCGGCGCACGGTTGCTGCCCGCGCGCTGCCGCCGGGTACGGACGGCCTGCCGGGCGAGGGTGTGCAGGTGACGTTGCGCCGGGCGACGGAGCAGGCGAACGTGATCGTCGGCTGCACGTCGTTGACCGCGACCGATCCGCGCCGGTTCACGCTCTCGGTGCTCAACGCGGTGCTCGGCGGCGGGATGTCGTCGCGACTCTTCCAGGAGATCCGCGAGAAGCGTGGCCTGGCGTACTCCACGTACTCCTTCGCCTCCGGGCACGCCGAGACGGGCACGTTCGGCCTGTACGCCGGGTGCACGCCGACGCGGATCGACGAGGTCGAGGCGCTGCTGGCTGCCGAGTGGGAGCGCCTGGCCGATTCCGGCATCACGACGGCCGAGCTGGAGCGCAGCATCGGCCAGCTCTCCGGCGGTCTCGTGCTGGGCATGGAGGACACGGGTTCGCGCATGAGCCGGCTGGGCAAGGCCGAGCTGGTGCACGGCGAGCTGCTGAGCCTGGACGAGTCCCTCGAGCGCATCCGCGCGGTCACGGCCGCGCAGGTGCAGGAGCTGGCTGCCGAGCTCGCGGGGCTGCCGCGCTCGGTGGTGCGGATCGGACCGTTCGGGGACTGAGGTCCTCCCGAGGGGGCGACACGCACCGGCAGGTGGGTGAACGTCGGGTGCCGCCCTTGGGGAAAATGTCCCTTCTGCGGCGATATCGCGCGATCATGGGGGCATGGCCACCGTGGAGTACCGCCGCGTCGCGACCCCGGCGTCGATCCGTGACGTCGTCGAGCACCTGTGGGTGCTTCGTCATCCGGGCGCCGAGGCCGAACGCGAGGTGCTGCTGCCGGACGGGCGGGGGTCCGTGGTCGTGTCGGTGGGGCAGCAGGGGCGTCGGATCGACGCCCTGACCGGCGAGGTCGAGGTCGACGACGGCGGGGTGCGGGGGATCGCGACGCGTCCGGTGGTGCGCACGCAGGTCGGGCCGTCGGTGCGCATCGGTGCCCAGCTGACACCCTGGGGTCTGGCGCGGTTGTCGCCGCACGCGTTGCTGGTGGACGCGGTCGCCCCGGCGGCGACGTTGCTGGGTGCCCCGGCGGTCGAGTCGTGCGTGCAGGCTGCGGCGCGGGGTGACGATGCGGCGGCGGTGGGCGTGCTGGCCGATGCGCTGGCGTTGGCGGTGCGGTTCGACAGCCCGGAGCTGGAGCTCCTGGTGCCGGTGCTGGCGGAGATCGAGCAGCAGCGGGGGCTGGTGCGTGCAGCGGACGTGGCGCGGGCCGCGCAGCTGCCCGTGGCGCAGCTGCACCGGTGGACGGTGCGTCACCTCGGTGTGGACCTGGCGGTGTACCTGGCGGCCGTGCGGTTCTCGGCGTTCGTGCGTGAGGCGGTGGGGCCGGGGCCGGTCCTGCCGCACGAGGCGTTGGCGGCGATCCGGTGGTACGGCCAGGTGGGCTACCCGCCGCGTGAGGTGGAACGGTTCACGGGGCACCGCCCGGTGGAGCTGCGGCGGATCGAGGAGGGGATCGCGGCGGCACTGGTACCGGCCAGCTGACCTGGGACCTACGGCTCGTTGACACTGTGTCAATAAGCCGTAGAGTCGTCGTCGACGGAGAACACACCCCCGACGACGACGAGGTGCGTGATGGCCCGCACGGCAGGCGAGGAGCCGCAGCAGCGGCGGTCCCGTCGTACCGTGCTCGCACCCGAGGTCCGCCGAGAGGCCATCGTCGAGGCCGCCCACTCGGTGTACGTGCACAAGGGCATCGCCCGCACCACGACGTCCGACATCGCGCGCGCCGCAGGTGTGACCCGCGGCCTCGTCTACCACTACTTCCCCGAGCCCGAGCAGATCGTCGACGCCGTGCTCGACCGGTACGTCGACGGCTTCGTGGCCTCCGTGCGCGAGTGGGACGCCCACCGGCAGGTCGGGCGGATCGACGACGCGCTGTGGGACGTCGTCGCGCTCTTCCGGCACCACATGGCCGACCGGGACCCGCTGCGCGTGGACCTGCTCAGCATCGACAACGCCGCGCTGTACCGCCGTTACGTCGACCGGGCCGTCGAGGCCGTCGTCGACGTCCTGCAGGTCACGACCGTCGAGGCCTATGCGCGCCGGCACCGCATCGAGATCGTCCACGTGCGCGAGACCTTCGTGGTCCTCGTGCACGGGCTGCTCGGCCTGGTGCGCACGCACCCCGACACCCCGCCCCACGTGCTCGCCGCGATCATGCGCCAGACGTTGCACCTGGACCCCAGCACCGCCGACGTCCCGGGCCTCGACCCGGAACCCGACACCGCCTCGACCGAGGCTCGTCCCGACGACCGTGGCCAGCGGGCCCCGGACGTCAGTCCCCGAAGGAGTGAGTGACCGTGTTCCTGTTCGAGTCGATCCCGTGGTACTCGGCGTTGATGTGGTGCGTCGTCCTCGCCGGCCTCATCGGGCTCAACGAGGTGACCCGGCGCTGGCGTGCGGCGGGCCTGGCGTTCTTCGTGCTGCTGCCGCTGGTCCTCACGATCTTCGTGTGGCCGAACACGGCCGGCGAGGGGTCCAGCACGGGCACCTGGTTCCACTGGGTCAAGGTCTACTCGGCGCTCGCCGGCTGCCTGGGCTTCATGGCGCTGCGGTACCACCCGAACATCGCCGCCAAGCGGTGGGCGCTGGTGTTCCCGCCGGCGATCCTCGCCCTGAACATCGCCGAGGCCGTCATCCGTGACTTCCAGGTCGGCGGCATGACCGAGGGCATGCACGACGGCGTCTACATGATCGGTGGCGCCTGGAACTACATGAACGGCATCGCCGGCATCCTCAACCTGGTCACCATCTGCGGGTGGGCGGGCATCTTCATCGGCCGCTCGAAGTCCAAGGACATGATCTGGCCCGACATGCTGTGGTTCTGGGTCATCGCCTACGACCTGTGGAACTTCGCGTACGTCTACAACGCCGTCGGTGACCACTCGTTCTACGCCGGTGCCGCGCTGCTGATCTCGTGCACGATCCCCGCCTTCTGGCTGAAGAAGGGCGCCTGGCTGCAGCACCGTGCCCACACCCTCGCGCTGTGGATGATGTTCACGATGGCAGTCCCGACCTTCGTGACGTCCTCGCGGTTCGCCGTCGAGTCCTCGCACAGCCCGGCTGCCCTGTTCACCGTGAGCGCGCTGTCGCTGGCCGCGAACGTGGCCGTGGTCGTCTACCAGGTGCGCACCATCGTGCGGAAGCGTCGCAACCCGCTCACCGGCGCCGAGCTGTTCGAGCACCTGCCGCAGTACCAGCAGGTCGTCGAGGCCGAGCGTCCGCTGCCGACCCAGACGCCGGTCGCCGCGACCGTCTGACCGACGGCGCGCCAGCACGACGCGCGAGGGCCGCGGGACCCGACAGGTCCCGCGGCCCTCGCCGTCTGCGCGCCCGACGCGCGTCGGCGACGGCCGGGCGGCGAGGGGGTCGCATGCCGGTGACGGGCTAGGGTGCGTGCCGTGACCGAACGACTGAAGGTGGCCGTGCTGGGCGCGGCCGGACGGATGGGCCGGGCCGTCGTGCAGGCCGTCGAGGCAGCCGAGGACCTCGAGCTCGTGGCCCGGGTCGACGCCGACGGCGACCTGTCCGCGGTGAGCCGTGCGGGCGCGCAGGTGGCTGTCGACTTCACCGTTCCGTCGGTCACCGAGGCCAACGTGCACACGCTCGTCGACGCCGGGGTGCACGTCGTGGTCGGGACGACCGGCTGGGACGACGACGCGCTCGCGCGGGTCCGTGACCACCTGGTGCACGCCCCGGGCGTCGGGGTGCTCGTCGCACCCAACTTCGCGCTCGGTGCGGTGCTGACCATGGTGTTCGCCGCGCAGGCCGCCCGGTGGTTCGAGTCCGTCGAGGTGGTCGAGCTGCACCACCCCGACAAGGTCGACGCCCCGTCCGGCACCGCACGGCACACCGCGGCAGGCATCGCGGCGGCCCGGGCGGCCGTCGGGATCGGCCCGAGCCCGGACGCGACGACGCAGTCGCTGGACGGCGCCCGCGGTGCGGACGTCGAGGGGGTGCGTGTGCACGCGGTGCGTCTGCGGGGCCTGGTGGCTCACGAGGAGGTGCTGCTCGGCAACCCGGGCGAGATGCTGACCATCCGGCACGACTCGTTCGACCGGGTCAGCTTCATGCCCGGGGTGCTGCTCGGTGTGCGGCAGGTCGGCTCGCACCCGGGCCTGACCGTCGGGCTCGAGCACCTGCTCGACCTGGGGGGGCACCGATGAGCACCAGGGGTGGTGCCCGTCGCACGTCGGTGGTCGCCGCCGCCGTCCTGACGGCGTTGCTGGCCCTGTACCTGGTGGTCGTCGCGTCCCGTGCCACCGCCCTCGTGCGCACGGGAGAGCCGGTGGGTATCGCGCTGGGAATCGCCTTCTGGGTGCTGCCGTTGCTGGTGCTGGGCCTGGTGGCCAAGGAGTGGCGTCTGGCAATCGACGTGCAGCGCATGGCCGACGAGCTCGCCGACGCCGGCAGCCTGCCGGTCGACGACCTGCCGCGCTCACCCGGTGGGCGGGTGGACCGTGCGGTGGCCAGGGAGGCGTTCGACGAGGCGCGCGAGCGGGCCGAGGCCGAGCCGGAGGCATGGTCGTCGTGGTACCACCTGGCGTTCGCCTACGACGCGGCGGGGGACCGTCGCCGCGCCCGCGAGTCGCTGCGGACCGCGAGCCGGCTGCACCGGGCGGGCGCCGCCCGCTGAGACCAGCCGGCGGGGGACCCCTCAGATCGAGGCGTACCAGCGCCTCTCGTGCACGGTGAGGTCGCTCCCGTCCGGAGCCGTGCCGGTGGCCAGCTCACGGACGACCACGTCCGGGCCGAGCCCGGCGCCCGACAGGAACGCCGCGCGGGCCTCGTCGCCGTCGAGCACCCAGGTGTGCACCTGGTCGGCCCCGTCCTGGCGCAGCAGGTCGACCGCGGCGGCCAGCAGTCGCGACCCGTGACCACCGCGCTGGTGGGCGGGGTCGACCTCGAGCGCGAGGATCACCCCGCCGGGGGCCGCCAGCGGAGCGCCCTCGGGTGCCGGGACCGGTGCGAGGGAGGCGACACCGACCACGCCCGCGCCCTGGCACGCGACGAGCACGCGGTACCCGCGGCCCGGGGGGGTGCCGATGGCCTGCGCCCACTGCGCCGCCATGGCGTCCTCGTCGAGCTGATCGAGGGCCCCGGCCAGCACCTGCGCGTGGGCGGTACGCCACGAGGCCAGCTGGACGCGGGCGATGGCCCGCTCGTCGCCGGGCACGGCAGGTCGGACCGAGACGTCGGCCGGGGTGTCGAGCAGGGCCACAGGTCCTCCAGGGATCGAGGTCGTCACCGTCCGGGGAGCTCACGGGGACGAGCCCGTGTCCCGGGGCGACGGCGCCCGGCGAGGCTATCAACAGCGCGTGGCGGGCCGACGGCACCGCAGATGCCGCTCGACGGAGCCCGCGCGGCGGTGCGGGTCCGGTCGGCCGGCGCGGATGTCAGAGTGCGACGTACACCGGGTCCAGGTACTCCTCGATGCCCAGCTCGCCACCCTCACGCCCCAGGCCGGACTGCTTGACGCCACCGAACGGTGCCGTCGCGTCGGAGACCATGCCGCGGTTGATGCCGATCATGCCCGCCTCGACCTCCTCGGCGAGGCGCAGGGCCCGGGAGACGTCCCGCGTGAACGCGTACGCCACGAGCCCGAAGTCGGTGCCGTTGGCCAGCGCCACGGCCTCCTCCTCGGAACCGAACGGCACGATCGGCGCCACCGGGCCGAAGGTCTCCTCGGCGACGACCCGCAGGTCGGGGCTGACTCCCTCGATCACGGTGGGTGCGTAGAAGTAGCCGCGTCGTGCCGGTCGGGTGCCGCCCGTGCGGACCACGGCGCCGGCGTCGACCGCCTCGGCGACGACCTCCTCCACGTGCGTGACCGCTGCCTGCTCGATGAGCGGTCCCACGGTCGTCCCCGGCTCGGCGCCGTGACCCACGACGAGCTCCTCGAACGCCGCCGTGAGCCGGTCCGCGAACTCCCCGGCCACGGCGTGGTGCACGAGGAACCGGTTGGCGGCCACGCAGGTCTGCCCCGCGTTGCGCATCTTCGCCTGCACCGCACCGGTCACGGCCGCGTCCAGGTCGGCGTCCTCGAACACCAGGAACGGCGCGTTGCCGCCCAGCTCCATGGAGGTGCGCAGGATGCCGTCGGCGGCACTCTTGAGCAGCAGGCGGCCCACCTCGGTGGACCCGGTGAACGACAGCTTGCGCAGCCGCGGGTCGGCCAGCAGCGGACCCGAGACCGAGCGCGCCGACGAGGAGGGCACCACGTTGATGACACCCGTCGGCAGGTCGCGCGCGGCGAGCTCCTCGCGGATGATCTCGGCGACGTAGGCCGTGGTCAGCGGGGTGAGCTGGGCGGGCTTGACGACCACCGGGCACCCGGCGGCCAGCGCGGGGGCGACCTTGCGGGCGATCATCGCGATCGGGAAGTTCCAGGGCGTGATCAGCAGCGCCGGACCGACGGGTCGGCGCAGGACCAGCTGGTGGTGGGTGCCCGCGGGTGCCCGACGGGCCAGCCCGTCGAACCGCACGGCCTGCTCGGCGTACCAGCGCACGTACTCGGCGGCGTAGGCGACCTCGGCCCGCGACTCCGCCAAGGGCTTGCCGCCTTCGGCAGTGACGATCGCGGCGATGTCCTCGGCACGGGCCATCAGGGTCTCGAACACGGCCCGCAGCAGCTCCGAGCGCACCCGCGGGGCGGTGGCTCGCCACTCGGGGAACGCGTCATGGGCTGCCGTCAACGCGTCCAGTGCGTCCTGCTCGCCGCCGTCGGCCACGTCGAAGAGCACCTCGGTGGTCGCGGGGTCCGCCACCTCGAAGGTCCGGCCGCTGCGGGCGGGGCGCCAGGCCCCGCCGACGAGGACACCGGTGGGCACGTGGGCGGCGACGGTCGGCGGCAGCGCGGTGGTCATCGTCACAGTGTGGGTCCCCAGGGCCCGGTCGCGCAGCCCGTCGGGCACCGCCGATGCCTACGATGAGTGCATGACCGACGCGCCGGTGGCCCCGATCGACACGCCGTACGAGGACCTCCTGCGCCACGTGCTGGCCCACGGGACCCCCAAGGGCGACCGCACGGGGACGGGTACCCGCAGCGTGTTCGGGCACCAGATGCGCTTCGACCTGTCCGCCGGGTTCCCGCTGGTCACCACCAAGCGCGTGCATCTGCGTTCGATCGCCTACGAGCTGCTGTGGTTCCTGCGCGGTGAGTCCAACGTGCGCTGGCTGCAGGAGCACGGCGTGACCATCTGGGACGAGTGGGCCGACCCGGACGGCGAGCTCGGCCCCGTGTACGGCGTGCAGTGGCGCTCGTGGCCCACCCCCGACGGCGGGCACGTCGACCAGATCACGAAGGTCGTCGAGGACCTGCGGCGCGACCCGGACTCGCGACGGCACATCGTCTCGGCGTGGAACGTGGCCGACATCCCCGCGATGGCCCTGGCACCCTGCCACGCGTTCTTCCAGTTCTACGTGGCCGACGGTCGCCTGTCGTGCCAGCTGTACCAGCGGTCGGCGGACCTGTTCCTCGGGGTGCCCTTCAACATCGCCTCGTACGCGCTGCTCACCCACATGGTCGCCCAGCAGGCCGACCTCGAGGTGGGGGACTTCATCTGGACGGGCGGCGACTGCCACATCTACGACAACCACGTCGAGCAGGTGCACGAGCAGCTGGGCCGCGAGCCGTTCCCCGCGCCGAGGCTGCGGCTGCGCAAGGCCGCCTCGATCCTGGACTACACCTACGAGGACATCGAGGTGCTCGACTACCGGCACCACCCGGCCATCAAGGCCCCGGTCGCGGTCTGAGCGGGCGGGGTCGGCACACGTGGGCATCGCACTGATCTGGGCGTGCACGGCCGACGGCGTGATCGGCAAGGACGGCACGCTGCCCTGGCGGCTGCCGGAGGACCTGGCACGGTTCCGTCGGCTCACGCAGGGCTGCGCGGTCGTGATGGGTCGGGCGACCTGGCAGTCGCTGCCGCCGCGCATGCGCCCGCTGCCGGACCGCCGCAACCTTGTGCTGACCCGCACCGAGGGGTTCCTCGCCGCGGGCGCGCAGGTCGTCGCCAGCCTCGAGGAGGCGTTCGCCCTGGGGGGCGCCCACGGATCGGGGACCACCTGGGTAGTCGGCGGGGGAGCGGTGTACGAGCAGGCGCTGCCGTACGCCGACCTGGTCGAGCAGACGGTGGTGGACGTGGCCGTGGACGGCGACACCTGGGCCCCCACGCTCGATCCGCGACGGTGGACCCTGACGGCGTCCGACCCGACGTCTGGATGGCACACCAGCGCAGGGGGCCTGCGGTACCGGTTCGAGACGTGGCGCCGGACCGCCTGAGGCCCGGCGCGCGACCGGGTTCCCTGGGCCGGACGTCCGCCGGGTGCGCGGGTGCGCGAGCGGTACCGTGAGCCCCATGCCGCACGTCACGTCGACCGTCCGCCCGTTCGGCGCGGTCCTCACCGCGATGGTCACCCCGATGAGCGCCGACGGAGAGGTCGACCTGGACGCCGCCGTGGCCCTGGCCCGGCACCTCGTCGACCACGGGCACGACGGCCTGGTGCTCAACGGCACCACGGGCGAGGCGTCCACGACGCACGCCCCCGAGAAGGCCGAGCTCGTCGCCGCCGTCGTCGAGGCCGTCGGGGATCGCGCCCACGTCGTGGCGGGTGCCGGCTCCAACGACACGGCGCACGCGGTACGGATGGCCGAGCAGGCCGCCGAGGCCGGTGCGCACGGGCTGCTCGTGGTCGCCCCGTACTACTCGCGGCCCTCGCAGGACGGTGTGGCCCGGCACATCGAGGCCGTCGCCGGCTCGACCGACCTGCCGGTCATGCTCTACGACGTGCCGGGGCGCACCGGTGTGCGCATCCAGCCCGCCACCGTGGCGCGCCTCGCGGAGCACCCGCGCGTGGTCGCGGTCAAGGACGCCTCAGGTGACCTGGCCGGGGCGATCCGCTCGATCGCCTCGACCGGGCTGGCCTGGTACTCCGGCGACGACGGCGCGTACCTGGCGCTGCTCGCCCAGGGTGCCGTCGGCATCGTGTCCGTGGTCGGGCACGTCGCCGGACCGCAGCTGGCCTCGGTGACCGCTGCCTGGGACTCCGGGGACCACGTCGCCGCCCTGGCGACGTTCCGCACGATCCTGCCCGCGATCGACGCGGTCAACGGCGCAGGGTTCCAGGCCGTCGCTGCGAAGGCCGCGTGCCAGGCGCTCGGCCTCGTCCCGGGACGCACGACGCGCCTGCCCCTGGTCCCTGCCACCGGCGACGAGCTCGAGGAGATCCGTCAGGGCCTGCGTGCCGCCGGGCTGCTCGACGTCGCACCCCGCTGACAGCACCACCCTCGTCATTGGAGGCCTGAGTGAGCCACCCGCATCCCGAGCTGACGCTGCCACCCCCGCTGCCCGAAGGAGCACTGCGTGTCGTGGCGCTCGGCGGGCTCGGGGAGGTCGGTCGCAACATGGCCGTCCTGGAGTACGGCGGCCGCCTGCTCGTCATCGACTGCGGCGTGCTGTTCCCCGAGGACCACCAGCCCGGGGTCGACCTGATCCTGCCCGACTTCGACTACATCCATGAGCGCCTGGACGACATCGAGGCGATCGTCCTCACGCACGGTCACGAGGACCACATCGGCGCCGTGCCGTACCTGCTGCGGCTGCGCGACGACATCCCCGTGATCGGCTCCCAGCTGACCCTGGCGTTCGTCGAGGCCAAGCTCAAGGAGCACCGGATCACGCCCCTGACCCTGGCCGTCGCCGAGGGGGAGACGGAACAGCTCGGGCCGTTCTCGTGCGAGTTCGTCGCGGTGAACCACTCGATCCCCGACGCGCTCGCGGTGGCGGTGACCACCGGTGCGGGCACCGTGCTGCACACCGGCGACTTCAAGATGGACCAGCTGCCGCTCGACGGCCGCATCACCGACCTGCGGGCCTTCGCGCGCCTGGGCGAGAAGGGTGTCGACCTGTTCATGGTCGACTCCACCAACGCCGAGGTGCCGGGGTTCGTGGCCCCCGAGCGGGGCATCGGACCGGTGCTCGACTCGGTGTTCGCCGAGTCGAGCAAGCGCATCGTCGTGGCCTCGTTCGCCTCGCACGTGCACCGCGTGCAGCAGGTGCTCGACGCGGCCGCCGCGCACGACCGCAAGGTCGCCCTGGTCGGACGCTCGATGGTGCGCAACATGGCCATCGCCTCCGAGCTGGGTTACCTCAAGGTGCCGGACGGCGTGCTCGTCGACGCGAAGAAGATCGACGACCTGCCCGACGACGAGATCGTGCTCATGTGCACCGGGTCGCAGGGCGAACCCATGGCCGCGCTGTCGCGCATCGCCAACAACGACCACAAGATCTCGGTCGGCCCCGGCGACACGGTGATCCTGGCGTCCTCGCTGATCCCCGGCAACGAGAACGCCGTCTACCGCGTGATCAACGGACTCACCCGGCTCGGTGCGCGCGTCGTGCACTCGGGCAACGCCAAGGTGCACGTGTCCGGGCACGCCAGTGCCGGTGAGCTGCTGTACTGCTTCAACATCCTGCGCCCCCGCAACGTCATGCCGATCCACGGCGAGGTGCGGCACCTGGTGGCGGCCGGCGCCCTGGCGGTGCAGACGGGCGTGCCCGCCGACCGGGTCGTGCTCGCGGAGGACGGCGTGGTCATCGACCTGGTCGACGGTCGAGCCAGTGTGGTCGGTGCGGTGCCCTGCGGTTACGTGTACGTGGACGGGTCGAGCGTCGGCGGGATCACCGAGGCCGAGCTCAAGGACAGGCGCATCCTCGGCGACGAAGGATTCGTGTCGATCTTCGCGGTCGTCAGCTCCGCGGACGGCAAGGTCCTGGCCGGTCCGCAGATCCACGCGCGCGGGTTCGCCGAGCAGGACGAGGTGTTCGAGGACATCCTCCCCGAGCTCACCGCCGCGCTCGAGGAAGCCGCTCGTTCCGGCACCGCCGACACGCACCAGCTGCAGCAGGTGATGCGCCGTGTCGTGGGGCGCTGGGTCTCCAACCGGCTGCGGCGTCGTCCGATGATCATCCCGGTGGTCGTGGAGGCCTGACCTCACCGGTCGGGTGCACCTCACCCGGTCGCAGACACGCAGGCCCGGCGTCGGCGGTCCGGGGGACCGGTCGGGCTACCGTGAGGACCATGGCCACCCGCACGTCCTCCCCAGCCAGCCGTACGCGCACCTCAGCAGGTGCCGGCACGCGCGGCACGGGTGGGGCTGCCCGGGGTGCGTCGTCGCGAGGGGCCGCCCGCAAGCCGCCCGAGCCGCCGCGCCGGGCGCTGCCGGTGCGCATGGTGCGCGGACTGTGGATGGGCGGTGCCCACCTGATCGGCGGGACCGCGCGGCGCATGGGGCACGGCGCCAGGGACCTCGACCCGGCGCACCGTCGCGACGGTGCGGCCTTCACGCTGCTGGCGCTGGCCATCGTCATCGCCGCCAGGGAGTGGTGGGGTCTGTCCGGGACCGCCGGGGACGTCGTGCACAACATCGTGGCCGGCACGTTCGGCCGCGTGGGCGTGGCCGTGCCCGTGGTGCTGCTGGCGCTCGCGATCCGGCTGATGCGGCACCCCGACCGGGTGCAGGCCAACTCGCGCATCTCGATCGGGCTGTCCGCGATCACGCTGGCGGTGTGCGCCCTGGTGCACCTCAGCCGGGGTCTGCCCTCGCCCAGCGACGGGTTCGAACCGGTGCGGGCCGCCGGCGGTGTGGTCGGGTACCTGGTCGGCACGCCGCTGGAGAGCCTGCTGACGGCCGTCGTGGCCGTGCCGCTGCTGGTCCTGCTGGCGTTCTTCGGTGTGCTCGTCGTGACCGCCACCCCGGTGCACCAGATCGGGCCGCGGCTGCGCGAGGTCTACGACCGGCTCACCGGGAACCACCGCGAGGAGCCGGTGGCGGAGGACGACGACGCGCCGCTGGTCATCCATGCCGGGCACTCGGCCCTGCCCGAGATCGAGCAGGCTCCGCGACGCAAGCGGCGGGGACTGGGTCGCAAGGCCAAGGAAGGGGTCGGCGAGGACGTCGTCGACACCACGCTCGAGGAGTACGTGGGTGACGAGGCGTTCCTGCGCGCCGCGCAGGTCGCGCACGACGAGCACGCCGACGACCCCACCGAGACGGTCGACGAGGTCGGCCCCGCAGCCGTCACGGCGCCGACGGCGGTCGTGAAGGGCCAGGACGCGACACCGACACGTACGCTCGCGCCGCCGGTCACCACCGGTGTGCCGCGCGGCGAGCAGCCGATGCTCGAGGGCGACGTGCTCTACTCCCTGCCCTCCGAGGAGGTGCTGGTCAAGGGTGCGCCGCACAAGGTCCGCTCTGCGGCGAACGACCGGGTCGTCGAGGCCCTCACCACCGTGCTCGACCAGTTCGAGATCGACGCGCAGGTCACCGGCTTCACCCGCGGCCCGACGGTCACCCGCTACGAGGTCGAGCTCGGTCCGGCGGTCAAGGTCGAACGTGTCACCCAGCTGAGCAAGAACATCGCCTACGCGGTCGCCTCGGCGGACGTGCGCATCCTGTCGCCGATCCCCGGCAAGTCGGCGATCGGCATCGAGATCCCCAACACCGACCGTGAGACGGTCGCCCTGGGTGACGTGCTGCGCTCGAGCGCGGCACGCCGCAGCGAGCACCCGATGGTCATCGGTGTCGGCAAGGACGTCGAGGGCGGGTACGTCACGGCGAACCTGGCCAAGATGCCGCACCTGCTGGTGGCCGGCGCCACCGGCGCGGGCAAGTCGAGCTTCGTGAACTCGATGATCGTGTCGATCCTCATGCGCTCGACGCCCGACGAGGTCCGGATGATCCTCGTCGACCCCAAGCGCGTGGAGCTCACGCTCTACGAGGGCATCCCGCACCTGATCACCCCGATCATCACCAACCCGAAGAAGGCCGCCGAGGCCCTCGAGTGGGTGGTGCGCGAGATGGAGGCCCGGTACGACGACCTGGCCATGTTCGGGTTCAAGCACATCGACGACTTCAACACCGCGGTGCGGGCCGGCAAGGTCAAGCCGCTGCCCGGGTCCGAGCGCAAGATCGCCACGTACCCGTACCTGCTGGTCATCGTCGACGAGCTCGCCGACCTCATGATGGTCGCACCGCGTGACGTCGAGGCCTCGATCCAGCGCATCACGCAGCTGGCTCGTGCGGCCGGCATCCACCTGGTGCTGGCCACGCAGCGCCCGTCGGTCGACGTCGTCACCGGCCTGATCAAGGCGAACGTGCCCTCGCGGCTGGCGTTCGCGACCTCCTCGTTGACCGACTCGCGCGTCGTGCTCGACCAGCCGGGCGCCGAGAAGCTCATCGGGCAGGGCGACGCGCTGTTCCTGCCCATGGGTGCCGCCAAGCCGATGCGCACGCAGGGCGCCTGGGTCTCGGAGTCCGAGATCCACGCCGTCGTCGAGCACGTCAAGACCCAGCTCAAGCCCACCTACCGCGAGGACGTCGCCGTCGCCGCGGTGAAGAAGCAGGTGGACGACGACATCGGCGACGACCTCGACCTGCTGCTGCAGGCCGCCGAGCTGGTGGTCACCACGCAGTTCGGGTCCACGTCCATGCTGCAGCGCAAGCTGCGCGTGGGCTTCGCCAAGGCCGGGCGGCTCATGGACCTGCTCGAGTCGCGCGAGATCGTCGGTCCGTCCGAGGGTTCCAAGGCCCGCGAGGTGCTCGTGCAGCCCGACGACCTGGCCGGCACGCTGGCGCTGCTGCGCGGCGAACCGGCCGAGGACCGGTACGCGATCACCGACGGTGCGATGCCCGGGGACCCGCCGGTCGCGACCGACTACTTCGACGACGACGAGGGCGACGACGCCGGGCCGCGGTCCGGCGGGCGGCGGTGAGCCCACGGGTGTGGTCCGGCGCCGTGCAGCAGGGGTGGGCGGACATCACGGTGGACCCCCTCGGCTCGCTGGCCACCGCGATCGCCGCCGTGGCGGTGCTGGCACTGATCGCGGTCCTGGTGCTCCTGGCCAGGGAACGTGCGCACCGACGCAGCGCCCAGGAGGCCCTTGCGCACTCACGTGAGCTGCGGCACCGGTACGACGCGCTCCAGGCCGTCACGCGCGAGGGCGTGCTCGTGCAGTCGCTCGCGGGCCGGGTGCTCGACATGTCGGGCCGCGCCGCGGCGATCCTGGGTCTGGAACCGGCCTCCGCCGTCGGCCAGGCCATCACCGACCTTCCCGTGGTGCTCGTCAACGAGCAGGGCCTGGCGATGAACCCCGCCGCCGTGCTGGGTCACCGCACGGGGACCGCGCGCGCCGGGTACTCGGTGGACTCCGAGCTGGTCGGCGTCGTGCGGCCGGGCACGGCGGTCACGCAGGCGCGCATGGTGCAGGTCGCCACGCAGCTGGTGCCCGCCGGTGACGGCGACGCCGCAGCGGTCCTGACGACCCTGGTCGACGTGACCGGTCGGCGCGAGGTCGAGGCAGCCCTGAACCGCAGCGAGACCCAGTTCCGGGTCGCCATGGAGAACGCGCCGATCGGCATGGCGCTCGTGGACCCGCAGTGGCGCATCGTCGAGGCCAACGCGGCGCTGGCCGAGCTGCTCGGCACGAGCGTCGACGCGCTGCGCGGCTACCCCATGCCCGAGCTGTCGCAGGCCGAGGACCGGGACGTCGAGCTGCGGGAGGTCCAGCGCCTGCTGGACGGTGAGCTGCACCGGTTCTCACTCGAGAAGCGGTACGTGCGCGCCGACGGTCACCTGGTGTGGGTCGCCCTCGACGCGGCACTCGTGCGTACCGCCGACGGCCGCCCCGACCACTTCGTCGTCCAGGTGCGGGACTCGACCGAGTCGCGGCTGCAGGCCGAGCTGCTCACCCACCGCGCGATGCACGACCCGCTCACGGGCCTGGCCAACCGCACCCTGCTGCAGGAGGTCCTCCAGTCGGTGCTCGAGCAGCCTGGTGTCGTCGAACGGGTGGCCGTGCTGGCGTGCGACCTCGACGGGTTCAAGGACATCAACGACCGGTACGGCCACGCCACCGGGGACGAGCTGCTCGTGCACGTGGCGGGGGTGCTGCGTGCAGCGACCGCGCGTCGCGGGACCGTGGCCCGGCTCGGCGGTGACGAGTTCGTGGTGGTGGTGCAGGACGTCGACGGACCCAAGGCGGTGTTCGAGGTCGCGGCGGCGGTGCACGCGGCGCTGCGGGAACCGGTCCGGGTGGGCCGACGTCGCCTGACTGTCTGCGCGAGCGTCGGCATCGCCCTGGCCGACCCCGAGACCATCGACGGGGGTGCACCGGCCCTGCTCGCTGCCGCGGACGCCGCCATGTACAGGGCCAAGGCCGCCGGGCGCGCCCGCACGGAGGTCTACGACGCCTCGATGGACGTCCCGACGGGCGGGCTCGCCCACGAGCTGATCGACGCGTTCGAGGAGCGCCGGCTGGTGGCCCACTACCAGCCGATCGTCGACCTCGCCGACGGGCGCGTCGTCGGGTACGAGGCCCTCGTCCGGTGGGAGCACCCGGTGCGCGGCCTGCTGCTGCCGGGCGCGTTCCTGCCGCACGTGCAGGAGGCCGGCCTGGCCGTGCCGTTGGGGCAGCTGGTGGCCACGCAGGTCGTGCAGTTCCTGGCCCGGACGGCCGACCAGACCCGGTGGTGCTCCGTCAACGTCTCCGCCGACCAGCTCGGCGACGGCGAGTTCGCCACGACCTTGCTGTCCGAGATCTCGCGGCACCGGGTGGCTCCCGGGCGGCTGGTCGTCGAGCTGACCGAGTCCTCGCTGGTGGCCTCGGGCACCCGGATCCGGCACGAGCTGACCCAGCTGTCGGCCGCGGGCGTACCGATCCTGCTCGACGACTTCGGTACCGGTGTCTCGCCGCTGTCCTACCTGCGTGACCTGCCGGTCGCCGGGGTCAAGCTCGACATGTCGTTCACCTCCGGCATCCCCGACGACCCGACCGCCGGCAAGGTCGCCCGCGCGCTGGGTGCGCTGGCACGCGAGCTGTCGATGGTGACGATCGCCGAGGGCATCGAGCACGACGGGCAGGCCGAGTACCTGCATCGCAGCGGGTGGCGGTACGGGCAGGGTTGGCTGTACGGCGGCGCCCAGCCAGGGGACTCGCTGCGCTGAGCGTGCCCGGCGACGGACCCCTCCGGCGGTGGATCGTCCCCGGGGGGTCCCCGGGCACGTCTAGGCTGTGCGCGTGGTCGATGCGCCTTCGGTGTGGAACGCCGCGAACGTGGTGACGGTGCTCAGGATCGCGATGGTGCCGTTCTTCGCGCTCGCGCTCGTCGTCGACGGCGGAGACTCTCCGACCTGGCGGCTGGTGGCCACGGCCCTGTTCGTGCTGGCGGCCTCGACCGACCGGCTCGACGGGTGGCTCGCGCGGCGCAGCGGCCTGGTCACCGACCTGGGCAAGCTGCTCGACCCGATCGCCGACAAGCTGCTGATCGGTACGGCCCTGGTGCTGCTGTCGGTGCTCGGCGAGCTGCCGTGGTGGGTGACGATCCTCATCCTGGTCCGTGAGCTCGGCATCACGATCATGCGGTTCTTCCTGCTGCGCTACCTGGTGCTGCCCGCCTCGCGCGGCGGCAAGCTCAAGACCGTGCTGCAGGCCGTGGCGATCGGCCTGTTCCTCCTCCCGCTGGACCATCTGCCGGACGTCGTCACCTGGGTGGCGTGGGTGGCGATGGTGGCGGCGCTCGTGGTGACCATGGTCACCGGTGCGGACTACGTGCGTGACGCGCTGCGCATCCGGCGCGAGGCACGCCGCCCGTCCGCCGGCACGGTGTGAGCCGGGGGCCCGCCCGGTGACGGTCTCGACCGATCCGGGTGGCCGTGCCTCCGCAGGCGGGGCCCGCGACGTCCTGGCGGCCCTCGAGGCGCGAGGCTGGACGGTCGCCGCAGCCGAGTCGCTGACCGGCGGGCTGGTCGCGGCGACGCTCGTGGACGTCCCGGGTGCCTCCCGCTCGGTACGCGGGGCGGTCGTGGCCTACGCCACCGATCTGAAGACCTCCCTGCTCGGCGTGGACGCGCACCTGCTGGCACAGCGCGGTGCCGTCGACCCGCAGGTCGCCGTCGGCATGGCCGAGGGTGTGTGCGCACGGACCGGTGCGGACGTGGGCCTGGCCACGACGGGCGTGGCCGGGCCCGACCCGCAGGACGGGGCAGCGGCAGGCACGGTGCACGTCGCGGTGCGCACCCCGCTGGGCACCCGCGTGCGCTCGCTCCACCTGGTCGGCGACAGGGCCGCGGTGCGGCGCGGTGCCGTCGAGGCGGTGCTCGGCCTCGCTCTCGAGATGCTGCGCTGACGGTGCGGTGCATCACGGTGTACCGGGCAGGTGCCCGCGCGCGGTGGATGATCCTTGCCGCGGCGGGAACACCCGTGGGGTGCACCACGTTGGGACAGGCGTGACGACCACTCGACCCGCTGCGCGACGCCTCACGGCGCACCCTGGCGGCTCACGGTACGGTGGGGTTCTTCCCCACAAGGGACAACGAGGTGGCACGGTGTCGGGCCCGCAGGCCGCGGGTGCGCCGACGGTGCCGCACCAGGAACGAGACGCGAAGGGGGGAGCCCGGATGGTCGTGTTGCGACGGGAGATCGGCGACGTGCTGCGGGATGCACGTCAGCGCCAGGGCCGGACCCTGCGCGAGGTGTCCTCGGCCGCACGTGTCTCGCTCGGGTACCTGAGCGAGGTCGAGCGGGGGCAGAAGGAGGCGTCGTCGGAGCTGCTGCACAGCATCTGCGAGGCGCTGGACCTTCCGATGTCGTTGGTGCTGCGTGAGGTCAGTGACCGCATCGCCGTCGCCGAGGGTCTGCTGATCCCCGACACGGTGCCGGCCGAGCTGGCCGCGTCGGTGGGCAGTGCAGCCGACGGCGGGTGGGCGCGAGCACGTGCGGAGCTCGCCTCGGTGGGCTGAGAGCACGACGGACGACCGGAAGGGGTCGGGCGGCCACAGGGCGGCCCGACCCCTTCCGTATGCCTCAGGGTGCGCCCTGGCAGCGCGGGCAGTAGAACACCGGGCGCTGCATCGGCGGCTGCCGCGCCTGACCGACGGCGATCGGGGTCCCGCACCGCGGGCACGGACGGCGAAGGCGACCGTGCACATGCCCCGGCGGGTACCCCGTCACCACGGCACGCTGCATGAGTGAGCGGGCCACCTGCAGCAGGTGCGCCGGCGCCGCGACGCAGTCGGCCGGCTCCCAGGGCCAGATCCGCTCGGCGAACAGCGACTCGGCCGTGTAGATCGTGCCGATGCCGGCCACGACGGTCTGGTCGAGCAGCACCTCACCGACAGGGGTGGCTCCCCGCGCGGCCCAGCGGCGCAGCGCCTCGTCGAGCCCGGCACCCGGCACGAAGTCGTCGGCGAGCACATCGGGACCCAGGTGACCGATCAGCTGCCTCTCGTCACGCGTGGCGACGACGTCGAGCATGCCCAGCAGGTGGCCGATCGCCGTCCAGCTCTCGTTGGCCAGCACGGCCCGCACCTGGGGCGAGCGGGCGGTGGCGTCCGTGGAGCCGGTGCGCGCCAGGCGCCAGGAGCCGTCCATCCGCAGGTGCGTGTGCAGCGTGCGACCGTCGGAGAACCGGGTGAGCAGGTGCTTGCCGTAGGCGACCGTGCCCAGCACGAGCGGTCCGCGCAGGTCGACCGTGGCGGCCGACGGCCAGCGCAGGTCGGCGCGCAGCAGCGCACGCCCCGCCAGGGCGGCATCCAAGCGCGTGGCGGTGCGCCGCAGGATGTCACCCTCGGGCACGTTCGCCCCCGCTGGGCATCGGGCTCACGCCTCGCCCCGTAGCCGCAGCCCGCGGGGTGTCGGTGCGAAGCCGGCCGCCACCAGGGCCTGCCCGAGCGGTCCGTGCAGGGCGCCACCGGCGAGGACCTCCACGCCGTCGGCACGGGCGATCGTGACCCGTCCTGCCGTCCGCGCGCGCAGGGTCCCGGCCAGAGCGCGCGCGGCCTCCGCGAGCGTGCGGTCGTCGTCGGAGAACGACAGCACCGTCCTGCCGCCGCGCTCCAGGTAGAGCACGAGAGCACCGTCGACCAGCACGACCAGGCCACCGGCCTTGCGCCCGGGGCGGTGCCGACCGGTGGCCGGGTCCTCACGTCCGGGTGGCAGGTCGGGCCAGGCGACAGCAGCGCCGTAGGGGTTGGCGGGGTCCGTCGCGGCGAGCACCACGGTGAACGGGTCGGACGTACCAGGGCGCGAGCTCAGGTCCTCGCCGTGCCCCCTCTCCAGCACGTCGGCGTCCGCGCGCAGTTGGTCGACCGCGCCGGGGAGGGCGAACTGCGAGCCGCCGAGGCGTTCGACGAAGTACCCCCGTCGGACCTGCCCTGCCTGCTCCAGCGCCGCCAGCACGCGGTAGACGCCACCGAACTGCGCACCGATGCCCTCAGCCGGGGCGACGGCCCGCGTGAGCACGCCGTGCCGGTCGAGCAGCTGGGCGGCCAGGGCGTGCGCGCGCAACGTCGGGTCGCTCTCCCGTGCGGGCAGCAGCGACCACCGCCCGCCGGCCGCCCCGCCCCCGTCGCTCGTCAACGTGGCCGACCCCGGCGACAGCCCTGCGGTCCCGAGACGGACCGCCGCACGCAGCCCGAGCCGCGGGCGCACGGGGCGTCCGCGCGGGGCCGTGGCGCGTGTGCGGTGGGCGGTCGTGCCCGAGCCCAGCCAGGCGCGCAGGGGCGCCAGACCGTCGTTCGTCACCTGCCCGGCCCACACCAGGTCCCACAGGGCGTCGACGACCTGCCCGGGCGTGACGGGCTCCTCGGACGCGGCGCCCACCCGCTCCACGAGCGCGCCCAGGAAGTACGCGCCACCGCCGGCGAGCGCGTCGACCACCGCGAGGTGCACCGGGTCCTGCGGTGCGTTGTCCGGCACGGGCGTCAACGTCAGGTCGGCCACGGCCGCGGGGTGCAGCGACAGCAGTCCGTCGTGCCCGGCCAGTGCGCCGTGCCCGGCCCAGAGCACCTCGCCGGCGGCGGTCAGCTCGTCGAGCATGGCCGGGCGGTAGTCGGCCACGCGGGCGGGTAGCACGTGCGTCTCCCAGGCCGAGGCAGGGATCACCGCGCCGGCGAGCTGCTCGACCACCCGGGCCACGCCGTCGACACCGCGCAGTCCCGAGGCGCCCCGGCCGGTCGCCACCCCGGACGTCGCCCGGACGCCCTGCCAGCGGGGCAGGAACACCCCGAGCGCCTGCGGGTCGACCGGTTCGACCTGGGCGCGCAGCGCCGCCAGCGACCGGCGTCGCAGGGTCCGCAGCACCTCGCCGTCGCAGAAGTCGTCACCGGTCCCGCCCAGCACCTCGGGTCGCAGGCGACCCTGGACGAGCACGCCGGTGCCCTCGAGCCGGGTCAGCACCTCGCCCACCACGGCGACGGGCAACCCGAGGCGGGCGGCCACGTCGGGCACGGTGAACGGCCCGTGCGTGCGTGCGTACCGGCGCACCAGGTCGCCGAGCGGGTCGGGCAGCACCGTGGTGAACACCTCGGGGACGCCGACGGGCAGGGCGACACCGAGGGCGTCGCGCAGCCGCCCGGCATCCTCGACGACCGCCCACTGCTCGGTGCGCTCGGCCGCGACCCCGGCCAGGCGGACCCGCAGGGCTCGCCGGGACTCCTCGAGGGCGACCAGCCACGGCTCGACCTGGTCGTGCACGTCGGGACGGACCCTCGCACGGGTCTCGGCGAGGGTCAGCGGCCCGTGCCTGCGCAGCACGTCGGCCAGCTGCTCGAGGGTGCCGGCCTGCCGGTCCGGCGCCGTGCCGGTCAGCTCGGCCTCGGTGCGGACCACCGCCTCCGGGTCGAGCAGGTCGGCCAGCTGCGACTCGCCCCCCTGACCGAGCAGCTCGGCCAGCAGGGTCGGGTCCAGTGCGAGGGCCGCGGCCCGCCGCTCGGCCAGCGGTGCGTCGCCGTCGTACAGGAACTGCGCCGTGTAGCCGAACAGCAGCGACTGCGCGAACGGGGACGGGTGGGGGGTGGTGACCTCGACGAGGCGCACCCGTCGGGCCACCACGTCACGCATGAGCCCGGTGAGGGCGTCGATGTCGAAGTCGTCCTGCAGGCACTCGCGCACCGCCTCGAGCAGGATCGGGAAGTCCGGGTACTGCGCCGCCACCGACAGCAGCTGTGCGGCGCGCTGGCGCTGCTGCCACAGGGGCTGGCGCTTGTCGGGCCGCCGCCGGGGCAGCAGCAGCGCACGCCCGGCGGCCTCCCGGAACCGGGCACCGAACAAGGCCGAGCCGGACAGCTCGGTGCGTACCGCCTCGGCGACCTCGTCGGGGTCGATGAGCAGGTCGTCCAGGCCGACCGACGGCCCGTCGCCGGACCACCAGGCGTCCGTGCCCTCCAGCGCGGCGGCGTCTGCGTCGAGCACGTCGGGCAGGCGGACGACGATGCCGTCGTCGGCGTGCATCGTGGACACGTCCACGCCGAACCGGGCCCGCAGCCGGGCGCCGATGACGACGGCCCACGGGGCGTGCACACGGGCGCCGAACGGTGAGTGCAGCACGATGCGCCAGTCGCCGAGCTCGTCGCGGAACCGCTCGAGCACGAGCAGCCGGTCGGTCGGCAGGGCCCCGGTCGCCTCGTGCTGCTCGGCGAGGTAGGTCAGCAGGTTGTCGCTCGCCCACGTGTCCAGGCCCGCGGCGGCGACCTCGCGTCGGGCGGCGTCGGCGTCGAGCGAGGTGACCTCCCGCACCCAGGCGCCCATCGCGCGGCCCAGCTCGGCGGGCCGGCCAGGGGAGTCGCCCTTCCAGAACGGCAGACGGCCCGGCAGGCCCGGTGCGGGCGTGACCAGGACACGGTCGGGCGTGATGTCCTCGATCCGCCAGGTGCTCGAGCCGAGGGTGAACGTGTCGCCGACCCGCGACTCATACACCATCTCCTCGTCGAGTTCCCCGACGCGCTTGCCGCCCCGTGCCCGGCCGCCCGAGCGTTCGGTGTCGACCGGGACGTCGTCGGGCCCGGCCGGGGTGGACGCGCCGGGAGCCCCGGCGAGGAAGACGCCGTACAGCCCGCGGTCCGGGATCGTGCCGCCGCTCGTGACGGCGAGCCGCAACGCACCGGGCCGCCCGGACAGCGTGTCGCTGACCCGGTCCCACACGATGCGCGGCCGCAGCTCGGCGAACTCCTCGCTCGGGTAGCGACCGGCCAGCATGTCGAGGACCGCGTGCAGTGTCGCGTCGCCCAGCGTGGCGAACGGTGAGGCCCGACGCACCACGGCGGCCAGGTCCGGCACTGACCAGTCCTCGACGGCGGTCATCGCGACAACCTGCTGGGCGAGCACGTCGAGGGGGTTGGCGGGGACGGCCAACGGCTCGAGCTGACCCTCGCGCATGCGCCGGGCGGTCACCGCGGCCGGCACGAGCTCGCCACGGAACGTCGGGAACACCACGCCGTGCGAGACCGCGCCCACCTGGTGCCCGGCGCGACCGACCCGCTGCAGGCCGCTGGCCACGGACGGGGGTGCGCCCACCTGCACGACGAGGTCGACCGCGCCCATGTCGATGCCCAGCTCGAGCGAGCTGGTGGCCACCACGGCGGGCAGGAGCCCGGACTTCAGCTCCGACTCGGTGCGGGTGCGCTCGGCCCGACTCATCGACCCGTGGTGCGCGCGGGCCAGGATCGTGGTGGCGTCGCGCGTGTCGACGCCGGCACCGGTGCCGGACTGGCCTGGCACGGCCGCCGGTTGGGTGGCACCCGTGTCCGGCAGGTCCAGGCCGTGACGCTGTGTCCACACCTCGTTCATCCGCGCGGTGAGCCGTTCGGCGCCGCGGCGGGAGTTGGTGAACACCAGCGTCGAACGGTGCTCGGCCACCAGGTCGACCACGCGTTCCTCGACGTGCGGCCACACGGAGGGTCGGGCCAGCGGCGCCGCGGCCGGACCGGACAGGTCGACGTCCCCGCTGGCCGTGCCCACCGTGCCCACCGTGCCACCGACTGCGCCCGGCAACCCCGCGGCGGCGACGTCCGACAGGTCCGGCACGGGCACGACGACGTCGACCTCGATGCGCTTGGTGGACGGTGGCTGCACGACCCGGACCGTCCGCCCGCCGTCCTCGAGGGTGCGGGCCCCGCCGAGGAACGCTGCGACGGCCTCCGGCGGGCGCACCGTGGCCGACAGGCCGATGCGCTGCGCGGGTCCTGGCCCGCCCGCACGGTCGAGCAGGGCGTCGAGCCGTTCCAGGGACAACGCCAGGTGCGCGCCTCGTTTGGTGCCGGCCACCGCGTGGATCTCGTCGACGATGACGGTACGCACGCCGGCCAGGCCGGCCCGTGCCCCGGAGGTGAGCACCAGGTACAGCGACTCGGGCGTGGTGATGAGGATGTCGGGTGGGGCGGTCGCGAACGCCCGCCGCTCGGCGGGCGGGGTGTCGCCGGTGCGGATGCCGACCCGTACGTCAGGCAGCTGCATGCCCAGGCGTGCTGCGGCCTGACGGATGCCGACCAGCGGTGAGCGCAGGTTCCGCTCGACGTCGGTGGCCAGCGCCTTCAGCGGCGAGACGTACACGACGCGGCACCGCTGCACGGGGTCCTCGGACGCGGGCCCGGTGAGCAGCGAGTCCACCGCCCAGAGGAACGCCGCGAGGGTCTTGCCCGAGCCGGTGGGTGCCACGACCAGTGCGTGCTCGTCCCCGGACACCGCGTCCCACGCGCCCTCCTGTGCCGCGGTGGGGGCGGCGAAGGCACCCGAGAACCACGCCCGGGTCGGCTCGGAGAATCGGTGCAGCACCACCGGGCCATTGTGCTGGTCAGGACCGACACCGACCTGCCGTCGGCGCGGGCCCCGACCTGGCCGGTCTCCGGTCACCTCGACCGCCCAGCGATGGCAGGCTGTGCGCTGTGAGGAATCGCGAGTTCTGGGAGCTGGTCGACGAGGTGCTGGGCAGCGCCAACGGTCGGGTGCTCGCCCGCGAGCTCGTGCTCGACGCGCTCGACCAGCGCACCGTCGTCCAGGCGCTCGAGGACGACGTCGAGCCGCGTGCGGCGTGGCACGCGCTGTGCGACGCGCTCGGCGTGCCGGACCGCGCACGGTGGGGTGCCGACGGTCGACGCCCCGCTCCTCCGCGGCGGTGAACCCGCAGGGGCCCGAACCGCCCGCCGCGCACGTGCCCGCGGCAGGTTCGGCGCCCGACGCCGACGGCCACGCGGTGGTACGCCCCCGGACCTGGCGGCCGACGCTGCAGGACGTGGGCGACGCGGGTGTGGGTCTGCTGACCACGGCCGTCGGTCTGGGGGTGGCGATCGCGGTGGTCGACGGGGCCAGCGCGCAACAACCCTGGTCGGTGCTCCTGGCAGCCGTGGTCGTCGGCGTCGGCGACGCGCTGCTGCGCCCGGCGTTGCGTGTCCTGGCCTCGGTGGCAGGGGCTGTCGGTGCCCTGGTGGCGGGTCTTGCCGGCCAGGTGGTGCTGACGTGGGTGGCGCTGTCGGTCGTGCCGGGTCTGCACGTGGCAGACACCTGGAGCGTCGTCGAGGTGCTCGTGGTCACCGGCGCCGTGATGGCTGCCGGGCGCTGGCTGTGGGGTGCCAACGACTCCGAGTACGTCATCGCGGACGTGCTGCGCCGCGCGCGCGCCCACGCGCGGCGGGCGGGCACGCTGCCGGACGATCCGCCGCTCGGCGACGGGCGCCCTCCCGGTCTGCTCGTCGTCCAGCTCGACGGGGTCGGTGCCCCGGTGCTGGCGGGGGCCATGGAGGCCGGGCTGGCGCCGACCATGCAGCGGTGGGTGTCGAGCGGCGAGTACGTGTGGTCGCCCTGGTGGGCACGCGTCCCGTCGACGACGCCGGCCAGCCAGGCGGGCCTGCTGCACGGCGACTCCTCGGTCGTCCCGGCCTTCCGCTGGTGGGATCGCGGACTCGGTCGGCTCGTGGTCACCAACCACCCGGCCGACGCCGCCCTCGTCGAGCGGCGGGTCGCGGACGGCCAGGGCCTGCTGGCCGGGGGTGGGACGGCGATCTCGACGATGTTCAGCGGGGACGCGGCCCGTGCGTACCTGGTGATGAGCCGCACACGGACGCGAGGCAGCCGGGGGGAGCGTGCCGGGTTCGGCCCGGGTCCCTCGTTCGTCCGGTTCTTCGCCGGTCCGTTCGTGCTGACCCGTGCGGTGGGCCTGTCCGTGGGCGAGATGGTCAAGGAGCTCTACCAGGCGCGTCGGCAGCGGGTCCGTGACGTGCGGCCGCGCATCTCGCGCGGAGGCTGGTTCGTGGTGCTGCGGGGTGTGACGAACGTGCTGCTGCGCGACCTGAACACCTCCTTGGTGGCCGAGGCCCTCGTGCGGGGAGACCCGACGGTCTTCGTGGACCTGGTCGACTACGACGAGATCGCGCACCACGCGGGGCCGACCCGACCCGAGTCGCTGCGTGCGCTCGAGGGCGTCGACCGGGTTCTGGGCATCCTGGAGAAGGTCGTGGAGGTCGCCCCGCGGGCGTATCGCGTGGTCGTCCTGTCCGACCACGGGCAGGCGCTGGGCGCCACGTTCGAGCAGGTCGAGGGCCGCAGCCTGCTCGACGTGGTGCGCACGCTCATGGCTGAGCCGCACGCGCCGGGGCTGCAGTCCGCCGACGGCGAGCAGTGGGGTCCGTTCAACGCGTTCCTGTCGGCGCTGACCTCGAGACCGGGCGTGGGGCGTGGGCACGACGAGCGAGGACGACGCGGCGTGGCGGACACGCCCGCCGAGGGGGCCGGGGCGCCGACGGTCGGCGGGGCAGGCGCGGGACCCGCCCTCGAGCAGCTGCCCGAGGTGGTCGTGGCCGCGTCGGGGAACCTCGGGCTCGTCTGGTTTCCCCGCAGTGATCGGCCCCTGGCGCTGGAGGACCTGCACGAGCGCTGGCCCGGTCTGGTCGGCGGGCTCGTCGCACTGGACGCGGTGGGCGTCGTCGTGGTCGACACCCGCACGCGCGGGCTGGTGGCCGTCGGGTCGCAGGGCGTCGTGCACCTCGAGGACGACGAGGTGCCTGCCCAGGGTCAGGACCCGTTGGCGCCGTACGGTCCGCGGGCGCGCGCCGACCTGGCCCGCGCCGCACGGCTGGCGCACACGGGCGACCTGCTGGTCGTCTCGGCTGTCTCGGGGCCGGTCGGGGCTCGGCACGTGCACGCGTTCGAGGGGCAGATCGGGTCGCACGGCGGTCTTGGCGGCGACCAGAACGAGGCGTTCGTGCTGCACCCGGCCGACTGGGAGCTCGACGCCGACCTGCTGGAACGTGTCGGGGAGCGCACGATGATGGTGGGGGCCGAGCAGGTGCACCGCCAGCTCGTCCGGTGGTTGCGGAAGGCAGGGATCCGAACGTGAGCAGTCGAGACGACGCCGCGCCGGCCACCCGCGGCGACGAGGCCACCGGGGCATCGAGGGCGGGCGAGGCCCTGCTCCCGGGCGGCACGGCGGTGGTGCGGTGGCTCGGGCATGCGAGCACGGTGCTCGACCTCGACGGTGTCCGGGTGCTCACCGACCCGCTGCTGCGCGAGCACGCCGGTCTGCTGCGGCGCCGGGGGGCTGCCCCGGTCCGCGAGCACTGGCAGGACCCGGACGTGGTGCTGGTCTCCCACCTGCACCACGACCACGCCGAGCTCGGGTCCTTGCGGCAGCTGGGGGACGCGCCGGTGCTGTCCGCCCCGGCCAACGCGCACTGGCTGCGCGGTCACGGCGTGCGCGGCGCGGTGGGCGTGCACGACGAGCACTGGTGGTCCCCGCCCTCGTCGCCCGGGGCGCCGGGGTCTGCGCTGCGGGTCCGGGTGGTTCCCGCCGTGCACGGCCACCGGCCGATGCCGCACCGGCCGAACTCGGCGAACGGGTTCCTGCTCGACTCCCCGTCGTTGACGGTGTGGTTCGCCGGAGACACCGAGCCGTACGCGTCGATGGCGTCCCTGCCGGCGCTGCTGGGCCGACCGATCGACCTGGCGCTGGTCCCGGTAGGGGGGTGGGGTCCGCGGTTGTCGGGCGGGCACATGGACCCGGTCCAGGCGGCGCAGGTGTGCGCGTCGGTCGGGGTACGAGCGGCGATCCCGGTGCACTGGGGCACGTTGCACGCCCCGGCGAGCCGGAGGCTGCCGCCGGGCTGGATGGACCGTGGCGGGCGGGCGTTCGCCCATGCGATGACAAGGTTGGCGCCGCACTGCCTGGTGCCCGTGCTCGAGCCGGGCGAGGCGGTCGTGCTCCGCTAGCGCTGGTGCGGTGGCGACACGCGTCGCGGACACGCGACATCGAACAGGTGTTCGGGTAGCGTGGTGCGCACGGGTGACGACGGCGAGCCGCCCCCAGCCCCTCCGGTCCGACCGGGGTTCCGGGGACAGGGGTGGGCGCCGCAGGGATGTCGGTGGTCGGGCATACCGTCACCCGCGACGACGCAGACCAGCCCCCGCAGGCGCAGCGCACGCTGCCACGAGCAGACGAGGTACATGACATGGCCGCACCCCAGGACCGCGAGAAGGCACTCGAGGCCGCTCTCAGCCAGATCGACCGCCAGTTCGGCAAGGGCTCGATCATGCGCCTCGGCGACGACGGGCGCGCCCCCGTCGAGGTGATCCCCACCGGCTCGATCGCGCTGGACGTCGCGCTGGGCATCGGTGGCCTCCCGCGCGGACGCGTCGTGGAGATCTACGGCCCGGAGTCCTCCGGCAAGACGACGGTCGCGCTGCACGCGGTCGCCAACGCCCAGCGGGCCGGCGGGATCGCGGCGTTCATCGACGCCGAGCACGCGCTGGACCCGGAGTACGCCAAGAAGCTCGGCGTCGACACCGATGCGCTGCTCGTCTCGCAGCCGGACACCGGCGAGCAGGCGCTCGAGATCATGGACATGCTGATCCGCTCCGGCGCGATCGACATCGTCGTCATCGACTCCGTCGCCGCTCTCGTGCCCAAGGCCGAGATCGAGGGCGAGATGGGTGACAGCCATGTCGGTCTGCAGGCCCGGTTGATGTCGCAGGCCCTGCGCAAGATCACCGGTGCGCTGAACGCCTCGGGCACCACGGCCATCTTCATCAACCAGCTCCGCGAGAAGATCGGCGTGTTCTTCGGTTCACCGGAGACGACCACCGGTGGAAAGGCGCTGAAGTTCTACGCCTCGGTCCGTATGGACATCCGCCGCATCGAGACCCTCAAGGAGGGCACCGACGCTGTCGGCAACCGCACCCGCGTGAAGATCGTGAAGAACAAGATGGCCCCGCCGTTCAAGCAGGCCGAGTTCGACATCCTGTACGGGGTCGGCATCTCCCGCGAGGGCAGCCTCATCGACATGGGCGTGGAGCATGGCTTCGTGCGCAAGTCCGGTGCCTGGTACACGTACGAGGGCGACCAGCTGGGTCAGGGCAAGGAGAACGCGCGCAAGTTCCTGCGCGACAACCCCGATCTGGCCGACGAGATCGACAAGAAGATCAAGGAGAAGCTCGGGATCGGGGCGCGGCTGGACGCGCCCGCGGACGGGGCAGCTCCGGTCGACTTCTGATCGACCGTGCGTCAAGGACGACGGGGGCGGCCGGCTGACGAGCCGCCCCCGGCAGGGGCCGCCGCCCAGGACAAGGAACCGGACCCCGAGTCGGTTGCGCGGGCGATCGCGCTGCGCATGCTGACCGCGGCGCCGCGCAGCCGTGCGCAGCTCGCCGAGGCGATGGCCCGCCGGGACGTGCCTGAGGACGTCGCCGACCGCGTGCTGGACCGCTTCACCGAGGTGGGCCTGGTGGACGACGCCGAGTACGCGCGGATGCTCGTGCGGACACGGCATGCCGAACGAGGCATGTCGCGCCGCGCCCTGGCCGTCGAGCTGCGGCGTCGGGGCGTCGACGAGGAGACAGCCGGTCAGGCACTGACCCAGGTGGAGGACGCCGACGAGGAGTCCGCCGCCCGGGCCCTGGTGCGCCGCAAGCTGGCCGGCACGAGGGGCCTCGACCCGCAGGTGCGTGCCCGCCGCACGTACGCCGCCCTGGGTCGTAAGGGCTACGGCGCGGGTCTTGTCGCGCATCTGGTGCGCGAAGAGCTCGCCCGCGAGGGCGCCGACGACCAGGGGGTGCCCGGGGCGGTCGACTGAGCGGGGCTCACCCCTGCGATTCGGCCCTGCGCGTACCTGCGGCACAGGTCCGCACCCGGGCCGTGCCCGTAGGTGACAATGTCGGACGCACCCGGCTCACGCCTGAGCCGGGCATCACGCGTGACGAGCATCGGAGGCCCCGTGGACCTGCCGCAGGACATCGGGACGGTCATCGGTCTGCTCGGCGTGTGCCTCGTCGCGCTCCTGCTCGTGGTGGTGGCTCGCCGGGAGGCCGCAGCGCAGCGCGAGCAGGCCGCCAAGGACGTCGCCTCGATCAAGGAGGAGGCAAGCGCCAAGCTGGCGCACGCGGAGCGGCGCGAGGCGCGTGCCGTCGAGCGTGAGCAGGCGACGGCGGCCGAGCTGGCTGCCGCCACCGAGCACGAGCGCCGTGCGCGCGAGAAGTGGGAGTCGGCGCTGGAGGCCGACCGAGCGGCGCAACGACGGCTCGAGGACGCCGAGCGAACCGCCGAGCAGAGGCTGGCGCGCTCCGAGCAGGAGGCCATGGCCCTGATCGTCCAGGCCGAGCAGGAGGCGCGCGCCGAGCTCGAGCAGCTCGGTGGGCTCGCGGCCGAGGAGGCGAGGTCCGAGCTGGCCCGGCGGATGACCGAGCAGGCGGCCAACGACGCGGCCGCGCAGGTACGGCGCACCGAGGCCCAGGCGCGCCGCACGGCTGACGCCAAGGCCCGACGGATCATCGCCACGGCGGTCCAGCGGGCCGCGGTACCCACGAGCGCCCAGCTGGCCATCACCGTCCTCCCTCTGCCCTCGGAGGAGATGAAGGGCCGCATCATCGGCAAGGAGGGCCGCAACATCCGGGCCTTCGAGGCGCTGACCGGCGTGAACGTGCTTGTCGACGACCAGCCGGACGCGGTCGTGCTCTCGTGCTTCGACGCCGAGCGCCGCGAGCTGGCGCAGGTGACGCTCGAGGCGCTGATGGCCGACGGGCGTATCCACCCGCAGCGGATCGAGGCGGCGTACGCCGAGGCAGTGGCCGGTGCCGAGGAGCGGACCGTCGCGGCGGGTCACGAGGCGGCCGAGCGCGCGGGGGTCGCCGGGCTGCACCCCGACCTGGTGCGCACGATCGGTCGGTTGCGGCTGCGCACGTCCTACGGCCAGAACGTGCTCGAGCACCTGGTCGAGTGCGCGCTGCTCGCGGCGACGCTCGCAGCCGAGGTGGGTGCGGACGTCGAGGTCGCGCGCCGGGGTGCCTTCCTGCACGACATCGGCAAGGCGCTGACCGCCGAGCTGCCCGGTACGCACGCGCACGTCGGGGCGAACCTCGCCCGGCGGGCGGGGGAGTCGGCGGCGGTGGTCAACGCCATCGAGGCGCACCACGACGAGGTGGCCCCCACGACCGTCGAGGCGGTGCTGGTCCAGGCGGCTGACGCCGTCTCGGCCGCCCGGCCCGGTGCCCGCCGGGAGGAGCTCGACCAGTACGTCGAACGGATGGACAAGCTCGAGGCGCTGGTCACGGCGCACGCCGGGGTCCGCCGTGCGCTGGCGATGGCCGCCGGGCGCGAGGTGCGGGTCGTCGTCGAGCCGTCCGAGGTGGACGACCACGCGATGCCGCAGCTGGCCGTGGCGATCGCCCGGCACATCGAAGCCGACCTGACCTACCCGGGGGAGATCAAGGTCACGGTCGTGCGCGAGCTGCGCGCGAGCGCCACCGCGGGCTGACGGTACCGCGCGCACCGCGCCTTACCCTTGACGGTGATGTCCACCACCACGCCCTCGCCTGCCGCCTCGACCACCGCACCGGAGGCCGCGTCCGCCGCGTCCGCCGCGCCCGTCGGCCTCGCCCGTGCGCGCACCTACCTGGTCAAGACCTTGGGCTGCCAGATGAACGTGCACGACTCCGAGCACATGGCGGGCATGCTCGAGCAGGCCGGGTACGTGGCGGCCGACGCTGCGCACGCGGCCGTCGAGGACGCCGACGTCATCGTGATCAACACGTGCGCGGTCCGGGAGAACGCGGCCGACAAGCTGTACGGCAACCTGGGTCGGCTCGCCCGTGCCAAGCGTGCCCGCCCCGGCATGCAGATCGCGGTGGGCGGGTGTCTGGCGCAGAAGGACCGTGCGGGCATCGTCGACCGGGCGCCCTGGGTGGACGTCGTGTTCGGCACGCACAACCTGGACGTGCTGCCGGTGCTGCTCGAACGTGCGCGGCACAACGCGCGGGCCGAGGTCGAGATCGCCGAGTCGTTGCAGGTCTTCCCCTCCACGCTGCCCACACGGCGTGAGTCGGTCTACGCCGGCTGGGTGTCCATCTCGGTGGGCTGCAACAACACGTGCACGTTCTGCATCGTGCCGCACCTGCGCGGCAAGGAGCGTGACCGGCGGCCCGGCGAGATCCTCGCGGAGGTCGAGGCGCTCGTCGCCCAGGGCGCGATCGAGGTGACCCTGCTGGGCCAGAACGTGAACTCCTACGGCGTCGAGTTCGGCGACAGGGGAGCCTTCGCCAAGCTGTTGCGCGCGGCCGGCGCGGTCGAGGGGCTCGAACGCCTGCGTTTCACCTCACCGCACCCGGCGGCGTTCACCGACGACGTCATCGAGGCCATGGCGGCCACGTCGACCGTGATGCCGCAGCTGCACATGCCGCTGCAGTCCGGTTCTGACCGCATGCTGCGGGCGATGCGCCGGTCGTACCGTGCGGAGCGGTTCCTGGGCATCCTCGACCGGGTTCGCGCGGCCATGCCGGATGCGGCGATCACCACGGACGTCATCGTCGGGTTCCCGGGGGAGACCGAGGAGGACTTCGCGCAGACGCTGCGGGTCGTGGAGGCTGCACGGTTCTCCTCGGCGTTCACGTTCCAGTACTCCCCGCGTCCGGGCACGCCCGCGGCGGACCTGCCCGACCAGCTGCCCAAGGCCGTGGTGCAGGAGCGGTACGAGCGGCTGGTCGCGCTGCAGGAGCGTGTCTCGCTGGAGGAGAACCGGGCACAGGTCGGTCGCACGATCGAGGTGCTCGTGGCCGAGGGCGAGGGCCGCAAGGACGGCGCGACGGCCCGTCTGTCGGGGCGCGCGGCGGACAACCGGCTGGTGCACCTCTCGCTGCCGGACGGCCTGCCGGCGCACGAGGCTCCGCGACCCGGTGACCTGGTGACGGTGAGCGTGACCCATGCGGCGCCGCACCATCTCGTGGCGGACTCCGCACTGGTCGACGGTGGCGCGTTCGCGGTCCGTCGCACGCGCGCAGGGGACGCGTGGGCGCGTCGGCAGGCCGGTGCGGACGACCACGCGCACGGCGGGACGGACGCCGGGTGTGGCACGCCGCAGCCCGCCGGGCCGGTCAGTCTCGGGCTGCCGACGATCGGTCGCGCTCTGCCGGTGGCCTGACGAGGCGCGCGCCTGGGTCTTTCGGACCAGGTGTCCGCCGCGGAGGGGTCTTTCATGGGGCACGACTGTTCTCTCCGTCACAGGAGTACCTCATGCCCAACGTTGTGCTGAGTGCCGCTCAACAGCCTGTCCTGCTGCTCTTCTTCCTCATCGGTGCCGGATCGCTGATCGGTCACCTGAAGGTCAAGGGTGTCGGGCTGGGTGCCGCGGCCGTCCTCTTCCTCGCCATCGCCGTCAGCGCCTACGGCGCTCACCGGGGGGTGGATCTCGAGCTGCCGGAGGAGTTGGGCACCCTCGGGCTCGCCCTGTTCACGTTCTCGGTCGGCATCGTCTCGGGTGCCACCTTCTTCTCCTCGCTGCGCCGCAGCCTGCGTCTGCTGGCGGCCATGGTCGGCGTACTGGCCCTGGGGGCCGGTGTGGCCGTGGTCGTCGGTGCCTGGCTCGATCTGTCACCCGCCGTGGTGGCCGGTGCGTTCGCCGGGGCCGTGACGAACACGCCGGCGCTCGCCGCCGCGCGTGAGGCCGCCGGTGACCCGGACGGCCCGACCGTCGGGTACGCCGTGACGTACCTGTACGGCGTGATCGGCATGCTCGTGGTCGTCACGTTCGCGTTGCGCCGCAGCGGGACGGACGACGACGCCCCGCCGGTGCTGGTCAACCGCACGGTGCGGGTCGAGGTCGGTACGGAGCCGAGCATCCGGGACGTCGAGGCGCGGCACGGCGACCGGGTGACGTTCTCCCGGTTGCGGCACGGGGAGAGCGCGCCGGTGCACACCGCCGGTGACACCGACACGTTGCTGCGTGACGACCTGGTCACGGTCGTCGGCCCGCTGTGCGACGTGCAGGCCGTCACCGAGGAGCTCGGTCACGCGTCCTCGCACCACCTGGAGGCGGACCGTTCGTACCTGGACCTGCGCCGCATCACGATCTCCAACGCGCGGGCCGCGGGCCGCACGGTGGCCGAGCTGCGGCTCAACGAGCGGTTCGGCGCGACGGTCTCGCGGGTGCGTCGCGGCGACGTCGACATGGTCGCCACCGACGACTTCCACCTGCAGCTCGGCGACCGGGTACGGGTCGTGGGTCCGCCTGACCGTATGGCGGAGATCTCGGCGTTCTTCGGCGACTCCGCTCGGGGCCTGTCCGACATCACCCCGGTGGTGCTGGGTCTGGGCATCGCGCTGGGTGTGGTGATCGGTGCGACGACGTTCCCCGTGGGTGAGCACACGATCGCGATCGGCTCGGCCGCCGGGTCGCTCATCGTGGGTCTGGTGCTGGGCCGCATCGGGCGCATCGGCTCGTTCGTGACCAGCATGCCCAGCACCGCGGCGAATGCCATGGGTGAGCTCGGTCTGCTGTTCTTCCTCGCGCAGGCAGGGACGCGTGCCGGGGCGCAGATCGGTGAGGCGTTCGAGTCCGGGGAGTGGATCCGCATCCTGCTGCTGGGCTTCGTGATCACCAGCGTCGTGGGCATCGGGCTGTACGTGGTGCTGCGCCGGGCGTTCAAGGTGAGTGGGCCGAGGTTGGCCGGGATCGTGGCCGGTGCCCAGACGCAGCCGGCCGTGCTGGCCTACGCGAACGGGCGCACGTCGTACGACTCGCGGGTCGCCCTCGGCTACGCGCTGGTGTACCCGGCCGCGATGATCACCAAGATCCTGCTCGGGCAGGTGCTCGGCGGTCTGTGACCGGTCGGCTCCGGTGGTGCGTACGTGCCACCGGAGCCCGCCGCGGTCAGTTGTCCGGCACGTCCGCGGGCGGCGCGTCGTCGGAGGGCAGCATGGCCTCCAGCGCTGAGAACATCTGCACCCCGGTGCCCAGCCCGCACGCCAGCAGCTGGGCGAGCTGCACCTCGTTGACGCCCGGCTCCAGGTCGGCCGACACCTCGCTGTAGAGCGCGAGCAGGCCGTCCTCCTCGCGCAGGTACGCCTTGGGCCAGATCCGTTCGCGGTTCCAGTCGTTGAGCGCGAGGGTCACCGCGGCGCGCTGCTCCAGCGGCAGCGAGCGGTGCCACCGTCCGCGCACCTGCAGGATCTCCTGGTGCTCGCCGAGCGTGAGGAACCAGAACCGCGACCCGTCCCAGGTGCCGGTGAGGTCGCCGTCGTCGTCGATGACGAAGCGGTACCCACGGCCCAGCAGGTAGTCCCCGATGCGCTCACGGGTCAGCGGCGTCGGCGGCTCGTCGTCGACGACGGGCCCCTTGGTGGGCTTGGGCAGCCCGCCGAGCACGCGCAGCAGCCAGCCGGGCCCGCTCACGGTGCCACCCCCGCCGGGTCCGGGTAGCGCTCGTCGAGCGAGTCGAAGAACATGCTGCCGGTCGACAGCCCGCAGTAGAGCATCTGGCTGAGCTGGTCGTCGGTGGCACCGTGCTCGAGGTCGGTGGCGACCTCCGAGATGACGTGGACACGCCCGTTGTCGCGCACCCGTGCGTACGCCTTGGGCCAGATCCGTTCGGCGTTCCACTCGTTGCACAGGTCGAGCACCTCCTCGAGGCGCTCGATCGCGACCTCGCGGTGCCACTGCCCGCGGATCTGCAAGATCTCGGACTGCTCGCCGAACAGGAAGAAGTAGAAGAGGCGTCCCCGCCACAGTCCGCCCAGGTCACCGTCGGAGTCGACGAAGTAGCTGAACTCGTTCTCGGTCATCCAGGCGGCGATGCGCCCGGGGCTGATCGGTCGGGGGACGTCACCGCCGTCACCCGAGGTGTCGATGCCCAGCTCGCGTGCCAGCACACGGGTGACGGTCTCGTGCAGGTCCTCGTCGGTGACGGACCCGGTGGCGGGTTCGGCCGCCGACGCAGGCGGGCGCCCGAGGAGCCGACGGGCACGGTCGCGGAACAGGCCCATGCCCCAGACCTTACCCGTCTGCCGGACGGCATCGAAGGGACCGTGCACGATCCAGTCGGGCCGATGCAGGTGCCGGTGCGCGAGCGGCGATGTCGTCAGGTCGACGACCGGCCGCTACGGTCGGGCCATGCTCACCGCCGCCGCGCTCGTGCCCGACACGGCACTGCTCGTCCCGGGGGCCGGAGGGCGCGCAGGCGACCTGGTCGCCCAGCTGCGCGACGCCGCGCTGGGCGCCGTGGCCCAGGTGGTGGGCACCCGACCGCAACGGGTCGTCGTCGTCGCCCCGGCCGGTGCCCCGCGCACGTTCGACGGGCCGGTCCGGGCCTCGCTCGGCGCGGCGGGGGTTCCCGACGCGCAGCTCGGCTGGTCCGTGCCGGGACCGTCCGGCGCTCCGGTGCCGGGCGTGCCGGCGGCGGTGGCGCTCCACCTGCTGCACCAGGTCCGGTGCCCGGTGGACGTCCAGGTGGTCGAGGTGTCCGCGAGCTCACCTGCCGCCCGGCTGCACGCGCAGGGTGCTGCACTCGTGGCGGGTGCACCGACGGCGTTCGTCGTGGTGGGCTCGTTGAGCGGCAGGCACGGACCCGACGCGCCGCTCGCTGACGACCCGCGGGCCGCGACGGTGGACACCGCCCTGCTGGCCGACCTGGCCGCGCCGACCCCGGCGGCCCGCGCACGGCTGGCAGCCTTCCCTGCCGCGGACGCGGTCGCGCTGGCGGTCACCGGATGGGCGCCCTGGCAGGTGCTCCTCGGCACGCTCGACGTCGAGCAGGCGGTCGAGGCGGACCTGCGGGCGTCGGCCGAGCCCGCCGGGGCGGCGCACGCGGTGCTGGTCTGGCGGGCGCCCGCCGCGGGGGTGAGCGCATGAGCCTGGTCGTGGCGCTGGTCGGCCCCACCGCCACCGGCAAGTCCGACCTCGGTCTGGCGCTCGCGCACGCCCTGGGTGGCGAGGTCGTCAACACCGACGCGATGCAGCTGTACCGCGGCATGGACATCGGTACCGCCAAGCTCACGCCCGACGAGCGGGAGGGCGTCCCGCACCACCTGCTCGACGTGCTGGAGCCGTGGCAGGACGCGAGCGTCGCGGACTACCAGACGCGCGCCCGTGCGGCCCTGCACCAGGTTGCCGACCGCGGTGCCCGGGCGATCGCCGTCGGCGGGTCCGGCCTGTACGTGCGGGCGCTGCTGGACCACATGGAGTTCCCCGGCACGGACCCCGACGTCCGCGCGAGCCTCGAGGAGCGCGTCGAGCGCGAGGGGCCCCGGGCGCTGCACGCCGAGCTGGAGGCGCTCGACCCGGTCGCCGCCCAAGGCATCGGCCCGCGCAACGCGCGCCGCATCGTGCGGGCCCTGGAGGTCATCGCGCTCACGGGACGCCCCTACTCGGCCGCGCTGCCGCAGCACGTGTACGAGGTGCCTGCCGTGCAGATCGGGCTCGACTGCGACCGCGGGGTGCTCGACGAGCGGATCGAGATCCGCGTGCAGCGCATGTGGGAGCGCGGGCTGGTCGAGGAGGTCCGGGCGCTGCTCGAGCGGGGGCTCGGACGGACAGCCGCGCGGGCCGTCGGGTACGCCGAGGTGCTCGCCGTGCTGCGGGCGGAGCTCACGCAGGACGAGGCCCGGGCCGCCACCGCCGCGGGCACGCGCCGGCTGGCACGCAAGCAGATGGGGTGGTTCGGGCGCGACCCCCGCGTGCACTGGCTCGACGCGCGCGACCCTGACCTGCTGGCCCGAGCCCTGGATCTGGTCTCCCGGGCGGACGCCGGCACCCTGGGCCCGGCCACGGACGACCCGAGCCCCCGCCGTACGCTGGGCTCATGACCTCGACGCCCCCCGGTCCCGGCTCGCTGGCCGCCGGGCACCTGCCCGTGGCCAAGGGCCACGGCACGCAGAACGACTTCGTGCTGCTCGACGACCGCGACGGCCTGCTGGCCCTCGACGCGCCGCTGGTGCGCGCGCTGGCGGACCGCAGGGCCGGGCTCGGCGGCGACGGCGTCATCCGCGTCGCACCGAGCGCCTCGCTGCCGGAGGGCACCGCTGTGCTGGCTGACGAACCGCGAGCGCGCTGGTTCATGGACTACCGCAACGCCGACGGCTCGATCGCGCAGATGTGCGGCAACGGCGTGCGGGTGTTCGCGGCGTACCTCGAGCGCCTCGGCGCGTGGGACGGCGCCGGCGAGCTCGCGCTGGGCACCCGGGCCGGCGTCCGGCGCGTGACCCGCGTACCGGTCCCGGACGGTCTGGCCGACGCGGTCTGGTACTCGGTGGACATGGGCCGCTGGTTCCTGCCGGGCGGCGAACGGGCCACGGACGCCGGGTCGGACGCCGAGGTGCGCGTCGCGGGCCTCGACGTGCCGCGTGCGGCGCTGAGCGTCGATCTCGGCAACCCGCACACCGTGCTCGCCCTGGCCGACGAGGCCGAGCTGGAGGCCGCCGACCTGACCCGAGCCCCCGACGTCGCCCCGGTCCCGCCCGACGGCACGAACGTCGAGCTCGTCGTCCCGCTCGGTGAGCACACCATGGACGACGGCACCGTGGTGGGGCGCGTGCGCATGCGCGTGCACGAGCGCGGCGTGGGCGAGACCCGCTCGTGCGGGACCGGTGCGTGCGCCGCCGCGCTCGCGGTCCGCACGTGGGCCGGTCCTGGTGCGCCCGACGTGTGGCTCGTGGACGTCCCGGGCGGCACGGTGCGGGTCACGGCGCGCCCGGACGGACACGTCGAGCTCGCCGGCCCGGCCGTGCTGGTCGCGACCGCCGACATCGACCTGGACGCCCTGCCTGCCCGTTGACCTTCCCCGCGCGGACCGGTGACGGCCGGGGCGACTGTCGGCCTTCGTGGGCGGAACACCTCCACGCCCGACGACGTTGGTGCGGGCATGACGATGCAGCCCGGTCCCGCGGACGACGGCGCCCCGAGCCCGTCGCCCGCCGCCGAGCTGGCTGCGGCGCTCGCGGAGCTGGCCGTCCCCCTGGGTGCCCGCGCGACGCTGGTCCAGTTCTCCTCCGCGTTCTGCGCGCCCTGCCGGGCCACCCGTCGCGTCCTGGAGCGCGCGGTGGCCACCACGGACGGTGTGCGTCACGTGGAGCTGGACGTCGCGGACCATCTCGCACTGGGTGAGAGCCTGCACGTCGAGGTGACGCCGACGGTCCTGCTGCTCGATCCAGACGGGGTCGTGGTGCGCCGCGCCCAGGGTGTGCCGACGCTCGCGCAGGTGCGCTCGGCCCTGGCGGCCGTGCCGTCCTGAGCCCGGGGTTACGCCGGGAGTGGCAGGGTGTCCGACGAGGCTGTCACCCGCAGCACCCGGAAGCCCTTCGCGCTGCCGACCCGGTCGACGACGGCGGAGGCCCCCAGCTGCTCGGCCAGCCAGCGCTGCAGGGAGTCGGCACCCAGGTTCTTGCCCACCACCAGGTGGGCGGCTCCGCCCGGGACCAGGCGGGGCAGCCAGTGCAGCAGGAGCGCGTGCAGCGCCTCCTTGCCGACCCGGATCGGCGGGTTCGACCAGATGGCAGCGAACCGCACGTCGTCGGGCACCTGCTCGGGTCGCACCGCGTGCACGGCGCCCAGCCCGTGCCGGGCGGCGTTGCGGCGCGTCAGGTCCAGCGCGCGCTCGTTGACGTCGACCGCCCACACGGTCGCGGCGGGCGAGCGCAGCGCGAGGGTGAGGGCGATCGGACCCCAGCCGCAGCCCAGGTCGAGCAGGTGCCCGTGCGTGGGCGGTGCGGGCACCTCCCGCAGCAGCACCGCCGTGGCGTGGTCGACGTGGTCCGGCGAGAAGATGCCGCCGGCAGTCTCCACCTCCAGGTCACGGTCGGCGAGCGTCACCGCCAGGGTGCGCCGCTCGTCGTCCGAGGCCGGTCGGGCCGTGAAGTAGTGCTCCTGGCTCCCCGCGCTCACAGGGCCCGACCCTATCGGCCCGCAGCGAAATGGCCTCGTCGCTGCCGCGCGGGCGTGGGACCCTGGAGGTCATCCACCGAGCAGAACCGTGAGGAACCGCGTGAACGATCCCCAGCACACTCCCGGCGAGCAGCAGGCCACACCGGTGAGCCGCTCCCCGCAGGAGGTCGCCGACGACGTCGTCGCGCGGGTGCTGGCACGGGCGGGTACGGCACTGCAGGCCGGCGGCACGGTGCACACCAGCTACGACGGTGACCAGCTCGAGCTCGAGGAGCGCACCTCGCTGCGCCGCGTGGCGGGGCTGAGCACCGAGCTCGAGGACGTCACCGAGGTCGAGTACCGCCAGCTGCGCCTGGAGAAGGTCGTCCTGGTCGGCGTGTGGGGCGCCGGCACGGCCGAGGACGCCGAGATCTCCCTGCGGGAGCTCGCCGCGCTCGCCGAGACCGCGGGCTCCCAGGTGCTCGACGCCCTGCTGCAGCGCCGCCGCACGCCCGACCCGGGGACGTACCTGGGTTCGGGCAAGGCGGCCGAGCTGGCGGGGGTCGTCGCCGCCGTCGGGGCCGACACGGTCGTCGTCGACGGCGATCTCGCCCCGTCCCAGCGCCGCGCACTGGAAGACATCGTGCGGGTCAAGGTCATCGACCGGACGGCGCTGATCCTGGACATCTTCGCCCAGCACGCCAAGTCGCGGGAGGGTAAGGCCCAGGTCGAGCTGGCGCAGCTGGAGTACCTGCTGCCGCGCCTGCGCGGCTGGGGCGAGTCCATGTCGCGCCAGGCCGGCGGGCAGGTCGGCGGTGCCGGTGCGGGCATGGGCTCACGCGGACCCGGTGAGACGAAGATCGAGCTCGACCGGCGTCGCATCCGCAACCGCATGGCCAAGCTGCGCCGCGAGATCGCTGCCATGGAACCGGCGCGCCAGACCAAGCGGGCCAACCGCAAGCGGCACGCGATCCCGTCCGTCGCGATCGCCGGGTACACCAACGCGGGCAAGTCCTCGCTGCTCAACCGGCTGACCAACGCCGGGGTGCTCGTCGAGAACGCCCTGTTCGCGACGCTGGACCCGACCGTGCGTCGTGCGCAGACCTCCGACGGGCGCGTCTACACCCTGGCGGACACCGTCGGGTTCGTGCGTGCACTGCCGCACCAGCTGGTCGAGGCCTTCCGCTCGACGCTGGAGGAGGTCGCCGACGCCGACCTGCTGCTGCACGTCGTCGACGCCTCGCACCCCGATCCGGAGGGGCAGATCGCGGCAGTGCGGCACGTGTTCGCCGACATCCCCGGGGCGATGGACGTGCCCGAGGTCATCGTGCTCAACAAGGCCGACCTGGCCACCCCGGAGACCATCGCGCGGCTCCGGTCGCGCGAGGTGCACTCCATCGTCGTCTCGGCCCGCACGGGTGAGGGCGTCGAGGAGCTGCTGGAGCTGATCGCCGACCAGCTGCCCCGGCCGGGGGTCGAGGTCGCCGTCGTGCTGCCGTACTCGCGCGGGGACCTGGTCAGCCGGGTGCACGAGCACGGGGACATCACCTCCGAGGAGCACCTCGAGGACGGCACGGCGCTGCGCGCCCGGGTCGACGCGACCCTCGCGGCCGAGCTCGAGGCGGCCGCCGTCAGGACCGCCTGACCGATCCCGGCGCGAGCGGGGAGCCGCGCGTGCGACGACTAGGCTGGTCCGATGCCCACCGCCGCACCGTCAGACCGGCCTGACGCACCGGCGAAGTCTCCCGCGGCGCCCTCGGGGGCGGCAGCCGTGGCCTCGGTCGACGAGCTGCTCGACCTGGCCGTGGGTGCGCTCGGCGGTGTGCGCCGCGACGGGCAGCACGTCATGGCGCGCGCGGTGACCGCGGCCGTCGAGGCCGGCGAGCACGTGCTCGTGCAGGCGGGCACGGGCACCGGCAAGTCGCTGGGGTACCTGGTGCCCGCGGTGCGGCACGCCGTCCTCGCCGACGAGCACGTGGTCGTCTCCACGGCGACCCTGGCCCTGCAGCGGCAGGTGGTCACGCGCGACCTGCCGCTCGTCGCCCAGGCCCTGGCTCCTCGGCTGCCGCGCGTGCCGCAGATCGCCCTGCTCAAGGGCTGGCACAACTACCTCTGCGTGCACAAGGTGGCCGGCGGGTACCCCGAGGACGAGCCGGGGACGCTGTTCGACCTCGGCGACCACACCGGCGCCGCCGAGCACCCGGCGCCGGCGGGTGCCGGAGCCAAGACCGCCCGGGGCCGGGGTGCCACCGAGCCCGGGGAGAGCCTCGGCGAGCAGGTGCTGCGGTTGCGCGAGTGGGCGCAGGAGACCGACACCGGTGACCGGGACGACCTCGTGCCCGGTGTCACGGAGCGGGCCTGGCGGCAGGTGTCCGTCACGTCGTTGGAGTGCCTGGGCTCACGCTGCCCGATGAAGGACGAGTGCTTCCCCGAACGGGCCCGCGGTGCGGCACGCGAGGCGGACGTCGTGGTGACCAACCACGCCATGCTGGGCATCGCCGCGTCCGGGTCGCCCGGTGTGCTGCCCGAGCACGACGTGCTGATCGTCGACGAGGCCCACGAGCTGACCGACCGGGTGACCGCCCAGGCGACCTCCGACCTCTCGCTGGCCACCGTCGAGCAGGCCGCCCGCATGGCGCGCCGGTACGGCGGCGTGCCTACGACCGACCTCGACGCGGCCGGCCAGGCCCTCGCCTCCGTGCTGGTCCAGCTGCCCGAGGGGCGTTTTCCCGACGGGCTGCCGCCTGCCACACGGGACGCGGTCGCCGCGGTGCGCGACGCCGCGCGCGCGTTGCTGTCGGTGCTCAAGCCGAACGCCGCCACCCCCGGCGGTGGGGGCGGTGGCAAGGCCGGTGTCGACGGGGGCATGAAGGTCGCCAACGCCGCCATGCTCGCCCTGTTCGAGACGGCCGACCGGATGGCGGCCGACCCCGACGACCTGCGGCACACGGTGCTGTGGTGCTCGCGCGGCGAGGACCGTCGGGGCGGCACGCTGACGCGTCTGCACGCGGCGCCGCTGGCCGTCAACGGCCTGATCCGCACCCACCTGCTCGCGGGTCGTTCGAGCGTGCTGACCTCGGCCACGCTCGCGCTCGGCGGGTCGTTCGCACCCGTGGCCCGTTCGGTCGGGCTCGAGAGCCGTCCCGACGCCGAGCCCGTCGGCCCAGCCGAGCTCGCGCATGCCGGCGGTGACGACCCGACCGGTACCGAGCCCGGCTCGACGCGTGCGTCGACGCAGGCGGCGGGGGAGTCGCGAGCCCTGGAGGCGTTGCCGTGGCAGGGGCTCGACGTCGGCAGCCCGTTCGACTACCCACGTCAGGGCATCCTGTACATCGCGCGTCATCTGCCGCCGCCCGGGCGCGAACCGGCCACCGAGGCCCAGCTCGACGAGATCGCCGAGCTCATCACGGCCGCGGGCGGGCGCACGCTCGGCCTGTTCTCCTCGCGTCGCGCCGCGGATGCCGTCGCGGCGGCCATGCGTGCGCGCCTCGACGTGCCGGTGCTCGCCCAGGGGGAGGACCAGCTGCCCACCCTCGTGTCCCGGTTCGCGGCCGACGAGCCGACCTGCCTGTTCGGCACGCTGTCGCTGTGGCAGGGCGTCGACGTGCCCGGACCCACGTGCCGGCTCGTGCTCATCGACCGCATCCCGTTCCCGCACCCCGACGACCCGGTGCGCTCCGCACGCTCCGAGGCGGTGGCCGCGGCGGGCGGCAACGGCTTCATGGCCGTCTCCGCCACGCATGCGGCGTTGCTGCTCGCGCAGGGTGCCGGGCGTCTGATCCGCACGGTCGAGGACCGCGGGGTCGTCGCCGTGCTCGACCCCCGGCTCGCCACGGCGCGGTACGGGGAGTACCTGGTGCGCTCCCTGCCGGACTTCTGGCGGACCACCGACCCGGCGGTGGCCCGGTCCGCCCTGCGCCGTCTGGCCGACTCGCACTAGCCTCGGAGCGTCGGTGGACGCCACCCGGTACCGTCCGTCCACGTCAGGACGTGAACGCGCCGGGGTGCGGGACATGCCGGTGCGCGAGAAGGAGGACGCATGACCGAGAGCCGTGACAGCGACGAGGTCGCCCTGGGCCCCACCGGGGGTCCCTCGTGGAGGACCTCGAAGGTCGCCATCGTCGGCGCCGGCGCCGTGGGCTCCACGATGGCCTACGCGACCCTGATGCGTGGCTCCGCCCGGACCGTGGCGCTCTACGACATCAACAAGGCCAAGGTCGAGGCCGAGGCGCTCGACCTTGGTCACGGCATCCAGTTCATGCCGATGGCCGAGGTGATCGGCTCCGACGACATCTCCGTGTGCGCGGACGCCGACGTGGTCGTGGTCACGGCCGGCGCCAAGCAGAAGCCCGGCCAGACGCGCATCGACCTGGCCGAGGCGACGATCTCGCTCATCCGCAAGGTGCTGCCGCCGCTGGTCGAGGTCGCCCCCAACGCCGTGTACGTGATGGTGACCAACCCGGTCGACATCGTCACCTACGCGGCGCTGAAGATCTCGGGCCTGTCCTCGACGCAGATGTTCGGTTCGGGCACGGTGCTCGACTCCTCGCGGCTGCGCTACCTGATCGCCCAGCACACCGGTGTCGCGGTGCAGAACGTGCACGCGTACATCGCCGGTGAGCACGGGGACACCGAGCTGCCGCTGTGGTCGAGCGCCTCGATCGGCTCGGTGCCGCTGCTGGAGTGGAACGGGATCGCCGGGCGTGGGCCGCTGACCTCGGAGGTCCGGGAGCGGATCGCGCGGGAGGTCGTCGAGTCGGCGTACCGCATCATCGAGGGCAAGGGTGCGACGAACTACGCGGTCGGCCTGGCCGGTTCGCGCATCATCGAGGCCGTGCTCAAGGACGAGAAGCGGATCCTGCCCGTCTCCTCCTTGCTGCAGGACTACCACGGCGTGTCCGACGTGTGCCTGTCGGTCCCCGCGATCGTCGGCGCCCGGGGTGTCGGCGACCGGCTCGAGGTGCCGATGTCGGCTGACGAGCTGGCCGGTCTGCGCCGGTCCGCCGAGGCGCTGCGCGCCGCCGCCCGGCGGTTCGGCCTGTAGCACCTGACGGACAAGGGCCTGGCGTCCGCCCCCGAGGGGGTGGTTGCCAGGCCCTTCGTCGTCGGCGCAGGCCGTAGAGCCGGCGGCTACAGGCTCCTGAGCACGCTCACCACGCGGCCCAGTACCTGGGAGTGGTCGCCCGGGATCGGGGCGTAGGCAGGGTTGTGCGGCATCAGCCACACGTGGCCGTCGACACGCTTGAACGTCTTGACGGTCGCCTCCCCGTCGATCATCGCCGCGACGATCTCGCCGTTCTCGGCCACCGGCTGGCGCCGGACGACCACCCAGTCGCCGTCGCAGATGGCTGCGTCGATCATCGAGTCGCCGCTGACCTTCAGCAGGAACAGGTCACCGTCGCCGACGAGCTGGCGGGGCAGCGGGAAGACGTCCTCGACGACCTGCTCGGCGAGGATCGGGCCGCCGGCCGCGATCCGTCCGACCACCGGCACGTACGACGGGGTCGGTGCGCCGTCGCGTTCCGGGGAGTCCGGGTCCGACAGGGGGGTGCGGGTCCCGTCGGGGGCCGTCCACGCGCCCACGCCGCGGGAGTCGTCGGGCTGGACGACCTCGATGGCGCGCGGGCGGTGCGGGTCGCGGCGGAGGTAGCCCTTGCGCTCCAGCACCGTCAGCTGGTGCTTGACGCTGGACGGGCTCGTCAGACCGACGGCATCGCCGATCTCACGCATGCTCGGCGGGTAGCCGCGAGACTCCACCGAGGTCCGGATGGTCTCCAGGACGAGGCGCTGCCGGCCGGTGAGCCCGTCTCCCTCGGCCGCGGGCAGTGCGCGCACCGACGCCGTCCCGTCGCCCCCGGACGTCCGTCGCGTCTGCGCCACTGCTGCCTCCTTCGCCGTGCGGCCTGGCGGCCGGCACCAGCGCCCGCCGGTCGACGGCCGCTCGTGCAGGTCGGCACCGCCGCGCCGCCGAAGGATCGGACCTGAACGGTGCCGTGTCAGTGGTGCGTGGTGCGCTTGACCCGCGTCGCCAGCCTAGGGACTTCCGGGTGAAGGATCAAACATCTGTTCGAGCGTGTCTCGACAGGCATGGCCGGCGAGTGCTAGAAATCGTACAGGCGTTCGACGAACAGGCGTTCGAACGAGGTGCTGGCCCAGGCCTGACAGAGGGAGTGCGCGATGACGACGATGGCGATCGGTGCGACCGGCCTCCGCGACGTGGGTCGGCGCCCTGCTCAGGCCCGCCCCCGGCCCGCGCACGGCGAGGGACCGCTCACGCTGACCGCTCGCGGTCGGGCCGTCGTCGTGCTCCTCGCGCTCGTCCTGGTCGGCGTGCTGGCCATGCGTGCGACGGGTGCGGACGCCGAAGCGCCCGAGGGTGCCCTGGCGGTGACCACCCACGTGGTCGCCTCGGGCGAGACGCTGTGGGCGATCGCGGCCGGCGTGGCCGACCCCGGTGAGGACGTGCGCGACGTGGTGCTCGAGCTCCAGCGGCTCAACCGCCTGCCCAGTGCCGGGCTGATGGCCGGCCAGTCGATCGTCGTGCCGGCGCAGGGTTGAGGGAGGGGCGCCCACGCCATTCGTCCCGTGGCGCCGCGCGTCGCGGGGTCGCGGACGCGAGGGCACCGATACGCGCGTACCCGCGCGCCGTCCTTGCGGTGCGGCCCGGCCGCGGCTTAGCGTCACCTGACGCCGGCGCCTGTGCCGGTCTCCGGCCGCGCGAGTGACGACTCCGGGCCCGACCCGAAGAGGTGTGTTGTGCACTGTCCGTTCTGCCGCCACCCGGACTCGCGCGTGGTGGACTCACGGACATCGGACGACGGGTCCTCGATTCGTCGTCGTCGCCAGTGCCCGCAGTGCAACCGCCGGTTCACGACGGTGGAGACCGCCAGCCTGTCCGTGGTGAAGCGCTCCGGCGCCACCGAGCCGTTCAGCCGCGAGAAGATCGCCAACGGAGTGCGCAAGGCCTGCCAGGGCCGTCCGGTGAGTGAGGACGACCTGGCCCTGCTCGCCCAGAAGGTCGAGGAGACGCTGCGGTCTGCGGGCTCCGCCGAGATCGACGCCTACGAGATCGGCCTGGCGATCCTGGGGCCGCTGCGTGAGCTCGACGAGGTGGCCTACCTGCGGTTCGCCAGCGTGTACCAGGCGTTCGACTCCCTCGAGGACTTCGAGGCGGCGATCACCACGCTGCGATCCGAGCGGCAGGAGCGGGACGAACGCGACGACGCGGACTCCGCGCTCGACGGCTGAGAGACGAAGCCCACCGGAGCGGCGCGCCGTGCGTCCGGGTGTGCCGTGCGGAGGTCGTAGGTTCGGGGGGTGATCCCCAGCGACCTGACCCACCTGCACGTCCCCGGCACCGCGGCCCTGCTGCCCGACGGTTCCGCCGCGGTCGTCGCCGTGACCCACCCGGACCTCGAGGCCGATCAGTACGCAGGCCAGCTCTGGCTCGTCCCGCTCGACGCGGCTGACGGCGCACCTCGTCCGCTCACGCGCGGCTTCCGTGATGCTGCGCCGGTGCTCTCACCGGATGGTCGGTGGATCGCGTTCCTGCGGGCACCGCGCCGTGGGGTGCCGCAGGTGTACCTGGTGGAGTCGACGGGTGGGGAGCCGTTCGCGCTGACGGACGCGCCGCTGGGTGCCGCCGCACCGCGGTTCTCCCCGGACGGCACCCGGATCGCCTACCTCGCGCGGGTGCCGGAGGAGGGGCGTTACGTCAAGGACGGCGATCCGGCGGCGGAGCCGCCGCGGCTGATCACCGCGGCGAAGTACCGGGCGGACGGTCTCGGGTTCGTCCGTGACCGGCGCCAGCACGTGTTCGTGGTCGACGTGCCGCAGCAGGCGCCCGCCGCCGCGCCGTCGGTGGCGACTGCGCGAGCCCTGACCGCAGGCGACCTGGAGGTCACCGACGCCCGCTGGCTGCCCACAGGCACGCACCTGGTGGCGATCGCCGCGGTCCACCCCGGTCGGGAGCATGACCTGCGCCAGGACGCCGTGCTCGTCGACGCGTTCCCGGACGCGGACGGTTCCCCGCGGGAGCCGCGTCCGCTCACCGACGCGGGTGCCGGGAGCAGCCTCGACGTCGCGACCGCCGTGCCGACCTCGGACGGGACCGCCCTGTGGCTGCTCGCCGGTGACCTGGGGCCGGACGGTCGGGACTTCGTCGCCCAGCTCACCGGGCTGTACCGGCTCGACCTACCGGTGGACCTGTCCTCGCCCGAGGTGCGGCCGGCAGGGGTGCCTCGGCGGCTGACGGACCCTGAGACGGTCGACCTGGCCCCCGGCGTCCTGGTGCCGCACCGCGATGGTGTGCTGACGTCCCGGCTCGACCGGGGCGCGCAGCACCTGGTCCGGTTCGCGCCGGACGGGTCGGCGCGCACGGTGCTGGGCGGGCCGTCCGTGGTCACCGGTGTGAGCGTCGTCGAGGACAGGCTCGTGGCGACCGTGGCGCGGCCGGACTCTGCCGGCGACCTCGTGCTGCTCGACGCGACGACCAGTGGCGCCGACCCGCGGCAGCTGACGGACCTCAGTGCGGCGTTGCGTGCGACCGGACGTGTGCAGCGTCCGCGCGAGCTCACGGCCACGGCGGGCGACGGGTACCCCGTGCACGGATGGGTCGTGGTGCCCGAGCCCTCGCGGCACGGCGTGGGCCCCCACCCGACGATCCTGATGATCCACGGCGGGCCGTTCGCGCAGTACACGCATGCCTTGTTCGACGAGGTGCAGGTGCTGGTCGAGGCCGGCTACGCGGTCGTGCTGGGCAACCCGCGCGGGTCGGCGGGGTACGGCCGGGCGCACGGCAAGGCGATCCACGGGGCGTTCGGCACGGTCGACGAGCAGGACGTGCTCGCGTTGCTCGACGCCGCCCTGGAGGACCCTGCGCTCGACGCAGATCGGGTGGGTGTCATGGGCGGTTCCTACGGCGGCTACCTGACGGCGTGGTTGACGACCCGCACGCACCGGTTCGCGGCGGCCATCGTCGAGCGCGGCTTCCTCGACCCGGTGAGCTTCGTGGGCTCCAGCGACATCGGCTGGTTCTTCGGCCTGGACTACGTCGGCGACCACGGTGACGACGCGGGGGCAGCGGCGGTCGCCGTGCAGTCGCCGATGGCCCATGTGGGGGCGGTGCGCACACCGACCTTGGTGATCCACTCCGAGCAGGACTGGCGGTGCCCGGTGGAGCAGGGGCAGCGGTGGTTCGTCGAGCTGCAGCGCCGGGGTGTGGAGTGCGAGCTGCTGCTGTTCCCGGGCGAGGGGCACGAGCTGACCCGGTCGGGACGTCCGAAGCACCGTGAGGCCCGGTTCACGCACGTGCTGGACTGGTGGTTCCGGCACCTGCCCGTGCAGGGCTGACCCGCGCGCAGAGGCGTCGAGGCGCCGCTCACAGGTCGCTGGAGCGTGACCCCCACAGGTTGATGCCGGCGTCCACCGCGTGCGCCTCGACGGCCGCCAGCTCGGCGGCCGTCAGGGGCGGGTCGTCCAGTGCGGCGAGGTTCTCGTCGAGCTGGTCGACGGTGCGGGCGCCGACGAGCACCGAGGTGACCCGCGGGTCGCGCAGCACCCAGGACAGCGCGAGTCGCGGCAGGGTGCGTCCGGACTGACGCGCGAGCTCGTCGAGAGCGCGCACGTGCGCGAGGGCCTGCGGGGTCAGCCACTCGGGTCGTAGCGGCCCGCCGCGTGCGGCCCGGGAGTCGGCCGGGACCCCGTCCAGGTACCGGCGGCTGAGGATGCCCTGGGCGAGCGGGGAGAACGCCACGACGGCGAGCTGCGCGTCGTCGCACACCTCGAGCAGGGATCTCCCGTCGGGTCCGGGCTGCTCGATCCAGCGGTTGAGCAGCGAGTAGGACGGCTGGTGCACCGAGAGCGTGAGCCCGATCTGTGCGGCGACCTGCAGGGCCTGCGCGGTGCGGGCGGCCGAGTACGACGAGATGCCCACGGCCCGCGCCTTGCCGGAGCGGACGGCGTCGGCCAGGGCGCCGAGGGTCTCGGTCAGCGGCGTGGAGGGATCGAACCGGTGGCTGTAGTAGACGTCCACGTGGTCGACGCCGAGTCGTCGTAGCGACGCGTCGAGCGAGGCCCGCAGGGACTTGCGGGAGCCGAACTCGCCGTACGGCCCGGGCCAGCCCCGGTATCCCGCCTTGGTGGTCACGAGCAGCTCGTCGCGGTGGGCGCGCAGGTCGCCGGTGAGCAGGCGACCCACGGACTCCTCGGCGGCACCCGGTGGCGGACCGTAGTTGTTCGCGAGATCGAGGTGGAAGATGCCTCGGTCGACGGCGTGCAGCACGAGTCGACGTTGGTCGTCGAACGCGGTGGCGTGGCCGAAGTTCTGCCAGAGCCCCAGCGAGATCGCCGGGAAGGTCAGCCCGCCGACCCTGCGGTGGGGGAGTGCGGTGTGGCGGTGAGGATCGGGGGCGTGCACGCGACGACGGTACGCGACGTCGGCGCACGAGTTCGCGGGCGCCAGTGGGGGAGTGCGGCAATGGATTGGCATGCGCGCCCTCGTTCGGCAAGGCTGGGGGTGGTTCGGCGGGCGCTCGTGCTCGTCGCGCAGCGAGAAGGAGGCCCGCGATGGCGGAGCAGAACGATCCGACGGCCACCGTCAGCGAGGACGCGAAGGCGAAGTTCCGTGAAGCGCTGGAGCGCAAGAAGGCTGCGCACCACCGCACGACCGACGGCTCGGCCAACACCGGCACCGTGCACGGCGCCGAGACCGCAGGTCCGGCCCAGCGCCGCTTCCAGCGCAAGTCCGGCTCGGCCTGACCTGTCAGGCATGACGAAGGGGACCTGGCCTGCTCGGCCGGGTCCCCTTCGCCATGCAGTCCTCAGGACAGGACGCGCAACCGCACCGACTCGGGGCGCGAACGCAGCGCCTCCACGGCCGCCAGGTCGACGGCAGACCCGGCATCGGTGACCACGTAGCCCAGCTCGCCGCGCGTGGCCAGCAGCTGACCCTCGATGTTGACACCGTGCTCGGCGAGCGTCGCGTTCACCGCAGCCAGCACGCCCGGCACGTTGCGGTGCAGGTAGGCCAGACGGTGCGCCCCCGGCGGCTGGTCCAGCGCCAGGTTGGGCAGGTTCACGCTCAGCGTGGTCGACCCGGTCGCCAGGTAGTCGCGCAGCTTGTTCGAGACGAACTGACCGATGGCGTCCTGGGCTTCCTCGGTCGACCCGCCCGTGTGCGGCGTGAGGATCACGTTCGGCAGGCCGCGCAGCTCGGAGTCGAACGCGTCGCCCTTGCGCTTGGGCTCCACCGGGAAGACGTCGACAGCCGCACCGGCCACATGCCCTGAGACGACCGCGTCGCGCAGGGCCGCGTAGTCGACCACGAACCCGCGCGAGAGGTTGAGGAAGATCGCCCCCGGGCGCATGCGCGCGAACTGCGCAGCCCCGAACAACCCCGCGTTCCCGCTGCGACCGTCGACGTGCAGCGTCACGATGTCGGCGACGTCGAGCAGCTCGTCGAGGCTGTCCAGCCGGCGGGCGTTGCCCAGCGCGAGCTTCTCGGCGGTGTCGTAGAACACGACCGACATGCCGAGGTTCTCGGCGAGCACCGACAGCTGGGTGCCGATGTTGCCGTAGCCGATGATCCCCAGCGTGCGGCCCCGGACCTCGTGCGCACCGGTCGCGGACTTGTTCCAGACGCCGTCGTGCATGGCCTTGTCGAGCTCGGTCTGGCGTCGGGTCAGCGAGATGATGTCCGCGATCGCGATCTCGACGACCGAGCGCGTGTTCGAGAACGGCGCGTTGAACGTCGCGACGCCGCGCGAGGCCGCGGCGGCCAGGTCGATCTGGTTCGTGCCGATGCAGTAGGCGCCGACCGCGACCAGGTCGGTGGCGGCCTCCAGCGCAGCGGCGGTGACGTGCGTCTTGGAGCGGATGCCCAGGACGTGCACGCCGTCGAGCGCCTCGACGAGCTCGGACTCGTCGAGTGCGCCGGTACGGGTAGTCACCTCGAAGCCGGCGGCCTCGAGGATCGTCCGGGCCTGAGGGTGGAGGTTCTCGAGCAGCAGGGCCTTGAGCACGTGCCTATGGTGCGCCCTGCCCGCCCCTCGGACGCAACCGGGTCCGTCACTCGGACACGGGCGCGAACCCCTCGGGCAGCGGACGGGCGTGCACGACGTGCAGCGCACGTGTCGGCCGGGTCATCGCGACGTACAGGTCACCGGCGCTCGCGGCCAGCACGTCGGCCGGTTCCACCAGCACCACGACGTCGAACTCCAGGCCCTTGGCCTCCACCGGGGTGAGGAGCACCAGCGGCGCGTCCAGGTCGGTCGACCGCCGAGCAGCGCGCCCCGCTGCGGCGTCGGGCACGCCCGAGCCGCCGGTGCTCGCACCAGCAGCCCCGAGGCCGTCCAGCGCCTGCTGCACGTGGACGAGGTGCTCGGCGTGGGCGATGACCGCGACCCGTCCGGCGCCGAGGTCGTCGCGGACCTGGGTCAGCGCGTCGGCGGCCCGCTGTGCGGCGCGTGCGGCCAGCTCGGCGACCGGGACCTGCTCGAGGCGCAGCGCGTCGGGTACGTCACGGGCCGAGGTCAGCGCACTGACCGGCAGCCCTGCAGCCACGGCGACCCGACCGGCGGCGTCGGCGACGCTCGCCGGCGTGCGGTAGTTCACCGTCAGCTCGGCCAGTCGCCACTGGTTGCGCAGCACCGGGTCGAACACGCCGGCCCAGGCGCGCGCGCCCGCCCGCGCGGTCGTCTGCGCCACATCTCCCACGATCGTCAAGGAGCGCGTCGGCACGCGCCGCAGCAGCACCCGCCACGCCATGGCCGACAGCTCCTGCGCCTCGTCGACCACCACGTGCCCGTACGTCCACGAGCGGTCGGCGGCGGCCCGCTCGGCGGTGGTCATCGACGGTCCGCTGGCCGAGAACCGGTCGGCGAGCATCTCGGCCGAGACCATGGCGGCGGCCCCGCTCGACTCCAGCACACGCCGGGCGTACTCCAGCTCGGAGGCGCGGCGCGCAGCATCGGCCTTCGCCTGGGCGCGGGCGGCCTGGTCGTCCTCGCCGAGCAGTTCGGCGAGCTCGTCGAGGAGCGGTACGTCGGCCGGGGTCCACTCCGCCTCGGCGGCGCGCTCGAGCAGCGCCCGGTCGCCGGCGCTCAGCTCGGGCGCCGCACGCTCCAGGCGCCACGGCTTGGTGTAGAGCTCGCGCAGCAGGCCCTGCGGCGTCAACGGCATCCAGGCCAGGTTGAGCGCGATGCGGACCTCGCGCGTGGTGCGCAGCTCCTCGACGATCTCGGCCCGCTCGTCGGCCGGCACCTCCCAGCCCAGCTGGGCGACGTACTGCTCGGCCAGGCGGGAGAGCATGTCGCGGACGAAGGACACCCGGGCCTGGTTGTGCGGCCGGTGGTGCCGACGCGTGCGCGCGATCGCCGACTGGATGTCCGAAGGGGTGATGTGCACGGTGCGCCCGTCGATGCGGACCGTGGTCGTCTCACGTGGCACCCGTTGCCGCTGCGTCACGGCTCGGCCGAGCACGCGCGCCATCACCGCCCTGCCCTTGATCTCGGCCACGGCCTCGTCCTCGTGCCCTGCGGCCACCAGACCGGGCATCAGCTCGGCGATCGTGGTCGTGACCACCCCGGTCTCACCCAGGGACGGCAGCACCTGGTCGATGTAGCGCAGGAACGTGCGGCTCGGACCGACGAGCAGCACACCCGAGCGCTCCAGGACCCGGCGGTGCGCGTACAGCAGGTAGGCGGCACGGTGCAGTGCGACGGCGGTCTTGCCCGTGCCGGGTCCGCCCTGCACCACCAGCGCGCCCGTGAGCTCGGAGCGGATGATCGCGTCCTGCTCGGCCTGGATCGTGGCGACGATGTCGCCCATGTGCCCGGTGCGACCGGCCGCCAGCGCGGCCAGCAGCGCGCCTTCCCCGGACAGGCCGGCCAGGGCCTTGGCGGCCACCTCGTCGTCGCCGAGCGCGTCCAGGTCGAGCACCTCGTCCTCGACGCCGGTGACGGTGCGCCCCTGGGTGACCACGTGCCGGCGACGCAGGACGCCGTCGGGGTGGGCCGAGGTCGCTCGGTAGAAGGCTTGCGCGGCCGGTGCGCGCCAGTCCGTGAGCAGCTGGGTCTGCTCCTCGTCGGTCAGCCCGATGCGGCCGATGTAGCGGTGCCCGCCGTCGGTCAGGTCGAGGCGTCCGAACGCCAGCCGCTCCTCGACGGCCTCGAGCTGGGCGAGGCGGTCCTCGTACAGGGTCGCGAACGCGTCGCGCTCGCTGCGGTTCTGCGGCGAGCCCGAGGGGCCCGTGCGGCGCACGTGCGCGAGGCGGCTGCGCGTCTGGGCGCGCAGCTCGTCGAGTCGTGCGTAGAGACCGTCGACCGTCTCCTGCTCCTTGCGCAGCTCGCTGTCGCTGCCCGCCACCTGGTCGCTCCCCTCGCCGCCTCACCCGTGTGCACCCCGCCCGCGGGCGGCCGTCCATTATCCGCTCTTGCGCCCCTGGTCCGTGCCGGGTTCCGGCGCCGTCGTGGTCAGGTGCGCCGTGGAGCGTCCGCCGGTGGACCGTGGGAAGCATCCGGGCCCCGGGCGTGTTGAGCAGCCAGGACCGAGGCGAAGGAGAACGACATGCTGGACCCGAGCGAGATCTACGACGTCGACCCGCAGGTTGCCGAGCAGGTCGCGCAGGCCACGGCCGACGGCAGCGGACCGGTGCTGGTGCACGCGGTGCGTGGTTTCGTCGACGCCGGGCAGGCAGGTGCGGCCGTCGCGGAGCACCTGCTCGAGCAGCTGCCCTCGCGCCGGCTGGCCACCTTCGACGCCGACCAGCTGCTCGACTACCGCTCGCGCCGCCCCACCATGACCTTCGACTCGACGACGTGGTCGTCCTACGACGAGCCCGAGCTCGTGGTCGACCTGCTCGAGGACGGTGCGGGCGTCCCGTTCCTGCTGCTGCACGGCATCGAGCCCGACGTGCAGTGGGAGCGGTACGTCGCGGCGGTGCGTCAGCTCGTCGAGCGGTTCGACGTGCCGCTGACCGTCGGGGTGCACGGCATCCCCATGGGTATTCCGCACACGCGTCCGCTGTCGGTGACGGCGCACGCCACGCGCCCCGAGCTGGTCGCCGACCACCCGTCGTGGTTCGGGGCGGTGACGGTCCCGGCCAGCGCGAGCGCGCTGCTGGAGCTGAGGCTGGGGCAGTCGGGGCACGACGCCATGGGCTTCGCGGTCCACGTGCCGCACTACCTCGCGCAGTCGCCGTACCCGCAGGCGAGCCTGGCCGCGATCGAACGCGTGCAGCGTGCCACGGGCCTCGACCTGCAGGCGTCCGCCCTGGTGCCCGCGGCGGAGGAGACGCGGGCGGAGATCGAGCGTCAGGTGCGTGACTCGGCGGAGATCGCGGCGGTGGTGCGGGCGCTGGAGGACCAGTACGACGCGTTCGCCCGCAGCATCGGCCGGCCGGGTCTGCTGGCCCCGACGGGAGAGCAGCCGGTCGACCTGCCGACTGCGGACGAGCTCGGCGCGGAGTTCGAGCGGTTCTTGGCCGAGCAGTCGGACGGATCGCCCGACGCCTGAGGCCCGTTACCACACGGGCGAAGGCACCTTTACCAGATCGTTGTGGAATGCGTGTCCGCAGCGTGCAGATTTCGTGGCATACGCCACACCCGCGTGCAAAGATGCTGCCGTTGCAGTGGCGTACTGGCGCTTGACCGGCGCCGATGCCCGGGTCTGGGGAGATGCCGGGGGTCGGCACCCCCCAGCCCGCGTGGCTGGTCCGACCGGTGCAGGACGTGTGGCATTGCGGCACGGCGCGGGCACACGGCCTTCGTCGTCACCGGTGGGACAGAAGGACAGGGAACATGGCACAGGGTGCTGTCAAGTGGTTCAACGCTGAGAAGGGCTACGGGTTCATCGCCCAGGACGGCGGCGGCGCCGACGTCTTCGTCCACTACTCGGCCATCGAGACGCAGGGGTACCGCTCGCTCGAAGAGGGCCAGCGCGTGGAGTTCGAGATCACCCAGGGCCCCAAGGGCCCGCAGGCGGAGCAGGTCCGCCCGCTCTGATCGTCCTCGCTGCCGGGCGTCGGGCCGCCGGCCCCGCTCGGCCGTGGTGAACGAGAGGCCGCGACCCCGACGGGTCGCGGCCTCTCGTCGTCCTCGCGGCCGGTCGGACTCGGGCGGGACTCAGGCAGGTGCCACGGGTGGGTCCCGCAGCACCGAGGCCGAGCCCACGAACGAGGTCAGCTCCGCGCCGTGCAGCAGGCGTGCCGGGGCAGGCAGGCTGCGGACCGCGCGGGCCAGTCGCGCCGAGGAGAGCAGCAGGGTGTCGTCGCTCGCCGCCAGCACGACGTTCCCGTAGCCGCGTCCGCGCAGCAGACCCGGCTCGGCCACCACGGCGACGTCCGTGAAGTGCGAGAACAGGGTCGCCGCCTCGGCGCGGGCCAGTGCCAGGGGTGGGCGGTCGGCGCAGTTGGCCAGGTAGACGCCTCCGGGGCGCAGCACCCGGGCGACGTCGGCCGTGAACTCCGTGGTGGTCACGTGCTCGGGCGTGCGGTCGCCGGCGAAGACGTCCCGGACGACGACGTCCGCCGAGGCGGTCGGCAGGCGGGCCAGCTCGGCGCGGGCGTCGCCGGCACGGATCCGCAGGGCCGGGGAGCGCGGAAGGTCGAACCAGTCCCGGGCGAGCTCGGGCAGGGCGGCGTCGAGCTCGACGGCCACCTGTCGCGAGGCGGGACGGGTGGCGGCGATCGCACGCGCGAGCGCACAGCCCGCAGCCCCCAGGTGCACGACTGTCAGGGGATCGGTTCCCTCGCCCAGGCCGTCGATCACGGCCGCCATCTGCTGCATGTACTCGAAAGCCAGGCGGGTGGGGTCGCGGAGGTCGAGGTAGGAGCTGGGCACCCCGTTGACCAGCAGTGTCACCCCGTCCGGGTCGTCCGGGTCGGGGAGCAGCTCGACGGTTCCGGTCGGCACGGCCACCGGACCGACGGGCCACGGTGTGCGTGTGGGTGCGCGGTGGGACGCTGCGGGCCGACGGGTGCTGCGTTGACGGGCGGCCATGGAGACACGCTAACCGCGGTGTGACCGTAGGCCGCAGCGTGACCCCGGACGGTGTTGACGAAATCGAACAGGTGTTCGATCATGGAGATGACGACGGACGGCGCGAGAGGCAGGGAGGTGGGCAGCATGAGGCAGACCGTGGTGGACGTGCCGGTGCCGGCGCAGGCACGGATCCTCTTCGCCCGGGCGGACGCCGAGCTGGTCGCCGCGCAGTTCTCGCCCGAGCCGTGGGAGCGGTTCTCGCACGCCCACCTGGCGGCGTTGCGCGCCGGTGCCGGGGTGCTCGCCTCGCGGGGCGCGCCGTCGGGCCGCCGGGCGCCGCGCACCGTGTGGGAGCTCCTCGATGCCACGGCTCCCGAGCTGAACCGCTGGTCGACCTACTTCGCCGCGGGCGCTCCGTTGCGCTCCGCCGTGGACGCCGGTCGCTTCTCGGCCGTGTCCGAGGAGCGCGCCGAGCAGGCGCTGTGCGCGGCCGAGGACTTCGTCGACGCGGCCCGCGCGCTGGTGCTCGAGCAGGCGGCCCCGGCCGCCGTGCCCCAGGCCTCGTGAGCCCGAGATGAGCCGCGGCCCGCGCTCGCTGGAGGCCAAGCGCGACTGGGGCCGTGAGGAGGACGGCTGCTCGATCCTGCACGTCGACATGGACGCCTTCTTCGCCTCGGTCGAGCTCGCCCGCCGCCCCCAGCTGCGGGGGTTGCCGGTGATCGTGGGCGGTGCGCACCGGGGCGTCGTGCTGGCCGCCACCTATGAGGCGCGCGCGTTCGGTGTGCACTCGGCCATGCCGATGTCGGTCGCCCTGCGTCTGTGCCCGCAGGCCGTGGTCGTGCCGCCCGACCACACCGCCTACCGCGAGGTGTCGACCGGCGTGATGCAGGTGCTCGGCGACGTCACGGCGCTGGTCGAGCAGGTGAGCGTGGACGAGGCGTTCCTCGACGTGGCCGGTGCCCGCCGCCGCCTGGGCCCACCCACACGGATCGCGGCGCTGATCCGTCAGCAGGTGGCCTCGCAGTACGGCATCACGTGCTCGGTCGGTATCGGTGCGACCAAGTTCGTCGCCAAGCTCGCCTCCAGCCACGCCAAGCCGGACGGCGTCCTGCTCGTGCCCCGTGCGGCGACCGTCGACTTCCTGCACGCGCTGCCCGTCGGTGCGCTGTGGGGCGTGGGGGAGCGCACGGAGCAGGCGCTCGCGCGATGGGGCATCAGGACCGTCGCCGAGCTCGCTCAGACCGACGTCGCGGTGCTGCAGCACGCGATCGGCAAGGTGGCCGGCGCCCACCTGTACGACCTGGCCTGGGGGCGGGACCCGCGGCCGGTGCACCCGCACCGCGACGAGAAGTCGATCGGCGCCGAGGAGACCTTCGACGTCGACGTGGCGGACCCGGCCGTCGTCGAGGCCAAGGTGCTCGAGCTTGCGGACCGGTGCGCCTCGCGGCTGCGCGGCCAGCGCCTGGTCGCGCGGACCGTGAGCATCAAGGTCCGCACCTCGGACTTCCGCACGCTGAGCCGCTCACGCACCCTGACCTCACCGACCGACGTCGCTCGCGAGATCTACCTGGCCGCCCGCACGCTGCTGGCCGGGGTCGACCTGGCGGGCCTGCCGGTCCGGTTGGTCGGGGTGCGCACCGAAGGTCTGGCGCCCGCCGCCTCGACCGTGCGTCAGCCCACCCTCGACGAGGCGGTGGACGAGCCGGTCGGGCCTCGCCGTGAGGCGGAGGTCGCGATGGACCTGGTGCGCCAGCGGTTCGGGAGGGCCGCGATCCGCCCCGGGACGGTCGCCCCACGCTCGGTCACCCCACGCTCGACTACCACCTTCGTTCCCGCCGATCTATCCTGAGGTCGACAACGACGATCGGCGCTCATGGGGGTCGGGATGCCACTCTCCGAGTACGAGCAGCGCGTGCTCGAGCAGATGGAGCGCCAGCTCACATCTGACGACCCGCGGCTCGCGAACACCCTCACGCAGAGGGGACGCCGACCCATCGGCCGTTTCGTCATCTCAGGCGTCGGTGTCGCCGCCGGGTTGCTGCTGCTCGTCCTCGGTGCGGCCAGCGACGGCCTGGTCTGGCTGGGTGTCGTGGGCTTTGTGGTCATGTTCGCGGCCGTGACCTTCGCCTTCGCCGCTCCGCGGCGCTCGGGGCCGCAGGGTGTCGTGCGCGCTGACGGCTCCGTCTCCACGGGTGCCCCCGGCGCTCGCCCCGCGAAGAAGCGGGCCGGTCAGCAGGGATTCATGGCGCGGTTCGAGGAGCGCTGGGAACGGCGCCGCGGCGAGTCCGGTCGCTGAGCAGCCGACTCACCCCCTCGGTCACCTCCACGACCCACCGCTCCAGCTCGTCGCCGCGCACCCCGCGCCACGTGGGCGCGTACCTCTCCTGCTCGACCGCCTGCGCCAGGGCCTGCAGCGCAGTCAGCGCCGAGCCGTCGAGGTCGGCGCCTGTCCGGTCCCTGAGCATGCCCTGCAGCGTGTCGACGGCCGCCCGTGGCGTGGTCGAGTCGGACCAGTCGAGACCACGGGCTCCGAGCCGGTCGCGCAGGCGGCGCCAGGCGCGCTCGGGCACCAGCTCACCCCGGTGCGTCGACCTGCGCCGGACGAGCACCACGCTCAGGCCGGCAGCGACGAGCACCACCGCCGCGCCCAGCGCGATGCCCAATGTCGGGAAGGACGACTCCTCGGTCTGCTCGCGCGGACCGACCGGCGCGCCGGCCGGTGCGGTGGCCGATGCGCCGGGTGCGGCCGCGGTCGGGATCTGCTCGCTGTCGGGCCGGGTGGCCCCTGCCCCGGCATCGAGGAGAGGGTCGGACCACTGCGGGGGTGTCCCGGTCTGCACGGCAGGGGTCGGCTCGAACCGCACCCAGCCGGCGCCCTCGAAGAACAGCTCGGGCCACGCGTGTGCCTGGCGGCCGGTGACGGTGTAGGTGCCGTCTCCTTGCGAGGTACCGGGCAGGAAACCCACCCCGACGCGCGCAGGGATGCCCATCGATCGCGCCATGACGGCCATCGAGGTGGCGAACTGCACGCAGTAGCCGCGGCGTGAGCTGAGGAAGTCCCACACGGCGTCGTCGGTGCGCGCGGCCGCGACGCGCGCGTCGTACGTGAAGTTCTGGGTCGAGCGGAACCAGGTCTGCAGCGCCAGCGACTGCTCGTACGGGGTCGTCGCCTCAGCGGCGACCTCCCGTGCCAGTGCCGCGATGTCGTCGGTGTGGTCGGTCTCGGGCAGTGCCAGGTACTGCTCGACCCCGTCGAACCGGCCCACGGGTGCATCACGCAGGTCGTCGGCCGTCAGGTCGGGCACCTGCACGAGCATCTGGTAGCTCATGCCGGGTCGGGTCGCTCGGCTGCCGACGACCTCGTCGCGCCGCTGGTCGTACAGCCAGCTGCCGTCGGCCACCACGGTCCGGGCGAACGTCGCGACCGGCAGGTGGTCCTCGCGCAGGTTCGCCACCTCGACGTCCACCTGGGCGAGCACTCCCGCGTCCGGGTCGGGTGCGGTCAGCAGCAGGGACGGGTCGGAGGAGAGCAGGAGCGAGGGGTCCCAGTCGACCAGCTCCTCGGCGTCTGCGCGCTGCCAGGAACGCCCGTCGAAGTCGGCGACGGTGAACGCCCGCAAGGGACCCACGAGCCGTGCGCTGACGGTGGGGCCGGCCGGGGTCGCCGCTGCCAGCGGATCGTCGTCGGCGTCGACCGGCGCCTCCGCATCGGTGACCGTGTACCGCAGCACCGGCTGGCCGGAGCGGTCGCCGAGGCTCTCGCGCAGGTCGAGATCCTCCGAGAGGCGCAGGGGTCCGACCGCGCCGGTGCCCAGCCCGGGTACCTGCACCGACGACCACCCGGGCAGTGCGGCCACCACGGGTCCGGCGACAAGGGTCAGGGTCACCACCGCGGCGGCGGACACGACCGCGACGGACGCGCGGCGGGTCCGGTCGCTGCGTGCGCCGGGTGGTGCCGCGCTGAGCGCCAGGAGCAGCAGGTAGGTCAGCGCGGTCCATGCCAGGGGCCACACGTCGCCCGGGAAGCCCAGCAGTACCGCCGGTGCCCACATGCCCAGCAGGGGCAGGCCCGACCAGGCGGCCAGCCCGAGCCCGACGGCCAGCAGGTCGGCGAGCACCAGCACGGCCAGGGCTCCCGTGACGATGATGAGCTCGGTGGGACGTACCACGGTCATGGGGACGGTCGAGGTGTTGATCAGGGTCATGCCCTCGCGGAACGCGGCGAGCGTGCGGTCGAGTGCGGCCAGGTCGGGGAGCACCTGGAGGCGCCCCGGTGGGGAGCCGTAGCGCAGCACGAGGCCCGCACCGGCCACGACCAGGCCGGCCAGGGTGGGTGCCCACCACGAGCGGGTCAGGGCCCGGACCGTCGCGATGACGGCCGCGAGCACGGCGATCGACAACCAGGCGACGCCGCGCCAGCGTCCGGGCTCCAGGAGGCCACCGAGCGCGAGGAGGCTGGTCGCAGACGCCACCGCGACCAAGGCGGTGCCGAGGATCGAGCGCGGGCCCCGCGGCAGGCGGCGGGTGGTCGGTGCGCTCATCGCACGCTGCCCAGCAGACGCAGCCAGCAGGTGACGAGGTCCTCGTCGCCGGTCACGGTGCAGGCACGCCACCCGGCGCGCCGCAGTGCGTCCACGGTCGCGTCGGTCTGCTGGGCGCCGTGCGCCTGCGCCGGTCGGCGCACCACGGCCCATCCCTGCACGGAGTCGGCCAGGTGGGCCAACGCGGCGCGTCCGGCAGGGTCGAGTGGCCCGAGGACAGCGAGCACGATGTCGTCGCCGGCCCCGGTGGACTCCAGCAGGTGCGCGCCGGCCAGCAGGTCGGTGGTGGCGGCCTCGGTGCTGCGAGGCTCCTCGAGGTCGATGGTGCGGTCGAGCAGCGTGCCTCGCGCGCGGTCGCCGGTGGGGTGCACCCAGCTGGTCGCGTCGCCGATGCCGGGGGCGTCCTGCGGGCGTGTGCCGCCCACCAGGCGGACGGGGTGCCCACCCTCGAGCATCGCCAGTGCCATCGACGCGGCCAACGAGATGGTCCACTCCAGGTGCTCGGTGCGAGAGGGCAGGTCGAGCAGCACCGAGACGGGCCGCATCCCGGCGCGCTCGTCGGACCTGACCATGAGGGAGCCACGGCGGGCGCTGCTGCGCCAGTGCACGCGTCGCAGGTCGTCCCCTTCGTGGTACTCGCGCAGCGAGGCGTCGTCGGTGGAGGGTGTGCGCGCACCCAGGGCGACACGTTCGGGCTCCCCGACGAGCACGCTGGAGGGTGCGGGCAGCGGGACGACGAGGGGCCAGACCTCGACCTCGGCGCTGGCTCCGAGCGTGGCGCTGCTGCGCGCCACCCCGAACGGGTCGGTGCGGGTGACCACGAGCGGGCCGAGCGGCCACCGTCCGCGCCGTCCGGCCTGGACGGTGTAGCTGACGGTGACCTGCTGGGGGCTGCGACGGACGCGGGCACGCAGGGGGAGCCCGCCGGACAGGTCCGTGGCGGCCTGCTCGGCGAACCGCAGCCCGGCCAGCCGGACGCGGGCGGCCGGGTCGGCGGCGCTGATCAGCACCTGCACGTCGGCGCGGTCGCCGACGTGCACCGGGTTGGGGGTGGTGGTGCGCGAGACGGTCAGGCGGTGCCGGCCCCGGCCGGGGTCGAGCGCGGCCAGCACGGCGGTCGGTGCGAGGACCGCGAGCACCGCGAGGGTGCCCATGCGCACCACGTCGACGGTGCCGAGCGCGACGCCGAGCATGACCAGGCCGGCCCCGCCGAGCAGGAGGCCGATCCCTCGCGACGTCGGCCGCAGACCCATCAGCCGGCGGTCCTGCGGGTCCGCTGGGGGGTGGCCGTGGTCGGGACGGGCAGGGCTGTGCGCGCCACGACGTCCTCGACGATGTCGGTCGTCGTCCTGCCGGACAGGCGCGACTCGGTGCTGGGCAGCAGCCGGTGGGCCAGCACGGGCACGGCCAGTCGCTGCACGTCGTCGGGCAGCACGTGGTCGCGTCCGCCCATGGCCGCCACCGCCTTGGCGGCCCGCAGCAGCTGGATCGCGGCGCGGGGTGAGGCGCCCAGTCTCAGGCCGGGGTCCTGCCGGGTGGCGGTGACCAGGTCGACGACGTAGCGCTTGACCGAGGGGGAGGCGAACAGCCGCCGGGTGGTGTCGACGAGTGCGGCCACCGCTGCGGCGTCGGTCACGGGGCGCAGGTGGGCCAGGGGGTCGGCGACGTCCTGCAGGTCGAGCATGTCGAGCTCGGACTCGACGCTGGGGTAGCCGACCGTCAGTCGGGCCATGAAGCGGTCGCGCTGGGCCTCGGGCAGCGGGTAGGTGCCTTCCATCTCGACGGGGTTCTGCGTCGCGACGACCAGGAAGGGCCGGGGGAGCGGGTACGTGTGCCCGTCGACGGTGGCCTGCGTCTCCTGCATGCACTCCAGCAGTGCGGACTGCGTCTTGGGCGAGGCGCGGTTGATCTCGTCGCCGATGACCACGTGGGCGAAGACGGGACCGGGGCGGAACTCGAACTCGTGGGTCTGGCTCCGGTAGATGTTCACGCCGGTCAGGTCGCTGGGCAGCAGGTCGGGCGTGAACTGGATCCGGCCGACGGTGCAGTCGATCGAGCGGGCCAGGGCCTTGGCCAGCGTGGTCTTGCCCACGCCGGGAACGTCCTCGAGCAGCAGGTGGCCCTCGGCCAGGAGCACGGCGAGCGTGACGCGCACCAGCTCGGGCCGTCCGGTGATGACGCTCTCGATCGAGTCGCGCATCCGGTCTGTCGTCGCGACGAGGGTGTCGAGCTCGGTCGACGACGGCACTGCCTGCAGCATGACGGCCTCCTGGGGTCGGGACGAGCCTACGGGTGAGGCCCGGCCGCGCGTGGGTGTTCCCCCACTTCCCTCCACCACGGTCGCGGCACGCACCCTGTGCCCCCACTTTCGCGCGGGGTGAGCGTGACGGCCTGCCGGAACCGCCCTGGTTCGTCCTTTTCTTCGGGCCTTCTTCACCGCTCGACGCGCCGACCGCAGGTGTGCCCATCAGATCTCCTCCACTTCTCTCCACCGGCGCTGACCTGCGAAGACGCTGTGACGAACGGGTGAAAACAGGGGTCTCCCGCAGGCTTGGTGGAGGGAAGTGGAGTACCGTGGAGGCACGTGGTGAGCAGTGGTCGACGGGTTTGCATTGGTCCGTCTGGGTGAGGGAGGGGGCGAGGTGGCGCATGAGCTGTCAGCAGGCGTCTTCGGCTCGTTCGCGCCCTTCCTCGGCACGTACACCCCGCGCCTGGACGAGAAGGGTCGTCTCATCCTTCCGGCCAAGTTCCGCGCCCAGCTCGCCCCGGGTCTGGTCATGACGCGTGGTCAGGAGCGGTGCCTGTTCCTGCTGCCGATGGACGAGTTCCGTCGCATGCACGACCAGCTGCGCCAGGCCCCGGTGACGAGCAAGCAGGCGCGGGACTACCTGCGCGTGTTCCTCTCGGGCGCCAGCGACGAGCTGCCGGACAAGCAGGGCCGCATCTCGATCCCGCCGATGCTGCGCAAGTACGCCGGGCTCGACCGCGACGTGGCCGTCATCGGCACGGGTACGCGGGTCGAGATCTGGGACCTGGCGGCCTGGGAGACCTACCTGGCCGAGCAGGAGTCCGGGTACGCGGACACGACGGAGGAGGTCTTCCCGAACGGTCCGTTCTGACGGACGGCCTCACCTGCTCGACCGCTGTACCCCGCACGACACGGTCCGCCTCTCCCGCCCGACGAGACCTCCTCCCGTCCGCTCTGACGCACTTCCCCGCGTCAGAGGGTCGGTGGGGGATCTGGTCGGACGGCGGAGGGGCCGTCTGACCATCCACGACGGATCGCACGGAGGAGGGACGATGCCCGAGCAGGCCGCGGACGACGCAGCGTCCCGCCACGTGCCGGTCCTGCTCGCGCGCTGCCTGGAGCTGCTCGCCCCCGCGTTGTCCGCTCCGGGCGCCGTGATGGTCGACTCGACGCTGGGCATGGGTGGTCACACCGAGGGTGTGCTGCGGGCCTTCCCGCACGTGCGGGTCGTCGGGCTGGACCGTGACCCGCAGGCGCTGGCGCTGGCCGGGCGGCGGCTGGAGCAGTTCGGTGAGCGCTTCACACCGGTCCACGCGATCTACGACGAGATCAACGAGGTGCTGGCCGACCTGGGCATCGCCCAGGTGCAGGGCGTGCTGATGGATCTGGGTGTCTCCTCGTTGCAGCTCGACGAGGTCGAGCGGGGTTTCTCGTACGCCAAGGACGCCCCGCTGGACATGCGGATGGACGCGACCACGGGCTTGACCGCGGCCGACGTGCTCAACGAGTACGACGAGCGAGCCATCGCCCGCGTGCTGCGGGAGTACGGCGAGGAGCGGTTCGCGCCGCGCATCGCCAAGGCGATCGTGCGCGCCCGCGCCGTGCAGCCGCTGACCCGGACCGCCGAGCTGGTCGACATCGTGCGCGCGAGCATCCCGGCTGCCGCACGGGCGACCGGCGGGCATCCCGCCAAGCGCACGTTCCAGGCGCTGCGCATCGAGGTGAACGGTGAGCTCGAGGTGCTCGAGCGCGCCGTGCCGGCCTCGATCGAGGCGTTGGCCGTGGGCGGACGGATCGTCGTCGAGGCGTACCAGTCGCTCGAGGACCGCATCGTCAAGCGGGCGTTCGCCACGGGGGCCACGTCCTCGGCACCGCCCGACCTGCCCGTCGAACCGGCCAGCCACGCGCCGTACCTGCGGCTGGTCACGCGCGGGGCGGAGGAGGCCGACGCCGAGGAGCTGGCTCGCAACCCGCGGTCCCAGTCGGTGCGCCTGAGAGCCGCCGAGCGGCTGCGTCCCACCCCTGATCACCTTCGACCCCGTACGAACCCGAGGAGGGCAGCATGAGCGCTCAGGCCGCCGCACGCGACGACATCCGCACCGGTGCAGCCCGCCCGTGGTCGCAGCCGGCCCGCCCGCTGCCCAGCCGCCAGGACGCACCGCCGCGGTTGCGGCTGGTCCGTGCGCCGCAGCAGGCGCGCACCCGCGTGCCGTTCGTGCTCCTGTGCATGGCGGTGCTGGGGGCGGCCCTGCTGTCGGCACTGCTGCTGAACACGTCCATGGCGCACGGCGCCTACGAGAAGTACGAGCTGTCCAACGACCTCGGGCGGCTGCAGCAGGACGAGAAGGACCTCGTGGCGGCCCTCGACCAGAAGGCCTCGCCGGACAACCTCGCGCAGGCCGCGCGTGCGCTGGGCATGGTCCCGGCCGGGGGGACCGGCTGGCTGCGGCTGGCCGACGGCAGCGTGCAGGGGGCACCGGCCGCGGGGGCAGCGGGGTGAACCCGCCGTCGACCGGCGGACGGCCGACCGCTCGGGCCACGGCCCGGCGGTCCGGTGGTGCGCGGTCGGCATCGGCTCCCGGCGCGTCGCGCGGGGCCCGCGGGCTGCCATCGCGAGAGGCTCGGACCGTGCCCGACGCCCGTGAGCCTGCCGTGCGACCCCGGGGTGCGCGCGCCGAGGGTGCACGGGCAGAGGCTGCGCGAGTCGCAGAGAGGACCCGGTCGGTCACGGCCCGCCCGGCCGCGAGGACCTCGACCCGCCCGGCGGCACGCGCCCCTCGCACCGTGGGACGAGGCATCGGGGGTCCGGTGGGACCCTTCGCTCGGGCCGGTGGCCCGCGGACCCCGGGGCCGGGGTCCAAGGCGCGTCTGTCCTTCCTCACGGTACTTGTCACGCTGGTCCTGGTGGTCTTCGGTGGCCGGCTCGTGTGGGTGCAGGGCATCCACGGCAGCGAGGTGGCCGCGCTGGCGCTGGAGGCTCGGCTGACGCCCCAGATCGAGTCGATCGGGACCCGCGGGCAGATCACCGACACCAACGGCACGGCGTTGGCCGTCTCCGTCGAGCGGTACGTCGTCTCGGTCAACCAGCAGGTCGTGGAGGACTACCAAGGCACGAACGGGACGTCCGACGGGGCCGTCGGGGTTGCCGAGCGCCTCGCGCCGCTGCTCGACATGGACCCGGCGACGTTGGGCGCTGCGCTCGTCGGCGACCGCAAGTACAAGGTGATCGCCAAGGACGTGCTCCCGGCGGTCGCGCGCGAGATCCGCGCCGAGGGGCTGCCGGGCGTCGGCGTGGACAAGAAGGCCGAGCGCGTCTACCCGAACGGTGACCTGGCGGGCAACATCATCGGTTTCGTCAACTCCAACGGGGTGGGCCTGGCGGGCCTGGAGCAGGCCCTCGACGGGCAGCTGCAGGGCACGGCGGGCAGCTCCGTGTACGAGCGGGGCCTGCGCGGGCAGCCCATTCCCGGCGGCTACAACGAGAGCACCGATGCGGTGCCCGGTGACTCGGTCCAGCTCACCCTGAACGCCGACATCCAGTGGAAGGCGCAGGAGGCCATCGACGCGCAGGTCGCCGCCACCGGGGCCGACTCCGGTGCGATCGTCGTGATGGACACCGTCACGGGCGAGATCTACGCACTGGCCGACTCCGGGTCGCTGGACCCGAACAACCCCGGCGACTCGACCGGGTCGGTGACCCCGTCGGTGTCGGACGTGTTCGAGCCCGGGTCGACCGGCAAGGTCATCACGATGGCGGCCGCGCTCGAGACCGGGCTGGTCACGCCGCTGACCCCGTTCGAGGTGCCGTACCAGTACACGTCCAACGGGCAGACCTTCAAGGACTCGCACGAGCACGGTCTCCTGAAGCTGACGACCACGGGCATCCTGGCGGAGTCCTCCAACACGGGCACGCTGATGATCGGCGAGCAGCTCTCGCTCGCGCAGCGGTACGACTACCTGTCGCGGTTCGGGTTCGGATCCCGCACGGGCATCGAGCTGCCGGCCGAGTCGGCGGGTCTGCTGCGCGACGGCGACGAGTGGGACTCGTGGGACAAGCGCTCGCAGCTGTCGGTGCTCTTCGGCCAGTCCGTGTCGGTGACCGCGCTGCAGGCGACCTCGGTGTTCGCCACCATCGCGAACAACGGCGTGCGCGCCCAGCCGCACCTGGTCAAGGGGTGGACGAGCGCCGACGGCACGTACACGCCGGCCACGGTGGCGGCCGGCACGCAGGTGGTCTCGGAGCAGACCGCGGACACCGTGCTGTCGATGCTCGAGAGCGTCGTCGACGACGGCACGGGTGGCAAGGCGTCGATCCCCGGGTACCGCGTGGCGGGCAAGACCGGTACGGCGCAGAACTGGACGAAGCCGGTCGGTGTCACGGCCTCGTTCATCGGCGTCGCGCCGGCCGACTCCCCGCGCATCGCGGTCAGCGTCGTGCTGAAGAACCCGCGCACGTCGGAGTTCGGTGGCGTGGTCGCCGCCCCGGTGTTCAGCGACGTGACGGCCTACGCCCTGGCCGAGCTCGGCGTGGCCCCCTCGGGGTCGCAGCCCACGCTGTTCCCGACCACCTGGGAGTGAGGTCGCGGTGAGCGCACCGGCTCCGTCGAGGGTGGGCGGCCAGGGTAGATTCTCCGTCATGACGTCCCCCCAGGGCCGGATGCGCCCCGAGCATCCCCAGGCCCGGCGGATCGTCGACCTCGTCACCCGTTTCTCGCTGCGCGCCACCGGTGCGCCGCTGCCCGACGACGCCATGACCAGCGGTGTCGTCCTCGCCAGCGGGGACACCGTGCCCGGTGACGTGTTCGTGGCGGTCCCCGGGCTCAAGGTGCACGGCGCGGTGTTCGCAGGCCAGGCCCTCGACGCCGGAGCAGCCGCGGTGCTCACCGACGAGGTCGGCCTGTCGCTGCTGACCGAGGCCGGTCTGGACGCCCGGGGGCCGGTGCTCCTCGCCGAGGACCCGCGTTCGCTGGCCGGGCCGGTCGCCGCATGGATGCACGACGAGCCGGGGACCCGTCTGGTCACCGTGGGCATCACGGGCACCAACGGCAAGACGACCACCACCTACTTCGTCGACGCGGCGCTGCGTGCCGTGCACGCCACGACCGCGGTGCTCGGCACCGTCGAGCTGCGGATCGGTGAGGAGGCCATCGAGAGCCCCCGCACGACCGTCGAGGCCCCTGTGCTGCAGGGCATCCTGGCGCTGGCGCTCGAGCGGGGTGCGAGCGCTGTCTCGACCGAGGTCTCGTCGCACGCGCTGGCCCTGGGCAGGGTGCACGGCCTGCGGTTCGACGTCGTGGCGTTCACCAACCTGCAGCGCGACCACCTCGACTTCCACGGCGACATGGAGGGCTACTTCCGCGACAAGTCGCGGTTGTTCGCCCCCGAGCAGGCGCGGCGCGGTGTGGTCGTGGTGGACGACGAGTGGGGTCGCCGCCTCGCCGCGGAGTCCGCGATCCCCGTGGAGTCGGTGGCCACCCACGTGGGGGCGCCCGAGGCGGCCGGTGCCGACTGGGCGGTCGTCAGCGCCGACATCGGCCTGGACGGTGTCGGCTCGACGTTCGTGCTGCGCGGCCCGGACGGCGTCGAGCACGTGGCCGCGAGCCCCCTGCCCGGGCTGGTCAACGTCTCCAACGCGGCGCTGGCCGTGGTCGTGGCGTACGCCGCGGGCGTCGACCTGGCGGTCGCGATCGACGCGGTCGCCCATGCGCACGAGATCCCCGGCCGTATGGAGCGCGTCATCGAGCGCGGAGACGGTCTGCCGCTGGCGCTCGTCGACTACGCGCACACCCCCGACGCGCTGGTGCTCGCGCTGGAGGCGGTCCGGCCGATCACCCCCGGCCGGCTGATCATCGTGCTCGGCTCGGACGGCGACCGTGACCAGGGCAAGCGTCCGCTCATGGGTGAGATCGCCGCACGACTGGCCGACGTCGTCGTCGTCACCGACGAGAACCCCCGCTCGGAGGACCCGGCTGCGATCCGTGCCGCGATCCTCGACGGTGCGCGCGCGCAGCGGCCCGACCTGGCCGACGTGCACGAGGCCACCAGCCGTACCCAGGCCATCCATGACGCCCTCGCCCTGGCCACCGACCAGGACACCGTGATCATCACGGGTAAGGGGCATGAACCCACACAGGAGATCGCCGGCGTGTTCCACCGGTACAACGACCGTGACGTGCTGCGTGCGGCGCACGCCGACCACCAGGCCCGCTCGCGGCACGGACTGCCCGCGTGATCGCCCTCACCGCGGGCGAGATCGCCGCCGTGACCGGCGGTGTCCTGTCCCCGGGGGTGGCCCCTGCCACCGTCGTGAGCGGACCGGTCGTCGTCGACTCCCGGGAGGTGGACCCCGGTGCGCTGTTCGTCGCGCTGCCCGGGGAGAACGTCGACGGTCACGACTACGCGACCACCGCCGTCGACGCCGGTGCGGTGCTCGTACTGGCGGCCCGTGAGCTGACCGGGCCCGACGGTGCGGCACTGCCGACCGTGGTGGTCCCCGACGTCGAGCGCGCGCTGGGTGACCTGGCGCGCGACGTGCTCGTGCGGTTGCGCGAGGCCGCGGCGGAGCCAGGCGGCTCAGGACTTCGCGTGCTGGCCGTCACCGGTTCGGTCGGCAAGACGACGACGAAGGACCTGCTGCTGCAGCTGTGCAGCGAGATCGGCCCGACCGTGGCGCCCGTGCGCTCGTTCAACAACGAGATCGGGCTGCCGCTGACGGTGCTGCGCGCCGACGAGCACACCCGGTTCCTCGTGCTCGAGATGGGTGCCAGCGGGCTGGGGCACCTGACGTACCTCACCGACATCGCGCCGCCCGACATCGCGGTGGTGCTGGTGGTCGGCCAGGCGCACCTGGGCGAGTTCGGCGGGATCGAGGCGGTCGCGACCGCCAAGGCCGAGCTGGTCGACGGTCTGGTCGCCGACGGCGTGGCGATCCTCAACGCCGACGACCCGCGTGTGGCGGCCATGGCCGAGCGCGCACCGGGCCCGGTCATGACGTTCGGCAACGCCCCGGCCTCCACGGTGCGGGCGCACGACGTGCGTGTCGACCGCGCCGGCCGGGCGACGTTCGTGCTGGTGGTCGACGGTCAGGAGGCGCCCGTGCAGCTGCGCCTGGTCGGTGAGCACCACGTTCACAACGCGTTGGCCACCGCCGCCGCGGGCCTGGCCCTCGGTCTGCCGCTGGACCAGGTGGCCACCGCACTGTCGGCCGCCGACGCCCTCAGCCCGCACCGCATGCACGTGGTCGACCGCGCCGACGGCGTGACGATCATCGACGACTCCTACAACGCCAACCCCGACTCGATGCGCGCCGCCCTCAAGGCGTTGGCGGTGGTCGCCGGTCGCGACCGGCGTTCGGTGGCGGTGCTGGGGGAGATGCTCGAGCTCGGACCCGACGCCCGCGAGGCGCACGACGCCATCGGGCGTCTGGTGGTCCGGCTCAACATCGGGCTGACGGTCGTGGTGGGCGAGGGCGCGCGGGCCATCCGCGACGGCGCCAACCACGAGGGCTCCTGGGGTGACGAGGTGGTGCTGGCCGACGATCTCGAGGTCGCTGCGGCGTTCCTCGAGGAGGAGCTGCGACCCGGTGACGTCGTCCTGGTGAAGTCCTCCTACGGTGCCGGTCTGTGGCGCCTGGGCGACCGTCTCGTGGACGAGGTGGTCGTGCCGTGAGGGCAGTCCTGATCTCCGGCGGCCTGGCGATGGTGTTCGCCCTGCTCGGCACGCCGCTGTTCATCCGGTTCCTGGTCAAGAAGCAGTACGGGCAGTTCATCCGCCAGGACGGGCCGACCGCCCACTTCACCAAGCGCGGCACGCCCACCATGGGTGGTGTCGTCATCATCGGCGCGACGCTGCTCGGCTGGGGTGGTGCCCAGCTCGTCACCGGCACCGTGCCCTCGGCCTCGGCGCTGCTCGTGCTGTTCCTCATGACCGGGTTGGGCGTCGTCGGGTTCCTCGACGACTTCATCAAGATCTCGCGGCAGCGCAGCCTCGGGCTCAAGGCGCGCTGGAAGATCGTCGGGCAGGGTGTCGTCGGCGTGGTGTTCGCCGTCGCGGCGCTGCAGTTCCCCAACGAGACGTTCCGCACGCCCGCCTCGACGCGGATCTCCTTCATCCGTGACACGAACCTCGACCTGGCGTTCGCGGGCACGGCGCTGGGCGTGCTGCTGTTCGTCATCTGGGCGAACTTCCTCATCACGGCCTGGTCGAACGCGGTGAACCTGACCGACGGGCTCGACGGGCTGGCTACCGGCGCCTCGCTCATCGTGTTCGGCGCGTACGTCCTGGTGGGCGTCTGGCAGTTCAACCAGAGCTGCCAGTACCTCGCCTCCGTCGGACCGCGCTGCTACGAGACGCGTGACCCGCTCGCGCTCGCCGTGGTCGCGGCGGCCATCACTGGGGCGTGCTTCGGGTTCCTGTGGTGGAACGCCAGCCCCGCGAAGATCTTCATGGGCGACACCGGCTCGCTCGCGCTCGGCGGTGCACTGGCCGGCCTGTCGATCGTGTCGCGCACCGAGATCCTCGCGGCGATCATCGGCGGCCTCTTCGTGCTGGTGGTGCTCTCCGACATCATCCAGATCGGCTTCTTCAAGATGACCGGCAAGCGGGTGTTCAAGATGGCACCGCTGCACCACCACTTCGAGCTGTCGGGGTGGGGCGAGGTGACCATCGTCATCCGTTTCTGGATCATCGCCGGGCTCTTCGTCGCGCTCGGCGTGGGCATCTTCTACGCGGAATGGGTGGCCGGCTAGGTGGTGGTGCTGAACGGGGCCCGTGTCGTCGTCGCGGGTCTGGGAGTCTCGGGGCGGGCCGCCGTCGAGGTGCTGGCCGCCCGCGGTGCGTCGCTGGTGACCGTCGACGTTCGGGCGGCCGACGCGGACGTGTCCGACCCGGCCGCCTTCGTGGCCGACGGTGGGCTCGACGGCGTGGATCTGGTGGTCGCGAGCCCCGGGTGGCCGCCGAGCAACCCCTTGCTGGCGGCGGCCGTCGCACGTGACGTGCCGGTGTGGAGCGAGGTCGAGCTGGCCTGGCAGGTGCGGGTGGACCGCGCCCGCGGCGGCGGGCCCGCCCCGTGGCTCGCGGTCACCGGCACGAACGGCAAGACGACGACCGTCGGCATGCTCGAGTCGATCCTGCAGGCCGGCGGTGAGCGAGCCCTGGCGGTGGGCAACGTGGGCACCCCCGTGGTGCTGGCGGCCACCGACCCCGAGCTGGACGTGCTGGCCGTCGAGCTGTCCAGCTTCCAGCTGCACTTCACGCACAGCATGTCGGTGCAGGCCGCCGCGGTGCTCAACGTCGCCCCCGACCACCTCGACTGGCACGGGTCGCTGGAGGCGTACGCCGCCGACAAGGGTCGGATCTTCGAACGGGCGCAGGTGGCCTGCGTGTACAACGTCGCCGACCCGCGCACCGAGCAGCTGGTGCGGGAGGCCGACGTGGTCGACGGCGCGGTAGCCGTCGGGTTCACCGTCGGCACGCCGGGTGTGGGGCAGGTGGGTGTGGTCGAGGACGTGCTCGTCGACCGCGGCTTTGCCCGGCTGCGGCACACCCACGCGGCCGAGCTGGGGACCCTGGCGGACCTCGACCGGCTGGCCGGTCCCGACGGGACGGTCCCGCCGCACGTCGTGCAGGACGCACTGGCCGCGGCGTCCCTGGCCCTCGCGCACGGCGTGAGTGCCGAGGCGATCCGGGACGGGCTGCGCGCCTACGGCCCCGGTGCCCATCGCATCGTGACCGTCGGCGAGGTCGACGGCGTGGCCTACGTCGACGACTCCAAGGCGACCAACGCGCACGCCGCCGCGGCCTCGCTGGCCGCGTTCGACGAGCACGCGGTGGTCTGGATCGCCGGCGGGCTGGCCAAGGGGGCGACCTTCGACGAGCTCGTCCAGGCCCGCCGCGACCGGTTGCGGGCGGTCGTTCTGATCGGCACCGACCGGGCCCCGCTGCGCGATGCTCTGGCCCGACACGCACCCGAGGTTCCCGTCGTCGAGGTCCACGACGGTGACACTGGGACGGTGATGACCCGCGCCGTCAGCTCGGCCCGCCGCCTCGCCGCGGTCGCGGCCTCGCACGAGCGTGTCTCCGTGCTGCTGGCGCCGGCCTGTGCCTCGATGGACCAGTTCGCCTCGTACGCCGCGCGGGGTGACGCGTTCGCTGCCGCCGTGCACGCGCTGTCGGCGGACGCTCGCGGCGTGTGAGGGCGGCGCGATGACCGCGACGACACCTCGGCAGGCGGGCCGCGGCCGCTCGACGGTTGAAGCACGCGCTGCTCGCGGTGCCGCGCCGAGCACGGACACGGGCTCGCTGCCGGTGAGCACGGGGTCCGCCCTAGGCCACTGGAACAGCGCGGTCACCAGCTACTACGTGCTGATCGGCGCCAGTGCGCTGCTGCTGGTCATCGGCCTGGTGATGGTGCTGTCGAGCTCCAGCGTGGAGTCGCTGGACTCGGGGGACTCGCCGTACGCGGTGTTCCTCAACCAGGCCCGGTACGCGCTCATGGGTCTGCCGGTCATGTTCGTGCTCTCGCGGCTGCCCGTGCGTGCGTTGCGGGCCGCGGCCTGGCCGGCGCTGGGCGGCGCGATTCTCTTCCAGTTGCTGGTCTTCGTCCCCGGCCTGGGTACCGGCACGGGCGGCAACCAGAACTGGATCCGCGTCGGGGGGTTCACCGCCCAGCCGTCCGAGGCGATCAAGCTGGCCCTGGCTCTCTGGCTGGGCGCGGTGCTGGCACGCAAGCAGGCGCTGCTGCAGGAGTGGAAGCACGCGTTGGTGCCGGCCGTGCCCGTGGCTGCCCTGGCCGTCGGCGCAGTGCTCGCCGGGCACGACCTGGGCACGGCGCTCGTCCTGCTCCTGCTCGTCGGCGGGGCCCTGTTCGTCGCCGGTGTGCCGTTGCGCATCTTCGCCGTCGCCGCCGGGGCCGCCGCCGCGGTCGCCGCGCTGCTGGCCAAGGGCAGCGACAACCGGATGGCCCGCATCATGAGCTGGCTGTCGGACTCGTGCGACACCTCGAGCGCCTGCTACCAGACCCTGCACGGCGGCTACGGGCTGGCCACCGGCGGCTGGGGCGGGTTGGGTCTGGGGGAGAGTCGCGAGAAGTGGTCGTACCTGCCCGAGGCGCACAACGACTTCATCTTCGCCATCCTCGGCGAGGAGCTCGGGCTCATCGGCACGCTGCTCGTCCTGGGCCTGTTCGGGCTGCTGGCACTGGCGATGATCCGCCTGATCGGCCGCCACCCCGACCCGTTCGTGCGGATCACCACCGGTGCGATCCTCTGCTGGATCATCGGCCAGGCCCTGGTGAACATCGCCGTCGTCATCGGTCTGGCCCCTGTGATCGGCGTGCCGCTGCCGCTGGTCTCGGCGGGCGGTTCCGCCCTGATCATGACGATGGCCGCCCTCGGCGTGGTGATCGCCTTCGCGCGCTCCGAACCGGGTGCGGCGCAGGCACTGGCCGCACGGCCCAGCGTCGTGCGACGCTCGCTCGCCGTGATCGGGCGCACCCGTGGCTGACGGCGTCGTACCGTCGACCGACCACCCGCACGACGACCGGAACGAGGATCCCATCAGCACCGCCGCCGCACCCACGACCACCCCTGAGCACGAGCCGACGCAGGGCGCACCCGCGCACGAGCATGCTCACCGGTCGGTCCTGCTCGCGGGCGGCGGCACCGCCGGTCACGTCAACCCGTTGCTGGCCGTCGCCGACGAGCTCGTGCAGCGCGACCCCTCGATCCGGGTGACCGTGCTCGGGACCGCCACGGGTCTCGAGTCACGCCTGGTGCCCGAGCACGGCCTGCCGCTGGCGGTCGTCCCCCGGGTGCCGATGCCGCGCCGCCCCACGCTCGACTGGTTCCGGCTGCCCGGGCGCCTGCAGTCGGCGGTCGCGGCGGCCGACCGGGCGATCGTCGAGTCCGGTGCCCAGGTGGTCGTCGGGTTCGGCGGCTACGTCTCCACGCCGGCCTACCTGGCGGCCCGTCGTCGCGGGGTGCCCGTCGTGATCCACGAGCAGAACGCGCGGGCGGGCCTCGCGAACCGGCTCGGTGCGCGGTGGGCAGCCGAGGTCGCCGTGACGTTCGCCGGCACGGGGCTGCCGGGTGAGCAGGTCGTCGGGCTCCCGCTGCGGGCACCGATCGCGGGCCTGCTGCGCGAGCGGGCGGGTGATGCTCGCGCGGCGCGCCGCACGGCGGCCGCCGCGCTCGGGCTCGACCCCGACCTGCCGACCCTGCTCGTCACCGGCGGCTCGCTCGGAGCGGTCAGCGTCAACACCGCGGTGTCCTCGGCGGCGGGCGCGTTGCTGGCTGCCGGCATCCAGGTGCTGCACCTGACGGGCGCCGACAAGGATCACGCGGTGCGTGAACGGCTGGTGCAGCTGCCCGGCGCCGAGCGCTACCACGTGCTGCCGTACCTGTCGGCGATGCAGCAGGCGCTCGCGGTCGCCGACGTCGTGCTGGGACGGGCCGGTGCCGGCACGGTCTGCGAGCTGGCTGCTCTCGGCATCCCCGCGGTCTACGTCCCGCTGCCCATCGGCAACGGTGAGCAGCGGCTGAACGCCGCACCTGTGGTCGACGCCGGTGGTGGTCTTCTGGTCGCGGACGCCGACCTCGACGCCGGCTGGGTCGAGGAGCACGTGCTGCCCCTGCTGGTCGGCCCGGACGCCACGGCGACGCGGTCCCGGATGGCGCAGGCGGCGGCCTCTGTCGGGGTGGTGGACGCCGCCGCGCGGGTGGCGCGGCTGGTGGAGGCGCACCTGCCCGACCGGGCTGGTGGGACGCCCGTCCACGAGCTGCGTGTCGACGGGCTAGGGGCAACGCACCTGATCGGTGTGGGTGGTGCCGGGATGTCTGCGGTGGCTGCGCTGCTGGCTGCCCGTGGGGTGGTGACGTCCGGCTCGGACGCGCAGGACGGACCCGCGTTGCCGCGGTTGCGCGACGCAGGTGTCGAGGTGTTCGTCGGTCACGACCCGGCGCACGTCGACCGGGCGAGCACCGTCGTGGTGTCGTCCGCGGTGCGTGAGTCGAACCCCGAGCTGGTGCGCGCACGGGAGCGCGGTCTGCGCGTCCTGCACCGCTCGCAGGCCCTCGCGGCGCTCATGGCGGATCGTGATGCGGTCGCCGTCGCCGGTGCGCACGGCAAGACGACGACGTCGGCGATGATCGCCACGGCGCTCGAGGCGCAGGGTGCCGACCCGTCGTTCGCGATCGGCGGTTCGGTGCTCTCCGCGCAGGGTCCGCTCGGTGGCAGCCGGGACGGTCGGGGGCCGGTGTTCGTCGCGGAGGCCGACGAGTCGGACGGCTCGTTCCTGGCCTACAGCCCTCTGGTGGCCGTGGTGACCAACGTCGAGCCGGACCACCTGGACCACTACGGCACGCGCGAGGCCTTCGAGGAGGCGTTCGTGCAGTTCGCAGGGCGGATCCGCCCCGGTGGTCTGCTCGTGGCCTGCGCCGACGACCCGGGAGCGCTCCGGCTCGTCGAGCAGGTGCGTGAGGTCCTCGCGGACCGAGGCGCGGCGGTGCTCACCTACGGTCGCTCCGTCGACGCCGACGTGGTGGTGGGGGAGCTGCAGCCGGACGGCGACCGGTGGTCGGTCACGTTCACGGCACGCGACGGCGAGCCGGGGGAGACGTCGGGTTCGCAGGCCGGTGGGTCTGTCACGGTTCGGCTGGCCGTTCCCGGTGCGCACAACGCGCTCGACGCCGCCGCGGCGTGGGCTGCCCTGCGCCGTCTGGGCCTGTCGCCGGAGTCGGCCGCGCGGGGGCTGGAGGCGTTCGTGGGCACCGGTCGTCGTTTCGAGGAGCGCGGCACGGTCGACGGGGTGCGGGTCGTCGACGACTACGCGCACCACCCGACGGAGGTGGCCGCGCTGCTGCGTGCCGCGCGGACGGTGGCGGGGGACGGCCGTGTGCTGGCGCTGTTCCAGCCGCACCTCTACTCCCGGACGGCGACCTTCGCGCACGAGTTCGGTGAGGCGTTCGGGCTGGCTGACGTCGTCGTCGTGACCGATGTGTATGGGGCCCGCGAGGACCCCGACCCGCAGGTCACCGGTGCGCTGGTGGCCGACCAGGTGCCCGCCGGCACCGATGCCACGTTCGTCCCGGGCCGGCTGGAGGCTGCCAGGGCGATCGCCGCGGCTGCGCGTCCGGGTGATCTGCTGCTGACCGTCGGTGCCGGGGACGTCACCGAGCTGGGTCCCGTGGTGCTCGAGCTGCTGGCGGCCCGCGCCGTGGACGACCCGGGCGGCGACCGGTCGTGAGCCCGTCCCGCCCACCTGCTCCGCGGCCGGGCGCGCGTCGGCCGGCGACGCCGCGCCGTGCCGCGCCCTCCGGGGGCGGGCGGCAGACGAGCCGCCCTGTCGACCCCGAGGCAGGCGGGGATGTCGGCACGGCCGGGTCGGGTGACGGTGCGGCTCCGGGTCCCGAGGGGGCTCGTCGTCGGGCAGCCCCGACACCGCCGTCGAAGACCGTCCCGCCTGCCGTGCCTCCTGTCGTCCCGCCGGCGGCGCCGGCCAAGGCCTCGCCGCCCGCTGCGGGTGCCGGCGCGGCGCGGCGCGAGCTGGTCGATCCTCGACGCAGCACGTCGCGGACGACGTCTGGCGCTGTCACGGGCGGGGCGTGGGCGGGCCCGGTGCGCCCGCCGGTCGTCTCACCCCGGTCCGTCGAGCGGTTCGCGGAGCGGGCGCGGGCGCGGCGCGTGCTCGCCCGCCGCCAGGTGGCCGCGGTCGTGGGCGGGACGGCGGCGGTCGGCGCGCTGGTCTGGCTGCTGCTGCTGTCCTCGGTGCTGGCGCTCGAGGTGGACGAGGTCGTGGTCGACGGTGCGGGTGCTGTGGTCGCGGTCGACGCGGTCATGGCGGCCGTGCAGCCGTACGACGGCACGCCCCTGCCGAGGTTGGACACCGTCGCGTTGCGTGACCACGTGCTGGATGTGCCGGGTGTGCGTGAGGCGAAGGTGACGCGCGTGTGGCCGCACGGCCTGAAGGTCGTGCTGGTGGCGCGCGAGCCGGTGGCGGCGGTGCCCGCGGGCGCGGGTGAGGCGCCGGGCTTCGCGCTGCTCGACATGGAGGGCGTCCAGGTGGGTCGTGTCGATGCGGCCCCGGAGGGTCTGCCGGTCGTGGACGTGCCGGTGGGTGATGCCCGGACGCTCGGGGCGGTCCTGGAGGTGCTCGAGCAGCTGCCCGCCGATCTCCTGGCGCAGGTCGGGGGCGTGTCGGCGCAGACGCAGGACACGGTGACGATGACGTTGCGCGACGGTGTGCGGGTGGACTGGGGGAGCGCGCAGGACACGGGACTGAAGGTCGCGGTGCTCTCGGCTCTGCGTGCGTCACCGTCGACCACGGGGGCGACGGTGTTCGACGTGTCTGCTCCCACGTTGCCGATCACGCGGTGAGCGTGACCTGGTGACGGTGGTGCGCGCGCGGGTGATCGCTCAGGCGGATGACGACACGCGCGGGGTGGTCGTTGATCGCGCGGCCGGGCGCACCTACCGTCACGGACGACAGCAGATCTGACATAACTATAACCCTCAACCTGAGGGTGAAGGTTCGAAGCCTCGATCACGGCGCGCCGCGAACGAGGGGACGAGCACCCGCTGCCTCGGCAGCGTCCCCGGCACCATCCGGCACCTGCCGGGACGGCATGAGAACGAGAGGCACCCACCGTGGCAGCTCCGCAGAACTACCTGGCGGTCATCAAGGTCGTCGGCATCGGCGGCGGCGGCGTCAACGCCGTGAACCGGATGATCGAGGTCGGCCTCAAGGGTGTCGAGTTCATCGCCATCAACACCGACGCCCAGGCGCTGCTCATGTCGGACGCCGACGTGAAGCTCGACGTCGGGCGCGAGCTGACCCGCGGCCTGGGTGCCGGAGCCGACCCCGAGGTGGGCAAGAAGGCGGCCGAGGACCACCAGGAGGAGATCGAGGACGTCCTGCGGGGCGCCGACATGGTCTTCGTCACCGCGGGCGAGGGCGGCGGCACGGGCACCGGTGGCGCGCCGGTCGTGGCCCGCATCGCCCGCTCGCTCGGTGCCCTGACCATCGGGGTCGTCACCCGCCCGTTCACCTTCGAGGGCCGTCGCCGGTCGGTCCAGGCAGATACGGGCATCGAGGCGCTGCGGGCCGAGGTCGACACCCTGATCGTCATCCCGAACGACCGACTGCTGTCCATCTCCGACCGCTCGGTGTCCGTGCTGGACGCGTTCCACTCCGCCGACCAGGTGCTGCTGTCGGGGGTGCAGGGCATCACGGACCTGATCACGACCCCGGGACTGATCAACCTCGACTTCGCCGACGTGAAGTCCGTCATGCAGGGTGCCGGGTCGGCGCTCATGGGCATCGGCTTCGCGCGCGGCGACGACCGTGCGGTGCAGGCTGCCGAGCTGGCGATCTCCTCGCCGCTGCTCGAGGCCAGCATCGACGGTGCGCACGGCGTGCTGCTGTCCATCCAGGGTGGCTCGGACCTCGGCCTGTTCGAGATCAACGAGGCCGCGCGACTGGTGCAGGAGGCCGCGCACCCCGAGGCCAACATCATCTTCGGTGCCGTCATCGACGACGCGCTGGGCGACGAGGTGCGGGTCACCGTCATCGCCGCCGGGTTCGACGGCGGGGTGCCGGTGCAGCGCCGCGACGCGCGCGGCCTCGGCCAGGTGTCCGGCTCCGCCGCCCGCCAGGTCCCGTCCGTACCCGCCGTCCCGGCCGTGCGCGCCGCGACCCCGCGCCCCGTGGTCGACCCGGAGGACCTGCCGGGGCACGGCGCCGCCTCGTCGGTGCCCTCGCCCCTGCACGCGCACGCCCCGGCCCAGCCCGAGGTGCCCGCGTTCCTGTCGGCCGCACCCGAGCCTGCCCCCGTCACCGGTGCCCTCGAGGTCCCGCGGATCTTCCCCGAGGACGACGGCCACCGCCTGCGGGACGAGCTGGACGTGCCCGACTTCCTCAAGTGATCAGGTGAGCACCGGACCCGAGCCGGGGCCCGCCCCCGCGCCGGTGATCGAGGTCGACCTCGGTCCCGGCGTCCGGGCGGGGTTCACCACCCGTGCCGGCGGCGTGAGTCCCACGCCCTGGTCGAGCCTGAACCTCGGCGCGGCGGTGCGGGACGATCCCGATCGTGTCCGGCGCAACCGCGCGCGCGTCGCCGCCTGGGCAGGCGTGCCGGTGGCCTTCGCGACACAGGTGCACGGCGCGCACACCCTCGAGGTCTCGCCCTCATCGGTCTCCTCGGGCGCCGAGGACGCCGTGGACATCGGGGTCGGCGACGCGTTGGTGACGGTGAGTGCGCACGTGGCGGTCGGTGTGCTGGTCGCCGACTGCGTGCCGGTGCTGCTCGCCGACGCATCGGCCGGGGTCGTCGCCGCGGTGCATGCCGGCCGCGGCGGTCTGCTCGCCGGTGTGCTGCAGTCGGCGGTGTCCGCGATGCTCGCGCGGGGCGCCGAGCCGGGTCGTGTGCGCGCCGCGGTCGGCCCCTCGATCGCCGGGGTGTCGTACGAGGTGCCCGCCGCCCTGCGCGACGAGGTCGCCGCCCGGCTGCCGGCCACGTGGGCCACGACGCGATGGGGTTCGCCCGGGCTCGACCTGCCTGCCGGTGTGCTGTCCGTGCTGGCGGACCTGGGCGTGCAGGACGTGCTGCACGTGGCACGTGACACGTTCACCGACGACTCCTTGTTCTCCTACCGGCGGGCGCCGGGTGCGGACACCGGGCGGTCTGCCGGGATCGTCCGGCTCCTCGGCTGACGGCGAGGGTCGTCGAGGGTGATGTCTGCGCTGCGGGCGTCAGCCGAAGGCCCGACACGCCCGCGTGTCGGGCCGGGTCCGCGCGATGGCGTTGCTAGCGTGCCGACAAGGTCGTGATGACCTGAGGGGCCGAGGGGTCCGTCACCCCGGTCCTGGCCGGGGCGGAGGGGATGGGAGATCGCGATGGCCGGAGCGCTTCGCAAGACGATGCTGTACCTCGGCCTGGCCGACGACCGCGTCGAGCACGAGGACTACGTCGACGAGTACGACGAGGTGGAGGTCGAGGTGCCGCACGAGTACGAGGCCCAGGTCACGCCGCTGCGCCGCAGCGCCCCGGTGGCGGCTCCCGTCGCCGCTGCGGCTCCCGCGACCGGTGAGCTGCGTCGCATCACCACGATCCACCCCCGCTCGTACAACGACGCGCGCAAGATCGGCGAGGCGTTCCGCGAGGGCACGCCGGTGATCATGAACCTGACGGACATGGACGACGCGGACGCGAAGCGTCTCGTCGACTTCTCCGCCGGGCTCATCTTCGGCCTGCACGGCGCGATCGAGCGTGTGACGAGCAAGGTCTTCCTGCTCTCGCCCGCGCACGTCGAGGTGTCGGGCGAGCCCCAGCAGGCCGAGCCGGTCGTGCGTGCCGGCTTCTTCAACCAGAGCTGACGGGGCTGATCGGTGCGACTTGTCGCCGGCCTGCTCCAGCTCGTCGTCGGGGCGTTCTTCCTCCTGCTGCTCATCCGCCTGGTCATCGACTGGGTCCAGGTGTTCGCGCGGGAGTGGAAGCCGACGGGTGTGGTCCTCGTGATCGCCGAGGTCGCCTACTCCGTGACCGATCCACCGTTGCGTGCCCTGAGGAAGGTCCTGCCCCCCGTGGGCTTCGGCCAGGTGCGGTTGGACCTGGGCTTCATGGTCCTCTTCCTGGGCTGCACGATCCTGTTGTCGGTGCTCGGGCAGATTGCCCGGACCTGACCGTGTCCTGCTCGGCGACCCGGTGGTGGGGAGCGTGCGTGCTGCACGATCTCCGCTACGGTGGGCCGAGGCGGTCGGTGAACACCGCCGGCCAGACCCTGCTCGACAAACCGAGGTGACGACGATGGCACTGCTGACCGCAGACGACGTCCTGAACAAGAAGTTCCAGGCCACGAAGTTCCGCGAGGGCTACGACCAGGACGAGGTCGACGACTTCTTGGACGAGGTCGTCAACACCCTGCGTGACCTGCAGGGCGAGAACGAGGACCTCAAGACGAAGTTGGCCGCGGCCGAGCGCCGGATCGCGGAGCTCAGCCGTGCAGGTGCCCAGCAGGCCGCCCCGGCGCCGAAGCCGGAGCCCGTGCCCGAGCCGGTCCCCGCGCCCGCCCCCGTGATGGCGGCTCCGGTCGCACCCGTGGTGGCGCCCGTCGTCGCCGCACCGGGTCGTGGCACCGAGCCCGAGTCGGCCACCGGCATGCTCGCCCTGGCGCAGAAGCTGCACGACGACTATGTGCGCAGCGGCCAGGAGGAGTCGGACCGCCTCGTCGGCGAGGCCAAGACCCAGGCCACGCGGATCGTGCGCGAGGCCGAGGAGACCTCGCAGCGCACCCTGGGGCAGCTGGAGCAGGAGCGGTCGCTGCTGGAGCGCAAGATCGACGAGCTGCGTGTGTTCGAGCGTGACTACCGCACCCGTCTGAAGAGCTACCTCGAGAACCTCCTCGGTGACCTCGACAACCGCGGTAACGCCCTGCCCCCGCGGTCGGGTCAGGCGCAGGCCGTGGGCGACACCCAGGGGCTCTGAGCAGCCGGTCGACCCTCGCACGACTCACCGCACCGGATTCACCCGGTGTGGTGAGTTGTGCCATGGCGCCGCGGCGCATACATTCGCGTGACTTCGAGGACAGGGGGACGATCGTGGCCAGCAACGACGCCTTGAGCCCGGCGGTGACCGTCTCGTTCGACGAGAAGGACGTCGCCCAGCTCGCGCAGCAGTTCCTCGTCCGTGACGGAGAAGAGCCGTGGACCGGCGCTGAGGTGCGGGAGATCGCCGAGGAGCTGACGGCCGAGATCGACCGGCTCACCGGTGAGCTCGCCTCCGCGGACGCCGAGCTGTCCGAGCTGCTGCGCAACTCCGGCGACGGTGCCGGCGACGACCAGGCCGACTCGGGTTCCAGCGCGCTGGAGCGCGAGCAGGAGCTCACGCTGGTGAACAACACGCGCGACCTGCTCGCACAGTCGCAGCACGCCCTGGGTCGTATCACCGCCGGCGCCTACGGCACCTGCGAGTCGTGCGGCCGTGCGATCGGCAAGGCGCGTCTGCAGGCGTTCCCGCGAGCGACCCTGTGCGTCGAGTGCAAGCAGCGCGAGGAGCGCCGCTGAGGCACCCGTAGACTCCTGCGGTGCCTTCCCCTGCGCCTTCTTCGTCCCCGATGGACCCTGTCGAGGATCCTGCGGCGCCCGCGCCGGACCCTGAGGCTGGATCACGCGATGTCGTCGACCACGCCGCGGCCATCAGCCCTCGGCGTCGACGGCAGCTGCTGCTGACGTTCGCACTGATCACGCTCGTGGTGCTGGCGGCTGACCAGCTCTCCAAGGCCTGGGCGCTGTCGGCGCTGGAGCCGGGCACCCGCACGCCCTTGCTGGGCGACCTCTTCGGGCTCCAGCTGATCCGCAACTCCGGCGCCGCACTGAGCCTGGCCAACGGGATGACCTGGGTGCTCACGGTGGTGGCCTGCGTGGTCGTCGTCGTCGTGATCCGGGCCTCGCGGCGGCTGGGGTCCCTCGGCTGGGCACTCGCCTTCGGCCTGCTGCTCGGTGGAGCGCTCGGCAACCTGGTCGACCGCTTCTGGCGCGAACCGGGCTTCGCCCGCGGTCACGTGGTGGACTTCCTGGCCTACGGCAACTGGTTCATCGGCAACGTCGCCGACATCGCCATCGTGGCCGCCGCGGGGTTGGTCATGATCCTCGCGCTGCGCGGGGTCGGTCTGGACGGTGCCCGGGAGTCGGACGGGCACGACGTGCCGTCGGTCGCGCCCTCGACGTCCGACGAGGAGGCTCCGGGGCGCACGGAAGCGGTGCAGGACGACCCGGTGCAGGACGACCGGGCGACGCCCGGGGCGGAGGAGACCCGTGCCTGAGACCCGTGCGCTGCCGGTCCCGGACGGTCTTGCCGGTGAGCGGGTCGACGCGGCGCTCTCGCGGCTGCTCGGCCTGTCGCGGACCCGGGCCGCCGAGATCGCTTCCGGGGGCGGGGTGCTCGTCGACGGTCGCCCGGTCGGGAAGTCGGACCGGCTGCCGGCGGGCGCGTGGCTCGAGGTGGAGATCCCCGACGTGCGTCCGCGTGCCGTCGAGGTGGTCCCCGAGCCGGTGCCGGGCATGCAGATCGTGCACGACGACGAGGACCTGGTGGTCGTGGACAAGCCCGTGGGCGTGGCTGCTCACCCCTCGCCGGGGTGGACGGGTCCGACGGTGGTCGGGGCGTTGGCGGCGGCCGGCTACCGCATCTCGACCTCCGGTGCGGCCGAGCGGCAGGGCGTCGTGCACCGGTTGGACGCGGGGACCTCGGGTCTGATGGTCGTGGCCAAGAGCGAGCACGCGTACACGGTGCTCAAGCGCGCGTTCAAGGAGCGCACCGTCGAGAAGGTCTACCACGCGCTCGTGCAGGGGCACCCGGAGCCCACCACGGGCACCATCGACGCCCCCATCGGCCGGCACCCGTCGGCGGAGTGGAAGTTCGCGGTCGTGGCCGACGGCAAGCCCTCGATCACGCACTACGAGGTGCTGGAGATGCTCCCGTCGGCCTCGTTGGTCGAGGTGCACCTGGAGACGGGCCGGACGCACCAGATCCGCGTGCACTTCTCGGCGCTGCGGCACCCGTGCGTCGGGGACCTGGCGTACGGCGCCGACCCCGCGCTGGCGCAGCGGGTAGGGCTGTCCCGCCAGTGGCTGCACGCCGTGCGGCTCGGTTTCGAGCACCCGGGCACGGGCAGCTGGCTCGAGCTCACCAGCGACTACCCGGACGACCTCGCCCATGCCCTCGAGGTGCTCGGCGACGGTTACCGCTGAGGCTCGTGCGCGTCCCCCGCGGCACGTGACGCACGTCGGGCCGCGGGGGTCGCGCGGACCGGGCCGGGCGGGCCGGTCATGTCGGTCGGGCCGCTTAGGATGACCGGCATGGCATCTGGAGGATCTGACTTCGTCCACCTCCACGTGCACACCGAGTACTCGATGCTCGACGGCGCCGCGCGCATCGGCGAGCTGCTCGACGAGGTCGAGCGCCTGGGCCAGTCGTCCATCGCGATCACCGACCACGGGTACCTGTTCGGCGCGTACGAGTTCTACGCGAAGGCCAAGGCGCACGGCATCAAGCCGATCATCGGCATCGAGGCCTACGTCACGCCGGGCACCAGCCGGTTCGACCAGACGCGCGTGCGCTGGGGCGAGGCGCACCAGGCCTCCGACGACGTCTCGGCGCGCGGTGCCTACACGCACCTGACGCTGCTGTCCGAGACGACGCAGGGCATGCACAACCTGTTCCGCATGGGCTCGCTGGCCTCGCTGGACGGGCAGATGGGCAAGTGGCCCCGCATGGACCGCGAGCTGTTCCAGACCTACCACCAGGGTCTGATCGCGACGAGCGGCTGCCCCTCGGGCGAGATCCAGACGCGCCTGCGCCTGGGTCACTACGACGAGGCGCTGCGCGCGGCCGGTGAGCTGCAGGACCTGTTCGGCAAGGAGAACTTCTTCGTCGAGCTGATGGACCACGGGCTCGACATCGAGCGCAGGGTCTTCAAGGACCTGCTGCGCGTGGCCGAGCAGATCGGCGCGCCCCTGGTGGCCACCAACGACCTGCACTACACGCGCAAGGAGGACGCGCACGCCCACGAGGTGCTCCTGGCGGTCCAGTCCGGCTCGACGCTCGACGAACCCACGTACGACCAGGGCGGTTCGCGGTTCGCCTTCGGCGGCGACGGCTACTACGTGAAGTCCGCCGAGGAGATGCGCCGCACGTGGGCCGAGCTGCCCGAGGCGTGCGACAACACGCTGCTCATCGCGGAGCGCTGCCAGGTCGAGTTCCCGACCGGCGCGAACTACATGCCGCGCTTTCCCGTGCCCGAGGGCGAGGACGAGAACTCCTGGTTCATCAAGGAGGTCGAGCGCGGCCTGCAGCGGCGCTACAAGGGCCACGTGCCCGACGACGTGCGCGCGCAGGCGGCCTACGAGACCGACGTCATCGTCCAGCTCGGCTTCTCCGGCTACTTCCTCGTCGTGGCCGACTTCATCGGCTGGGCCAGGGAGCAGGGCATCCGTGTCGGGCCGGGCCGTGGGTCGGCCGCCGGCTCGATGGCGTCGTACGCCATGGGCATCACGGAGCTGGACCCGCTCCAGCACGGGCTGATCTTCGAGCGGTTCCTCAACCCCGAGCGCGTGTCCTGGCCCGACGTCGACGTCGACTTCGACGAGCGTCGGCGCGGCGAGGTCATCCGGTACGTCACCGAGAAGTACGGCGACGACCGGGTCGCGCAGATCGTCACCTACGGCACCATCAAGGCCAAGCAGGCCCTGAAGGACTCCTCGCGCGTGCTGGGCTTCCCGTTCGCGATGGGGGAGAAGCTCACCAAGGCGATGCCGCCGCCCGTCATGGGCAAGGACATCCCGTTGTCGGGCATGTACGACCCGGAGCACCCGCGCTACGCCGAGGCCGAGGAGTTCCGGCAGGTCGTCGCGGCCGACCCCGAGGCGCAGCGCGTGCTGGAGACGGCGCGCGGCCTGGAGAACCTCAAGCGGCAGTGGGGTGTGCACGCGGCTGGCGTGATCATGTCCAGCGAGCCGCTGATCGACATCATCCCGATCATGAAGCGCCCGCAGGACGGCGCGGTCATCACGCAGTTCGACTACCCGACGTCCGAGGGCCTCGGCCTGATCAAGATGGACTTCCTCGGGCTGCGCAACCTGACGATCCTCGACGACGCGCTGCGCAACATCGTCGCCAACGACAAGGCACCGATCGAGCTGGAGGACATCCCGCTCGACGACCCGGCCACGTACGAGCTGCTGGCCCGCGGCGACACGCTCGGGGTGTTCCAGCTCGACGGCGGACCGATGCGGGCACTGCTGCGTCAGATGCGCCCCGACAACTTCGAGGACATCTCTGCCGTCATCGCGCTGTACCGCCCGGGCCCGATGGGCATGAACTCGCACACGAACTACGCGCTGCGCAAGAACGGGCTGCAGCCGATCACGCCGATCCACCCCGAGCTCGAGGCGCCGCTGGCGGAGGTGCTCGACGGCACCTACGGCCTGATCGTGTACCAGGAGCAGGTGCAGAAGGCCGCCCAGGTGCTGGCGGGGTACTCCCTCGGTCAGGCCGACCTGCTGCGCCGCGCCATGGGCAAGAAGAAGAAGGAGATCCTCGACAAGGAGTTCGTGCCCTTCGAGGCGGGGATGAGCGAGCGTGGGTACTCCAAGCCCGCGATCCAGGCGGTGTGGGACACCCTGGTCCCGTTCGCCGGCTACGCGTTCAACAAGGCGCACTCTGCCGGGTACGGCGTGGTCTCGTACTGGACGGCGTTCCTCAAGGCGAACTACCCGACCGAGTACATGGCGGGCCTGCTGACCTCGGTCGGCGACGACAAGGACAAGTCAGCCCTGTACCTGGGCGAGTGCCGCCGCATGGGCATCACCGTGCTGCCGCCCGACGTGAACTCCTCCTCGGCGCTGTTCACCGCGGTGGGCGTCGACATCCGGTTCGGCCTGACGGCGGTGCGCAACGTGGGCGCCAACGTGGTCGACGCGATCGTGCGCACCCGCGAGGAGAAGGGCGCGTTCACGTCCTTCACCGACTTCCTGGACAAGGTGCCGGCGGTGGTCTGCAACAAGCGGACCATCGAGTCGCTCATCAAGGCGGGTGCCTTCGACTCCCTCGGACACCCGCGTCGTGCGCTGCTGCTGGTGCACGAGCAGGCCGTCGACTCCGTGATCGGCGTCAAGCGCAAGGAGGCGGAGGGCCAGTTCGACCTGTTCGCCGACCTCATGGGCGGAGACGACCAGGCCACCGGGTTCGCCGTGACGATCCCGGACCTGCCCGACTGGGACAAGAAGCAGCGGTTGCAGTTCGAGCGCGAGATGCTCGGCCTGTACGTGTCGGACCACCCGTTGTCCGGGCTGGAGCACGTGCTGTCGGCCGCGGCCGACGTCTCGATCGCGACGCTCAACGCCGACGAGGCGCGCCCCGACGGGTCGACGGTCGTGGTGGCCGGCCTGATCACCTCGTTGCAGCGCAAGATGTCCAAGCAGGGCAACCCGTGGGCCGCCGTGACCATCGAGGACATGGAGGGTGCCGTCGAGGTCATGTTCTTCGGTGAGACGTACCTGGCCTACTCCACGGTGCTGGCCGAGGACGCCGTCGTGGTGATCCGGGGCCGTGTGCGGCGGCGTGACGACCAGATGCAGCTGCAGGCGATGGAGGTGTCGCTGCCCGACGTGTCCCAGGCGGCCGACGCGCCCGTCGTGGTGTCGTTGGCGGTCGGGCGGTGCACGCCCCCCGTGGTCGAGCGTTTGCGTGAGGTGCTCTCGACGCACCCGGGTGTCACCGAGGTCCACCTGCGGCTGACGCAGCCGGGTCGGGCCACGGTCATGCGACTCGAGGACGGCCTGCGTGTCGAACGTTCGCCGTCGCTGTACGGGGACCTCAAGGCGCTGCTCGGCCCGAGCTGCCTGCAGTCGGCCTGAGCGGGTCCTCAGGCGGCGAGGTCGGGCTGCACGTCGGCATGCAGGTCGTGCTCGACGACGGCACGGCGACGGGCGGCCGCACCGCGGGGAGCGCGCTCGGCGCGCTGCGACTGGACGGTCATGCGTCCGTGACGTCCCGCCGCGAGTACCCGACCGATCCGGCGGGCCTCTGGGACGTGGTGACGACGCCGGGCAGGCTGGCGCGCTGGCTCGGGCCCGTCTACGGCGAGCTCGTCCTGGGTGGCCGGTACGAGCTCCGCATGGGCGCCGACGATCCCGGCTCGAACCAGAACGCGACCGGCGGCGTGCGGTCCTGCGACCCGCCCCGGTCGTTCGCCGTCGAGTGGTGCTTCCCGGGTGAGCGGGCGAGCGAGGTCGAGGTCCGGGGCGAACCTGCGACTGGGACGCCCGCTTCACCGAGCTCCTCCCGGCATACCGGGCCGCCGCCGCACGGCCTGAAGCGCAGTGCGCCAGGCCCCTGGGGCCGCCGCCGCGCGAGGTCCGGGTCAGCCCACCTCGGCGGAGTTCGAGCCGCGGGGGTCGTCGACCTCCACCACGTCGCCCTTGCGGAGCTGACGGCCGCGGCGCCTGTCGAGCTCGCCGTTGACCCGTACCTCGCCCTCCTCGAGCAGTGTCCGCGCATCGGCGCCCGAGTCGGCCAGCCCGGCGAGCTTGAGGAACTGCCCGAGTCGGATGGAGTCGTCGGAGATCGGCACGATGGTCACCCGACCATCCTGCCAGGACCACGGGCGCGCCGGACGCGGACGGTGGGCTTCGTCCCGCGCGCCTAGACTCCTCGTGTGATCACCCGCATCGACCTGCGCGGTCGCACGCTGTCCCGCCGTGAGCTGCTCGCCGAGCTTCCCCGGGCGGAGGTCGACGTCGAGCACGCCGCCGACGTCGTCGCCCCGATCCTTGCCGACGTGCAGGCGCGAGGCGCCGCCGCGCTGCGGGACCTGGCCGAGCGGTTCGACGGGGTGCGCCCGCAGCACGTGCGGGTGCCGGCCGAGCTCGTGCAGGCCGCGGTCGGTGCCCTGGACCCGCAGGTGCGGGCTGCGCTCGAGGAGACGATCCGTCGGGTGCGCCAGGTGCACCGTGCGCAGCGACCGGCCGACTTCACGGTCCGGGTGGCGCCGGGTGCCCAGGTGCGCCAGCGGTGGATCCCGGTCCGCCGCGTGGGGCTGTACGTGCCCGGGGGGCTGGCCGTGTACCCGTCCTCGGTCGTGATGAACGTGGTCGCCGCGCAGGAGGCCGGGGTGGGTGCGCTGGCCGTGACCTCGCCCCCGCAGCAGGCCAACGGCGGTCTGCCCGACGCCGTGGTGCTCGCCACGTGCGCGCTGCTCGGCGTCGACGAGGTGTACGCCGCAGGTGGTGCGCAGGCCATCGCGATGCTCGCCTACGGTGCCGCGGGCAGCGAACCGGTCGACGGGGACACCCTGTGCGAGCCGGTCGACGTCATCACCGGCCCCGGCAACGTGTTCGTGACGGCCGCCAAGCGGCTCGTGCGGGGCGTCGTCGGCATCGACTCCGAGGCGGGGCCGACCGAGATCGCGATCCTGGCCGACGGCACCGCGAACCCCGACCACGTCGCCGCCGACCTGGTCTCGCAGGCCGAGCACGACCCGTTGGCCGCCTCGGTGCTGGTCACTCCGTCGGTCGAGCTGGTCGGCGCGGTCGAGGCCAAGCTGGTCGACCGGGCGGCCGCGACCAGGCACAGTGCCCGGGTGCAGACCTCGCTCGCGGGCCGGCAGTCGGCGATCGTGCTGGTCGACGACCTCGAGGCGGGTCTGGCCGTGGTCAACGCCTACGGTGCCGAGCACCTGGAGATCCAGACGGCGGACGCCGCCGCGGTTGCCGAGCGGGTCACCAGTGCCGGCGCCATCTTCGTGGGCCCCTACTCGCCGGTCTCGTTGGGTGACTACATGGCCGGCTCGAACCACGTGCTGCCGACCGGTGGCTGCGCGCACTTCACCTCGGGCCTGGGCGTGCACTCGTTCGTGCGTGCCGTGCAGGTCGTCGAGTACGACGCGGACGCGCTGTCGGCCGTGGCGGGACGGATCGTCGCGCTGGCCGATGCCGAGGGTCTGCCCGCCCACGGCGAGGCGGTGCAGGCGCGGTTCTGAACGGGCGCCGCAGGCACCGGTGCGGCGAACCTAGGATCGGCTCGTGACCGCCGAACTGACCCCTCCTGTGCTGCCGCTGCGTCCTGAGCTGGTCGGCCTCGAGCCCTACGGTGCCCCGCAGCTGGACGTGCCGTGCCTGCTGAACGTCAACGAGAACCCGTACGCGCCGTCCGCCCAGGTCGTGGCGTCGATCGCGGCGGCGGTCACCGAGGCGGCCGCGGGCCTCAACCGGTACCCGGACCGGGACTTCCCGGCGCTGCGGGCCGATCTGGCCGCCTACCTGCTGGCCGAGTCGGGGGTGCCGCTGGCGCCCGAGCAGCTGTGGGCGGCGAACGGCTCGAACGAGATCATGCTGCACGTCCTGCAGGCGTTCGGCGGTCCGGGGCGTACGGCGCTGTCGTTCGCGCCGACGTACTCGATGTACCCCGAGTACGCGCGTGACACGTCGACCGGCTGGGTGGCCGGCCGCCGCGAGGACGACTTCAGCCTCGACGTCGACGTGGCCCGTGCCGCGATCGCCGAGCACCACCCGTCGGTGGTGCTGCTGGCCAGCCCGAACAACCCGACGGGCACGGCACTGCCGCGCCAGACCGTCCTCGGGGTCCTCGAGGCGGCCAGGCACGTGCCCGGTGGCTGCGTCGTGGTGGTCGACGAGGCGTACGCGGAGTTCCGCCGTCGGGGCACGCCCTCGGCGCTCGAGCTGCTGGCCGACCACCCGCACCTGGCGGTGAGCCGGACCATGTCGAAGGCGTTCGGCATGGCCGGCGCCCGGGTGGGCTACCTCGCGGCGGCGCCGGCCCTCGTGGACGCCCTGCGCGTGGTCCGGTTGCCCTACCACCTGTCGGCCGTGACGCAGGCCGTGGCCCGGGCGGCGCTCGCGCACGCCCCCGAGCTGATGGCGCAGGTCGGCGCGCTGCGCGACGAGCGGGACGCGCTCGTGGAATGGTTGCGTGCGCACGACCTGCAGGTCGCGGACTCCGACGCCAACTTCGTGCTGTTCGGGACGTTCGCCGACCGCGGTGCGGTGTGGCAGGGCCTGCTCGACCGCGGGGTGCTGATCCGCGAGGTCGGGCCGCAAGGATGGTTGCGGGTGTCAGTCGGCACACCGCAGGAGACGGCGGCGTTCAAGGACGCCCTGGTGGAGGTGGCGGGACTGTGAGCGGCGAGCAGCGGCGGACGGCGCGCATCGAGCGCGCCACCAGCGAGTCGAGCGTGCTCGTCGAGCTGGACCTGGACGGTACGGGCCGGACGGACATCTCGACGACGGTGCCGTTCTACGACCACATGCTCACGGCCCTGGGCAAGCACTCGCTCATCGACCTGACGGTGCGCGCCACCGGAGACACCGACATCGACGTGCACCACACGGTCGAGGACGTCGCGATCGTGATCGGAGAGGCGCTGCGTGCGGCGCTCGGCGACAAGCGGGGCATCGCGCGCTACGGCGACGCGACCGTGCCGTTGGACGAGGCGCTCGTGCAGGCCGTGGTCGACGTCTCCGGTCGCCCGTACCTGGTGCACAGCGGTGAGCCCGAGGGGCAGGAGTACCACCTGATCGGCGGGCACTTCACGGGTTCGCTGACCCGCCACGTGCTGGAGTCGATCGCGCACCACGCCGCGTTCACCGTGCACGTGCGGGTGCTGGCCGGTCGCGACCCGCACCACATCGTGGAGGCGCAGTTCAAGGCCCTCGCCCGTGCACTGCGGGCGGCGGTGGCGATCGACCCGCGCGTCGACGGGATCCCCTCCACCAAGGGCGCCCTGTGACGAGCGTCGGCCCCGACGGCCCGCGCGAGCACGACCAGGACCCGGACGACCCGCTGGTGGGGTTCGAGGTGCCGGACGACCTGTCCTCGCTGTTCGAGGACGTGGACGTGGACGCCGCCCCGCTCGGCGGTTCCGTGCCCTCGTCCGATGCGGGCACGGACGGGCGGTCAGGTGCGGGCCGGGGCACCGGCGCGACGCAGGACGAGTCGATCGTCGTCCCCGACGACCTGGGTGCGCTCGCGGCCCAGGAGGTGCCGACCGTCGCGCTCGTCGTGACCCAGGTGGCCGCACCCGGCCCTCTGGCCGCGATCTGCTCGCTGGTGAAGGTCGAGGTCGACGCGGTGGCCTCGCCCATCGGGGCGATCGCCGTGCTGCGCGACCCGGCGGAGGCGGCCACGGCCACCCGGGCGGTCTCGCAGCGCCTGCGCGGTCTGCCGGTCGTGCTGCTCGAGCGCCGTGCGGAGCGTGTCACCGCGACGCAGTGGAGCGACGGCGAGCTCGTCGAGGAGCTGCCGTCGGGGCTGGTGCTCTCCGACGCGCCGCAGGTGCTCGAGGACCTGCTGCTGCACGACGCCCCGGTCGCCTCGATCGACGGCGTCGTCACGAGCGTGGGCTTGTCGCGGTGGCGGGCGATGCGCTGGCTGACGACGCCGCCGAAGCGACCGAAGGGCTGACGCGGCCCGGTCGCTGGACGTGCATCCGGGGTGCCGCGCGGCGCCCGGTACCCTGACCAGGTGTCCCAGCCTCGTGTCGTCGTCCTCGACTACGGCTTCGGCAACGTGCGCTCAGCCGTGCGCGCGCTGGAGCGTGTCGGCGCCCAGGTCGAGCTCACCGCCGACAAGGCAGCAGCCCAGGAGGCCGACGGTCTGGTCGTCCCCGGTGTGGGTGCCTTCGCCGCGGTGATGGCCGGTCTGCGTCAGGTCGGTGGCGACCAGGTCGTCGACCGTCGTCTGGCCGGTGGTCGGCCCGTGCTGGGCATCTGCGTCGGCATGCAGATCCTGTTCGCCGAGGGTGTCGAGCACGGGGTGCGTACCGACGGGCTGGGGGAGTGGCCCGGTGTGGTCGACCGCCTGCAGGCCGACGTGGTGCCCCACATGGGCTGGGCGACCGTCGAACCCCCGGAAGGCACGGTCCTCTTCGAGGGGATCGGCGACGAGCGCTTCTACTTCGTGCACTCCTACGCCGCCCGCACGTTCCCGCTGCACGAGCAGGTCCCCGCCGACTCGCGTCTGGCACCTCCGCGTGTGACCTGGGCCGACCACGGCGGCAGGTTCGTGGCCGCGGTCGAGAACGGTGCGCTGGCCGCCACGCAGTTCCACCCCGAGAAGTCCGGTGATGCCGGAGCCCAGCTGCTGCGTAACTGGGTCGGCACGCTGCGCTGACCCGCGGCCGACCGTTTCCGTAGCCGACACATCCGCCGACGAATCCCGTGCAGGAGACCACCATGACCGACCGCCTCGAGCTGCTGCCCGCCGTCGATGTCGCCGACGGGCAGGCAGTCCGCCTCGTCCAGGGCGAGGCCGGCTCCGAGACCGGCTACGGAGACCCTCTGGCGGCCGCGCTGGACTGGTACGTCGGTGGCGCGGAGTGGATCCACCTGGTCGACCTGGACGCCGCGTTCGGCCGGGGCTCCAACGCGGCGCTGCTCGCCGAGGTGACCGGCGAGCTCGCCGGCAAGGGTGTCAAGGTCGAGCTGTCCGGTGGTATCCGCGACGACGCCTCGCTCGAGCGGGCGCTGGCCACCGGCGCCACCCGGGTGAACCTCGGCACGGCCGCGCTGGAGGACCCGCAGTGGACGGCGCGGGTGCTGGCCAGCCACCGCGAGCAGGTGGCCGTCGGGCTCGACGTGCGAGGCACGACCCTGGCCGCACGCGGCTGGACGCAGGAGGGCGGGGACCTCTGGGAGGTGCTGGCTCGCCTGGAGGACGCCGGCTGCGCCCGGTACGTCGTCACGGACGTCACCAAGGACGGCACGTTGCGCGGCCCGAACCTGGACCTGCTGCGCCAGATGTGCGAGCGGACCGACGCCCCCGTGGTCGCCTCCGGCGGGGTGTCGAGCCTGGAGGACCTCGTGGCGTTGCGCACGCTGGTGCCGCTGGGCGTCGAGGGTGCGATCGTCGGCAAGGCGCTGTACGCCGGGGCGTTCACCTTGCCGCAGGCGCTGGACGTCGCCGGACGGCCCTGAGTGGCGTTGCGCGAGCTGCCCCCCTCCTCGCCGTTCGCGGCGGACGACGGTTCGGCGGACCCGACCGTGGTGGCAGCGTTGGCGTCCTTCGCCGCCGGAACCGGATCGGTGGCCGACGTGGTCGAGGCGCTGCGCGGCACGCGGGTGCTGGTGCCGGTGATGGCCGAGCTCGACGTGGCCGGCGCACGTGAGCACGAGGGTGTTGCGCACGTGGTCGACAAGGAGGCCACGACGGGCGTTGTCGCGCTGCAGGCCCCCGACGGGCGTACCGCGCTGCCGGTGTTCACCAGCGTGGCGAGCGTGGCCGCGTGGCGCACGCAGGCGCGTCCCGTACCCAGCGACATCGCCCGGGCCGCGCTGTCCGCGGTGCAGGAGGGCTGGGAGCTGGTCGTGGTCGACCCTGGTGGTCCCGTGACGGTGCTCCTGCCACGGACCGCGGTGTGGGCCCTGGCCCAGCAGCTGTCGTGGGAGCCCGCGGTGCGGGGGACGGGCGCCGAGAAGCAGGTGGACGGTGCGGTGCGTGCAGCGGTCGTGGCGGCCGTCGCGGACATGCCCGGGGTCGTCGAGGTCGACGCGCTGCCGGGCTTGCGCGCCGAGGTCGCAGTGGTCCTCGCGCTCGTGCCCGGGTTGCGGCGGGCGGAGCTCGACGCGGTGCTCGCGCAGGTCAACGCGGCGTTGGCCGCCTGCGAGGTCGTCGCCGAGCGTGTCGACTCGCTCGAGCTGCGTCTGCGCGGCGCCTGATCGCTGCGCCGCGCCCGACGGTCCGTCAGCGGCGACGCAGGACGCGCAGCGCGCAGACGGTGCCCAGCACGCTGATGGCGATGGCTCCGACGATCTGACCGCCGAGGATCACCCGGTTGAGGTCGAGCGTCGGTCGCCAGTGTGTGCCGTGCTCGTCGACGACGTACACACCGACGGGGCGCACCCGGATGCCGAAGCCCCCACCACCGCCCTCACCCTCGCTCACCGGGCCGTCCTGGCCGGCCACGGCGGTCTCGGACTCCGGGCGGTGCTCACCGACCCCGCCGCCCGACCCGGTCGCACCCATGACCTTGGCCACCGGGATCACCAGGACGCCGTCACGCTCGTAGGCCTCGCCGAAGACGCGCCGGACGCTGAGCGTGTCGCTCGCGGCGCGCACGATGGAGGTGGGGTCGAAGCGCGGGCTGTCGGACATGGTGCTCTCCTGGGATCAGCTGGTGGTGCAGGACGGGGACGGTGAGAACGCGGACTCGTCGTCCAGCATCGCGCGCAGCGTGCTGACGGGCACCACGTAGCTGAAGCCGTCCGAGCTCTTGGCGTAGACCACGCCGATCACGCGACCGTCGGCGTCGAGCGCAGCCGAGCCGGAGTTGCCGGGTTCGACGGGCGCGTCGGTCACGAGCACGTCGCCGAGGTTCTCGTTCAGGGGGTCCGTGGTGGTGCCCACGACCGTGCCGGAGGTGATGGTCAGCGCACCGCCCAGCGGGTACCCCACGACGGTCACCGGGTCACCGGCCGCCGGGTCCTGCGGTGCGAGCTCGGGCCAGGCCGGCAGCGCGTCGACGGTCCGCACGATCGCCAGGTCCGCCAGCGAGGCGGTGCTGGCTGCGGACGCGGCGACGTCCCTGCCGTCGTACGTGGCCAGCTGCAGCTGCTCGGAGTCGGCGACCACGTGCTTGTTCGTCACGAGCGTGTGCTCGTCGATGGCGAAGCCCGTCCCGGTGGACAGCGAGCCGCAGCCGACGTTGCGGATCCGCACCGTGATCCGTTGCGCGAGGTCGAACCCGTCGGGCGAGAGGTTCCCGCTGGACGTCGGTGCCGGGAGCGGCGTCCCGCTGGGCACGACGGACGTGGGTACGGGGGAGGGCATCGCCGGGAGCGCGTCGAGCGCGGCGCAGCCGCTCAGCGACACGGCTGCCACGGCGGTGACGGCCAGCGCGGGCAGCCGTCGGACTCTCACCTGTCGAGCTCCTGCTGCAGGGCCGTGTTGGCAGCCGTCGCCGCGTCGCACACCCGCTCCACGTCCTGCTCGAACCGGGCCAGGTCCGCCGCGTCGTAGGCGGCGGAGTCCTTGAGGTACTCGATGAGGCGCTGCTGACCGTCGACGCAGCTGGTCAGCGCCGTGGCGACCGTGCCGGCAGCCGCCGAGACGCGCGCCTGGTAGTCGGCGAGCTGTCGCTGCGACTCGGTGGCGTCACCCAGCTGGGCCTTCTCGTCGGCGAGCTCGGTGATGCGGGCCTGCGCGGTGGCCAGCTGGGCGCTGGTCGAGTCGAGCTCGGCCAATGCGGTGTCGAGGTCGACGCGGGTGACCGCCAGGTCCTCGCCGTGCTCGCGGGCGAGCGCCTCCCACTGCGCGGCGGTCGACTCCCACGCCTGGGTGGTGCGGACCATGCGGGCCACCAGCAGACCGGCCACGGCGACGACCAGCACGAGCGCGACCGCGAGCACGACCACGCCGGTGCGTCGGCGGTGCCTCGGAAGGGCTTCTGGTGACGCACCCGGGACGGGCGTGCCGGGCAGTTCCTCGAGGGTGGGGTCGACCACCGCGTCGAGCGGGTCACCGGGAGCCGCACCGACGGCGTCGAGCGGCCGACCGGGCGCGCCACCGGCGGTGTCGCCGGGCCAGGAGGCGTGCGGCGTCGGCGGCACGTGTCCTTCGGGCGCGGGTCCGCTGCTCACGCCGTCAGGATAAGGGTGCGCTGCGACACGTCGGCAGGTCGGCACCCGGGACGGACCGGGGCGATCCGGACGCGGGGGCTCCCGGGCCACGACCGGGCCGTGCGCGGTGCGTGCGACGATCGTCCGTGTGTCGTTGAGCCCCTACACCCGTCTGCTCGCACGCCCGGAGATCCTGCGGCTGGTCCTCATCGGCCTGGTCGCCCGGCTCCCGCACGCAGCCACCGGTGTCGTGGTGACCCTGCACGTGACGAGCACGCTCGGGTACAGCTACGGGGCGGCCGGGGTGGTCACCGCAGCGATGACGATCGGCATGGCGATCGGTGCGCCGTGGCGCGGTCGACGGGTCGACCGGATCGGTCTGCGCAAGGCCCTGGTGCCCACGGTGCTCGTCGAGTCGGCCGTGTGGATCGCCGCCCCGCACCTGGAGTACCGGCTGCTGGTGGTCGCGGCGTTCGTCGCCGGGGTGTTCCTGGTGCCGGTCTTCTCGGTGGTGCGGCAGTCGTTGGCGGTGCTGGTGCCGCCGGTGCAGCAGAAGACCGCGTACGCCCTGGACTCGGTGTGCACCGAGCTGACGTTCATGCTCGGGCCGGTGCTCGGTGTGCTGCTGGCGACCCAGGTGTCGACCGCTGCGGCATTGCTGACCATCGGTGCCTCGACCGTCGGTGCGGGCGTCGTCCTGATCTGGACGGACCCTCCGACCCGCAGCGAGCAGCCGGTGGACGCCGTCGAGGTGCCGGCGCCGGTCGCCGCCGACCGCTCACCGCTGCGCTCGCCCCAGGTGTGGGCGATCCTCGCAGCCGGCACTGCAGCCTCGCTGGTGCTGACCGGCACCGACCTGGGGATCGTCGCGCAGCTGCAGCACCTGGGCGCGAACGAGTCGATCGGCTGGGTCATCGCCGTGTGGGCGTTCGGCTCGGTCATCGGCGGTCTGGTCTACGGGGCCTCGCACCGCACGGTGCCGCCGCTCGCGCTGGTGCTGGCCATGTCGGTGCTGACCATCCCTGCCGCGTTCGCGAGCAGCGTGTGGACGGTGGCCGTGGCGGTCGTCATCGCCGGGCTGTTCTGCGCGCCCGCGCTCTCCTCGATCACCGCGGCGCTGGTGGCCGCCGTGCCCGAGGCGCGGCGCGGTGAGGTGCTTGGGTGGAGCGGGACGGCGAGCACGCTGGGCGGCTCGCTCGGGGCCCCGCTGATCGGTGTCGCGATCGACCGTGCGAGCCCGCAGGCGGGGTTCCTCGCCTCGGCGCTCATCGGGGTGGTGCTCACGGTCGTCGGGCTGGTGCTCCTGGGCGCCGTGCGTGCGCGGCGCGGCGTGGTCGCTGCTCCGGTGGTCCCGGAGCAGGCGCAGGACCAGGCGCAGGATCAGGCGCACGAGCAGGCGCGCCAGCCCGAGCCTGCGGCGAGCAGCGACGCGGCGCCCGTCAGCGGTGCGACACCGCGCGCCGCCGTCGGACCGGTCGAGGTCAGCTGACCGGGCCGGTGAACTTCTCGCCCGGTCCCTCGCCGGGTGCATCCGGGTAGGCGGACGCCTCCCGGAAGGCCAGCTGCAGCGACCGCAGTCCGTCGCGCAGCGAGCGCGCGTGCTGGCTGCCCAGGTCGGGCGCGGAGGCGGTGACCAGCGCGGCGAGCGCGGTGATCAGCTTGCGGGCCTCGTCGAGGTCCAGGTACTCGGCACCTGCACCGTGCGGGCCGTCCTCGGCCAGGCCGCACTTGACGGCGGCGGCGCTCATCAGGTGCACGGCGGCGGTCGTGATGACCTCGACGGCGGCGACGTCGGCGATGTCGCGTGTGGCCTGCGCGGAGGAGGTGTCGGGGGACTGGCTCATGGGGGCGATCCTCTCACCGCGACCCCGCTCCCCGGGTGCAGGCCGAGCTCGCCGCGTGCAGGCCGAGCGGGTCCGACTCTGTCCCCGGCACGCACGGGCCCGCGCGGCGCGTGCGTGCCGGGTGGGGCTCAGGCGCCCAGGTTCGCCCGCAGCTTCGCGCCGAGGTCGCCGTCCACGTGCGTCCAGTAGCCGATGGCCCGCTCACGGATGTCGTCGGTCTTCACCGCACCCACGTGACCGGTGATGGTCGCCAGGAACCGCTCGCGTGCCGCGTCGTCGAACACCTCGCGGTACAGCGTGCCGGCCTGCCCGAAGTCGTCGTCCTCGCTGTGCAGGGCCGCGGCGGCGCGCACGAGGGCACCGTCGGACTCCCACCCTGCGGACTCCGCGGCGCGCAGCGGGTCGGCGTGCGCCCCGCCGCGCGAGCTCGGTGCGTACACCGGGACGTCGGCGGCGTGGAACGAGTACCGGGCGGCGCCGTCCTTGTCGTAGGAGTGGGTGGGGGAGTGCGGGGCGTTCACCGGCAGCTGCGCATGGTTGGTCCCCACGCGGTACCGGTGCGCGTCGGCGTAGGAGAAGATCCGCGCGAGCAGCATCTTGTCCGGGCTGGTGGCGATGCCGGGCACGAAGTTGCTGGGGGCGAAGGTGGCCTGCTCGATCTGCGCGAAGTAGTTCTCCGGGTTGCGGTTCAGCTCCATCACCCCGACCTCGACCAGCGGGTAGTCGGCGTGCGGCCACACCTTGGTCAGGTCGAACGGGTTGAACCGGTAGTCGGCGGCGTCGGCGTACGGCATGACCTGCACCGACAGGGTCCACCGGGGGAAGTCGCCGGCCTCGACGTGCTCGTACAGGTCGCGGATGTGCAGGTCGGCGTCGGTCCCGGCCAGCTCGGCGGCCTGCTCGGCCGTGAGGTTCTCGATGCCCTGCTGGGTCTTGAAGTGGTACTTGACCCAGAACCGCTCACCGGCGGCGTTGATCCACTGGTACGTGTGCGAGCCGAACCCGTCCATGTGCCGCCACGAGGCGGGGATGCCGCGGTCCCCCATGAGCCAGGTCACCTGGTGCGCCGACTCCGGTGACAGGCTCCAGAAGTCCCACTGCATGTCGTTGTCGCGCAGGTGCGAGCCGGGCAGGCGCTTCTGCGAGCGGATGAAGTCGGGGAACTTGATGCCGTCCCGGATGAAGAACACCGGCGTGTTGTTGCCGACCAGGTCGTAGTTGCCCTCGGACGTGTAGAACTTCAGCGCGAACCCGCGCGGGTCACGCCACGTGTCGGGGGAGCCCAGCTCGCCGGCCACCGACGAGAACCGTGCCAGCAGCTCGGTCTGGACACCGGGCTGGAACACCGCGGCGCGGGTGTACGCCGACACGTCGCCGGTGACCCGGAACGTGCCGAACGCCCCGCCGCCCTTGGCGTGCACCACACGCTCCGGCACGCGCTCGCGGTTGAACTGCGCGAGCTTCTCGACCAGGTAGTGGTCGTGCAGCACGATCGGGCCGTCGGTGCCGACTGAGAGGGCGTGGCTGTCGGAGGCGACGGGTGCGCCGGAGGCGGTGGTGGTGGCGGGCACGTGGGGCATGGGCGTGGTTCTCCTCGGGGTGGGGGTGTGGACGTGCGGGTCAGACGCCCGCGGCGTCCCGGCAGGTGGGGCACAGGCCCCAGAACGTCACCTCGGCGACGTCGATCGCGAAGCCCTGCGTCGAGCTGGGCACCAGGCACGGTGCGTGGCCCACCACGCAGTCGACGTCGTCGACGGCGCCGCAGCCGCGACACACGACGTGGTGGTGGTTGTCGCCGACCCTGCGCTCGTAGCGTGCGGGGTGTCCGGCGGGTTCGATGCGGCGCACCAGGCCGGCGTCGGTGAGTGCGTGGAGCACGTCGTAGACGGCTTGGACGGACACGGCGGGCAGGCGGTCGCGGGCGGCGCGCAGCACGGTGTCGGCGTCGGCGTGCGGGTGCTCGTGCAGGACCTCGAGCACCGCCCTGCGAGGGGCGGTGACACGCAGCCCGTGGGTGCGCAGCGCGTCGGTGTCGTCCATGGCGTCACCGAACCACACAGACTGGAATCATTCAAGTAACGGAACGATTCTGCGTGCCTGCGCCGGGACCGGAGGGTTGCGCCCGGGACCGTCGCGGGCATCGAGCGGCGTCTCTGGTAGTGTGGGCGGTCGACTGACCTGGGTGGTGGCTCGTCTACCGCCCAGGTGCACAAGTGGAGTCCCTCCCACCTGAGTCTCGACCGCTCGGCTCACGCCGACAGCAGAGTCCAGGTTCCAGTCCACGACAGGACGGCAGCAGCCGTCAGGTCGGTCGTGCGTGGCGCCCGCCATGCATCGGCACGGACGTCCGAGGCCCCCACCTGTGCTCAGGTTCGGGGGCCTTCCTCGTTCCTGGCGGTCCACCCACGACGAACCCGAGGAGCACCAATCAGCGAGCCCCGCATCAACGATCGGATCCGCGTCGCCGAGGTCCGCCTGGTCGGCCCGAACGGCGAGCAGGTCGGCATCGTCCGCGTGGAGGACGCACTGCGCCTTGCCCAGGACGCCGACCTCGACCTGGTCGAGGTCGCCCCCGACGCCCGCCCGCCGGTCTGCAAGATCATGGACTTCGGGAAGTTCAAGTACGAGGCCGACATGAAGGCCCGTGAGGCGCGTCGGAACCAGACGAACACGGTCCTCAAGGAGATCCGTTTCCGGCTGAAGATCGACCCGCACGACTACGGCACCAAGAAGGGCCACGTCGAGCGGTTCCTCAAGGCCGGCGACAAGGTCAAGGTCATGATCATGTTCCGTGGTCGTGAGCAGTCGCGCCCCGAGATGGGTGTGCGTCTGCTGCAGCGGCTCGCGGACGACGTGTCCGAGCTGGGCTTCATCGAGAGCATGCCCAAGCAGGACGGCCGCAACATGATCATGGTGCTCGGCCCGGTCAAGAAGAAGGCCGACCAGAAGCTCGAGCAGCGTCGCGCCGCCCAGCAGCAGGGACAGGCGCCGCGTGCGCAGGCCCCCGCGGCCGCGGCAGCACCCGTGGCTCCTGCCGCGGAGGCTGCGCCGGTGGCCGAGGCCGCCGCGCCGGCTCCGGTCGTCGAGGCACCCGCGGACCAGGCGCCCGTCGCCGAGGTCGTCGAGGCACCGGCTGCCCCCGTGGTCGAGGCGCCGGCACCCGCGGTCGCCAAGGCACCTGCCGCGGCCAAGGCTCCGGCCGCACCGAAGGCCCCGGCCGCACCCAAGGCACCGGCGAAGGCACCGGCACCCGCCGCGGCGGCCCCGGCACCGGCATCCACGCCGGCACCGCGTCCGCCGATGCCGCGTCCGGTCCCGCGTCCGGCCGCACCGAAGGCCACACCCGCACCACGCCCTGCCGCGCCGCGCGCGAAGTCCTCCGAGGACGCCGGCTGAGCTGATCGACGAGGGGAGCCCCGCACGGGGTGCCCCCCACCGAACGAGTCGCACGAGCCCGTGCGATGCGAACGACAAGGAGAGACGGCAGCCATGCCGAAGAACAAGACGCACTCCGGTGCCAAGAAGCGCTTCCGGGTCACCGGGACCGGCAAGGTCATGCGTGAGCAGGCCAACGGGCGCCACCTGCTCGAGCACAAGTCGAGCCGTCGTACGCGCCGCATCGCCGGCGACGTCGTCGTCTCTGCCGCTGACACCCCGAAGATCAAGAAGCTGCTCGGCAAGTGACCCCTGCGGACGCCCCCGGCGTCCCGCGGTTCACCTCGAGCCCTAGACCAGCAAGGAGCATCACGTGGCACGCGTGAAGCGGGCGGTCAACGCCCAGAAGAAGCGCCGTTCGACCCTGGAGCGCGCCAGCGGCTACCGCGGGCAGCGCTCGCGCCTGTACCGCAAGGCGAAGGAGCAGGTCACCCACTCCCTCGTCTACTCCTACCGTGACCGCAAGGCGCGCAAGGGGGACTTCCGCAAGCTGTGGATCCAGCGCATCAACGCGGCCTCGCGTGAGCAGGGTCTGACCTACAACCGCCTCATCCAGGGCCTCAAGCTCGCGGGTGTGGAGGTCGACCGTCGCGTGCTGGCCGACCTGGCCGTCAACGACGCCCAGGCCTTCGCCCAGCTCGTCCAGGTCGCCAAGGACGCGCTGCCGGCCGACGTCAACGCGCCCTCGGCTGCGTGACGACCCGCTAGCACCCCAGCAGAGCCCCCGCGCCCACCGGCGACGGGGGCTCTGCTGTCGGTGGGGGACCCCACGCCCGTGATCGGAGGGGGGTCGGAGGCGGCATGATGGCCCCCGTGGTGGACGAACGCGACGCAGGCCCCAGGGGCGACGTCCTGCAGAACCCCGGGGCCGAACGGGTCAAGGCGGTGCGCGCACTGGCGACCCGCGCGATGCGTGCCCGGACCGGCCGGTTCCTCGTCGAGGGCCCCCAGTCCGTGCGCGAGGCGGTGCTGACGCCCACGGTGAGGGTGCACGCGGTGTACGTCACCGAGCAGACGGCCACCCGGTACGACGAGATCGTCGACGCCGCTCACGCCCGGGGCATCACGGTGCGGCTGGGGACACCGCAGGTGCTGGACGCGATGAGCCCGGACGCCCAGCAGGTGGTCGCGGTGGCCGACCGGTTGACCCCGACGCTCGACGACGTGCTCGCCCGCCCGGACTCGCCGCCGCGACTGCTGGCCCTGCTGGCGCACGTGCGCGATCCCGGTAACGCGGGCACGGTCGTGCGCGCGGCCGACGCGGCGGGTGCCGACGCCGTCGTGCTCACGCAGGAGAGCGTCGACGTGCACAACCCGAAGGTCGTGCGGTCCACCGCGGGCTCGCTGTTCCACGTGCCGACGGTCGAAGGAGTGTCGCTGGTGGCCGCGGTCGGTCGGCTCCGTGCCGCCGGGCTGCAGGTGCTCGCGGCGGACGGCGCCGGCGAGCTCGACCTGGACGCCCTGCTCGACGTCGCGGGTACGGCCCCGACGGGGACCCCGGACCTCGCGCGGCCGACGGCCTGGCTGTTCGGCAACGAGGCGTGGGGGCTCGGCGACGAGGACCGCGCACTGGCCGACGCCGTGGTGCGCGTGCCCATCCACGGCCGCGCGGAGTCCCTCAACCTGGCCACGGCCGCGACCGTGTGCCTGTATGCGAGCGCTCGCGCGCAGCGGTGAGGTTCCCGGGTGGGAGCCTCGGTGGCACGCTGGGACCCATGAGGCTGTTCGTGGCAGTCGTCCCGCCCGAGGAGGCGCTGGCCCACCTCGACCTGGCGCTCGCCTCGGTGCGCGGGGCACCGGCCGGTGCGCAGTCGGCGGTGCGGTGGGCCGCTCGTGAGACGTGGCACCTGACGGCTGCCTTCTACGGCGAGGTGCCGGACGGGTTGGTCGCTGCGCTCACCGACGAGCTGGCGGCGATCACCCAGGTGGTCGCGCCGTACTCGCTACGGCTGCGCGGTGCCGGCGTGTTCGCCCACCGCACCCTCTGGGTCGGTGTCGGTGGCGACGTCGAGGCGCAGCGCGCGCTGTCGGTGGCGGCACGCGTGGCGGGGGACCAGCTCGGGGTGCGCGCGGACGACCGGGTGCGGGACCGGCCGCACCTGACCGTCGGGCGCGTGCGCCCGGGGGCCCGGCCACCCGGCCGGCGGACCGCCCGTCCGGGCGGCACGGTCGGACCGGACATGGAGGGGCGGTTCGCCGCAGAGGACGACGTGGCCGGCGCGCTGGTGCGGGCACTGGCCGTCTACGAGGGGCCGGTTTTCTCGGTGGACCGCGTGGCTCTGGTCGCCTCGACGCCCGGTGCGGGCCGCTCCGGTGGGCCGCTGTACCGCACGGTGGCCGATTTCCCCTTCGGTGGCTGAGTGCCGCGTGGCAGGATGCGCCGGGTGACGGTGCACGTGCGGGCGGTCGGTGGTCGCCGATTTCCGTGGCCCGTTCCCGGGCCGCGCCGCTGACGCGCACGTGATCGTCCGCACCGGCGGGCCCCGAGGGGTCCGGGGTGGACGGCCCATCGGACCTGGAGCGGGCGCTACTAGACTGCCCTGCTGGTCGCCGCCTCGACGCGACGGCCCCTGTGCGTGCAGCCCCGGGACGACGTCGACGGGCTGCGCCGAGAACCTGGAAGGTCCGGATGTCCGACGACACCCCGCTGTCCCCCCTGGACGCTGACGGCATCGACGCGGCGGTCGCCGCCGCGCTCGAGGCCTTCGCCGCCGCGTCCGACCTCGACGCCCTCAAGTCCGCCCGGCTCGAGCACACCGGTGAGCGCAGCGCCATCGCGTTGGCCAACCGTGCGATCGGCGGCCTGGCCCCGGCCGACAAGGGCACGGCCGGGCGGCTGCTCGGCATCGCCCGCGGACGCCTGCAGGCCGCGCTCGCCGCACGGCAGGGTGTGCTGGAGGCCGAGCGCGATGCGCGCGTGCTCCTCGAGGAGACCGTCGACGTGACGCTCCCCGTCGACCGGACCCCGCGCGGTGCCCGCCACCCGCTCGAGACGCTCCAGGAGCGCATCGCCGACATCTTCGTCTCGATGGGGTGGGAGATCGCCGAGGGGCCCGAGGTCGAGGCCGAGTGGTTCAACTTCGACGCGCTCAACTTCGGCGTGGACCACCCGGCGCGTCAGATGCAGGACACGTTCTTCGTAGCCGGTGACGACGGCGCGGCCGACGCGGGCCTGGTGCTGCGCACGCACACCTCGCCCGTCCAGGCGCGCTCGCTGCTCGAGCGCGAGCTGCCGGTGTACATCGCCTGCCCAGGGCGGGTGTTCCGCACCGACGAGCTCGACGCGACGCACACGCCGGTGTTCCACCAGGTCGAGGGCCTCGCCGTGGACAAGGGCCTGACCATGGCACACCTGAAGGGCACGCTCGACCACTTCGCGCAGGCGATCTTCGGGCCGGAGGCCCGCACCCGGCTGCGTCCCTCGTTCTTCCCGTTCACCGAGCCGTCCGCCGAGATGGACCTGTGGTTCCCCCAGAAGAAGGGCGGGCCCGGCTGGATCGAGTGGGGCGGCTGCGGGATGGTCAACCCGAACGTGCTGCGTGCGTGCGGGATCGACCCCGAGGTCTACTCCGGGTTCGCGTTCGGCATGGGTATCGAGCGCACGCTGATGCTGCGGCACGGCATCGCTGACATGCACGACATCGTGGAGGGCGACGTGCGCTTCTCCCTGCAGTTCGGGACGGAGATCTGATGCCGCGCATCCCCCTGACGTGGCTGGCCGAGCACGTCGACCTGCCTGCGGACCTCACGGCTGAGCGACTGGCCGCCGACCTGGTGCGCGTGGGCCTCGAGGAGGAGGCCATCCACCCGGCGGCCGTCACCGGACCCCTCGTGGTCGGCCTGGTCGTGGAGCGCACGCCCGAGCCGCAGAAGAACGGCAAGACCATCAACTGGTGCCGCGTCGACGTGGGACACGCGCTGGCGGAGGTCCGTGAGGACGGCACCCGTGGTCCGCGCGGCATCGTGTGCGGGGCGCACAACTTCGAGGTCGGCGACCACGTCGTCGTCGCGCTGCCCGGTGCCGTGCTGCCCGGTCCGTTCCCGATCGCGTCCCGCAAGACCTACGGTCACGTGTCCGACGGCATGATCTGCTCGTCGCGCGAGCTTGGTCTGGGGGACGACCACGACGGGATCATCGTCCTGTCGAGCCTGGGCCTGGAGGCCGAGCCGGGCACCGACGCGCGGGCCCTGCTGGGCCTGGGCGAGGAGGTCCTCGAGATCAACGTGACCCCCGACCGCGGCTACTGCTTCTCGATGCGCGGCGTGGCCCGCGAGTACGCGCACTCCACGGGGGCTGCCTTCACCGACCACGGCCTCGCGACGGCCGAGCAGCTGGCGCCCGCCGCCGGGGGGTTCGCCGTCGAGATCGACGACGCGGCGCCGATCCACGGGGTCAGCGGAGCCGACCGGTTCGTCGCCCAGGTGGTGCGCGGGGTGCGGGCCGACGGCCCGTCGCCGGTGTGGATGCAGCGTCGGCTCACGCAGGCCGGCATGCGTCCGATCAGCCTCGCGGTCGACGTGACCAACTACGTCATGCTCGACCTCGGGCAGCCGCTGCACGCCTACGACCTGTCGGCGCTCGCGGCGCCGATCGTGGTGCGTCGTGCGGCGGTCGGTGAGCGGCTGACCACGCTCGACGGCGTCGAGCGGACGCTGGACGGCGAGGACCTGCTCATCACCGACAGCCCCGGGGGAGACCGCGGCGCGCGTGTGCTCGGCCTGGCTGGCGTCATGGGCGGCGCCGAGAGCGAGGTGGGCGCGGGCACCAGCGACCTGCTCATCGAGGCGGCGCACTTCGACCCGGTGACGGTGGCGCGCACGGCGCGGCGGCACAAGCTGCCCAGCGAGGCCGCCAAGCGGTTCGAGCGGGGTGTCGACCCCCAGCTGCCGCGGGTGGCGGTGGCGCGCGTGGCGGCGCTGCTGGTCGAGCACGGGGGCGGGGTCGTCGAGGAGCAGCTCACCGACGTGAACCGCACGAGTGCCCCGGCACCTGTGGCGCTTCCCCTGGACCTCCCGGCACGGCTGGTGGGCGTCGACTACACGCCGGCGCAGGTGCGCGAGACGCTCGAGCAGATCGGGTGCACCCTGCCCTCCGCCGACGGCGGGGTCGTCGAGGTCCAGGTGCCCACGTGGCGCCCCGACCTGGCCGTTCCTGTCGACCTGGTCGAGGAGGTCGCGCGTCTGCGGGGCTACGACGCCATCCCGTCGGTGCTCCCCGTCGCCCCGGCCGGCCGCGGCCTGACCTCGGGTCAGCGGGCACGCCGCTCGGTGGCGCGGGCGCTGGCCGAGCACGGGCTGGTCGAGGTGCTCAGCTACCCGTTCGTGGGAGTCGACCAGTTCGACGCGCTCACGCTGCCGGCCGACGACGAGCGGCGCCGGGCGCTGCGGCTGGCGAACCCGCTGTCCGCGGAGCAGCCGCTGATGCGCACAGACCTGCTGACCACGCTGCTGGACACGGCACGCAGGAACGTCAGCCGTGGGGCCGGTGACGTGGCGGTGTTCGAGATCGGACTGGTCACGGTGCCGCAGCACGGTGCCGCAGCCGCGCCCCGGCTCCCCGGCGGTGTGCGTCCCTCGGACGCCGACCTGGCGGCCGTGCGTGCCGCGGTGCCCTCGCAGCCGCGGCGGGTCGCCGGTGTGCTGGCAGGAGCGCGCGAGCGTGCCGGGTGGTGGGGACCGGGACGTCGTGCCGACCACACCGACGCCATCGCCCTGGTGCGCACCGTGGCCGAGGTCATCGGTGTCGAGGTGGTGCTCACGGCCGGTGCCGAGCACGCGCCCTGGCACCCCGGCCGCTGCGCGCAGGTCACCACCGCGGACGGCGCGCTCGTCGGGTTCGCCGGCGAGCTGCACCCGAACGTCGTCGCAGCGCTCGACCTGCCGGCCCGTGCCGTCGCGTTCGAGCTCGACCTGGACGTGCTCCTCGCCGCCGCCCCGGTGGACCCGGTGCAGGCGTCGGCGTTGTCGACGTACCCCGTGGCGAAGGAGGACGTCGCCCTGGTGGTCGACTCCTCCGTGCCGGCCTCGGACGTGCTGGACGCGGTGCGGGCCGGTGCGGTGGCCGGCCCGGCCGGCGACGTGCTGGAGGACGTGCGGCTCTTCGACGTCTACCGCGGTGAGCAGGTGCCGGCCGGCACACGCTCGCTCGCGTTCTCGTTGCGGCTGCGGGCCGGCGACCGCACGCTGACCGCGCAGGAGACGGCGGCGGTCCGCGAGGCCGTCGTCGCCGAGGCACACCGGCGGTTCGGCGCGACCCTGCGCGCCTGAGCCGCTCACGGACGACGGGCCCCGCGGTCATCCTCGACCGCGGGGCCCGTCGTCGTCGGTGACCCTCGTGGAGGCCCGGGCCCGGAACCCCGGCGGCCACCGCCGGGTCGGGTCGGATGCGGGTGCCACGCCTGGTCGGAGGGTCGGGCGACCGCTGCGACGACACGTGACGGACACAGGACGTGGGACGAGTTCACCGAACGGTTACCCGCCAGTAGTTGCGACCATTCGGACAAACCGTGAAGGTGATGTGCGACCGCTGTGCAGCGCTGCCCGGCGGTCGACGCTGCGTCCCCCACGAAAGAGAGTCCGTCATGCACGGTCGGTCGAGGTCGTTCACCGGGGGCATCGCAGCCCTCGGTCTGGCGTTGGCAGGGGCGGTGGTCGCTGCGGTTCCCGCACAGGCCGCCGTCTCCCCGAGCGCACCCGTGGTGCTGCACGAGGTCTACGGCGGTGGCGGCAACTCCGGTGCACCGTTCAACCGTGACTTCGTCGAGCTGTACAACCCCGGTGGCGCTCCCGTGGACCTGTCCGGGTGGGCCGTGCAGTACGCCTCGGCGGCCGGAACCACGTGGCAGACCACGGCGCTGAGCGGGTCGATCGCAGCCGGCGGTTACCTGCTGGTCGGTGAGGCGTTCGGTGCCAACACCGCGGCCACCGCGATCCCGTTCGACGTCGACGGCACGATCCCGATGAGCGGGAGCGCCGGCAAGGTCGCGCTCACCTCGTCGTCCACCGCGCTGACGTGCGTGGCCGCGGCCTGCGCGAGCGACGCCGCCGTGGTCGACCTCGTCGGCTGGGGCGCGAGCGCCACCGCGTACGCGGGCACCGGCCCGGCGCCGGCCACGACCAACGCGACCTCGGTCTCGCGCGACGCCGCGCACACCAACACCGCGAACAACGCCGCGGACTTCACGGCGGGCACGCCGACCCCGACCGGTGCCACGTCGGGCGGAGGTGACGGCGGTGGCGACGGTGGCGACCCGCAGGTGCGCACGATCGCCGAGATCCAGGGCACCGGCGAGGCCTCCCCGCTGGTCGGGTCGACGGTGACGACGCAGGGTGTCGTCACGGCGGCGTACCCGACGGGCGGGATCGCCGGTTACGTCATCCAGACGCCCGGCACCGGTGGGGGAGACCCCGCGGCACGGACCGCCTCCGATGCGCTGTTCGTGTACTCGCCGTCCACCGTGGCCTCGGTCGCGGTCGGCGCGTACGTCCAGGTGACCGGTGCGGTCAGCGAGTTCTCCGGTCTGACGGAGATCACGGTGGCCTCCGCCGCCGACCTGGTGGTGCTGCCTGACGCACCGGCCGCGGTGACCCCGGTGTCGGCCGGCTGGCCGTCCTCGGCGGCGGTGCGCGAAACGCTCGAGTCGATGCTGTTCCTGCCGACGGGTGACCTGACGATCTCGAACACGTACTCCACGAACCAGTACGGCGAGGTCGGCCTCGCGGCCGGCACGACACCGCTGCTGCAGCCCACCGAGGTCGCCGCCCCGGGCACGGCCGAGGCGAGCGCCGTGACGGTCGACAACGCGGCACGCGGCGTCGTGCTCGACGACGGTGCGACGACCAACTTCCTGTCGGCCGCCAACTCCGGTCTGACGCCGCCCTACGTGTCCCTGACCAACCCGATCCGGGTGGGTGCCGCGGCGAACTTCACCGCGCCGGTGGTCGTCGACTACCGCAACAACACCTGGAAGCTGAACCCGACGGCGCCCGTGGCGAGCGGTGCGGTGCCGGTCACGTTCGAGAACGACCGCACCGCGGGGCCGTCGGACGTCGGCGGTGACCTGACGGTCGCCTCGTTCAACGTGCTCAACTACTTCACGACGCTGGGCTCGGCCACCGCCGCCTGCGTGCCGTACACGGACCGCGCCGGTGACGGCGTGACCGTCAAGGAGGGCTGCGACCAGCGCGGCGCCTGGGACGCCCAGGACCTCGGCCGTCAGCAGGCCAAGATCGTCGCGGCGATCAACGCGCTCGACGCGGACGTCGTGGGCCTGCTCGAGATCGAGAACTCCGCGGTCGTCGACGGGGTCGCCGACGAGGCGCTGAGCACCCTGGTCGACGCGCTCAACGCGGCGGCCGGCTCGAGCGTGTGGGCGTACGTGCCCTCCTCGAGCGAGCTGCCGGCGGTCGGCCTGCAGGACACCATCACCAACGCGCTGATCTACCGCACAGCCTCCGTGCAGCGGGTCGGTGACGCGCGTGCACTGGGCACCGCGAGCGCCGACGGGCAGGCGTTCGCCAACGCCCGTGAGCCGATCGGCCAGGTGTTCGTCCCCGCCGGTGGTGGCGAGGAGCTGCTGGTCGTCGTCAACCACTTCAAGTCGAAGGGGTCGGCGGGCCCGTGGCCGGGCGACGTCGACGCAGGCGACGGGCAGGGTTCGTCGAACGAGTCGCGTGTCCGTCAGGCGCAGGCCCTGCGTGACTGGGTGCCCTCGGTGCAGGGCGACGCGCAGGCGGTGGCCCTGGTCGGCGACTTCAACGCCTACACGAAGGAGGACCCGCTGCAGGTGCTGTACGACGCCGGGTACACCGACGCCGCGTCTGCGCTCGCGGCCGGTCAGTACTCGTACTCGTTCAGCGGACTGGCCGGTTCGCTCGACCACGTGCTGCTCAACGACGCCGCCCTCGAGCGTGCGACGGGTGCTGACATCTGGGAGATCAACGCCGAGGAGTCCCTCGCGCTGGAGTACAGCCGGTACAACTACCACGGCACGCTCTTCTACGCGCCTGACGCCTACCGGTCCTCCGACCACGACCCGGTCCTCGTCGGGCTCGCGGCGGGTGCCAGCGCGCAGGGTCCGATCGACCTCACGCTGCTGAACATCAACGACTACCACGGCCGGATCGACAACAACACGGTGCGGTTCGCCGGGACGGTCGAGAAGGAGCGGGCGGCCGCGGAGGCTGCCGGCGGTGCGGCGGCGTTCCTGTCCGCCGGTGACAACATCGGGGCGTCGCTGTTCGCCTCGGCTGTCGCCCAGGACCAGCCCACGATCGACGTGCTGAACGCACTCGATCTGGCTGTGTCCGCTGTCGGCAACCACGAGTTCGACCAGGGGTACTCCGACCTCGTCGACCGGGTGGTCGCCGGGGGCACGAACGCCACGTGGCCGTACCTGGGTGCCAACGTCTACACCAAGGGCACCACGAACCCGGCGCTGCCGGAGTACACGATCCTCGACATGGGCGGCGTGTCCGTCGGTGTCATCGGGGTCGTCACCGAGGAGACCCCGACGCTCGTGACCCCGGGCGGGATCGCGACGCTGGACTTCGGCGACCCGGTCGAGGCAGTCAACCGGGTGGCCGCCCAGCTCAGCGACGGCGACGCGGCCAACGGTGAGGCCGAGGTCCTGGTGGCCGAGTACCACGAGGGTGCCGGGGCCGGCACGCCGGACGGTGCCACGCTCGAGCAGGAGGTGGCTGCCGGCGGTGCGTTCGCCGAGATCGTCGAGCAGACCTCGGCCGAGGTGGACGCCATCTTCACCGGTCACACGCACAAGCAGTACGCGTGGCAGGCGCCCGTGCCGGGCGAGCCGGACCGCACCCGACCTGTTCTGCAGACCGGGTCCTACGGCGAGTTCCTCGGCAAGGTCGTCCTGACGTACGACCGGGCGACGCAGGAGGTCACGGCCTCCACCGCGTCGAACGTGGCGCGCACCACCGAGACCGACGCCACGCTCGTGGCGACGTACCCGCGGGTCGCGCAGGTCAGCTCGATCGTCGCCGCGGCGCTGGCCAACGCGGCCGTCGTCGGCAACCAGCCGGTGGGTTCGGTGACCGCGGACATCACGACCGCCTTCGCGGGCGGCTCGTACGTGAACGGCGTCTACACCGGGTCGGGCCCGTTGGCCACGACCGGTCGTGACGACCGCTCCAAGGAGTCCACGCTGGGCAACCTCGTGGCGAACTCGCTGCGCGAGACGCTGGCCGCACCCGAGCGGGGCGGCGCGCAGATCGGTGTGGTGAACCCTGGCGGTCTGCGCAACGAGCTGCTGTTCGCGCCGGACGGCACGATCACGTACGCCGAGGCCAACGCGGTGCTCCCGTTCGTCAACAACCTCTGGACGACCAGCCTCACGGGCGCCCAGGTCAAGACGATGCTCGAGCAGCAGTGGCAGACGAACGCCGACGGCACGATCCCGTCGCGGCCGTACCTGCAGCTGGGACTGTCGGACAACGTGACCTACACGTTCGACGCGAGCCGGCCGATGGGTGACCGCATCACGTCGGTGACCGTCGACGGTGTCGCGCTCGACCCGGCGGCGTCCTACCGGATCGGCACGTTCTCGTTCCTGGCTCAGGGCGGGGACAACTTCCGGGTGTTCACCGACGGTGCCGACACGGCCGACTCGGGGCTCATCGACCGGGATGCGTGGATCGCGTACCTGCAGGGCCACCCGTCGATCGCGCCCGACTTCGCGCGTCACGCCGTCGGCGTGCCCGCCCTGCCGGCCACGATCACGGCCGGGGACGTCCTGGCGTTCCCGGTGACCGGGCTGGACCTGACGAGCCTGGGCTCGCCGCTCAGCACCACCCTGGACGTCCTGCTCGACGGCACGTCGATCGGGTCGGCTGCGGTCAGCGCCGGTGCCGCCCAGGTGTCGGTGACCGTTCCAGCGGCGACGACCGGTGGTGCGCACGTGCTCACCCTGGTGGCCGCTCCCAGCGGGACCACCGTGACGCTGCCGGTCACGGTCGAGCCGGGTCTGCCGGTCTCGACGACCACGCTGACGGCGAAGCCGTCGACGCAGGTGTTCGGCTCCGTGGCACGCCGGGTGACGCTGACGGCGACCGTCACGGCCGACGTGCGCGTGGCAGGCACGGTCGAGTTCGTCGCGGGTGACACGGTCCTCGGCAGCAGCACGCTGCGGAAGGGCAAGGCGTCGGTGACGCTTCCCGCCTCGACGCCTGCCGGCACGTACGACGTCGTCGCCCGGTTCGCCGGGGACGCCACGGTCAGCGGGTCGCAGTCCGAGCCCGTGCAGGTCGTGGTGAAGCAGGCCGCGTCGCGCACGACGCTGCAGGTGGCGCGCACGACGGTGGACCGCTTCGCGTGGCTGCCCCACCCGGTGCTGGTGACGGTGCAGCTGGACAACGGGCGGTTCCCGTCCGGTGTCGTCGAGCTGCGCGAGGGTGACCAGGTGGTCCGCACCCTGCACGTCACCGCGGGTCTGGCCGTCGGGTCGCTGCCCAGCGGCCTGTCGACCGGCAAGCACACCTTCACGGCGACGTTCGTGCCGAGCGACGCGGCGAACGTGGCCGGCAGCACGAGCAAGCCGGTGACGGTGACCGTGCGGCGGTGACGCCCGCGCGGTGAGCCGCACAGACGGGGACGCCCCCTCCGGCCGATCGGCCGGAGGGGGGCGTCCCCGTCTGTCTGCGACCCGTCCTGGACGTGTCGGCGTGCGTGCGGTGCCTACACGGCGCAGCTGTCGTCGGTGCACGTCCCGTCGGCGTCGCCCACGATCGTCACCAGCGGGTTCGCCTGGGTCCACGCGGCGTGGAGCAGCTGCGTGAACACCTCGACGGGCTGCGCGCCGGAGACGGCGATGCGGCGGTCCACGGCGAAGAACGGCACGCCGGTGACGCCGAGCGCCCGGGCCTGGGTCTCGTCGTCGCGGACCTGCTCGGCGCCGCGGTCGCCGTCCAGGACGTCGCGGACGGCATCCTCGTCGAGCCCGGCCTCGCCGAAGCCGGCCTGCGCAGCCAGGGCGACGACGGTGGCGCGGTCACCCAGGTCGGCGCCGTGCTCGAAGTGCGCCGAGAAGAACGTCTCGAGGGTGCGCTCGGCGAGCGAGGCGCCGCCCTCCTCCCTGGCGATCTGCACGAGGCGGTGCAGGTCGAAGGTGTTGACGGACAGGGTCCGGTCGAAGTCGTAGGCGAGCCCGTCGCCGGCGGCCACGGCCGTCACGTGGGCGAACATCTGCCGCACCTGGTCGGTGGGCAGGCCCTTGGCGCGGGCCAGGGCCTCGAGCTCGGGGATGCCGGGGCCGTGCGGTGCGTCGGGGGAGAGCTCGTAGGCGCGCCAGCGCACGTCGACGTGCTCGCGGTGCGGGAACTCGGCGAGCGCCGCGGCGAACCGCCGCTTGCCGATGAAGCACCACGGGCACGCGACGTCGGACCAGATCTCCACCGCGAGCCGGTGGGGTGCGGCGATCGGCAGGGTGGCCTGCGGGGAGGCAGGCGTCGGGGTGTCGGTCGTCACGTCGGTCGTCACAGTGTCAGGAGGACCTTTCCGGTGGTGGCGCGGCTCTCGAGCGCGCGGTGGGCGTCGGCCGCGTCGGCCAGGGGGTACGTGGCGCCGATGCGCACGTCGAGGGTGCCGTCGGCGACGGCCGCGAAGATTTCGCGGGCCCTCCAGGCGAGCTCGGCGGGGTCGTCGACGTGGTGGCCGAGGGTGGGTCGGGTGAGGAACAGGGAGCCGCCCGCGTTGAGCCGTTGGGGGTCGACGGGCGGGACCGGGCCGGACGAGCCGCCGAACAGCACGAGGGTGCCGCGCCGGGCCAGGGAGGCGAGCGAGGCGTCGAAGGTGTCCTTGCCGACGGAGTCGTACACGGCGTGCACCCCTCGCCCGTGGGTCAGCGCGCGGACCAGCACGGGCAGCTGGGCGGTCAGGTCGGTGAGCTCGCGGTAGCGGATGACGTCGTCCGCTCCTGCGGCGTGGGCGAGCTCCTCCTTCTCGGGCGACCCGACGGTGCCGATGACGCGTGCGCCGCGGGCGGTGGCGAGCTGGGTGAGCAGCAGGCCGACGCCGCCGGCGGCGGCATGCACGAGCACGTCGTGGCCGGGCGCGACGGGGAAGGTGGAGGTCGTCAAGAAGTGGGCGGTGAGCCCTTGCAGGATCACGGCGGCGGCGCGGTCGTCGTCCAGGACGTCCGGTACGGGCACGGCGTCCTTGGCCCGCACGGTGGCGAGCTCGGCGTAGGAGCCGGAGGTCGAGGAGGTCCACACCACCCGGTCGCCGACGGCCAGGTGGGTCACCTCGTGCCCGAGGGCCTCGACCGTGCCGACGCCCTCGGAGCCGACGACGTGCGGGAACGGCATCGGGTAGGTGCCCGAGCGTCGGTAGGTGTCGATGAAGTTCACCCCGGCCCGGCGCACCCGGACGAGCACCTCGTCGGCCGCGGGCACGGGTTCGGGCAGGTCCACGAGCTCGAGGACGTCGGCTCCGCCGGGGGCGGTCGCCTGGATCGCGCGCACGTGACCTGCAACAGTGGGCGGGCGGCGTGTCATCCCGAGCGCCGGTCGTATCTTCGTGCATTCGGGTGTATGTTCATGCACATGTCGTTCTCCGTCGCCGTCGCAGGTGCGAGCGGGTACGCCGGGGGTGAGGCGCTGCGTCTGCTGCTCGGTCACCCCGAGGCCCGCATCGGCACCCTCACCGCCCACGCCAACGCCGGCACCCGCCTGGGGGAGCACCAGCCCCACCTGCGCCCGCTCGCCGACCACGTGCTCGCAGCCACCGACGTCGACGCCCTGGCCGGGCACGACGTCGTCGTCCTCGCCCTGCCGCACGGCGCCAGCGGCGCGGTCGCCGCCGCGCTCGCGGACCGCGGCGAGGACGCGGTCGTCATCGACCTCGGCGCCGACCACCGACTCGTGGACGCCGTCGCCTGGGAGGCCTTCTACGGCAGCCCGCACGCCGGTACGTGGCCCTACGGCATGCCCGAGCTGCTGCACCCGGGCGAGCGGACCGCCACCGCCCAGCGCACGCAGCTGACCGGCACCCGCCGCATCGCCGTGCCCGGCTGCAACGTCACCGCGGTGACCCTGGGCCTGCAGCCCGGCATCGCCGCCGGTGTCATCGAACCGCTCGACATCGTCGCGGTGCTCGCCAACGGCTACTCCGGTGCCGGGCGTTCGCTGAAGACCCACCTGCTGGCCTCCGAGGCGCTCGGCAACGCCCAGCCCTACGCGGTCGGCGGCACCCACCGGCACATCCCCGAGATCCAGCAGAACCTGCGCTCGGCCGGAGCGCCCGACGTGACGATCTCGTTCACCCCGACGCTCGTGCCCATGTCCCGCGGCATCCTGGCCACCGCGACCGCACGGCTCGTGCCCGGCACCGACCCGGCGGCCGTGCGCGCCGCATGGGAGCAGACCTACGCCGACGAGCCGTTCGTCACGCTGCTTCCCGAGGGCCAGTGGCCGACGACGGCCGCCACCGCAGGCGCCAACACCGCCCTGGTGCAGGTGGCCGTCGACGCCGCCGCCGGACGCGTGGTGACCGTCACCGCGCTCGACAACCTCGTCAAGGGCACGGCGGGCGCCGCCGTGCAGTCCCTCAACCTGGCGCTCGGGCTGCCCGAGACGCTGGGCCTGCCGACCGAGGGGGTCGCACCGTGAGCACCCAGACCGTCACCGCCCGCCCCGCCGACCAGGGCGTCACGGCCCCTGCGGGCTTCCGTGCGGCCGGTGTCACCGCCGGGCTGAAGGCCTCCGGACGCCCGGACCTGGCCCTGGTCGTCAACGACGGCCCGCTGCAGGTCGCCGCGGGCGTGTTCACCAGCAACCGGGTCGTGGCGGCCCCCGTCGTGTGGTCCCGGCAGGCCGTCTCGGACGGTGTCGCCTCCGCCGTGGTGCTCAACTCCGGCGGGGCGAACGCGTGCACCGGGCCCGAGGGGTTCGCCGACACGCACCGCACCGCGGAGCACGTGGCCGCCGCGCTGGGTGTCTCCGCAGGCGACGTGCTCGTCTGCTCCACAGGCCTCATCGGCGAACGCCTGCCCATGGACGTGCTGCTCGCCGGCGCTGACACGGCCGCCCGGACGCTTGCCGCGGACGGCGGCCCCGATGCCGCGGTGGCCATCATGACCACCGACACCGTGGCCAAGTCGGTCTCCGTGCAGCGCGACGGCTGGAGCGTGGGCGGCATGGCCAAGGGCGCCGGCATGCTCGCGCCCGGCCTGGCGACCATGCTCGTCGTGCTGACCACCGACGCCGTCGTCACCGCGCCCCACGCCGACCGCGCCCTGCGGGCGGCGACGCGCTCCACGTTCGACCGCGTCGACTCCGACGGGTGCATGTCCACCAACGACACCGTCCTGCTGCTCGCCTCGGGCGCCTCCGGCGTCCAGGTCGCGCCGGACGACCTCGCCCAGGCGGTCGCGGAGGTCTGCGCGACCCTGGCCCGGATGCTCGTCGGCGACGCCGAGGGTGCCACCCACGACATCGCGGTGAGCGTCCACCACGCCACCAGCGAGGACGCGGCGGTCGCCGTGGCCCGGGCGGTGACGCGTTCCAACCTGTTCAAGGCGGCCGTCTTCGGCAACGACCCCAACTGGGGCCGTGTCCTGGCCGCCGCCGGTACGGTCCCCGAGCAGGTCGCCCCGTTCGACCCCGCACTGCTGGACGTGTCGATCAACGGGGTGCAGGTGTGCCGGGCCGGCGGGGTGGGGGAGTCCCGCGACCTCGTGGACATGGCGGCCGCGCGCGAGGTCCTCGTCGCGATCGACCTGCACGCGGGGGAGTCCAGCGCCACCGTGTGGACCAACGACCTCACGCACGACTACGTCCACGAGAACAGCGCGTACTCCACATGAGCCAGCCGACGCACCATCCCGACCAGTCGACGGTGCCCGAGGACTTCGTCTTCGACACCCGGACCGACCTGCGCGCCGACCAGAAGGCCGAGGTCCTCGTCCAGGCGCTGCCCTGGCTGCAGAAGTTCGCCGGCGCCCTCGTCGTCGTCAAGTACGGCGGCAACGCCATGGTCGACGACGAGCTCAAGCAGGCCTTCGCCCAGGACATGGTGTTCCTGCGCCAGGTGGGGCTGCGCCCCGTCGTCGTGCACGGCGGCGGGCCTCAGATCAACGCGATGCTCGACCGGCTCGGCATCGTCAGCGAGTTCCGCGGCGGGCTGCGCGTGACCACGCCCGAGGCGATGGACGTCGTGCGCATGGTGCTCACCGGGCAGGTCTCCCGTGAGCTCGTCGGGCTGCTCAACGCCTACGGTCCGCACGCCGTGGGCCTGTCGGGTGAGGACGGCGGCCTCCTGCAGGCCCGTCGACGCACCGCGGTCGTGGACGGCGTCGAGGTCGACATCGGCCAGGTCGGCGACGTCGTCCAGGTCAACCCCGGTGCCGTGCTCGACCTGCTGGACGCCGGTCGCATCCCGGTGGTCTCGACCGTCGCCCCCGACATCGACGACCCCACCCAGGTGCTCAACGTCAACGCGGACACCGCGGCGGCGGCGCTGGCCGTCGCCCTGGGTGCCCGCAAGCTGATCGTCCTGACCGATGTCGAGGGGCTCTACTCGGACTGGCCCGACCGCTCCTCGTTGGTGCGCCGCATCGGTGCGTCCGCTCTGGCGAGTCTGCTGCCGTCGCTCGACTCGGGCATGCGGCCCAAGATGGAGGCCTGCTGGCGAGCCGTCGAGGGCGGTGTCGGACGCGCCCACGTGATCGACGGCCGTGCACCCCACTCGATCCTCGTCGAGGTCTTCACCTCCGACGGTGTCGGCACGATGGTGCTGCCCGACGAGGAGCCGCCGGACGCCCCGTTCACCGCTCCGATCCCGGTGGTCGACCGCGCCACCGCGACGGCCCGCTCCCAGGAGGCCTCGTGACGACGCCCACCGTCGGCCCCGTCGGCGACCACACCGCAGCCCAGGACGCGGCCGGTGCGTCCGTCGGCCGCCACCGTCTGGCGGCCGACGCCGACGCCAGCGTCCCGGTCCCGGTGACGTCCGGGTCGGTCGCGGAGTGGACCGACCGCTACACCCACGCCCTCATGGACACCTTCGGCGCCCCGCAGCGCGTGCTCGTGCGAGGTGAGGGCCCCTATGTGTGGGACGCCGACGGGCGCCGGTACCTCGACCTGCTCGGCGGCATCGCCGTCAACTGCCTCGGGCACGCGCACCCCACGCTCACCGCGGCCATCAGTGCGCAGCTGGGCACGCTCGGGCACGTGTCGAACTTCTTCGCCAGCCCCGCGCAGATCGCCCTGGCCGAACGGCTCCTGGGCCTGGCCGGCGCGCCGGCAGGTTCGCGCGTCTTCCTCACGAACTCCGGCACCGAGGCCAACGAGGCCGCCTTCAAGCTCGCCCGGCGCAACGGTGGCGCCGACCGTCCCCGGATCCTGGCCCTCGAAGGTGCCTTCCACGGTCGGTCCATGGGGGCGCTGGCACTGACGCACAAGGCGGCGTACCGCGAGCCCTTCGAGCCGCTGCCCGGCGGCGTGGAGTTCCTGCCCTTCGGGGACACCGACGCACTGCGCGCGGCGTTCGCCGACGGCACGGGTGCCCAGGTGGCCGCGCTGTTCGTCGAGCCGATCCAGGGAGAGGCCGGGGTGCGCCCGCTGCCGCCCGGCTACCTCGCCCTGGCCCGTGAGCTGACCGCGCAGCACGGTGCCCTGCTGATCCTCGACGAGGTGCAGACGGGCATGGGCCGCACCGGCACCTGGCTCGCGCACCAGCACCCGTCCCTCGGCGGCGGCATCGTGCCCGATGCCGTGACGCTCGCCAAGGGCCTGGGCGGTGGGTTCCCCGTCGGTGCCCTGGTCGCCTACGGCGAGCGGACCGCCACGCTCCTGCACCGCGGCCAGCACGGCACGACCTTCGGCGGCAACCCCGTCGCCGGCGCGGCGGCGCTCGCGACGATCGCCGTCATCGAGCGCGACGGGCTGCTCGCGCACGTCACCGAGCTCGGTGCACGGCTGCGGGGGCGCATCCAGGGCCTGCACCACCCGCTCGTGGCACAGGTGCGCGGTGAGGGCCTGCTCATCGGCGTCGAGCTGGCGCGGCCGGTGGCCGCACGCGTGGCAGCCGAGGCGCTCGCGGCCGGGATCATCGTCAACCCCTGCACGCCAACCACGGTGCGCATCGCCCCGCCCTTCGTGCTCACCGACGACCAGGCCGCCGTGTTCGTCGACTTCCTCGCGGCCCTGCCGCACGACCTGGGAGAGGACGACTGATGGAGCGTCACTTCCTGCGCGACGGCTCGTCCGTCCGCGCACTCGAGGGGGCTGAGTCCTGATGGCGCGTCACTTCCTGCGCGACGACGATCTGACCCCCCGCGAGCAGCGTGAGGTCCTCGCGCTTGCCGACGCCTTCCGTGACGACCGGTACATCCGCACGCCGCTGTCCGGGCCGCGTGCCGTGGCGGTGGTCTTCGACAAGCCGACGCTGCGCACGCAGGTCTCGTTCACCACGGGCATCGCCGAGCTCGGCGGCTACCCGCTGGTCGTCGACGGTGCGCTGGCCCAGATCGGGGTGCGCGAGTCCGTGGCGGACACCGCCCGGGTGCTGGGTCGCCAGGTCGCGGCGATCGTGTGGCGCACGCACGCGCAGTCACGGATCGAGGAGATGGCCGCCACGGCGGGCGTTCCGGTGGTCAACGCGCTGACCGACGACTTCCACCCGTGCCAGATCCTGGCTGACCTGCTCACCATCGCCCAGCACCGCGGCGGGGTGGGCAACCTGCCCGGTCAGACCTTGGCCTACGTGGGCGACGGGTCGAACAACATGGCCCACTCCTACCTGCTGGGCGGAGCCACCGCGGGCCTGCACGTGCGGATCGGCACACCCGAGGGCTACCTGCCGGACGCCGGGGTCGTCGCGGACGCCACGCGCATCGCGGCGACGACGGGCGGGTCGGTGACGGTCACGCACGTGCTCGCCGAGGCGGTCACCGGGGCGGACGTCGTGGCCACGGACACGTGGGTGTCGATGGGTCAGGAGGACCAGGCCGCGGCCCGCGAGACGCCCTTCGTGCCGTTCCGGGTCGACTCGGCGGCGATGTCCCTGGCGCGCCCCGACGCGATCGTGCTGCACTGCCTGCCCGCGTACCGCGGCAAGGAGATCACCGCGGAGGTGCTCGACGGCCCGCAGTCGGTGGTGTGGGACGAGGCGGAGAACCGCCTGCACGCCCAGAAGGCGCTGCTGGCGTTCGTGCTGGAGCGGTCATGAGCGCCCCCACGCCGGCCCACGCGGCCGGGTCCACCGCTCCCACCACCAAGGCTGCACGGCACGCGCTGGTCCGTGGGCTGCTCACGCGCGGCCCCGTCCACTCGCAGGCCGAGCTGGCCGAGCTGCTGGCTGCCGAGGGCGTGTCGGTGACGCAGGCGACCCTGTCGCGCGATCTCGTCGAGCTGCGCGCGGTGAAGGTCCGCACGTCCTCGGGGGCGTTGGCCTACTCGGTGCCCTCCGAGGGCTCCGTGCCGGCGAGCCCCGGTGCGGATGCGGAGTTCCTCGCCAGCCGGCTGGCCCGGCTGTGCGCCGAGCTGCTGGTCACCGCCGAGGCGTCCGGCAACCTCGTGGTGCTGCGCACCCCGCCGGGCGGCGCCCAGTTCCTGGCCTCGGCGATCGACCACTCGATCCTGCCGGCGGTGCTGGGCACCATCGCGGGCGACGACACGATCCTGGTGATCGCCCGCGACACCGAGGAGCCCGCGGGTGCGGCCGGTGCCGCGCTCGCCGCCCGGTTCCTGGCGCTGGCCAGCGGATGACCTCGGGCCGTGCGCCCGGCGCGCCCGGGCTCGCGGCCTTCGACAGACTGACCCCATCGTTCGACCAAGAAGAGAGAGCAACCCCATGACTGAGCGCGTCGTCCTCGCGTACTCCGGCGGACTGGACACCTCCGTCGGCATCGGCTGGATCGCCGAGGCCACCGGCGCCGAGGTGATCGCCGTGGCCGTCGACGTCGGCCAGGGTGGCGAGGACCTGCAGGTCATCCGCCAGCGCGCGCTCGACTGCGGCGCCGTCGAGGCGTACGTCGCCGACGCCCGCGACGAGTTCGCCACCGAGTACTGCATGCCGGCGCTGAAGGCCAACGGCATGTACCTGGACCGCTACCCGCTGGTCTCGGCGCTCTCGCGCCCCGTGATCGTCAAGCACCTGGTGCGTGCCGCCCGCCAGTTCGGCGCCACGACGGTCGCCCACGGCTGCACCGGCAAGGGCAACGACCAGGTCCGCTTCGAGGTCGGCATCACCTCGCTGGCTCCCGACCTGACGTGCCTGGCGCCCGTGCGTGACCTGGCGCTCACGCGTGACAAGGCGATCGAGTTCGCCGAGAGCCACAAGCTGCCGATCGCCACCACCAAGCACAACCCGTTCTCGATCGACCAGAACGTGTGGGGCCGCGCCGTCGAGACGGGCTTCCTCGAGGACATCTGGAACGCCCCGACCAAGGACGTCTACACCTACACCGACGACCCGACGTTCCCGCCGGTCGCCGACGAGGTCGTCATCACGTTCGAGCAGGGTGTGCCCGTCGCGCTCGACGGCGTCCCGGTCACCCCGCTGCAGGCCATCCAGGAGATGAACCGCCGGGCCGGCGCGCAGGGCGTCGGCCGGATCGACATCGTCGAGGACCGCCTGGTGGGCATCAAGTCCCGCGAGGTGTACGAGGCCCCCGGCGCGATCGCCCTCATCGCCGCGCACCAGGAGCTCGAGAACGTCACGGTCGAGCGTGAGCAGGCCCGCTTCAAGCGTCAGGTCGAGCAGCGCTGGACCGAGCTGGTCTACGACGGCCAGTGGTTCTCCCCGCTGAAGAAGTCGCTCGACACGTTCGTCGACGACACCCAGCGCTACGTCTCGGGTGACGTGCGCCTCGTGCTGCACGGTGGCCGCGCCACGGTCACCGGCCGCCGCTCGGACGCGAGCCTGTACGACTTCAACCTGGCGACCTACGACACGGGCGACACGTTCGACCAGGCCGCGGCCAAGGGCTTCATCGAGATCTACGGTCTGAGCTCGAAGCTGGCCGCCGCGCGCGACGTGCGTTTCGGCAACGGCGTCGACCTGGGCGACCAGGGCGGGATCACCGGTGCCTGACCAGCAGGTCCCCGCGCCTGAGGCCATGTCGGCTCCCGAGGCCGGACCGCTCGCCCTGTGGGGTGGGCGGTTCGCCTCGGGCCCGGCGGCCGCGTTGGCCGACCTGTCCCGTTCGACGCACTTCGACTGGCGCCTGGCCGACCACGACATCACCGGGTCGGTGGCGCACGCGCACGTGCTGCACGGCGCGGGGCTGCTCTCGGACGACGAGGTGGCCCGCATGGTCGACGCCCTCGAGCGCCTGCGCGCCGACGTCACCTCGGGGGCGTTCGGCCCGAGCCCGGACGACGAGGACGTGCACACGGCCCTCGAACGGGGTCTGCTCGAGCGTGCGGGTACCGACCTCGGCGGCAAGCTGCGCGCGGGCCGCTCGCGCAACGACCAGATCGCCACGTTGGTCCGCATGTACCTGCGGACGCAGTCGCGCACGCTGGCCGGTCTCGTGCTCGACGTCGTCGATGCGCTCGTGGCGCAGGCTGCGGCGGCGGGCGACTCCCCGATGCCCGGTCGCACGCACCTGCAGCACGCGCAGCCGGTGCTGCTCGCGCACCACCTGCTGGCGCACGCCTGGCCGTTGCTGCGCGACGTCGAGCGATGGGTCGACTGGGACCGCCGTGCGGCCCTCTCGCCGTACGGTTCGGGCGCCCTGGCCGGGTCGTCGCTGGGCCTCGACCCGGCGGCCGTGGCCGCCGAGCTGGGCTTCGCCGGCCCGGTGCAGAACTCGATCGACGGCACGGCCTCGCGCGACGTGGTGGCCGAGTTCGCGTTCGTGGCCGCCATGCTCGCCGTCGACGTCTCCCGGCTGGCGGAGGAGGTCGTGCTGTGGTCCACCAAGGAGTTCGGCTTCGTGCGCCTGCACGACGCCTACTCCACGGGGTCGAGCATCATGCCGCAGAAGAAGAACCCGGACGTCGCCGAGCTGGCTCGCGGCAAGGCGGGTCGGCTCGTGGGTGACCTCACGGGTCTGCTCACCACCCTCAAGGGTCTGCCGCTGGCGTACAACCGTGACCTGCAGGAGGACAAGGAGCCGGTGTTCGACCAGGTCGACCAGCTCACCGTGCTGCTGCCCGCTTTCGCGGGCATGGTCGCCACGCTCACCTTCGACACCGAGCGCATGGCGGCCCTCGCACCGCAGGGCTTCTCGTTGGCGACCGACATCGCCGAGTGGCTGGTCCGGCAGGGCGTGCCGTTCCGTGTCGCGCACGAGGTGGCGGGGGCGTGCGTGCGTGCGTGCGAGCAGCACTCACCGGCGATCGAGCTGTGGGAGCTGACGGACGCCGAGCTCGCCGCGATCTCGGTGCACCTGACCCCGCAGGTTCGGCAGGTGCTGTCCGTCGAGGGGTCGCTGGGCTCCCGTGACGCCGCGGGCGGTACGGCCCCGGTGCGGGTCGTGGAGCAGCTGGCGGCGGCGGGCGCACGGGTGGCGGAGCTGCGGGCGTGGAGCAGCGCGCCGGTCGGGACGACCGGGACCTGAGTCCCCTCATCACGGCCCGGTTCCGGCCGATCGGGCGCTGGACAGCGGGGGTGGGCCAGCCGCCCCCGCGACCGGATCCCCGAGGAGCGAACGATGGGCCACTCCGTCGCCAGCACGTCCGTCCGCACGACGTCCCAGCCCGACGTCATGCCTTACACGGTCGGGCTGAACCCGGTGCAGCGTTGGTTCGCCGACCGCAGCGTCCGGGCGAAGGTGGCGATGCTGGCGACCGTGATGGTCGTGCTGCTCGGCGCGACGGTGCTGGTGGCGCTGAACGGCATCGCTGCGATGACACGTCACTCCGGTGATGCCACCGCGCTGGCCGATCAGGCGCGGTCGACCCGCACGTCGATCCTTGCGCTCGCGGTGGCGGCCGGGGTCATCGGGTTCACTCTCGCCCGGATCGGCTCGCGGTCGATGACGCGGGAGCTGGACCGGATGGTCACCGTCGCGATGGCGGTCGAGCGGGGCGACCTGACCGTGCGCGCGCGCCTGGACAACGCCGACCAGATCGGTGTGGCCGGGCGCGCGCTCGACTCGGGCCTGGACGCCCTGCGTTCGTCGCTGGACGGCGTCACGCAGGAGGTCGGTGCGCTGACCGGCGGCGCTCGTGCGCTCGACGAGGGCAACCGTGAGCTGACGGCCACCTCGACCCGCATGGAGCAGGAGGCGCAGGCGGTGGCAGCCGCGGCCGGCCAGGTGTCGCAGACCGTGCAGGCCGTGGCGGCAGGCGCCGAGCAGATGGGCTCCTCGATCCGGGAGATCGCCAGCAGCACGGGCGAGGCGGTGAAGGTGGCGGCGGATGCCTCGGACGTCGCGGGCGAGGCGGTCACCACGGTCGCGCGGCTGGGTGAGTCCTCCGTCCAGATCGGCACGGTGCTTCGGCTCATCACGTCGATCGCGGAGCAGACGAACCTGTTGGCGCTCAACGCGACCATCGAGGCGGCACGGGCCGGGGAGGCCGGTAAGGGCTTCGCGGTCGTCGCGGGCGAGGTCAAGGAGCTGGCGGGCGAGACGGCACGGGCCACGGAGGAGATCGGTCGTCGGATCGAGGCCATCCAGGCCGACACGACGGCCGCGGTCGACTCGATCGGGCGGATCACGGAGATCATCGCGGCGATCAGCGAGCACCAGTCGACCATCGCGGCGGCAGTCGAGGAGCAGACGGCCACGACCGCGGAGATGTCCCGCGGTGTGGCCGAGGCGGCGTCGGGTGTCGGCGAGATCGCGCAGAAGACCTCCGCCGTGGCCGGCTCGACCGCGGCGACCTCGCGGGAGCTGGAGCGGGAGGGCGCGGTGGTGACGTCGCTGTCTGCCGGCTTCGGTCGCCTGGACGGTCTGGTCTCGGCCTTCCACGTCTGACCTCACGGTGCGGTGGGTCGTGGGCGGGTTCGTCGCCGCCCACGACACACTGGACCCCGCGCCGCCGACCGGAGGTGCGGTCCGAGGCCGGGGGTGGCTGTGAGCGAGGTGGTCGGCGCTGCGGCGCGCGAGGCGCTGGCGCTGCTCGTGCAGCGCACGTGCGCGGCTCGCCCGCGCCTGGGCCGCACCCGTCTGGTGTGCGTCGACGGTCCGGCCGGTTCCGGGAAGACCACGACGGCACGGCGGCTGGCAGAGGCCCTCGACGGTGAGGGCGTCACGGCGCACGTGGTGCATCTCGACGACCTGTACGCGGGGTGGTCGGGCCTGGAGGGCTCGTTGTGGCCCCGCCTGGCTGCGCAGGTGCTCGCACCGCTGCACCGCGGCCTGCCGGGCCGCTTCCAGCGTTTCGACTGGCCGTCGGGGAGGTTCGCCGAGTGGGTGGACGTCCCGGTCCGGGACGTGCTGGTCCTCGAGGGTTGCGGTGCGGCACGCCGGGAGTGCGAGCCGTTCGTGTCGGTGCGCGTGTGGGTGCAGGCGCCAGCCGAGCTGCGACTGCGTCGAGGGCTTGCCCGCGACGGCGAGCAGGCGAGGCCGCACTGGGTGGCCTGGATGGCGGACGAGGACCGTCATTTCGCGGTCGAGCGGACGGCTGAGCGGGCCGACGTCCGTCTGGACGCGCTCGGCGGACTCGTCCGTCCCGTCGGCGGGTGAGGGTGCGGGGTCCTGCCGTGGAGCATGTCGGTCCGCGACGTGCCGACCAGGCTCCGGTCGGTCGGGCGGGTCGCGCCCGGTGTGCGGCAGGATGACCCCGTGACCAGCGAGCAGCCGACACCGTCGGGGGTGCCCGACGCGGCGACCCCGGGTGCGGTCGTGGCTGTGCCCGCCCGCGTCTGGTACGCCCGTGACGTGCACGAGGTCGCCCTCAACCTGCTCGGTTCCTACCTGACGTCCCGTTCCGACGAGGGTGAGGTCACGGTTCGGCTGACGGAGGTCGAGGCCTACGGCGGCACCGACGACCCGGGCTCTCACGCGTTCCGGGGTCGCTCGGCCCGCAACGCGGTGATGTTCGCCGAGCCAGGCCGCCTGTACGTGTACCGGCACCTCGGCCTGCACCATTGCGTGAACGTCGTCGCCGAGCCGACGGGTCGCCCGGCGGCGGTGCTGCTGCGCGCCGGCGAGGTCGTCGAGGGGGTGGCGCTGGCGCGTCGACGCCGCGAGGCGGTCGGCGTGGTCGACTCCGAGCGTCAGCTCGCCCGCGGTCCGGCGCGGCTGGCGGTGTGCCTGGGCCTGGACCTGCGCTCGAACGGCGCCGACCTGACGGAGGCGGGCGGGTCGCTCGTCCTGCACCGCTACGAGAACGCTGTGCGGGCTGCGCACGCGAGCGGTCCGCGCGTGGGCGTCTCGGGCGAGGGCGGCACGCATCCGTGGCGTTACTGGTTGACCAACGAGAGCACCGTGTCCGCGTACCGGCCCGCGTATCGGCCGCCGGCGTCGGTAGACGCCCCGTGAGGGGCGACGACGTCGGCCTGACGCGACCTGCACGCCTGCGGCCCGCCCCGGCGGGTCCGGACCCCGACCTGGAGACCTCCCTGTGAACCACATCCTTGACGAGCTGGCCTGGCGCGGCCTGATCGCGCAGTCCACCGACCTTGACGCACTGCGTGCGGCGCTCGACGCCGGCCCCGTGGGCCTGTACTGCGGTTTCGACCCGACGGCGCCCAGCCTGCACATCGGCAATCTGGTGCAGATCCTCACGGTGCGCCGGTTCCAGGACGCAGGCCATCGGGCGTTCGGCCTGGTCGGTGGCGCGACGGGCCTGATCGGCGACCCGAAGATGACGGGGGAGCGCACGCTCAACGAGCCGGACGTGGTGCGCGGCTGGGTGGAGCGGATCCGCGGACAGATCGCCCCGCTGCTGCGGTTCGACGGCCCGAACCCGGCCACGATGGTGAACAACCTCGACTGGACCTCGCAGCTGTCGGCGATCGACTTCCTTCGGGACGTGGGCAAGCACTACCGCCTGGGCACCATGCTCGCCAAGGACACGGTGGCCCGTCGGCTCACCAGCGAGCAGGGCATCAGCTTCACGGAGTTCAGCTACCAGATCCTGCAGGGCATGGACTTCCTGGAGCTGCACCGCCGGTACGGCGTGAGCCTGCAGACCGGAGGCAACGACCAGTGGGGCAACCTGCTCTCGGGTGTCGAGCTGATCCGCAAGGTCGAGGGCACGGCGGTGCACGCCGTCACCACGCCGCTGATCACCAAGGCGGACGGCACCAAGTTCGGCAAGACGGAGTCCGGCACGGTGTGGCTCGACCCGGAGCTGACGAGCGCGTACGCCTTCTACCAGTTCTGGCTGAACGCCGAGGACGCCGACGTGGTGGCGTACCTGAAGGTCTTCACGTTCCGGTCGCGCGAGCAGATCGAGGAGCTGGCCGAGGCGGTGCGCCAGCGCCCTGCGGCCCGTGAGGCCCAGCGCGCTCTCGCCTACGACGTGACGGCCCTGGTGCACGGCGCGGCTGCCGCGGACTCCGTGGTTGCCGCCAGCCAGGCGCTCTTCGGCCGCGGTTCCTTGGTCGATCTCGATGCCTCGACGTTCGCCGCGGCGGTGGCCGAGCTGCCCCGCACCGCGGGGGCTCCGGGCGACCTGGTCTCGGACCTTCTGGCGTCCGCCGGCGTGGTGCGCAGCAAGGCGGAGGCGCGACGGGCCATCGGCGAGGGCGGTGCGTCGGTGAACAACGTCCGGGTGGCGACCGAGGACGCGGTGCTCGAGGCGGCCGACCTCCTGCATGGTCGATGGGCCGTGCTCCGCCGCGGCAAGCGCACGCTCGCCGTGGTCGACGCGCAGCGCTGAGCCCGCTTGCCGGGTCCTTCGACATGGCCGTCACGCCGAAGAAGGACCCGGCCGAGGCGCTTGACCTGGACGAACGGCGAGGAGCCGACGCTCCGGGCGCTGTCCCTCCTGCGGGTCCCAGGTCCGTGACCGGGGTCACGCGGACGCGATTTGCGCCCGCCGCAACACGCGCGTAATGTTCTCGGAGTTCGCCCGGCAGGGAGGAACAGACACCGAGGGCCTCGCCCGGGTGGCTGGTCTCAGCGGGCAGGACAACCCCGAACATCTCAGACGAGGCGCTCAGTGCGTCTCGTCGAGTGGTGCGGGTCGGACCCCTTGAAGGTCGGCAGAGCGCGAACAGCGAGGAGCCGAAAGATAGGATACGGTTCGGAACCGCTCGAAGAATCACCTCGGTGAATCGCAGAGCAAAGATCATCGAAAGCAATTGTCTCGCGGAAATGCGAATTGACAAGAAGCCGAGAAGATCTGCTAGGATTGAGAACAACGAAAGCCTCCGGGCAGGTCGAGAGACTGAATCGGATGCGCGTCTGTTCCTTGAGAACTCAACAGTGTGCCAAGTAGTCGAT
>NZ_JBQIAR010000011.1:0-145946 GCF_052036975.1 Cellulomonas soli
ACGCGGTGATGACCGCCACGGACGACGGGCCCGCGGGCATCGTCGGTGACCCGACGGAAGGTGCCCTCGTGGTGCTGGCGGCCAAGGCGGGCCTCGACGTCGACGCGCTCCGGGCTGAGCACCCCCGGATCGCCGAGGTGCCCTTCGACGCGGCCCACAAGTACATGGCGACGGCCCACGCCGAGGGTGTGCGCGCCCGGGTGCACCTCAAGGGCGCTCCCGACGTCCTGCTGGCGCGCAGCGGCTTCGTCGTGACGGCCGACGGCATCGCCCCCATGGACGAGGACCGGCTGGCCGCCGTCCAGGCCGACATCGGCCGACTGGCCTCCGAGGGCCTGCGCGTGATCGGCGTGGCGACCACCCTCCTCGACGAGGTGGGCGACCCCGCCACGCTCGGCGACAGGCTGACCGGTCTCACCTTCCTGGGCCTGGTGGGCATCGCCGACCCGCCTCGGGCCGAGGCCCGCGACGCCATCGCGCTCTGCCACCGTGCCGGCGTCGCCGTGAAGATGATCACCGGCGACCATCGCGACACGGCTGCCGCGATCGCCCGGGAGCTCGGCATCCCGGGCGAGGTGGTCACCGGGGCCGAGCTCGACCGCATGAGCCCGCAGGAGCTGGGGTCGCGCATCGAGGGCATCGGCGTGTTCGCGCGCGTGGCACCCGAGCACAAGGTCGCCATCGTGCGGGCCTTGACGGAGCGCGGCCACATCGTGGCGATGACGGGCGACGGTGTCAACGACGCCGCGGCCCTGCGCAGCGCCCACATCGGCGTCGCCATGGGGATCACCGGCACCGAGGTCACCAAGGAAGCCGGCGCGATGATCCTCACGGACGACAACTTCGCCACCATCGTCAAGGCCGTGCGCGAGGGCCGCGCCATCTTCGACAACGTGGTGAAGTTCGTGCGCTTCCAGCTCTCCACCAACATCGGCGCGATCCTGTCGTTCCTCGGCGCCACCGTCGCCGGCCTGCCCGCACCGCTGACCGCCATCCAGGTCCTCTGGGTGAACATCATCATGGACGGCCCGCCCGCCATGGCCCTGGGAGTCGACGCCGCCCGGCCCGGCCTGATGGACGAGCCGCCGCGCTCCCGCACCGCCCGCATCCTCGGCCGGACCCGACTGGTACGGATGATCCGGTCGGGCGCCGTGATGGCCACCGGCACGCTCGCCGTTCTCGCGCTGGCCGGCGACAGGTTCGGCGCCGCGACAGGGGCGACCATGGCGTTCACCACGTTCGTCCTGTTCCAGTTCTTCAACGCCCTCAACGCCCGGGCCGAGCACGAGAGCGTCTTCACCCGGCACCTGTTCACCAACCGCTGGCTGTGGCTGTCGTTCGGCGCCGTCGTCGTCCTGCAGGTCCTCGTCGTGCAGCTGCCCGGCCTGAACCCGGTCTTCGACACCGTCCCCCTGGACGCGACCCAGTGGACCGTCAGCGCCGCCGTCGCCACGACCGTGCTGGCGGTCGAGGAGCTCATCAAGCTCGGCCGTCGGCTCACCGGGAGGACCCGCTGACACCCGAGCGCACCTGCACTGCAATACGTGATCTGCACAGCGTCCTAGGCTGGCGTTCATGACCGTCGAACCGACGCACGAGGGCACCCCCAGCTGGACGTTCCTGTCCAACCACGGCCACGTGCTCGTCTGCCTCGCCCTCGACCCCCAGTCGAGGCTGCGCGACATCGCCGCGCGGGTCGGCATCACCGAACGCGCCACGCAGGCCATCATCCGCACGCTGGAGGACGCGGGGTACGTGCGCACGGAACGCGTGGGCCGTCGCAACAGGTACCAGGTCAGGGGCGACCTGCCCTTCCGTCACCCGCTCGAGGCGGGCGTCCCCGTGGGCGAGCTCCTGAGGCTGGTCACGGACGGCGCCCGCGCGCGCTGACGGCCGACCGGTCGACGGCGCCCCGGGGGCACTCTCCGAGGAGCGGGTCCTACTGCGCCTCCGCGGCCGCCTCGAGGGGGTACCGGCGGCGCAGCACCAGTCGCTGCGCGAACGTCCACCAAGCCGTCACCAGCAGGTAGGGGCCCGCAGCCAACGGCACGAAGCACGCGACCACCGCCGTGATGGACTGCAGGACGCCGAGAGCGCGCTGCACCCCCGCCCCCACCAACGGGTTCACCGCTCCACCCGACGACCCAGCGGCTGTGACAGGCGACGGCGCCACCGCGGCGGCGAGCCGCCCGCCCGGCGATGAGGCCCGCCTGGTCAGCTCGCCGACCAACGCGATCCCCAGCACGACCACGCCGACCACGATCGGCGTCGCGGCGCCCAGCAGGACGAGCGTGGTCGTCAAGTCGCGTGAGGCGTCTGGCTGACGCGGTCGTTCACTCCTCGATCGCGGCGTCGATCGAGCGCAGGTGCTGGCGGAAGGTCACGCCGTCACGCGCGCGGGCGGCGACGTACTCGGCGAAACGAGTCTGCTGGCGCAGCGACGTGCCGAGCCGCATGCGGGCGGCCTGACGGAGCTCGGTGTCGCGGATGCGGGTCGCGACTGCGGCGATCTCCGCAGCTCGGTCCGCCGGGAGGAACACGACGCCGTCATCGTCGGCCAGCACGAGGTCGTCGCCCGTGATCGTGTGCGTCCCGCACGCGGCCCAGTCGAGCGCATCGGCGGGCTGGGGGTCGAGCCGTTCGGGTCCGTTCGGGTAGGCGCCCAGGCTCAGGACCGGGACGTTGATCGCACGCAGCTGTGGGGTGTCGCGGTGCAGGCCCCACAGGACGATCCCCGCCAGGCCGGCCTGCGCCACCTCAAGGGCGACGAGGTCACCCACACAGGCCTCGTCGGTGCGCCCGCCGTTGTCGACGACCAGGACCTCTCCCGGCGTGGAGCGTTCGAGTGCCTCGAGGAACACGTCGACGCTGCCGCTGTGTCGTGCCGGGCGTGCGGGTCCGGCGAGGTGGATGCCGGACCACAGCGGACGGAGGGATGCGGGGGCGCAGCGCACCGGGACGCCGATCCGCAGGCATGCGTCCGCGACGTGAGGTGTGGTCAGTTCCGAGAACGTGGTGTGCAGGGTCAGGGCATCCATCGGTGTTTCCTTGGTGTCGGGGCGGGGGTGGTGGAGGTCGAGCACTAGACGAGCAGCTGCTCGACGACGAGTGCGGCGCCGAGCGCGGCCATGACGACCGCGGACACCCGCGAGACGAGCTTCGCGGCCGCCGGGCGCGCGGCCAGCACCCGTTGGGCCGTCACGGCGACGGCGAGGTACACGACGGCGCACGTGGCGACGTGGAGCAGCCCGAGGGCCGCACTCTGGGCCCACACAGGCCACGCGGCCGCGCGGGACGTGAACTGCGGAAGCAGGGCGAGGAACAGCAACATGACCTTCGGGTTCAGACCGCTCACGCCGATCCCCTTCCACAGCCACCGCGCCCGAGAGTTCCCGGCAACCGACTGCGCGCTCTCGTGCGGTGCAGCCGGTCGGGTGAACGTCATGATCCCGAGCCAGAGCAGGTAGGTACCGCCCGCGATCCTGAGTACCCCGAGGAGGTCAGGCGCGCTCGCGAGGAGGGCACCCACCCCGGCAGCCACGAGCATCGTCGCGATCAGGTGACCGAAGAGCATCCCGCCCACGGCCGGCAAGATCACGCGCCCCCGGATACCGGCACTGATCGCATAGGCCCAGTCGGCGCCCGGTGCGAGCACGAACACGATCGAGACTGCCCAGAAGCCCAGCACGTCCGCGCCGTCCACCGATCCGTCCCCCCGCTCGGCACCCCGATCTGGGATGACGGTGGAAGGCTACGAGGGAACTCGGCGAATGTGGTTCCAACATCTCGTCGCGAGCGGATGCACCATGGAAGAATCTGACGCATGGACGCCACTGACCGCGCAATTCTTGCGGAACTCCAGAGGGACGGGCGACAGACCCTCACCGAGCTCGCCGAGCGCGTCCAGCTCAGCATCTCCCCGTGCCACCGACGGCTGCGCGCGCTCGAGCGCGCAGGCGCCATCACCGGCTACCACGCACGTCTGGACGCGAAGGCCCTCGGGCTGACCTTCGAGGCCCTGATCTTCGTCACCATGCGGGAGGCCACTCTCACCACGATCAGCGCGTTCGAGGCCGCGGTCGCCGATCTGCCCAACGTCCTGCAGGCCCAGCGCCTCTTCGGCGACCCCGACTACCTCCTGCGCGTCATCGCTCGCGACCTGGCTGACTACCAACGCCTCTACGACAAGGACCTCTCCGCCCTGCCCGGCGTCCAGCGGCTCAACTCGACGCTCGTCATGCGATCAGTGGTCCAGGACCGCGCACTCCCGCTCTAGTCGCAACCACGAGTGGCCGACGTGAACACACGGACGCTGGGACGCGGACGCTCGTCACCAGAGCGACAGATCCGCCCAGATCCCTGCCGATCGGCTCGCAACCGCCGATGAGGACTGCCCACATCACGCCCCGGCAACGCCAGAGGCCCTCCCTCCCCGAAGGGAGAAAGGGCCTCTGGACTGCTACTTCACAAGTAGCGGGGGCAGGATTTGAACCTGCGACCTCTGGGTTATGAGCCCAGCGAGCTACCGAGCTGCTCCACCCCGCGTCGGTGTCTCAACCATACGTCAGGCGCGGACCTGGTCCAAATCGCCCCCGGTGGAGGCCTGCGCGACCGAGGCCGACGCCTCTGCCACGGCAGCCGGAGCCGCCTCGACCACGTGCGTGCGCGAACGTCCGAGCACCCGCTGGGCGACCAGGATCCCCAGCACCACGAGCAGCCCCCCGACGGGTTCGTTCCACTGAAGTCGTTCGTCGAGCACGAGCACCCCGAGCAGCACCCCGACCACCGGGGTCAGGTACGTGACGGTGGAGGAGCGTTGCGCCCCCCACCGTTCGATGACGCGCGTGTTCCACACGTACGCCAGGCCGGTGCCGAGCGCACCGAGCGCGACGGTCGAGGCGATCACCGGCCCGGTCAGGTCCGCCGACCCGAAGCCGCCGAGGAACGGCGCGAGCAGCACCATGACCACGGCGGCCAGGCTGACCTGGGAGGCGGCGACGGTGACGGAGTCGTGGCCGCGCCCCTGCACGAACCGACGCATCCAGGTGATGCCCAGGCCGTAGCAGGCGGTCGCACCGAGGCAGGCGAGCTGCGCGGGCAGGGAGCCGTCGAGGGCGGCGTCGCCCAGGTAGGACCACGGGCCGACGATGACGACCACGCCGAGCGCGCCGACCCCGATGCCGAGGCGCTGGCGGCCGTCGAGTCGCTCGCCGGGCAGCAGGGCGCCGGCGGCGATCGCGGTCATGATCGGGGTGGAGGCGTTGTAGATGCTGGACAGCCCGGACGGCAGGTACTGGCCGGCCCACGAGAACAGCAGGAACGGTACGACGCACAGCACGAGGGCCACGACGAGCAGGTGCCCCCAGACGGCCAGCCCTCGGGGCCAGCGGCGTCGGGTGACGAGCATGGTGACGACCAACGTGAGCGCACCGCAGACCAGGCGTCCGAGCACCAGCTGGGCGGGGGCGAGCCCGTCGAGGGCGACCTTGATGAGCAGGAAGCTCGACCCCCACACCGCGGCGAGGGTCACGTACATGGCGGCGGTGCGCCGGTCCTGCTGGGTGTCCACGGGCCCTCCTTCGTGTGGGCTCATCGTCGCGGCGGGCAGTGACATGAAGCAAGTGCATCTGGCTCATGGCTTGATAGATTCCCCTCATGCCGACGCTCGCTCAGCTGCGTGTGCTCGTCGCCGTGGTCGACACCGGGTCGTTCACCCAGGCCGCCACCGCGCTGGGCATCAGCCAGTCCGCCGTCTCGCACGCACTGGCCGCACTCGAGCGCGAAGGCCCCGGACCGCTCGTCGACCGCAGCGGCGGGGCCACCCCGACCGCGCTGGCGCACCGGCTGCTCCCCCACGCCCGCTCCGCACTGGCCTCCGCCGACGCGTTCGCTGCCGAACAGGCCGCGTTCGCCGGCCGCGCCGACGGCACCGTGCGCCTGGCCGCCGTGCCCACCGTCTGCCAGGGCCTGCTGCCGCGGCTGCTGCGCGACTGGTCCACGCGGCTGCCCGACGTGCGCGTGCAGGTGTTCGAGGGCGACGACGACGAGATGCCCCGCTGGCTCGAGGTCGGCACCGTCGACGCGGCGATCCTCGTCGACCCGCGGCCGGTGCCCGACGGCGGGCGGGTCGTCGCCCGCGACGACTACCGGGCCATCGTGCGCCGCGACCACCCGTACGCCGAGGAACAGGTCATCGACCTGGCCGAGCTCGGGCAGGACGGGCTGCTCGTCTCCCAGGGCGGCTGCGAGGCGCAGGTGCGGCGGCTGCACGCCGACGCGGACCTCTCGTTCCGGCCCGCCCAGCACGTGCGCGAGCTCGCCACGCTGGTCCGCATGGTCGCCGAGGGCATCGGGGTGTCGATCATGCCGAGCCTCGGCGGGGCGATGCTGCCTCCCGAGCTGGTCATGGTGCCGCTCGCACCGACCCGTGCGCGCGAGCTGGTGCTCACCGGTCCCTCGCAGCGGCCGTGGCACCCGCTGGTGCGCACCCTGGTCGAGGCCACCGACCCCGCAGACACCACCGGCGCGCACCCCCTGTGAGGGATACGCGCCGGTGACGGTGCGACGAGCGGGACCGGCTACTGGTCCAGCTCGGCCTCGGCCGCGATGGCATCCGCGAGCGCCTGGTCGAGACGGTCCTGCGCCTCGCCGTACGCGGCGAAGTCACCGTCGGCCAGCGCCGCCTGCCCGTCCTGGATCGCCTGGTTGGCCTCCCCCAGGGCCGCCTGCAGCCGAGCGCGTGCGTCGGTGGCCGCAGGGGTGTCCGTCGGGGTCGGCGCGGGCGTCGCGGTGCCGGGGTCCGTCCCGGTGTCGGTGCCCGGATCGGTCCCGGTGTCGGTGCCCGCGTCGGGGTCGGTGCCCGCGTCGCCGGCATCGGTGCCCGAGTCGCCGCCGAACACCTGGTCGAGCGCCTCGTCCAGCGTCGGGGCGAACCCGATGCTGTCACCGAAGCCCACCAGCACCCGCTGCAGCAGCGGGAACTTGGTGCCGCTCGAGGACTGCAGGTACACCGGCTGCACGTACAGCAGGCCGCCGCCGACGGGCAGGGTCAGCAGGTTGCCGCGCACCACGGACGAGTCGCCGCGGCCCAGGATGTTCAGCTCGGTGGACACCGTGGGGTCGGTGGTGAAGTTGTTGTTCTGCTGGCCCGGTCCGGGCACCGTCGAGTCGCGTGGCAGCTCGAGCAGGCGCATCTGGCCGTACCCCTCGGCGATCTCGCCGGCTGTCGACCCGGCAGCCGCGTCCACCGCCAGGTACCCGGTGAGCACGTTGCGGGCGTTGCCACCGGCCGGGATGAACGTCGACATCAGCGAGAAGCTCGCCGCGTCCTGCCCGGGCATCTGCAACGTCAGGTAGTACGGCGGCTGCGCGACCGACGTCGTGGTGACCGTCGGGTCGTCCGGCGTCGTCCAGAAGTCGTTGCCGGAGAAGAACTGCGCCGGCTCGGTCACGTGGTAGCGGCCGAGCAGGGTGCGCTGCACCTTGAACAGGTCCTCCGGGTACCGGATGTGGCTCATCAGGTCGCCGCTGATCTCCGAGATCGGCTTCAACGAGGTCGGGAAGACCTCCTGCCACGCCTGCAGGATCGGGTCCTCGGCGTCCCACGCGTACAGCGTGACCGAGCCGTCGTACGCGTCGACCGTGGCCTTCACCGAGTTGCGGATGTAGTTGACCGTCTCGGGCTGCAGCGCCTCGACCGAGGCCGACTGCACCGTCAGGGAGTCCGTGGTGGCGTCCTCGAGCGAACGGGATGCCGAGTACGGGTACTGGTCGGAGGTGGTGTAGCCGTCGATCATCCACACGACGCGACCGTCCACGACCGCCGGGTACACGCGGCCGTCGAGCGTCAGGTACGGCGCGACCTTCTCGACGCGGGTGGCCGGGTCACGGTCGTACAGGATCTGCGACTCGCTGTTCACGCGGTCGGAGAACAGCAGCTGCTCGTCACCGAGCTTGACCGCGTACAGCAGCTTGTTCCAGAACGAGCCGATCGACGGGCCCGCGGAGACGTCCTGCGTGGGGAACGTCGTGTTGATCGCACCGCCCGAGGCGTCGTCCGGGTAGTCCAGCTCCCAGTCGCCCGAGCCCTCCGGGGCACCCACGATCGAGTACGCCGGCGACTGCTGGCCGAAGTAGATGCGCGGCTCGTACTCGCCGATGCCACCCGTCGAGGGGATGCCGCTCTCCCAGAACTCGGGAGCGCCACGGGCACCGGTCGTGTTGCCGTACGCCGCGACGACGCCGTACCCGTGGGTGTACACGGTCGTGTCGTTGGTCCAGTTGCGCTGCTCGCCGGACAACCCGTCCAGGTCCAGCTCGCGCACCGCGATCACCGTGTCGCGCGACTCGCCGTCCACCTCGTAGCGGTCCACCGACAGCGTGTCGGGGAAGTTGTAGAACGCGCGGATCTGCTCGAGCTGCTTGAACGACGGGCTGACGATCTGCGGGTCGAGCAACCGGATCGAGGCGGCCGTCTCGGCGTCCGCCCGCAACGCACCCGGCTCGGCGGTGACCTTCGCGTCGTAGCTCGTGGTCGTCACCGACTCCGGGTCGATGTCGTAGGCGTCGAGCGTCGCGTCGATGTTGCGCTGGATGTACGGCGCCTCGGCGTCCTGCTGGTTCGGGGCCACCTGGAACCGCTGCACGATCGCCGGGTAGATGCCGCCGACCGCGATCGCCGCGACGACCATGAGCCCCACACCGATCAGCGGGAGCCGCCAGTTGCCGCGGATCGCCGTGATGATGAACGTGACGGCCACGAACACCGCGATGCCCGCCAGGATCGCCTTGGCCGGGATGACCGCGTGCACGTCGGTGAACGCCGCACCCTCGAACTTCGCGCCGGCCTTGGTCAGGATCGAGTACCGGTCCAGCCAGTAGCTGGCGGCGATGAGCACCATGAGCAGCGCACCCACCACCGACAGGTGCACCCGCGCCGCCCGCGTGGTGCGCGGGGTCGCCGAGCCGCCGCCGATGCGAAGCCCGCCGTACAGGTAGTGCGTGGCCAGGGCGCCGATGCCCGACAGGATCGTGACGGCCATGAGGAACGAGACGGCGAACCGCAACGTCGGCAACGTGAACAGGTAGAAGCCCAGGTCGATCCCGTACTGCGGGTCGACCTGACCCACCGAGCTGCCGTGCAGCGCCAGCTGGATGCTCGACCACTGCTGCGAGGCCGCCGCACCGGCGAACAGGCCCAGCACCACCGGCCCGACGATCATCACCAACCGCCGCAGGGGCTCGATGGCCTCGCGGTACTGGTCGAGGTTCGCCTGCTCCTGCGTGGACGGCGCGTACACCGGGCGCGACCGGTAGGCGTAGCTCAGGCTGCCCGCCACGGCCCCGGCCATGATCAGGAACCCGAGCACGAACAGCACCGCGCGCGTGCCCCACTCGGTCCACAACACCTCGGCGAAGCCCAGCTGCTGGTACCACAGCACCTCGGTCCACACCTGTGCGAGCAGCAGGACGAGCACGACCAGACCGACCAGGACGGCGATCGTGGCCCCGAGCGGGCTGCGACGGCGCCCGGGCACGGGCCGGGGCTTCGGAGGCGGGCTGGCGAAGGTCACGTGCGGTCCTCATCCTCGATGCCGACCCCGTTGCCGGGCGCCGACGGTGGATCGTTGCTGCCGAGGACAACGCCCCGTGAGGTTCACAGGTTCCCACAGGCGGATGGGACGATGGCCGGGTGAGCGACACCTCCTCCGCACCCGCTGCGCCCTCCACCCCCGCGACGACACCCGCCTCGCCGCGCTCCCCGCAGCAGAGCGCCCTCGCCGACGCCGTGCGCGAGATCGAGCACCACGTCGCCGCGGCCGGCTGGGACGCCCCCGTGCGGGTGTTCGCCCTCGTGCGCACGCAGGCCGCGCTCGAGGCCTCGCCCGGCCTGGCCGACCAGCTCGACGCGCAGGTGCTGGCCGCGGCCCGCGTCGAACCGTGGCACCTGACGTCGGTCGAGCAGGAGGGCCTGCCCGACGCCGACGACCTGGAGAGCCTGCTCGCGGCGCTGTCCTGGCCGGCGACCGTCGACGGGATGGCCGTGACGGTCGAACGTGTCGTGCTGCCCCCGCAGGCCGAGGCCGCCATGCCGGACGACCCCGACGAGGCACTGCGGTACCTGATGGCCCACCCCGAGCGCACCGACGTGCGGATCGCGGTCGGTGCGCTGCGCGACGGCACCGCGTGGTGCGCGCTGCGTGCCCGCACGCACGACACCGACGACCAGGTCGGGCACGGCCCGGACCTGGTCCCAGGGCTCGTGCAGGCCGTCCGGGCCACGCTGGCCTGACGCGGCGGGGCCCCGACGACGTGCCCGACGGCAGGTAGCGCAGGGCCGTCGCGTCAGCCGGCGGCGGGCACGTCCTGCGCGGTGCAGGTCGGCAGGTCGTCGGCCGTCCCTGCACCGATCGCGGTCATGGCCTCGCGCGCCTCGTGCAAGGTCTCGACCTTCACCACGCGCAGACCGTCCGGCACATGGTCGACGACCTCGTCGCAGTTGGACGCCGGTGCCAGGAACCACGCCGCACCGTCGCGCAGCGCACCGGCCATCTTCTGCCGGATGCCACCGATCGGACCGACCTCACCCGTGACGTCCATGGTGCCGGTGCCTGCGATGACCTGGCCGTTCGCCTCGTCCTGCGGGGTGAGCTTGTCGATGATCCCCAGCGCGAACATGGTCCCCGCGCTCGACCCGCCGATGTCGTCGATCTTGATCGACACGTCGACCGGCAGGTCGAACTCCGGGTCGATGAACACGCCGATCTGCGCGCGGCCGTCGGCGCTGGTACCCGTGACGATCGGCACGTCGACCTCCTCGCCCCCGCGCGACACCGTCAGCGTGATGGTGTCCCCCGGCGTCACGTCGCCCAGCAGGTCGATCAGCTGGGTGTACGTGGTCAACGTGGTGCCGTCCACCGCGAGGATCACGTCGTCCTGCTCGAGCTTGCCTGCCGCATCCGTGCCTTCCACCGTGCCCGCCACCGTGAGCACCGCGGGCACCTCGTGCCCGAGCTCGGTCAGGGCGGCGACCGTGGCGTTCTCCTGCGAGGAGACCATCGCGGCGGTGTTCTCCTGGCTGATCTCGTCCTGCGAGACCTCGGGCGGGAACACCAGCTCGACGGGCTGCACCACGGTCGAGGGGTCGAACCAGCCGCGCAGCACCCGCGACACCGCCGAGGGGTACCCCGGACCGCCCGTCGAGGACACCGTCACCAGCCGCAGCTCACCGCTGGAGTCGTAGGTCTGCGCACCGTCGATCGTGATGAGCGCGACGCCGGCCACGTCGCCCAGCACGTCCCGCGTGGGGCCGGGGCTGCTGACCGCGTACGGAGCCGGCAACGCCACCAGCACCGCGAGCAGCACCGCCGTGAGCAGCATGCCGATCGACAACGTCAGCGCACGCGGGCTGGTGCGCGGTGCCGGTCCGACCAGGTCGGACTCGTCCTGCTCGTCGCCGGCACCCGGGACGTCGGGGGCGTCGGGCTGGTCGTGCTCGTCAGGGACAGCGGCAGGGGTGTGCTGGTCGGCCACGCCCCGATCATCCCCTACGTCGGGCCCGGGCCTGGCGCCACACCGCCGCCGTGCCGATCAGCGCCACCGCCGCACCGGCCGCCCCCAGCGCCGCCGCGTCCCGCGTGCCCAACCGACGCCCACCCACACCCAGGCGCCCCCGCACGCCGTCGAGCAGCACCTGCAGGCACTCCTCGCCCGACCACTGCGGCTGCCACCCGGCCGCGCGCAACCCGTGCGACGTGACCGTCCACGGGTAGACCACGTACGCCAGCTCCGACGACGGCGCCGGCAACGCCCCCACCCGGTGCAGCCGCTCCGCCGTGCCGAACGCCGTCACCGCCGCCAGCTCGATGCGGCGCATGCCCGAGACCTCCTGGACCCGCTCGGGGCTGAGCACGTCGTCCGCGCCCAGCGTGAACGTGCCGCCGAGCCGCTGGTCGATCACCAGGCGGACCGCACGGGCCAGGTCCTCCACGTGCAAGAACTGCCACTCGCGCGCCGCGCCGCGCACCGTCAGCAGCCGCGGCGCCTCGAAGTGGCGCGTGATCATCGTGTCGACCCCCGGGCCGACCAGGGCCGCCGGGCGCAGCACCGTCAGCAGCGGCGTGCGCCGCCGCCCGCGCGCCAGCTCGACCTCCACGGCCTGCAGGTCGCCCACCAGACCGTCCTGGGACTCCTCCGGTGGCAGCACCTGGTCCTCGTCGCGGATCGGCGGCCGGTCGGCCCACGCACCGTGCACGGTCGCCGAGGAGACGACCACCACGTGCGGCACCCCGGCGGCGCGGGCGCCGTCCAGCGTCCGACGCACCCGGGCCACCGCGGCGGCACGCCGCTCACGCACCGGTACGCCGGCCACCCCGGCGAGGGCCGTCAGGTCGCCGCCGTGCGCCACGAGCACCACCGCCTCGGCACCCTCGAACGCAGCCCGCGCGTCCTCGGGCACGTCGTCCAGCACGCGCCACGCAGGCCCGTCACCGGCCGCGAGCGCCGCGACCACGGGCCCCTGGCCGACGACGACCACGCCGCTGCGCCCTGAGCGAACCACCGCGTCCACCCTCCCTCGACCCGGATACCCGTGGTTACCGTGGACGCACTCCGGCGCCCCCCGTCGGTCTCATCGTCGCAGGAGGCACCCATGAGCCCCGACAGCCCCGCCGCACCAGGATCGGGCGGATCCGAGGAGTCCGCCTGGGAGCAGATGCTGCGCTCGGTGCTCGGACCGGCCGCCGACGAGGCCATCGCGGAGATGCGCGCCCGCGGCCTGGACCCCTCCGCGCTGGCGGCGCAGTCCGGTCTGCCGGACGACCCCCAGGCCCTGCGGGCCGTGTTCGCGCAGATGCAGCAGTTGCTGTCCTCCGGCGGCGACGAGCCCGTCAACTGGCAGGTCGCCCACGACCTGGCCCGGCAGCAGGCCTCCGTCGGGGGCGACCCGTCGCTGACCCCCGCGCAGTCGCAGGCCACTCTCGAGGCCCTGTCGGTCGCCGAGCTGTGGCTCGACGCCGCCACCGACCTGCCGCCCTCGACCGGCACCGCACGGGCCTGGAGCCGCGCCGAGTGGGTCGAGGCGACCCTGCCCACCTGGCGCACGCTCAGCGAACCCGTCGCCTCCTCGCTGTCGGTCGCACTCGCCCAGACGCTCGGCGGGGCGCTCGCCGAGGGGCTCGACGTCGGACAGCTGCCCGGCGGCATCGCCCCCGACCCCTCCGCCATGCTGCGCCGGCTCGGCTCCGCCGTCTTCGGCATGCAGGTCGGTCAGGCCGCGGGCACCCTGGCCCGCGAGACGTTCGGCACCACCGACATCGGCCTGCCCCTGCTCGACCGCCCGGCCCCGGCACTGGTGCCCAGCAACGTCGACGCCTTCGCCGAGGGGCTCGACGCCCCGCGCGAGGAGGTCCGCCTGTTCCTCGCCCTGCGCGAAGCCGCCGCCACGCGCCTGTTCACGCACGTGCCGTGGCTGCGCGCGCACCTGCTCGGCATCGTCGAGACGTACGCCCGGGGCATCACCATCGACGTCGACCAGCTCGAGGAGGCCGTGCGCTCCATCGATCCCTCGGACGCCGACGCCCTGCGCGAGGCCCTGTCCGGCGGCGTGTTCGCCCCGCACACCACCCCCACGCAGCAGGCCGCGCTCGAGCGGCTCGAGACGGCCCTAGCCCTCGTGGAGGGCTGGGTCGACGAGGTCGCTGCCTCGGCCGCGATGCCGCACCTGCCGCACACCGTGGCGCTGCGCGAGATGATCCGCCGTCGCCGGGCCGCCGGTGGACCGGCGGAGCAGACGTTCGCCACCCTCGTCGGGCTCGAGCTGCGTCCTCGACGCCTGCGGGAGGCCTCGGCCCTGTGGGCGCAGATCGGGCGTGACGGTGGCACGAGCGCCCGCGACGCCGTGTGGGACCACCCCGACCTGCTGCCGACCGTCGAGGATCTCGACGACCCCAGTGGCTACACGGCCCGCCGGGTGGCAGCGGTCGACGAGTCGGCAGACCTGGACCGCGCGCTCGCCGAGATCCTCGGCGGGGGTCCGGACGAGGGGCCGGACGGAGAACGGAACCCCGGGCCGGACGGCGGGCAGCAGGGCACGCCGTAGCGCGGGCCGCCTGGGCCGCCGGTCAGTGCGCGGTCTGCGCGTCGTCCACGGCCAGCTCGACCTCGTCGTGCGGGTCGTCGTGCTCGTGCGGGTCGTCGTGCTCGTCGCGCGCTGCGCCACCCGTCGGCCGCTCCCCGGCGTACGTGTAGCCCTCCAAGAACCCCCGGGCCCGCGCCGTGCGCGGGTACCGGTCCAGCTCGGCCCAGAACTCCGGCCCGTGACCGGCGTGCAGCAGGTGCGTCAGCTCGTGCAGCAGCACGTAGTCCAGCACCCACCGCGGCATGCCCCGCACGCGGTCGGAGATGCGGATCGTGCCGTCCGAGGGTGTGCACGACCCCCAGCGCCGCTCCTGGTTCGTCGACCACGTCACGCTCGTCGGCACGGCACGCCCACCCAGGTACCGCGCCGACAGCTCGGCGGCCCGGTCGGCCAGCTCGCCGTCCGACGGCTTGCGTCGACGCTCCTGCGCGGCCAGCCGCACCAGCATGCGCCGCACCCACTCGTGCTCCTGGGCGCGCGTGAACCGCGCGGGGATGGCCACGATGGTGCGCTCACCCTCGCGCCAGGCGGTGACGGTCCGCGCGCGACGTCGCGAGCGGCGGACCTCGACCTGCGCCAGGTCGTGCGTGGGGTGCACCAGCCGAACGCTAGTCCCTGGCACCCCCACCGTCACGGAAACGCAGGCCGCGGGCCTCGGCGAGTCACCCGCGAAGTCGTCCCCCGCCGGCGTCCGTGCGGTCTACTGTGGGCCGCGCGCGGGCGCCCCTGCACGAGCCCAGCGCCGCCGGCCGGTGGTCCCCGACCGGTGCAAGGACACCGAAGGAGACCCAGGATGGCCGAGACGTACGCCGGTGAGTTCTACTGCGTGAAGTGCAAGGAGAAGCGCGAGGCGGAGGGCGACGTGGTGATCTCCGAGTCGGGTCGCCGGATGGCCAAGGCCACCTGCCCCGTGTGCAGCACCAAGCTCAACCGCATCCTCGGCAAGGCCTGAGTCACCGGCTGCCGACCCGTTCGTCCTGGAGGGGCGCTCACCCGTCACGGGTGGCGCCCCTCCGGCGTGTCCACCCCTGTGGACGACCCCGGACGTCGTGCCGGGACCGCGTGAGAGTGTTCCGCCCGTCGACGACGAGGGGAGCACCGATGACCGTCCGCCTGCGCCCAGGGCTGCGCGTCCTGCGCCGCACCAGCACCGAGGTCCAGGTCGGCACGGACCCACGGTGGGCAGTCCTGCTCGGCGACCTGCACCCCGCCGAGGTCGACGCGCTCACCGACACCGACGCCCTGACCGACCTGCGGACGCTCACCCGGCGACGCGGCATCTCCCCCGAACGCATGCAGACGCTCGTGACCGCGCTGCACGACGCCGGCCTGACCACCGAGACCGACCAGGAGCGCACCCTGCCCGGCCCGGCAGCTGTCGAGGCCGCCGGTGCGAGCCTGGCCCGTGGCACGGTCGACGCCGGCACGCTGCTGCGTGCACGTGAGCAGTGCACCGTCGGTGTGGTCGGGCTCGGCCCCACCGGGCTGGGCCTCGCCGTGACGCTGGCCGCCTCGGGCGTCGGCACGCTCGTCATCGACGACGACCGTCTCGTCCGTTCGGCCGACGTCGGCCCCGCCGGCTACCGGTGGAGCGACGCCGGGTCGGTGCGCGCCACCGCGGCCGCGCGGATCCTGCGCGACGTGTCCCCCGGGATCCAGCTCGGCGCCACGAGCTCGCCCGACGTCCTGGTGGTGGTCGAGCACGGCGCCGCCGCACCCGAACGGGCGCAGGTGCTGCTCCTGTCGGGCGTCCCCCACCTGTCCGTGGTGGTCCGTGAGGCCGATGTCATGGTCGGACCGTTCGTGCAGCCCGAGGCGGACGCACCCGGTGCGTGCCTGCGCTGCCTCGACCTGCACCGGGTCGACCTCGACCCGGCCTGGCCCGTCGTCGCCGCCCAGCTCGCCGGACCTGGTCGCGGCGCCGCGGCGCGCAGTGGTGCTGCCCAGCTCGGTGAACCGACCGTCGTCAGCTCCATGGCGGCGGCCGTGGCCGCAGCCGACGTGCTGGCCGTGCTCGACGGCTGCACCCCACGTACGCGTTCAGCGACGATCGAGATCGCCGTGCCCGACGCGCTCCCCCGGACGCGCAGCTGGGCGGTGCACCCCACCTGCGGGTGCACCGCCCTGCCGGGGACCGACCTGCCCCGAGCCGACCTGCTCGGCGGCGAACGCCCCGGCCCTGCCGGTCATGCGGCCTCGGACGCGTCCTTGCGCGGGCGGCCGCGGCCTCGCTTGGTCGCCACGACCGCGCCGGCCACGAAGACCTGACCGCCCCAGACGCCCCACGGCTCCTCCCGCTCGAGGGCGCCCGCCAGGCACCCGTCGATCAGGGGGCACTCGCGGCAGAGCGCCTTGGCGCGCTCGACCTCGGCCGTGCGCTCGGCGAACCACAGCTCGGAGTCGTTGACCCGGCACGGGATGAGGCCCGCGACGAGGCGGTTGAACTGCCGACGGTCGTCGACGGTGGAACGTTCGGCCGTCGGTGCGGGAACCGCGGTCGACGTGTCGGTGGTGAGGGTCGATGGCCATGGGCCGGAGCCGACCCGGTCGGTGTCGAGCAGCGTCGTGAGCCGCACGATGTCCTCCTGGTGTCCTTGCTGATGAGCTGGTGCGTCGGGGCGGACCGGCGGACCTGTGCTCATCCCGAGGAGACGGGAGAAACAACAAGGCCGCGGATCCGGTACGGAGTCCGCGGCCTGGGCTGACCTGTGTCAGGTCAGAGCAGTGGAGCTCCGTGCGAGTCGAAGGGATCGGCCGTGACACCGAAGGGGTAGCCACGCAGGCGTCCAGTCGTGCCGGCAAGGCCGGTGACTGACAGAGAACGCCCCTGGAACCGGGCGCCGATGGGCGCGAGAGGACGCGGGACGAACGCGACCGGCGTGGTCGACGACGTGATCACCGTGAACTTCTTCATGACTGCACCCACCCCCTCTCCGGTTCGGACCCGGCGCGCTCAGCGCGCTGGCCTGCTCAACAAGGACGTGGAACACCCTAGGACGGTGCCACGACGCAGGACAACCGATTATTCGCAGCAGTTTTCGCGGATCATGACGCGGTCGCCTCACGGACCACGTCGAGCAGCTCCGCGCCGTAGGAACCCAAGGTCCTGGCACCGATGCCGGGCACCTCTCCCAGCTCGGCGAGCGAGGCCGGTCGGCGGCTCGCCACCGCCGTCAGCGCCGCGTCCGACAGGACGCTCGTGGTGGTCCGCCCGAGCTCCTCGGCCGTGCGTCGGCGCCAGCGGGTCAGCCCGTCGACGACCCCGGGGTGCGGGACGGCACGCTGCTGCAGGTCGACCGCAGCGGCACGCTGCCCCGCGCGGCCCGCACGGCCACGTGCCACGGGTGCGTCGCCCTGCGGCCACAACCCGTCGAGGAACCTGCTGCGGCGGCGCACCGCGCGCATGCCGGGTGACCGCGCACCCGCGAACGACAGCTCCAGCCGCGACCGGGCCCGGGTGACCCCGACGTACAGCAGCCGGCGCTCCTCGGCCAGCTCCGCCTCGGTGCCGGCCAACGCGAACGGCACCAGCCCCTCGGACAGGCCGATCAGGAACACCGCGTCCCACTCCAGGCCCTTGGCTGCGTGCAGAGACGCCAACGTGACCCCGTCGACCGTCGGGGCGTGCTGCGTGGCGGCGCGCTCCTCGAGCTCGGCGACCAGGTCGGCGACCGTCGCGGTGCGGCCGTCCTGCGCGCGGGCCTGGGCCAGCTCGTCAGCCAGGGTCACCAGGGCCTGCATGGCGTCCCACCGCTCGCGCGCCGCACCGCGCGCCTCGGGTGCGCGTTCCGCCCAGCCACGGGTGCGCAGCACGTCACGCACCACCTCGGTCATCGCCTGGTCGGGGTCCGCGGCCCGCGCCGTGCCACGCAGCAGCACGATCGCCTCACGCACGTCACGGCGGGCGAAGAACCGCTCACCGCCACGCACCTGGGCGGCGATCCCGCTCGCCGCGAACGCCTGCTCGAACGCCTCGGACTGCGCGTTCGTCCGGTACAGCACCGCGATCTCCCGGGCAGCGATGCCCTCGGCGATCAGCCGCGCCACGCGGTGCGCGACACCCTGCGCCTCGGCCTCGTCGTCCGGGTACGCCGTGAAGCGCACGTCCGGGCCGTCGGGACGCTGGGCGATCAGCTGCAACGGCTGCGGTCCGCCGGCCCGGCGCGTGGGCGCCAGCAGCCGGTTCGCCAGACCCACCACCTGCGGGGTCGAACGGTAGTCACGGACCAGGCGGATCACCGTGGCCCGCGGGTGCTGCTGCGCGAAGGTCTGCAGGTGGTACGGGCTGGCCCCGGCGAACGAGTAGATGGTCTGGCTCGGGTCGCCCACCACGCACAGCTCGTGACGACCCCCCAACCACTGGTCCAGCAGGAACTGCTGCAGCGGGCTGACGTCCTGGTACTCGTCGACCACGAAGTGCCGGTACTGGGCCCGGACCTCCTCGGCGATCTCCCCGCGCTGCACGAGCATGCCGGCCAGGTCGAGCAGCACGTCCTCGAAGTCGATGACGCCACGCTCGGACTTCGTCTCCTCGTAGGCGGTCAGCAGCCGGGCGACGGCCTGCGCGTCGTACCCGGCCGGTACCGGACGGCCGATGGCCTCGACGGCCTTCTCGTACTCGTCGGGAACGACCAGGGACACCTTGGCCCACTCGATCTCGGCCGCCAGGTCGCGCATGCCGATGCGGTCGACCGCCAGGCCCAGGCGACGGGCGGCGTCGGCCACCAGCGGCGCCTTCTGCTCCACCAGCCGCGGCGGGGCGCCGCCGACGACCTTCGGCCAGAAGAACCCGAGCTGGCGCAACGCCGCGGCGTGGAACGTGCGGGCCTGCACCCCGACGACGCCCAGGTCGCGCAGGCGCACGCGCATCTCACCGGCCGCCTTCGCCGTGAACGTCACCGCCAGCACGCTGCCCGGGCGGTACACGCCCGTGCGGACCCCGTAGGCGATGCGGTGCGTGATGGCGCGCGTCTTGCCCGTGCCGGCGCCCGCCAGGACGCAGACGGGTCCCCGCAACGCCAGCGCGACCTCCCGCTGGTCGGGGTCGAGGGCATCGAGCAGGGCGTCGGCGGACATCGCGCCCAGTGTCTCAGCCGGAACCGACAGCGACGGCCGCCGCCGCAGGCCCGGGGAAGCATCCGCGGCCTGCGGGGGTTGTGGCAGGGTGCCGGTGCGCGACCACGGACCGGAGGGCGGCTTGCGCCCACGGAACCGAGGGCCGAACCGGCGCCCCGACGACAGCAGACCCGACGCAGACGAGGACCGATGACGACGCAGACCCTGCCCCCGGCCGGCACCGTGACCATGTACTCGACCACGTGGTGCGGGTACTGCCGCCGGCTCAAGACGCAGCTCGACTCGGCCGGCATCGGCTACGTCGAGGTCGACATCGAGAACCTGCCGGAGGCCGCCGCGTACGTCGAGTCGGTCAACGGCGGCAACCAGACGGTGCCCACCGTCGTGTTCCCCGACGGCACGGCGCTGACGAACCCCTCACTGGTGGACGTGCGCCACCGCCTGGCCAACTGAGCCGTCCGTTCACCTGAGCCGCCGGGCTTCCTGGACCGTCTGGGCGCCCGGCGGCCGTGGCGCGGGGTCAGGCCGTCCAGGAGTCCGTCGGCAGCCGCGCGCCGAACCACTCCTCGATGAGGGCCCGGGCGATCGACGACCGCCCCGGCGGGACGACCCGCCCGGCCCGCACCTCCGCAGCGAGCTCGGCGCGCGTGAACCAGCGCGCATCGCCCATCTCCTCACCGTCAGGGGTCACCTCGACGGTCAGCGCACGCGCGCGGAACCCGAGCATGAGCGAGGCCGGGAACGGCCACGGCTGACTGCCGCGGTACTCGACCTCACCCACCACCACCTGCGTCTCCTCGAGCACCTCACGGCGCACCGCGTGCTCCAAGGACTCCCCCGACTCCACGAAACCCGCCAGGGTCGAGTACCGACCCTCCGGCCACGCCACGGCGTGACCCAGCAGCAGCCGGTCGTCGGCGTCGACGACCGCCATGATCACCGCCGGGTCGGTGCGCGGGTAGTGCTCGGACCCGTCGCGCGTGCAGGTGCGTGACCACCCGGCCTGGGTGGCCCGCGTCGGTGCACCGCACCGCGGGCAGTGCCGGTGCGTGGCGTGCCACGCCGCGAGAGCCACCGCCGTCGTGGCCAGGCCGGCGTCCCGTGCCGACAGCAGCGCCCCCAGCTCCCGCAGCGACGCGAACCGCAGACCGCCCGCACCGTCGGCGAGCACCGACCCCTCGACCGTCGGGGCGTCCGGGGCCGGAGTCTCGACGGACCCGGCCGACTCGACCGGCCGATGGGTGCGGTGGGCGAGGTAGTGGACACCCGCGTCGTCGCGCCCCAGGTACATCCAGCCGTCCGGCTCGCCTGCGGACGCCTGCGGCACGGTCAGGCCGAGGTCCCACACCTGCTCGGGAGCCAGCAGGGCGAGGGCGTCCCCGGACTCCTCGACGGCCGCCAGACCGTCGCGCAGCACCAGCACCCGGGTGCGCTCGTCGGCCAGCACCTCGACGACCAGATCCGCCCGTCCGCGCAGGTGGGCCGCCCGGTCGACGGCGGAACGGGACAAGGGGAGCTCGTCGACAACCACCCGCCCACGGTACGCACCCCACGGGACCACAGCCGCACCGGCGGCCACCGAAGCCACCGGACCGGACGAAACGGTCAGGACACGCCGCCCAGGCACCACGGCCCCCACCGTGAGGCGACCTAGGCTGACCCCGTGGCACGCTCCCCTCTCGCCCTCGCCGCCCTCGCGACCGTCGCGGTCCCCGGGCTCGACGCGTACGACGTGCGCCCCACCGACCGTGCCGGCAGCGACACCGACGTGGCCGTGGTCATCGACGCGACCCGCACCCGCTGGGTCGTGCGGGCACCGCGTACGGCCGCCGCCGGGGCTGCTCTGGAGGCCGAGGCCGCCCTGCTCGGCTCGCTCGCGCCGTTCGTCGACGCCGGTCGCCTGCCGTTCGCCGTGCCCCGCCCCGCCGGGTTCGCGCACCTGCCCGAAGGTGGACGTGCGTGCGTGCACCGGGAGATCGCCGGTCGACCCCTGCAGCTGGAGACCCTGACCCCGGGGCCCGGGCTGGCTGCCTCCCTCGGGCGCGCCCTCGCCGCCCTGCACGAGCTGCCCACCTCGCTCGTCGAGGACGCCGGGCTGCCCGTGTACGACGCCTCCGCGTACCGCGCACGACGCCAGGCCGAGGTCGACGAGGCCGCCCGCACCGGCAAGGTCCCGCCCACGCTGCTGCGCCGCTGGGAGGAGATGCTCGAGGACGTCGCCCTGTGGCGGTTCCGACCCACCGTCGTGCACGGCGACCTGACCAGCGAGGACGTCCTGGTCCGCGACGGTGTCGTCGCCGGGGTCCTCGACTGGAACGAGGCGAAGGTCGCCGATCCCGCCGACGACCTGGCCTGGGTGCTGGTGGCCGCCCCGCAGGACGCCGCCGAGGCGGTCATGGAGGCCTACCAGCTGCGCCGCACCGAGCTCACCGACCCGCACCTGACCGACCGGGCGTTGCTCGCCGGCGAGCTCGCGCTGGCCCGGTGGCTGCTGCACGGCGTGCGCGTGCACGACGAGGCGATCATCGCCGACGCCGTCGAGATGCTCACCGACCTCGACGAGCACACCCGCACCGACGAGGACGCCGTCAGCTCGGTCGGCTGAGCGACCCTGCGACGCCCGCCGGGGTGAGCACCCCGGCACTCGGGGACGAGCGCGGCGCCCCGGCCGTCGCGGGCTCGCGGGGTGCCGTCGAACCACGCAGCAAGGCCGTGATCTCGTCCTCGTCGAGCAGGCGCTCGGGTCGCACGGTCACACCGGCGCCGACGTAGCAGAACGCCGCCTGCACCCGCTCGATCGGCGTACCCGTCCAGCGCGACCACGCCAACCGGTACACGGCCAGCTGCAGCTCGCGCGAGGCGCGGGCCGCCGGGTCCGTGGGCGGCGCACCGGTCTTCCAGTCGACGACCACCACCGCATCGACCTCCGGTGCGCCCCGCCGCTCGGCGTCGACCACGGCTGGCGCGTCGGGATCAGGGAACACCGCGTCGATGCGCGAGCGGATCACGTACCCGTCGACCGGTGTCTCGATGTCGACCTCGACGGCCACCGGCCGGCGCTGCGCCCACGGGGTGGCCAGGAACGCCGCACGCAGCGCAGCCTGGTCGGCGTCCACCGGGAGCGAGTCGTCGTCCGCGCCCGGCAGGTCGTCCAGGTCCACGAGCGAGGCAGCCCCGAACCATCCCTCCACCCAGGCGTGGAACGCCGTGCCGCGCCTGGCCTGCGGGGACGGCTCGAGCGGCACGGGTCGACGCAGCGCCCGAGCGAACTCCTCGGCGTCGGAGTCCAGCCGCACCAGGGCGGACGCGGACAGGTGCGCGGGCAGCACCACCTCCGACGAGGGCCGGGACGTGCGGTCACGCTCGGCCAGGAGCCGGTCGGCGAGCAGGTCGAGCGCGTCGGCGTCATCGGACCCCTCCGCCGCGGACCGGCGGTCCGCCCCGGGCAGGTCACCCACGGCGACATCAGGCTCACCCCGACCGGTCGCGCGGGCGATCGCCGCGAGCACACCCTCGGCGGCCGCACGCACCGCGTCACCACGGGAGTGCTCGGCCCCGGGACCGGCGAACGGGTCCCCCGGCCACAAGGCGCTGTGCTCGGCGACCTCACGCGGGTTCGCGGTGCCGTCCTGCGGTGCAGGCGCCCACCCCTCGGTGCCGACCAGACCGGCCTCGGCCAGCTCGGTGAGGAACAGCGAGACCTTGCGCGCACCCTTGGCCGGACCCCACCACGCCGCCGTGAGCAGCAGGTCGGAGCGGGCGCGGGTCAGCGCGACGTACGCCAGGCGGCGTTCCTCGGCGACCTCGTGGTCCCCGGCATCGAGCAGGAACCGCTTGCGGCGGCCCTCGAGATCCTTCGGGTCGGACGCCCCGGCGTACGCCAGCTCGGGCAGGTCGTGCCGGTCACCGCGCAACGGGTAGGGCAACGTGCCCAGCCCCGTCAGCCACGCGGAGTCCTTCGGTCCGTCCTTGCCCTGCGTGGCCGTGGCGGGCAGGCCCCCGTCGACCATGCCGGCGACAGCAACGACATCCCACTCCAGGCCCTTGGCGGCGTGGATGGTGATGAGCTGCACCGCGTCGGGGTCAGGTTCGGCCACCGGCAGGTCGAGGCCGTCCTCGCGCGCCTCGGCGGCCTCGAGCCAGGCCAGGAACGCCCCGAGGGTCGGGTGGTCGGCCGACTGGGAGAAGTCCACGGCCACGTCACGGAACGCATCCAGATGCGCGCGCGCCCGACCGGGCGAGACCCCCGCCCGTGCCGCCACCTCGATGTCCAGGCCCAGCAGCCGTTCCGCCTCACCGACGAGCTCAGGCAGCGAGAGATAGGTGTGGGCACGCAGCGCGCGCAGCAGACCCGCCAGGTCCGCCAGTCGCGACTGCGCGGTCGCCGTCAGCGTCCGGCCCGTGCGGCTGCACCACTGCGCCGGCGGCAGGTCGTCCAGCGCGTCGACGATGCTGCGTTCGTCCACGACGTCGGCCTCGACACCGTCGGCAGCACGGCCACGGCCCGCGCCGCCGTGCCGCGCCGACAGCTCGCTCGCCCATGCCGACAGTGCGTGCAGGTCGGCGGCACCCAGACGGGTGCGCGCACCCGTGAGCAGCCGCACCAGCGCGTCACCGCGCGACGGGTCGTGCGCGGCCTGCAGCGCGGACACCAGGTCGACCACCTCAGGTGTGGACAGCAGCCCACCCAGGCCCACGACCTCCACCGGCAGCCCCGCCTCACGCAACGCCTGCCGCAGCACCGGGAACTGCGCGCGCTTGCGGCACAGCACCGCGGCGGACACGCGCGGCACCTCGGGGGTGCCCGCACGCCACCGCTCAGCGACGAACTGCGCGACGGCGCGTGCCTCGTCCTCCACCGTGTCGGCCATCACGGCCTGCACATGGCCGAGACCCGCGCCGGGGCGAGCCTGCAGCACCGGCAGCGGCACCCGGGCGCCCGCACGCAGCGGACCGGCCACGAGGTTCGCCGCGTCGAGGATCGTCAGCTCGTTGCGCCAGGAGGTCGACAGGGTGTGCACGTCGGCCCGGCGGGGGGTGCCGTCGGGGTCGAACGCACGGAACTGCTCGGGGAACCGCTCCAGGCCACCGGCGCTGGCCCCGCGCCACCCGTAGATGGACTGGTGCGGGTCGCCCACGGCGGTCACCGGGTGCCCGTCACCGAACAGCGAGGACAGCAACGTCAGCTGGGCGTACGAGGTGTCCTGGTACTCGTCGAGCAGCACCACGCGGAACCGCGCACGCTCGGCGGCACCGACCTCCGGGACGTCGCGCGCCAGCCGCGCCGCGAGCGCCACCTGGTCACCGAAGTCGAGCACGTCCTGCGCGCGCTTGCGGGCCCGGTAGTCGGCCACGAGGTCCAGCACCCGTGACCGTTCGCGCAGCGAGCCGACCAGCCGCTTCACCTCGGCGTAGGGCGCCCGCGGAGGCGTGCCCGGAGGGGTCGCCTCGATGGCCTCGACGATCTGCTCGATGCCGTGCTGGGCCTGCGCGGGCTCGAGCAGGTGCTCGTCGAGCGCGCCGGACAGCAGCAGGATCGCCTCGACGACCGTGGAGGTCGCGGCCTCGGTGTCCAGGTCACCCGTCCACGACTCGACGACCTCGCTGGCCAGCTGCCACTGGGCGGCCTCACCGAGCAGGCGGGCGGACGGTTCGAGCCCCAGCCGCAGCGCGTGGTCGCCCACCAGGGATGCGGCGTACGAGTGGTACGTGGAGATGGTGGGTCGGACGAGGTCGCCGAGCACGTCGTCGGCGCGCGTCCCCTCCGGGCGCAGCGCGGCCTGCCCGGCCAGCGCGACCCCCGCGCGGGCGGCCGCACGGCTCAGGTGGCGCAGCCGCAGCCGCACCCGGTCACCCAGCTCGCCGGCGGCCTTGCGGGTGAACGTCAGCCCGAGCACCTGCTCCGGGGTCACGTGGCCGTTCGCGAGCAGCCACACCACCCGCCCGGCCATGGTCTCGGTCTTGCCCGACCCGGCACCGGCGATCACCAGCGTCGGCACGAGGGGTGCCTCGATGATGCGCTGCTGCTCGGCGGTCGGCGGGTGCTGGCCGAGCAGCTCGGAGATCTGCACCGCGGACAGGGCGCTCACTCGACCACCTGCCCGCCCTCGGCACGCGCCGGGCAGGCCCTGCGCACCGGGCACCGGTCGCACTGGTCGTTGACGGTCGCCGCGAACACCGAGGCGGCCATGCGGTCCGCGACACCGTCCACCAGCGTGCGGGCCCAGCTGGGGCCCTCGTCCTCGGGGCCGAGCGGGTCCTGCGAGCGCAGCGTGGCGGACGCGCCCGTGCCGAGGTACACCAGCTGTGCACCTGCGCTGGTGGCCCCCTCCGGCAGCTCGTCGAAGGCGCCTGCGTCCACGGCGAGCTGGTAGGCGCCCAGCTGGGGGTTCTGCGCCGCCAGCTCCTTGGCGGGCGGGTGCGCGCCGGTCTTGAGGTCGGCGATCAGCACGTGGTCGTCGTCCACGCGCTCGACGCGGTCGACGGACCCGCGCACCACGGCCCGGTCGGTCTCGAGCCGGAAGGCGCCCTCGACCAGGAGCGGCGCACCGGCACCGCGCAGGTACCCGGCGAGCCGACGCACCATGGCCTCGGCCTTGCGGCGGGTGGCCAGCGCCGTCCAGCCGTCCCCCAGGCCGAGCTGCGACCAGCGGGCGTCCAGCGCGGCCAGCAGCTCGGGTTCGGTGCCTGTCGGCAGGTCCTGCGCGATGCCGTGCACCAGCGTGCCCAACGTCTGCCCGCCGCTGTCGGCCGCGGTGCCCCCGGCGGACTCGAAGGCCCAGCGCAACGCGCAGCGTTGAGCGGTCTCCAGCTTCGAGGGCGAGACGGGGACCTTCTCGTCCGCGGTCCACAGCGGGGCGTCGCTGGAGGGTGCTGCCAGGCCGTGCCACTGGTCGGGGTGGGCGCCGGGGACCCCGTGCGCCGCGAGCCGGGCCAGCGTCGCGGCGGCCGCGGGGTCGCTCGTGCCGCTCAGCGCCGCGGTCTCCAGGCGGCCTCGCAGCCGCGCGACCAGGCCACGCAGGTCGAGCGGCGAGGGTGCCGAGGTGCGCCGCGGGTCGGCCTCCGTCTCGCACGGCTGCACCAGGTCGCAGAACGGCGAGGGCTGCGTGTCGGTGTCCGCGACGGCCGTCACGAGCAGCTGCCGGCGCGCCCGCGAGCACGCGACCGCGAAGGAGCGCAGCTCGTCGGCCAGGACGGCCTGCCGCGCACCGGCCACGTCGATCGTGCCGTCGGATCGCCCGGCGAGGATCTCGACCAGGGTCTGCGCCCCCAGCAGCGAGTCCCGCAGCCGCAGGTCCGGCCAGGTGCCCTCCTGCACGCCGGCCACCACCACCAGGTCCCACTCACGACCGGCCGCACCGGCGGGGGTCAGCACCTGCACCGACTCGCGTGAGGCGCGCGCGGCGATCGTGTCCGAGGGCAGGTCCTGCGCCTGCAGCCAGTCGGCGAACGCGCCGGGCGGGCTCTGCGGCATGCGGTCCACGAACGTCTCCGCGGCACGGAAGAGCGCGAGCACGGCGTCCAGGTCGCGGTCCGCGCGGGCACCAGCGGCCCCGCCGGTCAGCGCGGAACGGCGCCACGGCTCGGCCAGCCCGGCGGCGTCCCACACGGCCCAGAGGACCGTCTGCGCGTCGGCTCCCGCCCGTGCCACGGCCTCACGTCCCGCCTGCAGCACGCCGGCCAGGTGCTCGACGGGGCGCCGCACACCCGCCGGGAGGGTCGCCGCACGACCCGGCGCCTCGAGCGCCTCCACGAGCAGCGCGTCCGAGGACCTGCCGCCACCCCCGGCGAGCTCCTCCGCACGCAGGGCCCGCCGCACCCGCCGCAGACCCACCGGGTCCAGACCGCCCAGCGGGGAGCAGGCCAGCCGCGCGGCGACCTCGGGTGTCAGCGGTGCGGTGCCCACGACCACACGCACGGCGTCGAGCAGCGGGCGGACGGCCGGCTCCTCGCGCAGCGGGACGTCGCTGCCGAGCACGCTGACCGGCACGGATGCGGCCGACAGGGCACGACGCAACGCCGTGACGTGCACGCCCGAGCGGGTGACGACCGCCATGTCCTGCCAGGGCACAGCACGTTCCAGGTGGGCACGACGCAGCGTGTGGGCGATGTACGCGGCCTCCTGCGCGGCGCTCGGCAGGATCGCGACCTGCGCGTCGCCGTCCGCCGCCCCGGCAGGCACAGCCTTGCGATGGGCGACCGCCCCGGAGGCCCCCACCCGCTCGGTGACCCGCGTGACGACGTCGCGCAGCGGTGCCCCGTGCCGCCACACCGCGCCGAGCACCAGGGTGGCGGCGTCGAGCTCGCCGGGACCGCGACCGGGGGCCGACGCCCGGGCCACGAGCTCCGGCGAGGCACCGCGGAAGGTCTGCACGGCCATGTCCGGGTCGCCGACCAGCAGGACCCGGGCGCCGTCGTCGGCCAGCACGCGCAGCAGACGCGCGGTGGCCGCGGTGCTCTCCTGGTGGTCGTCCACGACCACCAGGCGCCACCGCGGACGTGCCGCGCCGGGGACCTCGTCGTCCCAGGCGAGCAGCGCACGGGCGGCCTCGTCGACCACGACCGCCGGGTCGAACCGGGCGCCCACGTCCGGGGTGCTCGCGCGCAGCTCGTTGACGTCGAGGTACTCCTCGTACAGCCGGGCCGCGCTCACCCAGGCCGGCCGGTCGTGCGCGACGCCCAGGTCGGCCAGGTCCGCCGGCGTCAGCCCGCGCTCGGCCGCACGCATGAGCAGGTCGCGCAGCTCGTCACGGAACGCCCGCAGGGTCCAGGCGTCCACCGGGACGTGGGCGGGCCAGCCGAGGTCCACGCCGTCGCCCTCGGCGTGACCGGCCAGCAGCTCGGCCAGCAGCAGGTCCTGCTCGGCGCCCGAGACGAGCGTCGGTACGGGCTCGCCGAGCGCGGAGGCCCGGGCGCGCAGCACCGCGAACGCCGCCGCGGGCGCGGTCTGCACCAGGGCGCGACCCGAGGTCCGGCGCAGCCGGGCGGAGACCCGGTCACGCAGGTCGGCCGCGGCCCGGCGACCGGCGGCGAGCACGAGCACGTCCTCCGGCGCCAGACCGGCCTCGATCGCGGCGACCACCGACTCCAGCACCACGGTGGTCCGCCCGCTGCCCGGCGCACCGAGCACCAGCAGCGCGGGGTCCGCACCGGCGGCGACCCGCGCGACGACCTCCGCCTGCGACGGGTCGAGGTCGACCGGCGCCCCGGGACCGCGCAGCGGCACGTCCGCGAGCGCCGGACGCACGAGGCGCAGGGTCGCGGCTGAGGTCGTCACGGGGTGATCCCATCACAGCCCACCGACACGGTGTGTGCGTCCTCGCCCGCCTCGCTCGTCCGCCCGGCCGCGACCCGTCGACCTGGCTACCATCACCAGATGGACGACCAGGTGGACGCCGGCGAGGCCGGTGCGACGCCCCGGGCCCGCGGCCCGCGGATGGCGCGGGACGAGCGGCGCGCCCAGGTGCTGCAGATCGCCCAGGAGCTGTTCTCCTCCGAGGGCTTCCACCACGTCTCGATGGACGACATCGCCGACCGTGCCGAGGTGAGCAAGCCGGTGCTCTACCGGCACTTCCCGTCCAAGCTGGACCTGTACCTGGCCGTGGTCGACCAGCGCGGTGCGGAGCTGCTGGCCGCCGTCGACGCAGCCGTCGAGCCGCTCGTGCACGGACCGGTGCACCCGGGCGACGGGCGCCCGATCGTCGTCGCGGTCGTGCAGGCCTACTTCACCTTCGTGGACGCCGCCGGGCAGTCCTCGGCGCTGCTGTTCGAGTCGGACGTCTCGCACGACGAGGACGTGCGCACCCGGGTGGAGAGCGCGTCGTCGCAGGTGGCCGACAAGATCGCCGTGGCGCTGGTGTCGTCGACCGGTCTGAGCAAGGAGCAGGCCGTGCTGCTCGCCACCGCGTTGACGGCGATGGCCCGCGGGGCCGCGACCCACCGGTACCGCTCCGGCGGTGCGCTGGGGCTCGAGGAGTCGGTCGACCTGGTGGCGCGGCTCTGCTGGGGTGGCGTCGCAGGCCTGGCCCGCGACCGGGCCACCGAGACCACCGCCTAGGATCGTCTCGTGCCGTACCGGGCTGTGCCCGGTAGTACGGCCGACCGACGCGCACGCGCCGCTGTGGCGGGTGCACGATCCCTGACGAGGAGACGATCACGGTGGACATCACGATCGGTGTGCGCAACCAGGCCCGTGAGCTCGTGCTGGAGTCCGACCAGAGCGCGGACGAGATCAGCGCCGCCGTCACCGCAGCCCTGACCGGCAAGGTCGCGCTCGAGCTGACCGACGCCAAGGGCCGCCGGGTCATCGTCCCGACCGAGGCCCTGGGCTTCGTGGAGCTCGGGACGGAGACGCGCGGGCGGGTGGGCTTCGGCACCATCTGAGCGCCTGGACGCACGAGGGCGGCGCCCCGGGGAACCGGGTGCGCCGCCCTCGTCGTCTCGTGGAGCGGGAGCCGCAGCCGACCGTCAGGCTGTCAGGCCCAGCCTGGTCATCCGGCGGGTGTGCTGAGCCGTCAGCTCGCCGAACAGCTTGCTCGACGCCTGGTTCGCGGGGGCCTGCGTCCGCTCGCCCACCGCACTCTGTCCCGCAGCACCGGGGGCCGCCGTGTCCTGACCCGCCACGGTGGTGCTCTCGCCCGTGGGCCGGGCGTCGAGCAGGCGCACCAGGCCGGGCCGCTGCACCACGAGCCGCTGCACGACCCCGAGGGCCTCCCCCACCAGACGTCGGCCCCACAGGGCCAGGCGCGCGGACACTGCGGTGTCGGTGCCCGCGGCGTCGAGCTCGGCCACGGCCAGGTCGGCGTGCTCGGCGTCGTCGAGGACCTCGACGACCAGGGCGCGTGAGGTCTCGTCGAGCCCCGCGGCGGCCAGCCGGCAGAAGTCGTCGGCCACGCCGTAGCCCACGTACACCGTGAGCAGGCGCTCCCACCAGGTGTTCGGCTCGGTCCGGGCGTCGAAGTCGTCGAGCACGCCGTCGTAGAGGGCCATCGCGGCGAGCGGGTCGGCGCCCAGCTCGGCCACCCGGTCCAGCACACGGTCGCGCCGCGCCACGGCCGCGGCCGCGAACCGGCTCAACTCGATGCGGTGCTCGGCGGTCGGTGCCACGGCGGCGTCGGCGGCCAGCCGGGCGAACGCCAGGTGCTCGAGCTGGGCGACCAGCCCCAGCAGCTCGACGGCATCGGCGGTCTCGGCAGGGGTCGCGGTCATCCTTCGATCGTATCGCCGGGCCCGGCGGTGGGCCTGCGTCCGACGGCGCCCGCGGGCGGCAGGTCCGTGCACACGTAGCGGGTCGCACCCGTGCGCCGGAGCGGCGTCGGCTACCATGTGCGCGTACATCGGTTGCCCGGTCGTCTCGATCCTCAGGTCCACGACCACCTCGCGCAGCCCCGGACGGTCTCGTCCGCGGGTGCGCGTCGCACTTCACGATCGGCTGCCGGCCAACCTGCGTGGTGATGCCCTGCTGTCGCCCGGGACGGCCCGACGCGTGTCGGCCGTCCGACGGCCCGACGGCGTGCGGCGCACCACCCTTCGCAGTGAAGAGTCACCGTGACCACCACCACCGCCTCCTCCGTGCAGGCAGTCGACGTGTCCTTCGCGGACTTCGACGTCCGCCCGGAGATCGTCGCCTCGCTCGCCGAGGCCGGTATCACCCACCCGTTCCCGATCCAGGCGATGACGCTGCCCGTCGCACTGTCCGGCCACGACATCATCGGCCAGGCCAAGACCGGCACCGGCAAGACCCTCGGCTTCGGCGTCCCGCTGCTGCACCGCGTGATCGCCCCCGGCGAGGAGGGCTACGACGCCCTCCCTGCCCCGGGCAAGCCGCAGGCCCTGGTCGTCGTACCGACCCGCGAGCTGGCCGTGCAGGTCGCCGGTGACCTGCAGGCCGCCTCGCGCAAGCGCTCCGTGCGCATCCTGCAGGTCTACGGGGGCCGCGCGTACGAGCCGCAGATCGAGGCCCTGAACTCCGGCGTCGACGTGGTCGTCGGCACGCCCGGCCGCATGATCGACCTGCTCAAGCAGCGTCACCTGGACCTCTCGTACGCCCGGGAGGTCGTGCTCGACGAGGCCGACGAGATGCTCGACCTGGGCTTCCTGCCCGACGTGGAGACCCTGCTGGGCGCCACGCCCGCGTCGCGGCACACGATGCTGTTCTCGGCGACGATGCCCGGTGCGGTCGTCGCGATGGCCCGCCGCTACATGACGCAGCCCACGCACATCCGTGCCGCCGACCCGGACGACGACGGTCGCGCCACGGTCAAGAACATCAAGCAGGTCGTCTACCGCGCGCACGCCCTGGACAAGGTCGAGCTGCTCGCCCGGATCCTGCAGGCCAACGGCCGTGGGCTGACGATCGTGTTCGCCCGCACCAAGCGCACCGCCGCGAAGGTGGCCGACGAGCTGGCCGAGCGCGGGTTCGCCTCGGGTGCGATCCACGGCGACCTGGGCCAGGGCGCGCGTGAGCAGGCGCTGCGTGCGTTCCGCAACGGCAAGGTCGACGTGCTGGTCGCCACCGACGTCGCCGCGCGCGGCATCGACGTGGACGACGTCACGCACGTGGTCAACTACCAGTGCCCCGAGGACGAGAAGACCTACCTGCACCGCACAGGTCGCACGGGCCGTGCCGGGAACAAGGGCACCGCGGTGACGTTCGTCGACTGGGACGACATCCCCCGCTGGGGCCTGATCGACAAGGCGCTCGAGCTGGGCATCCCGGAGCCGGTCGAGACGTACTCCAGCTCGCCGCACGTCTACACCGACCTGGACATCCCCGAGGGCACCAAGGGTCGCCTGCCCAAGGCGCAGCAGACCCGCGCCGGCCTGGCCGCCGAGGCGCTGGAGGACCTGGGCGAGACGGGCAAGCACGGCGGCACCAAGCCGGCCGGCTCGGGTCGCGGCGACCGTCACGGTGACCGGCAGGGCGACCGCACGGGTGGTCGTGAGCAGGGTCGCAGCGGTGAGGGTCGCGGCGAAGGTCGCGGTGGCGAGCGCCGCGAGTCGGGTTCGCGTCGCCGGGGTGGCCGCGGCGGCGACGCCGGCGCCCCCACCACGGAGACGGTCGCGAACCAGGCCGCGCCCGCGCAGGCAGCCCCCGCGACCCCCGCAGCAGGCGCCCAGGCCGCCCGCGCCGAGGGAGACGGCGAGGGCGGCGCGAACCGCCGTCGCCGCCGCCGTCGCCGCACCGGTGGTGCCGGGGAGAGCGCCGCTCCCGTCAGCGAGTGAGCGCACCGGCCGTGGCGGCCGGGCTCTCGAGCGGTGCCGTGCGCGGGCGACCGTAGGTCAACCGCCGCAGCAGCACCTCGAACGGCCCGCGCCGCCCGGCCCGGTCCAGCAGGACCGCCACACCGACGGTGACCAGCCAGACGGCCACCGCCAGGAGCGAGGCGGACGCCGTGCCGATGCGACCCCCGACGCCCAGTCCCCACGCGCTGAGCAGCGGGGCGAACAGGACCGACTGCAGCAGGTAGCACGTCAACGAGCGCTCCCCCACCGCGGCCACCGCCCGGGCCGGCGCCGGTGCGGTGCGCCCCTGCCACCGCACGGCCAGCAGGGCGAACAGGCACACGTACCCCAGGCCCATCGCCAGGCCGGTCGCCTCGTGCACCAGCTCCAACACGAGCCGCGTCCGTGACCCGGGCTCCCACACCCCGGCGACCGCGAGCGCGTGCGGGGCGTTGCCGACCAGGTTCGCGACCGCGGTCCACACGGCGACCCGTCGCAGCTGGTCGACATGCTCGGCGGGCCGGTCCAGCCAGCCGGCTCGGGCGATCGCCATCCCGATGATCACCGGGGCGACGAAGACCAGCAGAAGCCCCACCGCCGCGGTCGAGAGCACCGAGCCGAGCAGGCGTTCGACGGCCGACTCCACGTACCCGACGGTGGTGTCCGCGGCCTCGACCTGACCGGAGAAGGCCGCGATGAGCACGTAGGCGGTCAGACCGCTGATCAGGGAACCGACGAACCAGCGGCGCAGCACCTGGGGTCGACGCCCGACGAGCATGAGCGCGACGAGCCCGGTGACGCCGTACGGCGCGAGGATGTCCCCGCTGAACAGCAGCGTGGCGTGCACCAGGCCGAACGCGACGAGCCACCAGCTGCGCCGACGCAGCAGGCGCCGCACCGCCTTGAGCTCGTTGCCGCGGGCCAGGGCCCGGGAGGCCATGGTGGCCAGGCCGTAGCCGTACAGGATCGCGAACATCGGCCGGGACCGGTCGTCCACGAACCACGCGACCAGCGCGTTCACGACGTGGTCGAGGCCGGAGCCGTCCACCGGGCGGTGCCCGTAACCCAGGTCGCTGCCGTACAGGTAGCCCCACACGTTCGCGAGGGCGATGAACAGCAGCATCATGCCGCGGGCCAGGTCGGGGGCCAGGTGGCGTTGGGCGTGCGTGACCGGGGCGGGCCGTTCGGCGAGGTCCGGTGTGCCGGTCGTCGGCGCCGCGGGCGCATCACGCGCACCGGGCGGAAGGGTGGCGTCGGGCAGGAGCGCGCGTCCGGAATGAGCCATACCGGGGACGCTAGGGCCCTGACCTGCACCCCCTCATCGGGGACGCCCCTGAGCCGACCCCGATCCTGCCTGTGCGGCCCCTGAGAAGGCGCACCTCAGCGAGGCGACGTTCAGGCGGTCTGGACGAACGCGATCACGGCGTCGGCGACCATCTGCACGGCGATCGCGGCCAGCAGCAGACCGGCGATCCGGGTCACCAGGATCGTGCCGGACTCCCCCAGCACCCGGTGGATCACACCCGCGAACCGCATCGCCAGGTAGAGGCACACGTGCACCGCCAGGATGGCCAGCGCGATCGCGATCCATGCGTTCGAGTCGTCGGCCTGCTTGACATAGACCATCGTGGCGACGATCGCACCCGGGCCGGCCAGCAGCGGGGTGCCCAGGGGCACCAGCGCCACGTTGACCTTGCCGCTGCCCGACGGCTGCGGCTCCTCCATCTTGCCGGTCAGCAGCTCCATCGCGACCAGCAGCAGCAGCAGTCCGCCGGACGCCTGCAGGGCCGGCAGCGAGATGTGCATGTACTGCAGGATCTGCTGGCCGAACACCGCGAACACGACGATGACGCCGAAGGCGACGAGGATCGCCTGCCGGGCGGCCCGGTTGCGCTGCTTGCGGCTCATGGCCCCGGTGAGGCCCAGGAAGATGGGGACGGTGCCGGGCGGGTCCATGATCACGAACAAGGTGATGAAGACCGAGGTGAACAGACGGACGTCGAGCAGGTCGCTCACGACCTGATCACCTCCACGCTTCCTTGCTCGTCGATGGCCGTCAGGACGGCCGGGGCCGTCAGATTCTCCCCCAACCTGTTGACCTTCCCTGCACCGTGGTAGTCGCTCGAGCCGGTGACGAGCAGCCCGAGGCGGTCGGCGAGGGCCGCCAGGCGTGCGCGCTGAGCGTCGTCGTGGTCACGGTGGTGCACCTCGAGGCCGGCCAGACCGGCCTCGGCCAGCTCGGCGAACACCCGGTCGGCGACCACGCGACCGCGCCCGTCCGCGCCCGGGTGGGCGAACACGGGAACTCCCCCGGCGGCCCGGATCGCCTGCACGGCGTCGACGGCCTCCGGGGCGTAGTGCGGCACGTGGTACGGGCCGCGCGAGGCGAGCAGGTGCACGAACGCGGCGTCCCGGTCGGGCACGACACCGCGGGCCACGAGCGCGTCGGCGATGTGCGGACGTCCGACCACGACCGCGTCCTGCGACTGCGCCAGCACGTCGTCCCAGGTGAGGGGGTGGTCGACGGCGAGCAGGTCGACGATCTGCCGGGCGCGGTCCAGCCGGGCCCGGCGGGTGCGTTCCAGCTCGACCAGCAGCGCGGGGTGGGTGGGGTCCTGCAGGTACGACAGCAGGTGCACCGAGATGCCGTGCGAGCGCGCCGAGACCTCGGTGCCGCGCACCAGCGCGACCCCCAGGGCACGGGCGGCAGTGGCGGCCTCGTCCCAGCCGGCCGTCGTGTCGTGGTCCGTGAGGGCGACGACGTCCAGCCCGGCCGCCGCGGCGGCGGCGACCACCTCGGCCGGGCTGTCCGTGCCGTCGGAGGCCGAGGAGTGGGTGTGGAGGTCGATGCGCACCCGGCCACGGTAACGGTGGTGGGAGGATGGCCCGATGAGCCAGGACGCCACGCCGACCAGCACCAGCACGCCGAGCCCGAGCGACGACGAGCAGTCGCTGGCCAGTCGCGGGCAGAACCGGTCGCAGCGTCCGACCTCGTCCACGTTCGTCGACTTCATCACCTCCGGGTGGGGTGAGCGTGCCGCCACGGGTGCCGTGCGGGGCGAGGCCGCCGACCACACGGCGGCCCGGCGCTCGCAGCTGTCCGCGCAGTTCCCCGGTGAGCGGCTGGTCGTGCCGGCCGGCACGTTCCGGGTGCGGTCGAACGACACCGACCACCGGTTCCGCCCGCACTCGGCGTTCGCGCACCTGACGGGGCTGGGCATGGAGCAGGAGCCCGACGCGGTGCTCGTGCTGCACCCCGTCGAGGACGGCACCGGCGACGACGGCTGCGCGCACCACGCCGTGCTCTACATGCGTCCGCTGGCCGGGCGCGACACCGTCGAGTTCTTCTCCGACTCGCGCTACGGCGAGTTCTGGGTGGGTGCGCGGCCCACGCTGGAGGAGCTCGAGACGGTCACGGGCATCGCCACGGCGCACCTGGACGAGCTGCGCGACGCGATCGCGAAGGACGCCGGCGAGGACGGCGTGCAGGTGCTGATCGTGCCGGGCGTCGACGAGTCCGTCGAGGCGGTCGTCGAGGAGATCCGTCGCAGCGAGGCCGCGGGTGAGCGCGACGAGAAGCTCGCCGAGGCGCTGTCCGAGCTGCGGCTGCTGAAGGACGCGTGGGAGGTCGACCAGCTGCAGCTCGCGGTCGACACCACCATCGAGGGCTTCGAGAAGATCGTGCGGGCGTTGCCCGACGCGGTGACCCACCGCCGCGGCGAGCGGGTCATCGAGGGCACGTTCCTGGGGCACGCCCGGCTCGAGGGCAACTACGTGGGCTACGAGACGATCGCGGCGGCCGGCGAGCACGCCACGACGCTGCACTGGACGGACAACGACGGCCAGGTCACCGCGGGCGAGCTGGTGCTGGTCGACGCCGGTGTCGAGGTCGACTCGCTGTACACGGCGGACGTGACGCGCACGCTCCCGGTGGACGGCACGTTCACCGACGTGCAGCGCCGCATCTACCAGGCGGTGCTCGACGCCGCCGACGCCGCGTTCGCGGTCGCGGTGCCGGGCTCACGGTTCAGCGACGTGCACGCCGCCGCCATGCAGGTGATCGCCGAGCGGCTCGAGGAGTGGGGGCTGCTGCCGGTCAGCGCGCAGGAGGCCCTGCTGCCCGACAACCAGCACCACCGTCGGTGGATGGTGCACGGCACCAGCCACCACCTGGGCCTGGACGTGCACGACTGCGCGCAGGCCCGCAAGGAGCTCTACCTCGACGCGATCATCGAACCCGGCATGGTGTTCACCATCGAACCGGGCCTGTACTTCAAGTCCGACGACCTGCTGGTGCCGCAGGAGTACCGCGGCATCGGGGTGCGGATCGAGGACGACGTGCTGATCACGGCCGACGGCAACGTGAACCTGTCGGGCGCCCTGCCGCGTGACCCGGACGCCGTGGAGGCATGGATGGCCGGTCTGCTGGGTCGTTGACGGACGACCGGCTCAGCCCCGCGGGTCGGTCGGCGGCGCCGGCGGGGGCGTCTCGGCCACGGGCGGTGCGGGAGTGGCGGCGGTGGCGGTCCCCCAGCCGGGTGTGACCCCGCCGACCTGCGCCAGCAGCTGGCGGGCGGCGTTGGCCTTCTCCGACCGGCACAGCACGGAGTAGGTCGCCGCGACGATCTGGCTGGACGAGGTGAAGTCGCGCTTCCCGCCGGAGAACGAGTACGTCACCACCGACAGGATCAGCCCGAACGCCCCGCCGATGAGGATCGCCGCGGGCAGCAGCGACCCGGTGCCGGGTGTGGAGAACAGGCTCATCAGCAGACCGACGAACAGGCCGAACCACGCCCCGGACAGGAAGCCGCCCAGGGCGGCCCGCGGGTACGACAACCGTCCCGTCACGCGCTCCACCATGCGCAGGTCGGTCCCCACGATCGTGACCAGCTGCACGGGGAACTGGTGGTCGGCCAGGTGGTCGACGGCCTTCTGCGCCTCGAGGTAGGTGCCGTAGGCGGCCACCGTCTCGCCCTGCGGCAGGGTGGGTGCCTTGGGCACGCGGTTGGCTCCGGAGAACGACATGCCCTCGATCCTCTCCCAGGTCAGCGTGGGGCGCCATCCTCCCGCCGAGGGCACGTCTAGGCTGACGCCCGTGAGCAGCGTCGGGACCCGGGTGTTCGTCGCGCGCCTCGCCGGGACCACCGTGTTCGACCCGTTGGGCGACCAGGTCGGGCGCGTGCGCGACGTCGTCGTGCTCGTCCGCCCCAAGGGCGCCCCGCGGGCCGTCGGCCTGGTGGTCGAGGTGCCCGGACGTCGGCGCGTGTTCCTGCCGTTGACCCGTGTCACGGCCATCGACGCCGGCCAGGTGATCTCGACCGGTCTGGTGAACATGCGCCGGTTCGAGCAGCGCATGCACGAGACCCTCGTGGTCGGTGAGCTGCTGGACCGCACCGTGGAGCTCGTGGACGGCTCGGGCGCCGGTTCGGTCGAGGACGTCGCCATCGAGCTGCAGCGCAACGGCGACTGGCTGGTCACCAAGGTCTTCGTGCGACGCAAGACTCCCGGCAAGTCCGGCCTGCTGCGCCGACGCGGCGAGACCGTGCTCGTCGACGTCGCCGCGGTCACCGGGCTGGCCCGCGCGTCGGCCGCGCAGGGCGCCGAGCTGCTGCTCGCGCAGTACGAGGACCTCAAGCCCGCCGACCTGGCCGACGTGCTGCACGACCTGGGCACCACCCGCCGGCTCGAGGTCGCCACGGCCCTGGACAACGAGCGCCTCGCCGACGTGCTCGAGGAGCTGCCCGAGGACGACCAGGTGGCGATCCTGCAGGGTCTGGAGCTCACGCGCGCCGCCGACGTGCTCGAGGCCATGCAGCCCGACGACGCCGCCGACCTGCTGGGCGAGCTGCCCGACGAGCAGGCCGCCGAGCTGCTGGAGCTCATGGAGCCCGAGGAGGCGCGTGACGTGCGCCGCCTGCTGGCCTACGAGGACAACACGGCCGGCGGTCTGATGACCACCGAACCGGTCATCCTGGGGCCCGAGACGCCGATCGCGGCAGCCCTGGCGCACGTGCGTCGGCAGGACCTGGCTCCCGCGCTGGCCTCGATGGTGTTCGTGGCCCGCCCGCCGTTGGAGACCCCGACCGGCCGGTTCATCGGTGTGGTGCACCTGCAGCGCATGCTGCGCGAACCCCCGCACGAGGCCATCGGCGCGATCGTCGACACCGACATCGAGGCGATCACCGTGGGGACGCCGCTGCTGAGCGTGACCCGCCAGCTGGCCACGTACAACCTGCTGGCGCTGCCGGTGGTCGACGCCGAGAAGCGCCTGCTGGGGGCGGTGTCGGTCGACGACGTGCTCGACCACCTGCTGCCGGAGGACTGGCGCGAGACCGACGAGGACGACGCGCCGGTGGTGACGGCTCGCCCGACGTCCGGGGGTGGCCGTGGCTGAGCGTCTCGACACCCCGCGCCTGTCGCGGCGCAAGATCCTGCCGCCGTTCTTCAGCGACCGGGACGCGTTCGGCAAGATCTCCGAGTCGATCGCGCGGTTCATGGGCACGCCGCGGTTCATCCTGTGGCTGACGATGTTCTGCATCGCGTGGATCACGTGGAACGCGTGGGGCCCCGAGGACCTGCGGTTCGACCGGGCGGCCAACGGCTTCACGGCGCTGACGCTGATGCTCTCGCTGCAGGCCTCGTACGCCGCGCCGCTGATCCTGCTCGCGCAGAACCGGCAGACCGACCGCGACCGCGTGACCGCCGAGCAGGACCGGCAGCGGGCCGAGCGGAACCTGGCGGACACCGAGTTCCTGGCCCGCGAGATGGCCTCGTTGCGCATCGCCCTGTCCGAGGTCGCCACACGTGACTTCGTGCGCTCCGAGCTGCGCAACCTGCTGGAGGACCTCCTGGAGGAGCGCGAGAGCGCCCGCGGACCGGGCCGGGACGCACCGGAGGGCGCGGCACCGCCACGCACCGACGGCGAGCAGCCGGCGGGTCGGTAGCCAGACCGGCGACGACCGGGTTTCTCACGGCGGGGCCCACCCGGTGGCCGACCTACCATGGGCATATGCCCGATGGTTCTGCTGCCGACTCACGCCCCGACGCCCCCGACCAGCACCCCCTCGTCGCCGCGGTGCGCGGGGCACTGGCCGGGGTCATGGACCCGGAGATCCGTCGTCCCGTCACCGAGCTGGGCATGGTCCGCTCGGTCGAGGTGCGCCCGGGCGCCACGGGGGCCGGCGCGCACGTGGTCGTGGGGCTGGACCTCACGACCCCCGGCTGCCCTCTCAAGGACACCCTGAACCGCGACATCACCGCGGCCGTGCAGCCCCTCGAGGGCGTCGGGGCGGTCGAGGTGGCGATGGGGGTCATGTCGGCCGAGCAGCGCCAGGCGCTGCGGGTCATGCTGCGCGGCACGGACGCCGAGCCGGTCGTGCCGTTCGCCCAGCCGGGGTCGTTGACGAAGGTCTTCGCGATCGCCTCGGGCAAGGGCGGTGTCGGCAAGTCCTCGGTGACGGCGAACCTGGCTGTCGCGATGGCGGCCGACGGGCTGCGCGTCGGGGTGGTCGACGCCGACATCTACGGGTTCTCGATCCCCCGCATGCTCGGGGTCGACCGCCCGCCGACCAAGGTCGACGACATGTTGCTGCCGCCCATCGCGCACGGCGTGAAGGTCGTGTCCATCGGCATGTTCGTCCCCGCCGGGCAGCCGGTGGTGTGGCGCGGGCCGATGCTGCACCGCGCGCTGCAGCAGTTCCTGGCGGACGTGTTCTGGGGCGACCTGGACGTGCTGCTGCTGGACCTGCCTCCCGGCACGGGCGACATCGCGATCTCGGTGGCGCAGCTGCTGCCCGGGTCGCAGATCGTGGTCGTCACGACGCCGCAGGTCGCGGCCGCCGAGGTGGCCGAGCGGGCCGGCTCGGTGGCGGTGCAGACACGTCAGCACGTGGTCGGTGTGGTGGAGAACATGGCGTGGCTGGACCAGCCGGACGGGTCGCGCCTGGAGCTGTTCGGCTCGGGCGGCGGTGAGCGGGTCGCGCAGAACCTGTCGACGCTGACCGGCACGAGCGTGCCGGTGCTGGGCCAGGTGCCGCTGGACGTGCGGGTGCGTGAGGCCGGTGACGGCGGGACGCCCGTGGTGCTCAGCGACCCGACGTCGGCGGGCGCGGTGGCACTGCGCGGCATCGCGACGCAGCTCGCCTCGCAGCAGCGGGGTCTGGCCGGGCGGGCACTGGGGCTGTCCCCGGTCTGATCCCGGGCGTTCCGGCGAGAGCGCCCGGACAGCACCGAACAGACTCACACGCTCTGCTGTTGGTTTTTGTTCGTTTGTCGCGCATACTGGTGGCATGCTCGCCAGCCAACGGCAGGACCGCATCCTGGCCGACGTGCGTGCGCTCGGCGCCGTCCGCGTCGCCGACCTCGTCGACCAGCTCGACGTGTCCGACATGACGATCCGGCGCGACATCGCCGAGCTGGCCCGTGCGGGGCTCGTCCGGCGTGTGCACGGCGGCGCCGTCGCCACCGACGCAGGCCAGCCGGGCCGCCCCACCGACGAGCCCGGCTTCGAGGCCAAGCGCGGGCAGGCCCAGGCCGAGAAGCAGGCGATCGCCGCCGCGGCCGCCGCCGGCATCGAACCGGGCCAGGCCGTCGCGCTGTCGGCCGGCACCACCACCTACCTGCTGGCCGAGCTGATCGCCGCCGACACCGCGCTGCGGCCGCTCACCGTGGTCACCAACGCCCCGCGCATCGCCGACCTGCTGCACCACGCCCCCGCCGGGCACGGGCCGCTCGAGGTGATCCTCACCGGTGGCACCCGCACGCCGTCCGACGCGCTGGTCGGCCCCGTGGCCGAGACCGCCCTGGCCGGGCTGCGCGTCGACCGCGCGTTCCTCGGCGTGCACGGCCTGGACGCCGAGGGCATCACCACGCCCAACCTGGCCGAGGCCGCCACCGACCGCGCGCTGGCTGCCTGCGCGACCACCACCACCGTGCTGGCCGACCACACCAAGTGGGGTGTGGTCGGGCTGGCCCGGATCCTGCCGCTCGACCAGGTCGACGTGCTCGTCACCGACGCCCTGCTGCCCCCCGGCGCCCGTGCGGCGCTGGCCGACGCCGTCGGCGAGCTCGTCGTCACGGCCGCCCCTCCCACCCGCTCGTCCGGCACCCCGTCGGACGGCTCCCCCGCCCGCCCCACCGACACCACCCCCGGAGACCCTCGGTGACCAGTCCCACGCCCCTGACCCTGCTGCCCACCGGTGACGACGCAGTCCGGGTGACCCCCACGCGACTGGCCGACGGTCGCGAGCTGCTCTACTTCGACGACTCCGCCGCGTACGTCTCGGGCGAGCTGACCCGACGGCTCGACGACCCGCGCCCCCTGCCCGACCGGTTCGCCCCCGTGGTCGGCGAGGACGGCGTGGCGCGCCCCGTCACCGGCCCCGAGCTGCGCCGCGACCCGCTCACCGGTGAGTGGATCGCGATGGCCGCGCACCGCATGAACCGCACGTTCCTGCCGCCTGCCGACGCCAACCCGCTGGCCCCCGCCAAGCCCGGCGCCACCTACCAGGACGGCGAGATCCCCGCCGAGGACTACGACGTCGTCGTCTTCGAGAACCGGTTCCCCTCGCTCATGGCCGTGCCCGGCGAGGAGGACGTCACCACGCTGCGCGACGGCGAGGAGGTCTGGCCCGTGCGCCCGGCCGCCGGTCGCTGCGAGGTCATCTGCTTCTCGGCCGACGCCACCGCGTCGCTGTCGACCGTGACCCCCCGGCGCATGCGCACCGTCATCGAGGCCTGGGCGCACCGCACCGAGGCGCTCAACGCGCTGCCGGGCATCGAGCAGGTCTTCGCGTTCGAGAACCGCGGCAAGGAGATCGGCGTCACGCTGCACCACCCGCACGGCCAGATCTACGCGTTCCCGTACCTGACGCCCCGCGGGCAGGCCATGCTGACCCAGGCCCGTGAGCACCGCGAGCGCACCGGTCGGCTGCTCGGCGCCGACGTGCTGGCCGCCGAGCTCGCGCACGGCGAGCGGATCGTGCTCGAGTCGGAGCACTGGGTCGCCTACGTGCCGTTCGCCGCGAAGTGGCCGGTCGAGGTGCACCTGGCCCCGCGTCGCGACGTCCCCGACCTGCCCGCGCTCACCGACGCCGAGCGGGCCGACCTGGCCGTGACGTACCTGCGGCTGCTGGGTGTCCTGGACCGGTTCTTCGAGACGCCCGAGGGCGAGCCGATCCCGCTGCCGTACATCTCCGGGTGGCAGCAGGCACCCGCGCGCCAGGGCCGCGAGGACTGGCGGCTGCACCTGCAGCTGTTCTCGGTGCTGCGCGCCCCCAACAAGCTCAAGTACCTGGCCGGCGTCGAGTCCGGGCAGGCGGCCTGGATCTCCGACACGACCCCCGAGCGCATCGCGACCCGACTGCAGGAGCTGACCCGATGACCACCCCCACCTGGATCGACGCCTGGACGCCCGAGCAGGGTGCCGCCCGCGTGCGCGCCCGGTTCGCCGAGGTGTTCGACGGCGAACCCGACGGTGTCTGGTCGGCGCCAGGTCGCGTCAACCTCATCGGCGAGCACACCGACTACAACGGTGGGCTGGCCCTGCCGATCGCGCTGCCGCACCGCACGTTCGTCGCGCTGCGCTCCCGCCCGGACACCGTGGTGCGCCTGGTCTCCGGGCAGGAGTCCGGCGCCCGCGAGGTGGATCTGGCCGCGGTGGCACCGGGCACCGTCGAGGGTTGGCCGGCGTACGTGGCCGGTGTCGCGTGGGCGTTGCAGCAGGCCGGGCACGCCGTGACCGGGTTCGACGCGGTCGTCGACTCGTGCGTGCCCTACGGGTCGGGGCTGTCGTCCTCGGCGGCCCTCGAGTCGGCGTTCGCCGTCGCGCTCGACGCGGTGCACGGGCTCGGACTGGCCGGGCCCGCCGACGCCCCCGACGACGCCGGGCGGGCCGTGCTGGCGCAGGTGTGCGTGCGTGCCGAGAACGAGATCGCCGGCGCGCCCACCGGTGGCATGGACCAGGCCGCCTCGCTGCGTGCGCTGGCCGGCCACGCGCTGCTGCTGGACTGCCTGGACGGGTCGGTCCGGCACGAGCCGTTCGACCTCACGGCGCACGGCATGGCACTGCTGGTCGTCGACACCAAGGCGGAGCACTCGCACGCCACCGGCGAGTACGGCGTCCGCCGGGCCGGCTGCGAGGCCGCGGCCGGGCGCCTGGGCGTCGGCACGCTGCGGGAGATCGCGCCCGAGGCTCTCGCGTCCGCGCTGGAGCGTCTCGCCGACGGCTCCGCGGAGGGCGACGTGCAGGTGCGGCGGGTGCGGCACGTGGTCACGGAGATCGCGCGCGTGGAGGCGTTCGTCGCCGAGCTCGAGGCTGGTCGCCCCGAGGGTGTCGGGGCACTCATGGACGCCTCGCACGTCTCGCTGCGCGACGACTACGAGGTGACGTGCCGTGAGCTGGACCTGACCGTGGAGACGGCCCGTGCGGCCGGGGCCCTGGGCGCCCGGATGACCGGCGGCGGGTTCGGCGGCTCGGCGATCGCCCTGGTGCGGGCCGAGGCGGTCGAGCCGGTCGCGCAGGCCGTGGCGCAGGCGTTCGCCGAGGCCGGTCTGCGTGCCCCTGCGTTCCTCGTGGCGACCGCGGCGGCGCCCGCCAACTGACCCCGCGACGTGCGACCTTCGGGCCTGCAAGGTCATACCTCGGAATGACTCCGCGGACAACGATGCACAGGTAGCCTCCAGGAACCGGGAAGCAGGGGGCTACCCGTGCATCGTCGCGAGGAGCACCGTGGGCGTCACCCGCCGGATCATCTTCCCTGCGCTGCGACTGGTGGTCTGGGCCGTCATCGCGCTCGCCCTGGTCAAGCTGGCCTTCGCGGGTGCCGACATCAGCCCCGCCGACGACTCGCTCCAGCCGACCGGGCAGGTCGTCGAACCGACCGTGCAGGCGACCACCGGGACCATCACCAACGCGGTCACGGTGCAGGCCACCGTGCAGAGCGACCCGGCGACCCCGGTGCGCGCCACCCTCGCCGGGACGGTCTCGCAGCTGCTGGTGACGTCCGGCGACCACGTCGATGCCGGCACACCCCTGCTGAAGATCCGCCAGGAGACCCCGCAGGACCCGGTCGTCAGCACGAACGCCGAGACGGGCGAGCAGACCGTCACCGAGACCAAGCCCAAGGTCGTCGTCGAGACCGTCAAGGCACCCATCGCGGGCACCGTGACCCTCACGGCGCTCAAGGACCAGATCGTGTCCGTGGGCGACACCATCGGCTCCGTCGCACCTGGCACGCTGTCGGTCAGCGGCACCCTCACCCCCGAGCAGCAGTACCGGCTGGTCGGCGCACCGGGCGAGGCCTCGGTGGCGCTCACCGGCGGCCCGGCCCCGTTCACCTGCACCGGGCTGCGGCTCGACGCCACCGCGGCCGCCTCGACCGGACAGGGCGACCCGTCCGACCCGGTCGGCACGTCCGACGGCGCCGGGACCAGCGGCACGGTCGTCTGCGCGGTCCCCGGCGACGTGACCGCGTTCCCGGGCCTGGGCGCCACGATCGAGATCACCAACGGCACCGCGACCGACGCCGTGGTCGTACCGGTGACCGCCGTGCAGGGCGTGTTCGAGACCGGCAACGTGTGGGTCGTCGTGCCGGACGGCACGCACGAGGAGCGCGCCGTGGGCCTGGGCCTGACGGACGGCGAGAACGTGCAGATCACGCAGGGCCTGGCCGTCGGCGACGAGATCCTGCAGTTCATCCCCGTGCCCGGCGGGGCCGGCCAGGTGGACTGCGCCGACCCGTCGCAGTTCGACCCGCAGGTGTGCGGCGGATGAGCCTGCTCGACCTCACCGACGTCACCCGCTCGGTGCGACTGCCCGACGACCGGATGCTGCACATCCTGCAGGGGGTGACCCTGTCGGTCGGTGCCGGGGAGCACGTGGCCGTGGTCGGCCGTTCGGGCACCGGCAAGTCGACGCTGCTGAACATCCTGGGGCTGCTCGACTCCCCCACCACGGGCACGTACCTGCTCGACGGCGTGCCGATCGAACGCCTGTCGAACCGGGTCCGCACGCGGCGGCGCGGCCGGGACTTCGGGTTCGTGTTCCAGCAGTTCAACCTGCTGCCCGGCCGGACCGCGCTGGAGAACGTCGCCGCTCCCCTGCTGTACGCGCACGGCCGCCAGTTCTGGTCGCGGAACCGGATCGCGGCGCAGATGCTCGAGCGGGTCGGCCTCGGGGACCGGCTCGAGACGCGTCCGGAGACGTTGTCGGGCGGTGAGCAGCAGCGGGTGGCCATCGCCCGCGCGCTCGTGCGCGGCCCTCGAGTGATCCTGGCCGACGAGCCCACGGGCGCCCTGGACGTCGAGACGGGCGGCCAGGTGATGGACCTGCTCGACGACGTCGCCGTGCAGACCGGGGCCGCGCTGGTGACCATCACGCACGACCTGGCCGTGGCGGCGCGCGCACAACGCCAGTACCGGCTCGCCGACGGCGTGCTCGTCCCGATCGTGCTCGGCACGGACGGCCGCGCCGCCGACTGGGTCGGCGACGTGCCGACCCTCGTGTCCGACCGGGGCGGGTTGTCCGAACGTCTGCTGCCCAGCGGCGCGCCCGGGGCGGGCGGCGGAGCAGGGGCGGGCGCGTGAGCGGGATCGCCGGTGCGCTCGTCGAAGCCTGGGACGAGCTGCGGATCCACAAGCTGCGCGTGCTGCTCGCACTCATCGGCGTGGCCGCGGCGGTCACCGCCATCACCGCGGTCACCGCGGCCGTCCAGATGCTCTCGCAGGGCATGGAGGAGCAGATGGAGCGCAGCAACGGCCGCGCCGTCACACTCACCCTGAGCAGCTACCCGAACGACGGGGTCGTGGACGCCGACTCGCTGGCCGTGCTGGACGCCGCGCAGCAGGTGGTGCTCGAGCGGTACGGCATCACGTACGCCTCCCGGGACGCGTGGACGCAGATGGACGTGCGGTTCCCGGACGGCACGGCACCCGTGCAGGTGCGGGGCGTCGATGCGGACCTGGGCGTGATGAACCGGATCACGACGGAGCAGGGCCGGTGGTTCGCCGACAGCGACGCGGACGCGTTCGCCCCGCAGCTCGTGGTCAACGAGGCCTTCCTGGAACGGCTCGGGCTGGCCGACCTGTCGAGCCACCCGACGGTGCTCGTGGGTGAGGGCGCAGGCGTGCGCGCGACGATCGTCGGGACGATGCGCGACGAGTGGGAGCAGGCCGAGCCGACCGGTTTCGTGCTCTTCGACCAGCTCTCGCGCTGGCCCCTGACCGATGCCGCCTACGGGTTGCAGCCCCCGTCGTTGCAGATGTGGGTGCCGCCCGACCAGGCCGACGGGCTGCGGAGGGCGGTGCCCCGCGACCTGAACGCCGCGCTGCCCACCTGGCGCTCCGACGTGTGGAGCAACGCCGACGGCTGGAGCACCGGGCTCGACGGCGCTGCGCGGTGGGTCGCCCTGGGCATCGGCGGGTTCGCGCTGCTGCTGGGCGGGCTGGGCCTGCTGAACATCTCGCTGGTGACCGTCCGGCACCGCATCCGCGAGATCGGCATCCGCCGCTCGTTCGGGGCGACCTCGACCCGGGTGTTCTTCGGCGTGATGCTCGAGTCGGTCGTCGCGACCGTCGTGGCCGGGCTGGTCGGGGTGGTCCTGGCGGTCGCGGTCATCAAGAACATCCCGATCGACCGGCTCTTCGGCACGGCGCTGCAGGACAGCCCTCCGTTCCCGGTGTCCGCCGCGCTGATCGGCATGGCGTGCGCCACGGGGGTGGGTGCGCTCGCCGGGCTCATCCCTGCCACGGTCGCGGTGCGCGTGAAGGTCATCGATGCGATCCGCTACTGACGCCCGCGCCGCCCGGCACCCGGCGACCCGACGACCGAGCGGCCCCGAACGTTGTCCATCCCCGGGTCGATCCTTGGGGCACCGTGGTAGCGCTACCGTCGCGTGCGCGCCGGGACGAGCCGTGCGCACCGTGATGCCAGGGGGCGGCGTGCACGAGCGAACTCGTCGGACGACGACGACCATCCTTGCCTGCTGCGTGGTGCTGCCTGCAGCCGCCTGCGCAGGTGCGGACGTCGAGGACGGACCTACCCCGCTGTGGGCGTACCTGGCCGAGTTCACCGCACGCGGCACCGCGGAGCAGGACCGGGCGCGCGCCGAGCAGGCCGACCGGGTCGCGGCCTGCATGCACCAGCAGGGGTTCGAGTGGGTGCCCATCCCGAGCGACCTGTGGGAGTCCACCCTCGTCGAGGTGCCGGAGCGCGACGAGCACTGGGTCGCCGAGCACGGGTACGGGCTGGTCGACGCCGCAGCGAGCACCGGCGGGCAGGCGCCGCGCACACCGAGCCCGAACGAGGCCATCGTCGAGGCGCTGACTCCCGCGGAACGTGAGGCGTACGACGCCGCACTGCACGGTCCGGACGGTGACGGGACGGGCGGGTGCCTGGCGTCCGCCGCGACCGACGCGCCGGCCTGGTTCGAGGACCCGATGTACGTCGAGCTGCTCGGGGTCGCCTCGAGCCTGCAGGAGGAGGCGGAGGCCGACCCGGCGGTCGTCTCGGCGCTCGGCCGCTGGCGTGAGTGCATGGCCGACGCCGGGCACGCCGGCTACGACGACCCCACCGACGCACTCTCCGACATGAGTGCACGGGTCAGCGCCGCCGAGATCAACGGTCCCGGCACGATCCCGGCGGATGAGCGCGGCCCGTTGCAGGCGCAGGAGATCGCGCTGGCGCTGGCCGACCAGGGCTGCACGGCCGACTCGGGCATCGAGGCCGCCCGGCGCACCGCCCAGAGTGCCCTCGAGACGCAGTACGTGAGCGCGCACCGCGCCGAGCTGGACGCCTGGCTGGCCACGGTGGACGCCCCGTGACGCGCGCCACGGGGGGTGCGTGCCGACCCCGATGTCGTGCCGCCTGCGGTGCCAGGACCGCGAGCGCGGGCGTCGCCCTCGCGGTCCTGGCGCTGGCGGGATGCACCGGCGGGGACGTGGCCGACGCGGCGCAGCGCCCGCAGGCCTCACCGTCACCGACGGGGGCGTCGATGGCCCAAGGACCGCTCGACGTGCTGCTCACGCAGCTCGGCGGGGGTGACCCGACGGTCGCGGAGGACCCTGCGGCAGCTGCCGTGGACCAGGTGCGTGTGCAGGAGGACAGGATCGCGGCCTGCATGACCGCGCTGGGTTTCCAGTACACCCCGCAGGTGCCCGACGTGTCCGCCGTGCACATCTCCGAAGGCCCCCTGCACGGTTCACGCGAGTACGTCGAGCAGTACGGCTACGGCGTCACGAACCCTCCGAGCGAGGAGGCCGGCTCGATGAGCTGGGAGCTGGGGGTCTCGCCCGACTGGGACTACCTGAACTCGCTGACGCCAGCCGGCAAGGACGCGTACGACGAGGCGTTGTGGGGGCCTGTGACCTCACGCGAGACCGACTCGGTGGGGCGCGCGGGCGGGTGCCGGGAGGCCGCCGACCTGTCCGCCGCCGGTGAGCCGTTCGCGGCGGTGCGCCAGGAGGCGGGCGAGTTCCTTGCCGCGCTGGACGACGACCCAGCCTTCGCCGAGCTCGACACCGCCTGGTCCCGATGCATGGCCGACCAGGGGTACGTGTACGGGTCCCCGCATGCCAGCGAGATGTCGTTCCGCGACCGGTACCAGGCGCTGGTCGACCCGCAGACCCTCGTCGCCGACGCGGCGGGCACGGACGCGCTCGCCGAGGAGGAGCTGGCCACCGCCCGCGCCGACCTGGCCTGCCAGGACGAGACCGGCTACGCGGCGCAGCACGCCGCGATCGCCGCCGAACTGCAGCAGGAGTGGCTCGACCTGCACCGCGCCGAGGTCGACGCCTGGGTCGACGCCGTGAACCTGCCCTCCGACCCACCCACGAACCCCTGACCGCACGGTCACCGACACCATCCATCCCCGCCCCCTGCGAGAGAGGCACCTCCGATGACCCGAACCCGCCGCTGGACGGCTGCTGCCGCCCTGGCCTGCACCGCACTGCTGCTCGCCGGCTGCTCCGACGACACCGAGGCGGACGGAGACTCCGGCCCGATCTCCGCCGAGGAGTACGAGAAGTCCCCGCTGGGCGCGTACTACGCCAAGCTGAGCGGCGGTGAGCAGCCCACCGACGAGGACTACGCCCAGATGAGCGCGCAGTCCGAGGAGATCGTCGCCGCCTGCATGCTCGAGCAGGGCTTCGAGTACGAGCCGGTGGACAACTCCTCGATGATGTCCGAGCCGGTCACCGACGAGGAGTTCGACCCGAGCAGCCGCGAGTACGTCGAGAAGTACGGCTACGGCATGACCACGATGTTCGAGGAGAACCAGGCCCCGGTGGAGGACACCGAGGAGTGGGTCGACCCCAACGCCGAGTACGTCGAGGCGATGTCGGAGACGGAGCGCACCGCCTACTACGAGGCGCTGTACGGGGTGCAGCAGGAGTACGTCGAGGGCGAGGAGGCCCCGGCGTACGACTGGACCACGGCGGGCTGCCAGGGCAAGGGCCAGCACGAGGTGTACGACGAGCTGAACGGCGCCTGGAACATGGAGGAGTTCGCCGCGCTCCAGGAGGAGATCAGCGGGATCTACGAGCAGCTGCAGTCCGACCCTGCGATGACCGAGCTCAACCAGAAGTGGGCCACCTGCATGGCCGACGCGGGCTACGACTACGACACCCAGCAGGCCGCGATGGACGACATCGTCGAGCAGTCGAACGCGCTGTACGAGGACGTCACCGACGAGTCGGGCCCGGACAAGGCGAAGGTCGACGAGGTCGCGGCCACGGAGATCGCCGTGGCGACCGCCGACTTCGACTGCCGCAAGGAGCTCAACTTCGAGCGCAAGACCTTCGAGATCCAGACCAAGCTCGAGCAGGCGTTCGTCGACCAGCACAAGGCCGAGCTGGACGCATGGGTCGAGGCGGCGACGCAGAAGTGAGCGCTCGCACCAAGATCTCGGGCAGCCGGCGCACGATCATCGTGCTGGCCGTGGTTGCCGTGGCCTCGTTGCTGGCGGGGCTCGGGCTGAGCCGCCTGGTGCAGTCACCGGGGGCGGCGGCCGCGCAGGCCGCACCGCCGGACGCCGGGCCGATCACGGTGCCGGTGGAGAGTCGCGTGATCGCCAACGACGTCGTGCTGCGGGGCGATGTCGGGTACGAGGACCCGGTGCCGGTGCGCGTGGAGACCGGCGAGGTCCAGGGGCGCGCCGTCGTGACCGGGCAGGTGCCCGAGGTGGGTGCCACGCTCGACGCCGCGTCGGTGGCGCTCGAGGTCGCCGGACGTCCGGTGATCGTGCTGCCGGGTGACCTGCCGACGTACCGCACGCTGCGCGCAGGGGTCTCCGGACCGGACGTGAGCCAGCTGAAGGCGGCGCTGGCCGCGCTGGGCATCGACGGCGGCGACCCGGCGACCGACGACTACGACGCGGCCGCCGCGGCCGGGGTGCGTGCCCTCTACCAGCGGGTCGGCTACGAGGCGCCGTCGGCGACCGACGAGCTGGCCGCTGCCGTGAAGTCGGCCCAGGAGGGTGTCACCGCCGCCGAGGAGATGCTGGCGACCGCGCGGCGCGAGCTGGACACCGCGAAGGCCGGTCCGGCCGCCTCCCACCTGCGCGAGCTCGACTCGACCGTGACCGTGGCCCGGATCGCCGTGGAGGAGGCCCAGGCGGCGTGCGACGCCCCGACCGAGGACCGCCCGTGCGACCGGGGCGCCCTGGCCCGTGCGCAGGGGGAGCTGGACGTGGCGCTGCTGGCTCGCGACGAGGCCGACAACCCGGTCGACACCACGGCGCAGGCCGCCGCGGTGTCGTCGGCGAACGCCCGTCTCACCGAGGCGAAGACGACCTTGTCGACCGCGCGGGAGGCGACGCTCACGCCGCTGCCGGCCAGCGAGGTGGTGTTCATGGCGGCGTTGCCGCGACGCGTCGACGACGTCTCCGTGACGCGCGGGGGCACCGTCGAGGGTGCCGTGATGAGCGTGTCGGGCGCGACGCTGGAGATCGTGGGCTCGGCGGCGAAGGCCGACGCGGACCTGCTCACCGTGGGCGCGACGGGCACGATCCTGCTCGACGACCAGGAGATCCCGGTGTCGATCACCGCGATCGCCCCCGAGGAGGCCGCGTCCGACGGCGGCGACGGCACCGAGGGGGGCGACGGCTCTGGTGAGCAGCCCGCCAAGGCCTCGGGGCGCTTCGCCGTGACCTTCTCCCCCGCGTCGCTGACGCCGGAGCAGGTCACCACCCTGCAGGGGACCAACGTGCGCATCCGCATCCCGGTCAGCTCCACGGGTGGCGAGGTGCTCGCGGTGCCGCTCGCGGCGCTGACGGCCGGGCCGGGCGGCGAGTCCCGGGTCGAGCTCGACGGCAAGGACGGCGCCAGCGAGCTGGTCACGGTGACCACGGGCCTGGCCGCACAGGGGTACGTCGAGATCGTCTCGTCGGCCTCACCGTTGAACGAGGGTGACCTGGTGGTCGTCGGTGTCTCCGGTGCCGACGAGGCGGCCGCCGACGACGCGGCCTCCGACGAGAGCACCACGGACGAGGACGGGGCGGCCGGATGAGTGTGCTCGACCTGCTCCCGGAGCCGACGCTCGACGACCGGCCCCGGTCGGTCATCGAGCTGGTCGGGGTCGGCCGGCAGTTCCCGTCCGACCCCCCGGTGCATGCCCTGCACCCGTCCGACCTGCGCGTCGACGCCGGCGAGTACGTGTCGGTCGTCGGGCCGTCGGGCTCGGGCAAGTCGACGTTGCTGCACCTGCTGGGGCTGCTGGACCGCCCCTCGGAGGGCGAGTACGTGCTGGCGGGGGTGCCGACGTCGACGGCCAGCGAGCGGGAACGGGCGGCGTTGCGGGCCGGGGTCATCGGCTTCGTGTTCCAGGCGTTCCACCTGCTGCCGCACCGGACGGTGCTGGAGAACGTGCTGCTGGCCACGCTGTACTCGGGGGTTCCCCGGGCGGAGCGCAAGACCCGGGCGTTGGCTGCCCTCGACCGTGTGCACCTGAGCCACCGGGTCGACTTCCTGCCGACGGTCCTGTCCGGCGGGGAGCGCCAGCGGGTGGCCGTGGCCCGCGCGGTGGTCGCCCAGCCGCACGTGCTGCTGGCCGACGAGCCCACCGGCAACCTCGACTCGGAGAACTCCGCGAGCGTGCTGGACCTGTTCGACGAGCTGCACGCCGACGGGCTGACGTTGCTGGTCATCACGCACGACACCGCGGTGTCGGCGCGTGCCCAGCGACGCATCCGGATCGCCGACGGACGACTGACGGAGATGGCATGAGAGGCCTGGCCGAGGTCGCACCCCGCCGCACGCGCGGCAAGGACGTGGCGGTGGCGGATGCCGCGGCGCCGACCGGACGCCGGGCGCGGCTGCCTCGACCGCCCCGCGGCGACAGGTTCGGCGTGCGGGACCTGCTCTCCGAGGCTGCCGCCGGGATCGGCGCGCGCCCGGGCCGCCTGCTGCTGACGATCCTCGGCACGGTCCTGGGCATCGCCTCGGTGGTCGTGACGATCGGGTTGGCGCAGACCGCCGCGGGCCAGATCAACAAGCAGTTCGACGCGGTCGCGGCCACGCAGGCGATGGCCAAACCGACGACCTCACGCTCGTGGGACGGTTCGGAGCGGGCGACCAGCTCCTTGCCGTGGGATGCCGCAGACCGTGCGGCGAGGCTGGCGGGGGTGGAGTCCGCAGCGACGGTCTCCGTCGTCGACATCGGTGACCTCGAGGTCACGACGGTCCCGGTGAACGACCCCTCGCAGGCGCCGGTCACCCCACCGAAGGTGCTCGCCACGTCGGCCGACCTGCTCGGCGCCGTGCAGGGCCGGGTCGTCACGGGCCGGTACTTCGACACCGGTCACGACGAGCGCGCCGACCGCGTGGTCGTCCTGGGTGCCCGGGCTGCGGCCCGGTTGGGCGTCAGCCGCGTGGACCGGCAGCCGTCGGTGTTCATCGGCGAGCGCGCGTACCAGGTGATCGGCATCGTCGACGGTGTGCTGCGCCGGGCGGACCTGCTCGACGCGGTGATCCTGCCGGTCGGGACGGCACGGGCGGACTTCGGCCTGACGGCCCCGCAGGAGCTGCACCTGCACGTGGCGGTCGGCTCGGGCCCGGTGGTGGGTGACCAGCTGCCGGTCGCGCTCGACCCGAACAACCCGGAGACGTTCACGGTGCAGGTGCCGCCGTCGACCTCGGCGGTGCGCGAGTCGGTGCAGGCCGACGTGAACACGATCTTCCTGGCGCTGGGTGGTGTGGCCCTGCTGATCGGCGGGGTGGGGATCGCCAACGTGACGCTGCTGTCGGTGATGGAGCGGGCGGGCGAGATCGGTCTGCGGCGTGCGCTGGGGGCGACCAAGCGGGACATCGCCGCGCAGTTCATGCTCGAGTCGGTGGTGATCGGCCTGCTGGGTGGCCTGGTCGGCGCCGCCCTGGGGGTGACGGCGGTCGTGGCCGTCTCGGCGGCCCAGGACTGGTCGCCCCTGCTGGACCTGCCGGTGGTGGGTGCGGCGGCGCTGGCCGGTGGGGTGATCGGGCTCGCGGCGGGCGTCTACCCGGCGCTGAAGGCCGCCTCGGTGGAGCCGATCACGGCGCTCAGAGGTGGGGTCTGACCTTCCGCGAGACGTCCTCGTGCACGGCGAGGAACACCGAGTACGGCGTGCCGTTCGGGTCCGGCTCACGGGTGGCGAAGTCCTGCAGCACGTCGTGCAGCCGCGAGCGCAGCTCGTCTCGTGCCTCGGCGCCGAGCCGCAGGCCGAGCCGGCTGGCCTCGACGGTGTCGGGGTCCGTGAGCGCAACCTCCTCGAGGAACGTGTCGATGAGAAGCCGCGACTTGCCGCGGAACGCTCCGGACGTCCAGGACCGGCCGGTCGCCCGATAGGGCACCTCGCGCGACCCGCGGGCGCCGCGGCGGACGGGTTGGGCCCGCAAGAAGTCGCGGTCGACGAGGGTGCGGACGTGGTGCAGCACGGTCGCGGGGTTCTTGCCGAGCCGTTCTGCGATCTCGCGGTTGGTCAGCGCCTCGTCGAGGCACAGGCGCAGGATGCGCAGGCGGAGCGTGGAGGCGAGGGCACGCGCGTCGGCGTCACGCTCCGCCTCGCTGCCCGGGCCGTCCGGTGCCGCGTCGCGCTGGTCGCCCGCCTCACGGGAGGGCTGGCGGCAGTGCGGGGCGACAGGCTCGGGGTTCACGTCATCAGGCTCACACACTGATTGACATTTCTCAATCGGTGGCGTGATGCTGCCCGCATGACCTCCCCCGCCCCGACGGCCACCCGCCGCTCGCTCGTCCACCACGCCGACTTCCGGCGCCTGTGGGCCGGCGACGCACTCGGCCAGCTCGGGGCGCAGCTGAGCACGCTGGCGCTGCCCGTCCTTGCCGTGCAGCAGCTGGCCGCCACCGCCTGGCAGATGGGCGTCCTCAACGCCGCCGAGAGCGCCGCATTCCTGGTCATCGGCCTGCCCGCGGGCGCGTGGGTCGACCGCATGCGCAAGCGCCACGTCCTGGTCACGGCCGACCTGGTCCGGGCCGCCGTGCTCGCCGTCGTCGTCGCCGCTTCGCTCACCGGTCACGCATCGATGCCGCTGCTGTACGGCGCGGGCCTCGCGATCAGCGTCGCGACGGTGTTCTTCGACGTCGCCCACCAGTCGTACGTGCCCGGCCTGGTCGGGCTCGAGCACGTGGTCGAGGGGAACTCCAAGCTCCAGGCCACCCAGTCGGTGGCCATGGTCGCCGCCCCGGCACTCGGCGGTTGGCTGCTGCGCCTCGTCTCGGCCGCGTCGCTCGTGGGGGTCACGGTCGTCACCTCCGTCGTGTCAGCCGTCGCCGTCAGCCGCATCCGCCAGCAGGAGGACCGGCCCGACCCTGCCGCGCGGCGGCCCCTGCGCACCGAGATCGCCGAGGGACTGCGGTTCGTCGTGCACCAGCCGCTGCTGCGCCGCGTGGTCGCGTGCACCGGCACGTCCAACCTGTTCGGTTCCGTCGGCGCAGCCGTCATGGTGATCTTCGTGCTGCGCACCATCGGTCTGGACGAGTCGGCCTACGGCCTGGTGCTCTCGGCCTCGGCGATCGGGGGGCTGATCGGGGCCGTCGCCGCCGACCGGCTCGCCCGGCTCGTCGGCGAGGGTCGCATCATCCCCCTCTCCGCCGCGCTCATGGCCCCCGCCTTCGCGCTCGTCCCGCTGGCGCTCGTACTGCCCGTGCCACCGCAGGTCGTCCTCGTCGCCAGCGGGATCCTGTTCTCCTTCGTCGTCGTCGTCTACAACGTCGCGCAGGTCAGCTACCGCCAACGACTGTGCCCGCCCGCGCTGCTCGGGCGCATGAACGCCTCGGTCCGGTTCCTGGTCTGGGGCACCATGCCGATCGGCGGCCTGCTCGGCGGTTGGCTCGGCACCGTGCTCGGCCCGGTGCCCACACTCTGGGTGGCGACCGTCGGCACCGCGCTCGCGGCACTGCCCGTGCTGCTGTCCCCCCTCGTGCACCTGCGCGAGCTCCCCACGCCCACGCCCGACCCCATCGACGACTCCCCAGCCGACGTGGCCGAGCCCCGTCCCTGATCCCGTCGTGATCCGTTGACCTGCGCACACGCCACGCCTAGGGTCGCAAGCACGGGAGAGGACGGGCGGCAGGGGGCGACCTTCCGGCGCGCGGCCGACCGGCGCGTGCACGCATCGTGTTCGGGAGGGCCCATGACCGCACCCGTAGCTGGTCCGACGGCCGTCGAGCCTGTCGGCCTGCGAGTCGAGACGCACGGCATCGACGTCATCGGTGACGCGGAGCGCAAGGGTGTGCCCCGTCAGCTCTTCTGGCCGTGGTTCGCGGCCAACGTGTCGGTGCTCGGCATCAGCTACGGCGCGTGGGTGCTGGGCTTCGGCATCTCGTTCGCGCAGGCCACCGTCGTGGTGGTGGTGGGTGTCGTCTTCTCGTTCCTGCTGTGCGGCATCGTCGCGCTGGCCGGCAAGCGCGGGTCCGCGCCGACCATGACCCTGTCGCGGGCGGCGCTCGGGGTGCGTGGCAACCGGGCGGCGTCGGTGCTCTCGTGGCTGCTCACCGTCGGCTGGGAGACCGTGCTCACCGCGCTGGCGACCCTGGCCACCGCGACGGTGCTCGGTGAGCTCGGCTGGGGCGGCGGGACCACCACCAAGCTCGTCGCCCTGGTGGTCGTCGCGGCGCTGATCATCGCCGGGGGTGTCGTCGGGTTCGACCTGATCATGCGGATGCAGACGGTGATCACGGTCGTCACCGGGGTCCTCACGGTCGGGTACATCCTGCTGACCCTCGACCACATCGACCTGGACGCGGTGACGGCCCAGCCTGCCGGTGCCACCCCGGCGTTCCTGGGCGCCCTGGTGTTCACCATGACCGGCTTCGGGCTCGGCTGGGTCAACATGGCCGCCGACTACTCGCGCTACCTGCCCCGGCACACCTCGAGCGCCGGCGTGGTCGGCTGGACGACGTTCGGCGCCTCGGTGGCGCCGCTCGTGCTGGTCGTGTTCGGCCTGCTGCTGGCCGGTTCCGACCCGGACCTGTCAGCCGCCATCTCCGCCGACCCGATCGGTGCGCTCACCACGATCCTGCCGACCTGGTTCCTCGTCCCGTTCGCGATCGTGGCCGTGCTCGGGCTCGTCGGGGGCGCGGTGCTCGACATCTACTCCTCGGGGCTCGCCCTGGTCTCCACCGGCCTGCCGGTCACCCGACCGGTCGCGGCGGGCATCGACGGCCTGATCATGGCGCTGGGCACGGTCTACATCGTGTTCATCTCCGACGACGCGTTCTTCTTCACGTTCCAGGGCTTCCTCATCACCCTCGGCGTCCCGATCGCCGCGTGGGCGGGCATCATGATCGCCGACATCGCCCTGCGTCGCGCCGACTACGACGAGGGCGACCTGTTCCGCCCGCAGGGCCGCTACGGCGACGTGCCGGTCGTGCCGCTGGCCATCCTGGTGCTCGCCACGGCCATCGGCTGGGGGCTGGTGACCAACACGTACGCAGGGTGGTTGCAGTGGCAGGGGTACCTGCTCGACGCGGTGGGCCTGGGCGGGCGTGAGGGCGAGTGGGCGTACGCCAACCTGGGGGTGCTGGTCGCACTGGTGCTCGCGTTCGTCGCCACGTTGGTGCTGCGCCGCGGTGCGGTACGGCACCAGGAGTCCCTGCCTGCCTCGCACGTCGAGGTCGTCGTCACGGACCTGCCGTGAGCGCGCCGGACGCGGGCCTGGGCACCGCACCGGTCGTCCCGGAGCCCTCCCCCGTGTCCCTGCGCACGGTGCTGGCCGTGATCGACATGCAGAACGTGTTCGGCGACCCCGCCAGCCCGTGGTGCGCACCCCGGTTCGACGAGGTGGTCGAACCCGTGCACCGCCTGGCGCAGGCGTTCGCGGACCGGGCAGTCTTCACCCGGTTCATCTCCCCCGCGACGCCGATCGGGGCGTGGCGCGCCTACTACGAGGACTGGCCGTTCGCCCTGCAGCCGCCCGCGGCGCCGCTGTGGGACGTCGTCCCCGCGCTCGCCGCGGACGCGGCTGCCGTGGTCGGCACCGATGGGGACGGCGGCACGCTCGACGCCCCGACGTTCAGCAAGTGGGGCCCTGAGCTGGCCCGGCTCGTGGGCCCCGCAGGGCGACTGGTACTGGCCGGGGTGAGCACCGACTGCTGCGTGCTGTCGACCGCCCTGGCGGCCGCCGATGCCGGCGTCGAGGTCGTGGTCGTCGCCGACGCGTGCACGGGCATCGACGACGAGTCGCACACCAAGGCCCTCGACGTGATGCGCCTGTACGCCCCGCTGGTCACCGTGGCGACCGTCGTGGACGTCCTCACGCTCGCGCAGTCCGAGCGCGAGGCGCAGGCCGCGCGCGAGGCGCAGGTCGCCCGCGCTGCGGCGTCGGCACCGGCGACCGACGGTCACGGTGACCACCACGGACGCTGAGGACCGTGCGCTCGGCGCCCTGACCGGCCTCGCGGTGGGCGACGCCCTCGGCATGCCCACCCAGCTGCTCGACCGCGCCACGATCGTCGCGCGGTACGGCCTCGTGCTCACCGGGTTCGCCTCCGGGCCCGAGGACCACCCCATCGCCGCCCGCATGCCGGCGGGCTCCGTCACCGACGACACCGAGCAGGCCCTCGTGCTGGCCCGCGTGCTGCTCGACGGAGACGGCCACGTCGACCCGGGCGAGCTGGCCCGCCGCCTGGTCGCGTGGGAGGAGGACATGCGGGCCCGCGGCTCGCTCGACCTGCTGGGGCCCTCCACGCGACGCGCCCTGACCGACCTGCTGGCCGGGGTGCCGGTCGAGCTGACGGGACGCTCCGGTGACACCAACGGCGCGGCCATGCGGATCACCCCCGTGGGCATCGCGACACCGCCCGACGTCGACGCGCTCGTGGCGGCGGTGGTCGAGGCGAACCTCGTCACGCATCACACCTCGCTGGCCCACGCCGGCGCGGGGGCGGTGGCCGCGGCCGTCAGCGCGGGCATCGACGGGGCGGACGCCGCCGGCACCCTGGAGCTGGCGCTGGCCACAGCCCGCGCTGCGGCAAGGCACGGGCGGTGGGTGGCGGGTGCCGACGTCGCGACCCGGATCGCCTGGGCGACGTCGCTGGTGCGCGGGCGCGCGGACACCGACGTCCTCGAGCTCGTCGGCACGCTCGTGGGGACGAGCCTGGCCACGCAGGAGTCCGTGCCTGCGGCGTTCGCGCTGGTCGCGTCCCGGCCGGACGACCCGTGGGCAGCCGTGCGGCTCGCTGCCTCCGTCGGGGGCGACTGCGACACGATCGCCGCCATGGCCGGCGCGATGGTCGGCGCCCGGTACGGGGTCGAGGCGTTCCCGGAGCCGGTGCGCGCCCGCCTCGAGGAGGTCAACCACCTGCGGCTCGGCGCCCTCGTGCCGGGCCTGCTCGCCCTCCGGTCACGCCCCCGCGCTGCTCGGAGGGCGGAGCGCCCCGGACCAGGTGCCGCCGGGGGCGCAGTGCCGCGGACGACCCCGGCGACACCGCCCGACGGTGCGCGCGTGCTGCTCGTCGGGCAGGCCGTGGTGGACCTCGTGCTCACCGTGCCGCACCTGCCCGAGCACGGCGGCGACGTGCTCGCCGGGCCTGCGACGCCGACACCGGGCGGCGGGGTGAACACGCTGCTCGCTGCCGCCCGGCAGGGCGCACGGGTCACGTACGCCGGGATGCACGGCACCGGCCCGCACGGCGACCTGGTGCGCGCGGCCCTGCGGCGCGAGGGCGTCGAGCTCGCCCAGCCCGCGTCGGTGGCCTCGGACACCGGCACCGTCGTCGTGCTGGTGGACGCCGGCGGTGAGCGCACCTTCGTCACCAGCCCGGGCGCCGAGTCCGGACTCGCACCCGCCGACCTCGCCCCTGTGCACGCCGGGCCGGACGACGTCGTGTGCGTCTCCGGCTACGCGCTGGCGCACACCGCGAACCGTGCCGCGCTGCTGGCCTGGCTGCCCACACTGCCCGGGACGACCACCGTGCTGCTCGATCCCGGCCCGCTCGTGGGTGTGCTGCCGCCCGCCGCGCTCGCTGCGGTGCTGTCCCGTGCCGACTGGTGCAGCGCCAACGAGCAGGAGGCGGCCACGATGACGGGCTGCGACGACCCGCACTCTGCGCTCCAGGCTCTCGCGGCCCGGACACGGCCACCGGGGTCGTCCGCCGGGGCGCGTCCGGGTGGCGTCGTGGTCCGGCTCGGCGCCCAGGGCTGCCTGCTGCGCACGGCCGACGGCCAGGTCGTCGCGGTGCCGGCACCACCCGTCGAGGTCGTCGACCTCACCGGTGCGGGCGACGCGCACACCGGCGTGCTCGCCGCGTCACTGGCCGCCGGCCTGCCGCCGCTGGTCGCCGTGCAGCGCGCCACGGTCGCCGCCTCGCTGGCCGTCACCCGCCCCGGACCGGCCACCTGCCCCACCGCGGCGCAGATCGACGCGACGCTCGCCGAGCACCCGCCCGTACCCCCGGTGCCCGGCGGCTGAACCCGTCACAGGTCGTACTCGACCACCAGCGGTGCGTGGTCGGAGAACCGGGCGTCGTACGTCGCGGCACGGTCCACCGTGGCCGACACGGCCGCCTCGGCCAGGTCACCGGTGGCCAGCTGGTAGTCGATGCGCCAGCCCGAGTCGTTGTCGAACGCCTGCCCGCGCCAGGACCACCAGGTGTACGGCCCGGGCCCCTCACCGCCCAGCTCACGGCCCAGGTCGTGCCACCCCAGGTCGTCGAGCCAGCGGTCCAGGTAGGCGCGCTCCTGCGGCAGGAACCCCGCCGCCTTGAGGTTGCCCTTCCAGTTCTTGATGTCCACCTCGCGGTGCGCGATGTTCACGTCGCCCGCGACGACCGCGTACCCGCCGGCCTGCTCGATCTCCCCCAGCCGTGCGGTCACCCGGTCCAGGAACGCGTACTTCTCGTCCATGGACGGCGTGCCCGCGGTGCCGGAGTGCACGTACGTGGACACCACGGTCAGCGTGCGGGCCGGGGCCCCGTCGTGCGCGGGCAGCTCCAGGTCCGCCTCGACCCAGCGCCCCTGCTCCCCCGTGACGCCCGCGCCCAGCCCGATGCGGACCGCGCGCATCGGCAGCCGGGAGGCGATGGCCACCCCGGCACGGCCCTTGGCGTCCCCCGCCTCGTGCGCGAGGTCCCACGTGTCGGGTGAGAGGTGGTCGGCCAGGATCTCGTCGTCCGCACGGACCTCCTGCAGCAGCAGGACGTCGGGCCGACGCGTGTCGATCCACTCCTGCATGCCCCGGCGGAAGGCGGCGCGGATGCCGTTGACGTTGACGGTCGCGATGGTCAGCACAGCGCACATCCAACCGCACGCCGCCGACACCCAGCCGCCGGCCGCGGCGCGCCTGGCCGGTCCGACGCCGTGGCGCTGGCACGGTACCTCCACCGGCAGTGGACGCCGGACGACGCCGACGAGGAGGGCACGATGACCGACGCCGAGGGCGCCCAGGACGAGTTCGCCGTGGCCGCAGGTGATCTGGACCAGAGGCACATCGGGCTGCCGTTCGGCATGAGCCGCGGGTCCACCACCATCTACGGCACGCTGGCCGGGGTGCGTCTGCAGCCCGAGGAGGTCGTCCTGTGGATCGACGGCGTCCCCGGGGCGGACGCCACTCTGCGACTCTCCCCCGACGACACCCTCTACTTCTCCCGGAGCACGTGGACGGGCCGGGTGCAGGCGTTGCTCGCAGAGATCGCCCGCGGGTCTCACCTGCCGTCGTAGGCCGCCTGCAGCGCCGCGATGTCGAGCTTGGTCATCGGCATCATCGCGGCCATCGCCCGAGCACTGCCCTCGGGATCCGCCCCGAACAGGAGCCGGTCGAGCGCGACCGGCACGACCTGCCAGGAGACCCCGAACCGGTCCCTCAGCCAGCCGCACCGTGACGGCTCTCCCCCACCCGCCAGCAGGGCGTCCCAGTAGCGGTCGACCTCGGCCTGGTCCTGGCAGTCGACGACGAACGAGAACGCCTCGTCGAGCCGGAACGTCGGGCCGCCGTTCATCAGGGTGACCGGTTGCCCGTCGAGGACCGCCTCGACCACGAACGCCTGACCCGCCGGCACGCCCGGCACCCCGGCGGGCGCCCGCACGACCTTCGTGACCTCGGAGCGGGGCAGGACCGAGACGTAGAGCTCGGCCGCCTGCTCGGCCTGGTCGTCGAACCACAGGTGGGGATGCACGATGCCCATCGGGACTCCTCTGGAGCGCAGGGAGACGGCATGGCTACCCTCGCCGACGCACCGCGTGCGCGCACCTCGAAGCGGGCGAGCGCACCGCCGCACCCGTGACTGGCCTCGGACAGTGCCCGGTCGCCATGCTGTGCTCCGTGATCCGACTGCTGCTCGCCGCGTCCGTCGGCGCCCTGGCCGCCTCCGTCGTCCTCGCGCTGCTGGGGTTCGACCAGGTGCCGACCGAGACGGCCATCGCCGTCACCGGCAGCGCCACGTCGCTGTTCTTCGCCCTCGTCGTCGTGGCGAGCGCCGTGGCGCCCTCGGTGCAGACCTCGCGGGCCCTGCGGGACCTCGAGGCCGCCGAGAGGGAGGACCGCCTCGCGCTCGCCCAGGTGCTGTCGGTGCGGGAGACCGGGACGGAGATCAACGACCGGCCGCTGTGCGAGCTGCGGCTGCTGGTCGCCCCGCGCACCCGCGCGGCCTACACGACCACCGCACGCTCCGTGATCGGGGTTCTCGACGCGGCACGGGTCGTCCCCGGCTCCGTGCAGGTCGTGGTCCGTGCCGATGCGGCACGGCCGGAGGTGGTGCTCGTCCCGGACCCGCCGGCCGGCTGGGCGCACCAGGCCGCGACCGACACCCGCGTCCGGGCGATGACGTCCGCCCCCGAGTGGGTCGAGCCCCTGCCGTCAGGACGCACCCGCACCGGCCTGATCCGCATCCCTGCGGTGCTGTTCCTGGTGGCGGCGCTGCTCGGAGCCGGTGCACGTGCCTGGCCGGAGCGCGCCGCGCTGCAGGCGTGGGCCGGGGGTGTGCCGCGGGCCGAGCTCGTCGGCGAACGGGCGTCCGCGCAGTACCTGACGGTGTTCGAGCCCGGCGCCGCGCGCACCGTGGCCGACGACGTGGTCACCGCGGCGGGCGTCTCGCAGCTCACGTCGCTGTCGTTCTTCGGCGCGTCCGCCGCGGCCGAGGCGCTCACGTCGCCCGGGGCGACCACCACCGACAGCTACTGGTGGGCCGACGGGGTGGCCGAGCGGCAGGGCCCGACACTGATCCAGCCGACGGCCGAGGAGCTTCCCGCCGAGCTGTTCGACGTCTCCACGCTGGACCTGACGCCGGTCCAGCTGCTGGTCGAGCAGGCCGCCGGGCTGACGGGCATCGACATGTCCACCGCCGACGTGATGGTGCTGGTGCGCCGGGCGACGAACGCGGCCGTGACGACACCCACGGAGTTCGCACTGTCCGTCGACGGCGAGTACCAGGACGCGTGGATCACGGCCGATGCGACGGGTGCCGTGGTGGCGATGGACGATGGGGCACCGGGCTCGCCCGCCGCCCTGGCCACGCCGACGGACGGTTGAGCGACCTGGTGGGACGAGAACCGGGCGGGCCGGGATGACGTGAGCCCCGCCCCGGCGCGCAAGGCGACCTGGGCGGGGCTCGTCATCCGTGGGGTGCGCGCCCTCAGGCGAGCAGCCGCTCGGCCATCTCCACGACGTTCTGCAGCAGCATCGCCCTGGTCATCGGGCCGACCCCGCCGGGGTTGGGCGACACCCAGGCCGCGACGTCCCGCACACCCGGGTCGACGTCGCCGACCACGCGCGACCGCCCTGTCTCGGGGTCCTCCAGCCGCGAGACACCGACGTCCACGACGACCGCGCCGGGCTTGACGATGTCGGAGGTGATGACCGAGGGCACCCCGGCGGCGGCGATGATCACGTCCGCGTTGCGGGTGTGCTCGGCGAGGTCCTCGGTGCCGGTGTGCGTGAGGGTGACGGTCGCGTTGACCTCGCGCCGCGTGAGCAGCAGCCCGATCGACCGGCCCACCGTGACACCGCGGCCCACCACGACGACGTCTGCGCCGTGCAGGTCGATCCCGTGCCGGGTGAGCAGCTCGACGATGCCCCGCGGCGTGCAGGGCAGCGGGGTGTCGATCGGCTCGTTGACGCGCAGCACGAGCCGACCCAGGTTCGTCGGGTGCAGCCCGTCGGCGTCCTTGGCCGGGTCGATCAGCTCGAGCACCCGGTGCGTGTCGATGCCCTTGGGCAACGGCAGCTGCACGATGAACCCGGTGCACTGCGGGTCGTCGTTCAGCCGGCGGACGGCCTCCTCGATCTGCTCCTGCGTGGCGTCGGCCGGCAGGTCCTCGCGGATCGAGGCGATACCCACCTCGGCGCAGTCCTTGTGCTTGCCGGCCACGTACCACTGCGAACCGGGGTCCTCCCCGACGAGCAGCGTGCCAAGTCCCGGCCGGACGCCACGCGCGGCGAGCGCGGCGACCCGGTCGGTGAGCTCGGACTTGATGGCGGCGGCGGTGGCCTTGCCGTCCAGGACCTGGGCGGTCATCGTCACTCCCCCGCTCAGTACTGCTGCAGACCCTGGTACAGCGGGAACCCGTCGGTCAGCTTGACCACCCGTGCCCGCAGCGCCTCGACGTCCGTGGCCGCACCCTGCGTGAGGGCGGTGGCGATGATGTCGGCGACCTCGGTGAACTCCGCGTCGCCGAAACCACGCGTGGCCAGAGCGGGCGTGCCGATGCGCAAGCCGGAGGTGACGCGCGGGGGGCGCGGGTCGAACGGCACCGCGTTGCGGTTCACCGTGATGCCCACGGCGTGCAGCAGGTCCTCGGCCTGCTGGCCGTCCAGGTCGGAGTGCCGCAGGTCGACGAGCACCAGGTGCACGTCGGTGCCGCCGGTGAGCACCGAGACGCCGGCCTTGGCGACCTCGGGGGCCGTCAACCGCTCGGCGATGATCCGCGCGCCGTCGAGCGTCCGCTGCTGGCGGTCCTTGAACTCCTCGGTACCGGCGATCTTGAACGCGACGGCCTTGGCGGCGATCACGTGCATGAGCGGGCCGCCCTGCTGACCCGGGAACACCGCGGAGTCGATCTTCTTGGCGAACTCCTCCTTGGACAGGATGAAGCCCGAACGGGGACCGCCGATGGTCTTGTGCACCGTGGAGGACACGACGTCGGCGTGCGGCACCGGCGAGGGGTGCAGCCCGGCGGCGACCAGGCCGGCGAAGTGCGCCATGTCGACCCACAGCTTGGCGCCGACCTCGTCGGCGATCTCGCGGAACGCGGCGAAGTCGATCTCGCGCGGGTACGCCGACCAGCCGCCGATGATGACGTCGGGGCGGTGCTCGAGCGCGGCCTTGCGCACGGCCTCCGGCTCGATCAGGAACGTGTCGGGGTTCACGCCGTACGCGGCGACGTCGTAGAGCTTGCCGGAGAAGTTGATCTTCATGCCGTGCGTGAGGTGGCCGCCGTGCGCCAGCTCCAGGCCGAGGATCTTGCTGCCGGCGTTGATCAGGGCGTGCAGCACCGCGGCATTGGCGGTGGCGCCCGAGTGCGGCTGGACGTTGGCGTGCTCGGCGCCGAACAGCGCCTTGGCCCGCTCGATCGCGATGGTCTCGGCGACGTCGACCTGCTCGCAGCCGCCGTAGTAACGACGGCCCGGGTAGCCCTCGGCGTACTTGTTCGTCAGCACCGAGCCCTGCGCCTGCAGGACGGCGCGGGGCACGAAGTTCTCGGACGCGATCATCTCGAGCGTGCCCTGCTGGCGGGCGAGCTCACCGTCGAGGACGGCGGCGATCTCCGGGTCGAGCACGGAGATGTTCTGGTCGAGCAGGGGGATCTGGTCGGCGCTCATCGGCACTCCCTGTAGCAGTCAGCGTGCGGGGCGACGGCACACGTGCACCGGCACCTCACACTCGGTGTGTGGCGACCGGGGGCCCAGGCGTCCGACCCGTGGTCCTGCTGCTGCGTCGCTCCCCGGTGGTGACCCACCCGATGCGCCAGTCGCGACCGGGTCAGCCTAGCAACCCGACAGGCCCGCCGCGGGACCCGTCCGGCGGGCGGTCAGGCCGCGTCGCCACCCAGCAGCTTGCGCAGGTAGGCGTACGTGAGGTCGCCCGCGGTCTTGTCGTGCTGGTGCTCGTAGCCGTGCTTGGTGTACATCGCCAGGTTCTGCAGCGAGTCACGCCCGGTGAACACCCAGACCTCCTCGATGCCGTCCGGCAGGTAGGGCACGATCGCGCTGAGCAGCTCGGTGCCGAACCCCTGCCCCTGCAGGTCGGGCGCCACCGCGAACCGGCCCAACGTGGCCTTCGGCCCCTCGACGAGCACCCGGATGGAGCCCACGAGCCGCGAGCCCATCCACCCGCCGAGCGTGATGACCCCCGGGGCGTCCAGGTCGGCCTTCAGCTCCGCGAAGGTCTGCGTCAGCGGGGGGATGTGCGGGTCGTCGTACTGCTGGGCCTCCGTGACGAACGCCGCGCGGCGCAGCGTGAACAGCTCCCCGGCGTCCTCAACGGTGACCGGGCGGATCTCGAGTGCAGGCGCCGTCATACGGCCATCGTCTCAGCCGTTCGCGTGCGAGCACTACTCTCGGGACTCGTGTCCCACACCTCGGATTCCCCGGCCCACTGGGTGCTGACGCTGTCCTGCCCGGACCGTCCCGGCATCGTGCACGCCGTCGCCGGCCTGCTGGCCGAGCACGGGGGCAACATCACCGAGTCGCAGCAGTTCGGGGACCCGGACTCGGGGTTGTTCTTCATGCGGGTCCAGGTCACCAGCACCGCCACGCGCGCCGAGCTGGTGAGCGCCGTCGAGGCCCTCGCCCCGCGGTTCGACCTGCGCTGGCACCTGGACGTCGTCGGGCGGCCCGTGCGCACGCTCGTCATGGTCTCCACCGCGGCGCACTGCCTCAACGACCTGGCCTTCCGTCAGCGGTCCGAGGGACTGCCCATCGACCTGGTCGCGGCCGTCTCCAACCACACGGTGCTCGAGCCGATGGCCGAGTTCTACGGCGTGCCGTTCCACCACGTGCCGGTCACCAAGGACACCAAGGCCCAGGCCGAGGCCCAGCTGCTCGCCCTGGTCGACGAGCTCGACGTCGAGCTGGTGGTCCTGGCCCGCTACATGCAGATCCTGTCCGACGACCTGTGCCGCCGGCTCGAGGGCAAGGTCATCAACATCCACCACTCGTTCCTGCCCTCGTTCAAGGGCGCCCGTCCCTACGCGCAGGCGCACGCCCGCGGCGTCAAGCTCATCGGGGCGACCGCGCACTACGTGACCGGTGACCTCGACGAGGGGCCGATCATCGAGCAGGACGTCGAGCGGGTGGACCACACGCGCACCGTCGAGGACCTCGTGGCCCTCGGTCAGGACGTGGAGCGCCGGGCGCTGGCCCGGGCCGTGCGCTGGCACGCCGAGCACCGCGTGCTGCTCGACGGCCGCCGCACCATCGTCTTCCGCTGACAGCGGGCCCCTGCCCCCACGGCACCACATCCCACCGGGCCACGCCGCCCCGAGGAGCCCGCGGGCTCAGGACGACAGCGGCAGCCGCACGTCCTGGGTCGCCGCCTGCGTGGTGGCGCCGGTGATCGCCCCGAGGATCTCCTCGTAGCTGGCCGTCGCGGCGTCGAACGACCCGTTGTTGCGACCGTGCCGCAGCACCTCGATGCGGTCGGACACCGCGCGCACGTCGTTCATGTTGTGGCTGATGAGGATCACGCCCAGGCCCAGGTCGCGCAGCCGCTCGATGTGCGTGAGCACCTCGGCCGTCTGCGACACCGACAAGGACGCGGTGGGCTCGTCGAGCACCACCAGGCGCGGGCTGCCGATGAGGGTGCGGGCGATCGCCACCGACTGACGCTGGCCGGCCGAGAGCGTGTTGAGCGGGGTCCGCACCGACGGGATGCGGCTGGTCAGGTCGTGCAGGATCCGGCGTGCGGTCTGCTCCATGCGTCCGTCGTTCAGCAACCCGCTCTGCGTCAGCTCACGGCCCAGGAACAGGTTCGCCGTCACGTCGAGGTTGTCGCACAGCGCCAGGTCCTGGAACACGGTGGCGATCCGCAGCGCGTGCGCAGCCGACGGGGAGGCGATGGTGACGGGCTCGCCGTCGATCTCGACGAGCCCCGAGTCCGGCGTCAGCACACCCGAGACGATCTTCGCCAGCGTCGACTTGCCCGCCGCGTTGTCGCCCACCAGCGCGACGACCTCGTGCGCGTGCACCTCGAAGTCGACCCCGACCAGGGCCTCGACGGCGTTGAACCGCTTGCTGATCTGCCGCAACGCCAGCAGCGGTACCCGTGCGTCCACCGTGTTCACCTGCTCCCCATCGCGCAGTCGACTCCCATCATGATCCCCCGCCGGGCCGATGACCCGTGCGGCACCCGCCGTGACCCCGTCGTCCCGGCCGGCGTCGCCCACGCTCACCCCGTCGCACCCGAGGCGATCGCCGACTCGTCGGAGGCGTCCCCCTGCTCGTCGCGGGTCACGTCGACGTCCGTGGACTGCAGCACCAGGCCGAGTGCACCCATCACCTCGGCCGCCGAGCCGAGCTCGGCCGGGACCACCTCCAGCGGGGCGATCTGGTTCAGCAGCACGCGACGGCGGATGGCCTCGCGCATGGGCGCCAGCAGCACCTCGCCCGTCTCGGCCAGCTCACCGCCGACCACGATGCACTGCGGGTTGACCGCCATCGCCAGCCCGGACACGACCGCGCCGATCGACGCGCCCGCGTCCTGGATCACCTGCGCACAGCCCGGGTCGCCCGCGTTGGCCCGCTGCACCACGTCGCGCAGCGTCAGGTTGCCGTGGCTGGCCCGCAGCGGCTCGACGAGCGCACGCGCACCGACGACCGTGTCCAGGCAGCCGCGGCTGCCGCACCGGCAGATGTCGCCCTGCGGGTCGACGGGCACGTGCCCGATCTCGCCTGCGGTGCCGGCGAACCCCCGGTGCACGTTGCCGTTGATGACGATGCCGGCCCCCGTACCGTAGGACGCGCGCACGTAGACGCTGTCGCGGTACTCGCGCGCCGCCCCGACCGCGCTCTCGGCGAGCGCCCCCAGGTTGGCGTCGTTGTCGACGTAGACCGGCCGGGCCAGCCGCTTGGCCATGACGTGTGCGATGTGCACCTCGTCCCAGCCGCGCATGAGACCCCGCACGGAGAGCATGCCGGTGCCCTCGTCCACGGGCGCCGGGACCCCGATGCCGATGCCGACGACCTCGTCGATCGAGGAGCCGACCCGTTCGAGCAGCTCGAGGACCAGCAGCGCCGCACGGTCCAGCGTCGTGTCGGAGCGGTGGTCGGTCGGCAGCGGCAGCGTCTGGTCGGCGACGACCTCGTGCGTGAAGTCGCCCAGCACGACCCGCAGGTGCCGGTGCCCGACCTGGATGCCGACCGCCAGCCCGACCCGCCGCGCGAGCGTGACCAGCTGGGCGCGGCGGCCGCTGCGGGTCGTCACCTGGATGTCGACGAACCCGCCGCCGAGCAGCTCCTTGACGATGGTGGACACCGTCGCGGCCGACAGACCGGTCGCGGCAGCCAGCTCCACCTGGGTCAGGCCGCCGTGCCGTTTGATCGTCTCGACGATCAGCGCGCGGTTGGCCTCGCGCAGCGAGGACTGCGAGCCCGACATGGACACCCGTCCTCTCACGGCCGCGAGCCTACCGGCGCCGCCAGGCACCGACGGACACACCCCTGCCCGGGGCGTGGTCGGGGCGTCGTCACCCCGGATGTGCAGAACCCCGGGCCGGGAGGAGCGGGAGTTCCCGCCCGGTCCGACCCGGGGTCCTGGTGGTTCAGCGTGCGGCGCCCGCGCGGCGCTTGTTGTAGATGTCGAAGGCGACGGCCAGCAGGAGGACGAGGCCCTTGACGATCTGCTGCACGGACTGGTCGACACCCATGAGCGACATGCCGTTCGACATGACGGCCATGATCAGACCACCGACCATGGCGCCGGTCACGCGGCCGACACCACCGGTGGTCGACGCGCCACCGATGAAGCAGGCGGCGATGGCGTCGAGCTCGAACATGTTGCCCGCGGCCGGCTGCGCACCGTTGGAGCGCGAGGAGTACACGATGCCGGCGATGGCGGACAACAGACCCATGTTCACGAAGATCCAGAAGTTGACCTTCTTGACCTTCACACCCGACAGCTGCGCGGCCGAGAGGTTGCCACCGATGGCGTACACGTGGCGACCGAACACGGTCTTCGTGGTCACGATCGTGTAGGTCATGATCAGCACGCCGAGGATGATCAGCACGATCGGCAGGCCGCGGCTGTTGGCGAGCTGCCACGCGAAGGCCATGACCACGGCGGCCACGAGGACGATGCGGAGCACGAACAGCGGGAACGACTCGACGGACTGCTGGTAGCGCTGGCGGCCCTGGCGGGTGCGCAGCTGGCTGTAGGCGTAGGCCGCGACCGCGATGCCGAACACGACGAGCGTGAACACGTCGTAGCCGTTGCCACCGAGGAAGCCGTTGAGGAACCCACCGGCGATCTTCTGGTAGCCGGCCGGGAACGGCGACAGCGAGATGTTGTTCAGCACCTGCAGCGTCAGACCGCGGAACAGGAGCATGCCGGCCAGCGTCACGATGAACGCGGGGATCCCGACGAACGCCACCCAGAAGCCCTGCCACGCACCGACGACCAGACCGACGGCGAGGGCGGCGAGCACACCGGCCCACCACGGCCCACCCCGCTGGATCACGACGATCGCCGAGATCGCGCCGGTCAGGGCCACGACGGACCCGACCGAGAGGTCGATGTGCCCGGCGATGATGACGATCACCATGCCCGTGGCGAGGATCAGGATGTAGGAGTACTGCAGGACGATGTTCGTGAGGTTGTCCGGCGAGAGCAGCATGCCGTCCGTGAGGACCGCGAACAGGCCGATGATGGCCACGAACGCGATGTAGATCCCACTCTGGCGCAGGTTCCTCGTGAAGATGTCCTTCAGTGCTGCGACAGCAGTCATCGGACCTGGTCCCTTTCCTTCGTCATGAGCTGCATCAGGTTCTCCTGTGTAGCCTCCGCGCGCGGGAGCTGGCCGGTGATGCGGCCGAACGCGAGCGTGTAGATGCGGTCGCAGATGCCGAGCAGCTCGGGCAGCTCGGACGAGATCACGAGCACCCCCTTGCCGGCGTCAGCGAGCCTGTTGATGATCGTGTAGATCTCGTACTTGGCACCGACATCGATGCCGCGAGTCGGCTCGTCGAGGATGAGCACCTCGGGATCGGTGTAGATCCACTTGCTCAGCACGACCTTCTGCTGGTTGCCGCCGGAGAGCTTGCCCGTGAGCGCCATCACCGTGGGGCTCTTGATGTTCATGCTCTGCCGGTACTCCTCGGCGACCTTGATCTCCTCGTTGCCGTTGACGAATCCGCCGGTGGAGATCTTGCCGAGGCTGGCTGCCGAGATGTTCGTGCGGATGTCCTCGATGAGGTTGAGGCCGTACCGCTTGCGGTCCTCGCTCACGTAGGCGATGCCGTGGCCGATCGCCTCGGACACGGTCCTGGTGCTGACCTCCTTGCCGTGCACGTAGACCTTGCCGGTGGCGTGGCTGCCGTAGGTGCGGCCGAACACGCTCATGGCCAGCTCGGTGCGACCGGCACCCATGAGGCCGGCGATGCCGACGATCTCGCCCGCGTTGACCGTGATGCTGGCGTTCTCCACGACGATGCGCTCGGGCTGCGTCGGGTGATGGACGGTCCACTCCTCGATCCGCAGGAGCTCGCTGCCGACCTTCGACTCGTGCGGCGGGTACCGGTGCTCGAGGTCGCGGCCGACCATGCCCTTGATGATCCGCTCCTGCGTGACGTTGTCGCGCTTCATGTCGAGCGTCTCGATGGACATGCCGTCACGGATGATCGTGGTGGAGTCGGCGATCTCGGCGATCTCGTTGAGCTTGTGGGAGATCATGATCGAGGTGATGCCCTGACCCTGCAGGTGACGCAGGAGGTCGAGCAGGTGCTCGGAGTCGGAGTCGTTGAGCGCCGCGGTGGGCTCGTCCAGGATCAGCAGCTTGACCTGCTTGGAGAGCGCCTTGGCGATCTCGATGAGCTGCTGCTTGCCGACGCCGAGCTGCATGACGGGGGTGACCGGCAGCTCGTCCAGCCCCACGCGGGCCAGCAGCGCAGCCGCCTCCGCGTTGGCCTTGTTCCAGTCGATCAGGCCGTGGTTGACCCGCTCGTTGCCGAGGAAGATGTTCTCCGCGACCGACAGGTACGGGACCAGGGCGAGCTCCTGGTGGATGATGACGATGCCCTTGGCCTCGGAGTCGTTGATCGACCCGAACTGGACCTCCTCCCCGTCGAAGAGGATCTTCCCGTCGTAGGTGCCGTGCGGGTACACACCCGAGAGCACCTTCATCAGGGTCGACTTGCCGGCGCCGTTCTCCCCGCAGATCGCGTGGATCTCGCCACGTGCGACCGAGAGGGAGACGTCCTGCAGGGCCTTCACGCCGGGAAAGGTCTTGGTGATGGACTGCATCTCGAGAATGGGGCTCGCCATGCGACCTCAACCGTCCTTCGTTGTCATGGACATCGACGATGTCCGGCACGCCCGGGGGGACCGGCCGGCGTCGGGGGACGCCGGCCGGTCACCGGGTGGTGCGTGATGGGGCTGGATCAGGCCTGGCCGCTGGCCACCTGCTCCTCGGTCCAGTAGCCCGAGTCGATCAGGAGCGCCTGGATGTTGCTCGCGTAGACGATGTCCGACTCGAGCAGGTACGACGGGACGACCTTGACGCCGTTGTCGTACGACTCGGTGTCGTTCGCCTCGGGCTCCTCACCTGCGAGGAACGAGGAGGCGGCGACGACCGACTGCTCGGCGAGCTTGCGGGTGTCCTTGAAGATCGTCGAGAACTGCACGCCGTCGTTGATGAGCTTGACGGAGGCGATCTCGGCGTCCTGGCCGGTGACGACCGGCAGACCGGCGTCCAGGCCCGGGCCGTAGCCGGCGTTCTGCAGGGCGGTGATGATGCCGCGCGAGATGCCGTCGTACGGCGAGAGGACCGCGTTGACCTTGCTGCCGTCACCGTACGTGGAGGTCAGCAGGTCCTCCATGCGCTTCTGCGCCGTCTCCTGCAGCCAGCGCAGCGTGGCGACCTGCTCGATCTCCACCTGACCCGACTTCACGACGAGCGTGCCGTTGTCCAGGTACGGCTGGAGGGTGTCCATCGCGCCCTTGAAGAAGAAGTGCGCGTTGTTGTCGTCCAGCGAGCCGGCGAACAGCTCGATGTTGAACGGACCGGCGGCGGAACCCTCGGAGCCGTCCTCGTTGAGGATGCCCAGGCCCACGAGCAGCGAGGTGGCCTGCTGCACACCCACGTTGTAGTTGTCGAACGTCACGTAGAAGTCGACGTTCTCCGTGTCGCGGATGAGGCGGTCGTAGGCGATGACCGGGATGCCCTGGTCGGCGGCGGCCTGGAGCTGGTTGGCCAGCGCGGTGCCGTCGATCGAGGCGACGATCAGCAGGTCGGCGCCCTTGGTGATCATCTGGTCGATCTGCTGCTGCTGCGTCGGGATGTCGTCGGCCGCGTACTGCAGGTCGACCTGGTACCCGGCGTCCTCGAGGCCCTTCTTCACGGCGTCGCCGTCGGCGATCCACCGCTCGGACGTCTCGGTCGGCATCGCGACACCGACGAGCGTGTCGCCGGCGTCGCCCGAGCCGGTGCCGGTCGTCTCGTCGTCGCCCGCACCGCTGCCCGAGCATGCGGCGAGGCCGAAGGCGACAACCATGCCCATCGCCGCGAAACTGATCCGTCGCATCATGTGCTCCTTCTCGTCGTTGAGAGGTCCTGGCGGACCCACACCCTGCGCGGGTCGGTGTCTCGCTGAGCTGCAGTGCTCGCGGACCCGGTCCCGACTGCGCACCGGATGCGACGGGCGTCGTCGCCCCGGAGCAGTAGGCCAACTCTCTTGGGTTCAGTTCTCGAAGTCAAGCCGGGATGGCATACCCCGGATTGCGAAATCATCACGGTTCGATCACGCCGCTGCGGGTGAAACGACGCGGGAGCGCTTCCAATCCGGGTGACCTGGATCACGCCTTGCACGCCCTGGCCTCGGATCCGCCCCTACTGGCTTCGTTGCGCGAACCCAAGGTGCCCGGGCCGGCCCGCACATGGCGCGGCGCCGATGGCCGGGAACACCTCCCACCACCGGCGCCGCGTCGGGCGTCAGTGCACCTCAGTGATGCCGTGCGTCCTTCTCGACGAGCACCGCCACGGTCCGTGCCGGCACCGTGACGGTGCCCGTCGCCGTGCTCCACGTGGTCGAGCGGACCACCGGGTCGCTGCCGTGCGCCTGCACGGGTGAGAGCTGGTAGCGGCGACCGGCCAGCGACCCGACGACCTGGGTCGCCGGCTCGTCGGAGGCGTTGACCACGACCAGCACCCCGTCCAGCGCACGGTCGAGGTCACGGCGCAGCCGCCACGTCGAGGAGTCCCAGCCGTCGCGGTCCTCGACGTGCATGACGACCACACCCGGGGTGGCGTCCGGACCCGAACCCGGGAACGTCACGCGCTGCTCGATCAGGTCCGCCGAGCCGAGGTGGAACAGCGGGGTCGACGAGCGAAGCCGCAGCAGGTCCTGCGCCTGCGCCGAGGCCGCCCCGATGTCGTCCGGCGACGGCACGAGCGCCGGGTCGGCCAGCAGCGGCTGCTGGAAGACCCACTTGGCCTCGTTGTCCGCCGCCGGTGGGAGCCCACGCCCGAACGTGGACCCCTGACCGGACCAGTCGACCTCGTTGAACCAGTCACCCGAGTCGTAGCTGTTGCGGTCCAGCGACTTGCTGCGCAGCAGGTCCGCGCCGGCGTGCCAGAACGACGGCGTCTGGGCCAGGGCCGTGGTGGCCAGCGACACGGTGTTCATGCGCACCCGGTCGGCCATCGACGTGTCCGTCGGCAGCTTGAGGGTGAGCGAGTCGAACAACGTCTCGTTGTCGTGCGCGTCGACGTAGGTGACGACCTCCTCCGGGGAGTCGGCGTAGCCGGCGCTCTGCCCGTTGTAGTCCAGCTGGTCACCCCGCTGCACCGTGCCCGCACTGGTCAGGAACGTGTAGTCGCGCAGGTTGCCGGCCAGCCCGAGCCGCACCAGGTCACCGGCGTGCTGCAGCCGCGCCAGCTGGTCGGCCTCGCTGCCGTTGACCGCGGCGCCGTTCGGGTCGGTGTAGGCGCCCGAGCCGAACCCCTGGATCCGCGGGTCCTCGTCGAAGGGACCACCACCACGCACGGCGTCCCGCAGCCGGTCGGAGAACGTGCCGATGCCCGTGCCGCCGAGCTGACCCTGCGTGGCCTGGGTGAACAGGGCGTTGTCGGCCACCTCGCCGAAGTTCCAGCCCTCGCCGTACAGGTAGACCTTCGAGCCGTCGACGCCGTCCTTGCGGACCGTCAGCGCGTCGAGGGCGTCGCGGACCGCCTGCATGGTCTGCACCGAGTGGTGGCCCATGAGGTCGAAGCGGAAGCCGTCGACCTTGTAGTCCTTGGCCCACGTGACGACCGAGTCGACCATGAGCTTCTCGGCCAGGGCGTGCTCGGTCGCGACGTTCTGGCAGCAGGTGGACGTCTCGACCGCGCCCGTGGCGTTCAGCCGGTGGTAGTAGCCGGGCACCACGCGGTCGAGCACCGACAGCGGGCTCTGGCCCGAGGCGGCCGTGTGGTTGAACACCTGGTCCAGCACCACCTGCAGGCCGTCGGCGTGCAACGCCCCGACCATCGTGCGGAACTCGGCCACGCGCGCACCGCCCGTCGCGTCGACCGCGTACGAGCCCTCCGGCGTCGTCCAGTGCAGCGGGTCGTAGCCCCAGTTGTAGCCGTCCTGCGCGGCGACGGCCGCCACGCAGGCCTGCTGCTCGCTCGAGTCCGGTGCGAACGACGCCAGATCGCAGGCAGGCACCTGCTGGGCGGCGCGGTCCTCCGGGATCGAGGCGATGTCGAACGTCGGCAGCAGGTGCACCGTGGTGAGCCCTGTGTCGGCCAGGTCACGCAGGTGCTGCCGACCCTCGCTCCACCGCACGGCGAACGCCGAGTAGGTGCCGCGACGGAACGCCGGCACGGTCTCGTCCGAGATCGAGAAGTCCCGCACGTGCAGTTCGTAGATCGTCTGCTCGACCGGTTCGACCACCGGCTGCCTCGTGCGCTCCCACTGGCTCGGCCGGTAGGCCTTGTCGGCCAGGTCCACCAGCACCGAGTGCGTCGAGCCGAGGGTCAGCGCGACCGAGTACGGGTCGGTGACCCGGTTGACCTCGACCGCACCCGTGGTCGGCGCGAAGACCGTGACCTCCCACAGGTAGGCGGCACCGCGCCACGCCTTGGTGCCGGCGACGGTCCACGAGCCGTCGTCCTGCCTGGTCGCGGCGACCCGCTGCGGCTCGCCCGACGTGTCGATCGTGCCGCGCGTGGTGGGCCACACCAGCAGGTCGACCTGCTGCGCGGTCGGTGCCCACAGCGCCAGCGACGGGGCACCCCTGCGCCACGACGCCCCGAGCGTACGGTCGGCAGCAGCCTGTGCGTACAGGTCGTCGAGCACGCCCGGGATCTGCACGCCGGTCGCCGCCGACAGGGTGCCGTCGGCCGCGGCCTGCGTCACCAGCAGCTCGCCGGTGAGCAGCTCACGCGCGGTGGCCTCGTCGAGACCCGTGGTCAGGGCGACCGCGCCCGTCAGGGCGGGGAACCGCGCGAGCTGGGCGTCGCTCAGGCCCGCGGGGTCGAGCGTGAGGGTCACCGGGTCGCCGTCCGCACCCGTCACCACGCCGTCGGTGACCGCGAGCGCACCCGTGGTCGAGGACCACAGCTGCCAGGTGAGCGCAGCGGGGTCCGCCCCGGTGGGCACCAGGGTGGTCGGCCAGGCGATCGTCGCCGCGTCGACCCAGTGCGCGGCCTGCTGACCCGTACCGGCGAGCGGCGGGTCGGTCACGTCGATGGTGAGCACGTGCGTGGCGATGTCGTAGGAGAACGTCACCGGCTTGCCGCCGGGTGCGGAGAACGGGATGTTCGCCCCGCTCGGTGCCCCGCCGGCGCCGTAGTTCTCCGCCCACGACAGGTTGTGCGCGACCTTGACCTCGTACGTGCCGGCCGGCAGGTCGTCGGCCGTGAACGTGGCCACGCCGTCGCCGTCGGGGTCGAGCAGGACGGTGGCCAGACAGGTCGGGTCCCAGTCGCCGGCGCAGCCGAGCTCGCTGTTCGCCGAGCCGGGCAGGGTCAGCAGCGGACCCTGCGCCGAGGAGGTGAACGCGTGCGTGCGGCGGTCGTAGACGAACGTGACCTGCTGCGGGGTGTCCCCGGAGACGGTGTAGGTGACGTTCGGGCCGCCGGGCACGCCGCCGGCTCCGTAGTTGACGTCCCAGGTGCCGTTGATCGCGACCTTGTACTCGTAGGTGCCCGGCGGGATGGTGAAGGTGCCGGAGTAGACGTCGCCGGTCAGGGTGCTCAGCCGTGCGGACTCGCACGCGGGCTGCCAGTCACCGGCGCAGCCCATGGCGCTGTTGTGGCTGCCCGGCACGGAGACGACCACGTCACCCGGGTCGGTGTCGGGGACCACCCCGTCGACCGCCACGCCCACGCTGGCGTAGGTGGAGGCCGCGCTGCGGTGACCGGCGGCGTCGACCGTGACGGCCCGGTACTCGACCAGGGTCCCGTCGGCCAGGGCGGACACGTCGTGGAACACGCGCGGGCTGGTCGTCTCGGCCGTGCCGAGAGCCGTCCACGTGTCGTCCCCCACCGTCCGGTAGCCGAACGACGTCTGGCTCCAGACGTCGTCGGCGACGTCGGCGGAGACCGCCGCCAGACCCGACAGGGCGGCACCGGCGGTCGGGGCGACCACGGTGACCGGCGCGGGCGCGGCAGGGGCCGCGACCTGGGCGTCGGCGCGCAGGACGACCGCGGTCAGCGCCGGCACGGTCAGGCTCACCGTGCCGTCGGCGGCGGCGGTCACCGACGAGGACGCGCCCAGCAGCGGCGTGAAGCTCGCCCCCGGGGTCAGGGTGTCGATGGTGACGGTGGCCGGCGTCGTGCCGTTGTTGAGCGCGACGAGGTGCTCGACCCGCTCACCCTGGTCGACGCGGCTGAACGCGTACACGGCCCCGTCGGCGTACCGCTCGATCTGGGCGCCGGTGCTCAGCGCCGGGGTCTGCTCACGCAGCGCGGCCAGCTCGGCGATGTGCTGGTACAGCGTGGTGTCGGTGCCGTAGCGGTCCACGGATCCGGCGGTCGTGCCGTCCAGCAGCGCCTGCCCGGTGAACTCGGGGACCTGGCTGGCGAACAGCGACTGCCGTGCGTCCTTGTCCTTGCCGCCCAGCGACCCGTTGCCGACGAAGCCCTGCTCATCGCCGGAGTAGACGACCGGCTGACCGCGCGTGAGGTACATCAGCGAGTGCGCCAGCTCGGAACGGGCCTGCGCGTCCGGGGAGTCCTTGACGACGTAGCCGATGCGGCCCATGTCGTGGTTGCCCAGGAACGTCGGCAGCGCCTGCGCGTTCGTGGTCGGCGTGGTGTACATGTCGTCGCTGGCGAACAGCTGGGCGAGCCCGGCCGCCGAGAAGCCCTTCGCGTAGGACGCCGCCGCCGACTGGAACGTGAAGTCGAGGACCGCGTTCATGTCGGTCGAGCGCAGGTACGGCGACAGCTTGGCGGCGTCGGCGTCGTAGACCTCGCCGAACAGGAAGAAGTCGGGCTTGCCGTGGCTGTGCGCGTAGTCGAGCACCTGGGTGGTGAACTGCTGCCAGAACTCGAGGTTGACGTGCTTGACGGTGTCGATGCGGAACCCGTCGATGCCGAGGTCGACCCACTGGTCGTAGACGTCGACGAAGCCGTTGACGACCGTGGGGTGCTCGGTCATGAGGTCGTCGAGCCCGTCGAAGTCGCCGTAGGTGACCGACTCCCCCGTCCAGGTCGAGTTGCCGCGGTTGTGGTAGAGCGTGGGGTCGTTCAGCCAGGCCGGGACCTTGACGTCGGCCTCGGCCGGGTCGATCACCGGGGTGTACGGGAACGAGGTCGCCGGGTCGAGCGTCGGGAACGTGCCGGTGCCGGCGTAGTCGCCCGGGTCGAACGCGGTGCCGTCGGCGGCCGTGTACGGGCTGGTCGCCTGGTCCACGTAGCCGTACTGGCCCTCGGCGTAGTCGATGACGTCGGCGGTGTGGTTGGTGATGATGTCGAAGTAGACCTTGATGCCCCGGTCGTGGGCCTCGGTGATCAGTGCCGACAGCTCGGCGTTGGTGCCCAGGTGCGGGTCGATGCGCGTGAAGTCGGTGATCCAGTACCCGTGGTACCCGGCGGAGGCGTTCACGCCGGTGCCCTGCACGGGCTTGTTGGCGAACGAGGGCGTCAGCCAGATGGCGGTGGTGCCCAGGCCCTCGATGTAGTCGAGCTTCTGCCGCAGGCCGGCGATGTCACCCCCGTGGTAGAAGCCCTTGTCGGTGGGGTCCAGACCGGTGGTCATCCGGTCGCCGGTGAGGCCGCCCGTGTCGTTGGTGGTGTCGCCGTTCGCGAACCGGTCGGTCATGACGAAGTAGAACTGCTCACCTGCGCCGCTGTCGCGTGCGGGGTCGGCCACGACCGCGGCGTCCGCGTCGGTGTAGTCGCCGGCGAGGTCGAGCGGAGTGAGCGCGATGCGGTGCGTGGTGTCGTCGTAGGTGACGCGCACGGTGCTGGTGCCGGCGAGCACGAGCGGGACGTTGTCGCTGCCGCCGTCCTTGCCGTACGCCTCGTCCCACGTGTCGTTGAGCGCGACCTTGTACTGGAAGCTGCCGGCGGGGACCTCGAACTCCGCGGCGTAGCGGCCCTCGATGCCAGTGGGTGCCAGCTCGGTGGCGGTGCAGTCGGGTTGCCAGTCGCCGGGGCAGCCGAGCTCGCTCTGCAGGTCGCCGACCAGGGCGACCGTGCGGTCGGCGGCCGCCGCGGCGGTGGGCACCAGGAGCGCGACCGCGCCGCTGAGAGCGAGGGCGGTGGCCGTCGCCGCGGCGACGAGTGCTCGGGGGCGGGCAGGGGTACGTGGACGGACGCCGACCATCGGGACTCCTTCGTCGCCGCACGCCGTCGTGCGGTCGGTGGACAGGCTGTGCCCCGACTGTATGGAGTTGCAGCAACGTTCAGCAAGCGTTTCGGGCAGATCGGTCGTCGACGGACCGACCGGGCGAACCGGTCGGGCGAGGTGAGGAGAGGTCGGGCAAGGTCAGGCGAACCCTGGGCTCACGCCCCGGCTGGGCCCTTCAAGGCCGCGACGCGCCGCGACACCTCGTCCGGGTCGAGCCCGTCGACCTCCACGACCTTGTCGCGGCTCGTCGCACCCGTCACCAGCTGGACGTGGCGCGGGCGCACACCGAGCGCGTCGGCGACCGCCTCCATCGCCGCCGCCGTCGCCGCCCCGTCGACCGCCCGCGCGCCGACCGCGACCACCAGAGCCTCGCCGTACGCACCACCGACCCGGGTGCGCGAGGCGCCGGGCTTGACCCTGATGGCCACCCGGACGCCCATCGCACTCCCTCTCACCGACCCGCTCGACGCGCCGATCGTCGCACGCCTCGAGCCGGGCCCATCCCGCAGCGGGTCCGGGTCAGACCAGGCCCAGCGCCCGCACGGCCTCGCGCTCCTCGACCAGCTCGGCCACCGAGGCGTCGATCCGCGCCCGCGAGAACGCGTCGAGCTCGAGACCGGGCACGATCGTGAACGCACCGTCGGCCGCCGTGACGGGGAACGAGGCCACCAGCCCCTCGGGTACGCCGTACGAACCGTCCGACACGACACCCGCCGACGTCCAGTCCCCCGCCGGTGTGCCGTGCACCCACGTGTGCACGTGGCCGATCGCGGCGTTCGCCGCCGAGGCCGCCGAGGACGCGCCGCGCGCCTCGATGATCGCCGCACCCCGCTTGGCCACGGTCGGGACGAAGGTGTCGCGCACCCAGGCCTCGTCGTCGACCACCTCGAGCGCCGGACGCCCCGCGATGATCGCGTGCGTCAGGTCCGGGTACTGGGTCGCCGAGTGGTTGCCCCAGATGGCCAGCCGCGCGATGTCCGCCACCGACGCGCCCGTGCGCGCCGCCACCTGGGCCAGCGCACGGTTGTGGTCCAGCCGGGTCATCGCGGTGAAGCGGTCGGCCGGCACGTCAGGGGCGTGCTGCTGGGCGATGTACGCGTTGGTGTTCGCCGGGTTCCCGACGACCAGCACCCGCACGTCGTCGGCCGCCCCGGCGTTGATCGCCGCACCCTGCGGGCCGAAGATCCCGCCGTTGGCCGAGAGCAGGTCACCGCGCTCCATGCCGGCCGTCCGCGGGCGGGCGCCGACGAGCAGCGCCACGTTCGCCCCGTCGAACGCCGCCGTCGCCTCGTCATGGATGTCGATGCCCGCCAGCAGCGGGAACGCGCAGTCGTCGAGCTCCATCGCGGTGCCCTCGGCGGCCTTCAGCGCCTGCGGGACCTCGAGCAGGTGCAGGTGTACGGGGGTGTCCGGGCCGAGCAGCTGCCCCGAGGCGATCCGGAACAGCAGCGCGTAGCCGATCTGGCCGGCGGCCCCGGTGACGGTGACGTGGACGGGGTTGGCTGCTGCAGGCACGGGCGCACTCCTTTGTTCGCTCCTCGGGCCGCGTGAACGCCGCCCTGTCAGGCACGCTACCTGCCCGGACGTCGTCCGTCAGGCGTACGGGGCGGCGTGTGCACGCCGGCCCGTGGTGCGCCGACGGCCGGCGTCCGTCCCGTGCGGGAGGAGCCGGCCGACGGCGGAGCCGGGCGCTCAGGCCAGACGCGCTGCCAGGTTCTCGTCGAGCGCGGCCAGGAAGTCCTCTGTGGTCAACCACGCCTGCTCCGGGCCGACCAGGAGCGCGAGGTCCTTGGTCATCTTCCCGGACTCGACCGTGGCGATCACGACCTCCTCGAGGGTCTGCGCGAACTGCGTGACCTCGGGGGTGCCGTCGAGCGCACCGCGGTGCTTGAGCCCGCCGGTCCAGGCGTAGATCGACGCGATCGGGTTGGTCGAGGTCGGCTTGCCGGCCTGGTGCTGCCGGTAGTGCCGGGTCACCGTGCCGTGCGCCGCCTCGGCCTCGACGGTCTTGCCGTCGGGGGTCATCAGCACCGAGGTCATCAGGCCGAGCGAGCCGAAGCCCTGCGCGACGGTGTCGGACTGCACGTCGCCGTCGTAGTTCTTGCACGCCCAGACGTAGCCGCCCTCCCACTTCATGGCCGAGGCGACCATGTCGTCGATGAGACGGTGCTCGTAGGTCAGGCCGGCCTCGGCGAACGCGGCGGCGTACTCGGCGTCGAAGACCTCCTGGAACAGGTCCTTGAACTGGCCGTCGTAGGCCTTGAGGATCGTGTTCTTGGTCGACAGGTACACCGGGTACCCGCGCTGCAGCCCGTACGCGAACGAGGCGCGCGCGAAGTCCTTGATGGACTCGTTGAAGTTGTACATGCCCATCGCGACGCCGCCACCCTCGGGGTACGTCACGACCTCCTGCTGGATCGGCGCGGAGCCGTCCTCCGGGGTGAACGTCAGGGTCAGCGTGCCGGCGCCGGGCACCTTGAAGTCGGTGGCCTTGTACTGGTCGCCGAACGCGTGACGGCCGATGATGATCGGCTTGTTCCAGCCCGGCACCAGGCGCGGGATGTTCGAGATGATGATCGGCTCACGGAACACGACGCCGCCGAGGATGTTGCGGATCGTCCCGTTCGGGGACTTCCACATCTTCTTCAGGCCGAACTCCTCGACACGCGCCTCGTCGGGCGTGATCGTGGCGCACTTGACGCCCACGCCGTGCTCGGCGATGGCGTGCGCGGCGTCGACCGTCACCTGGTCGTCGGTGGCGTCCCGGTTCTGGATCGACAGGTCGTAGTAGCGCAGGTCGATGTCGAGGTACGGGTGGATCAGGCGGTCCTTGATGAACTGCCAGATGATGCGCGTCATCTCGTCACCGTCGAGCTCGACGACGGGGCCGACGACCTTGATCTTCGCCATGCGAGGGTCTCCTGTGCTGGGGGCGGGGTCCGCCCAGCAGATTACTCGACATCGAGAGACTTCGGGGTGACGGGGCGCCAGCCTGGACCGGCGCTGTGAAACCGGGGACCGACCAGCGGTCAGAGGCTCGGATGAGGCGAACCGGACCCGGCGGGCTGGCATGCTGGCCCCTGACCATGCACGACGGGACCGCCGCACGCCGGCGCCCCGCACCGCGGGCGGCTCACGCCGCTCCCCCGCACCGGACCGACAGGACCCACATGTCCCAGGACAACGCCGACAAGACCCCGGCCGACACGACCGCACCCGAGACGCCCGAGGTGGCTGAGGCGGCTGAGACCGCACCGGCCGAGACCACACCGGCCGAGGCCGCCACGGCACCCACCGACGCACCCACCCCGCCGGTCACCGAGGCGGACGTCGCGGCCCTGACCGAGGTCGCCTTCGGCGACGACGTCCTGGTCGCCACCCCCACCGGCCCGGGCCTGGCCGCCCGCCTGGGCGCCGAGGCGTTCGGCACGTTCCTGCTGGTCCTGGCCGGCGTGGGCACCGCGCTGTACGCCAGCGTCACCGGCGCCACGGTGTTCGCCGTGGCCGTCGCCTTCGGGTTCGCGCTCGTGGCCGCGATCGCCTCCGTGGGTCACATCTCGGGCGGGCACTTCAACCCCGCGGTGACCCTCGGCGCGGTGCTGGCCGGCCGCACGCCCGCCCGCGACCTGCTGCCCTACTGGCTCGTGCAGGTCGTGGCCGGCATCGCCGCGACCGCGGTCCTGTTCGTCGTCGCCAACACGCTGCCGGCGCTCGACGGCCAGGTCACCTCGTTCTTCGCCGCGGCCGCGAACGGCTACGGCGAGCACTCCCCGATCGCCGCCCAGGGCATCGAGGGCTTCCCGGTGCTCGCCGCGCTGCTGATCGAGTTCGTCGCCACGGCCGTGTTCGTCGGCGTGATCCTCGCGGTCACCGACCGTCGGGCGTCCTCCGTGAACGCCGCCGTGGTCATCGGCCTCACCCTCGCCGCGCTGCTGCTGGTCGCGATCCCCGTCACCAACGGCGGCCTCAACCCTGCCCGGTCCCTCGCGGCGGCGGTGTTCTCCGGCAGCGAGCTGCTCAAGCAGGTCTGGGTGTTCTGGGTCGCGCCGCTGCTCGGCGCCGCCGTGGCCGCGCTGGTCTACCGCGCGTTCGCCACCTCGCCCGCGCTCGAGGACGACGAGGACGAGATCATCGAGGTCGTCGAGCTCGTCTGAGCCCGGCTCAGCGCCCTGCGGCGCTGCACGACGACGAAGGGCCCGGGACCGCGCGCAGCGGACCCGGGCCCCTCGTGCGTCCAGATCCCAGGTGGTGGCCCGGGTGCCGCAGGCGGACGGTCAGACCGCCCGACCGTCGGGCAGGATCACGGTGAGCGCGCCGATCCCGATGGCCAGCATCAGCAGCAGGGTCACGTCGACGGACCGGCGACGGACCGAGAGCGCGACCGGCCCGGGCGACGGGAGCACCGCCCGCAGCACCGCGCAGCCGGCCGCGACCGTCGCGAACGCGTAGCCACCCGCACGGGTGCCGACGGTCAGCGCGATGACGGTCGCCACGACCACCGCCGCGGACGTCCACCACAGCGACGCGTTCTCTCCCGCGGCCAACGACGCCCGGGCGATCGCCCGCGGATCGAGCACCTGCTGCTCGATCGGGATCGTGCCCGTGGTGACCTGCTCGCCCTGCTGCTCCATCGATCGCCTCCGACCGGGAGACTACCGTTGGGAGGGTGATCCGACCCCGGCCGCTCCCCCCGCGTGACGTGCTCGTCGTGGGCGCGGGGCTGGCGGCCACCCAGACCGTCGCCGCGCTGCGCGAGCACGGGTTCGACGGGCACGTGCAGGTGCTGGGCGCCGAGGGGTGCGCACCGTACGACCGGCCCCCGCTCTCCAAGCACCTGCTGGACCGCACCTCGCCCGCGTGGCTCGCCGACGAGCTCGGCGTGGACCTGACCGGGTTGGCCGACGACGTGCGGCTGGACTGCGCGGCGCACGGGCTGTCGGTCACCGGGCACGACGTCGAGGTCGCCACCGACGCGGGCACGTTCACGGCGGACGCCGTGGTGCTCGCCACGGGTGCACGCGCCGTGCGGCCCACCGGGTGGGAGCATGCCCTGACGCTGCACACCGCAGCCGACGCGGAGGCGCTGCGCGCGCGGCTGGTGACGGGCTCACGGCTGGTGGTCATCGGTGCAGGCTGGATCGGGGCCGAGGTGGCCGGCGTCGCCGCGGCGGCCGGGGTCGAGGTGACCGTGGTCGAGGAGGCCCCCGTGCCGCTGGGTGCCGCACTCGGCGCCGAGGCGGGCGCGCTCACCGCACCCTGGTACGCCGCGGCAGGCGTGCAGCTGCTCACCGGGGCCCGGGTCGTCGACGTCCGACCGGACGGCGTCCGGCTGTCCGACGACCGCGTGCTGCCGGCCGACACCGTGCTGGCCGCCGTCGGTGCCCGCCCGGCGACGCAGTGGTTGGCCGCCAGCGGGCTGCCGCTCGAACCCGACGGCTCGCTGCGGGTCGACGAGGGCTACGCCGTGCTGGGTGCGCCGCCGTCGGTGCGCGCGGTCGGTGACGTGGCGACGCGCCGGTCCGCCCGGCACGGCTGGATCCCCGGCGGGCACTGGGACGCCGCCCTGCGCGGGCCGGCCGTCATGGTCGCGGACCTGCTCGCCGCTCCGGACGCGGCCCCGATCACCCAGGACCTGGCGCCCTACGTCTTCTCCACCCAGCTCGGGCACGAGCTGGCGCTCTTCGGCCGGCCGCGCCCTGGCGACGACCTGGTGCTGCGCGGCGACCCGACCGCACCCGCCGGCTGGACGGCCGTGTGGTGCGAGGGTGAGGCGGTCACGGCCGTGCTGACCGTCGACCGCCCGCGCGACGTCGCCGCCGCTCGGCGGGCGTTCACCGGACCCGGGCTGCCGCGACTCGACCCGGCCGCCCTGCGCGACACCGACCGCCCGCTGCGCGACGCGCTGCACGTCTGAGGAGGAGGCCCGGGCCGCCGTACCGGCCGGGCCTCCTCACCGCCGTGCTCCGGGGTACGTCAGTGCGCGAAGTGGCGGGTGCCCGTCAGGTAGAGCGTCACGCCGGCGGCCTGCGCCGCGGCGACGACCTCGGCGTCACGGACCGAGCCACCCGGCTGGACCACGGCCCGCACACCTGCGTCGAGCAGCACCTGCAGCCCGTCGGCGAACGGGAAGAACGCATCCGAGGCCGCCACCGCACCGCGAGCCCGCTCGAGGTCACCCGTGTTGGCCCGCTCCACCGCCAGGCGGCACGAGTCCACCCGGTTCACCTGGCCCATGCCGACGCCCACCGAGGCCCCGTCGGCGGCCAGCAGGATCGCGTTGGACTTCACCGCACGCACCGCACGCCACGCGAACGCCAGGTCGGCCAGCGTGGACTCGTCGGCCGCGGCGCCCGCCGCCAGCGTCCACGTGGTGGGGTCGTCCCCGTCCGCGTCGACCCGGTCGGCCTGCTGCAGCAGCACACCACCGGTGACGGGGCGCAGCTCCACCGGACCACGCGCCGGCCCAGCGACCGTGAGCAGGCGGACATTCTTCTTCTGCGTGAGGATCTCCAGCGCCTCCGGCTCGAACGCCGGGGCCACGACGACCTCGGTGAACACCGGGACGATCTGCTCGGCCGCGGCCTTGGTCAGCGGCCGGTTGGTGGCGATGACGCCGCCGTACGCGGAGACCGGGTCGCACGCGTGCGCCTTGGCGTGCGCGTCGGCCACGTCCGTGCCCACGGCGATGCCGCACGGGTTGGCGTGCTTGATGATCGCGACGGCCGGCTCGTCGTGGTCGTGCGCGGCCCGCCAGGCGGCGTCGGCGTCGACGTAGTTGTTGTAGCTCATCTCCTTGCCGTGCAGCTGCTCGGCGGTCGCCAGACCGGCCTTCGCGTCGTCCGCGAGGTACAGCGCGGCGCCCTGGTGCGGGTTCTCCCCGTAGCGCAGCACGTGCCCGCGGGTCCACGTCGCCCCGAGGAACGCCGGGAAGGACGACTCGGTGGCGAGCTCGTCGGGCGCGTAGGCGGAGGCGAACCACGACGCGACCGCCACGTCGTACGACGCGGTGTGCGCGAACGCGTCGGCCGCCAGACGGCGACGCTGCGCCAGCGTGAACCCGCCCGCAGCGGCCGCCGCGACCACGTCGTCGTACCGGGTCGGGTCGACCACCACGGCCACGCTCGGGTGGTTCTTCGCGGCCGCGCGCACCATCGACGGCCCGCCGATGTCGATCTGCTCGACGCACTCGTCCGGACCGGCACCCGAGGCGACCGTGGCCGTGAACGGGTACAGGTTGACCACCACGAGCTCGAACGGGGCGACACCCAGGTCGTCGAGCTGGGCCAGGTGCTCGGGGCGCCGGGTGTCGGCCAGGATGCCGGCGTGCACGCGCGGGTGCAGGGTCTTCACGCGCCCGTCGAGGCACTCGGGGAACCCGGTGAGCTCCTCGACCCTCGTCACCGGCACCCCGGAGGCGGCGATGGTCGACGCGGTCGACCCGGTCGACACCAGCTCGACGCCGGCGGCGTGCAGCGCGGCCGCCAGCTCGAGCAGACCGGTCTTGTCGTAGACGCTCAGCAGCGCGCGGCGCAGCGGGCGGCGGGTGGCCGCGGACGTCGGGTCGGCGACAGGGGCGAGCGGGGTCAGGTCGTGCGACATGGCGACTCCTGGGTCGAGACCGCGCGGACGGCGCGGCCGGTGCGAGGACACGGGACCCAGGCACCCAGGCGGACGGTGCTCTGCAGGGGAACTGCTCGGCCGCTCCCCGGTGGTCGATCCCACCTCGGTTCGCCAGTCACGGCCGGGCCCGAGTCTACCGGGCGCTCACCTCGCCCGTCAGCGCTCAGGCGCGCCCCTCGGCGGGGATGCTGACCCGGCGGCCCTCGACCCGCAGCCCGCCGCGGGCGATCCGACCGACCCACTCGACCAGCAGCGCCCGCTCGACGACCTTGATCCGTTCGTGCAGCGACTGCTCGTCGTCGTCGGGGCGCACCTCGACGGCCGCCTGCGCGATGATCGGTCCGGTGTCGACCCCCGCGTCGACCACGTGCACCGTGCACCCGGTGACGCGCGCCCCGTAGGCCAGCGCGTCGCGCACCCCGTGCGCCCCGGGGAACGCCGGCAGCAGCGCCGGGTGCGTGTTGACCACCCTGTCGGCGAACCGGCCGAGCACCGGCTGACCGAGGATCCGCATGAAGCCCGCGCTGACCACGACATCCGGGCGGAACACCGCCAGCGCCTCGGCCAGCGCGGCGTCCCAGGCCGGCCGGTCGGCGAAGTCGCCCGGGGCGACCACCGCGGTCGCCACACCGGCCGCACGCGCCAGGCCGAGCCCGCCGGCCTCGGGCCGGTCGCTGACCACGCCGACCACGCGACCACCCCAGGCCGGTTCGTCGTGCGCGGCGAGCAGGGCCGCCAGGTTCGTCCCGGCGCCCGAGACGAGCACCACCACCCGCCCGGTGCGGCGGGTGGGTACCGCGGGGGGCTGCGGCGACGGCGAACGGTCGGGCGCTCCGGGGCCGGCAGGGCGGGGCGGCGTGCTGGTCACGGGCCGACCCTAGCCCGACCCCCGCGGCGGGTGGCGGGCAGGCTCGGGCCGGGCGGGCGCCGGACGCAGACCCGGGGGCGCGCAGGGTGCGGGAGAATGCCCGGGTGACCAACCCGTACGCACCGCCGGACCCCTCGCGCGATGCCCCGCCGACACCGGCCGGACCGTCGCACCCGGACGCCCCGGACGCGCCGCGCGCCGACGGCACCCACCCGGACGTGCCGTGGATGCACCCCTCGCTCACCCAGCTGCCCGGGCCGCCAGTACCACCGGAGCCCCGACCGGTCGACGAGGTGCTCTCCGCGCGCGCCGCACGGCAGGCCAGGGTGTTCGGACTGCTGGTGCTGGCCTCGGTGCTGGTCAGCACGCTGCCGCTGCCGTGGCAGTCCGCCGCGCTGGTCTTCGCCCTGGGCGGCCTCGTCGTCGGCGCGCGGGCGCTCGTGCTCACCCTGCGCTCAGGGGCGCGCGGCGGACTGCCGGCCGCACTCGGCCTCGGCGTCGCCGTGACGCTGTTCTGGTCGTTCGTGGCCGGCGGCATGCTGCTGCTGTGGCCCGTGCAGGCCGCCCGCCAGGAGTGCGTGTCCCAGGCGTTGACGCTCACCGCGCAGCGCGCGTGCGAGCAGCAGTTCGAGCAGGACCTCAAGGACTGGCAGACCCGCCTCGAGGAGCGCGCGACCAACGCCTGAGCGACCGCTCCCCGTCGTGGTGTCAGGCCCGCGCGGCAGGCCCCTCGGCCGCGGCGGACCCCTCGGCTGCGGGCGTCCGCTCCGCAGCGGAGGACCCGCCCGCGGTGGCCGCCCCCGGGACCGTGCGGGACGCGCGCCGGCGGGAGGCGAACGACCGCACCATCGGGTCGGCCGGGACAGCCAGCAGGCTCGCCCCGAGCAGCACCCCACCGGCGACGGCAGCGGCCACCACCCACGGTGTGCCGCCGACCACGGCCATGCTGCCCGGGCCGATCGCCCCGGCGGCGAGCCGGACGAGCAGTGCGGACACCGCGCCGGCGGTCACCGCGAGCGCACCGAGAGCCACCAGCACGTCGCGTGCCCGGGTGGCGTGCAGCCGACGGTGCACGCTCCAGCCGACCAGCGCACCGACCAGCACCACCAGCACCGGCACGTACGTCATGGCACCGCCGGCCGCGTCGGGCGTGGGCAGGCTGCCGAGCACGGGCACGGTCGGCAGCGGCACGGCGACCACCTCGGCGGGCGCGAACCGGCTGCCGTCACCGACCGCGAAGCCCGGCCCGGCGATCCAGCAGAACGCCCACACCACCAGGTTGGGCACGTAGGTCAGCTCGGTGACGGCCAGCACCGAACCGCCGATGACGTCGAGGTTGAGGGCCCGCACCAGGTCCGTCACGGTGGCCCGACCGGCCAGCACCCACACCGAGGCGAGGACCGCCGCGAGCAGCACGAGCACCGCGACGGCGAGCGCACCCGCGGCCGCACCGACACGCGCCGGGGCAGGGACCCGGGACCACACGGGCCGGGAGACCTCACGCCACGCGGGCGCCTCGGGGCGGGCCAGGAGCCCTGAGCCGAGCCCCGTCGTGGCGACCGCTGCGGAGCCGAGCACCACCAGGGCCAGCGCCCCGCCCCCGACACCGACCCCCAGCGCCACCAGGACAGCCACGAGCACGTACGCCGCGACGCCGGCACCCAGCCCCGAACCCGAGGCCACCCCCGAGCGACGCGCGGAGGCGTAGCAGCTGAAGACGGCGAGCGCCGTGACACCGAGCGGCACCAGGCTCACCGAGACGCCACCCACGCTCATCGGCACCCCGTGCCCGAGCAACCACAGGCTCGCACCGACACCGACGGAGCGCAGCCAGCCGACACCCTCGTTGGACGGGTCGGCGGACGTGGCCACGTAGGCGACGAGCGCCGGCACGACCAGCACCAGCAGCGACAGCAGCGCACCCTGCAGGGCGCACAGCACCCCGGCGACCCACCGGGGTGCCCCGTCGATCGCGCTGGCGAAGAACGGTGCCCGGCGGGGCTCGTCGGACAACACACGGCGGGCCGCCTGCCCCACGGCAGGTGTCCCTCCGGTCCGCGGCGGGGTGGTGCTCACGGCCTCATCGTCGCCCGGGGACCGGCGTTGGGCGCCGACCGGCCCCGGCGCGTCGGCGAGGCGACGTCAGCGAACGGTCAGGACAGCAACGCGCGGGCGAGCGCGGCCGTCTCCGAGGGGGTCTTGCCGACCTTGACCCCGGCGGCCTCGAGGGCCTCCTTCTTGGCCTGCGCGGTGCCCGAGGAACCGGAGACGATCGCGCCGGCGTGGCCCATCGTCTTGCCCTCGGGTGCCGTGAACCCGGCGACGTAGCCGACGACCGGCTTGGTCACGTGCTCGGCGATGTAGGCCGCCGCACGCTCCTCGGCGTCGCCGCCGATCTCGCCGATCATCACGATGACCTCGGTCTCGGGGTCCGCCTCGAACGCAGCGAGCGCGTCGATGTGCGTGGTGCCGATGATCGGGTCGCCACCGATGCCGACGGCCGTGGAGAACCCGAGGTCCCGCAGCTCGTACATCATCTGGTAGGTCAGCGTGCCCGACTTGGACACCAGACCGATGCGGCCCGGGCCGGTGATGTCGGCGGGGATGATCCCCACGTTCGACTTGCCGGGGCTGATCAGGCCGGGGCAGTTCGGGCCGACCAGGCGCACGCCCTTGGCCTGCGCGTACGCGAAGAACTCGGCGGTGTCGGCCACCGGGACGCCCTCGGTGATGATCACCGCGAGCGGGATCCCGGCGTCGACGGCCTCGATGACAGCGGCCTTGGTGTGGGCGGGCGGCACGAAGATGACGGACACGTCGGCACCGGTGGCGGCGATGGCCTCGGCCACCGTGCCGAACACGGGCACGTCGACGGTGCCCTCACCGACGGGGAAGGTCACCGACGTGCCCGCCTTGCGGGGGTTGACGCCGCCGACCACCTGCGTGCCCGAGGCGAGCATGCGCGTGGTGTGCTTCTGCCCCTCCGAGCCGGTCATGCCCTGCACGATGACCTTGGACGTCTCGGTCAGGAAGATCGCCATGGTGGTTGTTCTCTCGTCTCTCGAAGTCGGCGGTCAGGCGACGAAGGCCAGGCGGGCGGCCTCGTCGGCGCCGCCGTCCATCGTGTCGGCGAGGGTGACGAGCGGGTGTCCGGCCTCGGCCAGGATCCGCCGTCCCTCCAGGACGTTGTTGCCGTCGAGCCGCACGACCAGCGGCTTGGACGCCTCGTCGCCGAGGATCTCCAGCGCGGCCACGATGCCGTTGGCGACCGCGTCGCACGCGGTGATGCCACCGAAGACGTTGACGAACACCGACTTGACCTGCGGGTCGGTCAGGATGATGTCGAGCCCGGCGGCCATGACCTCGGCCGAGGCGCCGCCGCCGATGTCGAGGAAGTTGGCGGGCTTCACGCCGCCGTGCGCCTCACCGGCGTACGCGACCACGTCGAGCGTGCTCATGACCAGGCCGGCGCCGTTGCCGATGATGCCGACCTCGCCGTCGAGCTTGACGTAGTTGAGGTCCTTCTCCTTGGCGCGCGCCTCGAGCGGGTCGGCCGCGGCCTTGTCCTCGAGGGCGGCGTGGTCGGCGTGCCGGAAGTCGGCGTTGGCGTCGAGGGTGACCTTGCCGTCGAGCGCGACGACGTCGCCCTCCTCGGTGAGCACCAGCGGGTTGACCTCGACCAGCGTGGCGTCCTCGTCGCGGTAGACGAGCCACAGCTTCTGCAGCACCGCGGCGACCTTGCCGGCGATCTCCGGGGCGAACCCGGCGGCGGCGACGATCTCGTCGGCCTTGGCCTGGTCGATGCCGGTGCGCGGGTCGACGGGCACCTTGGCCAGGGCTTCGGGACGCTCGACCGCGAGCTGCTCGATCTCCATGCCGCCCTCGACCGAGCACATGGCCAGGTAGCGGCGCTCGGCGCGGTCCAGCAGGAGCGAGAAGTAGAACTCCTGGGCGATCCTCGCGCCCGCGGCGATCATCACGCGGTGCACGGTGTGGCCCTTGATGTCCATGCCGAGGATCTCGGCGGCGCGCTCGGCGGCCTCGTCGGCGGACCGGGCCAGCTTCACGCCGCCGGCCTTGCCGCGCCCGCCGGTCTTCACCTGCGCCTTGACGACGACCACGCCGCCGTCGCCGCCGAGCAGCTGCTCGGCGCCCGCGCGGGCCTCCTGCGGCGTCGTGGCGACCACGCCGCCTAGCACGGGCACGCCGTGCTTCTCGAAGATGTCGCGTGCCTGGTATTCGAACAGGTCCACCGCGTGGGGTCCTTCCCTCGAGCTCGTGCCCTGCCGGGCTGGCTGCTGCGCCGCGTCGATGCTAACCGCGTCGAGCAGTTATCTCCACATCGAGATATCGACGCGCCGGGGTGCCGTCGCACGACCTCACAGCGCCGCCGCCGCACCGGCCGACCGACCGGTCGGCGCGCCCAGGTGGCGGGGAGCGAGCTCCTCCTGCAGCACGAGCGACGCCGCACCGACGGCCGCCGCATCGGCCGGCTGCGGGGAGAGCGTCACCCGCACCCCGTGCTTGGGCGCCGCGAAGAACTCCGCCTGCAGCCGCCGCTCCAGCACCGTCAGGTACAGCGACCCGGCCGTGGTGAACGACGGCCCGGCCAGCACCAGGGAGTCCAGGTCGAGCAGGTCGGCCACCGCCACCGCCGCATCGGCCAGATAACCGGCCGACTCCTCGACGAGCTCCACCGACAACGGGTCGCCGTGCACGGCGGCGGTCGCCACCGCCGCGAAGTCCGTGAACGGGTCGCCGTCGACGCTCAGCTGCGCGATCGACTCCCGACCCGCCGCCACCGCCGCCCGCGCACGCGCCGCCACCGCACGGGGGGCCGCCAGGTCCTCCACGGTCGCACCGGCCGAGCGGTGGTCGCGGTGCAGGTGCATGCGGCCCAGCGGTCCGGTGTTCGAGCTGGCCCCGCGGTACACCGAACCGGCCACCACGATGCCCGCACCGATGCTCGCGCCCATGTAGATCGTGCAGTGAGCGGCCGACCCGGGGATCCGCCCGCTCCAGAACTCGCCGATGGCGGCAGCCGTCGCGTCGTTGTCCAGCACCACTGGCAGACCCGTGGCCTGCGCGAGCGCGGCACGCACCGGGAACCGCTGCCAGCGTTCCAGGGTGCGCGAGACCAGCACCGCCCCGTCGTCGAGGTCCAGCGCGCCCGAGACCGCCAGGCCGATCCCGACCACGGCCGACCGGTCCACGTCGGCCGCGCGCAGCAGCACGTCGACCTGCTCGGCGAGGGTCGAGACCACGTCCTGCGGGTCACGGGAGCGGGCGCCCCGCACGCGGGTGCGTGCCACGACGGTCCCCCGCGCGTCGACCACCACCACCACGATCCAGTCGGCACCCAGCTGGACACCCACGCTGCACCGGGCGAGCCGGTCGAGGGTGAGCATGACCCGCGGCTTCCCGCCGGTGTAGGCACGCTCGCCGGTCTCGCGCAGCAGGCCGTCGTCGATGAGGGCCCGTACCGCGTGCGAGATGGCCGCCTGGGTCAGACCCGTGGCCTCGGCCAGCTCGACGCGGCTGATCGGGGCGCGCGTGCGCACGAGGTCCAGCACGAGGCGGCGGCTGACCGAGACGGACCGCCCGGCGCGCCCGCCACCGCGGGACCCCCGCGGCGACACCGGTGCCTCAGGCATGCGGTCAGTATGGCGCGCGACGACGCGGTCCATACTGCGTGGCATGACGACACGCGACAGCGCGGGCCGCGCACCACGGTTCGGTGTGGCGCTGCAGCCGACCGTGCAGGGGCGTGGTCTCGAGCCGTTCTACACCGACTTCCTGGCCGGGATGGAGGAGGAGCTCGACCGGCACGGCGCCACCGTGCTGCTGCACGTCGTGCACGAACGGGACGACGAGCTGGCCGCCTACCGGCGGTGGGCGGCCGAGGGCCTGGTCGACGCGGTCGTCGCGGGCGACCTGGTCGAGGACGACCCGCGGGCGCGCGTCTGCGCCGAGCTCGGCCTGCCGCTCGTGCTCATCGGTGGCGCGCCCGACGGCCGCGCCTCGGTGGTCGACTACGACAACGCCGAGGCGATGCGCACCGCCGTGTCGTTCCTCGCCGACCTGGGTCATCGCCGCATCGGCAGGGTCAGCGGACCTGCGAGGTACGCGCACACGCGGGCCAGGGAGGCCGCGTTCTGGCCGGCGCTGGCGGCGCACGGCGTCCAGGGGGCCCAGGCGGAGGGCGACTACGGCGAGGCGAGCGGTGCGGCGGCGACCCGCACGCTGCTGTCGGCGGACGAACCGCCGACCGCGCTGGTGTTCGACAACGACGTCATGGCCGTGGCAGGGCTCGCGGCCGCTGCCGAGCTCGGCGTGAGCGTGCCCGAGCAGCTGTCGGTGCTCGCCTGGGACGACTCGGCGAACTGCCGGCTGTCGCACCCCCCGCTGTCGGTGGTCAGCCGCGACGTGCACGAGGTCGGGCGCGACACCGCGAACCTGCTCCTGCGCCTGGCCGCGGGGGGCGAGCCCGAGGTGCTGAGCACCCCGGGCGTCCGGGTCGTCTCCCGGGGCACGACAGGCCCGGCGCCCCGCGGCTGACGTACGGCCGCGGGGCGCCGGTCGTCAGCCGACCTGCGTGACGTGCAGCACGAGCGCCTGGGCGGTCCACAGCATCGGGATCTGCAGACCCACCGTGGACAGCACCCGCCCGGTCAGGACCACCTCACCGGCACTCACCCACGGCGGCACGACCCAGCCGTAGCGCGCGGTGCCGATCTCGTCACGCACCCGCACCCGGTAGCGACGGTCGGGGTCCAGGCCGTGCAGCCGGACCCGTTCGGGCCGGGCGTCCTCGAGGCTGGCGACCGTGGCGATCGTCCACACACCCTCCTCGAGCCCGGGGGCGACCACGCCCGTGACCCGCAGCGCGGGGTCGCGCACGTCGGCGTGCACCGCGGAGCCGTGGTGCAGCACCGGGCGCAGCTCGCGGTACAGGGCGGCGAACCGGCGCAGGGTGGCGACCTCCTCGTCCGGGCAGGACAGCACGTCCCACTCGAACCCGGCCGACCCCATGAGCGCCGTGGCCAGGCGGTAGGACAGGTCGACCGTGCGGCCCGAGCTGTGCGCCACCGGCGGGCCGACGTGCGCGCCGACCAGCTCCGGCGGCAGCAGCAGGCCCGTCCAGCGCTGGATGTCCTGACGCTCGACGGCGTCGTTGGAGTCGCTGGCCCACACCCGGTCGGCGACCTGCAGGATGCCCAGGTCCGTGCGGGCACCGCCCGACGAGCACGACTCGATCTCCAGCCCCGGGAACGTGGCCTTGAGCTCGGCGATCAGGCGGTACGCGGCCCGCGTCTGCTCGTGCACGCCCGGACGGCCCGCGTGACGGGCGTCGACCAGGTCGCGGTTGTGGTCCCACTTGATGAAGTCGATCCCGAGCCGGTCCACGAGGGCGGCCATGGCGTCGCGCACGTGGGCGTACGCCTCGGGGCGCACCAGGTCGAGCACGAACTGCGTGCGCCACGACAACCCGGCCGGCTCGGGCACGTGCGCGGGGTCGTGCAGCAGCCAGTCGGGGTGCGCGCGCGCCAGGTCGGAGTCCAGGCACACCATCTCCGGCTCGAACCACAGCCCGAACTGCATGCCCAGCTCGTGCACCCGGTCGGCGAGGGGTTCGAGCCCCTCGGGCCAGACGGACGTGTCGACGGTCCAGTCGCCCAGGCCGCGGGTGTCGTCGCGGCGGGCCTGGAACCAGCCGTCGTCGAGCACGAACCGTTCGACGCCGATGTGCGCGGCCCGCTCGGCCAGGCGCAGCACGGTGGCCGGGTCGTGGTCGAAGTAGACGGCCTCCCAGGTGTTGAGCACGAGCGGCCGCTCGGTGCGCGGGTGCTGCGGCCGCGAGCGCAGGTAGGTGTGGAACCGTGCGCTGATCCCGTCCAGGCCCGCATCGGTCCACGCGAAGAAGCCGACGGGCGACGTGTACGACTCCCCCTCGTGCAGCACGACCTCTCCCGGTCGCAGCAGCTCGCCCGCACCCAGCAGCGTGGGCTGCTCGGGCAGCCGGTCGGTGCGGTAGGTGGCGTCGCCGCTCCAGCCCAGGTGGGTGGCCCAGATCTCGCCGTCACGGTCTCGCGGGTCGGCCGCCGAGAGTGCCAGCAGCCAGGGGTGGTCGTGGCCCGCGCGCCCGCGCCGGGTCTGGCGGGCCACGCCGCCGCGGGGCAGCGGTCCGGTGGCGGGGACCTTCTCGCGGGCCCAGCGCCCGGAGAACGTCGTCATGCGGTCGGCGTGGGTCGGCACGGGCAGCGCCGTCTCGAGCCAGTGCACCGTCACCGGGTCGACGGAACCGTTGGTCAGCTCGTGCTCGACGGTCAGCAGCCCACCGACCTCCAGCCGCAGGCGGGTGGTCAGGGTCAGGCCGGCACCCTCGGCCACGACCTGCACCGCGTGCTCGTCGCCGGTCACCGCACGCAGCACCCAGTCGACCAGCAGCGGCGTCCCGGCACGTTCGAGCTGCAGACCGGGGCGACCGACCCAGCCGTCGGTCTCCTGCGGGACCAGCGAGGGCTGCCATGCGGCGTCGAGCGTGGCGGGGGGCGTCTGGCGGCCGACCGCGACGGCGAGCGCGGCGAGGTCGGCCTCGCCCACCTCGCCCAGGTCGGCACCCCAGTGCAGTACGGCAGGGAGGCCGGGACCGGTCGGGTCGACGACGACGGCGACCCCGTCCCGGCGCAGGGTGAGTCGGTGCGGGGCGGGGGGCTGGACAGGCTGGGAGGACACGGGTCTCCGTTCCAGGGTCGGGCGGGTGGTCGGGCGGGAGGGCTGGGGTTCAGGCGGAGGCCGGCGCGGGCACGAGCCCGACCTCACGGACGGCAGGACGGCCGAGCGGTGAGCGCAGCACGACGAGCGCGCCACCGACGGCGGCCGCCGCGCCGACGTCGGTCGACAGCCGCACCCGCACGGGGCGCAGCAGGCGGGCGAGCGCACCGCGTTCGACCGCCTGCTGCGCGAGGTCGACGTAGACCGGTCCGGCGGTGGCGAAGGCGGGGCCGGCCAGGACCACCGTATCCAGGTCGAACAGGTTCATGAGGGTCACCGCCGCCGTGCCGAGATGTCGGGCCGAGTCTTCCAGCAGGTCCTGTGCGTCCCGGTCGCCACGCGCGGCCGCGCGGGCCACGCGTTCGAAGTCGGCGAGCACGTCGTCCTCGTCGCCGCTCATGCGGAGCCGCTCGCCCAGCCCGGGCACGGCGCACGCCCGCGCGACGACCGCCGATGGGCCCGCCAGCGACTCGGTGCAGCCGGCGTTGCCGCACGAGCACGGCGGGCCTGCCGGGTCGAGCGGCACGTGGCCGATCTCGACGGGGTTGGCGGTGCGGCCGCGGTACACCTCGGCCTCGACCACGACTCCTCCGCCGATGCCGCTGGCCATGTAGAGCACGCCGAACGTGTCGATGTCGAGCGAGCCGACCCACTGCTCCCCGACCGCCGCGGCCGTCGCGTCGTTCTCCAGCAGCACCGGCAGGCCGAGCAGGTCGGACAGGGTGGCGGTCAGCGGGAAGTCCTGCCACGCGGGTGTGGGTTGCGGGGTGAGGATCACGCCGCGTGCGCGGTCCTGCGGGCCGTGCGTGACGAGCCCGACGCCCAGGACCCGTTCGCGGGGCACGGCGGCGCTGGCGAGCAGGTCGTCGACGTGCTCGGCGAGTGTGCGCAGGGTGGCCTCGGGGGTGCCGCGGCCGACGCCGCGCAGGCTGGTGGCGGCGACCCGGCGCCCGGCGAAGTCGGTGACGACGACCGCGCTGGTGCACCGGTCGAGCTGCACACCGACCGCGTACCAGGCCGCCGGGTCCAGCTCGAGCAGCCGCCGGGGCGAGCCGCCGCGGGAGCGCGCTCGGCCGACCTCGTGCACCAGGCCCTCGTCCATGAGGTCACGGACCACGTTGGTGATGGTCGCGGCCGTCAGGCCGGAGGTGGTGGCCAGCTCGACGCGGCTGATGGTGCCCGCGGTGCGGATCAGGTCGAGCACGAGCGCACCGGTGACGGGACGGCTCGGTCCGATGGCCATGTGCACGTTCTCCTCCTGCTGCCGCGGTCTGACGCGGTCTCACGCCGCGAGGTCACGGTCCGGACACGGTTGCGCCGGACTTCACCCCATAACTTGACGGACTAAATTTAGCAGAGCAAGAATCGGGTTCCGCCCTCCCGCGGCCGCGGTGACGGGCCCCGTCGACGTCGACCGGACACCCCGGCCGACGGTGGAAAGGACCAAGGATGTTCCTGAGGACACGGACCAGCAGGTACCGCACCGGCGGCGCACTCGTCGCCGGGCTCGTCACCTCCGCACTGCTGCTCACGGGCTGCTCCGGCGGGGGCGGGGGTTCGTCCACGGCCGCACCGTCGGGCTCCACGATCACCGTCTTCAACGGCGCGACCGGCACCATCACCGAGAACTTCAACCCGTTCAGCACCACGGCGCTGCAGCCCACCCTCGGCGTGATCTTCGAGTCGCTCTACTGGTACAACCTGGCCTCCGACACCGACCCGACGCCGCTGCTGGCCACCGGCTTCGAGTGGAACGAGGACGGCACGCAGCTGACCATCCACACCCGCGAAGGCGTCACGTGGAGCGACGGCGAGCCGTTCAGCGCCGCCGACGTCGCCTTCACGTTCAACCTGGTCAAGGACACCGAGGCCCTCAACACGACCGGCCTGGCCGCCACCGCCGAGGCCACCGACGCCAACACGGTCGTGCTGACGTTCCCCGAGCCGTCGTTCATGCAGGAACCCAACGTGCTCGGCAACCGCGGGATCGTGCCCGAGCACATCTGGAAGGACGTCGCCGACCCGGTCACCGAGATCAACTCCGACCCCGTCGGCACCGGCGCGTTCACCGTCAAGACGTTCTCCGCGCAGAGCTACATGCTCACCGCCAACCCCGACTACTGGGGCGGCGAGCCCGCCGTGAAGAACGTCCGCTACATCTCGCTCGACTCGGCCGACGCCGCCAGCGCCGCCCTGGTCGCCGGCGACGTCGACTGGATGAGCGCGTTCCTGCCGGGGCTGGAGGACATCATCGCGACCAACCCCGACCTGTCGTACGTGAACACCCCGGCCATGACCGCCTCGATCTTCACCTGCTCCGACGCGGCCGCCGGCTGCGTCGGCCCGCAGACCGAGACCGCGGTGCGCCAGGCCATCTACCACGCGCTCAACCGCGAGCAGCTGAACAACCTGGCCGGTGGCGGCTTCGCGGCCACGGCCTCCCCCACGCTGCTGCTCCCCGAGCGTGACGCGTCGTGGATCGCCGACAAGGCGAACCTCGAGGCCCCGCAGTCCGCCGACGTCCAGACCGCCAAGGACCTGCTCGACGCGGCCGGCTGGGTCGAGGGCGAGGACGGCATCCGCACCAAGGGCGGCGAGCGCCTGTCCATGACGATCCAGACCGTCACCGGCTGGAGCGACTTCATCTCCCTCAACGACGCCATGACCCAGCAGCTGGCCGAGGTCGGCATCGAGCTCAAGCCCAGCCAGGTGTCCTGGAACGAGTGGAACGACGCGCAGCAGTCCGGCAAGTTCCAGCTCTCGCTCGACTCCATCGGCCTGCAGGCCTCGGCCAACCCGTTCTTCACGTACGACAAGTGGTACAACTCCGCGAACACCACGCCCGTCGGGGAGAACGCCATCGGCGGCAACGCGAGCCGCTTCTCCAACCAGGTCGTCGACGACGCGCTCGCCGTGGCCCGCTCCACCGCCGACGAGACCGTGCAGGCCGAGCAGTACGCACTCATCCAGGACGTCATCGCCCAGGAGCTGCCGTACATCCCGATCTACGTGAACTCGATGCTCACGGAGTTCAACAACAGCCGCGCCACCGGCTGGCCCACCAACGAGGACAAGTACGCGATGCCCGTCTCGTGGAAGGCCTGGGACAACGGCATCGTCCTGAAGTCCATCACGCCGGCCAACTGACCCCAGGCGTCCCACCCGGGTGCCGACCCCCAGGGGCGGCACCCGGGTCCGGCCCCGGCGCACCACCGGGGCACGCCACCGACGAACCTGGAGGCACCCAGCCGTGCGGTACATCCTGCAGAAGCTCGGCTTCTACGCCGTCGCCCTCTGGGCAGCGCTGACGCTCAACTTCTTCATCCCCCGGCTCATGCCGGGCAACCCGGTCGACATCATGGTCTCCAAGCTGGCCACCAAGGGACCGGTCACCGCCGAGACCCGCAAGGCCATCGCCGCCATGCTCGGCACCGACACGCAGGCGCCCCTGTGGCAGCAGTACGGCGACTACCTGCACGCGCTGGTCAGCGGCGACCTGGGCACCTCCGTCGCGTACTTCCCGGCCAGCGTCAACCAGATCATCGGCCAGACGCTGCCGTGGACCGTCGGGCTGATCGGGCTGTCGACCGTCATCTCGTTCCTGGTGGGCGTCGGCCTGGGCACGTTCGCCGGGTGGAAGCGCGGCTCGTGGGTGGACAACCTCATCCCGTTCACCACCATGCTGCAGTCGGTGCCGTACTTCTGGCTCGCCCTGCTGCTGCTGTTCTTCTTCGGCAGCGTGTGGCCGGTCTTCCCGCTCAACGGCGGCTACGACGTCTACACGTTCGCCGGCCCCGAGCTGAGCTGGGGGTTCATCTCCTCCGTGCTCTACCACGGTGCACTGCCCGCACTGACGATCGTGCTGTCGTCCATCGGCGGCTGGATGCTCGGGATGCGCAACATGATGGTCTCGACGCTGTCCGAGGACTACATCCTCACCGCCGAGGCCAAGGGCCTGCGCCCCCGCCGCATCCGCTCCGCGTACGCCTCACGCAACGCGGTGCTCCCCTCGATCGCCGGCTTCGCGATCTCGCTCGGGTTCGTCGTGGCCGGCTCGATCGTCACCGAGGCGGTCTTCAGCTACCCGGGCATCGGTTCGGCGCTGCTCATGGCCGTCAACTCCAACGACTACGCGCTCATGCAGGGCATCTTCCTGGTCATCACCCTGGCGGTGCTCGGAGCCAACCTGCTCGTCGACCTGCTGTACGGCGTCATCGACCCCCGCACGCGGGCCCGTTCCTAGGAGGCAGCAGCCATGGCCATCACCACCCTCGACCCGCACGTCGCGGCCGACGAGGCCGCCGGGACCCTCCCCCCCGGACCGCGCCGGCGCCGACGCCTGCCCCGCACCGCCAAGCTGATCACCGGTGTCAGCCTCGCCGGCACGATCGCCCTGTTCGGGATCGTCGGCCCGTACCTGGTCGGCGACCCCTCGAAGGTCGACGACATCGGGCTCGCCCCGCCCTCGTCGCAGTACTGGCTCGGCACCACGCAGACCGGCCAGGACGTGCTCGCCCAGCTGGCGCACGCCACCCGCGGCTCACTCACGATCGGGCTCGTGGTCGGTGTGCTGACCCTCGTGCTCTCGGCGTTCTTCGGCGTCGTCGGCGCGTTCGCCGGCGGCTGGCTCGACGAGGCGTTCTCGCTGTTCAGCAACGTCATGCTGGTCATCCCCGGCCTGCCGCTGGTCATCGTCATCTCCTCCTACGTGCCGGAGAAGAGCATCTGGTTGGTGGCCGTGGTGCTGGCCATCACCGGGTGGGCCGGGTCGGCCCGCGTGCTGCGCGGGTTCACGCTCAGCCTGCGCGGCCGCGACTACGTGCTGGCCGCCCGGGTCAGCGGCGAACGGTCCTGGCGGATCCTCGCCGTGGAGATCCTGCCGAACCTCATCCCGCTGCTCGCCTCGCAGGTGGTCTTCGCGATCATCTTCGCGATCCTCGGCGAAGCCGGTCTCTCGTTCCTGGGGCTCGGCGCGACCGGCTCGTTCACCTGGGGAACCATGCTGTTCTACGCGCAGAACGGCCTCGCGCTGCGCCTGGGGGCGTGGTGGTGGTTCGTGCCGCCGGGCCTGCTGCTGGCGCTGTTCGGCGCGGCGCTGTCCCTCATCAACTTCTCCATCGACGAGGTCATCAACCCCAAGCTGCGCGCCCAGACCCGGGCCGACCGCAAGAAGTGGTCGATGTCCCGCGAGCAGCTCAAGGACGCTGCGGAGGTCATCGTATGAGCGCCCCGACCACGGCCCCGGCCGCCGCGACCGTCAGCCGGCACCCGGTCCTGACCATCGAGGACTTCTCCGTCGACTACCTGGTCGACCCGCCCGTGCACGCCGTGGACCACGTGAACCTGGAGCTGCGCCGCGGGGAGATCCTCGGCCTGGCCGGCGAGTCCGGCTGCGGCAAGTCGACCCTGGCGTACGGGATCACCCGGCTGCTCAAGCCGCCGGCCACGATCACCAGCGGCTCGGCGACGTTCCACTCACGGGAGGGTTACGACGTCGACCTGTCGACGCTGCGCGGCGACGACCTGCGGGCCTTCCGCTGGGACAAGGTCGCCATGGTGTTCCAGGGGGCGATGAACTCCCTGAACCCGGTGCTGCGCATCCAGGTGCAGCTCGAGGACGTGCTCACCACGCACCGCCCCGAGATGACCAAGGCCCAGCGGCGCACCCGCTGCGCCGAGCTGCTCGAGCGCGTCGGGGTGGACCCGGGCCGGCTGCGGGCCTACCCGCACGAGCTGTCCGGGGGCATGCGCCAGCGCGTCATGATCGCCATGGCGCTGGCACTCGAACCGCAGATCCTCATCATGGACGAGCCGACGACCGCGCTGGACGTCGTGGTGCAGCGCGAGATCCTGCGCGAGATCACCCGGCTGCGGGCCGAGCTGGGCTTCGCGGTCGTGTTCATCACGCACGACCTGCCGCTGCTGCTCGAGATCAGCGACCGGATCGCCGTGATGCGCGCGGGGCGGATCGTCGAGCTGGCCGACGCCGTGACGCTGTACACCGACCCGCAGCACGCGTACACCAAGCGCCTGCTGTCCTCGTTCCCGAGCCTGACCGGGGCCCGCGGCGACTTCATCCGGACGGGCGTCGACGCCTCGCCCTCCTCGGCCTTCGCGGACGAGACCACCCGCAGCGTCGATGAGGAGGCCGTGCGATGACCACGCTCGAGTTCAAGGACGTCGTCAAGGACTACACGCTGCGCCACGGGCTGCGGACCTCGACGCTGCGCGCGGTCGACCACGTCAGCTTCGCGCTGGCGCCGGGCCGCACCACGGCCCTGGTCGGGCAGTCGGGCTCCGGCAAGTCCACGATCGCCAAGATGCTCATGCAGCTCGAACGGCCCACCTCGGGGCAGATCCTGCTCGACGGCGAGCCCGTGCACCGCCGTGGGGCCGGCCTGCGGCGGTACCGCAAGACCGTGCAGATGGTGTTCCAGGACCCGTTCGCCTCGCTCAACCCGTACCACACGGTCGGCCACCACCTGGCGCGGCCCGTCACGCTGCACCACCCCGAGCTGAGCAAGGCGCAGGTCCGCGAGCGCGTGCTCGACCTGCTGCGCCGGGTGCGGCTCGACCCCGCGGAGGACTACGCCGACCGCAAGCCGCACGAGCTGTCCGGCGGGCAGCGTCAGCGCATCGCCATCGCGCGGGCCCTGGCCCCCGAGCCGGGGATCCTCGTGGCCGACGAACCGGTGTCGATGCTCGACGTGTCGATCCGCCTCGGGGTGCTCAACCTGCTCGCCGAGCTGCAGCGGGAGGAGGACCTCGGCGTCCTGTACATCACGCACGACCTGGCCACCGCCCGGCACTTCAGCGACGACATCATGGTGCTGTACCGCGGTGTCGTGGTGGAACGCGGCCCCGCGGACGAGGTGATCCTCGACCCGCAGCACGAGTACACCCGGCTGCTGGCCTCGGCCGCACCCGACCCGGAGCGCCGGCTCGCCGAGCTGAACGGGGCGGTGCGCGCATGAACGGGATCGACGACACCTCGCGGATGCCCCGGTCGGTCGTGTTCGCCGGCGACTCCATCACCGAGTGGGGGCGGCACGAGGACCCCGACGGCTGGGGCAGCGGGTACGTGGGCCTGCTGGCCCGCGGGCCGCTCGCGGCAGCCACCGTGACCAACACGGGTGTCGGCGGCGACCGCGTCCGTGACCTGGAGGCTCGGTGGGCCGACGACGTGCTGTCGCTGCAGGCCGAGGTGCTCAGCCTGTACGTGGGCGTCAACGACACGTGGCGCCGCTTCGACCAGGGCGAGGAGACCCCCGCCGAGGAGTTCGAGGCGGCGCTGCGTCGGCTGCTCGTGCCCTGGGTGGAGCGCGGCACCCGGCTCGTGCTCGTCGAGCCGTTCGTGGTGCCGGTCGAACCGTCCCAGGAGGACTGGCACACCGACCTGGGGCCCAAGCAGGACGCCGTGCGCCGGGTCGCCGCCGACCTCGACGCCGCGCACGTCCCGCTCGCCGCACCCCTGGCCGCGCTCGCCGCCGAGATCGGCCCGCACCAGGTGGCCGCCGACGGTGTCCACCCCACACCCGCCGGTCACCGGCTGCTCGCCGACGCCTGGTGGGCGGCCTACCGCACGCGGTACGCACCCGCGCACGCCTGACCGCGCCGCGGCGCACCGCTCGCATCGCCCCGCCGCCCCCGCTGCACCAGAACCACCACCAGTACCAGCACTGTTCAGGAGAACCCCATGCAGACCGCGTCGCTCCCCGACGGCTGGACCGTCGCCGCCACCGCCGGGCCCGTGCCGGCCGACCTGCCCGAGGTCGTGCCCGCCCAGGTGCCCGGGTGCGTGCACACCGACCTGCTCGCGGTCGGGGCGATCGTCGACCCGTACCTGGACGAGGGTGAGAGCGCACTGCGGTGGGTGCACGACGTGGACTGGCGCTACACGCGCGACCTGGCGCTCGCGCCGGCGGCCGCGCACGAGCGGGTCGACCTCGTCTTCGATGGCGTCGACACGGTCGGCACGGTCCGCCTGGGCGGTGTCGAGCTGGGTCGCACGGCGAACATGCACCGCTCGTACCGGTTCGACGTACGCGCGCTCGCCGACGGCTCGACCCACCCGCTGACGGTCGACCTGCGCTCGGCGACCGCGTACGCCTCCGGGCTGCGTGACAGGCTCGGTGACCGCCCTTCGGCCTACCAGCCGGTGCCGTACAACTTCGTGCGGAAGATGGCCTGCTCGTTCGGCTGGGACTGGGGGCCGGACCTGCGCACGGCCGGCCTGTGGAAGGACGTGCGGGTCGAGCGGTGGAGCGTGGCCCGGCTCGCACAGGTGCGACCGCTGGTCACCGTCGACGCCGACGGCACCGGCCGGGTCGAGGTGCACGTCGACGTCGAGCGCTCCGGTCTGGGCGCGGACGAGGCGCTCGCGGTCGATGTCGAGGTGCACGGCGCGCACGCGCGCGGCCGCCTCGCCGCCGAGGCGACCAGCACGGTCGTCACCGTCGAGGTGCCCGACGCGCCCCTGTGGTGGCCGGTCGGGTACGGCGAGCACCCCCTCGCCGAGCTCACGCTCACCCTGCGCCGCGGCGAGCTGGACGACGAGACGGTCCTGGACACGTGGGCGCGGCGGATCGGGTTCCGCACCGTCGCGCTGGACACCTCCGACGACGAGCACGGCACCCGGTTCACGATCCTGGTCAACGGCCAGGCCGTGTTCGTCAAGGGCGCCAACTGGATCCCCGACGACCATTTCGTCACCCGGATCACCCGCGAGCGCCTCGACCGTCGCCTCGACCAGGCCCTCGGGGCGCACATGAACCTGCTGCGCATCTGGGGCGGGGGCCTGTTCGAGTCGGACGACTTCTACGCCGCGTGCGACGAGCGCGGGATCCTCGTCTGGCAGGACTTCCTCATGGCCTGCGCGGCCTACCCCGAGGAGTCGCCGCTGTGGGAGGAGGTCGAGGCCGAGGCACGCGAGAACGTCGTCCGGCTGATGACCCACCCGTCGCTGGTGCTCTGGAACGGTGGCAACGAGAACCTGTGGGGGCACGAGGACTGGGGCTGGAAGGAACGCCTCGGCGACCTCACGTGGGGTGAGCGGTACGCGACCGAGCTCTACGCGCAGGTCCTCGCCGAGCTCGACCCGACCCGGCCGTACAGCGCGAACAGCCCGTACACGCCCCGCCGCGACGCGGCCGACATGCACCCGAACGACCCGGATCACGGCTCGCACCACCAGTGGGAGGTGTGGAACCGGGTGGACTACACGCACTACCGCAGCGAGGTGCCGCGCTTCTGCTCCGAGTTCGGCTTCCAGGGTCCGCCGACGTGGCGCACGCTCACCGACTTCGTGCACGCCGCGGACGGCGCAGCGTTGGTCGACTCCCCCGCACCCAAGGACGACCGCGTCTTCCTGGTGCACCAGAAGGCCGACGACGGCAACGGCAAGCTCGACCGCGGCATGGCCCCGCACCTGGGTGTGCCCACCGGCTTCACCGACTGGCACTGGGCCGCGCAGCTGAACCAGGCGCGCGCCGTGCAGCACGCCGTGGAGCACTACCGCTCGTGGTGGCCGCGGACGGCCGGCGCGATCGTCTGGCAGCTCAACGACTGCTGGCCGGTGACGTCGTGGGCGGCGATCGACTCGCAGGAACGCCCCAAGCCGCTGTGGTTCGGGCTGCGGCACGCCTACGCCCCGCACCTGCTCACCGTCGTCGAGCGGGACGGGTCCGCGGCGCTCGCGCTGGTCAACGACACGGCCGAGGTGTGGTCGGGCGCGTTGAACCTGCGGCGGGAGACCTTCGCGGGTGTGCGGCTCGCGACCGGCACACTCGACGTCGCGGTCCCGGCGCGCACGGTCCACCTGCTCCCCATGGACGCCTCGCTCGCCCGACCCGACGACGCCTCCGACGAGGTGCTGGTCGCCGAGCTCGGCGACGTCCGCGCCGTGCACACGTTCGCCGAGGACGTCGACCTGCGGCTCGACCCGGCGCCGCTGGACGTCACGGCCGTGGCCGTCCCCGGCGGCTACCGCGTCGACGTGACGGCGCGGTCGCTGGCCACGGACGTCACCCTGCTGGTCGACCGAGCGGCAGCCGACGCCCAGGTGGACGACGCGCTCGTCGACCTGCCTGCCGGCGCCTCGGCCTCGTTCGTGGTCCGCACCGACGCGACGATCGACCCGACCGTGCTGACGACCGCACCCGTGCTGCGCACCGCCAACGACCTGCGGGCCGTGCCGGTGCTGGCACCCGACCAGGTCGCCGTCGCCCCCGAGCACCACGGCGGACCGGACGCGGGGGCACGCCCGGTCGATGCCGCCGTGGACGGCGCGGTGGTGAACGGCGCGGTGATCGGCGGCGCGGTAGTCGGCGGCGCGGTGGTCGTGCCGTGAGCCACGCCCGCCCGGCCGGCCGCGCGTTCCCACCCGGGTTCCTGTGGGGTGCGGCGACCGCCGCCTACCAGGTCGAGGGCGCCGTCGCCGAGGACGGCCGCGGACCCTCGATCTGGGACACGTTCTCGCACACCCCCGGGAAGGTCGCCGGCGGCGACACCGGCGACATCGCGTGCGACCACTACCACCGCGTCGAGCAGGACGTGGCCCTCATGGCGGACCTCGGCCTGCAGGCGTACCGGTTCTCGGTGGCCTGGCCGCGCATCCAGGCCACGGGCGCCGGCCCGGCGAACCCGCTCGGCCTGGCGTTCTACGACCGGCTCGTCGACCAGCTGCTCGACGTAGGCATCGCGCCCGTGGTGACCCTCTACCACTGGGACCTGCCGCAGGCGCTGCAGGACACCGGCGGCTGGGCCAGCCGCGAGACCGCCTACCGGTTCGCCGACTACGCCGAGCACGTGGCCCGGGCCCTCGGCGACCGCGTGCACCTGTGGACCACGCTGAACGAGCCGTGGTGCTCGGCGTACCTCGGCCACGGCTCCGGCGAGCACGCACCCGGCATCCCCGACCCGGGGCTGGCCCTGGCGTCCGTGCACCACCTGAACCTGGCCCACGGGCTGGGCGCCCGCGCGGTGCGGGGCGTGCTCGGCGAGTCGGCACCGGTGTCGGTGACGTTCAACCTGCAGGTGCACCAGGCCGTGTCCGACGACCCTGCCGACCTGGCCGCCAAGCGCCGCATCGACGTCATCGCCAACGAGGTGTTCCTCGGACCGACCCTCGAGGGCGCCTATCCGGCCGAGGTGTTCGCGCAGACCTCCCGGTTCACCGACTGGGCGTTCGTGCGCGACGGCGACCTGGACGACATCCACGTCCCGATCGACGTGCTCGGCCTGAACTACTACAACACCTCGCGCGTCGGGGCCCGGCGCGCACCCGTGGCCGTCGACCCCGACGCCCCGTTCGTGCCGACCACGGCGATCGGCTGCGAGGACGTCGAGTGGTTCGAGCAGCCCGGCCCCCGTACCCAGATGGGGTGGAACGTCGACCCGCAGGGCCTGACCGACCTGCTGCTCGAGCTGCACGCCCGCTACCCGGACCTGCCGATCATGATCACGGAGAACGGCGCCGCGTTCGACGACGAGGTCGGGCCGGAGGGTGAGGTCGCCGACCGTGAGCGCACGGCGTACCTGTACGACCACGTCGACGCCGTCGGTGCGGCGATGGACGCGGGTGTCGACGTGCGCGGCTACCTGCTGTGGTCGTTCATGGACAACTTCGAGTGGGCGTGGGGCTACTCGCGCCGGTTCGGCATCGTCCGCGTCGAACCGGGCACGCTGCGCCGCACGGTGAAGGACTCGGGTGCCTGGTACCGCGAGCTGATCCGCGCGGGTCGTCTGCCCGCGGTCGGCGCGGCGAGCACACCCGCCGTGCGCACCAGTCTGGACGCCGCACAGGCCTGACGCGGGCGCCGGAGCGCTCCGATGTGCGTCAACCTCCGTTGACAACACCGATCTCGTCAACCTACCTTGACACTCGTGACCGATCAGCTGCTCACCGCGGCCGCGGGCGACGACCCCGCGGAAGGGCTGCGCGCCGTGCGCGCCCTGCGGCAGCTCGCCGACCGGCTCGAGGCGCTGCACGTGGAGCACGCCCGCTCCCGCGGGTGGTCGTGGCAGCAGGTCGCCGAGGCCCTGGGCGTCAGTCGCCAGGCGGTGCACAAGCGGTACGGGAAGAAGGTCGGCTGATGTTCGAGAAGTTCGCCTCCGACGCCCGTGAGGCCGTCATCCGTGCCCAGGACGCCGCCCGCACCACCGGTTCGGACCACGTCGGCGCCGAGCACCTGCTGGTCGGCGCCGTCACCACTCCCGAGTCGGTGGCCGCCCGCAGCCTGACCCGGCTGGGCCTGCGCCCGGGCGACGTCGTGGTCCTGGTTCGTCACCTGCCCACGGAGGCGCTCGACGACGAGGCGCTGGCCAGCGTCGGCGTGGACCTCGAGGCCGTGCGCGCCCAGGCCGAGGCGACGTTCGGCCCGGGCGCCCTCGACGGCAGCCGCACACCGCCGCGCCGCGGGCACCTGCCGCTCGACGGCGCCGCGAAGAAGACCCTCGAGGTGGCCCTGCGTGAGGCCCTGCGGTTCAAGCAGCGTCGTATCGACTCCGGTCACCTGCTCTTCGCGTGCGCCCGCCTGGACGACACCCGCGCGCATCGGGTGCTCGCCCAGCTCGGCGTGACCCCCCAGGGGTTGCGCCAGGCCGTCATCGCGACCTGGGCCGACGGCCCGGACGGCGCCTCGTAGCCCCCGGGCCTGCTCCGCCTTGCCGCTCAGCAGGCCCTGGAACCGATGTCCACCACGACGGCGACCTCTCAGAGCTTGGTGACCGGCGAGAAGCGCAGCAGCAGGCGCTTGGCTCCCTCGGAGCCGAAGTCGACCTTCGCGACGGAGTTCGGCCCGGAGCCTTCAAGCCCGACGACCGTGCCGAGCCCGTAGGAGTCGTGCGTGACGCGGTCGCCGATCGCCAGCTGGGGCACCGCCCCGTCCGCGCGCGGCGTGGCCGACCCGAACTTGGCCCCGGTCGTCGGCAGCGTCGGGCGCTGCTCACGGACGGCGCCACGCTCACCGCCCGCCGAGCGGGCCCCGCCCCCGGTGGAGCCGGAGGCACGGAACCCGCCGCCACCCGACCCGAAGCCCGAACCCCAACCGCCGCGCAGCTGCGAGGTGGAGGACTCGCGTCGACGCCAGTCGATCAGCTCCTCGGGCAGGTCGTCGAGGAACCGGCTCGGCGGGAACTCGTTCGGCACACCCCAGGCTGTACGCACCGCCGCCCGCGAGATGTACAGCCGTTCGCGGGCGCGGGTCAGGCCCACGTACGCCAGCCGCCGCTCCTCGGCCAGCTGGTCGGTGTCGGCCAGCGAACGCAGGTGCGGGAACGTGCCGTCCTCCATCCCCGTGAGGAACACCACCGGGAACTCCAGGCCCTTGGCGGTGTGCAGGGTCATCAGCGTCACGACGCCCTGGTCGACGGTCGCCGCGCCGTCCTCGCCGCCGTCGGCCGTGGGGATCTGGTCGGAGTCGGCCACCAGCGAGACGCGCTCGAGGAAGTCGCCCAGGTCACCCTCGGGGTCGGACTGCTCGAACTCGGCAGCCACGGCGTGCAGCTCGGCGAGGTTCTCCACGCGCGAGGCGTCCTGAGGGTCCTCGCTGGCGCGCAGCTCGGCCAGGTAGCCGGAGCGGTCCAGCACCGCGCCGAGCACCTCGGCCGGGCCGGCGCCGGAAGCGGCCAGCTGGCGCAGGTCGTCCATCATCACGGCGAACGAGCGCAGCCCCGTGATGGCGCGAGTGCCCAGACCGGGGACCTCGTCGAGCCGCTCGAGCGCCGCCCCGAACGAGATGCGCTCCCGTTCGGCGTACCCGGCGACCATCGCCTCGGAGCGGTCACCGAGCCCGCGCTTGGGCACGTTGAGGATGCGCCGCAGGTTCACGTCGTCGTCCGGGTTGGCCACCGCGCGCAGGTAGGCGACCGCGTCCTTGATCTCCTTGCGGTCGTAGAACCGCGTGCCGCCGACCACCTTGTACGGCAGACCGACCCGGACCAGCACGTCCTCGATGGCACGGGACTGCGCGTTGGCCCGGTAGAAGATCGCCACGTCGCCGGGGCGTACCCCGTCGGAGTCCGCGAGCCGGTCGATCTCGGCGCCGATGAAACGCGCCTCGTCGTGCTCGGTGTCGGCGACGTAGGCGACGATCTTGGCGCCGGCGCCGGAGTCGGTCCACAGCTGCTTGGGGCGACGGCCCGGGTTGCGGCTGATCACCGCGTTGGCGGCGGTCAGGATGGTCTGGGTCGAGCGGTAGTTCTGCTCGAGCATGATGGTGCGGGCGGCCGGGTAGTCGGCCTCGAACTCCAGGATGTTGCGGATCGTGGCACCGCGGAACGCGTAGATCGACTGGTCGGCGTCACCGACCACCGTCAGCTCGCCGTGCGGCACGTCGCCGGTGTCCGACCCGACCCCGGCGAGCTCCCGTACCAACGTGTACTGCGCGTGGTTGGTGTCCTGGTACTCGTCGACCAGCACGTGGCGGAACCGGCGACGGTAGTGCTCGGCCACGGCCGGGAAGGCCTGCAGCAGGTGCACGGTGGACATGATCAGGTCGTCGAAGTCGAGCGCGTGCGCCTGGCGCAGCCGCTGCTGGTAGCGCGTGTAGACCTGGGCGAGCACCGTGTCGAAGTCGTTGGCGTTCCCGCCCCCGCTGGTGGCGGCGAAGGACTCGGGGTCGACGAGCTCGTCCTTGAGGGCCGAGATCTTGTTGGCCAGCGCCTTGGCGGGGAACTTCTTCGGGTCGAGGTCGAGCTCGCGCGCCACCAGGGTGAGCAGCCGCTGGGAGTCCGTCGAGTCGTAGATGGAGAAGCTGGACCGCAGCCCGAGCGTGCCTGCCTCGCGCCGCAGGATCCGCACGCACGCCGAGTGGAACGTGGACACCCACATGCGCTGCGCCGACGGGCCGACCAGGTGCTCGACGCGCTCGCGCATCTCGGCAGCAGCCTTGTTGGTGAACGTGATCGCCAGGATCTCGCCCGGCCGCGCACGACGGGTGGCGAGCAGGTGCGCGATGCGGTGGGTCAGCACCCGCGTCTTGCCCGAGCCGGCCCCGGCGACGATCAGCAGGGGGCCGCCGTGGTGCAGCACGGCCTCCCGCTGCTGCGGGTTGAGGCCCTCGACCAGGGCGTCGGCCGCGGCCTGGTCGGCGCCCGGCTCGGCCCCGGGTGCGCCGTCGTCCTCCCCGCGCGGGGGCATGACGAGGGGCAGCCCGGAGGACTCACCGGTGTGGGCCCCTGCGACCACCGGGGCGGCGGCGGAGGGGCGGGTGGGCACGGGCAGCGCGAGGTTCTCGAACAGCGACGTCATGGCCCTACCAGGGTAGGTCCCGCCACCCACACCCGAGGCCACGCGATCAGCTCGCGACAAGCCCGGCGAGCCACGCGGCCGTGACCAGCAGCGCACCCGCGAGCTCCACGAGGATCGTCAACCCGGTGGCCTGCAACGCAGCCAGCGTGGACCGCCAGGCGGGGCGCGGCTCGCGCAGCCGGAGCATCTCCGCCAGCCACACCCCGAGCACGAACCCGAGCGGCAGGCCCACCACGGGCACGACGAAGAACCCGACGACGCCGAGCCCGCCGCCCCACAGCAGCGACCGCCCGGGCACCTGGGCGCGCGCCAGGTGGCGGCCCGCCAGCAGGTACTTGACGACCTCGGCCGACGCCGTCAGCAGCACGGCAGCCACCGCCACCGTCCAGCCGACGCCACCTCCGGTGACGATGCCCCAGACGACCACGGCCCCGCAGACCAGGAACGCGCCGGGGAGAACCTGGACGACGACCCCGACCAGGCCGACCAGCACCACGAGGCCGACGACGAGCTCGGCGGCCCCGCTCACCGACCTGCCCGGGGCAGCAGGACCGTCAGTGCCGTGAAGACCGTCGGTGCTGTCAGCGCCACAGCACCGCGATCGCCACGTTGGTGACGGTCAGCCCCGCGATCGCCCCGAGGTACCCGGTCGTGACCTTCTCCGGGCGGCGCGTGCCGACCAGCACGAGCGCGGTGACCGCGAGCGCCACGAGCAGCTTGACGGCAACCTTGGTGGTGTTCGGCTCGTGCCCGGCCAGGCCCGCCGAGGCGATGCCGACCAGGAGGATGCCGGTGACGAGCGCGGTGAGCACGCCGTGCAGCACCCCGGCGGCGATCTTGGGGGTGCGCAGGTTGACCAGCGTGCCGCCGAGCACGATGGCCCAGCCGATCAGGTGGAGCACGACGAGGAGCCGGTAGACGATGTCCATGGCCTGAGGATACGTGTTCTGACGCGACGTCAGATCACGCGCAGGAGGGTCCTCGCTGCGCCGTGCGTCACAGCAGCCGCCGCGCCGCCGCCCACCGCGTCAGCTCGTGCCGGCTCGACAGCTGCAGCTTGCGCAGCACCGCCGACACATGGGTCTCGACCGTCTTGATCGAGATGAACAGCTCCGAGGCGACCTCGCGGTACGAGTAGCCGCGCGCGATCAGCCGCATCACCTCGCGCTCGCGTGCCGACAGACGGTCCAGCTCGTCGTCGCCGATCGCCACGTCCCCGGCGTTCGTGCCGAACGCGTCGAGCACGAAACCGGCCAGCCGCGGTGAGAACACCGCGTCGCCGCCCGCGACCCGCAGCACCGCGTCGCTCAGCTCACGACCGCTGATCGCCTTGGTCACGTACCCCCGGGCACCCGCACGGATCACCGCGACCACGTCCTCCGAGGAGTCCGACACCGACAGCGCCAGGAACCGGGTAGCCGGCAGCACGTCGGCGCAGGAACGGATGACCTCCGCACCCCCGCCCCCGTCACCCCCGGGCAGGTGCACGTCGAGCAGCACCACCGGCGGCTGCAACGCATGCACGGCCTGCACGGCCTCCTCGACCGAGGACGCCTCGCCGACCACACGCACACGGTCGTCGAGCGAAGCCTTCACCCCCGTGCGGAACAGGTGGTGGTCGTCGACCAGCACCACGTCCACCGGCAGCCCGGCCGGACGCGCGGTCCCTCCCGCCGGGGTCGTCACATCGCTCATCGTGCCTCTCCGTCCTCTGACGTCTCCGCCGCCTCGCGCGGCCCCTCGCGGGTGGCCGCCGCGCACGGCACCCGCAGGTGCACCTCGGTACCCCTGCCCTCACGGCACGTGACCGTGGCACTGCCACCCCGGCGACGCACACGCCCCATGATCGACTCCCGCACACCGAACCGGTCGGGGGCGATCTCCTCCATGGCGAACCCGTCACCGTGGTCGCGCACGAACACCTCGACGGCGTCGTCGGCGACCTCCAGGTACAGCGACACGGGCGGGCGACCGTGCGCCACCGCGTTGAACAACGCCTCACGCGTCGCCTGCAGCAAGGCCTCGGTGTCCAGGTCGGGTGCGCGGTCCCCCACGACGACCGCGTCGATCGTGACGGCCTCACCACCCGGCCACGTGCGGGTGTCCTCGATCTCCGCGACCACCTCGGCGAGCGCCGCAGCCACCGACGTCCCCGGCGCGGGGCGGTCGTCGTACAGCCAGGCGCGCAGCTCACGCTCCTGCGCGCGAGCCATGCGGGAGACCTCGGTCGGGTCGTCGGCTCGGGACCGGATCAGGGCGAGCGTCTGCAGCACCGAGTCGTGCAAGTGCGCGGCGATGTCCGCCCGCTCCGACTCACGGGCACGCGCGGCCCGCTCGTCACCCAGCTCACGCACCAGGCGCAGCCACCAGGGCGCCAGCACCAGCCCGACCCCAGCCAGGACCGCGACGGCCGCCACGACCGACTGCACGAGCGTGGCCGGAGCCACACCGTTCCCCGTCCCCTCCCCGACCAGCAGCAGCACGCCGACCCCGGCCAGCAGCACCCCGCCGATCAGCCGCAGCACGCTGACCGGGGTACGCCCCCCGGCCCGTTCACGCAGCCGGTCCCGGTTCGCGCCGTCCAGCTGGCTCCACGCCAGGCCCAACCCCGCCACCACGACCAGCGCCGGCAGGACCCACGAGGCGTCCACGGACGCACCGAGCCGGGAGGCGACCAGCAGCGCCGCCCCGACCACGAGCAGCAGACCCACCCCGATGTCGGTCACCGGCAGCCGACGCCCGGGCTCGACGAGCGTCTGCCGCCGGGCCAGACGGGTCAGCGTGGCAGGCCGGGAGGCCGTGGGGTCCGCCGGGTCCCCGGTGGGCACGCTCAACCACAGGAACGCGTAGAGAGCCACCCCGGCGCCGGCCAGAGGGCTCATCAGGACGAACAGCAGCCGCACCAGCCCGACCCGCAGGTGCAGGTGCGCGGCCAGGCCGAGCGCCACCCCGCCGAGCCACCGGCCGTGCGCGGGACGCACCAACGGCAGCCGACGGGGCGCGCCCTGCGGCGGCACCTGCGCGGCCGGCGGTACGGACGAGTACGGAGGAGGCGTCGAGTACGACGGAGGGGGCGAGTAAGGCGGCGGGGGCGAGTACGGCGGAGGGGGCGAGTAAGGCGGCGGGGGCGAGTACGGCGGCGGGGCACCCGCGGCGCCGGCCACGCCGAACGGGCCGGACGGTCCGGGACCGTCCGGCGGCCGAGGCGGCGTCGCCGCAGGCATGCTCGGGTGCACACCCTGATCGTCACACGTCCACGACCCCCCGACCGGCACGAGCAGCGATGTTCAGGGCCCGACGCGCGAGTTTCAGGGGTCGCTCAGGGGTTCACCCGATGTCGCCGGACCACCCGGCGGGAGCACGATCGAGCCATGGACACGCAGACACCTGACGGCACCGCCGCGGGCGGCGCACCCGAGCCGGGCCCGGCGCCCGCGCCGGAGGCCGGACCCACCGGTGCCACCCCTCCTCCCCCGGGCTGGGCACCCGGGCAGTCGTGGGCACCGGCGCCCGGCGCGCCGGCCACGTCGAACGGCTTCTTCGCCGGCGTGCGGCGCCTGGGCGTCGTCCGGACCGAGGATCGCTGGATCGGCGGCGTGGCGAGCGGGCTCGCCCGGCGCCTGGGCGTCGACGCGCTCCTGGTGCGTGCCGTCCTGGCGGTCTCGGTGCTGCTCGGCGGCCTGGGGCTGGTCGTGTACGGCGTCGCGTGGGCGCTGCTGCCCGAGGAGCGCGACGGTCGGATCCACCTCGAGGAGATGGTGGCCGGCCGGTTCGACATCGGCCTGCTCGGCGCGTTCGGCATGACGATCGTCGGCCTCGGCCGGGGCACGGACGTGTTCTGGCTCCTGCACGTGCCCCAGGGCCTGCAGGGACTGGCCTGGGTCCTGTTCGTCGGCGGCCTGATCGCACTGGTGGTCGTGGCCGTCAACCATCGCGACGGGCGCCCGTCGGCACCGCGTCCCACGAGCCCTTACGGACCGGGGGCACCCACCGGGCCCTACGGGCCTTACCGCCCCGCGCCGCAGGGCCCGCCCGCCGGGCCCGTGCCCCCTGCCCCCACGGCACCGCCCGTCACCCCGACCGGGGCGACCAGCGTCCCCCTCACCTCCGAGACGAGCTCACACATGTCCGCGACACAGCCTCTGCCGGTGCCCGAGCGCCCGGCCCCGCAGGCGCCCGCCTCACCGTACGGACCGGCGCCGTACGCCTCGACCCCGTACCCGCCCGCACCGTCGTCGCCCTACGGGCCCACCCCGCACACCCCGACGGCCACCACGCCACCGCCGTACGGCCCCACCTACGGCCCGTACCCGACGGTCGGCGCCCCGCCCGTGGCGACGGCACCCAAGCCGCCCAAGCCCCCCCGGCGTGGTCCGGGTGGGACCACCGTGGGCGTGGTGGTCGCCCTGAGCCTGCTGGGTCTGGCGGTGCTCATGCTGGCCGACCGCACCGGGACGTTCGACGGCCCCGTGCTGCTCACCGCCGGCGGGATCGCCGTGGTGCTGGCAGGTCTGGGCATCATGGTCTCCGGGCTGCGCGGCCGCACGAGCGGGCTGCTCGGGTTCCTGGCGATCGTCGGGCTCGTGGTGCTCGCCCCGGCCACGGCCATCGAGGACGGCACGGTCACCTGGACCGACGGCACGACCGTGGGCAGCACGTCGCAGTGGACCCCTGTGAGTCGCTCGGAGGCCGAGCAGGGACTGTCCGTCGGTGCCGGTGACACCGTCGCCGACCTCACCGGGCTGCGACTGGGCGGCGACCCCGTCGAGGTGCCGATCTCGATGGGCGTGGGCGACCTGCGCATCGTGGTGCCGGAAGGTGCCGCAGTCCGTGCGGTGGTCACCAACGGCGCGGGATCGGTCACGTGGGACGTCGACGGCGACAGCCAGACGGTCGACGCGCTCGGCATCTCGGACCGCACGTTCGAGACGCAGTCGGCCCAGGACGGCCAGGCAGAACTGGTGCTCGAGGTCAGCCTCGGCGCCGGCGAGATCACGATCGAGGAGAACTGATGGCCACCGACGACACCACCGGGCACGAGGCCCAGGACACCACGCTGCAGCTGCCGGTCACCGGTGACTCCCCGGACGACACCGAGGGCACGACTGCCCCGCAGGCCACCGCGGCGGCCGGTCCGGCGACCCCCACCACGGCGACGCCTCCCGCCGGCTCCACGGCACCGCTCCCGTCGGCCGGTCCGGGACTCGACCCCGCGCCGCGCCCCCGGCCGCGCATCGCGACCGTCGTGTGGGGGCTGGTGGTCGCCGCCCTCGGGGTGGGGGTGCTGATCTACGCCGCCGGGTACACCATCGACGCCCAGCTGGCGCTCATCGTGCTGCTGACCGTCGCCGGTCTGATGCTGCTGGTGGGATCGCTGGTCGGTACCCGGCGGGGCGGCCGCCGCTGACCCCGACAGCAGCACAGCCCGACAGCAGCACGGCACGGCCACAGCACGGCACGGCCACAGCACGGCGAAGGCCGGCACCCGGAGGGGGGTGCCGGCCTTCGCCGTGCTGGTCGACCTGATCGGCCCGTGCCGACCGTCAGGTCTGCCCTGCCCGTGGGGTCGGTCAGACCGTCGCGGGCTCGGGCTCGGCGACGCGCACCGTGCCGCCCTCGACCGTGGCGCCGAGCGAGCGCAGGGCCCAGCCGATGAGGAGGAACACGACGCCCAGGCCGACGACCAGGGCCGCGACACCGAAGGCGACGACCGAGGTGAACAGCGAGGCCCGCAGGAACGAGGCGTTCATGACGGTCTGACGCAGACCGGTGAGCTCGGCCACGTCGGCGTCCTCGGCGATCTCGTCCTCGGAGGCGCCGTCGGCGGCGAGCTGCTCCTTGAGGGCCGAGATCTCGGCGCCGAGCTCGGCGTAGGTGCGGTCACCCGTCGCGGTCAGCGCGTGGTGGTTGATGATGTCGGCCTGCGAGAACGCCTCCCACGGCGTGTCGACGAGCTGGCCGCCGAAGGACTTCGCGTCGGGCGAGACGGTGATCTCCTCGGCCTTCAGGTTCGAGGCAACGGCGCCCCAGGTGATGCCGCCAGCGACGATGAAGATGACGCCGGCGATGATGGTGAGCAGGCCGAAGAGCTTGGCGACGCCCTTCTTGCCCTGGACTGCTGCGTTCATGGTCTCCCCGATTCTGAATTCCCCGACGGGCCTGGGTGGACCAGGTCCGATGAGCACCCGTGCTCACGTGGAAAAGACTGGCGCCACGCACACCGGAGCACGTGGGACGCAGGTCCTACCGGCGACGCCGGCAGTCCCATGATGCCCTCTGACCAGGGAGGACGCATCTCGGTGTGACCCCCGCCACTCCGGTTTGCCACGTACGCCCGGGGCCAATTGCCCCGACTCAGAGCCCGCGGAGCGCCCTGGCCCGTGAATACTCGCGGTTTGCCGCGGCCAGCACCTGCGGCCAGCCGAAGCGCGGAGGCTCGGCACGGTTGTGCGCGCGGATGCCGTCCAGCAGCCGGCGGTCGCGCACCAGGTGCACCACCGCCTCCGTCATCTCGGCGTCGTCCGCCACCAGCAGACCGTCCACACCGTCCTCGACGAACTCGGCAATACCGGTGCCCCGGCGGGCGACGACCGCCAGGCCCGCCGTGCGGGCCTCCAGGGCCGCGATACCGAACGCCTCCAGCTCGGCCGGCGCCAGGAACACGTCGGCGTGCGCGTACGCGGCGTGCACCTCGTCGCGCGTGAGCCGGCCCCGCAGCTCCACGACCTCCTGCAGACCCCGGTCCGCGATGGCCCGCTCCACCCGCGGGCGCACCGGCCCCGCACCGATCAGCGACAGCCGCACCCGGTCCGGGGGGAGCCGACGCACCGCGTCACCCACCAGGGACACCAGCGGCACAGCCCGCTTGCGCGGCGCGAGACGCATCGTGGCGACCAGGCGCAACGGCCCCGGATCCTCGTCGCCGTGGGTCGACCGCGCCGGCAACCCGACCTCGTGCGGCGCCCACGCATCCAGGTCGATCCCGTTCGGCATCACGTGCACCGGCCCGTCGAACGCCTCCCGCACCCGGTCGGCCGCCGCCGTGCTGACCGCGCTCAGCGCGACCGCACCCACCTCGAACCGGCTCGTCCGCGACAGCAGGCGCAGAGCCGGCACCGTGCCGTCGAGCATGCAGTGCCACGTGACGACCGTCGGCAGCCCGGCCGCCGTGGCGGCCCGCACACCGTCGTGCGCGAAGGGCGAGACGACACCGGCGTGCACGTGCACCACATCGGGCCGCACCTGCGCGAAGGCCTGCCGGAACAGCCGGCCGTCCCGCAGGTTGACCGGCAGGTCGAAGGGCATCCGGGCACCCATGCGGTGCACGTGGACGCCCCGCTCGAGAGCCACCGCGCCACCGCGCTCGCCGTGCTCACCCAGGGTGGCGGTGAACACGTGGACCTCGTTGCCCGCCGCCGCCTGCCGTGCCGCCAGGTCCCCGACCTGGGACTCGATCCCGCCGGTCCGAGGCGGGTAGCAGTCCGAGACGTGGACGATCCGCACGGAGGGTCAGCCCTCGGCGCGCGTCGCGACGTCAGGCGACACGTCACCGCCCGCACCCGCGCCGCCGCCGGCCGACGCACCGATCCGGGCGCTCGCCTGCGCGTGCACCCGCCGCTCCAGGACGAACGACATCACCGGCACCACACCGGCCAAGGCCATCGTGGCCAGCCGGGACAACTTCCAGCGCATGGTCGACCACAGGTCCACGACCGTCACCAGGTACACCACGTAGACCCACCCGTGCGCGAAGGCCACCCAGGCGCCCAGCACCGGTTCGGCGTGCCCGTCGGCATCCACACCCGCCGCCTGGAACCCGTACTTGAGCACCATCTCCAGGCACAGGACCAGCAGCATCGTGCCGGTCACCCACGCCAGCACCCGGTAGCGCCGCAGCGAGCCGGCCGCCTTGCGGGACCACAGCTGCGCGGCGTCCTGCGACCCCGGGCCGGAGGAGACGGACGACGGGGACGAGGCGGGCACCTCGGCGTTCTGGCTCACCGGTTCGCTCCCCTCACTCCCACTCGATCGTGCCCGGCGGCTTGCTCGTCACGTCCAGGACGACCCTGTTGACCTCCGGCACCTCGTTCGTGATCCGCGTCGAGATCGCCGCGAGCACCTCGTACGGCACCCGGGTCCAGTCGGCCGTCATGGCGTCCTCGGAGGACACGGGCCGCAGCACCACGGGATGGCCGTACGTGCGCCCGTCACCCTGCACACCCACCGAGCGCACGTCGGCGAGCAGGACCACGGGGCACTGCCAGATCTCGCGGTCCAACCCCGCAGCGGTGAGCTCCTCACGGGCGATCAGGTCCGCGGCCCGCAGGATGTCCAGGCGCTCGGCGGTGACCTCACCGATGATCCGGATGCCCAGGCCGGGGCCCGGGAACGGCTGCCGCCACACGATCGTCTCCGGCACACCCAGCTCGAGACCCACCGCGCGGACCTCGTCCTTGAACAGCGTGCGCAGCGGCTCGACCAGGTCGAACTGCAGGTCGTCGGGCAGACCACCGACGTTGTGGTGCGACTTGATGTTCGCCGCACCCTCACCCCCGCCGGACTCCACGACATCGGGGTAGAGCGTGCCCTGCACCAGGAACTTCACCTCGGTGCCGTGCTCGCCGGCGTCCGCCACGACCTCGCGTGCCGCGTCCTCGAACACCCGGATGAACTCGCGCCCGATGATCTTGCGCTTGGTCTCCGGGTCGGAGTGCCCGGCCAGAGCCGACAGGAACCGCTCGCGCGCGTCGACGACCTTCAGCTGCACACCCGTGGCGGCCACGAAGTCCTGCTCGACCTGCTCGGCCTCGCCCGAACGCAGCAGACCGTGGTCCACGAACACGCACGTCAGCTGGTCGCCGACGGCCTCCTGCACCAGCGCCGCCGCGACCGAGGAGTCGACCCCGCCGGACAGGCCGCAGATCACGCGGGCATCGCCGACCTGGGCGCGGATCCTCTCGACCTGCTCGGCGATCACGTTGCCGGGGTTCCAGTCGGGGGCCAGCCCGGCGCCCCGGTAGAGGAAGTTCTCCAGCGCCTGCTGACCCAGCGGCGAGTGCTTGACCTCCGGATGCCACTGCACGCCGAACAGGCGACGCCGCGTGTCCTCGAACGCCGCGACGGGCGAGCCCGACGACGTGGCGAGCACCTCGAAGCCCTCCGGGGCGGCGTGCACCGCGTCCCCGTGGCTCATCCAGACCGTCTGCTCGTCAGGGCTGCCACCCAGCACCGTGCCCGCGTCTCCCACCGCGACCTGCGTGCGGCCGTACTCGCGCTGCCCGGTCTGCGCCACGGTGCCGCCCAGGGCCGCCGCCATGGCCTGGAAGCCGTAGCAGATGCCCAGCACGGGCACACCGGCGTCGAACAACGCCGGGTCGACCGACGGGGCACCGTCGGCGTACACCGACGAGGGGCCACCGGACAGGATGATCGCGGCCGGGTCCTTGGCCAGCAGGTCCGCCACGGACGCCGTGTGCGGCACGATCTCCGAGTAGACGTGCGCCTCGCGCACCCGGCGGGCGATCAGCTGGGCGTACTGCGCCCCGAAGTCGACAACCAGGACGGGGCGGTGCGCGGGACGGTCGGGGGCGGCGGGCTCAGGCGTCGGCACACCCCCAGGGTAGTCGGCCGAGGGATCACCCCGACCACCGGGGTGACGTCGGGCCGCCAGGCCGTTCGACCCGGGTGAAATCCGCGTGCCGAAGCCCTCGGAGGGCGTCTGACGGCTCGACCCCCTCGTGGGGGCACCGATGCTGAGTACATGGGGACGACGGCGGGACGCACCGGTCCCGCCACCGCCGTGGCGGTCGGGACCCTGCTGCTCGCACTCGCGCTGGGCGCGCTGCACCAGGCGGGTGCCCCCACAGCGGCCATGCTCCTCGCCCAGGCCGTGGCCACCGGCGTCGTCGCCGTCCGACTCGCCCGGCGCAGGCTCGGTGCACGCGGCGGCTGGTGGTTCGTCCTGGTGGGGCTGCTCATCCTCGACCTGGACACCGTGGTGCGCACCGCGCACGGCGCCGCGAACCCCACGCCGGAGTGGTGGCTCGCGGTGAGCCCGCTGGGTCTGCTCGCGGCGCTGCTCGGCATCGTCGCACTGCTTGTCGGACCCCGGCGCCGGTACGACACCTCCGTGGTGGAGAGTGCGATCTTCGCCGTCACCACGACCGCGCTGCTGTGGGGCGTGGTCGCCCGACCGCACCTGGTCGCCATCGGTGCCTCGCCCGCCGCCCAGCTGCACGCGGCGGCCAGCGTGTTCCTGTCCAGCGCCATCGCCGGCGCCGGGTTCCGCGTCGCCGTCGCCCGCCCCGGGGGGCGCGGCGCCCTGCGGTACATCGTGGTCGCGCTGACGATCAACCTGGTCGCCCAGGCGTCGCGAGTCGTCACCTGGGAGTCGGACCTCGACCGGGCACCCTGGGTCGGCCTGCTGTGGATCGGCGTCTACCTGACGATCGGCGCCGCGGCCGCCGACCCCGACGCCGAGCACCTGGTCGGCCTGCACCGCCCGCGCACCGCACGACTGACCGGTCTGCGGGTGGTGGCCCTCGCCTGCGCCCTGGCGCTCAACCCGCTCGTCGTCTCCGTGCAGCAGCTCGCCGGGGCCGAACCCGACGCGTCCGCGCTGCTCGTCGGCACGCTCCTGATCACGCCGCTCGTCGCGGTGATGCTGCACCAGGTGAGCCGTGCGCAGCGCGACACCGAGGCACGCATGGCCCACCAGGCCGTGCACGACCCGTTGACCGGCCTGCCCAACCGCCGCCACGTCGACCAGCTCACCGGCGAGCTCGTCGAACGCGTCGCCTCAGGTGAGTCACCCGGCGCCGTGGTGCTGTTCGTCGACCTCGACGACTTCAAGGAGGTCAACGACACCTACGGCCACGGAGTGGGCGACGACCTGCTGGTCGTCGTGGCCCGACGCCTCACCGAGGCCGTGCACGACGTGTCGGACCAGGGGGTCGTGGCCCGGTTCGGCGGCGACGAGTTCCTGGTGCTCCTCGAAGGGCCCGTCGACGGCCTGGCCGAGCGGGCCGCCGCGGCCATCGACCTGCGGCTCGCCGCGCCGATCGACCTCGGCCCCCTGGTCACCTCGACGCGCGCGAGCATCGGCTCCGCGCAGGTGCGCAGCGGCGAGGTCCGGTCCGCCTCCTCGTTGCTGTCCGGGGCCGACGCGGCCATGTACGCGCAGAAGCGCCGGCGTCGCCGGCGGCCCGCGCGGGTCCTGGGTGCCGTGGCCCGCGCGTCGGGCGCCGCCCGCGACCAGGTGCCGGGCTGACCTGCGGGAGCGGTCAGCCGCGCAACCCGTTCGTGACCCCCAGCACCGCGATGAACGGGGCGCACACCGCCAGCAGCAGCGGGGCGTACACGCTCAGCGCACTGCGCTCCAGGTCGGGGCGGTCCAGGTAGAGCCGGTCCGGACGCCCGGGCGCCTGCACCACGGCCACCACCTGCCCGGGGAGGTACTGACCCGCCGGGACCTTCTGGTCGGTGAGCACGCCCTGCGGGCGCGCGGCTGTGGCGACGGTGACCCGCTCCGTCGGCCGTTCGACCACCGAGTGACGTTCCAGGGCCGCGGTCGGGCGCACCGCGACGACCACCGCCGTCCCTCGCACCCCGCGGGTGAACACGCGGCGGCGGCCGTACAGGTACGCGAACATGCCCACCGCGCCGAGCATGACGACCACCACGACGGCCACGACGAGCAGCGCCGGGACCGCGGACATCAGCCCTCCTGAGGCAGCACGCGGATGCTGTCCTGGACCGTGGCGATGACGTCCGCCGACAGGTCGGCACCGGTCAGCTGCAACCCGATCGTGTGCTCGTCGCGCGGGTCGGCGACCGACCAGAACACGCCGTCGTTCGTCGCGTCGCCGGCCGTGTACGTGTAGTCGTTGCGCTCGACCTCGAGCGTGTCCGTCTCGACCGGGCGGGAGCGACCGGTCGAGACGTAGCCGGGTGTGCCGCCCATCTGCGCGCCCGCGACGAACGTGTCCAACCCCTGCGCCGCTCCGTCCGTGCCCAGCTCGGGTGCGGCCACCAGGATCACCGTGGCCTGGCTCGTGTCGGCCGCGTCGGACCAGGCCTGCGACCACATCGCATCGGCCGTCTCGAGCTCGACCCAGTCCGAGGGCACCGCCACCGTCAGCCGCCCCGCCTCCACCCGCACCCAGCCGTCCGGGGCGTCCGGCACCGAGACCTGCGCACCCCCGTCGCTGCACGCCGTCAGCAGCAGCGCGAGCCCGGCCGCCAGCACACCCGCGCCCACCCGGAACCCCGTCGTCGACCTCATGCCTGGTCCTCTCCCAGATAGCTGTGCGTCCGTGTCCTGCTGCCCTGCGGTGTCCACAACCGGGCCTTGAGCGCTCCCCCCGCAGCCACCGCGGCCAGTGCCGCGACCGTCGGGGTCATCGCGAGCGAGAGCATCGCACGGGCCGGCAACCCCCTGGGCGCCGCGAGCACCGACAGCACCGCCAACCCCAGCCCCACCAGCACGACCGGCAACGCCACCAGCGCCCCGTCGAGCCAGTGCGGCCGCGTCACCGGACGCCACACCGCGACTCCCGCGGCGACACCCAACGCAGGCGGCAGCACCAGCAGCACCCACGTCGCCGCGGACGTCGACCCGCCGGCCACGGCCGCACCGACCCCCACACCCGCGACCACCAGCACCACGACGTGCACCACCACGGAGACCACCCACGGGACGAGAAGCCGTCGCATCGCCCTCACCACCTCTCGCTCACGTCAGTTGCACAGTGCGTCGTCGATCATCGGCCGGGTGCCGTCCTGCGTCGGCGCACCGAGGAAGTCCGCGTCGGTCTTCGTGGCGGTCGCCTCCTCGGCGGTGACGTTGAACCCGAACTCCCAGCCCTTCTTCACCGCCATGCCGAACTCCGTGGAGTCCTTCACGTTGTGGTACGTGATCTGGCTGGTCTTCGCCTCGTCGAACATCAGCTGCAGGAACGGGTCCTCCGAGGGCTTGTCCGGCACCATCGCCGACAACGGCAACGAGAGCACCTCCCCGGCCACCCCGGACCTGTTCGCCAACCACTCCTCCACCAGCGCGCGGTTCTCGTCGGTGACCGCCAGCTTCGTGGTGGTGGCCACCGTGTCGGTCTGGCTCTCCCCCGTGCTGCCCGAGACCGCCTTGAACGTGTTGTTGCCCAGGCTGCCGCCCGCGCCGTACTCCAACGAGGACTTGAACGCCAGCTCGGTCAGGGCGCCGTTCGCGTCGTACGTCGTGGTGAACGCCCCGCTGACCTTGCCCTCACCCGTGACGTGCGCCAGGACCAGGTCCCCGGTGAGCTTGCCCGAGCCGGACACCTCGTACGTGTACGACTTGGCGCCCGTCTCGGTGTTGGTCTGCACGACCACGGAGCCACCGGCGGTCGCCTTGAGGTTGAAGCCGAGCTTGGGGTCGACGAACTTGGGGTTGCCCGAGGAGTCGACCTGACCCGTGCCCACCCGGACACCCGCGTTGGCCTTGAGCGCCACCTCGACGCCCACCTTGGCGAACGTGTACTTCGGGTCCTTCGGCGGCTCCAGCCACTCACCGAACAGCGAGGTGTAGATCGCGTACCCGCCGTACTGGTCGTGCTGCATCTGGATCTGCTGGATCAGGTACGCGTCCAGGTCGTCCTTCATGTCGGTCCACTGGTCGACGTCGTCGAACTGCCACGTGGACCCGTACTCGAACTTGAGGTTCGCTCCGAGGGAGACGTCGACACCGGCCTTGTTGCCCTCGCCCAGCTTGGTCGTGTCGAACGACTTGGACCCGAGCGCACCGTTCGCGCCGACCGAGGCGCCGTCGGTGAGCGTGGCCCGCACCGTGCCGTCGGAGAACTGCTGGACGATGAAACCCGAGCCCTCGCCGATGGTGACGAACCAGATCTTGACCTCGGCGTTGTACCGCTCGCTCGACTCGGACAGCATGCACACGCCGGGCTGGTAGTCCGCGTCGGTCTTGGGCGAGGCGACCGAGGTCGGGACGGACGCGCACGAGCCGTCGCCGTACCCGATCGCCGCGGAGAACCGGCACAGGGCCGTGGCGACATGGCTGGGGTACGCCGCGACGCCCACGATCGCCCCGACGGCCAGCAGGACCGCGACGACCACCACACCCAAGGTCTCGACCGACGAGGCCCCGCGCTCGTCGAGCCGGACGCAGCCGGCCGACCCCGGCGCACGGCAGACACGCATCACGACAGCACCTCTCCACCAACGGACCGGACACCGTCAGCCTGGCGGTGAGGCCTCACCGCACGGTGGGCCCAGCGCCTCACGCGCGGGCCCAAGGAACTGAGGGGCAGGGCCCGAGCACAGACGCAGTCCGGGCCCTGACGCGGCTCGACCCCGGCCGGGGCGAACCGAGCCAGGGTCGAGTGGGGCGCGTGACGACCGACGCTACAGCCGGGTGACCGGCAGCCCCTCGATCGCCGGGAAGCCCGGGACCTCGAGGCTGATCGTCCCGGTCGTCGGGTCGAGCGCGGGGAAGGTCGCCGAGAGCAGCTGACCGACCGTCGACATGTGCAGGGGTGCCGACGCGCACGCGCACAGCGAGTTGTCCTCGTCGGCGGAGGTCCACCCGACGTACGGCTGGTACCGCTGCTCGGCGACCGGGTCGACCATCGCGACGTCACGGATGTCGGTGGCCAACGGACGCCACTCGTTGAAGGCGGCGAGATCGAGCAGCGGGTCCGTGTCCTGGAGGTTGACCAGCGTGAACCACACCACGGTGCTCGCCTCGTCCGCTTCGACCTTGGTCACGTCGATCCGTGCGGGCAGCACGTCGACGAGGTCAGGAACCTGGCCCTCGGCGGAACCCAGCACGGTCGAGGTGCCCAGGTCGCCCTCGAACACCAGCTCCTCGATCTCCGCGCGGCTCCAGTCCCGGGCCGGCTCCGGTGCCGCGGCGCTGGCCGAGGCCGTGGGGTCCGGCTCGTCGTCGCCCGTGCACCCGGCGAGGACGAGCACGCCGGCCAGCAGGGCGGCGACGCCCGCCGCACGCTTGCCCTGGTGCCTCATGACGCGTTCCCGATCGTGTAGACGACCGCGACCCGACGGTTGGCCTGCTTGCCCTCGTCGCTGTCGTTGGGTGCCACCGGCTCCGACTCGCCCTTGCCCACGGCCACCCAGGTCACCGCGTCCCCTCCGACCGGTTGGAGCACGGCGAGCACGGCGGCGGCCCGCTGCTCGGACAACGTCTGGTTGGCCTCGTCCGTCCCGTCGGAGTCGGTGTGCCCCGTGACCTGCACCTGCCCCGTGGCCCGCGCGGCGATGTCCGCGCCCACGGTCGCCAGCGTGGACTGCGCCTGCGGCGAGAGCTCGGCCGAGCCCGTCGCGAACAGCACGTTCGCGTCGAGCGTCACCGCGACCTGCTCGGTCGTCTCCTCCACCGCCGCGGTCCCGGCCAGGTCGCTCGAGCGTCGGGCCAGGTCGTAGGTCACGGCCACCGGGTCCGTCTGCGCCAGCGCAGCCCCCTCGGGCACCGCGGGCCACCCCTCACCCAGGTACGGTGCGGGCTCCTCCGCGACCGGTTCGAGGGCACCGTCCTCCACCGGCACCTCACCCGCGGCGGTGCCCCAGGGCATCGTGACCTGCACGGACGTCACGTCCGCCGGCAGCTCGGGGAAGAGCGCCCAGCCCACCCGCAGCTCACCCGCCTGGGAGTTCAGGTCGTAGTACGAGGTGGCGAAGGTGGTCTGCTCGTCCCACAGCGGGCGGTACGCGACGAGCGACGCGGTGTCCACCAGCGTCAGGTCGACACCGAAGTTCAGGTCGTACGGCGCGGTGGACGTGGGGAACGCCATGCTGCCGCTGAACTGCTCGGACGCGCCGATGGAGTAGTAGAGCACGGTCCCGCCCTCGACCCGCCGGACACCGTGCACCAGACCGCGGATCTCGGGGTTCGTGTCGTCGTGGAACTGGTGGTACACGAACGAACCCAGGATGGGGGTCTGCTGACCGTCGACGCTCACCGTGCCGGACGGGAGCCCGTCCTCGGGCTGCGCCGTCGCCGCCGACGCACCGGTGCCGGCGAGCACCAGCCCCGTTGCGACGACGACCGCCGTCATCGGTGCGAGCACGCGGGCTCGTCTCCACCACGCCATCGGCGCATCCTTCCGGTCAGGGGTCTGTGCGGCCGCGGGCATCATGGCACCAACCGTGGTTGGAGCGCGTCGAGGGCCGCGCGACCCTGGTCGACCACCGCGGTGATGGTCGGGCCGCTCACGCTGAAACCGTCGTCCCCGTCGCACGTCATCGCGTAGGACCACGGCCCGTACACGGGTTCCGGGACGAACGTCGGCGTGGGCGTGGGCGTCGGGCTCGGCGTCGGGGCGGGGGTCGGTTCGGGTGCCGGCGGCGGGCTCGGCGGCGGCTCCGTCCACCCGGTGATCGAGCGGTCCGCCGTGACCAGGCAGCTGCTCAGCTCGACGCCGAGGCTCGCCGACGCCGACGAGCGCACCACGGTCTCCTCGGGCCCCGGCTGCGTGGCGCGGGTCCGCACGGTCACGCGGTCACGCGTACCGTCGTGGCGGTACTCCTCCACCACGGCGTCGTTGCGGACGGCGAACGCCGCGGCGTCGGCCAGCCCGGAGGCGCCCCCGGCCGCCGTGCCGAACCGCCACGAACCGCCCAGCCCCGCCAGCGCAGCCGGTCGCAGGGCGGGCACCGCCCCGGCGAGCTCGACCACGGCGCGGTCACGCGCACCGACCGCGCCGGCGAGTGCTGCCGCATCGGAGGCGGTCTGCGAACGCCCCGCCTGCTCCGTGCCCATCAGCAGCGGCACGACGGCGAGCAGCAGCAACGAGGCCACGCCGACAAGGACGGTGACGACGACCGCACTGGTCGCCATCCCGTCCTCTCGACGCATGCCGAGCCGGCCCGCCGGCCAGGCAACCAGCTGCCGGCCTTCGGGCCGCTCGCAGCCGTGACGCATGGTCGGTCCTAGGCGTTGGTGATCTTGTCGAGCTGCGTCTGGACCTTCGACGTCAGGTCGAAGCCCTTGAACACGCCGATCAGGGCGGCGACGAGCAGCGCGGCCACGACGATGACGCCCAGGTACTCCAGGGTCCCCTGGCCGAGCTCGCGCTGCTCCAGCGCCTTCTGCAGACGGATCTTGGTGTTCACGTACATGCGGGTCATGGCTGACTCCTCCGGCTGTGGCGAACGGTTCGACCCCCTCGGTCGACACCGGCCGGCCGACGCCCGGGACCCGGTGCGCTGCCGACGTGCAGAACCCTAGAAATCGGACACCCCTCGCCGAGGGGCCCGTGGGCCCAACTGCGGGCCCAGTCGTGGTCGCGGTCGCACCCATGTCAGGACCCACCGAGCCAGACCGAGACCGCCTCGGCACGGGAGCGGACACCGAGCCGGGCGAAGATGTGGTTCACGTGGTTCTTGACCGTCTTCTCGGACAGGTAGAACGTCGCGGCGATCTCACCGTTGGTGCGACCGGCGGCAATGTGGTCCATGACCTCCTGCTGCCGCGCGGACAACCCCAGGTCCGGGCGCACCGGCACCGGCGCGACCTCCGGCTCGGGGACGACGGTCGCCCACGACTCGCGCAGGGCCGCCGCAGCCGGCGAGGACAGCAGGAACGCCCCGTCGGCCACCGCCAGCACCGTGCCCTCCAGCTCGTGCGAGGCGAACTGCCCGTGCACCAGGTAGCCGCTGGCCCCGGCCTCGACGGCGGCGCGCACGACCTCCGGCGAGTGCGCGTAGGTCAGCATGAGCACCTTCGACCAGCAGTGGACCTCGGCAGCCACCTGCACGCCGTCGCGTCGGGGCATGCGCACGTCGAGCAGCACGACGTCCGGCAGGGTGGCCCGCACCACGCGGACCGCCTCGTCGCCGTCGGCGGCCTCGCCCACCACGCGCAGGCGCGGGGAGGACTCCACAAGGCTGCGCAGCCCCATCCGGATCACGGCGTTGTCGTCGGCGATGACAACCGTCACCGGACGCCGGGGACCCTCGCGTGTGGTGGCCGTGGTGTCGTCAACGACCGTCACGATCGGTCCCCTCCTCCGCCTGCGACCCACCGACGAGCACCCGCACGCACGTCCCTCGCCCCGGGGTCGAGGTCACCTCGAGCCGCGCGCCCACCGCGGCCGCCCGCTCGTGCATCCCGACCAGCCCGAAGTGACCGCTCGGACCGCGCCCGTCCTCCTGCACCTCGAACCCGCACCCGTCGTCGCTCACCTCGATCGCCACCTCACCGTCCTCGTGACCCCGGAGCCGCACGTCGACCCGGTGGGCCGCGGCGTGGCGCCGCACGTTCTCCAACGCCTCCCCCACGACCGCCAGCACCTCGTAGCGGGCGTCGGTCGACAGGTCCACCGCACCTGAGCTCGCGAACGCGCAGCGCACCCCGGACTCCTCCTGCCAGCGTCCGCACAGGTCTGCGAGCACGTCGGCGAGCGGCCGGTCGGGCTGATCGGCGCGCAACCGGACCAGCAGGTCACGGGCCTCCGCCGCCGCCTGGTGCGCACCCCCCGCCAGGCCCTGCGCGTACCGCGTGGCGACCTGCGGGTCGCGCTCGACCCACACGGGCAACGCCTCGGCCGCCAGGGCGATCCCGTGCAGCGTCTTGCCGAGCGAGTCGTGCATCTCGCGTGCCAGCCGTCCCCGCTCCTCGGCCGCCGCGACCGCGCGATGTGCCGCGACCAGCTCACGGCTGGCGGCCACGTCACGCTCGTGCGCGCCTCGCACGACGGTGCCGATCCCCGCCAGGCACAGGTACAGGGCCGGGACCCCCAGCTGAACCATGAAACCTGCCTCGGCGCCGCCGTCCGGCTGCATCCGGGCGACCAGCAGGTACCCCGCGACGAGCACCACAGCACCGGCCGCCACGACCCGGCGCTCGAACAGGACCCCCAGGATCAGCGCGGTGGAGAAGGTCGCCAGCACCAGCGGGCTCTCGACACCCATCGCCGCGAGCACGGCCAACGTCAGCAGCACGTCCACCACGACCGCGAGCGGGTGCACCGTGACGAACCGCGACACCCCCGGGTAGACCAGGAACGCGAAGCTCGTGCCGGACAGGACCAGCACGCTCAGCAGGATGCCCACCGTGATGCGCTCACCGAGCATCCCGACCAGCGCGACCATGATCGCGACGAGCCGCACGAGCAGCGCGCCGGAGACGACCTGCCGGTCGAACTCCGCGCGGGCCACGCTCACGTGCTCCCCAGCAGGGCACCGAGGTCGATGTCGGCACCCAGGTACATGCCGACGGCGACGAACAGCAGAGCACCCGGGACCAGGACCAGCGAGGTGACGAGCGTGACGCGCGGGGCGGTCTTCGCGGCGGCCTGCCGCTGCCGCTGACCGCTGTCGCGCCGCAGGTCCTCGGCGATCTGCCGCAACGACTCCGCCAGCGGCGCACCGAGCTCCTGCGACTGCAGCAGTGCCGAGACGAACTGCGCCACCGGCTCGGACGAGCTGCGCTCACGCAGGTCCTGGAACCCCTGGCGCACCGAGGCGCCGTTCGCGATCTGCTGCAGCGTGAGCGTGACCTCGTCGGCCAGCGCCCCTTCGAACCGTTCGGCCACCCGCGCCAGCGCGGCACGGAAGTTGACCCCCGCCATGACCGTCACGGCCAGCACGTCCAGGAAGTCGGGCAGGTCACGGTCGATCTGCTCACGTCGTCGACGCTGCGCCCCCGCCACCTTGCTCAGCGGGAGGATGACGGGCACCGACAGACCGAGGGCCGCCATCAGCAGGTTGCCCTGCAGCAGCAGCAGGAAGACCAGCGGGGTCACCAGGACCGCCCACCACGCGGTGCGCTGCAGGTACCCGTCGACGGTCAGCCCGTCGGGCCGGCCCGCCTCGTCGATCCGGCGCTGCAGCTGGGCGAGGCGACGCGGACCCAGGAGCCGACGCAGCCGCGGGACCTGGCGCTGCGCGAGCCGCTCGAGGGGTGACTGCCCCTCGGCCCGGCGCCGCTGCTGACCGCGCAGCAGGTCCAGGTCCTCGGTCGCCAGGGCGTCGAGGGCGTCGGTGCGCATGGTCCGGTAGCCGGCCAGGAACAGGACGACGACGAGCACGCCGGCCAGGCCGAGCACGAAGGGCATCAGCGCGCTCATCCCTCGAACCTCGTCATCCGTCGGATCAGCAGGAACCCGGAGACGAACAGCGCCGACCCGACGACCAGCGCACCACGGCCGATCCACGAGGACGTCATCGCCTGCACCGTGCCCGGCTGGATGACGTTCAGCAGGAACAGCAGACCGAAGCCCATGCCGATCACCAGGTACCCCGTCGACGTGGACTGCGCCAGCGTCGTGCGGACCTCACGCCGGGTCTCCTTGCGCTCGTCCAACGTGTCGGCGATGTCACGCAGCGCGGACACCAGCGAGCCGCCGCTGCGCGCGCTGACCAGCAGCGTGGACACCAGCACGCTGACCTCACGTGAGGGCAGCCGCGCCTCGAGCCCGTGCATGGCGGTGTCCAGGCTGTCGCCGAACCGCATGCGGGAGGCCACCCTGGCCAGCTCCGGACCGGCAGGCGCCGCCAGCTCGGTCGCCGCGATCCCCACGGCCGAGGCGATCGACAGCCCGGCGCTGGTGGCGTTCGACAGCACACGCGCCAGCTCGGGCATCTGCGCGATGAACTGCTCGTTGCGACGAGCCTTCGCCCGCCCCAGGTACGAGCGCAGGCCCACGACGATCGCCGCGACCCCGAGCACTCCGAACACCGGCGCCAGACCGACGGCCAGCACCCAGCCGACCGCGATCCCGCCACCCAGCGCGACGAGCGCGACCGCCAACGGCGGGCGGTGCTCCTCCCCGGCGAGCAGCAGCTGTCCGGCCACCCAGGTGCCCGGCCGGGTCCGACGGAACGAACGGTCCCACGCGGCGAAACGCGCCGCCTGCGGACCGGTCGCATCGTCCACGACCCCCGCGACCAGGCGACGGCGACGGGTCTGCACCGAGACGAGGTCGGCGACCCCGACGACGAACATCGCGCACCCCAGCAGCACCCCGACCAGGATCAGCACCACGGTGCCCATCAGGCGTGCCCTGCCGCGAGCGGGGCGACCGGCCGACCGGCACCGTCCACCGTGGACCCCGCCGTCCCCAGCGGCTCCCCGGCGATGCGCAGACGGTCGAGGATCGGCTGCGGCACGGGGTACCGCACGAACCGGCCCGGCGGACCGGGCGGGTTCGGGGCCTCCGGGTCCCACCGCATGAGCGGCTCGACCTGGAACTCCTCGCGGTGCCGCGAGGCCACCCAGCCGACCTCCACCACACGACGCGTGCCGTCCGAGCCGCGCAGCAGCTGGACCACGAGGTCCACGGCGTTGTTCACCTGGTCGCGCAACGCGTGGAACGGCACCTCGACGTCACTCATCGACGCCAAGGTCTCCAACCGGATCAGCGCGTCCACGGTGGTGTTCGCGTGCACCGTCGCCAGTGAGCCCTCGTGCCCGGTGTTCATCGCCTGCAGCATGTCGAGCGCCTCACCGCCACGGACCTCACCGACGATGATGCGGTCGGGCCGCATGCGCAGCGCGTTGCGCACCAGGTCGCGGATCGTGACCTGACCGTTGCCCTCGACGTTGGCCGGGCGCGTCTCCAGACGCACCACGTGCTCCTGCGACAACGACAGCTCGGCGGCGTCCTCGATCGTCAGGATGCGCTGCCGGGCCGGGATGAACGCCGAGAGCGCGTTGAGCAGCGTCGTCTTCCCGGACGACGTCCCCCCGGACACGATGATGTTCATCCGCGCCCGCACGCACGCCGCCAGCAGCTCCGCGGTCGCCGCGTCCAGACTCCCCCGCCGGAGCAGCTCGTCCAGGCCGTACGACTTGGGGAACAGACGGATCGTCACCGTGGGCCCGTTGAGCACCAGCGGTGGCAGCACCACGTGCACGCGGGCCCCACGGGGCATGCGCTCGTCGGCGGGCAGACGCGCGTCGACCATGGGGCTCGACTCGTCGACCCGGCGGTTCACGGTCGAGACGATGCGGTCGATGGTCTGCCGCAGCTGCTCCTCGGACGCGAACGCCGCCTGCACCTTCTCGACCTGGCCGAACCGCTCCACGTAGATCGTGCTCGGGCCGTTGATCATGATCTCCGACACCGTCTCGTCGGCCAGCAGGGGCTCGAGCACTCCCAGACCGATCGACTCGTCCACGACCCGCCGGATCAGCGCGTTGCGCTCCCGGGTGGTGAGGATGACACCCTCGGTGGACACCAGGTGCGCCACCACGCGCTCCAGCCGGATACGCCGCTGGCCCGCGTCCAGCCGACCCAGCTCGTGCAGGTCCACCTCGTCGAGCAGCTTGCGCTTGAAGGTCGCGACCAGCCCCTCGTCGAGATCGCTCGCCGACGCCGCCGGCGCACCCAGGGCCTCGGAGGCACCCTCCGCAGGACGCTCCGACCACCCGCCGAACCCCGCGCGCATCAGGGCGCCGTCCGGGGCATGGCGGCCTCACGGGTCACGGTCATTCCCGGGAACACGGCGATCCGCGGCACCCGCACCTCGATCCGCACACCCCCGTCGGGGTAGGTGATCTGCTGGGCCTCGAGCCCACCCGGGAGCGAACGCTCCACCGCCGCCGCGACGGGCCGGCCGAGGCTCATCGCCCGCGCGCCGTCCCGCACTGCCTGGTTGGTGGCGTGCGTGGTGTACGTCACCGCGATGGTCTGCAGGAGCGCGAGGAGCACGACCACGACCACCGGCAGCACGCCGAGCAGCTCGATCGCCGACGAGCCGCGCTCACGGTCGCCCCGGTCACGGGTCACCGTCACGGCTCACGCACCACCTCTCGCTCGACGACCACGTCCCACGGGGTCGACAGGACGCCGGGCAGCACCAGGGGCACGTGCGCGGTCACCTGCACCGAGGACGGCTCGGGCGTGCCGACGACGACCTCGACGGAGTCGTGCATCGCGTCGGGGAACCGGTCGGTGGCCGCGGTGTCGACCTCGACGAACGGCCGACCGAGGGCCACCTCACGGGCCGCCGACGAGGCGGCGTACCCGGTCCACACGAACGTGACGCCCGTCAGGGCGAGCTGCCAGACGACCGCGCAGACCAGGGCGAGCACAGGCAAGGCGCCCAGGAGCTCCACCGAGGCGGAGCCAGCGTCCGCGCGGCGACCGCGGGCCCGGCGTCCGGGGTCCTGCTCGTCGGCGCCGTTCGCGGCACCCTGCTGCGCTCGGGCGGCGCCCCGCGCGACACCGACCTCGCGTCCGAAGGCCCGCAACGCACGCCACCATCCCGGCTCGGAGACCAGCTCCGGGGAGCGGGAGTTGACGGAGGTCTCCAGCCTGCGCCCCATGTCGGGGAGCACACCGTCGAGCATCGGGGCCGGCGAGAGGCGTCGGGCGGTCTCGGGCTGCAGCTCGTCGGCGCGCGAGGAGCGGTTGAGCAGCACGTGCACCTGCTCGGGCTTGCGCACCTGCAGCGACTCCCACCAGCCCAGGTTGCGGCGCAGCGCGCGGATGCTGACCAGGTCCGGCGTGACGACGGAGACCACCTCGTCGGCGATCTCGACGACGGCGACCTGCAGGGGCGTCACGTGCGCACCGACATCCACCAGCACCAGGTCGTACTGCTGGCGCAGCAGGGCGATGATCTGCCGGATCGCCGAGGGGGTCACCGACTCGACCTCGCGCACGTCCTCCGGTGGCAGCAGCAGGTGCAGACCCGACTCGTGCTCGTACACCGCGTCGGCGACCGTGCGCACCGACAGGTCCTGCGCGACCTTGGCCAGGTCGGCGATCGAGGTGCGGTGACGGGCCTCGAGGTAGCTCGAGACGTCACCCTTCTCCAGGTCGAGGTCGACCACGAGCACCTTGTGCGAGGGCAGCTCGCGCCGCACGTCCCACGCGAGGTGCGTGACCAGGGTCGTGGTGCCGACACCGCCCTTGGACCCGCTGACGGCCACCACGGTCGCCCGACCGCGAGCGCTGTCCCCGCCGTCCGTGCTGGTGGCCAGCAGGCTCTGCATGTGCCGTGACCAGTCGAGCGCGCTGACCACGCGCTGCTGGACGTCCGCGAACGACAGCGGGTACGACAGCACGCCGCGCGCACCGGCGTCCATGGCCCCGGCCAGCGACTCGGCGTCGTTGGCGGCCGCGACGACCACGGCCACGCTCGCGGGGCGACGCAGACCGAGGTCACGGATGACCTGGTGCACGGGTTCCGGGCCGAGCTGGTCGTGCACCAGCACGAGGTTCGGCGCGTGGGCGACGACCTGCGCGGTGAGGTCGGTGGTGGTCTCGGCGACGGCGACGACCTCGACGTCGGCGGCCTCCGCGAGCTGTGCGCGCAGCTCGTAGGCGAGGGACTGGTCCGCGCACCCGATGACGACCCGGCCGGCCATCAGCCGTTCACCCCTTCGGGCACGGCGGTGCCCCCGAGGTCCTCGGCGTCGAAGTCGCCCTGCTCGTCGGTGCGGTCCTCCGCCGTGCCCGTGGGCAGACCCACGAGGCGGACCTCCTCGGCGAACGCGGCGGCGTAGGTGACCGCCAGTGCGTCGTTGGGCTCGAGCGCGAGCGTCACGGGTACGACGGTGGACTGGCCGGTGAGGCTCTCCTCGTCGACCTGCACCTGGCTGCCGCGCACCGAGACGACCCGCACGCCGCGCACCAGCACCCGCACCTGCTTGGGCAGACCGGGCACGTCGGCGAAGACCGCGTAGATGTCGACGTAGTCACCGGGGCTGACCCGGTCGGCGATGCCGGTGACCTCGTCGACCTCGATCGCGATCTCGCGCTCGGTCGCGCTCAGGTCCGACTCGGCGACCAGCAGGTCGGCGGTCAGCATGGTGCCTTCGTGCAGGTTCACCCCGACCTTGCGTCCGACGAGGTCGGCCTCCGTGACGAGGGCCGACTCCGAGAGCCACCGCTCGGGCACCTCGTCGGTGACGAGCGCGTCGCTGGTGAGCGTGGAGTAGGCCGGAAGGTCGCTCGCGGCGCGGTACACCGTGACGGTCGAGCCGACCTGGCTGGCAACGTTGCCGACGTAGGCGACGATCACCACGAAGACGACGACGGCCATGGCGGCCGACAGCAGGACGAACAGCAGGCCGCGTCTCTGGCGGGGGTTCACTCGACAGCTCCTCGCTGTGCGGCGCCGGTGGCGCGACGCACGTGGCAGTACGTGCAGAAGGCGGCGGCGACCGCGGCCCCGCACGACGGGCAGGGCCCGGTGGACGTTCGGACGGACAGGTGCTCGAGCGCGGGGAACGCGACGGCCTCGACGGCCCGCTCCGAACCGGTGCGGCCCGCGGGTGAGATCTGCAGGTCGGGCATGTCCACCAGGTGGGTGCCGCCGCTGAGTGCCATGAGCGCGGCCCGGGCGGGTTCGGGGATGCCGTCCAGCCCGGTGCAGTAGACGGGCCCGCGGGCCAGCGCGGGCTCTGCCGGGAGGGTGGCGGCCCCCGCGGCCTGCACCTGGGGTGCCGGGCCGGAGAACGTGGCGACGAACCCGATGCCCGAGGGCGCCCAGGACCGCAGGTGCTGACCGACGGACGGTGCCGGGTGCTCGAGCCGGGCCACGGTCGGCATCCAGGCGCCGCTCCATGCCTGCTCGGCGAGCACGTCGACGAACGCGGCGACGATGCCGGCGTCGGTGGCGCCCGCACCGGCGGATCCGGCCTGGGCCGCGATCAGCGCGATCGCGGCGGGACCGTGGGGCAGCGCACGCCACGCCACGACCGGCCCCCGGTCGGCGATCGCGGCGGCCTGCCTCCGGACGAGCGCCTCGTGCCGACGTTCACCGACGAGGAACACGTGCGTCGCGTGGGCGGGCACCGCCGCGGCCCCACCGGGGAGGTCGGCGGCCTCGACGGCGATCGCGCGACCGTCGAGGAAGACCCCTGCACCCTGGGCCGGGTCGACGAGCGCGACCACCGTGACGTGCTGCATGCTCGAGGAACGCTCCCGACGTGTGGGCCTGCCCGGGCAGGGGGTGCCGACCGCCGAGTGCGGTGGGTCGTCGCTGGTCAGCGGCCCGTGCCGGGACCCAGCGGGGCGCCATACTAGCCGGATGAAGACCGAAATGTCCGATTCGTCGTCCGTTCGGCTCAACGGCCGGACGGTCGCCACCGCCCTCGTGGCGGACACCTGGCGGACCAGGTTGCGCGGCGTGCTGCTGCGACGCGAGCTGCCCGAGGCCCTGTGGCTGACGCCCGAGAACTCGGTCCACGGCATCGGCATGCGCAGCGCGCTGGACGTCGCGCTGGTGGGGGCAGACGGTGTCGTGCGCAGCGTGCTGGTCCTGCGACCGTGGGGCATGACACGGCCCCGACGGCACGTCACGGCCGTGCTCGAGGCACCCCGGGGCAGCTTCGGGACGTGGGGCCTGCAGGTGGGTGATCTCGTCACGGTCGACCCGCGCACGTAATCAGGTTCCGGGCTGTCGGTACCGCCCAGTAGCGTCGACGACCATGCGCTCGCTCCCCCTGCCCGACCCGGGCACACCCCCGCTGACCGGCCCTTTCGCCTTCTTGTGGTGGTTGGCGCGCCGGCAGTGGGCGGTGCTGGCGTCAGCCGTCGGGCTCGGGGTGCTGATGTTCGCGTGCCAGGCCCTCCTGCCCGCCCTGACGGGCACGGCGATCGACGACGGCCTGACCCACGGCTTCGGCCCGCCGCTGTGGCGTGCCGCCGGTGCGCTGCTGCTCCTCGGGGCCGTGAGCGCGGCCGCCTCGGCCATCGGGCACCGGTTCGACGTCCAGGCCTGGATGCGCGCCTCGCTGACGTCCTCGCAGCTCGTCGGCCGCACGGTGTCCACCTCCGGGCACGCGATCACGGCCGAGCTGCCCACCGGCGAGGTCGTCTCGGCCGTCGCGAACGACGCGCTGCGCATCGGCGAGGTCTTCGCCCTGGCCGGCCGGTTCGTCGGCAGCCTCGTGGCCTACGTCGCCTGCGCGTTCCTCATGCTGCGCATCTCCGTGCCGCTCGGGCTGGTCGTGCTGCTCGGCCTGCCGACCGTCGCGGTGGCGCTCGGTCTGCTGGTCAAGCCCCTGCAGCGGCGGCAGACCACGCAGCGCGAGGCCTCGGGCCGGCTGACCACGCTTGGCGCCGACACCGTCTCGGGCCTGCGGATCCTGCGCGGCATCGGCGGCGAGGGCGTGTTCAACGCCCGGTACCGCGCACAGTCCCAGGTCGTGCGGCAGCGCGGCGTTCAGGTCGCCGTCACGCAGTCCTGGCTGGACGCGCTGCAGGCGCTGCTGCCGGGTCTGTTCGTCGCGGCGCTGCTGTGGCTCGGTGCGCGCATGGCCGTCGCGGGCACGATCACCCCCGGACAGCTCGTGTCGGTGTACGGCTATGCGGCATTCCTCACCTGGCCCGTGCAGCAGGCGACGCAGATGCTGCAGGGCACCACCCGGGCCTGGGTCGGCGCCAAGAAGGTGCTCAAGGTCCTGGCCGTCGTCCCCGCCTCGGGCGCCGCACCTGCCACCGCACCCACACCCCCGCCACACGTGCACCTGGTCGACCAGGTCAGCGGTGTCTCGCTGGTTCCCGGCCGGGTCGCCGCGCTGGTCAGCGCCGACCCGGACGAGTCGGCCGCCATCGCCACCCGCCTGGGTCGTTTCGACGACGAGGCCGAGGCCGCCACGCCCGTGCACCTGGGCGGCGTGCCGCTCGCGGCGATCGACAAGGAGCACGTGCGCGCCCGCATCGTCGTGGCCGAGGCCACCCCGCAGCTGTTCTCCGGTGCCCTGGGCGCCGAGCTGGACGTGCGCGGCGGCGCCAGCGAGGACGAGCTGCTGGCCGCGATCACCCTCGCGGACGCGCACGACGTGCTCGACTCGGTACCCGACGGACTGACCGGCGAGCTCCCGGAGAAGGGCAGCTCGTTGTCCGGCGGCCAGCGTCAGCGCGTCGCCCTGGCGCGCGCGCTGCTGCTCGACCCGGAGATCCTCGTGCTGGTCGAGCCGACGAGCGCGGTCGACGCGCACACCGAGGCGCGGATCGCCGCACGGCTCGCGGACGCGCGGCGCGGTCGTACGACCCTGCTGGTCACGGCCAGCCCGCTCGTGCTCGACCACGTCGACGAGGTGCTGCTGCTGCGTGACGGCGAGCTCGTCGCACGCGGCGCGCACACCGACCTGCTCGAGCACGCCGAGCACGGCGACGCCTACCGCCGTGTGGTCGGACGACACCTCGACGAACCGGCACTGGCCGGCACCCACCACGACGCAGGAGGACGACCGTGAAGCTGCCCATCGCCGATGCGGCGACGGTCCGCGCCTACGCGGTCGAGCTGCTGCGCACGCACCGTCGGTCGCTGACGGGGATCGCCGCGCTGCACACCGCGGCCGCCGTCACCGGTCTGACCGGGCCGTGGCTGCTCGGCCGGCTGGTCGACGCCGTGATCGACGGCACCACCCTGCGCGAGGTGAACCTGCTGATCGGCGTGGGAGTGCTGGCCGTGCTCAGCCAGACCGTGCTCATCCGGTTCGCGCAGCGCCTGTCGATGGTGTTCGGCGAGAAGGTGTTCGCCCAGCTGCGCGAGGAGTTCATCGAGACCCTCACGGCCCTGCCGCTGTCGGTCGTCGAACGCGCGGGCACGGGCGATCTGGTCGCGCGGACCACCAACGACGTCAACCGGCTGCAGCACGCGGTCCGGTTCGGCGTGCCTCGGGTGATCGTCGCCGTCGTGACGATCGGCCTGACGGTGGTGGCCTCGCTGCTGACGGCGCCGCGGGTCGCGGTGGCCATGTTCATCGGCGTGCCGGTGATGCTCGTGGTGTGCCGGTGGTACCTGCGGCGCGCCACCCCCGCCTACCAGCGCGAGTCGGCGGCGTACGCGGCGCTCAACGGCACCATCACGGAGTCGGTCGAGGGCGCGCGCACGGTCGACGCGCTCGGGCTCGGGGCCCGGCGGTTCGCCCGGGTGAACGACGACCTGCACGAGGCGTTCCAGGCGGAACGTGCCACGTTGCGCCTGCGCACGGTGCTGTTCCCGGGGATCGACTTCGCGTTCGTCCTGGCTCCTGTCGCGGTGCTGCTGTGGGGCGGGTACCTGGCCTCGCAGGGCCAGGTGACGCTCGGTGCGGTGACCACGGTGGTCATGTACACCCACCAGGTCACCGGTCCGGTGTGGGAGCTGATCTTCTGGCTGGACGAGATCCAGGTCGCCGCGACGTCCCTGGCCCGCATCGTCGGTGTCCGCCAGGTCGAGCAGGACCGGACGCAGGGAGAGGCCGAGCCGGTCGACGAGCACATCCGCACCCGCGGGCTGCGCTACGCGTACCGCGAGGGGCACGACGTGCTGCACGGCATCGACCTGGACCTGCACGAGGGTGAGCGTCTGGCCGTCGTCGGGCCCTCGGGTGCAGGGAAGTCGACGCTCGGGCGCATGCTCGCCGGCATCCATCCCCCCACCGGCGGCACGGTCACCATGGGTGGGGTGCCGCTGGTCGACCTGCCGCTCGACGAGCTGCGCGGTCACGTCGCCCTGGTGACCCAGGAGCACCACGTGTTCGTCGGCACGCTCGCCGACAACCTGCGCCTGGCGCAGGAGGACGCCGACGAGGCAGCCCTCGAGCGGGCCCTACGGGCAGTCGACGCGTGGGACTGGGTCGAGGCCCTGCCCGAGGGTCTGGCCACGGAGGTCGGCTCCGGTGGGACGACCCTGACCCCGGCGCAGGCTCAGCAGGTCGCGCTCGCCCGTCTGGTGCTGCTCGACCCGCACACGCTGGTGCTCGACGAGGCGACCTCGTTGCTGGACCCCCGCGCGGCCCGTCATCTGGAGCGGTCGTTGTCCGCGGTGCTCGAGGGGCGCACCGTCGTCGCGATCGCGCACCGTCTGCACACGGCGCACGACGCGGACCGGGTGGCCGTGGTCGACGCCGGTCGCATCACGGAGATCGGTCCGCACGACGAGCTCGTCGCGGCGGGGGGCGACTACGCGGCGCTGTGGCGCTCCTGGCAGCACGAGTAGCAGCCGGGCCACGGCGCGGGCCGCATCAGCCGCACCGCGGGGCCGGTCGGACGTTCAGCGTCCGGCCGGCTCGGGTGCGGCCTGCGGGGCGGGGTCCTCACCGCGCGGCGGGCCCCCGGCTGCCTCGTCGCGCACGAGCCGCAGCCACAGCCCGACGGCGAACGCCCCGAAGATCCACCACTGCGCCGCGTAGGCCAGGTTCTGGATGTTCAGGCCGCCGGTGTCCCCGGCCTGCGGGTCGAGCACGGTGGGCCGCTCCCCCTGGTCCGGGTCGGACGAGGCCAGCACGAGGTAGCCGGTGTAGATCGGCCCGTCCCACACGTTGAGCAGGTCGGCCGAGCTGATCGCGTCGACGACCCCGTCCTGCGCTCCGGTACCCGCCTGCTCGGACAGCTGCAGGAACCCGACGACCTCGACCTGGCCCGTCGGCGCTGGCGGCGCGCTGCCTGCCGAGGCGGCCAGGGCGGCGGTGGCCTCCGCCAGCGGGAGCCAGCCACGCACCACGGGCAGGACCGCTCCCGCGTCGGGGCCCTCGCTCACCCGCAGCGGGGTGAGCACGAGCATCCCCGGGACGTCGTCGGCGGCGCGGTCGGCGACCAGCAGCTGGCCGGCACCCTCGTACTCGCCCCGCACCACGACCTTGCGCCCGAGCACGTCCCCGGTGAAGGTCTCCTGCGGTGCGAGGACGTCCTCGAGCGGCAGCGGGTCGGCGGCCAGCCGGGCGGCTTCCTCGCGTTGCGCGGCGGCGTGCCCGCGCAGCTCGGCACGGTCGAGCTGCCACGCCCCGAGTCGCCCGCACACCGCGGCAGCGGCCAGCAGGAGCAGCAGCAGCGCGATCATGCGCGGGCGCAGGGCGGCACGCAGCAGCGTCGTCGGCTCGGACACACCCCACGGTAACGCGGCCGGAAGGCTGCGACGCAGCCGTTCCGGGCCGGGGATGTCCACCCCTCGGACGTGCTCTCACTCACACTGACGACCGCTCGTGGTCCGGATCTCGCGCTCCACGCGCAGGCTCCGACGGGTTCCGGTTGGATGGTGCCGGGTGCGCATGGCGGGGCCAGCTGGCTCTGGGTCAGACGTCCCATGTATTTTCGACGGTGCACGCCACAGTGGGGCAGCGGGTATCGATCCGTAGCGCAGCGGGGACCCCGGTGCGCCGACTTTCCGGGAGCGAGCATGAGTACGACCACGCCCGTGACGAGCACGTGGAAGACAGGGTCCGGCCAGCCGCTGGACGTCGCCACCCTCGAGCGCATCGACGCCTGGTGGAGGGCCGCGAACTACCTGTCCGTCGGCCAGATCTACCTGCTGAACAACCCCCTGCTGCGCGAGCCGCTGGACCGCGACGACGTGAAGCCGCGTCTGCTCGGCCACTGGGGCACCACCCCGGGTCTGACGTTCCTCTACGCCCACCTCAATCGGGCCATCCAGGAGCGCGAGCAGTCCACCATCTACGTCGCCGGCCCCGGCCACGGTGGCCCCGGCCTGGTCGCCGGCGCCTACCTCGACGGCACCTACTCCGAGGTCTACTCCGACGTCACCGAGGACGCCGAGGGCCTGCGCCGCCTGTTCAAGCAGTTCTCGTTCCCGGGCGGCATCCCCAGCCACGTCGCCCCCGAGACCCCCGGCTCGATCCACGAGGGCGGTGAGCTCGGCTACGCGCTCTCGCACGCCTACGGCGCCGCGTTCGACAACCCGGACCTGCTGGTCGCCGCCGTCGTCGGTGACGGTGAGGCCGAGACCGGACCGCTGGCCACCAGCTGGCACTCCAACAAGTTCGTCAACCCGGCCAAGGACGGTGTCGTCCTGCCGATCCTGCACCTCAACGGGTACAAGATCGCCAACCCGACGGTGCTGGCCCGCATCAGCGACGACGAGCTGCACTCGCTCATGGTCGGCTACGGCCACAAGCCGCACGTGTTCGTCGCCGGTTTCGACGACGAGTCCCACGTGGACATCCACCGCCGGTTCGCGACGCTGCTCGACGAGGTCCTCGACGAGATCGCCGACATCAAGGCCAGTGCCGCCAACGGTGACGTGAACCGTCCGATGTGGCCGATGATCGTGCTGCGCACCCCCAAGGGCTGGACGGGTCCGGACTACATCGACGGCAAGAAGACCACCGACTCGTGGCGTGCGCACCAGGTGCCGCTCGCGAGCGCGCGGGACACCCCGGAGCACCTGCAGGTCCTGGACCAGTGGCTGCGCTCGTACCGCCCCGAGGAGCTGTTCGACGAGGACGGTCGCGTGGTCCGCGACATCCGCGCGCTGGCCCCCTCGGGTGCGCTGCGCATGAGCGACAACCCGCACGCCAACGGCGGTCTGCTGCTCAAGGACCTGCGTCTGCCCGACTTCCGCGAGTACGGCGTCGAGGTGCCGGTGCCCGGCGGCTCGATCTCGGAGGCGCCGCGCGTGCTGGGCGAGTGGCTCACCGACGTGGTGCGCCTCAACCCGGACAACTTCCGGATCTTCGGCCCGGACGAGACGGCCTCGAACCGTCTGCAGGCCGTGTTCGGCGCGACCGACAAGCAGTGGAACGCCGAGTTCTACGGCCCCGAGGTCGACGAGCACATGGCCCGTGCGGGCCGTGTGATGGAGATGCTGTCGGAGCACCAGTGCCAGGGCTGGCTCGAGGGCTACCTGCTCACCGGACGCCACGGCCTGTTCACCTCGTACGAGGCGTTCATCCACATCGTCGACTCGATGTTCAACCAGCACGCCAAGTGGCTGAAGGTCACGCGGGAGATCCCGTGGCGCCGCCCGGTCGCGAGCCTGAACTACCTGCTCTCGAGCCACGTGTGGCGGCAGGACCACAACGGGTTCAGCCACCAGGACCCGGGGTTCATCGACCACGTCGTGAACAAGAAGGCCGAGGTCGTGCGGGTGTACCTGCCCGCCGACGCCAACACGCTGCTGGCCACGTACGACCACTGCCTGCGCAGCCGCAACTACGTGAACGTGGTCGTGGCGGGCAAGCAGCCGGCGCCGAACTTCCTGACGATGGACCAGGCCATCGCGCACTCCGCGCGCGGTCTGGGCATCTGGGAGTGGGCGGGCACCGAGGTGCCCGGCGAGGACCCGGACGTCGTGCTGGCCGCCGCAGGCGACGTGCCGACGCTCGAGGTGCTGGCCGCCGCGGACATCCTGCGTCGCGAGCTGCCCGAGCTGAAGGTCCGCGTCATCAACGTGGTCGACCTCATGCGTCTGCAGGACGAGCGGGAGCACCCGCACGGCCTGTCGGACCGCGAGTTCGACACGCTGTTCACGCAGGACCGCCCGGTGGTGTTCGCGTACCACGGCTACCCGTGGCTGATCCACCGCCTCACGTACCGCCGCAACGGGCACGCGAACATCCACGTGCGCGGGTACAAGGAGGAGGGCACGACCACGACGCCGTTCGACATGGTCATGCTCAACGACCTGGACCGGTTCCACCTGGTCATCGACGTGATCGACCAGACGCCCGGCCTGGGCCAGTCGCAGGCCGGCCTGCGGCAGCGCATGGTCGACGCCCGCCTGGCAGCCCGCCAGTACACCCGTGAGCACGGGGACGACGTCCCCGAGATCCGCGACTGGGTGTGGCCGGACGCCGGGGACGCCGCGTCGACCAGCGAGGTCGCCGCGACGATCTTCACGGGCGGCGACAACGAGTGACCTACGGGTGGGCGAGGCGCACAGCGCCTCGC
>NZ_JBQIAR010000012.1:0-136928 GCF_052036975.1 Cellulomonas soli
ACACTCTCGCGGAGTCGTCGGCAGCGTCATCTGACTATCCCCTGCGAGATGTGTATAAGAGACAGGATGACGCCCGGGCCACCGTGCTGTGTACGGGCACCCGCTCCGGAACCGCTACGGTGCGGGGTGCGCACAGCGACGTGCGCCACAGCGCACGCCGTACCCCGCCGCGGGGATCCGCGTGACGTGCATGAACAGGAGTCCCCGGCCACGATGGAGCGGGGACTGACAACGACGATGGTGTGACTGAGGAGCGTGACAGGTGTGAGGCTCGAACTCCGAGGGATCACCAAGCGCTTCGGCAGCCTCGTGGCGAACGACCACATCGACCTCGTGGTCGAGCCGGGCGAGATCCACGCGCTGCTGGGCGAGAACGGTGCCGGCAAGAGCACGCTGATGAACGTGCTGTACGGCTTGTACGACCCCGACGAGGGCGAGATCGCGGTCGACGGGGTGCCGACGACGTTCGCAGGCCCGGGCGACGCGATGGCCGCCGGGATCGGCATGGTCCACCAGCACTTCATGCTCGTGCCCGTCTTCACCGTGGCCGAGAACGTCGTGCTCGGCCACGAGCCCGTCAAGGGCGGCGGTCTGATCGACCTCGCCGAGGCGCGACGCCGCGTGCGCGAGATCTCCGACCGCTTCGGCTTCGACGTCGACCCCGACGCGCTGGTCGAGGACCTGCCGGTCGGTGCGCAGCAGCGCGTCGAGATCATCAAGGCGCTGTCGCGCCACGCCTCCGTGCTGATCCTCGACGAGCCCACGGCGGTGCTCACCCCGCAGGAGACCGACGAGCTGATCGGGATCATGCGCCAGCTCAAGGAGGCGGGCACGTCGATCGTCTTCATCACGCACAAGCTGCGTGAGGTCCGTGCCGTCGCCGACCGCATCACGGTCATCCGGCGCGGCAAGGTCGTCGGCACGGCGCAGCCGTCCTCCAGCGAGAAGGAGCTGGCCTCGCTGATGGTCGGCCGCTCGGTCGAGCTGGGCGTCGACAAGGCGCCGGCCCGGGCCGGCGAGGTCACCGTCAAGGTGCGCGACCTGAGCGTCATCGACGCGGCCGGTGTGCGTCAGCTCGACCAGGTCGGTTTCGACGTGGCGCGCGGCGAGATCCTCGCCATCGCCGGAGTGCAGGGCAACGGCCAGACCGAGCTCACCGAGGTCATGCTCGGCCTGCTCACGCCGGTCGCCGGCACGGTCGAGCTCGACGGCGAGGACCTGGTCGGTCGCAGCGTCTCCGACGTGCTGGCCGCGGGCGTGGGCTTCGTGCCCGAGGACCGCACCGAGGACGGCCTGGTGGCCGACTTCACCGTCGCCGAGAACCTCGTGCTCGACCTGTTCCACCGCAGCCCGTTCGCCAAGGGCATCTCGCTCGACCTGGGCAGCATCCAGGCCAACGCGGAGCAGCGCATCGTCGAGTTCGACGTGCGCACCCCCAGCATCGAGGCGCACGCGGGCACGCTCTCGGGCGGCAACCAGCAGAAGGTGGTCCTGGCCCGCGAGCTCAGCCGCCCGCTGCGGCTGCTCATCGCCTCGCAGCCCACCCGCGGTCTGGACGTCGGCTCCATCGAGTTCGTGCACCAGCGGATCGTCGCCGAGCGTGACAACGGCACCCCCGTGATCATCGTGTCGACCGAGCTGGACGAGGTCCTGGCCCTGGCTGACCGGATCCTCGTGCTCTACCGCGGCCGCATCGTCGGCGTCGTCCCGGGCGGGACCGACCGCGACGTGCTCGGCCTGATGATGGCCGGCGTGCCGCTCGCCGAGGCCCAGGCCCAGGCCGCCGCCCACCACACCGCGCTCGGCCAGGCCGACCGGGGCCATGCCCCCGGCACGGGCGCCACCGCCTCCGAGGAGGGACTTCTGTGAGCCAGTCCACCCCCGCCGCCGCACCCGCGCCGGCGCCGGCCGCCGAGACCGAGGCCCCCCGCGGGCAGTCGGTGCTGCACGAGATCCTCTCGAGCAGCTGGCTGGTCACCGTCCTGGCCGTCGTGCTCGCGCTGGCGATCAGCGGCGTCCTGATCGCGGCCGCCGACGCGGCCGTGCAGGACGCCGCCACCTACCTGTTCGCCCGCCCGAGCGACTTCTTCTCGGCCGTGTGGACGTCGGTGTCCGAGGCGTACATCGCCCTGTTCCAGGGCGCGGTCGTCGACTTCCGCGCCGACACGTGGCAGAAGGCCATCAAGCCGCTCACCGAGACCATGACGACGTCCGTGCCGCTGATCCTGGCCGGTCTGGGCCTGGGCGTCGGTTTCCGTGCGGGCCTGTTCAACATCGGTGCGCAGGGCCAGATCATCCTCGGCGCGATCTTCGCCGGCTGGGTCGGGTTCTCGCTGTCGCTGCCGCCCGGGCTCCACCTGCTGGTGGCCATGGTCGCCGCGGCGATCGGTGGCGGTCTGTGGGCCGGGATCGCCGGTGTGCTCAAGGCGCGCACGGGCGCGCACGAGGTCATCGTCACGATCATGCTCAACAACATCGCGGTCTACCTGATTGCGTTCCTGCTGACCACCTCGCAGTTCCAGAAGCCCGGCAGCTCCAACCCGATCTCGCCGGACATCAAGGAGAGCGCGCTGTACCCGCTCCTCCTGGGTGACGGCTTCCGGCTGCACGGCGGGTTCATCCTGGCGATCCTCGCCGCGGTGTTCGTGTGGTGGCTCATGGGTCGCTCCACGATCGGCTTCCGCTTCCGCGCGGTGGGCTCCAACCCGAACGCCGCCCGGACGGCCGGCATCTCGGTCAACAGCGCGTACGTGTGGGTCATGGTCTGCGCCGGTGCGCTGGCAGGTCTGGGCGGCTCCGCCCAGGTGCTGGGCACCGAGGGCGTGCTGACCGCCGGTGTCGCCGCGAGCTTCGGGTTCGACGCGATCACCGTGGCGCTGCTGGGCCGCTCCAAGCCGCTCGGCACCTTCTTCGCCGGTCTGCTGTTCGGGGCGCTGCGTGCCGGCGGGTTCGCCATGCAGGCGCGTACCGGGACCCCGATCGACATCGTGCTCGTGGTCCAGTCGCTCGTCGTGCTGTTCATCGCGGCGCCGCCCCTGGTCCGCGCCATCTTCCGTCTGCCCGCACCGGGCGCGCGCCGAGAGCGTCGCGCCGCCACCAAGGAGGTGACCGCATGAGCGCCGCCACGGTCACGTCCCCGGCTCCTGCATCCGGACGTCCCGCTGCCAGCACCGGCAAGCCGCTCGCACCGATCAGCTGGAAGGCCCCGATCGGCTACGGCGTCGTCGGTCTGATCTCGCTGGTGCTGTTCGGGCTGATGGCACCCTCGGGTCGTACGTCGACGTTCACGGTCTCGACGGCGAACGACTTCTTCCAGATCGACCCGATCACCGTGCCCTCGAAGGCGACCGCGATCGTGCTCTCGCTCGTGGCGCTCGCGCTCGCGGGTGTCTCGTTCCTGGCTGCACGCTCGCGCCGCAAGGTGGGCGTGTGGCTCCCGTCGCTGTTCGGTGTCGCCGTCGTCCTGGCGTTCCTCACGTGGGCCGACGCGGGCAAGGCCTCGCCGCTGCCGCTGACGGGTCTGCTGCAGGGTTCGCTGTTCCTTGCGGTGCCCCTGGTGTTCGGTGCGCTGGCCGGTCTGCTCTGCGAGCGTTCCGGCATCGTCAACGTGGCCATCGAGGGCCAGCTGCTCGCCGGTGCGTTCCTCGCGGCGGTCGTGGCCTCGATCACGCACTCGGCGTACGCAGGCCTGGTGGCCGCGCCGATCGCCGGTGCGCTCGTCGGGCTGCTGCTGGTGCTCTTCTCGATCCGCTACGTGGTGAACCAGATCATCGTCGGTGTGGTGCTCAACGTGCTGGTCGTCGGTGTGACGAGCTACCTGTTCTCGACGGTGCTGAAGGTCGACGCAGCCACGTTCAACTCCCCGCCGAAGCTGCCCACCATCGCGGTGCCGGTGCTGAGCCAGATCCCGGTGATCGGCCCGGTGCTGTTCCGCCAGACGGCGCTCGTCTACATCATGTACGTCGTCGTGGCCGTGCTGCAGGTCATGGTGTTCAAGAGCCGCTGGGGCCTGCGTCTGCGGTCCGTCGGTGAGCACCCGAAGGCGGCCGACACGGTGGGTATCAAGGTCAACCTGACCCGCATGAAGTCCACGGTGCTGGGTGGGGCGGTCGCCGGGCTCGGCGGGGCGTTCTTCACGGTCGCCGCGGGGCTGGCGTTCGGCAAGGAGATGACCGGAGGCAAGGGCTTCATCGCCCTGGCGGCCATGATCCTCGGCCGGTGGAACCCCACCGGTGCGCTGGCCGCCGCGCTGCTGTTCGGTTTCTCGGACAACCTGCAGGTGGTCCTCGGGATCATCGGCACGCCGATCCCGAGCCAGATCATGCTCATGACCCCGTACGTCGTGACGATCTTCGCCGTCGCCGGGCTCGTCGGCCGGGTGCGCGCACCTGCCGCCGAGGGCATCCCCTACGAGAAGTGAGACGGGGATGAGCGAGACGACGATCGACTGGGACGGTCTGCGGGCCGCCGCCACGGAGGTCATGCAGCGGGCCTACGTGCCCTACTCGAAGTTCCCGGTGGGCGTCGCGGCCCTGGTCGACGACGGTCGTGTCGTCGTGGGCTGCAACGTGGAGAACGCCTCGTACGGCCTGACCTTGTGCGCCGAGTGCGCGCTGGTGTCCGGGCTGCACGTCTCGGGCGGCGGGCGGCTGGTGGCGTTCACCTGCGTGGACGGGCACGGCAACGTGCTCATGCCGTGCGGGCGCTGCCGTCAGCTGCTGTTCGAGCACGGTGGGCCGCGGCTGCTCGTCGAGACGGTGAGCGGCATCAAGCCGATGAGTGAGGTCCTGCCCGACGCGTTCGGGCCGGACGACCTGGAGGAGCGGGCATGAGTGAGTCGTTCGACGCCGTCGACGTCATCGTCGCGAAGCGGGACGGGCACCGGTTGTCCGACGCGCAGATCGACTGGGTGATCGACGCGTACACGCGCGGCGTGGTGGCCGACGAGCAGATGTCGGCGCTGAACATGGCGATCCTGCTCAACGGCATGGACCGGGCGGAGATCGCCCGCTGGACCGCCGCGATGATCGCCTCGGGCGAGCGCATGGACTTCTCCGGGCTGTCGCGCCCGACCGCGGACAAGCACTCGACCGGTGGCGTGGGCGACAAGATCACGTTGCCGCTCGCGCCGCTCGTCGCGGTGTTCGACGTGGCCGTGCCGCAGCTGTCCGGGCGTGGCCTGGGTCACACGGGCGGCACGCTCGACAAGCTCGAGTCGATCCCCGGCTGGCGCGCGGCGCTCAGCAACGAGGAGATGATGCGTCAGCTCGACGAGGTCGGCGCCGTCATCTGCCAGGCCGGTTCGGGCCTGGCTCCCGCGGACCGCAAGCTGTACGCGCTGCGCGACGTGACCGGCACGGTCGAGGCCATCCCGCTGATCGCCAGCTCGATCATGAGCAAGAAGATCGCCGAGGGCACCGGTGCGCTGGTGCTCGACGTCAAGGTCGGCTCGGGCGCGTTCATGAAGGACGAGGCCCGTGCCGCCGAGCTCGCCCGCACCATGGTCGAGCTGGGCACGGACGCCGGCGTCACGACGGTCGCGCTGCTGACCGACATGTCCACACCCCTGGGCCTGACGGCCGGCAACGCCCTCGAGGTGCGTGAGTCGGTCGAGGTGCTGGCCGGTGGTGGTCCCGCCGATGTCGTGGAGCTGACGATCGCGCTGGCCCGCGAGATGCTCGACGCCGCAGGGCGCCCCGACGCCGACCCGGCCGCCGCGCTGGCGGACGGGCGGGCGATGGACGCCTGGCGGCGCATGATCGCCGCCCAGGGCGGCGACCCGGACGCGACCCTGCCGTGGGCGCGCGAGACCGAGACGGTCGTCGCCGAGCACGACGGTGTGGTGAGCACGCTCGACGCCTACGCCGTGGGTATCGCGGCGTGGCGCCTGGGTGCCGGGCGTGCCCGCAAGGAGGACCCCGTGCAGGCCGGTGCGGGTGTGCAGATCCACGCGCGTCCGGGCGACACCGTACGTGCGGGCCAGCCGATCCTCACGCTGCACACGGACACCCCGGAGCGGTTCGGGCGTGCCCGCGAGGCGCTCGAGGGGGGCATCGTCGTCGAGCCCGCCGGCTCCACCGTGGTGACCCGGCCGCTGGTCATCGACCGCATCACGGCCTGACGTCGACCGACCGGCGCCGCATGTCGGCGGCGCCGGTCGGTGACGGGCCGGTCCGGGCGGGCCTTCCGCGCCGGGGTCGCACGCGGGGCCGGTCGCACGCGTGGCGGGCCGCAGGTGCGCGGAGCAGGATGGCAGTGCCCGCCGGAGCGGTCGGCGGCACGGTCCCCTGGAGGAGCGATGAGCACCGTCCCTGGATCTGACGCCTGGCGGGACGCAGGGCTGGCGCCCGTCGACCCGGACCAGCCGCGTCGGCTGACCGATGACGTGCCGGACACCCCGGCCGAGCTGGCCGACCCCGAGGAGTACGAGCCGGGGTTCGCCCGTGCCGACCAAGCAGGTGCCGCCGACGAGGCGGACGTGCTCGAGCAGGACACCGAGATCCCCGTGGGGGACGAGAAGGACGGGGACGAGTGAGTCAGAGCGACGGCACGCCGGCAGGCGTGGAGGGTGAGCCGGACCCGAGGCTCGTCGAGCAGGTCCGGGCGCTGCCCACGGTCCTGCTGCACGACCACCTCGACGGGGGCCTGCGCCCCGCCACCATCATCGAGCTCGCCGCCGGGGCCGGGCACGTGCTGCCCGAGAGCACCCCGGACGCGCTGGGGGCCTGGTTCGTCCGCGCAGCCAGCTCGGGAAGCCTCGAGCTGTACCTCGAGACGTTCGTGCACACGGTGGCGGTCATGCAGACCGCGCAGAACCTGCAGCGGGTGGCCCGTGAGTCGGTGCTCGACCTGGCCGCCGACGGCGTCGTGTACGCCGAGCAGCGCTACGCCCCGGAGCAGCACCTGGCCGGAGGGCTGACGCTCCAGCAGGTCGTCGACGCGGTGCAGGTCGGTCTCGCCGAGGGTGTCGCGCAGGCCGCGGCGCAGGGGCGAACCATCCAGGTCCGCACGTTGCTGACCGCGATGCGGCACGCGGACCGCGGCGACGAGATCGCCGCGCTGGCCCTGGCCAACCGTGAGGCCGGGGTCGTCGGGTTCGACATCGCCGGCGCCGAGGCGGGGTTCCCGCCGTCACGGCAGGCGTCCGCGTTCCGGATGCTGCGCGACGCGAGCTTCCCGACGACCGTGCACGCCGGCGAGGCCGCCGGCCTGGACTCGGTCGCCGAGGCGGTGCACCTGGCGGGTGCGTGCCGGCTCGGCCACGGGGTGCGCATCCTGGACGACGTGCACGACGACCTGTCCGCGTCCGGTCCGCGCCTGGGGCCCTTGGCACACTGGGTGCGCGACCGGCGGATCCCGCTCGAGACGTGCCCGACGTCGAACGTCCAGACCGGTGCGGCCCGCTCGGTCGCCGAGCACCCCGTGACCCGGCTCAAGCGGCTCGGGTTCGCCGTGACGGTCAACACCGACAACCGGCTGCAGTCCGGGACGACCCTCAGCCGGGAGCTCGCGCTCCTCGTCGAGCAGGCCGGCTGGACACCCGCCGACCTGTGCGACGTGACGGTGACCGCCGCGCAGCACAGCTTCTTGCACCATGACGAGCGCACCCGCCTCGTCGTGGACGTCATCGAGCCCGCCTATGCGGCGGCAACCGGAGGAAGGCACCGCGCATGACCAGCCATCTCGACCCGAGCAGCATCACCGGCCACGCACCGCTGGACGCGACGGGCCTGGCCCGTTTCGTCGACCACACGCTGCTCAAGCCCGAGGCGACCCGCGCCGACGTCGAGGCGCTCATCGCCGAGGGTGCCGCGCTGGGCGTGTACTCGGTGTGCATCTCGCCCTCGTTCCTGCCGGTCGACCTGTCCCAGGCCCCGGGCCTGCTGGTGGCGACGGTGTGCGGGTTCCCCTCGGGCAAGCACCACAGCGAGGTCAAGGCCGCCGAGGCGGCGCGTGCGGTGGCCGACGGCGCGCACGAGGTCGACATGGTGATCGACGTCGGGGCCGCCAAGGCCGGGCAGTTCGCCGCAGTCGAGGCCGACATCGCCGCGGTGCGGGCGGCAGCGCCCGCACCGACGGTGCTCAAGGTCATCATCGAGTCGGCCGCGCTGACCGACGAGGAGATCGTGGCGGTGTGCGAGGCGGCGCGCGCCGCGGGTGCCGACTTCGTGAAGACGTCGACGGGGTTCCACCCGGCCGGTGGCGCCACCGTGCACGCGGTGCGGCTGATGGCCAAGACCGTCGGCGGCGCGCTCGGGGTGAAGGCGTCCGGTGGTGTGCGGACGGCCGCGGACGCCCTGGCCATGATCGAGGCGGGCGCGACGCGGCTGGGCCTGTCGGGCACGGCCGCGGTGCTCGGTGGGCTGGAGGCCGACGCCGGGTACTGACGCGGGTTTCACCCCGACGGGGGCGGAGCAGACGTTGACGACGGCTGCCTGCACCGGGAAGGGTGAGCGCGCGCATGCCGTCGACCGATCCGGGTCGAGCGGGCCGTGCGACAGGAGGGGGCGGTCCGGGGATGCGACGTGTCGGTCGTGGCACGCTGGCGCTCGGGCTCGCCCTGCCGTTCGCCCTCGGCCTCGGCGCGGGTGCCGCCCTGTCGTTCGGCGACGACGGCGCCAAGGACCTGCGGGTCCCTGACGGGTGGGAGTCCGCCTGGTCGGCGGGACACGTGCTCGAGGGCCAGGACGTCGCTCTCGTCTGGGGTGACGCGGCCGGCGCGGACCCCACGCTCGCGCCCGACGCGCTGCGCTTCGACCCGGACCCCGTGCTCGACCGGCTCGACGAGCTGTACCGGCTCGACGTCGACGAGCTGGCCGTGGCGCTCGAGGACGGTCCGGCTGGTGCTCACAAGGTCGTCGTGGTGGTCGACGGCACCTGGACCGCGGGCCCCGGTGCGCCCGCGGCGACGGACAACGGGACCTCGGGTCTGGCGCAGGTGCTGCGGTCCGCCGACCCCGCCGTCCAGGTGACGCCGGCGGTCGGTGCGGTCGGCACGGACGGGGTCGGCGTGGTGCGTCTGGCGCCCGAGCACCTGCGGGGGGACGGCTGGGAGGTTGCCCGCGGCTTCGCCGAGGTGGTGCAGCACTTCGCCCTGCTCGACCGCGGCACCTCGGGAACGGGGGAGTACGGGGCGACGAGCCCGGCGTCGGCGTTCTGGGATGCCAGCGCCGGGTACCTGGCCTCGTTGGCGGTCCCGGGGCACACCGGCGACCTGATCGACCTGGTCCGGTCACCCGAGCTGGCGTGGTCCAGCACGCGGCTGGGTACCGGCGGTCGGCTGCTCCTGCAGTACCTCGCCGAGCGTGACGGGCCGCAGGTCCTCGGCGACCTGTGGCGTGACGCTCGGGCCGGTGAGCAGCCGCTGGACACCTACCGCCGCCTGACAGGGCTGTCGATCGAGGCGCTGCACCGCCGGGTCGCGGAGTACGCGATGCGCACCGTGACGTGGGACTTCGCGGGGACGCCAGGTCTGGGGGCGGCCCTCGACCAGGTCGATCCGCTGGTGCTGCGCGAGCGCGCCACGCCGGTCGACGCGGACCCGACGACCCCGGGGATCTACCGGGTGCCAGGGGTGTTCGCCCCGTCCGACCAGGGTTTCACGATCGTGCGGATGGTCCCGGACACCGCCGGCGGCACGGTGCGCGTCCGGTTGCGCGGTCACGAGGACACCGCCTCGGCGGCCGGTTGGGCGTACGGCTTCGTGGCGGTCGGTGACGGGGCCGCGCGGTACACGACGGTCACCGAGAGCGCCGACGCGGAGATCGAGTTCACGCTCCGGGAGCGCGAGCAGGAGATCTACCTGGTGGTGGTCGGCGCGCCGGCCGCGTCGCACGCCTACGAGTCCCGGTCCGGGTCCGGCAGCACCTACCGGTACCCCTTCGAGTTCGCCGTCAGCGGCGCGAGCGTCGAACCGGCCGACGCGACGGTCACGGTCGAGGGTGCTCACCGGCACCCCAACGGGGGCGGTTGGGTGGACGACCGGGCCACCGTGGCCGACACCGTGTACGTGGCCCCCGGGGCGGTGGTCCGCGGGGCGGCGAACCTCAGCGGTGACGTCCGTGTCGAAGGACGGGCGTGGGTCGCCGACGGGGCGGTGCTCACCGACCGTGCGGTCGTCAGGGACGCGGCCGTCGTCGGGTCCGCGGCGCGGCTCGGCGGGGACGTCGTCGTGGGCGGGGACGCCGTGGTCGACCTGGTGTGCACGCAGGGCAGCTTCCTCACCTACGAGCCGGGCCGCACGTGCGACGGGCGGACCGCGGCGGACGACGTCAACGCCCCGGTGCAGCCGTTCGCCGCGAGCGACCTGGCGATCAGCGTGCCGGTGACGGCCCCGCAGGCGGACGAGCCCACGTCCGCCCCGTCGGCCCCGTCGGCCACGGCCGAGCCGGGTGACGACGAGAGCCTCGAGGAGGCCGGCAAGCCCGCCGGCAAGCCCGACGGCGAGGCCGGCGCCACCCCCGCACCGCCGGCGGTGCGCGACGACGGTCGGCCGCGCGACGGCGCGACCTCGGGTGGGGTGGCGCCCCCCGACCCGGTGGCCGCCGGCTGCACGGCCAGCTACACGGCGAAGACCTGGCCCGAGGGGTTCCAGGGCACCATCGTGGTGACCGCGGGGCCCGAAGGGCTGCAGGCGTGGACCCTGACCTGGACCCTGCCCGACGGGCAGCAGATCACGGAGGCGTGGGGCATCATGCTCGGCACCAGCGGCTCGACGGTCACGGGTGAGAACACGTCGTGGAACGGCGTGGTCGCACCGGGGGGCTCGATCACGCTGGGGTTCAACGGCAGCGCGAAGGGCTCCTCGGGTTCCGTGGTGCCCGCGGTCACCTGCACCAAGACCCGCTGACTCCGGGTCGGTGCTCCGGCGGCGAGTGGCCTCCGGAGCACCGAACGGTGCCTAGATGCCCAGCGCGGACCGCACGTCGGTCGCCACGGCGTCCAACCGGTGCCGTGCGGTGGTGCGTGCCGCGCCGACCGCTGCGTGGTCGGCGTCGGCGGCGACGGGTTCGATGACCTCCAGGTAGCACTTCACCTTCGGCTCGGTGCCGCTCGGGCGCACCACGACGCGCGTGCCGTCGGCGGCGAGCAGGCGCAGACCCTCCGTGGGCGGCAGGCCGCCCCGGTCGTCCTCGGTGCCCGCCGCCAGGTCGACGACGGTCGTGACGGGCGAGCCGCCCAGGTGCGTCGGCGGGTTCTCGCGCAACCGCGCCATGGTCGAGGGGATGAGGGTCAGGTCGGCGAACCTGGCCGAGACCTGGTCGGTGAGGTACAGCCCGTGCGCGCGGGCGAGGTCGTCGAGCGCGTCGACCAGGGTGCGTCCCTCGGCCTTGAGCCGGGCGGCCAGCCCGGCGACGGTCAGGGCGGCCGAGATGCCGTCCTTGTCGCGCACGTGCGCCGGGTCGACGCAGTAGCCCAGCGCCTCCTCGTAGCCGAACACCAGACCGTCGACACGGGAGATCCACTTGAAGCCCGTCAGCGTGGGCACGTGCCGCAGCCCGGCCGCCTGCGCGATCTGCCCCAGCAGCCGTGAGGAGACGATCGAGGAAGCCAGGGCGGGCGCGTCCTCGGACGCCGTCGCGGTGGAGCTGGCGGCGCCGGACGCCAGCACGTGCTGCGCGGACGTGGCGCCCAGCAGGGCCCCGGTCTCGTCGCCGTGCAGCATCCGCCAGCCGTCGGCGCCCGCCGTGTCGGGCCCGCGGTGCGTGCGGGCGCGCAGGTCCTGGACGGCCACCGCGCACCGGTCGGCGTCGGGGTCGAGGGCGATGACAAGGTCCGCCCGCAGGTCGCCGGCCAGCCCGAGCGCCAGGTCGATCGCGCCGGGCTCCTCGGGGTTGGGGAACGCGACGGTGGGGAAGTCGGGGTCCGGCTCGGCCTGCTCGGGCACCAGGTGCACGTCGGTGTACCCGGCCTCGGCCAGCACCCGGGCCGCGGTCGCCCCGCCCACGCCGTGCAGCGGGGTGAGCACGATCCGCAGGTCGGCCGCACGGGTGCGGTACGCGGCGTCCTCGTCGGCCAGTGCGGTCACCGAGGCGACGTACGCGTCGAGGACGGCCTGACCGAGCACGGTCCAGCCCGACTCGGCGCGCGGCACGGACGCCACCGAGGGCACGCGGCCGATCTCGGCGGCGATCGCGGCATCGGTCGGCGGCACGATCTGGGCGCCCTGGCCCGAGTCGGTGACGACCCGTCCGCCGAGGTACACCTTGTAGCCGTTGTCGCGCGGCGGGTTGTGGGAGGCGGTGACCATGATCCCGGCGTCCGCACCGAGGTGACGCACCGCGAAGGCGAGCACGGGTGTGGGCAGCGGCGAGGGCATCAGGAACACCTCGATGCCGACGGCGGTGAGCACGGCGGCGGAGTCACGCGCGAACTCGTCCGACTGGTGCCGGGCGTCGTACCCGATGACGACGCGCGGTGCGGGGTGCACGCCGTCGAGCTCACCGAGCAGGAAGTCCGCCAGGCCGGAGGCCGCACGGATGACGACGGCGCGGTTCATGCGGTGCGGGCCACCTGCCAGCTCGCCGCGCAGACCTGCCGTGCCGAACTGCAGGAGTCCCTGGAACCGGTCCTCGAGCTCGGTGCGGGCCGCGTGGGCCGCCTCGACCTGCTGACGGCGTGTCGGGTCGGTCTCGTCGGCGGCGTGCGCCGTGGGCGGGAACGACCGCGCTGTCGTGAGCAGCTCACGCAGCTGTGCTGCGGTGCGCTCGTCGGGGTCGTCGTCGATCCACGTCTGCACGCGCTCAGCGAGCGCGGCCCATGCGTCCTGGCCGGTCATGCCCACCACGGTATCGGCCGTCACAGCCCCGCACGAACGCGCGCACCCCTCGACGCGCTGCCCGGCGGGTGATCCAGCGGGTGGTCCGCCGGGCCCGGGAGCGGGTCGAGGGGTGCGAGGTCGGTCCGGGGCTCGTCCCGCGGCGGTGCACCGCGGGAGCGCCGGTCAGAGGCGCTTGACGATCTCGGCCAGCAGCGCGCTGATGCGCGGGCCCGCGGCGCGGCCGGCCTCGAGGACCTCCTCGTGAGCCAGCGGGTCCGGGCTGATGCCGGCGGCCAGGTTCGTCACCAGCGAGATGCCGAGGATCTCCAGTCCGACCTGGCGGGCGGCGATCGCCTCGAGCGTGGTCGACATGCCCACGAGCGTGCCGCCGATCACCCCGGCCATGCGCACCTCGGCGGGCGTCTCGTAGTGCGGGCCGCGGAACTGCACGTACACGCCCTCGTCGAGCGAGGAGTCGACCTGGCGGGCCAGCTCGCGCAGGCGCGGGGAGTACAGGTCGGTGAGGTCGACGAACGTGGCGCCCTCGAGCGGGGACGTCGCGGTGAGGTTGATGTGGTCGCTGATCAGCACGGGCGTGCCCGGACCCCACGCCAGGTCCAGGCCGCCGCAGCCGTTGGTCAGCACGATCGTGGAGGCACCCGCCGCGGCAGCCGTCCGCACCCCGTGCACGACCCGGCGCACGCCGCGGCCCTCGTACAGGTGGGTGCGTGAGCCGAGGACCAGCGCGTGGCGCGGCTCGGCGTCGGGGGCGGCGTCCGGGCCGGGGGTGATCCGGATCGAACGGATGGTGCCCACGTGGCCGACGACCGCCGGGGCGGAGAACCCGGGGATCTCGTGGCTGGGCACCTCGGCGACGGTCTCGCCCAGCAGGTCGGCGGCGCCACCCCAGCCGGAGCCGAGCACCAGCGCGACGTCGTGGCGGGCCACACCGGTCGCCTCGGCCAGGTGGGCGGCGGCCAGGCGGGCGACCTCGAAGGGGTCGGTCGTGGGGTCGTCCAGGTCGGGCACGGGGGCGGAGCTGGCAGCGGCAACGGTGTCGGTCATGCACCGAGGCTATCGCCGCGCGAGCCTGCACAATGGGAGGCGTGAGCGCCCCCACGCCGGACCCGCAGCCCAGTCGCGTCGTCGTGGTCGGCGGGGGGCCGGGCGGGTACGAGGCGGCGCTCGTCGGGTGCCGGCTCGGGGCGGACGTGACGCTCGTCGAGAAGGTCGGTCTGGGCGGCGCGGCGGTGCTCACCGACGTCATGCCGTCCAAGACCCTCATCGCCACCGCCGAGTGGATGACCATCGCGGACCGCGCGCCCGAGCTGGGCATCCGGATCGGCGGGCTGGGCTCGCCCGAGCAGGTGCGGCACCGTATCGACCTCGGGGCGGTCAACACCCGGGTCAAGGCGCTCGCGGCCGCGCAGTCGGCCGACATCCGGGCGCGGCTCGAGCGCGAAGGCGTGCGGGTCGTCGTGGGCCACGGCCGGCTCGACGGCCCCTCGCACGTGGTCGCCACCGACGAGACCGGCCACGAGTCCCGGTTCGACGCCGACGTGGTGCTGGTCGCCACGGGAGCGACCCCTCGCGTGCTGCCGGAGGCGCGCCCCGACGGCGAGCGGATCCTGACCTGGACCCAGCTGTACGAGCTGACCGAGCTGCCGCAGCGGCTGATCGTCGTCGGCTCCGGTGTCACGGGTGCCGAGTTCGCCGGGGCGTACACCTCGCTGGGTGCGGACGTGGTGCTCGTCTCGAGCCGTGACCGGGTGCTGCCGGGCGAGGACGCCGACGCCGCCGAGCTCATCGAGGGCATCTTCCGTGCGCGCGGCATGACGGTCATGTCGCGCTCGCGGGCGCAGGCGGCCCAGCGGACGGCCGACGGCGTGACGGTGACGCTCGCGGACGGGACGGTCGTCGAGGGGTCCCACGTGCTGCTGGCCGTGGGGTCGGTGCCCACCACCGCCGGGCTCGGGCTGCAGGAGGCCGGTGTGCGACTGACGCCGTCGGGGCACGTCGAGGTCGACAAGGTCTCACGCACGAACGTCCGCGGCATCTACGCCGCGGGCGACTGCACGGGCGTGCTGCCGTTGGCCTCCGTGGCCGCCATGCAGGGGCGCATCGCGATGTCGCACGCACTGGGTGACGCGGTCACGCCGCTGTCGCTGCGCGGGGTGGCTGCGAACATCTTCACCGCACCGGAGATCGCCACGGTGGGCATGAGCGAGTCGCAGCTGGCGGCGCGTGACGTGCCGTACCGGGTCAGCGTGCTCCCGCTGGCCCGCAACCCGCGCGCGAAGATGCTCGGCGTGCGCGACGGGTTCATCAAGATCTTCGCTCACGCGACGGCCGGCACGGTGCTCGGCGCGGTGGTCGTGGGGCCGCGCGCCAGTGAGGCCGTGTACCCGTTGACGCTCGCCGTGACGCACCGGCTGACCACCGACCAGCTCGCCGAGGCATCGACGGTGTACCCGTCGATGTCGGGCACCGTCGCCGAGGTCGCCCGCATGCTGCACCACCGCGCCGAGGACTGAGCGCGGTCAGGTGAACAGGGCCTGCCCGACGAACGGGCTGGCGTCCGTGGTGGTCGGTGTCCCGTCCGTTCCGAGCACCAGCGCCCCGTCGGGCACCCCGGCCGGGACGGCGAACAGGCCGGACCCGGTGTGCTGCAGGTACTCCATGAGGGCGTCGTCGCGGGACAGCACGGTCTGCATCGGCACGTAGTGCGTGCGGGGGTCGCGCACGAACGCGAGGAAGAACAGGCCCGCGTCGAGCCGGCCGAGGCTGTCGTTGCCGTCGGTGAAGTTGTAGCCGCGGCGCAGCATGCGCACCCCGCCGTTGGTGCTGGGGTGTGCGAGCCGCACGTGCGAAGCGGTGGGCACCAGCGGTGCGCCGTCCCGGCCGGTCAGGGTGAGGTCGGGTTCGGTGAACTCCGTCCCGCCGGACAGCGGCGCCCCTTCGCCCTTGGTGCGGCCCACCACGGCCTCCTGCTCGCGCAGGGACGTGCGGTCCCACGTCTCGATGGTCATCCGGATGCGGCGGGCCACCAGGTAGCTGCCGCCGGTGAGCCAGGCGGAGTCGGTCGTGTCGGCCTGCGCGTCGGCGGCCGGCACCCAGATGTGCTCGTCGAGCGCCGCGGTCTCCTCGGCCTTGACGTTCGCCGTGCCGTCCTTGAACCCGAACAGGTTGCGCGGTGTCTGCTGCGCGCTCGACGTCGACGACGTACGCCCGTAGCCCAGCTGCGTCCAGCGGATCGTGGCCGTGCCGAACGCGGCTCGGGACAGGTTCCGTACGGCGTGGACCGCGACCTGCGGGTCGTCGGCGCAGGCCTGGACCACCAGGTCCCCGTCGCTGCGGGCGGGGTCGAGGGCGTCCTGCGGGAAGTGCGGCAGGTCGATGAGCCCGCCCGGCAGCCGGTCGGCCAGGCCGAACCGGTCGGTGCCCGGGGTGCCGTCGGGGGAGGGCGTGCCGACGAACAGCGACCGGCCGAAGCCGAACGTGATGGTCAGCCCGGCGGGTGGCAGGTCCGCGGCCTCGCCCGTGTCGTCCGGCGGGGCGTCGTACGGGCCTGACGCCGGTCCGGTGGGCCCTGCGGACAGGCCTTGCGTGAGTCGCGCAGCCATGGTTGTCCAGCGGCGCAGCAGGTCGACGAGCTCCTCGCGCGAGTCGGTGGTCAGGTCGAACGCCGCGAGGTACAGGCGGTCCTGCGCCGGGGTGACGATGCCGGCCTGGTGCACCCCGGTGAACGGGTACGTCCCGGTGCTGCTCGGGGTGGCAGCCGGCGGAGCCGGCGCGGTGCCGCGGCCCAGACCGAACCCCGCGGCCGCTCCCGCCGCCACCCCCGCCGTCAGGCCCGTGCCCCAGCCCAGCAGCGCCCGCCGGGACAGCCCGCGTGCGGGTGCGGCGGGCTGCCCGGCCTGTGCCGGGCCTGCGTCGGTGACGTCGGTCATCGTGGTCCTCGGGTGCGTGGGTCGGGGCGGGGGACGGGGCGAGCGCCGGGTGTCAGGAGCCGGTCGTCACGCGCCGGTGACGGTCGCCGTCAGCTGCGACAGGGGCTCCGACAGGGCGTCGACCGCCGCCGCCAGCTCCTTGACCTGCGTGGCGTCCAGCTGGTCGTAGGTGACGAACCCCGCCTCGTAGGAACCGTGCTGCGCGAGCAGGGCGTCGAGCGCGTCGAACTGGGCCGTCAGCTGCTCGGCGAGGTCCGGGTCGGCCGCCACGACGACGTCCTCGAGCACCTCGTAGGCGACGTGCGCGCCCTCGACGTTGGCCTGGAAGTCCCACAGGTCGGTGTGCGACCAGATCTCCTCCTCGCCGGTGACCTTGCCGGTGGCGACCTCGTCCAGCAGCTCCTTGGCGCCGTTGGCGATCTGGAACGCCTCGAACGTGAAGTCCTCGGCGGTGACGGCGTCGACGAGCTGCTGGGTGTAGGTGACCAGCTGCTCGGCGGCCGTGGCGCGCTGCTCGGCGGTCAGCGGCGTGTAGGCGATGCCGCCGTTGGCCTCGGGGGTGGGCTGCCACAGGTCCTTCTCGACCAGGTGCCAGCCGGTCCACGTCGCACCGGCCTCGAGGTCGGCCTCGCGCAGGTCGAGCAGCGGGTCGAGGTCGCCGAACGACTCGGCGACCGGCTCGACGCGCTCCCAGTGCACCCGGGTGGCCGCGTACAGCGAGCGGGCGGTCGCGTCGTCGCCCGCGGCGTAGGCGGCGGCGAACTCCTGCGTCCCGGTGATCAGCGCGCCGACCTGGTCCTTGACGTAGGCGACGTACGACGCCTCGGCGGCGGCCAGCTGGTCGGCCGTGTCGCCGGTCGGGCCGACCTCGACGCCGGAGTCGGTGACCGTGAACTGCGCGCGGATGCCGTCACCGACCATGCCGGGCTTGCACGCGGTCCAGTACGTGCCGGGCCGCAGCTGCACGACCAGGTCGCGGGACAGCCCGGGACCGATGTTCTCCACCTCGGACAGCACCTGCAGCCCGTCCTCGGCGAGCAGGTAGAACTCGGTGATGTCCGAGCCGTCGTTGGCGACCTGGAACGTCAGGGTGCCCGAGGGGGCCTCGTCGGCGGAGACCGAGCACGCGTCCGCGGTGGAGCTGACCGTGAGGACCCCGGGGACGGCGGCAGCGGTGCCCTGGGTGGGCGCCGGGTCGTTCGGCACGCACGCGGCGAGCGGCAGGGCGAGCGCGACCAGCGCGATCGTGGCGGGGCGGCGGAAGGACATGGGTCTCCTCGGGCAGGGCGGCAGGGGCCGACGGCGCGGCGTCGGTCGGGTGGGGGTCGGGAAGGGGGTGCGGAGCGGGGCCGCAGGTCAGGCCGGGCTGGCGGGCGCGACGACCGGTGCGGGGTTCGCGACCGGGCGCCGGGCGGGAGGGGCGGCGAACGCCATGCGGACGAACAGCGTCATCGTGGGCACCACGTAGGCGATCCACACGATCGCCTCGAGCCACGTGGTGGCGGGCGAGAAGTTGAAGATGCCCTTGAGCAGCACGCCGTACCAGGAGCTCGGAGGGATCGTGGCCGAGACGTCGAAGGCCAGTGCCCCCAGGCCGGGCAGCAGGCCGGCCTCCTGCAGGTCGTGCACGCCGTAGGCCAGGACGCCGGCCGCGACGATGATGAGGAACACGCCCGTCCACGCGAAGAAGCGGCGCAGGTCGATGCGGATCGCCCCGCGGTACATGAGCCAGCCGGCACCGACGGCCGTCAGCAGGCCCAGTGCCGCGCCGAGCAGCGGCGCCGTGGTCCGGCCCGTGGCCTGCGCGCCGGCCCACAGGAACAGGGCTGTCTCGAGGCCTTCGCGCCCCACGGCCAGCAGTGCCATGGTGACGACCGCGGCGCGTCCTGCGGCGACGGCGTCGTCGAGCTTGTGGTGCAGGTCGGCCTTCAGGTGGCGGGCCATCTTGCCCATCCAGAAGATCATCCAGGTGATCAGGCCCACGGCCAGGATCGACAGCGTGCCGCCGATGGCCTCCTGCGCCTCGAACGTCAGCCGGGAGGGCCCCCACGTGAGCAGGGCGCCGAACGCGAGCGAGACCGTGACGGCTACGGCGACGCCGGTCCACAGCGCGGGCAGCAGGTCACGGCGTCCGATGCGGACCAGGTAGGCCACCAGGATGCTGACGACGAGTGCCGCCTCGAGCCCTTCGCGCAGGCCGATCAGGTAGTTCGCGAGCATGGGGGCACTTCCGACGCCGGGAAGGTCCGTCACCCGAGGGTGGCGGCGACCCGCGCACTGTGCGGATCTGAGGACAGGCTTGCCTCACCTGGCGCGAGCGTACCTCGGGTCGGTCACGCCCCGCGAGACCCTGACCAGGGACCGGTCTGTGCGACCGCTCACCGGGACTCGAGCCGCGCCCGCAGTGTCGGCCACGCCTCGGCGAACGCCGGCAGCAGCGGATGCGTGGGGACCTGGTCGAGGGCGACCCACACCACCTGGATGCTCTCCGAGTCGGTCTCGCTCGGGTGGATCTCGACGAGCTCGTCGGCGAGCACCGTGGTGTACGCCCAGTCGCCGTGGTCGAGCACATGCACCCCACGGACGCCGAGCGACCCCTGGTCGATGCCGGCCTCCTCGTGCGCCTCGCGCAGCGCGGCGTCCACCGCCGACTCCCCGGGCGCGCAGGCCCCGCCCGGCACGCCCCAGGTCCCGCCCTGGTCGCTCCACGTCGCCCGGTGCTGCAGCACCACGTGCGTGGCCGCACCCGAGGCGTCCCGGCGTGCCAGCAGCAGGCCCGCGGCGCCGTGCAGCCCCCAGTGCCGGCGCCCGCAGCGGCACTGCACCCAGCCGTCGCCACCGTGCCGGTGCACGTGCTCGTGCGGTCCCGCCGGCGGGACCTGCGGGGTGCCGTCGGCCGGGTCGCTCATGGCGTCAGCCGACGATCTCGCAGATCGCGGTGCCGGCGCTCACGCTCGAGCCGACCGCCGCCGCGAGCCCGCTGACCACCCCGGAGCGGTGCGCCAGCAGCGGCTGCTCCATCTTCATCGCCTCGAGCACCACGACCAGGTCGCCCTCGGCGACCTGCGCCCCGTCCTCGACCGCGACCTTGACGATCGTGCCCTGCATCGGCGACGTCAGGGTGGCCCCGGACGCGTTCCCGTTGCTGCGGGTCGACGCGCGCCGGACGGGTCGACGGGCCGGACCGGTGCCGGCGCGGCCGCGGCTCATGCTCAGCGCGAGCGCCGTGGGCAGCACGACCTCCAGACGCTTGCCGCCGACCTCGACGACCACACGCTCCAGCGAGTCCGCGGGCTCCTCGGCCTCCGGTGACGTCGCCACCGGGGCCTTGCCGAGCGTGGCGAGCGTGTCGGCGAACTCGGTCTCGATCCACCGCGTGTGCACGGCGAACGGCTGGGTCGGGTCGGCCGGCACGAACGCCTCGTCCTCGAGCACGGCGCGGTGGAACGGTGCGACCGTCGGGATCCCGACGACCTCGAGCTCGGCCAGCGCCCGACGGGCCCGCTCCACGGCCTGCGTCCGCGTGGCACCCGTCACGACCAGCTTGGCGATCATCGAGTCGAACGCCCCCGAGACGGTGTCGCCCTCGACCACGCCCGAGTCCACACGCACCCCCGGGCCGGAGGGGAACCGCAGCCGGGTGATGCGGCCCGGGGCGGGCAGGAACCCGTCCGCCGGGTCCTCGCCGTTGAGCCGGAACTCCAGCGAGTGCCCGCGTGTGACCACGTGGTCGTAGCCGAGCGGTTCACCCGCCGCGATGCGCAGCTGCTCGCGGACCAGGTCGATTCCGCTGATCTCCTCGCTGACCGGGTGCTCGACCTGCAGACGGGTGTTCACCTCGAGGAACGAGACGGTGCCGTCCGCGCCGACCAGGAACTCGCACGTACCCGCGCCGACGTACCCCGCCTCGCGCAGGATCGCGACGGACGACTCGACCAGCAGGGCGCGCTGCTCGTCCGACAGGAACGGGGCGGGGGCCTCCTCGACGAGCTTCTGGTGCCGGCGCTGCAACGAGCAGTCGCGGGTGGAGACCACCACGACCGTGCCGTGCGCGTCCGCCAGGCACTGCGTCTCGACGTGCCGGGGGCGGTCCAGGTAGCGCTCGACGAAGCACTCGCCGCGGCCGAACGCCGCCGTGGCCTCGCGGACCGCGGACTCGAACATCTCGTCGATCTCGTCGGCGGTGCGCGCCACCTTCAGGCCGCGACCCCCGCCGCCGAACGCCGCCTTGATCGCGATGGGCAGCCCGTTCTCGGCAGCGAACGCGTGGATCTCGCGCACGTGCTCGACGGGGTCCGGCGTGCCCGCGACCAGGGGTGCGCCGGCGCGCTGGGCGATGTGCCGTGCGCTGACCTTGTCGCCCAGCTGCTCGATGGCCGAGGGGGGCGGACCGATCCAGGTCAGGCCTGCGTCGATGACCGCCTGGGCGAACCCGGCGTTCTCGGCGAGGAAGCCGTAGCCCGGGTGCACCGCGTCCGCGCCGGCGCGACGCGCGACGTCCAGCAGCTTGGCGATGTCCAGGTACGTCTCTGCGGCCCGTGCACCGCCCAGCGCGAACGCCTCGTCCGCGACGCGCACGTGCAGCGCCTCACGGTCGGGGTCGGCGTAGACGGCGACGGACCCGATGCGGGCGTCGCGGCAGGCGCGGGCGATGCGGACGGCGATCTCACCGCGGTTGGCGATGAGGACCTTGGAGATCACGGGCACGGCTCACCGTAACGCCCACCGCGTGCCCGGCCGCTGCGGGTGGACGGCACACGCCGAAGATTGGGGAACCGACCAAGGTCCTCGGTGGGCCGTTTGTAGGGTTCAGACGACGACACGGCGTGTCGTCTGGGGCTCGGCCCGACATCCCGGGCGGTCGTTGTCCGGTGCGGACAACCTCAGGCGGTGCGCCACAGCTGGTGCACGCGCACGCCCACCTCGCCGAGGAGTGCGCGCAGCAGCGGCAGGCTCAGGCCGACGACACCGTGGTGGTCTCCCTCGATGGCCTCGACGAACGGCCCTCCGAGCCCGTCGATCGTGAAGGCGCCGGCGACGGCCAGCGGTTCGCCCGTGGCCACGTACGCGTCGATCTCGTCGTCCGTCAGGGCCGCGAAGTGGATCACCGTCGAGGAGGTCGCGCCGTGCGTCCCGCCCGTGCCCTGGCCGCCCTCGGCCGGCAGCGGGCGCTCGTCCAGGAGCCAGTGCCCGGTGTGCAGCACGGCGGTCCGTCCACGCATGGCCCGCCAGCGTGCGACGGCCTCCTGCGCGTCGCGCGGCTTGCCGAGCACCTCGTCGTCGATCTCGAGCATCGAGTCGCAGCCGAGCAGCAGCAGGTCGTCGGCGTCGGCCAGCTCGTCGGGCAGGTGGGCGGCCACGTCCTCGACCTTGGCCCGGGCGAGCACCAGGACGGCGTCTGCGGGCTCCAGGTGGCCGTACCGCTCGCGGGCTTCGGCCAGGACGGCGTCCTCGTCGACCTGGGACACGTGCACCAGGGCGTCGATCCCCGCGGCGGACAGCGTGGAGCGGCGGGCGGGGGAGGCCGAGGCGAGCAGCAGTCGGGTCACGGCCCGAGCCTAGGGCTGCTCGGGCATCTTCTCCGGCATCAGCTCGGCGAGGAGTGAACGGTGAGCCCACCGCGCCCAGGCCAGCGCGGACCAGCCGGCGCGACCGACCAGGGCGTTCCAGGTCTCCGGCCCCAGGACGAGCGCGGCGACGTCGACCGCCTCGTCGGTGGTGAGCGACGGAGCGAGCGTGGCGGCCGTGTCCTGCGCGTACGTGGTGAGGAGCGTGCGGTGCACGGCGCGTCGGCGGGCCTCGTCCTGCTTCCACGCGTGCGCGAGCGCCGGTTCGCCCGCGCCCGCGAGCCGGACGACGTCGAGCAGCGGCCCGGCGCGGTTCATCAGGTCGACGAATCCCCGCACGTGCAGGAAGAGTCGCTGCGACGCGCTCGGCTCCTCGAGGGCGCCACGCACCCACGGCAGCCGCGTCAGGTCGCCCGGTCCCTGCCCCGGCACCCGGTCGATCCCGTCCGTCGCGTGGTCGAGGCAGCCGATCAGCAGCTCGGCCTTCGTCGGGTAGCTGTAGTACACGGTCTGCTCGGCCACCCCGGCGGTCCGGGCCACGGTGGTCACGGCGGTGGCGGCGTACCCCTCGCGGACGAACAGCTCGCGTGCGGCGGCGGTGATCCGGGCGCGGGTGGCCATCGCACGGCGCGTGCGCCCGTCGGTGGCCGGTCGCCCGCGCACGGCGGTGGCCTCGGCGAGCCGGGCGCCGAGACGCTCGTGCGTGCTCAGTGGTTCGTCGAGACGCGGGGCCGCCCCAGAGGCGCTCTGGGCGCCCGGAGGGGACTCCTGCTCGGCGTTCACGAGAAAACCATAGCGTGACTACAGAAAGTGTCGGGGTTCCGTGGTGACGCCGCCGGGCCCGGGCCGGGTCGGGCTGGGTCGAGCAGGGCTGGGCTGGTCGACGCCCTGCGGAGGCAGTGGAGCGGGGCGGCTCGGCGGTGCGCGACCCCTGGTCAGGCCGAGCGCGGCGCCCGTCCGGGCGGCCTGCCGGCCTTACCGCCATCTGTAGTAGCACTACAGAAAGGAATATGTAGTGACACCACCGATATGTGCATCGGCGCCACCCGCGACCCGCCGAGCGGGCGAGCACGAGGGTTGGGACGAACATCCAGGGATCTCCCAGCGCGGTGGCGCACAATGGAAGGGCGCCGTGGGCGCCGTGCCGTGCGCCACCATCCGGCTGCGGGCACGCAACGACAGCCACGCGCCCACCGGGCGACGGCACAAGAGGGGGTCCGCGTGGCCAGGACGACCACCGACGACGCAATCGACGACGACGGAGCGCTCGACGTGCAGGACCGCGGCACGCTCCACGACGAGGCGGGGGACCGCACGACTCCCGACGACGCGACACCCGATGACGTCGAGGACCTCGACGACGACCCGGACCTGCTGCGTCCTGCGCCGCTGGCCTGGCGCCGGCGCACCGCCATCGAGATGGTCATCTCGGGCCTGATCGGCATCTACGCCTCGTTCGTGCTCTCCATCGAGGCCCTGACCCTGGCCGCCGACGAGGATGCGAAGCTCGCCTGCGACCTGTCGAGCGTCATCAGCTGCGGCAAGGTGGGCACCAGCTGGCAGGCGACCCTGTTCGGCTTCCCGAACGCGTTCCTGGGCATCGCGGCCGAGGCGGTCGTGATCACCGTGGCCGTCGCGCTCATCGGCGGCGTAGTCTTCCCGCGGTGGTTCATGCTCGCGGCGCAGACCATCTACACCGCCGGGCTGGTCTTCGCGTACTGGCTGTTCTACGAGTCGGCCACCGACATTGGCGCGCTGTGCCCCTGGTGCCTGCTGATCACAGTCACCACGACCCTCGTGTGGGCGGGTCTGACTCGCATCAACGTGCGCGACGGCCACCTACGCCTGCCCGGTGCGGCCGGGCCCGGCGCCCGGAGGTTCGTCGCAGCCGGCAACGACTGGTTCGTGACGGTGGCGGCGCTGGTGCTGTTCGTGTCCGTCCTGGCCGTCAAGTACGGGCCCTCGCTCGTCTCCTGACGGCCGGCACGACGAGAGGGGCCCGGTGGATCGTCCCACCGGGCCCCTCTCGTCGACTCAGAGGTCCGTCGATCAGCCCGCCAACGCCTGACGCAGCACGTCCAGGGGCAGCGCGCCGACGCCGAGCGCCCGCGCGTGGAACGCGCGCAGGTCGAACGCCTCACCCTGGGCGGCGGCCGCAGCGGCCGAGGCGTCCCGGAACTGCTCCCACAGCCGCTGGCCGATCTTGTACGACGGCGCCTGCCCCGCCCAGCCCAGGTACCGGTTGAACTCGAAGCGGATGAACGCCTCGGGCATGTTCACGTTCGCCCGCAGCAGCTCCCAGCCCTTGTCGGCATCCCACGTGCCCCCGCCCCACCGCTCCGGTGCCGGCAGCCCCAGGTGCACGCCGATGTCGAAGACCACACGTGCGGCCCGCATGCGCTGGCCGTCGAGCATGCCGAGCCGGTCGCCCGGGTCGTCCATGAAACCCAGGTCGGCCATGAGGCGCTCGGCGTACAGCGCCCAGCCCTCACCGTGCCCGGAGGTCCAGCACGCCAGCCGGCGCCAGCTGTTGAGCGTGTCGCGTGCGAAGACCGCACCGCCGACCTGCAGGTGATGGCCGGGGACGCCCTCGTGGTAGACGGTCGTCTTCTCGCGCCACGTGTTGAACGTGGTCACCTCCGGCGGCACCGACCACCACATGCGGCCCGGGCGGGTGAAGTCGTCGCTCGGCCCCGTGTAGTAGATGCCGCCGCTCTGCGTCGGGGCGATGCAGCACTCCAGGGTCTGCACCGGACCGGGGATGTCGAAGTGCGTGCCGTTCAGTGCAGCGATCGCCGCGTCGGAGGTCTCCTGCATCCAGGCCTGCAGCGCGGCCGTGCCGTGCAGGGTGCGCGACGGGTCGGCGTCGAGCGCGGCGACGGCCTGCTCGACGGTGGCTCCCGGGCCTGCGAGCTGGGCCGCGACGGCCGTCTGCTCGGCGACCACCCGGTCCAGCTCCTCCAGACCCCAGGCGTACGTCTCCTCCAGGTCGACCGTCGCGCCGAGGAACGCGCGGGAGAACATCGCGTAGCGCTCACGGCCGAACGCGTCGTCCCGGGGAGCCTTCGGTGCGAGCTCCTCACGCAGCACCGCGGCCAGGTCCGCGTACGCCTGGCGTGCCGCCGCAGCGCGGGCCTCCAGCTCGGCGACCAGTGCGGCCGGCGCACCGACCGAGGCGGCGCCCTGCACGTACCCGGTGAAGAACGACGTCGAGGCGTCGGCCAGCTCCTCCGCCTGCCGCACGCCCTCCTCGACCTGACGCAGCGCCGCGACGTGGCCGCGCGAGGCCGCCAGGCGCAAGGACTCCGTGTACCCGGCCATCGAACCGGGCAGGCCGCCCAGACGGGCCGCGACGACCTCCCAGTCCGCCGTCGACGCCGTCGGCATCAGGTCGAGCACGTCGCGCATGCCCTGCAGGGGCGAGGCGATGTTGTTCAGGTCGCGCAGCGACTCGCCGGCCTCGTCCATCTCGATCTCGAGGCCGAGACGGTCGCGCATGGCGGCCACGGTGAGCACGTCGGTCTCGTCGACCGGGGTCAGCGAGGCGAGCGCGTCGAGCGTCGCGCGGGCCGCCTCGGTGCGGGCGGCGTGGCCCGCGGGCGAGAAGTCCGTCATCTCGTGGTCGTGCCCGGCGACACCCATCGACGTGGCGGCGATGGGGTCCAGCGCGGCGTAGCGGGTGACGTGCGCGTCGGCCACCTGGTCGATGGGGGTCGTCGCGCGGGTCGGGGGAGCGGCAGGGTTCGGTCGTGTCGTCACCACTCGACACTACCGGCCGGTACGGTCCCGGCTCCGGTGGATTTCCGCCGGAGCCCCGCGCGCGTGTCGGCGCAGGTCAGCCGCGCAGGCTCCACCGCCAGGCGTCCTGGCCCGGTGCCGGGAGCGCCTCCCCGCGCAGCCGGCGGCCGCGGTCCGACCACGCCGAGGTCCTCGCCGGCGCGTCGTGGTCGGGAGCCTCGGCGGCGGCCGCCACGAGCCCGGCCACCAGTGCGGCCAGCTCCACGTCGTCCGGCACGCCGCGGACCACCTGCACGTGCGGCGGTGGGGGCGGGGGGACGTTCACGCGTCGTCGTCCTCGTCGTCGGTGTCCTCGTCGAACGGCACCGGTGCGCCGCGGGCGGCCGTCCACTCGACGACCTCGAACCCGGCCTCCGCCAACGACTGCGCCACCTGCGCGCCGGCGTCGTCCACCAGGCCCAGCACCGAGTCGAGCGACAGGTCCGAGGTGCCCGTCGGGGGGCCCACCAGGAACCCCAGGTGGAACGAGTCGAGCTCGAGGACCTCCGGCGGGGCGTCCTCGTCGGCGCTCTCCTCGCCGTCCCACGCCATGCCGGTCAGGTCGGCGTGCAGCCCGAGGCGCTCGTGCAGCAAGTCGTACAGGCGGGCGTTCAGCGAGCCGACCTCGGCCTCGATCGCCAGGATGCGCGGGTCCTCGTCGGCCTCCGCCGCACCGAACTCCGCGCGCACGCCCAGCGCGGTGTCCACGTACGAGTGCAGTGTGAGGGCCAAGGAGTCGACCACCGCGTGCAGGTCACCCGCCTCGACGCCGTGCAGCGGCAGAGGGCCGTGGGCGGCGCCGCCGTGGTCGTCGTGCCCGTGCTCGTCGTGCTCGTGGCCGCTCACAGCGGGATGTTCCCGTGCTTCTTGGGCGGCAGGCTGGCGCGTTTGGTGCGCAGCAGCCGCAGCGCCTTGGTGATCTCCGCGCGCGTCTGCGACGGCGCGATGACCGCGTCGACGTAGCCACGGTCGGCAGCGTCCCAGGGGTTCACGATCGCCTCCTCGTACTCGGCCGTCAGGCGCCGACGCTCGGCCTCGACGTCCCCACCGGCCTCCGCGACGGCCTTGAGGGCCCCCCGCTGCAGGATGTTCACCGCACCGCCCGCACCCATCACGGCGATCTGCGCGGTCGGCCAGGCCAGGTTCACGTCGGCCCCCAGCTGCTTGGAGCCCATGACGATGTACGCGCCACCGTACGCCTTGCGGGTGATGACCGTGACGAGCGGGACGGTCGCCTCCGCGTAGGCGTAGATGAGCTTGGCGCCGCGGCGGATGATGCCGTTCCACTCCTGGTCGGTGCCGGGCAGGAACCCGGGGACGTCGACGAACGTCAGCACCGGGATGTTGAACGCGTCGCACGTGCGCACGAACCGCGCGGCCTTCTCGGCGGCGTTGATGTCGAGCGTGCCGGCCATGTGCTGCGGCTGGTTCGCCACCACACCCACCGCGTGCCCCTCGACGTGCCCGAAGCCGATGAGCACGTTCTGCGCGTACAGCGGCTGCACCTCGAGCAGCACGCCGTCGTCGAGCACGTGCTCCAGCACGGTGCGCATGTCGTACGGCTGGTTGTCCGAGTCCGGCACCAGCGTGTCGAGCGCGAGGTCGTCGTCGGTCACCGTCACGGGCGCCTCGTGCGCGTAGGCGGGCGGGTCGGCCAGGTTGTTCTGCGGCAGGTACCCCAGCAGCGAGCGCACGTAGTCGAGCGCGTCGTCCTCGTCGGTGGCCATGTAGTGCGCGACGCCCGAGCGCGAGTTGTGCGTCTGCGCGCCGCCCAGCTCCTCGAAGCCGACGTCCTCACCGGTCACCGCACGGATGACGTCGGGACCGGTGATGAACATGTTCGACGTGCCGTCGGCCATCACGATGAAGTCCGTCAGCGCGGGGGAGTACACGGCGCCGCCCGCCGACGGCCCCAGGATCAGCGAGATCTGCGGGATCACCCCGGAAGCCGCCACGTTGCGGCGGAAGATCTCCGCGAACTGCGTCAGCCCGGCCACACCCTCCTGGATGCGTGCACCACCGCCGTCGCTGATGCCGATCAGCGGCACCCCGGTGCGCAGCGCCAGGTCCATGACCTTGGTGATCTTCTCGCCGTGCACCTCGCCGAGGCTGCCGCCGAAGACCGTGAAGTCCTGCGAGTAGATGCACACGGGGCGCCCGTCGATGGTGCCGTGGCCGACCACGACGCCGTCGCCGGGGATGCGCTTGGCATCCAGGCCGAAGTTCGTCGAGCGGTGCCGCACGAACGCGTCGAGCTCGGTGAACGACCCCTCGTCGAGCAGGGCCTCGATGCGCTCGCGGGCGGACTTCTTGCCGCGTGCGTGCTGCCGGTCGAGCGCCTGCTGCTCGGCGTCCTGCGTCGCAGCGGTGCGTCGTTCGAGGTCGGCGAGCTTGGCCGCCGTGGTGCGGGGCGCGGCGGTCGGGGGCGTCGAGGGCACGGTCCCTGCGGGATCGGTCTGGGTCACCCGACCGAGGCTAGTTGTCGGAGCACCCCGGATCGGTGTGGACGCGGGACGGTGTTGCCCGGTTCGTGTCGTCGGGTTCCCACAACCGGACCAGGATGGGGGTATGAGCGAGCACGCGGGAGACGGGCCGTCCGACCGACCGGCGGACCGCCCGCCACTGGACGTCGAGGTGCTGCGGGCGCTGCTGCTCGAGCCTGCCGGGCCGCTCGCACGCCTCGAGGTCGTGCCGAGCACGGGGTCGACCAACTCGGACGTCGTCGAGGCGCTGCGGTCGGACCCCACGTCGTGGCCCGACCGCAGCCTGCTCGTCGCCGAGCACCAGGTGGGCGGGCGTGGACGCAGCGGCCGGACCTGGGAGACACCCGCTGGGACCGCGCTGACCTGCACGTTCGTCATACGTCCGGCGGTCGACCTGGCGCAGCTGGGCTGGCTGCCGCTGCTGGCCGGCCTCGCCGCCGTGACCGCCCTGCGGGCCCGGACCGGTGTGCCGGTGCAGCTGAAGTGGCCCAACGACCTGATGGTCCCTGCTCGGGACGACCTGGAGGAGTGGGGCACGTGGCGCAAGGTCGGCGGCATCCTCACCGAGCTGGTCCCGCTCGCCGGCGGTCCGGCGGTGGTGCTCGGGCTGGGGGTCAACGTCGCCCAGCGTCCCGACGAACTGCCCGTGCCCAGCGCGTCCTCGCTCGCGCTCGCCGGCGGCGAGCACCTGGACCGTGACGGGCTCGTCATCGCGCTCGTCGAGGCGTTCGAGCAGGTCACCGCGGCGTGGCGGGCCGCGCACGGGGACACGCTGGCCTCGGGCCTGGCGCACCGGGTGGCGGCCGTGTGCGTCACGCTCGGCACGGACGTGCGGGTCGACATGCCCGGCGACCGCGCTCTGGTGGGGGTGGCGACCGGGCTCGGACCCGACGGGTCGCTCGTGGTGCGCGATGAGCAGGGTGTCGACCACCGCGTGCTTGCCGGTGACGTACGTCACGTGCGCGCCGCCCGGTGAACTACCCTCGTCGAGTGTCCGACGACGCACCTCGGGTGCCCACCGGCCCAGCCGTCGACGACCCGGCCGGGGCTGCGGCGCCGTCCCTGGACCCCGTGGACCCGGCCGCCGAGGCGCGTGCACGGGCCGCCTGGCGCGAGTCGGTCGCCCGCGACCTGGACACGGCGCTGCTCGGCGGTGCCCGCACCCTCAGCGCCCGTGACCTGGCCGCCCGCGCCGACGTGGAGACCGAGTTCGTGCGCTCGTTCTGGCGGATCCTCGGCCTGCCGCACGCCGACCTCGACGACGCGGTCTACACCGACGCCGACGCCGACGCGGTGGCCCGGGCGGCCCGCCTCATGCGCGTGCACGGCCTCGACCTGCGCACCGTGACGAGCCTGACCCGCGCGCTCGGGCACACCTCCGACCGCCTCGCCCTGTGGCAGGTCGAAGCCCTCGCCGAGGACATGGCGATGCGTTACGAGCTCGACGACACCAGTGCCCGCCTGCTCGTGCTCGACCGGCTCTCGGACCTCGCACCGATCCTCGAGGCGCAGCTGCTGCACTCCTACCGGCGTCAGCTGGCCTCGATCGCCGGCCGCTACGCCGCCGAGTTCGGTGGCGCTCGGGGCCCCGGCGTCGACCGGTCGGCGCTGCCGTTGGCCCGCGCGGTCGGGTTCGCCGACATGGTCTCGTTCACGCGGCGCACGGCGGGGCTCGGATCGACCGACCTGTCGGAGTTCGTGCAACGGTTCGAGGCGGCCGCCCGCGACGTGGTGACGGCCAACGGTGGCCGGGTGGTCAAGACCATCGGCGACGCCGTGCTGTTCGTGGCCGACGACCCGGGCACGGGTGCGCTGGTCGCCCTGGGCCTGGCGGAGGTGCTCGGCCACGAGCTCGACGTGGACCGCGAACGGCGCGCGGGTGGGCTCGCCGAGGGGGCGCGCGGCGTGACGCCGGTGCGGGTGGGGTTCGTGTGGGGGCGGGTGCTGTCGCGGTTCGGGGACGTGTTCGGCCCGTCGGTGAACCTCGCGGCGCGGCTGACGGACATCGCCGAGCCGAGCACCGTGCTGACCGACCGGGTGACCGCGGCGGCGCTCGAGGGTGACCCGCGGTTCGAGGCGACGGCGCTGCCGGCCCACGAGCTGCAGGGGCTCGGTGAGGTGGACCCGGTCCGGCTCGAGCTGGTGGGCGAGCCGCTGCACTGACACGCCTCGGCGTGACCTCAGACCGGTGCGGTCCGCGGCTCAGCGGGCGGTTCGACGGGCTCTACCAGCTCGGGGCCGTCGTTGGCCACGGCGTTGACCGCCGTGGACACCGGTGTCGCGACGAGCCGTGGGCCGTCGGCCTGCAGCAGCGGGAGGGTCTGCTCGGCGCCGCGGGCCGGGTCGAGCCAGGCGGCCCAGTCGTCGCGGACCAGCATGAGCGGCTGACGGTCGTGGATGTGGGCGAGCTCGGGCGCAGCCGGTCGGGTGATCACCGTGGCGCTGACGAGCCAGCGGGACGGGTCGTCGTCGGCCTTGGTCGGGTCCTTCCAGAACTCGTAGAGACCGGCGAGCGCGACGACGCCGCGGTCGGCCGGGTGCAGGTAGAAGGGCTGCTTGCGGCGTGTGCCGCCCGCCGGTGAGGGTGCCTGCCACTCGTAGTAGCCGTCGGCCGGCAGCAGCGTGCGCCGCGCCGCGAAGGGACGGGCGAAGGCCGGCTTGTCGGTGAGCGACTCCGCGCGGGCGTTGATCATCCGCGAGCCGATCGTGGGGTCCTTGGCCCATGAGGGGACCAGCCCCCACCGGGCGAGGCGCAGCTGGCGGGTGATCTCGCCCGTCGTCCGGTCGGCTCGCTCGACGACGATGCGCACGCCGTCGGTGGGGGCCACGTTCCAGGACGGGGGCAGCAGCCGGACGTCGTCGGCCACCTGGGCGACGGCGAACTCGTCGGCCAGGGCCTGATCCTCGCGGAAGGACGCGTAGCGACCGCACATGCCGCCAGCCTCGCACGCGACGCCCACACCGGCGTCGGGGTCGCGGGCGAGCAGGTCGACCGCAAGGTCGAATCGATTCGCGAGGCACGTCCGCGCGATGCGACCATGGACCCCGATGAGCACCCCCACCGAGCACCCCAGCACCCGGACCGCCGCCGCGGGCGCCACCAGCGCGACCCCCACGGACGGGGCGGTCCCCGAAGCGACGGCACCCCGGTCGCTCACCAAGTACGTGCTGCTGCTCGGCTCGATGTGCGCGCTGCCCGCGATCTCCACCGACATCTACCTGCCGTCGCTGCCCGAGGTCGCCCGCGACCTGCACACCTCGAGCACCGCCGCCCAGCTGACCATGACGGGCATGCTGATCGGCGCCGCCGTCGGACAGCTCGTCGTGGGCCCCCTGTCGGACCGGTTCGGACGCCGACGCCCTGTGCTGGTCGGTGTCGCGGCGCACATCGTGACGTCGTTGCTCTGCATGGTCGCGCCCACGATCGGCCTGCTCATCGGGCTGCGCACCGCCCAGGGGTTCTTCAACGCCTCGGCGAGCGTCGTGGCCATGGCCGTCATCCGCGACCGGTTCGTCGGCTCGACCGCCTCACGCCTGCTGTCCCGGCTCATGCTGGTCATCGGCGTCGCTCCGCTGTTCGCGCCGTCCATCGGTGGTCTCATCGCCGGGCAGGCCGGGTGGCGTGCGGTGTTCGGCGCGCTCGCGCTGTTCGGGGCCGGGCTGTGGGTCGTCGTGTGGCGCCGACTGCCCGAGACCCTCCCGGTCGCGAACCGGCGGCACGGTGGCCTGCGCACCGCGTTGGGCGGGTACGGCCGGCTGGTCCGGGACCGGCACTTCGTCGCGCTGGCACTGCTGCCCAGCCTCGGCGTCGCCGTGCTCATGAGCTACGTGGTGGCCTCGCCGTTCGTGCTGCGCGAGGGGTACGGGCTCAGCTCGGCGCAGTTCTCGGTGCTGTTCGCGGTCAACGGGCTCGGGCTGGTCGGCGGTGCGCAGGTCAACGCGGCGCTCGTGCGGCGGGTGTCCCCGATCCGCATCGTGCGCGTGGTGCAGCCGCTGTCGGTGACCCTCACCCTCGTGCTGCTGCTCCTGGCGCTCACCGGGGCCGGTGGCCTGCCGGCCCTGCTCGTCGTGCTGTGGGCGATCCTCGCGCTGGTGAACTTCGTACCGCCGAACGCCTCGGCGCTCGCGCTGTCGCGGCACGGGCAGATCGCCGGCACGGCCGCGGCGTTCATCGGTGCCCTGCAGGCCGGGGTCTCCGGTGTCATCAGCCCGCTGTCCGGTCTGCTGGGCGGCGACGCGGTCGCGATGGCACTGGTCATGGTGGTGGCTGCCGCGGCCGGGCTGCTCGTGCTGGCGCTGGCCACACCCGCCTACCGGCGCGGCGGTGCCTGGACCGCGCAGGTCTGAGTCGTCACCCGCGCAGCTGCTGCAGCCGCGCCACGGCCTCCACGAGCACGTCCTCCCGCTTGACGAACGTGAACCGCACCCACGGGCGCAGCGCGTCGTCCACGGCCGAGCCGGGGTGCGTGAACGCGCTGACCGGGACCCCGACCACCCCGGCGCGGGCCGGCAGCTCCCGGCACAGCCGGGCTCCGTCGTCGAAACCCAGCGCGGTGGCGTCCGCGAGCACGAAGTACGTGCCCTGCGGGCGTGCCACCGTGAACCCCGCAGCACGCAGACCCTCGCAGAGCAGGTCGCGCCGGTGCGCCAGCGAGGCCACCAGGGAGTCGACCCAGGCGGCCACGTCCTCGTCCTGCAGCGCGAAGGCCACCGCCGGCTGGAACGGTGCCCCCGAGACGTAGGTGAGGAACTGCTTGACGGTCCGCACCGCGTCGACGAGGTGTGCAGGACCGCACACCCAGCCGATCTTCCAGCCGGTGAACGAGAACGTCTTGCCCGCCGACGAGACGGTCAGGGTGCGCTGCGCCATGCCCGGCAGGGTCGCGATCGGCACGTGCGTGCGGTCGGCGTCCAGCACCAGGTGCTCGTACACCTCGTCGGTGACGACCAGGGCGTCGTACCGGGTGGCCAGCTCGGCCACGACGGCCAGCTCCTCGCGGGTCAGCACCGCACCGGTCGGGTTGTGCGGCGTGTTCAGCAGGACCAGTCGGGTGCGAGGGGTGAACGCCGCCGTGAGCGCCTCGACGTCCAGCCGGAACCCGTCGGGTGCGGCGCGCAACCCGGCGGTCGTGTGGGTCGCCCCGGCGAGCGCGATGACCGCCGCGTACGCGTCGTAGAACGGCTCGAGCGTGAGCACCTCGTCCCCGGGGCCGGCCAGGGCGAGCACGGCGGCGGCCAGCGCCTCCGTCGCCCCGGCGGTCACCAGCACCTCGCTGCCCGGGTCCACCACGAGGCCGTACCGGCGGTGCTGGTGCGCCGCGATCGCCTCGCGCAGGGCCGGGATGCCGGAGCCGGGCGGGTACTGGTTCGCCCCGTCCGCGATCGCCTGGGCCGCGGCGCGCGCCACCGAGGCCGGTCCGTCGACGTCCGGGAACCCTTGGCCGAGGTTCAGCGCACCCGTCTGCGTGGCCAGGGCAGACATCTCGGCGAAGATCGTCGGACGCACCGACCCGTCGGCGTCCAGCAGGCCGGCTGCGTGCGCGACCTGCCGCCAGCGGTCGGTGCGGTCACGCGAGGGCGGTGCGCCGTGCCGGGCGCCAGGGTCGGCTGTCATGCCGCGAGGATAGGGCCGCGGAACCTAGCCCAGGCCGGCGGCCGCGGCGATGCCGGCAGCCACGAGCAGCGCGAGCGAGGCCCAGGCGGCGACGACCCACCACTCCACGTGGTGCCGGCGCAACGTGCGCTGCGGGTCCCTGGTCGTCATACCCACCACCATCGGCAGGCGTGAGCAGGGTCACAAGGCGTCCGTGGCGACCCGGCGCGGATTCACCCGCACCCGGGTCCGCCGTCCTCAGCCCTCGGCGGCGGCCTTGTCCAGGTCGGACGAGAGGCTGTCGAGCGAGTCCGACAGGGACGACAGCGCGTCCGAGGCGGCCTCCGGGGCAGCCTGCTGCAGCTCCTCGACCTGAGTCCGCGCCGCGTCCACGGCAGCCTGGGCGTCGGCGAGCGACTGCTCGGCTCCGTCCTTGGCCTGCTCGGCGTCCTCCAGGGCGGCCTGCGCCTCGGTCAGCGCCGCCTGCGCCTGCGCGACGGCGTCCTCGGCCTGCGCGCGGGTGTCGGCGTCGAGCGACTCGAGCTGCGCACGGACGTCGTCGACCCGGCTCAGGGCGTCCTCCGCCTGCGAGCGGGCGTCGTCCACCCTGGCCCGCAGGTCGTCGACGGCCGAGCACGCCGCCAGCGAGACGCTCAGCACGGCGGTCAGGGCGAGGGTGCTGGCGGCACGGGGTGGACGGCGCACGGGATCCTCCGGTGGGAGCTGTCGAGGTGGACGGCACCAGTGTGCCGCGCGACCGCGGACAGGGCGACGCCCCGCCCGGCTGGGTGAGCCGGACGGGGCGTCGGGACGAGCAGGCGACGAGCTCCGCTAGGGGATGCCGGGAGCGACCGTCGGGGAGTCGGTCGACTCCTTACGCCTGCTCGCGGCGGCCGCGCACGTCCTGGAGAGACGTGCCGTAGTAGGCCGCAGTCATGAGGTCCTTCATGTCGTCGATCATCGGCATGCGCGGGTTCGCCGGGGCGCACTGGTCCTCGTACGCACCCATGGCGACCTCGTCGAGGCGGTCCATGAAGGCCTTCTCGTCCACACCCTGCGCCTGGAAGGACGCGGGGATGCCGACCTTGGCGCGCAGCGACTCCAGCGCCAGGGCGTAGGACTCGACGCCCTCGGCCGGGGTGGCCGCCGGCAGGCCGAGCATCTGCGCGATCTGCTGGAAGCGCTCCGGGGCGATGTAGTGCTCGTACTTCGGCCAGCTGGTGAGCTTGGTCGGGATGGTGCCGTTGTAGCGCACGACGTGGGGGAGCAGCGTGGCGTTCGTGCGGCCGTGCACCAGGTGGTGCGTGGAGCCGATCACGTGGGCCATCGCGTGCACGATTCCCAGGAACGCGTTGCCGAACGCCATACCGGCGATGGTGCCCGCGTTGTGCATCTTCTCCCGGGCGGCCTTGGTCGCCGGGTCGGCCGGGTCGCCGTTCACCGACTGCGCCAGGTTGTCGAAGATCAGGCGGATGGCCTGCAGGGCCATGCCGTCGGTGAAGTCGTTGGCGTAGACGGCCACGAACGCCTCGGTGGCGTGCGTGAGGGCGTCGAAGCCCGAGTCGGCGGCCAGCGAGCGCGGCATCTTCGCGGTGAGGATCGGGTCGATGATCGCGACCGTCGGCGTCAGCGCGTAGTCCGCCAGCGGGTACTTCTTGCCCGCGTCGGGGTCGGAGATGACGGCGAACGGCGTGACCTCGGCGCCGGTGCCCGACGTGGTCGGGATGCAGACGAGCTTGGCCAGGTCACCCAGGGTGGGGAACTTGAACGCGCGCTTGCGGACGTCGAAGAACTTCTGCTTCAGGTCGGAGAAGACGATCTCCGGGTGCTCGTACAGCAGCCACATGACCTTGGCGGCGTCCATCGGCGAGCCACCGCCGAGGGCGATGATCGTGTCGGGCTTGAAGTGACGCATCTGCGCGGCACCGGCCTGGACGGTCTTGACGGAGGGCTCCGGCTCGACCTGGTCGATGATCTGCAGCGCCACGTTGTTGGAGCGGCGGCGCAGCACGTCGATGACCTTGTCGACGAACCCGAGCTGGGTCATGGTCGCGTCGGTGACGATGGTGACGCGCTCGACCTCGGCCATGTCCGCCAGGTAGCGGATGGCGTTGGGCTCGAAGTACGTCTTGGCGGGGACCTTGAACCACTGCAAGTTGTTGTTCCTCCGGCCCACGCGCTTGATGTTGATGAGGTTCAGGGCGCTGACGTTGTTCGACACGGAGTTGCGGCCGTACGAGCCGCAGCCCAGCGTCAGCGACGGCAGGAACGCGTTGTAGATGTCACCGATGCCACCCAGGGTGGAGGGGGCGTTGGTGATGACGCGGATGGCCTTCACGCGGCTGCCGAAGCGCTCCATGAGCTCCTCGTCCTGCGTGTGGATCGCGGCGGAGTGACCCAGACCGTCGAACTCCACCATCTGCTCGGCCAGCGAGATGCCCTGCTCGGTGGTGGTGGCACGCAGCACGGCCAGGACCGGTGCGAGCTTCTCGCGGGTCAGCGGCTCGTCGGGGCCGACCATGGAGACCTCGGCCATGATGATCGAGGTGTCCGCGGGGACCGAGAAGCCGGCCTGCTCGGCGATCCACTGCGGGGACTTGCCGACCACCGTCGGGTTCAGCTTGGCGTCGGCGCAGTTCTTGGCCTTGGCGTCGACCCCGAAGATGAACTTCTCGAGGAGCGCCTTCTCCTTCTTGTTCGCGCGGTACGCGTGCAGGATGGCGAACTCGGCCATGGCGGCGTCGTAGATCTCGTCGTCGATGATGACGGCCTGCTCGGAGGCGCAGATCATGCCGTTGTCGAACGCCTTGGACAGCACCACGTCGTTGACGGCGCGCTTGAGCTTGGCGGTCTTCTCGATGTAGGCCGGGACGTTGCCCGCACCGACGCCGAGGGCCGGCTTGCCGCAGGAGTACGCGGCGCGGACCATCGCGTTGCCACCGGTGGCCAGGATGAGCGCCACACCCGGGTGGTTCATGAGCAGGCCGGTGGCCTCCATCGAGGGGGCCGTGACCCACTGGATGCAGTGCTCGGGGGCACCGGCGGCCACGGCGGCGTCACGCACGACGCGGGCGGCGGCGACCGAGGACTCCTGCGCGTTCGGGTGGAACGCGAAGATGATCGGGTTGCGGGTCTTCAGCGCGATGAGCGACTTGAAGATCGCGGTCGAGGTGGGGTTGGTCACCGGGGTCATCGCACAGATGACGCCGACGGGCTCGGCGATCTCGGTGATGCCGTTCAGCTCGTCACGGTTGATGACGCCGACCGTCTTGAGGTTGGCCATCGAGTTGGTGACGTGCTCGCACGCGAAGATGTTCTTCACGGCCTTGTCCTCGAAGACGCCGCGGCCGGTCTCGGCCACCGCGTGCTGGGCGAGGACGCCGTGCTTGTCGAGCGCCGCGACGGACGCCTTCTTCACCAGACGGTCCACGTCCTCCTGCGTGAAGCGGGAGTACTCCTCGAGCGCCTTGGAGGCGTTCGCGACGAGTGCGTCGATCATCGTGAGCGTGGTGTCGACGGGGGCGTCGGTGCTCGGTGTCGTGGTCACGGGATGTTCTCCCTGCGTTCGATGGTGGGGGTGGGAAGTCCTCGTTGACCTCTGCCCACGAAGTTACGGGGCGGTCGTCCCACGATCGTGTGCCGAAAGTCCCGAATGAGTCCCACGACTGCGCAGAGGGCGTGAAAATTCGTGCGCGACCGGGACCCACGGACCCTCTGGCCATCGTCTTCGCTGCATCGGTGCAGGTCAGCGCGTGTGCCGCAGGTCAGGGGGGCGCGAGGTCCCAGACGGTCAAGACCCGGCGCGCGTGATCCAGGACGCACTGAGGGACTCGTCCTCCAGGTCCAGCTCGTGCAGCATGCGGCGCAGCACCGCCTCGTCGATCTGCCCCGCGTCCCGCCGGCGGACCAGCGCGGCACGCTGCGCACCGATCACGGCGCGGCGCACGCGGGCGGTCCGTGCGGCCAGGTCGGCGCGGTGCTGGTGCTCGGGCGCCCAGGCGGTCAGGCCGTCGTCGAGCAGGTCCTCGGCGTTGTCGGGGTCGATGACCACGGCGGCCGCCGCGGCACGCTCGCGGGTCAGCCGGGTGAGCCGGTCGATCGCCGCATCCGCCTGCTGCGCGCCCAGCTCGGCACGCCACGCCGTGCGCTCCCGCTCGAGCATCTGCTGCACCGCGTCGGCCATCGCCAGGCGGGCCTGGGCCTCCTGGGTGGCGTCCTCGGCGGCCTCGGCCTGTGCCGCCGACCCGACGCCGAGCCGGCGGATCACGGCGGGCAGCGTCAGCCCCTGCAGCAGCAGCGTGCCCAGTGCCACCGTGCACGCGGCCAGCTGCAGCGACGCCCGCTCGGGGAACGCCAGGCCGCCGACGGTCGCCGGGATGGCCGACGCGGCGGCCAGGGTGACCACGCCGCGCATGCCCGCCCACGACACGACCGCGGACTCGCGGGCGGTGAGCGCGTCCTGCACGGGTCGGTGGCTGCCGCGCAGCCGCAGGTTGTCGAACCGCGCGGTCGCGAACACGTACGCGGGCCGGACGAGGACCGCGGTGGCGAGCACGGCCACCGACAGTGCCAGGGCGGTGCGCAGGCCCTGGTCGGAGGCGATGACGTCACGCACCACCCACGGCAGCTGCACCCCGACCAGTGCGAACGTGAACGCCTCGAGCACCAGGTCGACCGTCGACCAGATCGGCCCCTCGTACAGCCGGGTGGCGTACCCGGCACGCGGGGCGGTGTGACCCAGGTAGAGCCCGGCCGCCACGACGGCCAGCACGCCCGAGCCGAGCAGTGCCTCGGCACCCCAGTACGCGGCGAACGGGGTGAGCAGGCCGATGGCGGAGGCGACGACCGGGTCGTCGAGCCGCATCCGGACGGCGTGCACGAGCCAGCCCAGCGCGAGCCCGACGGCCACGCCGACACCGACGGCCAGGGCGAACGTGCCCAGGCCGTCCCCCAGCAGCCAGGTGCCGGTGGCGGCCCCGGCGAGCGCGACCTTGAACAGGGTCAGCGACGTCGCGTCGTTGATCAGGCTCTCGCCGGACAGCAGGGTCATGACCCGGCGGGGCAGCCCGAGTCGGCGCCCGACCGCGGCCGCGGCGACCGCATCCGGTGGGGCGACCACCGCGCCGAGCACGAGCGCGGCGGCGAACGAGATCGTGGGGTGCACGGCCACGGCGACCAGGGCGACCGCCAGTGCGGTGACCAGCACGAGCCCCACGCCCAGGCGGGTGATGGCGTTCCACGACGAGCGGAAGTCGCGGTACGAGCTGGACAGCGCAGCCGAGTACAGCAACGGAGGTAGGACGAACTCGAGGATCACCTCGGCGTCGATCTCGAACCGCGGCACGCCGGGGACGAACGAGGCCACCAGACCCACGGCGACGATCACCAGCGGCGCCGGCCAACCGCGTCGTCGGCACAGGGCGGCGACCGGCACGGCGATCGCCACGAGGGTGAACACGTGGACGTGGTGCACGGGTGCCCCTCCCGGTCGTGTCGGCTTCCTGGGTCGACCCTACGGACGCGCGCCCGACGCGCACCTGCGCGGTGGCTGGGCGCGGTCTGTGCGTGCTGCGCGCCGGGCGTGCGGTGGGGTCGGGCGTCGGTCAGGGCGCGAGCGCAAGGGTGTGCGTGAGGAACTCGGCCACCTCCGCCAGCTCGGCCGCGTCGATGCCGTGGCCCAGCCCGGCGTGCAGGCGATCGGTGGGTGTGGTGTGCGTGGGCAGCCAGGCGGAGGTCCGGGCGGTCGCCTCGGCCGTGATGACCTGGTCGGCGTCTCCGTGCCCGAAGTACACGGGCGGTCGGCGTCGTGCCAGCTCCTCGTCACCGGGGTGGCGGCCCTCGAGCGCGAAGCCGGAGAGCACGACCGCTGCGGCGAACCGTGCAGGGGCGTGCCGGAGCAGCTGGGTGGCGATCAGCCCGCCCTGGGAGAAGCCGAGCGGGACGACGGGGACGTCGGCGGGCACGTGCGCGGAGAGCCAGGCGAGCACGGCGTCGGCGGCGCGGGCCGTGGCCTGCGGGTCGGGTCGGCCGGGCACGGTGATGGGCACCCAGGCGTGCCCGCCCTGCGGCAGGCGCAGCGGTGCGCGCGGCGAGGCCCAGTCGAGCCCGGGGGGCAGCTGGTCGACGAGGCCGGGCAGGTCGCGCTCGGACGAGCCGTACCCGTGCAGCAGGAGCAGGAGCGGTCGGCGGTGCCCGGGGGAGCTGTCGGGTCCGGGCGTGCCGACGCGGCCGTCGCCCCGCAGGACGGCGGCCGCGTCGAGCGAGGTCACTTGACCAGGCCGAAGCCGCCGGTCCAGGCGATCTTCTCGGACACCGCGAGCGTCAGCTGCAGGAATCCGAGCGCCTCGAGCTCGTGCGCGCGGGCCAGCGAGCCGGCGTCGAGGGCCCGCAGGCCGCCGGCTTCGACCGCGGCGGCCAGGGCGGCCTTGGCGTCGGCGTCGTCCCCGGCGACGAGCACGGTGGTCGGGACGGTGCCTCCGAGGGTGCCGCTGGTCAGCGTCGCGGCGAACGTGGTGTTGAAGGCCTTGAGCACGCGCGAGTCGGGCAGGGCGGCGGCGATCTCGGCCGCGGCGGAGGACCCGGCCGGGACGACGAGCGAGTCGAACGTGGCGAAGTCGAGCGGGTTGGTGATGTCGACGACGACCTTGCCGGCCAGCTGCGGGCCGTAGGTGGCCAGCACGTCGGCGACGGCGGGGTAGGGCACGGCGAGGACGACGATGTCGCCGTCGACGGTGCCGGGCTCCCCGTGGCCGAGGTAGGTCACGGTGCTGCCGCCGCCGGCGAGGACGCCGCCGATCGCGTGGGCCATGGTGCCGGTGCCGATGATGGTGACGTTGCTCATGGTTCTGCTCCTGGGTGGTGAGCCGTGCGGCAGTGGTTTACTTGTCGCTACAAGTAGTTTGCGGACGGCGGGACGCGGTGTCAACACCCGGACCGCAAGGAGCACGACGAACTAGGCTCGGGGCGGCACCGCCCGCCGCGCGCCCCGACGGGAGACCTCTCGATGACCGACAGCCCTCTGCCACGGCCCGCGCCGCACGAGCAGCACCCCGACGCTCCGCACGAGCCGGCGGAGACGCGCTGGTTGACACCCCACGAGCTACGCACCTGGGTCCGCCTGGCCGCCGTCGTCGAGCTGCTGCCCGGGGTGCTGGACACGCAGCTGCAGCGCGACGCCGGGCTGACGCACTTCGAGTACTTCACCCTGGCGATGCTCTCCGAGGCGCCGGATCGCACGCTGCGGATGACGGCCCTGGCCAGCCGCACCAACGCCACCCTCCCGCGACTCTCGCACGTGGTCTCCCGCCTCGAGGCACGCGGCTTCGTCCGGCGCGAACCCTGCGCGCAGGACCGCCGTGCCACCAACGCCGTGCTCACCGAGGCCGGCTGGGACAAGGTCGTGGCCACCGCGCCCGGGCACGTGGCGACCGTGCGAGAGCACGTCGTGGACGCACTCACGCCCGAGCAGGTCGGCCAGCTCGGCGACATCACCGCGGCGCTGCTGACCCGGCTCGACCCCGAGGGGCGCATGGCGGCGCTCGGCTATGCCGCCGAGGGCACGCCCGCCTGAACCGCCCACAGCCCTGCGCTGTGCGCTCGCGTTCGCGCGGGTCGAGGCTGCGACACCCCGCGCCCGGTACGCATGCCTAGCGTCCCGGCCATGACCTGCACCGCCTGCAACGGCCCCCGCTCCCGTCCGCGCACACCGGCCTGCCCCTGTCCCCGCGCCAGGGCCGACGCGCGCGGCGGCCGCCCGTCCCGGCGGCGACGGCGAGCCCTCGCCCTGGGTGCCACGCTCGCGACCGTGCTGGTGCTCGGGGGGTGCGCTTCGCAGGCGGCGGACCGGCCGCAGGCCGCCCGCACCGCGCCGCAGGGAGCCGGCACCCGCACACCCGTCCCGACGGTGAGCCGTCGGCCGAGCGCCGCACCCGTCGAGGAGACGGTGGCCGCACCCGCACCCGCACCCGCGCCGCCGGCCGACCTGGCGCGCACCGACGTCGACGGTGCGATCGCGGCGGGCGTCCACCTGCTCGCCCTGCTGGACCACGCCTACGCCAGCGGCGACACCGCACCGCTGCTCGCGCTGTCAGGGCCGGGGTGCGGCTGGTGCCGGTCGATGGCCGACCAGCTCGGCGGTGGCACGGTGGTCTCGCGCGGCTCGAGCCTGCTGGTGCACACCCCGACCTCCGCCACCGCGCAGGACAACGCCGACGGCACCTACGTCGTCGAGCTCACCACCGACGAGAGCTACCTGAGCTCGCGCGAGGTGGACGGTGTGGCGGTCCTCGACCTGGTGTCCGCGCAGACGTACGTCTTCGCGTTCTCGGTCGCACGGACCGCCACCGGCTGGCAGGTCGACGGGGTCGCCCTGCGCTGATCGTGCAGCCGGCTCAGTCCCGGGCGTCGCTGAGCTCGAACGCCGCGGGGACCGCGGCACGCACCTTGGCCGGCGTGTCCTCCCAGCCCTCGACCGCGATGCACGGCACGCCCGTGGCGATCACCGGGAAGTCGTTGCCGCCCTCGTCGAGCCGGTCGCCGAAGAAGACCGCGTCCTGCGGGGTCAGGCCCAGTCCCTCGAGCAGACGGTTCACGCCGTAGGCCTTGTCGATGCCCTTGCGGGTGATGTCGACCGAGGTCGAACCGCCCGAACGGACCTCCAGGTCGGGCAGGCGGTCGGCGGCATAGGCGCGCAGCGACTCCTTCTTGCGGCCGTCCGGGTCCCAGGCCTTCTTGGCGTCGACCGGGGCGGCCTGACCCAGGGCCGAGAACGTCACCTGGCTGCCGCGCAGCTCGATGCGGTCACCCCAGGTGTCCTCCTCCCACAGGCCCAGGGCCCGGGCGCCCTCCTCGACCACGGCCGCGGCACGCGCGAGCTCGTCCTCGGTGAGTGGGTCGGAGTAGACCTCACGCCACGACTGCCCGTCGCTGACCAGGTAGCGGGTGCCGCACGTGGGCAGCACGTGCAGGGCGCGCAGCGCCTCCGGGTCGTCGATCGAGGCGAGCAGCTGGGTGTCGAACTGCTCGAACCGGCCCCCGGAGATGATCGCCACCTGCACCACACGGGTCAGGTCGACGATCATGTCGACGATGGTCGGGTCGACCTTGCTCTTGGACGGGGCGAGCGTGTCGTCCAGGTCGAAGATGGCCAGCGCGTATCCCATGGGGACGTAGCCTCACACATCGGCCGGGCCCGACGCACATCCCCTGCCCGCCCGGGACGGCTCCGCTCAGCACGGGTCGGGGTGCGAACCCGCGCCCGGCGCGGCCACGACGGCCTCGACGGTCTGCACGAACGCCTCGACCTGCTGCTCGGAGATCACCAGCGGCGGGTACACGCGAATCGTGTCGTGCACCACGTGAGCGCCCACCAGGTAGCCGTGCGCGAGCAGCCCCGCCTGCACGGCCGCTGCCGTCCCCGGGGTGACGTCGAACGCGCACAGCAGGCCACGACCGCGCACCCGCCCGACGGCCCCCGAGCGGGCGGCCACCGCGGACAGGCCCGCCAGCAGCTGCGCGCCCCGGGCGCACGCACGCGCGAGCAGGTCCTCCTGCTCGAAGGCCCGGATCACCGCGAGCACCACCGCGGCGCCAGCAGGGTCGTTCTGGTGGGACTGCGCGTACCGCAGACCCGTCCCGGCCAGGCGCTGCGCCACGGGCCCCGCAGCAACGACCGCGCTGACCGGGTACCCGTTGCCGCACCCCTTGCCGATCGCGACCACGTCCGGGGTGATGCCCAGGTGCTCGTACCCGAACCATGCGCCGGTGCGGCCGAAACCGGTGGTGACCTCGTCGACCACGACGAGCCCGCCGTTCGCCCGCACCGCGGCGCACACCTGCTGCACGTGCGCGGGGTCGGGCAGGTCGACCAGGCCGGAGGCGTTGCCCGGCTCCAGCACGAACGCCGCGACGTCCCGCAGCACCTGCGTGCGCCGGGCGGGTTCCATCGCGGCCAGCTCGGCAGTCGTGGTCCACCGACCCCCGCCCGGGGCGCCGGCCGTGCCGTACGCCGACAGGTAGTGGCCGCCGAGGCGCACGAAGAGCTCGCGACCGGTGACCTCACGGGAGATCCGCACGGCCAGCTCGACCGCCTCGCTGCCCGAGGAGAGGAGCAAGGCACGCCCGTCAGGCAGACCGGCGATCTCGCACAGACGCCGTGCCGCGTGCTGCACCACGGGTGAGGACCAGCGGTAGCCGGTGTGCGCCGGGGCGTCGGACCGCCCGCGGACGGCCGCGTCGACCGCGGGATGGTGGTGCCCCAGGGGTGTGCACCACACGCCCGCCTCGAGGTCCACCAGCTCGCGGCCGTCACGGGTGCGCAGCACGCACCCCTGCGCGGAGACGACATCAGGCAGGACGACCTCCGCGCCGACCGTGTCCAGCAGGGCGGAGCACGGTGACGTGTCGTTCACGAGTCGAACCCGAGGCCCATCGCGTCCAGCGTGCGCAGGAGCAGGTTGCGCCGGCCCTCCCGGTGGTCGGCGCGGTCCAGGGACCACTTGGTCATCCCGACGCCGATGGCCGCCAGAGGCTCGGGCGGGAACGGCAGCGGGCGCTCACGCACCATCCGCAGCGCGGTGCGCTCCGTCTCGTGGCCGTCCAGCAGGTCGAGCAGGACGTCGGCCGCGAACCGCGTGGCACCCACCCCCAGCCCGGTGAATCCCGCCGCGTACGCGACACGGCCTGCGCGCGCGGTGCCGAAGAAGGCGCAGAACCGTGTGCAGGTGTCGATCGCACCACCCCACGCGTGCGAGAACCGCACGCCCTCCAGCTGCGGGAACGTGGTCAGGAAGTGGCTCGCGAGCAGTGCCGAGGTCGCGGGGCGCTGATCCTGACCGGCGCGCAACCGGTGCCCGAAACGGTAGATCGCGTCGTAGCCGCCGAACAGGACCCGGTTGTCGCTGCTGAGCCGGTAGTAGTGGAACTGGTTGGCCAGGTCGGCGATGCCCTGCCGGTGCGTCCAGCCGATCGAGGCCAGCTGCTCGGGGGTCAGCGGCTGCGTCATCAGCGCGTAGTCGTGCACCGGCACGGTCATCAGGGCGTTGCGGCGCAGCAAGGACGGGAACGCGTTGGTGGCCAGCACCACGTGACGGGCTCGGACCTGCGCGTCGTCGGTGCGGACGACGACCCGGTCGCCGTCGGACTCCAGCGCCCGCACCACCGACCGCTCGTGCAGGGTCCCACCGAGGTCGACCACCGTGCGGGCCAGCTCCAGGGCCAGCCGGGCCGGGTGCACCAGCGCGGTGGAGCGGCGGTCCCACTGACCGGCCAGGTACGTGGGGGAGTCCACCTCGGCGCGCACCTGGTCCTGGTCGAGCGGGTCGTCGAGCCAGTCGACCTGGTGCGGCTCGACAGCCACGGTCAGCGTGCCCGTGCGCTCGAAGTGGCAGACCCAGCCGTACCGGGCCACCGTCGACTCGATGTCGTCGAGGTTCTGCGCGCCCAGTCGCTCCAGCGTGTCCAGCTCCTCGGGCCAGCGGCGCTGCCCGTTCTCCTCGCCGTGCGTGAGGCTGGCCTCGCAGAACCCGCCGTTGCGGCCGGAGGCCGCCCAGGCGATCCGCTGCCCCTCGAGCACCACGACGGTGCGGCCGGGCTCACGCTCGAGTGCTCGCAGCGCCGTCCACAGCCCGGCGTACCCGCCGCCGACCACCACGAGGTCGGCCTCGACCGCACCGGCCAGCGGGGGGTGCAGCACGCGCTCGTCGGCGACGTCGTCGAGCCAGAAGGCCGAGGCGCGCACCTCGCTCAACGCATCGCGCACGGCGGCGGGGGACGGAGCGGAACGTTCGAACACGGTGCTGTGCGGCATCAGCCCTCAGTCAGGGGGAGGAGCGAGCGGTACGGGACAGGCCACGAAAGGTGCGAGGGGAGCTTGCGCACCGTCCGGATCGACGTCCTCACCTGCGACGACGCGCGTGACCACCTCGTCGCTCGCAGGCTAGCGGGCGCCCGCCGCCGGTGTCGATGCCCTGCCCGGTGTCGGTCCTCGGCCCGAAGCCCGGGCCGGTGTCGACGCTCAGCCGGCAGCCACGTCGACGTCGACCGGGACCGCGACCGGGACGGGGCGCCCACGGCGGGCGGCGAGCGCGTCGCGGTAGGTGGCCACGACGCGCGGCCCGACGAGCTCGACGTCGAAGTTCCGCGCCTGCGCGAGCTGGCGGGTGCGGACCTCGGGCGAGCGGCGGGGGCCGTCGACGTGCGCGGCCAGCAACCGGGCGAACCGTGCGGTGTCCTGCGCGGGGACCAGCTGGTCGGTGAGGGGGCCCATGACCTCGCGGTACCCGGCGTTGTCACCGGCGAGCACGGTGCCGTGCGTGGCGGCCAGGGCCTCGACGACGCTGATGCCGAAGCTCTCCCCGCCCAGGCTGGGCAGCGCCACGACGTCCGCCTCGGCGAGCAGCGCGGCCTTCTGGTCCTCGGCCACGAACCCCGGGAAGTCCACGACACCGTCGAGGCCCTCCGTGCGCACGAACGCCTGCAGCTCCTCCAGCAGCGGTCCTCGCCCGGCGACGGTCACCCGGAACGGCACCTGGGTCAGCTCGTCACGGCGCATCGCGGCGACGGCGCGCAGCAGGTGAGGTGCACCCTTGCGCTCGACGAGCCGCCCCAGGAACAGGATGCGGACGGGGTCCGAGCCGGGCTCGGCGGGCCGCTCGGTGACGAAGGCCTCGACGTCGATGGGGTTCGGCACGACCACGGCGTCCAGGCCGAACGCCTCGTCGGCGAACTGCCGGGCCGGGTCGGAGACGGCCAGCATCCGGTCGAAGCGACGCAGCTGGCGGCGCTGCGTCAGGCCCATCACCCGGGCACCCACCGCGATCACGGGGCCGGCGGGCACGATGTGGAACGTGCCGACGACCGCGGTCGTGGCCGGCACCTGCGTGACGAGCCGACCGGCCAGGAACGGGCTGCACGGCATCGCCACGTGCACGACGTCGAGCACCAGGTCGTCCAGCACGGTCCGCAGCTCGCGGCGGCGGGTGAAGGTCGGGGTGCTGAGCCGGTTGCCGTTGGCGCGCACCGCCAGGGAACGCCCCACCCGGTGCAGCTGCGGCAGGTCCTCGCGGGTGGTGGACGGGGCGACGTAGTGCACGTCGTGGCCCTGCTCGGTGAGCCAGCGCCCGAGCGTCAGCACGTGCTGCTGGACGCCGTCCGGGCGGTCCAGGGAGTCGTCGAGCACCAGGGCGACCCTGAGGGAACCGTTCATCGGATCACGCGCTCGCGGTCGTGCGGCACACGCCGCGTCGCGCGACCTGGCCCGTGGTGGGCTCCGGTCGGTGTGGCCTCATTCCCGACTCCTTCTGCGGTCACGACGCAGCCGGCGGCGCGTGCGGTGACCAGTCTTCGCGGAGTCGGTCTCGCCTGTCGTCAGCCCGGCGACGTGTGCCGATACCGTACCTGCGGTACGTGCCGCGTGGTGGCGGCGTCCGGGTGAGTCGCGCCCACCACCGTCACCGGGGCTCCGGCTCGTCGCCGTGGATGAGCCGTTCGAGCGGCAGCAGCGCCGCGCCGACCGCCACCGTGTCCCCACCGAACGTGGCCGGCAGCAGCGTGAACTGGCCGGCCGGCCGGCTGAGCGCGCTGGCGCGCACCGCCGCCTCGATGCGGGGCCCGAGCGTCGGCATGAGCCGCAGACCGACCCAGCCGCCGATGACGATGCGCTGCGGGTTCGTCAGGTTGACCAGGCTGCCCAGAGCCGGACCGAGCGTGTCGACCACGTCGTCGACCACGGCCGTCGCCCCGGGTTCCCCCCGCTCGGCGGCTTCGAGCAGCTCGCCCAGCGCACGCCACCCGGACCCCTCGAACTGGGCACCGGTGGCCGCCCAGGCCTCCAGGATCGCGTCGGCGCCCACGTACGCCTCGAGGCAGCCGTGCCCCCCGCAGCGGCACGGGCGACCGGCGCGCTCCACCTTGGCGTGCCCCCACTCGCTGGCGCTGCTGTGCGCCCCCTGCTGGAGCACGCCGTCGACGACCATGCCCAGGCCCACGCCGCGGCCGAGCAGCACGACCAGCGCGTGCCGTACGCCGCGCGCGGCGCCGAACCACTGCTCGGCCTTGGCGAGCGTCTTGGCGCCGTTGTCCGCGACGACGTCGGGACGCCCGGGGACCAGATCGGTGATCGGCACGGGGTCCCAGCCCAGGCTCTGGGCGTAGAGCACCTGCCGCCCGTCGGCGTCGGTCTCCACGATGCCGGGCAGCCCCAGGCCGATCCCGGCCAGCCGGGTCCACGCCTGCGGGTTGCGCTCCTGCAGCGCGGCGAGCGCCTCGGTGAGGTCGCGGCCGATCATCTCGGGCAGCTCCTGCGCGTGCCCGCCCCGGAACTCACGGTCCACGCGGCGCATCCGCAGGTCGAACAGCTCGACGGCGACCCCGCGCTCGCCGACGTCGGCACCCACCAGGTAGGCGCCGTCGGGCCGGGGTGCCACGAGCGTGATGGGTCGGCCGCCCTGCGAGGAGACCGTGCCGACCTCCTCGACGAGCCCCTCCTCGACGAGCTCGGTGACCAGGTTCGTCGCCGAGGCGAGCGAGAGCCCGCAGTCCCGGGCGATGTCGGCCCGGGAGGTCTGGCCGGCCAGCACGACATGGGTGAGCACGAGCGCACGGTTGTGCCGACGCAACGAGGTGACAGTGGCGCGTCGGGGTGCGAGCACCGCGGCGCGGCGCAGGGGCAGGTCGGGGCTCGTCATGGACGGTGGGTCCCGCGCAGGTGGAGCGTGCACAGCGACGCGGGTGCCGTGGCGCTCACGCGCAGGCCGCGCTCGACGCGCTCGACCCGCACGGGCGCGGGCGTGCCCTGCGGTCCGAGCACGCGCACGGCGGACGGGTCGAGGTCGCCCTCCAGCTCGTACTCGAGCCAGTCGCCGGGGCCGAGCTCGACCATGAGCTGCTCCTCGGGTGCGTAGGGCCGTCCGTCGGTCTGCTGGAACGGGTTCTCGGGGTGGGGCTGGTCGCTCGTGAAGCGGATCGACACGGCGTCATCCTCGCGGATCCCCGGCAGCGGGTGCGCAGCGGCGGTGGCGTAGGACCGGCCGGCGCCCCGGAACCCGAAGCCCCAGGCGGGCAGGCGGGCGGGCGCGCAGCCCGTGGCGGCCGCGACCACGTCGGGCTGCCAGGTCGCGTGCTCGAACCGCATCGCCTCCAGCAGGTCGTCGAGCACTCCCTGGGCCGTCGCGGGGCTGATCGCCGGGGTGCCCTCGGGCTCCTCGGCGGCCGCCACCACCTGCGCCCACCCTTCGGGGGCCACCACCGACACGGGGGAGGTGCGGGTGTCGATCTTCTTCCAGGGCCACAGGTTCCAACCGATGCCCTCGCTCTCGTACAGCCGGAACGCGGTGTAGATCCACTCCAGGGTGTTCTCCCCGCCCTCGCCCATGTAGATCGGCAGACCCAGCTCGTCGCGGGTGCGCAGGTACCGGGCGATGCTCGGGCGGTCCGGCGACGACCAGTACTTGTGGAACTGCAGCAGCGAGTTCTCGTCCCACACCTGGGTGAACACGTCCCAGTTGGTGGCCCAGTGCGATCCCTCGTACACGATGAGGTGGTCCGGGTCGACCGCGCGGATCTGCGTGGTCAGGTCGCGGTACAGGTCGACCAGCTCGTCGGCGTACCGGTGCTGCCACTCGTGAGGCAGGGGCTCGTTGAGCAGGTCGTAGCCCAGCACGGTGGTCTCGCGGGCGTACCGCTCGGCCAGGTCACGCCACAGGCGCAGCGTGCGCTCGCGGTAGGTGGCGTCCATGAACAGCTCGGGCAGCCCGCGCGGGGAGTCGTCGATGTTCGTGCCCGTCTGCCCGCCGGGTGCTCCGTGCAGGTCGAGCAGCACCCACAGGCGGTGCGTCCGGCACCACCCGATGAGACGGTCCAGCAGGGCCAGGCCGTCCTCGCGGGGGCGCCCGTCGGGGTGCTGGACGACGCGGGCGTTGATGGGCACGCGCACGTGGTCGAACCCGGCGGCGGCGATGGCGACCACGTCCGTCTCGGTGAGGAACGCCTCGCGGAAGCGTGGCCAGAACTGCGCGCCGTAGTCCGCACCGGCGAGGCGGTCGACGAGGGTCTCGATCTGCCGGGGGGACTGCGCGCCCGCGCCGAACCGCCACATGTAGCCCTCGGGCAGCAGCCAGTTGCCCAGCCCGATGCCGCGCAGCAGCAGCTGGCGGCCGGCACCGTCGACCAGGTGCCCGTCGTGGGCGTGCACGAACCCGTCGAGGTGGGCAGGACGGGGGGCGAACCGGCTGCCGACGGTGGCTGTGGTGGCGAGGATGCCAGCGGTGGTGGCGGCGGTGGCGGTGGTGGCTGTGGTGGTCACGGAGGGCTCCTGGGTCACTTGAGGCCGGAGAGCGCGAAGCCCTGCACGACGTAGCGCTGGAAGACGACGAAGACGACGAGGACGGGCACGACCATCACGGAGGCGGCGGCCATCTGCAGCGGCGGGTCGACCGCGATCTGCTGGTTGAGCAGGGACAGCCCGACCGAGAGCGTGTAGAGGCGCTGGTCGCCGGCGATGACCAGCGGCCACAGGAAGCTGTTCCAGCCGGCGATGAACGTCAGCACGGCCTGCACGGCGAGGATCGGCTTGGACAGCGGCAGCACGATCTGCGCGAACAGCCGGACCTCGCCCGCGCCGTCGAGCCGGGCGGCCTCCATCGTCTCGGTGGGGATGGTGGTCATGAACTGCCGGAACAGGAAGATGCTGAACCCGCTGACCAGGGTCGGCAGTGCGATGCCGAGCAGCGTGTTGGTCAGCTGCAGGCTGTTGAGGATCAGGTACGTCGGGATCATGGTGACTTGTACAGGGATCATCAGCGTGGCCAGCACCAGGAAGAACATCGTCTTCTTGCCGCGGAACTCGAACTTCGCGAACGCGTAGCCGGCCATGGCCATGAGCAGCAGCCCGACCGCCCCGATGAGCACGACGGCGATCGTGTTGAGCAGGTAACGCCCGAAGTCCAGCTCGGTGAACAGCCGGACGTAGCTCTCGGTCGTGGGTTCGCGCGGGATCAGGCTCGGCGGCGGGGTGATGGACTCGCGCTGGCTCTTCACCGACCCGCTGAGCATCCACAGCAGCGGGAACGCGGTCAGCACGGCGCCGCACGTGAGCGCGGTCAGGACCAGGACGTTGAGGGTGCGGCGCGAGGAGCTGTCCTTGCGCCGCCTGCGCGGGGCGCTCGGCCGGGGGGTGGGCGTGCGCGGGGCGCTCGGCGCCGGTGCCACGGTCGTCTCAGTACTCGACATCGGCTTTCCTCACACGCAGCTGGATGACGGTGACGACCGCGATGATCGCGAACAGGACGAGCGACCCTGCGCTGGCGTACCCGAACTGGTTGAGCCGGAACCCCTCCTTGTAGAGGAACACCGACATGGACGTGGTCGCCCCGAGCGGGCCGCCGTCGGTGAGCACGAACGGTTCGTCGAAGAACTGCAACCAGGCGATGACCGTGGTGATCGTGACGAAGAAGATCGCGAAGCCCAGCAGCGGGATCACGATGGAGCGGGTGGTCCGCCACTCGCCCGCGCCGTCGAGCGAGGCCGCCTCGAGGTACTCGCGCGGGACGGCCTGCAGTGCGGCGAGGAAGATGATGATGTTCAGGCCGGTGCCGCGCCACACGGCCACGAGCGCGACGGAGAACTTGGCCAGCGTGGGGTCGGAGAGCCACTGCACGGGTGCGATGCCGACCTCGCCGAGCAGCCAGTTGAACAGCCCGAACTGGGTGTTGTAGAGGTACCCCCACACCAGCGAGATGGCCACGATGCCGGTGACGGCCGGGACGAAGTAGAACGAGCGCAGGGCCCGGGCCAGGCGGCCGTCGCTGCGGTGCAGCAGCAGCGCGGTCGCCAGCGACAACCCGACGACGGCCGGGACGCCGACGAGCACGAAGAACGCCGTGTTGCCCAGGGCCTTCCAGAAGTCGGGGTCGTCGAGCAGGGCCGTGTAGTTGGCCAGGCCGATGAACGTGACGTTCGACCGGTCGGCCAGGCCGGAGATGTCCATGTCGGTCAGGGACACCACGGCGGCCACGCCGATCGGCAGGACGCCGAAGGCCACCAGCAGGAGCATCGCCGGTGAGGCGAACAGGTACGGGGCGAGCGAGTGCTTCTTCATGACCTCTCAGCTCGTGGTCGTGGTCGACGTGGACGTCGCGGACGGGTGGCGGCGGCTGGGTGGGACGGGTGGGGCGACCGGTCCGACCGCCCCACCCGCGACCTCATCCGACGCTGACGTCCGCGGTGGCCTCGCGCAGGGCCGCGAGCGCCTCGTCGCGGTCGGCGCCCTGCAGGGCGATCGAGTTCAGGGCGGTGAGCAGGTCGGCGCCGGTGCCGCCGTCCCAGTTCGGCACGAGGGGGAGCACCGCGGCGTCGGCCAGCTGGGCGGAGTACACCGCGACCAGCGGGTCGCCGGTGAGGGCGGGGTCCTCCAGGGCGGCCTTGACGGTGGGCAGCTCGCCGTTGATCTCGAACCAGTCGACCTGGGTGGCCGGGTCGGACAGGAACTCGAGCAGGTCGAGGGCGGCGTCCTTCTGCGGGGTGTCCTTCCACAGGCCCATGGACGAGCCGGCGAACAGCGAGGTGCCGGTCTCGGCGGTGGGGACGGTGGTCACGCCCCAGTCACCCTCGAGGTCGGGTGCCGCGTCGGCGATCGACTTGGCCAGGTAGGGCCCGCTGATCAGCATCGGGGTGACGCCGGTGACGAAGCCCTGCGTCTGGTCGAAGTCGCCGTTGACGGGCACGCTGCCGTCCGCGTAGAGGCCGGTGTAGAGGTCGACCGCGGCCTCGAACTCCGGGGTGTCGAAGTCGATGGTGCCGTTGCTGTCGAGGATGTCCCCGCCTTGCGACCAGGTCATGATGACCGGCAGTGCGCTGTCCCACTGGGGGATGTAGTAGCCGTACTGGCCCTCGCCGCGGGCGGCGAGGGTGGCGGCGTCGGCGCGCAGGTCGTCCCAGGTGGCGGGCGGGGTGTCGATGCCGGCCGCGGTGAGGATGTCGGAGCGGTAGAACAGCACCCGCGTGTCGCTGACCCAGGGGATGGCGACCGTCGCGCCCTCGATCGCGGTGGCCTCGCCGGCGACGCCGTCGGCGAAGTTCGTCGCGGCCAGCGCGGGTCGGTCGGCGATGGCGTCGTCGAGCGGCATGAGTGCGCCGGCGTCGGCGAACGTGCGCAGCTTGGACAGGCCGACCTGCAGCACGTCGGGTCCGTCGCCCGAGGCGACGGCGGTGGTCAGCCGCTCGTCGATGCCGTCCCACGGGATGGCCACCACGTCGACCTCGACGCCGCTCTCGTCGGTGAACGGTGCGACGAGCTTCTCGAAGTTGGCGCCGGAGTCGCCCATGATCCACACGGTGAGGGGTTCGTCGGCGGCGCCCTCGCCTGCGCCGTCGGAGGGCTGGGAGCAGGCGGTCAGGCCGAGGGCCAGCCCGCCGAGCCAGACGAGCGCGAGGGCCGTCGTCGGGGTTCTCTTCATCGAGATTCCTCTTCTCTGGGGGTCACGCGGCCGCCCGGGCGGGGCGGCGACGCGGTGGTGCGCGCAGGTTCCTGCGTGGAGCGACCCGACCGTGCCCGTCGCAGGTGGGCACGCGGGCGGGTACGGAGTCGGGCGTCCTTGCCCGTGGGTCTTCACATCGGTTCCTTCAGTGCTTATCGTATGTCGCGCTATAAGTCTCCGCAAGCACCCGCCGGCGGAGACCCGCGGTGAAGCACGGTCGATGTCAAAGGAGACATGATGAAGCGACACCTGTCCCGAGAACCCCTCGGGCCACCCCGCACCACCCGACGCCGGACCCTCGGCGCGCTCGCAGCCGCCGGGCTCCTCACGGCTACTGCCCTCCTGCCCGGCGCGAGCGCACCCGCCCAGGCGGTCGCGCTCGACGACTCGGACTTCCTGGCCGCCAACGGGGCCGTGCTGCGCACCGGGCACGGCACCGGAGAGGTCGTCAACCTGCGGGGCACGAACCTCGGCGGCTGGCTCACCTTCGAGGACTGGATGTCGCCGCTGGGGGAGTTCGCCCTCGACCGCACCGGCTGGAGCGCCACCGCCTCCGGCGGCTCGGCCGCCGCGATCCTCGACGGCGACCTCGACACCCGCTGGACCAGCGGCGCCGCGCAGACCGGCGGGGAATGGGTGCAGGTCGACCTCGGTGCGCCGACCCTGGTCAACCGCATCACGCTCGACGCCGGGGGCTCGACGACCGACCGGCCGGCGGCGTACGAGGTGCTGGTCTCGTCCGACGGCGTCACCTGGGCGAGCGTCGCCGCGGCCCCCGGTGCGGCCCAGACCGGCGTGACCGCGGAGATCACCACCACCCGGTTCGCCCCCCAGGTGACCCGCCACGTGCGCGTCGTCCAGCAGGGCAGCGCGGCGCCCTGGTGGTCCGTGGCCGAGCTCAACCTGTTCTCCGACCCCGTGCTCAACAACAACGGCCGGACGGCGTCCGCCAGCGTCACCGGCGGCGGCACCACGGCCGCAGCCGCCATCGACGGCCAGGTCACCACCGGCTGGACCACCGGCACCAGCCAGGTCGCCGGCCAGAGCTACACGCTCGACCTCGGCACGAACACCGAGGTCAGCAAGGTCCTGTTCGACTCCGGCGCCGCCTACCCGAACGACTACCCGGCCAGCTACGAGCTCGCCGGGTCCACCGACGGCAGCACCTGGACCAAGATCGGCTCCGGGTTCGGCACCAACCGGATCGTGACGAGCGACCTGTGGACGTCGACCTGGATGCGCTACCTGCGGATCACGCAGACAGGCGTGAAGGCCAACTGGTGGTCGATCTCGGAGATCGCCGTGACCAGCGGCAGCGCGATCGACCGGGCGGGCTGGTCCGTGACCACCGCGCCCGGGGGTGCCACCGGCGCCGTCACCGACGGGAACCTCGGCACCCGGTGGACCACCGGCGCACCGCAGGCCCCCGGGCAGTGGGTGCAGGTGGACCTCGGTGCTCGCCTCACGTTCAACAACGTCACGCTCGACACCGAGAAGAACACCTCCTCGGAGACCGACTACCCGCGCGCGTTCACCGTGGCGGTCTCCGACGACGCCACCACCTGGCGGACCGTGGCGACCGGCACGGGCACGGTCAAGGCCACGACCGTGAACTTCTCCGCGACCAGCGGCCGCTACCTGCGCGTCACCCAGACCGGCACCTCCGGCTCCTGGTGGTCGATCGGCGAGCTCACCGTCGCGCTCAACAACGACGACTACTCGTTGCGGCTCGCGCTCGACGAACGGTTCGGTGCCGCCGAGGCGCAGGACATCATCGACACCCACCGCGACACCTGGATCACCGAGACCGACCTGGACAACATCGCGGCCATCGGGCTCAACACGATCCGTCTGCCCATCGGCTGGAACGAGCTGCTCGAGCTCGACGGCACGTGGAAGGCGGACCCGTGGTCGCGGATCGACTGGCTGGTGCAGGAGGCGGGGGAGCGCGGCATCTACGTGCTGCTCGACCTGCACACCGTGCCCGGCGGCGGGTGCCCGTGGGGCAGCTGCGGTCGGGTCGGACCCAACCCGAACGGCTTCTGGGGCTCCTCGACGTACCAGGACTGGGCCGTGCAGATCTGGTCGGCGATCGCCGCGCGGTACGAGGGCAACCCGACGGTCGCCGGGTACGACCTCATCAACGAGCCGCTGCTCGACTACGGCGAGGACGCCGACGACGTCGCCCAGAAGAGCGCCGTCTACGACCGCCTGTACGACGCGGTGCGTGCCGTCGACCCCGACCACCTGGTCGTCCTGGGCGCGTTCTTCGGCTGGGACAAGGTCGCGATGCCGTCCACCTACGGCTGGACGAACGTCATGTACCAGCTGCACCCGTACGACATGCCCAACGGCCAGGACTGGGATGCCCAGAACGCGGTCGTCACCACCCAGCTGGCCGACGTCGTCGGGCGCCTGACGAACCCGGGAGTGCCCGTGCTCTACGGGGAGTACTCCTGGTACTACTTCGATGACATCTGGGCCCGGTTCATGGCGGGCCTCAACGCGGTCGACGTCTCGTGGACGAACTGGGCGTACAAGGTGCGCGGTCCGCAGGACGGCGGCGGGGGGTACTGGGGCTTCTACAACACCAACCTCAACCCGGTGCCGATCATCAACAGCGACGACGCCGACTCGTTCCGGTCGCGCCTGGCCAAGTTCGGCACGTCGGCGTTCTCGGCCAACACCCGCATGATCGCCACCGCCCAGCACTACGCGGGCGGTCTGGACACGGTGAACCGCACGGCCATCAGCACCAGCGGCTGGACGGCCTCCGCCTCGGTCACCGAACCCGGCGGGTCGGCCGCCGGGGCCATCGACGGCAGCACCGGCACGCGATGGGCCACCGGCACCTCGCAGGCACCGGGCCAGTGGTTCCAGGTCGACATGGGCTCGGCGCGGCAGATCGGCTCGATCGTCCTGCAGACCCGCAGCAACGACCGGTGGGACTACCCGCGGATGTTCGAGGTGAGGCTGTCGACGAACGGCACCACGTGGACGACGGTGGCCACCGGACCGGGCTTCGGCTGGAAGCGGCCGATCTCGTTCACCACCACGACGGCCCGCTACGTGCGGATCGTGCAGACCGGCTCGGCGCCGGAGTGGTGGTCGATCGGCGAGCTGACCGCGTACACGACCGCGCCGTGAGGTCGTACGACGAGGGCACCTCGGGCGCGAGGTGAGCCAGGGGCCCGGCCGGACGAACCGGTCGGGCCCCGTCCCGTTCGAGGGTCGCTGCGGACAGGTGGTCAGTCGGCGGCCGGCGCGGGGACGACGAACGTGCTGAACGAGTCCGCGGGCAGCGTCGGGGTCAGCACCTGGCCGCCGACGAGCACGCGCACAGCCTGCTCGTGCGGTTCCGGGTTGTGCACGACGACCACGAGCGTGCCGTCCGGGTTGCGGAAGACCAGCTGGTTCTCGAACCCCGTGTAGCTGACCGTGGGGACGACCTGCGCGCCGACCTGCACGAAGTGGCTGACGTGCTTGAGCAGGTGGTACTCGTGGTTCCACACGTACGTCCGGCTCTGCGCGTCGACCGTGACGAACGAGTTCTGCGCCCAGCCCCACCGGCTCAGGCCGCCGCGCAGCAGGGAGACGTTCCAGTACATGTAGGCGCTGGCGCCGTGGCTGAAGTAGTGGCGCATGAGCCCCCAGGCGTACCGGCAGTACCGCCAGTCGTTGAGGCCGTCGCCGCACTCCTGCTCGGTCTGGTAGATCCGCAGCTCGGGGTGGTCACGGTGCACGAACGGGACCGCGGCCTTGCCGGCCCACTGGATGCCGACGCCGGCCAGCTCGGCTGCCGCCTCGGGGTCGTCCAGCACGCCCTGCACCAGGGCGTCGTCGCCGCGCTCGAGCGTGCCGAGGAACACCTCGACGCCGCGCCGACGCATCTGCGGGCCCAGGTGCCGGATGAACCGGGCCAGGCCCTGCGGGGTCCACGTGCAGCTGGGGAACACCTGCGGCGAGTTGAACTCGTTCTGCGGCATGACCATGCCGATGTCGATGCCGAGCTCACGGTAGGCGTCGACGAACCGGCCGAAGTAGGCGGCGTAGGCCTGCAGGTAGGGCTCCTCGAGCCGGAACATGTCGGTGCCCTCGCGGCCCACCTGGTCGGGCCGCAGGCCGTTGTCGACGTCCTGGATGCCGGGCATCGGCAGGGCGCCGGCGTAGTGGCCGTTGGTCTTCATCCAGCTCGGCGGGCTCCACGGCGAGGCCCACAGGCGCAGCGCGGGCTGGCGCTCCTGCGCGGCGCGGATGAAGGGGACCAGGGTGTCCAGGTCGTGCTCGACGGAGAAGTGCTCGAGTGCGAGGTCGCCGTCGACCTCGTCGTAGGAGTACCAGTCGCGGGAGAAGTCGTTGGCGCCCACGGGCATGCGGCACAGTGTGAGGTTCGCGCCGACGCCCGGGGTGAACAGCTCGTCGAGGATCTGCGCCCGCTCGCCGTCGGTGAGCAGGGCCAGCGACGTCCAGCCCAGCTCGTTGAAGGACGCCCCGAAGCCCTCCACGACCTGCGCGGCCTTGTCCGTCTCGACGAACACGTCCGGCATGGCGGTGACGGGGCCGAGCGCCAGGTTCTCGCGGGTCTGCCAGGGGGCGGTCGCGGTGGTGACGACCCAGGTCACCTCGGCGGGGGCGGCCTGGTCGTGCTCGTGCGGACGCGGGGTCATCGGTGTCTCCTTCGTCGCCGGACCTGCCGAGCGACCGGGCGGGTCGGGCTCGGGGGAGGGGTCTCGTCATCGGGACCGGGTGCGGTCGGGACGATCGTACGACATACCTACCGGATGCTCGGTAGTGTGTCGCGGTCGCACGTTCCGGTCGCCGAGGTTGCCGCCGTCGGACGCTCTGCCATGCTTCCTCAGGCGGTGCGCTCACCTGCGCCGCCCCCGACGGCGTCGGGACCACCGCACCAAGGGGGACCGCATGGGTGACGCCGTCCTGAGCACCCTCACGGTCGCCGACGCGGCCGCCTGGCGCGCCTGGCTCGACGTGCACGAGGACGACACCGACGCCGTCTGGCTCGTCCTGGCCAAGAAGGGGGTCGTCCAGCCGACGTCGCTGACCTACGCCGCAGCGCTCGACGAGGCGTTGTGCAGCGGGTGGATCGACGGCCAGAAGCGCGCACGGGACGCGACCACCTTCCTGCAACGGTTCAGCCCACGGCGCGCACGCTCGCTGTGGTCGCAGCAGAACCAGGTGCACGTCGCCCGCCTCGACGCCGAGGGCCGGATGCGGCCGCGCGGGCTCGCCGAGGTCGAACGGGCCCGGCAGGACGGGCGATGGGACCGGGCGTACGCCGGGTCGGCCACGGCGCAGGTCCCCGACGACCTGCGTGCCGCGCTGCAGGACGCCCCCGCCGCGCGCGCCCGGTTCGAGGCCCTGAGCAGGCAGGACCGCTACTCGGTGCTGCACCCCCTGATGACGGCACCGAACGACGACGTGCGTGCGGCCCGGCTGGAGCGCGTGCTGCGCATCCTGGGCTGAGAGCCCCGCCGCGCGCCGCAGGCGACCGGGTGAGTTCCCGGTCGGGTGCTCACCACCGGCGGGCCGCTGCCGATCGGACGAGTCATGGCCCGACCGCTGCCGACGTTCGTCGAGGTGCCCGTGGTCGGCGCCGAGCCGGCGTCCTCGGCCGTCGGGTCGATCGCGCGCCCGGCGCGCGTGGTGCGGCGTGACGCCCCCGCCTCGGACGTGGTCCGGCTGCTGCGCGACCAGCCCGACCTGCAGGCGCTGGTGGTGACGGACGACCCGCGGACCGACCGTGCCGGCGTGCTGACCCGGGACCGCCTCGGGCCGGGCCTCGAGCTCCGGTCGGCGTTCCGCAAGGTGCGGCACCTGACCACGGCACCCGCGCTCGTCGTCGACGCGGAGCTGCCGCTGCTCGCCGCCGCGCAGCACCTGGCCGCCCAGGGATCGCCCGCACCGGACCTGGTCGTGCGGGGCGAGGAATGGGGCTGGGTCCCCGCCTCGGACCTGCTCGACCACCTGGTGCGCACGTTCCGCGACGCCGCCGCGTGCGACGCCGTCTCCGGCGTGATGAACCGCGACTCGCTCGACCTGACCCTCGAGGCGTGGTGCAGCTCGATCGCGCACACCCCGAACCGGATCGTCGCGGTCGTCCTGCGCGCCGAAGGCCTGGAGGTCGTCAACGAGATCGCCGGCCGCGCCGCCGGTGACGTCGTCGTGGCCCAGGTCGTCGCGCAGATCGTCGCCGCCGCCCCGGCGGGTGCGTTCGTCGGCCGCGTCGGCGGTGGCGAGATCGTCGTGCTGGGCGTCCTGCCCGACACACCCCCGCACCGCGTCGGCGCCGAGGTCGAGGCACTGCGGCAGGCGCTCATGGCAGCCGCCAGCACACCCACCCAGCTGCCCGCCCACCTGTCGCGGGTGCGGTGGCCCACGGTCCGCTCCGGAGCCTCGGTCTCGGCGCGTGGCAGCGCCGACCCCGAACGGGTCGTCAACGACGCGCGGCTCTACCTCAAGGAGCTCAGCGCGGCCCCGGCCGCGCCCAACCGGCGCGGCGCCAACGCCGGCGCGGACCTGCGTCGCACCTCCGACGACGCCCGCCGCGGCGCCCGTCTGGGTGCTCGCACCCACAAGTTCCTCACCGGCGTCGCCGCACCCCCGACGTCCCCTCAGGACGAGGACACCGCGCCCGATAGGGCGTTCGTCCCCGCCCCCCGCGAGGGCCGCCCGGCCTGAGGAGCTCCGACCCGTGACGCGTGTGCACCTGCCCGACGTGGTGCGGCGCCGGGTGGCACGCACCGGGTCGGGGCGCGGGCGGCACCGGGGACGGCTCGGGTGGCGTTCGTGGCTGTCGGTCGGGCTGCTGGCCGGCGTGCTCGTGGCCGGCGCCGCCTTCGTGCTCTCCCCGTCCGGGTCCGCGTGGGCCTCCGGCAGCGGCGACTGCGTCACCGGCGAGGACTACCTGTGCCTGCAGGGCGCCGACGCGGTGCTCAGCGCCGTCGGCGCCGGTGACGTCTTCGAGTACGACTTCGGCGACCTGCGGGACGCACCCAAGACCGTCCAGGTGCTGGCCGAGTTCCCCGACGACTCCGACGCGGTCAACACCCCGACGCTGACCATCCGGCTGCGCAACGTCGTGACGGCCGCCGACCTGCCCGGCTTCGAGCCCACGGCCGACGGGTGGACGTACACCGGTGCCGGACTCGGGGCGGCCCTCGAAGGAGTCGTCGTCGACGGGCTCTACACCCCCGACGTGGAGACCCTGACCTACGGGGCGCAGACCGGGACGGGCACCAGCACGTCGACCACCCTGCCCACCGGCACCGTGACGTACACGTTCGCCGAAGGAACCACCTCGGCGGCCGTGGCGTTCAAGGTCGCGGCCGGCCTGGCGTTCGGCGCCGGCGCCGGCACCGTCGACTCCGCACTCGTGCCCGGGGCGTCCCCGCACACCGGCGCGCCGATCGTGGTCAGCAGCACCTACCAGGACGACGCCGCCCAGTGGCACACCGTCCGCAGCGCCGAGGTCACACGGATCCGGGTGACCGACACCCCGTCGTACCACGTCGCCTACTCCAGCCCGTCGGCCACGCTCACCGCCGACTCCGGGCCCGTGACCCAACGGGTGACCCTGGTGCGGGCCACCGACGGGCTGCGGGTCACCGACGACGACGCCGCCGTGCTGGACCGCACGTTCTGGCTGCGCGTCGCGTGCGAGTACGCGGACTGGGCGATCACCGACGACGGCGGCTACCAGGTGAGCGCCGTCGGAGGGTGCCAGGCCGACGGCTGGCAGCACCTCGAGGTCCGCCAACGCGTGCACCAGGCGCCGACCACGATCACCGTGACCTTCACCTACAGCAGTGCCAAGGCCTCCGGTGCCGACCACGTGCTCGCACCCGCCCTCACCGCGCTGGACACCCAGCTCGACGGCACCGGCGGGATCACGACCACCGTGCTCGACGGCAGCACCGAGACGACGAGCCTGCGCACGTGGGGTGCCACCCCGACCCTGACCGTCGGCGGGTACCAGGCACCGGCCTTCACCGTGACCCCCCTGGCCCAGGGCCCCAACGAGGTCTACGCCGACCAGCAGGGCAACTGGCTCGACGCGGTCCACCTGGAGAACACCGGCTCGGCCGACAGCGGCCCGCTGACCGTCACGGTGCGCAACGACTCACCGGGCACCGTCGGGGTGACCGCCGTGACGATCCGCCACCCGGCCGCGCAGAGCGGCGGCGTGTGCGGCACCTCGGCCTGCGGGCTGCTCGACGTCACGGCGACCACGTCCGACGCGGCCGGCAACCCGTCGGGTCAGCGCACGGTCGCCTTCGTCGCGACCGCCGCCGGGGCCACCAGCACCAAGGTCACCGTGACCGGCCTGGGCGGCACCTCGGCGCAGTACCTGACGTCGCTGACGTTCACCTACGCCCGCCCCTGGCCCGTAGGTGCAGCCCCGACCAGCGCGTACTCGCTCGCCGACGCCCGGATCCTCGTGCAGGGCACCCCGCTGCGCCCCCAGGCCGACTACGTCGACGGCATGGACTACCAGCTGGCCTACACCCTGACCCACCCGTACCGCGTGGCCGACAACACCCCCCTGCGGGTCAACGGCACGCTGGAGTGCGGCGACTCCGCGAGCGACAGCACGCAGTGCACGGTCACCTCGCAGCACGAGCTGCGCCCGGCCGCGCACACCGAGGTGTCCAGCACCGCCGTGCAGCTCAGCGGCCTGCCCGACTACCTCAACGCCGGTGACGCGGTCTCCGGGGTCACCGTCGCCTACCAGGGCACCGACCCCGGGACCGGCGGCGTGAAGTACCTGCACGGCATCTTCCACACCTACCTGTTCGAGCACGAGGACGTCACCGTCGACCCGTCTCAGGTCGAGGTGACGTTCGCCGGGTCGACCGTGCGCGCCGACCAGCCCGGTGGACCGTTCAGCATCACCAAACGCACCTACCAGGCCGACGGCACCACGTTCGCCTACTACGACGTCGCCTCCACGACGCCCGTGACCTGCCGGGTCTCGAGCTCGACGCTGCTGGCCGCCGACGCGTGCCCGCGCGTCACCTACGGGTTCCAGGTGGGTGCCACCGTCTCCACGACCGTGCTGCCCGCCGCGCGGTACGTCGCGTTCGGCGTCGACGGCCTGGACTGCCTCGGCGGCGGGTGCGTGGCCGACGAGCACGACGTCGCGACGGCCTCCTGGCTCGGTGCCCCCAGCGCGCACACCGCCTCGTACAACTTCCGGGCCGCCCTCGACCTGTCGGGGGCGCTGGTCGCCTCCACCGACGACGGCCTGACGTACGGCTCCGGCTACGACGTGCACTCCGCGATCGGCACCACCCTGGTCGACGCCGCAGCGCTCGCGGGCGACACCGTGAGCATGCGGGTGGTGCTGCGCAACGTGTCCGGGGCACCGTCGACGGGGACGACCCACGTGTGGATCCCCGTGCCGAAGCAGGGTGAGTCGACGCCGTACACGCAGAACCGCGGCGGGTGCGACCCCGCGTTCGACGCAGGCACCCCCGAAGGTCCCTTCAACACCGCGTGCGACCTGCAGGCCGGCCCGTTCGAGTGGTCGCTCGCGCTGGACGCGCCGGTGAGCGTCACCGCGCCTGACGCGGCCGTCGACGAGGTCAGCGTCGGCTACGCCACCACGAACAGCGCACCCGACGCCGCCGGCTCGCACTACGCGTGGGCCACCGTGGAGCAGTCCGGTGCCGGGTCCGACTACCGGCCGTGGGCGGGCGTCGACGCCGCGCAGGTACGCATGGTGCACGTGGCGATCGACGCGGACCTGCCCGCCGACGCCGTGGTCACCGTCGACCTGCCGCTCACGGTGCCGCACTCGGCGGGCGAGCTGCTGGACCTGGCCGGCGCCACGGACCTGCTCGCCGCCCGCGTGTACCGCAGCGTGCCCACGTACACCGGCTACGCGACCACGGCACCGGTGCGGATGGTGCTGCGCACCGGGGTCGTGGCCGGTCAGGTGTTCCTCGACGCCGACCGCAGCGGGGCACGCACCACCGGGGACGAGGGGTGGCCGGGCGCCGTGGTCCAGGCGTTCCGCGCCGGGACGGCGGTGGGCGACCCGGTGACCAGCGACGACCAGGGGCGGTGGGCCATCTACCTGGACTCCCTCGACCCCGTCGACGTGCGGTTCACCCTGCTGGTCACCCCGGACCCGTCCGGCGAACCGACCACACCCTCGGCCCGGTTCCACCCCGACCCCGGCCTCGGCGTCGGGGTCACCTCACCGACCCCGGCGGCGGACCAGGCCTTCGCGACGACCTCCGGGGTGTACCCCTCCAAGGCGCGTGGCGCCACCACCGGCACCGGCACGAGCGCCTACCAGTTCGACGACGTCGACGCGGCCGTCATCCGGCCCACCCTGATCACGCTCGTCCCCGAGGGCGGCCGGTTCGTCGACGACTCCACGACCCGCAACCGGGTGCGGTACCAGTACCTCGGCGGGGTCGTCGGCTCGTCCGCCGACGCCGTGACCCGCGTCGGCCACACGCTGGCGGGCTGGGGTGCCGGTGCGGTCACGGACCCGGCCGCGGCGGTCGACCTGACCACCACCCCCGTCCCGAGGGCCTCGACCACCTACCACGCGGTGTGGGTCCCGGTGCAGGCGCCGGTGACCCTGGACGCCAACGGCGGCACCGTCGCCGGCTGGGACGGCGCCACGGGCGAGAGCTCCCAGACCCGGGCCGTCGCCTACGGCAGCACCGTCCAGCTGCCCACGCCGACGCGGGACGGGCAGGTGTTCGTCGCCTGGTGCACGTCCCGCTCGGGGTCCGGCGTGCTCGACGGGTGCACCACCTACGTGCCCGGGTCGATGGCCTACACGCAGACCACCACCGCGGCCACCACGCTGTACGCGAAGTGGCGCACGGCCACGTTCGCGCTGAGCTTCGCGCTGGCGGGCGGCACCTACCGGGGTTCGACCACGCCCCCGGCGGGCACGGAGGTCCTCTACGGTGCGAGCGCGACGGACTCCGGGCTGACCTGGCCCGACCCTGCCGACCTGGCCCCGCCCGCGCACGCGGACCCCTACGTCTTCGCCGGCTGGTACACCACGCAGGCCGGGGTGCCCGTCGCGCGCGTGAGCGGCGGGACGGCGCTGACCTGGGCGAACCTGGGCGGCACGGGTGTGGTCGGCGTCGGTACCAGCACCGACCACACGCTGGTGCTCACCGCCCGCTGGGTGCACCGGGGCGCGCTGGTGGTCGACCCTGCGGGGGGCACGACCAGCGGTGCGCTTCCGGCCTCGGGCCGCCCCGACGAGGGGTCCACGGTGAGCATCGCCGGGCGGACGGTCTCCGCCGTGCAGGGCACGCCCGCCACGGCCGCCGTCGGCCGGCTGGGCTACCGGTTCACCGGGTGGACCGAGCAGCCGTCCGGCGCCACCGTGCCGGACGGCGACTACCCGTGGACCGGCGACCGCGCGCTGTTCGGCTGGCAGCTGGCCGCGACGTGGCAGCCGCTGGTCGGCGACCTGCACCTGCACGACGCCAGCACCGTCGTCGACGTGCCCGGGGCCGTGACGTTCGGGCAGAGCATCTGCGCCGGGCTGGTCGACCCGGCGTGCCCGGGTGCGCTGCCCACCCCCACCCGCGCCGGCGCGGTCTTCACGGGCTGGAAGGCGGCGGACGGCACGGTGTACGCGCCCGGCGTGACGGCCTTCACGGACACCACCGGTCTGACGGCCGACTCGACCGCGCTCGGTGATCTGGACCTCGTGGCGCAGTGGCGTCCCGTCGAGGTCGTCATCGACTTCGACGCGCGCGGTGGCAGCGCCGTCGGCTGGTCCTCGACGGTCGCCCTGGGCAGCTCACCGAGCCTGACCGGTGCGCTGACCAGCCGCACCGGGTACGACTTCGCCGGGTGGTGGCTGCCCGACGGCGACCCGGGCACCGAGGACGACGACCCCGAGCTGACCGCCGCGACCGTGTGGACCCGCGTGGTGCCCGACGGCACGCACGTGCTGGCCTACGCCCGGTGGGTCCCGCGCACGTACACGTTGCGGCTCGACGCGCTGGGCGGCACGGTCGACGGTCCGGACACCCTGGCCGTGACGTACGGCGCGACGTACGGTCCGCTGCCCGGGGTGACCCGGACCGGCTACCGGCTCACGGCGTGGCGCACGGGGTACGACCCGGCGGCCGGGCAGGCCACGGGCGCCGCCTACGCCCCGGCGGCCACCGGCACCTGGGGCACGCCCGACAACCTGACCCTGTATGCCGAGTGGGAGCCCGTCCGGACCACCCTGGTGCTGCACGCCGGTGACGACGCGAGCGTCCTCGGGCAGCCCACCGCCCTGGTCTCCGTCACGTACGGCGCGCCCGTGACGGACCTGCCCGTGCCCTCGCGTGCGGGCCACGAGTTCCTCGGCTGGTGGACGGCCGCCTCCGGTGGCCGCCCGGTCACGGCAGGCACCGTGTGGACCGACCCGGTCGCCTCCGTCGACCTGCACGCGCGGTGGCGCGTGCGGGTGCTGAACGTCGCGATCCTCGACGGCACCGGCCGCACCCCGGCCCCCGCCGTCGGTGAGGTGTCGCTGAGGGTGGTGAAAGGCAGCAACGACGCTTGCGCCGGTGCCGCGCGGGCCGATGTGGTCTGTGTGGACCACGGAGCGCGGTTGGCGGACACCGGGGCGGGCGCTGCCGTCATCGGTCCGTTCGGCTGGGACACCTCCGGGTGGGCTGTGCTGCGCGAGGGCACCTGGGAGCCGTTCGACCTCACCGGTGAGCGGGTCCGCTCCGACCTGCTCGTCTCGGCCACGTGGGTGCCCCGGGGGTTCCGGGTGACCTTGCTGGTCGGCAGCGGTGACGTGCCGTCCGCCGCCGACTTGGCCGGGGGTGCCGGTCCGTGGTCGGGGTCCGCATCGTCGACGACGACCGTGGCCGTCTCCGGACGCCTGGTCGACGCACTGCCCGCCGGGAGCCTGACGCCCCGCGCCACCGGCTTCACGTTCACCGGCTGGGTGTGCGCCGAAGGGCCGTGCCCCACCCTGGACGTCGAGGCCACGATGCCGGCGGCGGACCTGACCTGGCGCGCCACCTGGGCCCGCGACATCGATCGTGTCGAGTACCACCTGGCTCTGCCCGAGGGCGTGGACGCGGACCGGGTGCGCGTCCAGGCGCCCGCGCAGGGCGGCACCGTGGCGTACGGGCGGACCGTGCCGGTGCCGGACGGGTACCGGGAGCCGGTGGTCGACGGCCTGGACTTCGGCGGCTGGGCGGTGGCCGGGGGCGGGCCCGCGGTGGTGCCGGGCGAGAGCCTGGCACCGGCGACGCCCGGCGGGGTGCTGGACCTCGAGGCGATCTGGTCGACCTCCGCGCTGAAGGTCACGTTCGTGCTGGGCACCGCCCCGCAGGGCACCGCCGCCGACGACTTCGGTTCCGGGCCGCTGGCCGTGCAGACCGCGGACGGCGAGGCGTACGCGGTCGAGGGACCGACCACGTCGTACGGGAGCACGCTGGGCGCGCAGGACCGGCCGGCAGACCCGTTGGCCGCCCCGTACTCGCACGTGTTCCTCGGCTGGTCGCGGCACGCCGTGGCGAGCGGACCGGACGACTTCTACGGGTTCGGCGCCGCCGACCCGATCACCGCAGACACCGTGCTGTACGCGCAGTGGCAGCGCCGCGAGTTCACGGTCTCGTTCAGCACCAACCCGGGCAACGGGCACGACGGCCGGCCCAAGGCGGTCACGGACGCACCCCCTGCCTCCCAGAAGGTCGCCTACGGCGACACGGTCGACGTGGTCGACGCACCCGGCGCGGAGGGCTACTGGCTGACCGGGTGGAACACCGCGCCCGACGGATCGGGCACCAGCTTCGCCCTCGGTGACGGCGGCACCCCCGTGACCGGGCCGGTGACCCTGTACGCCCTGTGGGGCAACCTCCGGCAGGCCGTGGTGCTCGGTGCCTTCGGTCTGCTGGGCGTCGGGTCGGTCGGCGGGGCCGGCTGGTACTCGCTGCGCCGCCGCCGCGCACCCCTGGCCCGATCGTCCCTGCCTCGATCTTCCGTGAGCGGCGCCCCGCTCGACCCTGCTCCGCCCGCCCGATTCGAGGTCGTGTGATGTTCAAGCTCGTGTACGCCGTGATGGCGGCCGTGGCGTTGGCGGCCGTGACGGTCGTGGTGGTGGTGCAGTCGATGCACGAGTCGGCCGCCGGGTACGCCGCACCGCTGGCCGGGTACGCGTACGCGGCCGACGGCACGGTCGTCGAGTTCCCGCCCGGGGCCACCTACGACGGCACGGCGGGCACCCCCGCGCTCGTCGTCGACCACCAGCCGTCGCCGATCGACCAGGCGCGCGTGCTGCAGCTGTCCGACTCCACGACGACGCTGCTGGGCCGCTCGGTCGCGATCGCCCCCGACCAGTCCCTGACCGACCTGCCTGCCGGGACGAACCTGCGGGCGCAGGGGCTCGAGGGCTACGTCGCGACCCCTCCGGGTGAGGGCGGGCTGCCGAGCACGCTCGTGCCGGGCACCGTGCTCAAGCTCGCCGACGAGCGGTACCTGCTGCTGGACTCGGCGCTGCTGTGCACCGGGGCCGGCTGCGACACCCCGGTGGCCACCGTGGCTGCCGGTGCGCTGGTCGTCGTCGAGCCGGACACGCAGCGGATCCGCCTCTGCCAGGCCAAGGTGTGCGCCGACTTCCCGACGACGGACGGGTTGTTCGCCCGGCTCGACTCGACGGGTGCGCTGGTCCGTTGGGACTCCCAGCAGCTGCTGGCCACCGCGGACGCCGCACCGATGATGCTGACCCAGCTGCTCGTCGACCCCGACGGAGAACCGCAGGGCTCGGCGGACCGGGCGGCCGTCGCGATGCCGGGCACGGCGTCACCGACCGCGGAGGACGCCGCGACACCGACCCCCGAGGGCGCGGGTGCCGCGGGTTCCTCGGCGGGTTCCGCCGCGGGGTCCGCGGGGTCCACCGGGTCCGGCGGCTCGGCGGGGTCGGGCGCCGCCGGCACGGGTGCGGGCGGCGCCGGCGAGCTGCCCACCGCGCTGCCGAGCTTTGCGGCGGACGTGCTCGCCCCGCAGGTCGTGCTGACCGCCGCGGCCGACGACGCGCTGGGCATCGTGGTCGACGGCACCGTGGTGGACGCCGCGCACCGCCTGCAGTCGCTGCGTCTGACGGTCACCTCCCAGGGGGTCGGCGAGCCGGTGGCCACCGTCGACCTGCTCACGGCGTCCCTGCCGTGGCGTTCGGGGCCGCTGACGCCGGGACGCACCTACGTGGTGGAGGCGCGCGGCAGCTACCTGGACTCGGCGGGCGCCGCGACGGAGGCCGTGTACTTCCAGCAGCTGGTGCAGCCCGGCACGTTGAGCCTGAGCGCGCGCGACGTGACGCGGACGGCCGACCGGATCCGCTTCACGCTCACCGCACCCACGGTGCCCGCCGCACTGGACAGCCTGCGGCTGTCGTGGGCGGACAACGGGTCGGGCACGGGCGGCGCCCACGGCACCGTCGACGTCGAGGTCTCCGACCTGCTCTCGGGTGCCCGGTCGACGACCGTGACGGTGCCGGGCCTGGACCCGGCCCGCACCTACGTGTTCCGGGTCGAGCACGCCGGGGCGGGGTCGGCGACGTTGACCTCGACGTGGACGGCCGTGCTGCAGACCGCGGCGCGGCGGGCGACCCTGGAGTCGGTCGAGGCGACCTTCGACGCCCGCAGCAAGGTGTTCACGATCACCCAGGTGGGCTTCGACGACCCTGACGACACGGTCCGTCAGGTGCGCTACGTGGCGTTCGAGGCGCAGGACTACGCGCTGCGGGGCACCTCGGCGACGGTCAAGGCCTCGGTGAGCGTCGCGGGGGAGTCCGCCCACCTGCCCACGGCACTGGCGCTGCCGGCCTCGATGGGTCAGGGCAGCTACGTGTTCGTCGGCGTGCTGACCGGCAACGACCTGTTCGAGGACTACCAGGTCGCCTCCGGCCCTTCGGCCCAGGTCGGCGTGGTGTCCCGCTCGGCGCCGACGGCGGTGTTCGCGCTGAACGAGGCGGCGCCCTCGTGGCTGGACGTCAACTACGCGATCACCAACACCGACCTGTCCTTGCTGGCCACACCGCCGCTCGCGGCCGTGTACGAGCTCGACCCCTCCGGGCAGCGCGTCAGCGACCAGCCGGTGGGCACCCTCACGCTGGACGGACTGGACCTCACGCAGCAGAGCCTGACCGGCACCCTGCACCTGACCGGGCTGACGAAGTCCACGCCGTACCAGGTGGAGATCACCGCGACGTACAACCTGGGTGACGGCCCCGTCCGGGCCGTGATCGGCACGTCGACGACGCCGTACCGGACCCTCGAGGTCACACCGGTGACGGCCACGTTCCTGACCCCTCGCAGCGCCGACGTGACCACGACGTCGGCGCGGGTCACCGCGACCCTGAGCACCGAGGCGCGGGCCCTGACCGGGGTCGACCTGTCGCTGTACCTGTACGGCGGTGCCGGCACGAAGGTCTCGACGATCCACCTCGACGCTGACGAGATCACCCAGCTCACCGCACCCGGCAACGACTGGCGCCAGTTCGAGGGCCTGACACCGAACCAGCGCTACCAGGTGAAGTTCGAGAACGGCACGGACGGCGTCAACGTGGTGCCGATCCTCAACGCCGGGGCGACGACCTTCTACGCCCGGGCCACCGCACCGACGGTGACACGGCTGAGCATCAGCGCCGACGGTGACCAGGTGCGGACCCGGCTGAGCGGGTACACCGACACGCACGCCACGCTCACGCGGATCGTCTACCAGCTGTTCGCGGGGGAGCGGCCCGTCGGTGACGCCGACCCGGGCACCCCCCTGGCGTCGGTCACGATGAACAAGGCCCAGCTGACCAGCTCGGCGACCTTCGACGTCTCGACGATCCCCGGGGCCGGTCACGGCAAGACGTACTGGACCCGGGCGCTGGTCAGCTACGACGACCACTACGACACGCAGACGCTCACGCAGCTGTCCAACGACCCGTTCCCCGGTGAGGTGACGATCGCCCGGACCAGCGTGTCGGCCGCGCTGGCGTGGTCGTCCCGGTCGGCCGCGGGGTCCACGGTGCGGGTGACGATCGCCGACCCGGACCACTCGGTGCTGTTCGACGTCGCCGACCCGGTGCGGATCACGTGGACGGGCGACGGGCGTCCCGCGGTGGGGGTGTCCCTGACGCAGGCGGAGCAGGACACGTTGCGCACCGACGGGCTGGTCTCGCTCGACGTGCCGATCACGGGCAGCACCGGGGTCGCCGTGCAGGTGAGCGCCAGCTACGCGCTGATCGACGCCCAACCGGTCACGCAGGGTGTGCTGCAGCGCACGTACCTGCCGCCCCTGATCGGCGAGAGCGCCGACGGTGTGTTCGACGCGTTGGCGGTGCAGACCGTGTCGACCACCGCGACCACCCCGGCCCAGACGGCGGCCGCCCGGCTCGACCCGGGGGCGCTGCCGCCGGGCTCCACGCTGGGCTCGAGCGTGCTCAGCACCGGGTACCAGGTGTTCGCCGCCCCGACGTCGAGCGTGCCGTCGTACGTGTCGAACCGCACCACGGCGCAGGCGTTCGCGGCGAGCACGTTCACGCTGCCCGTCGGGGAGCTGGCGCACGACGGGTCGCTGCGCACGCTGCGCCTGGTGGCCGACGCCTACTACCGCACGGGCACGATCAGCGGGTCCAACCCGGCCCCGGCCGGTGAGCTCGTCTACCTCGAGGTGGCCCGGACGGCTCCCACCGATCCGGCGCAGTACGTGGTGAGCGCCGGCGGCACCGGGGCCCGGCCGATGTTGTCCGGCACGGCGGGCACCGCGTTCGAGGTGCTCGCCTCCGCCACGGACGCCCGCGGCGACCTGGTGGGCGTGAAGCTGCGGAACGTGCAGTCCGGCCTGTGCCTGCTGTCCGCGTCCGGCCTGGTCGAGGGCCCGTGCGACGCGCCGTACGGCAGCACGTTCGCCCGGCAGCCGGACGGTTCGTGGACGTGGGGGACCTCCACCGGTGTGGCGTTCAGTGCGCTGGGCAACTCCTTGTCGTCGGTGTCGGTGCCTGCCACGGCGTTCACGATGCTGTCCGCGGGACACCTGAGCGTCACCCGTGACCAGGCGGGTGTGGAGCTGCGCACGCTGGCGGCGCCGACGGTCGGCACCTTGGCCGCCTCGGGCATCCCGACGGACACCCGGGTGCAGGTGACGGTGGCCGTCGCCGACGCCAACCACACGGCCGTCCCGGTCGTCGAGGGCACCCGCACGTCGTACTCGACGTGCGTGGTGGCGTACGAGGTCGGCTCCGACGACCAGCCGGTGCTCACCAAGCCGGCCGACCCGTCGTACCCGGCCTCGACGTGCCTGTCGGCGACCACGGCGGCGGACGACCGGGTGACCCGCACCGCGGCGTTGGCCCCGTCGTCGCCCGTGACCGTGTCCGGGCTGGCCGCGGGCACCACCTACGAGCTGCGGGTGGTGGGCAGCTACGACCTGGGCGTGCGGCAGCCGGGTGGGCAGTCCGTGGTGACCGGCGCTCAGCTGGCGTGGACCAGCGGCGGGCCGGCGAGCGTGCGGATGACGACCTCGAAGTCCGAGCCGGTGCTGACCTCCGGGCCGACGTACAGCTGGACGGCCCGGTGCTCCGAGCCCGCGGCGACGTCCACGATCCAGTTCCAGGACAAGTCCGACGTCACCGGGTCGGTCACGTACCGCATCTACCGGGCGACCGACCTGGGTTCGCGTACCGACGCGGCCCTGGCGGCGGCGGTCACCGACGGGACGATCAGCACGCTGCTGACCGGCAAGACGCCCGTGTGGACGTACACGGACAGCGCCGCGAAGGTGCCGGTGAGCGGCCAGGACTCGGTGTACCAGGTGGCCTCCACGCTGGCCATGCGCAAGGCCGGCGGCAAGAACTACCTGGCCAACCAGAACTACGTGGTCGTCGCCTCGCTGAACACCTCGTTGGCCACGGTGCCCGTCAAGGTCGTCTCCGCGGTGAACAAGAACTTCGCGGCCCTGGGCGGCAACGGGTCGTCGGTCGTGGTCCGGTCCGTGGCGACCAGCCAGGTCTCGTTCCAGATCACGCTGACCGACAACCTCGGCATGATGCTGTGCGGCGCGGGCAACGTGACGCCCGGGTGGACCGTCAAGCAGGGCACCACCGTGGTCGCCACGGGCACCTTCACGGACTCGATGTCCGCGATCGGCGGCACGGACCGGGTGCTCGACTCCGGTCGCATCACCACGCTCGACGTGGCCGGCGCGCTCCAGCCCGGCACGACGTACACGATCACGCCGAACGTCGTCGTGGACAACCTGACGCAGGCGGGCTCCTGGACGTGGACGGCCGGGGCGGTGAGCTTCACCACCGACAAGAAGTACGCGACGACGAACGCGGTGACGGTCGCCACGAGCGGCACCACCGTGACGGTGAACGCCACGGGCATCGCCCCCGGTAGCGGGGTGATCACCGGGGCCACGCTGTCGCTGGTCAAGTACGGCAAGGACGCGTACGAGGCGGCCGCGGCCAGCGGCACGTTGCCGACGCCGGTGGTCGTGGACACGGTCGACATCCTCGGCGCGCTGGCCGGGCGCACCAGCGGGACCACGGCGACGACCGACGTGTCGCGCTCGTTCACGCTCGGTGCGGCGCAGTCGTACTCCGGCTACTACGTCGGGCGCGTCACGCTCACGTACACGCAGACCCCCGGTGCCCCGACGTCCTACCAGTCCGTGAAGGAGTCGACCGTGCCGCTGCGGTACATCGGGGACGACAGCGTGCCGATCACGCTCACGAGAGCGGGGTCGGACCTGCGGGTGGCGTTCGACCCGGCCGCGTTCACCGGGACGGCCACGTTCACCCTGAGCTCCCCGACGGCCGCGTTCGCCCCGGTCACGGCCTCGGTGCCGAAGGCGTCGCTGGCCTCGCCGGTGCTGCTCGCGCTGCCGGCCGACACCGGCCAGGCGATGACCCTGGTCGTGACCGACACCGGCACGCGGGTCGCCTCGGCGGCCGGCAGCACCCTCACGGCGATGCTCGCCGGGGCGACGTCGTGACCGGCCGACGCGCCGGCGGTGCGCGCACGGGCGGTGCACGGACGGGTGGTCGCGGCGCCGGTCGTCTCGGCGTGTGGCTGCTCACCGGCGTGCTGGTCGTGGCGGCCGGGGTCTCGGCGGCGGTGGTCGGGTACGCCTCCGACGCGAAGGTCCGTCTCGACCAGGTCACGCTCGACGGTGAGGGCACCACGCTCGGCGCCGCGCAGGACACCGTGCAGGTGCACCCCGGGGAGCTGCTCTTCTCCTCGTGGGACGGTTCGCAGCAGCTGCAGCGGGACGGCGGCCGCGTGGTCGCCCTGGACACCGGCGCCCTGGTGCGGTTCGAGGACCAGCGGCTGCTGCTGACCGCCGACGCGGTCGCGGTGGCACCCGACGGGCGGCCCACCGCCCTGGACTCCCGCACGCTGCTCACGCACGTCGACGACGGCTACCGCGCGCAGGACGGCACGGGTGTGACCAGCCAGAGCGTGCTGCGCCTGGCGACGCGCCGCTACTACCTGCCGGCTGCGGCGACCGTGTGGGTGGACGACGTGGCCAAGGGCACCACCACCGACACGCAGATCCTGGTGGACCGCTCCGGCTCGGCGACGTTGCTGTCCGGCGACGGCAGCCGGCACCGCTACCTGGGGCACGTGGTGCTCGTCGTCGACGCCGAGCACGTGCTGGACGTGTCCGCCGAGCTGTACCGCGCGGACGGGGTCGACATCGACCTGACGTCGTTCGGCGGCACCGACAACGCCATGTCGGTGCTCGACGAGACCCCCGCCCCCGAGGGCAGCCCGTCCGCCCCGGAGGAGTCCGCCACGCCGTCCCAGGCGGCCGCCGGTGCCACGGCGGCCGCGGGTTCCGGCAGCGGCTCGGGCTCGGCCGGCCGTGCGGCCTCGTCGTCGGGTGCATCGGGTGCGTCGGACGGCCCGACCTTGGCGCAGATCGAGGAGCTGCGTGCCCTGCTGGCCGCGATCCAGGAGTACAACGCCGCGCACGTCGACGGCCGGCAGGTGCCGCAGGTCGCCTTGACCGACATCGAGGTCTCGGCGACGTCGGTGTCCGCGTCGGTCACGCTGCTCGACCCGACGACCACCCTGGTCGGGGCACCCCGGCTGGAGCTGACCGACGCGCAGGGGAGCGTGGTGCGCACGCTCGGCCTGACCCTCGGGTCCAACCGGGTCGTGGTGGATGCGCTGATGCCCGGCACGGACTACGTGCTGGCGCTGCACCTGTCGTACGACCTGCAGGACGGTGCCGGCGTGGTCGAGCTGGCGGCCGCGCAGGAGAGCAGCTTCCGGACCCTGACCGTCTCGGCGCTGTACACGACCACGGCGGTGAAGTCCGACTCGTTCACCGTCACCACGAGCCTCGACTCACCGGTGCTGGGCGTCGGTTCGGCGCAGCTGACGTTGCACAAGGCCGGGGGGTTCCTCGGTCTGGGCGCCAAGGACCTGGGCCCGTTCACGCTGCCCGTCGACGACCTCGCCGCAGGCGCCGCGACGCTGCGGCTGACGGACCTCGAACCGGAGTCGACGTACACGGTGCGGGCGCAGATCACCCTGAGCGACGGCACGGTGCTGGACCTGGGCACGTCCGCGCAGGTGGTCACGCCGGCGGCGACACGGCTGAGCACGGCGACGCTGTCCGTGACGGACTGGAACACCCTGCTGGTGCAGTACGCGTGGACGTCCGAGGAGTACACGCTCACCGACGCGCAGGTGCAGCTGGACGACTCGCGGCTGTTCGCCGACTCGGTGCCCGTGAGCGTGCTGCGGCGGTCGGCGGGGCTGATCGAGGTGCTGCCGGACCTGCCGTTCGCCGCCGAGGCGCGCACGCTGTCCGGTCAGCTGGTGCTCACCGCGTCCGACGGGCAGGGCACGCGCACGTTCCGGTACGACCTGGACCGGGTGCCGTACACGAGCGACGCGCAGGTGGTGCTCGACATCGCGGAGACCACCGACCCGGTGGTGCGGGTGTCGACGACCCTGCCGGCCTGGTCGGGCACCGACGCGCCGCGCGTGGCGTTGCAGCGCCGGGCGACGGGTGCGGCGGACGACGTGGCCTGGACCACGATCGAGCCCGCGCTCGTGCTGGCCGACGACGGTGCCGGTCGCTTCGCCGGGTCGCTCGGCTTCGCACCGGAGGAGCGTCAGTTCGCGACCCAGTACACCTACCGGGTCGTGGTCGCCGACGCCGGCACCGCGCTGTACCAGCTGGTGCAGGGCGCCGACCGGCCTGCCGTGCCGTGATGCGCGGCTTTCGCCCGGTCACCCGCTCATCAACGCGCGGGTCCGGGCGATAGGGAGGTGCCGGGAGATCCCGGACGGACGAGGTGGAAGGTCGAGCATGAACGAGAGCGTCGTCGCGGCCAGCGTGCTGGGCGCGGCCCTGGTCGTCGGGCTCGGCGTCCTGGGTGCCTGCCTCGGGCAGGGTCACGCGGTCGCGCGGGCCATCGAGTCGTTGGGGCGCAACCCCAACGCGCGTGGCGTCGTGATGCACGTCCTGATCATCGGGCTGGTGACGATGGTCGTGCTGATGCTGTTCGCGCTGGCCATCGCCGTCGTCCTGCTCTACGTCAACCCGTTCGTCGGTTGAGCGGCGCGGCGGACCCGGAGGCCGGTGACATGGGTGACCTGACGACGCAGCTCGTCGTGGTCCTCGTGCTCGCGGTGACCTCGGTGGCCTCGACGGCCGTCGCCCGGCGTCTGCTGCACACCGTGGACCGTACGCACGACGCGGACCTGGCGTTCTTCCGTGCGGGCTACACGAGCGCCTCGGCGGCACAGCGGGACCTGACCCGGCAGCTCGAGGTGGCGTTGGCCGAGCTCGACGAGGCGCGGTCGGCCGGTGAGCGCGAACGCGCGGCGGCGGTGTTCGCGTCGAACCGGGCCGAGACGCTCGAGGAGCAGGTCCGGGACCTGCGTGAGCATGCCGTGGCGGCCGGCCGGGCGGTCGGCGGTGTGGCCGGCCAGAGCGCCGTGGAGCTCGAGTCGTTGTTCGACGACCTGGTGCCCCGCTACCTCGACGACGAGGAGTCGCTGTTCCGGGAGGCCATCGACACCCATCAGCGGATCGTGGCGACCCGGATCGCGAGCCTGGCGCTGCCGTACCGGGAGATCCCGGCGCTGCTGGCCGCGTTGACGCCGCGCGAGGTCGACTCCTACCTGGGCTCCGCCGAGCTGTTCCTGGCACGGGCACGTGACTTCGGTCTGCGCACCCGCCTGTTCGCGACGAGCACCTCGCCCGCCGAGGCCGGTGCGGTGCTGGACCGGCTGGACCTGCTGGCCGGGTGCGACGAGCAGTTCCGCCACTCCGCCCCGGTGCTGGTGCACCGGTACAGCCATGTCGCGGTCGAGGACCTCGTCGACCGGTTGCGCCGGTGCGCGCAGCTGGCCCGCAGCGGTGCGCGCCCCGTGGTGCGCGTGCCCAGCAGCGACGGTGTGGACACGGTCCGGCGGTTGCTGGCCGAGGCCGGTGCCGACCCGGCGGCGCGGTGCGAGGTCGACCGTCACCTGCTGGCCGGTGTGGTCGTCGACTCCGAGCTCGGCTACGTCGACCTGTCGTTGCGGCAGCTGGCCACCACGTCCGCCTGGGACGGCGGCCACCCCGGTCTGACCAGGCAGGTGAGCGTGTGACGCATCTTGTGGATCTCTCCCAGGCCGCCCTCGGCGGGTTCGGCGACGTGTACGGCGAGCTCGGTGCGGTGACCGAGGTCGCCGACGGTGTGGTGTTCTGCTCGGGGCTGCTCAAGGCGCGCCTCAACGAGGTGGTGCTGATCGACGGCACGCACCGTGGCGTGGTGGTGCTGCTCACCGAGGACTTCGTCGGCATCGGTGTGATGGCGCGCGGCCGTGACACGGTGCGCGAGGGGTCGACGGTCGAGCTGACCGGTGAGCTGTTCACGGCCACCGTCAGCGGTGACATCGCCGGTCGGGTGCTGGACTGCTCGGGCACGCCCGTGGACGGCGGCCGCCGGCTGGCCGGCACGGTCGGTCGCGCGGCCTTCGCCGAACCGCCGGAGCTGAGCGCGATCGCCCGCGTGGACCGGCCACTGGAGACGGGCATCGTCGCGATCGACGCGGTCACCCCGATCGGCAAGGGCCAGCGCCAGCAGATCCTCGGAGACCGGGCCACCGGCAAGACGCAGCTGGTGATGGACATCATCGTCAACCAGCGTGGCAAGCGGGTGCGCTGCCTGTACGTGGCGTTGGGGTCGCGGATCAGCGAGGTCTCGGCGTTGTGCGACCAGCTGCGGGTGCGTGGCGCCATGGAGTACACGACCGTGGTCCTGGCCCCGGCGGACGCCTCGTTGGCGGAGATCTACCTGGCCCCGTACTACGCCGCGGCCCTGGCCGAGCAGCTGCGCGACGCCGGCGAGGACGTGCTGCTGGTCTTCGACGACCTCACCGCGCACGCCGACGCGTACCGCTCGATCGCGCTGCTGCTGCGCCGCACCCCGGGCCGTGAGGCGTACCCCGGTGACGTGTTCTACCTGCACGGCAGCCTGCTGGAACGTGGCGCGCAGATGACCGAGGAGAAGGGCGGCGGGTCGATCACCATGCTCGCCCTGGTCGACACGCTGTCCGGTGACGTTACCGGGTACATCGCCTCGAACGTCATGTCCATCACCGACGGGCAGATCGTGCTGTCCTCGACGCTGGCCAACGAGGGGCAGATGCCCCCGATCGACCTGGGACCCTCGGTGTCCCGCATCGGCCGCGACGCGCAGTACCCGGTGGTCGCCCGGCTCACCGGCGGTCTGCGTCGGGTGCTGGCCGCGTACGAGGACCTCAAGCCGATGCTGATGTACGACAACGCCCTCAGCGCGCACCAGCGGCACCAGGTCGCGCAGGCGCGCGCCATCCGTGCCGTCCTGGCGCAGCGGGCGTGGCAGCCGGTCCGGCTCGGTGAGCTGGTGGTGCTGCTGTGGGCGCTGCAGCAGGGCGTGCTGGCGGCGCTGCCCGCATGGGACATGACCGTGATGCGCGACCTGCTGGTCAAGGTCGCCAACGAGTCGGAGGACTACCCGGACTTCGAGGACTCGATCCGGCAGATCGACGAGCTCGCCGAACCGCACCTGGAGTTCCTGCGCGGCGTGGTCGAGGCCGCCCGGGCGAGGCTCGGATGAGCACCACCGGGTTGAAGGCCCTGGCCGACGAGATCGACTCGTTGGAGGCCACGAGCCAGGTGGTGCACGCGTTCGAGCTGCTGGCCATGGTGCACCTGCCCGAGCTGCGCCGGCAGGTCGACGCCGTGCACGCGTACACCGAGGCGGTGCTGCACTCGATCGCGGAGATCGCCGAGCACGGCGAGCTGCGCTACTCGGTGGAGGCCGAGGGGCAGGGCCGCCGCGACCTGGTGGTGCTGATCACCTCCTCGATGGGCATGTGCGGCTCGTACAACCAGGACGTGTTCACCGCGCTGGACAAGCACCTGCAGTCCGAGGGCGCAGACGTGGGCGCGGGCGCGGGCGCAGGCGACGATGCGGAGCGCACGGTCGAGGCCGACTACCTCGTCATCGGCAGCCGTGGCCTGCGCCACCTGACCGACCGCCGGCAGGCCGTGCTGGGCGCGTACGACCTGGCCCTGGAGAGCGTCGACGTGGCCACGGTCGCCGGCCTGGCCGCCGCGGCCGTCGACCGGGTGCGAGCCGGTCACAACCGCCGTGTCCTGGTCGTCTACACCCACTACGAGGACGTCGTGACGTTCACGGCGCGCGTGGTGCAGCTGTACCCGTTGCACCTGCCGCCACCGCGACCCGTCGACGTGCACGCCCCCGTGGTCGACTTCGAGCTCGAACCGGCGGAGGTGCTCACCCAGTTCGTCGACAGCTACGCCATCGGCCAGCTGTTCGCGTGGGTGCGGCACGCGGTGGCCTCCGAGTACGGCATGCGCCGCATGACCACCAACCTGTCCAAGCGGGCGCTGCGCGACTCGTTGACGGAGCGGCGTCGGCACTACCGCAAGGTCCGCATGGCCGCCGAGTCGGCGGAGCTGCTGGACGTGATGAGCAGCCAGCAGGCCGTCCGTGGACGGCGCACCAGCAGGGGAGCACGCGATGACTGAGCAGTCCACGGCGGTGCGCCGGGGAACCGTGACGGGCGTCAACGGGTTCATCCTCGACGCGCTGTTCGCCAACCAGGAGCTGCCCGAGATCGGCGCCGCGCTGGAGTACACCGGCCCGGCCGGCACGTACGCCGCCGAGGTCGTCGCGCACGTGGGTCTGGACACCGTGCGGGCCAACGCGATCGGCGAGACGAGCGGGGTGCGCCGTGGCCAGGAGGTGCTGGCCACCGGGGCACCGATGTGCTTCCCGGTGGGCGAGGGCCTGCTCGGGCGCCGCCTCGACGCGCGCGGCACCCCGACCGACGACCGTGGCCCGTTGCAGTTCACCGAGCTGCGCCCCATCGCCCGGCCCGCGCCCGAGTTGGCCGACCTGTCCAGCCGACGTGAGATCGTCCGGACGGGCATCCGTGCCATCGACGTCATGTGCCCGATCCTGCGCGGCGGCAAGGCCGGGCTGTTCGGCGGTGCCGGTGTGGGCAAGTCGGTGCTCATCCAGGAGCTCATGGCCAGCATCGGCACCAGCGGCGGCGTCTCGGTGTTCGCCGGGGTCGGCGAGCGCGGCCGTGAGGGCGTCGAGCTGCACCGTGAGCTGACCGAGACCGGGGCCATGGAGTCCACGGTGATCGTGCTGGGCCGCATGTCCGAGGCACCCGGTGTGCGCATCCAGGCCGCGTACGCCGGGCTGACCGTCGCCGAGTACTTCCGTGACGACATGGGCCGCGACGTGCTGTTCTTCGTCGACAACGTGTTCCGCATGCTGCAGGCCGGTGCGGAGGTGTCCACCCAGCTGGGCAAGGCACCCATCATCGGCGGCTACCAGCCGACCCTGGCGGCCGAGATCGGCCGGTTCGAGGAGCGCATCGCCTCGACCACCAAGGCGGCCATCACGTCCGTCCAGGCGGTGTTCCTGCCCGCCGACGACATCGACGACCCGTCCGCGGTGGCCACGTTCGCGCACCTGGACTCGACGGTCGTGCTGTCACGGGCTGTCGCAGCCTCGGGCATCTACCCGGCGATCGACCCGTTGGCCTCCACCTCGCGCGGTCTCGACCCGACCCTCGTCGGCCACCGCCACTTCCAGGTCGCCACGGCCGCACGTGCGTGCCTGCAGCGGTACTCCGAGATCGAGGAGATCGTCTCGATCGTCGGTCTGGAGGAGCTGGGGGAGTCGGACCGCAAGACCGTGCGGCGCGCCCGCATGATCCGCAACTACCTCGCGCAGCGCCTCGTGGTCTCCGAGCGGTACACCGGCGAACCCGGTGTCGTCGCCGACCTGGCCACCAGCCTCGACGTGCTCGAGGGCATCTGCGAGGGCAGCTACGACGACCGCGACGACGAGGACTTCCTCTACGTCGAGCAGCTGCCGCCGGCAGGTGCGTGATGCGCATCCGGGCGATCAGCCCCGCCGGGGTGCGGCTCGAGGACGTCATCGACTCCCTCACGGTCGACACCTCGACCGGCCAGCAGACCATCCTCGACGGGCACTCGGCGTTCATCGGCCTGTTCTCCCGCTCGTGCGTGCGCGTGGTCCTCGACCCGGGCGAGCTCGAGCAGCGCACCGTCGAGCTGTGGGCCGCGTACGGCTACGTGCACGTGCTCGACGGTGACGTGGCCCTGGTCGCCCTGGGCTTCGGCGAGAGCGAGCAGGAGCTCGACGAGCTGATCGCGTCCATCGAGACGGCCCGCCTGAACCCCCCGACCCCCGTGGCGCCGCCACCCACCCGCGCCGCGCGACGCACCGGTGCCGGTGACGTGCTGCCCCACCCGCGCACGGCCGCGGCCACCGACGAGGTGCGGGTGTGAGCGGCCTGGTCGTGGCCGCCCTGGCACTCACCGTCGCCGTGGGCCTGGGCCCTGCCCTGCTGCTGGCCGTGCTCGTGCGCGTCCCCCGCACCCGCCGCGCCACCGTGGCCCGCCTGACCCGCGGACGCGAACGCCTGCGCCTGGACGCGCCCCTGTGGTCCGCGCTGGCCGTGTTCGTCGGCTCCTGCCTCGGGCTCACCCTGATCGTCGTCGCCCAACCCGTGCGCTTCCCGTACCCCGTGGTGCTCACCTGGTCCGCCGCGCTCGCGGTGCTGCTCGGCGCCGCGCACGTCGACCAGGTGCACCGCGGACGTCGCCGACCGGGCCTGTTCCTGGCCGAGCACGCCCTGGGCCTGCTGGGTATCGGTGCGGCCGTCGGCGGGGTGCTGCTCGTCGCGCTCGCGGCACGTCAGGCGCTGCTGGGCACGTGGAGCGCGATGGGTGCGCTCGCTGCGCCCGTGCTCGTCGTCGTGGTCCTCGTCGTGGCGGCCCTGCTCACCGAGCTGCTGGCCTGGTGCGCGCAGTACCGGGTGCGCCCGGTGCGGGTGCTCGCCGACCCTGCGCTGCTGCACGCCGGGCGGCCGTCATGACGCGCCGCGCGCTGATCGCCCTGACGCTGCTGCTGGGTGCCGCCGCCGCGGGGTGCACCTCGCAGCCTGAGCCGCTCGTGGAGTCGCACCCCGACTTCTGCACGCAGCTCATCGCCGGCGTGGCCGACTACACGGACTTCGCCTCCGCCGTCATCGACGGCACCGAGGTGACCGCCCCCGTCCGCGACGTCGCCGCGAGCTACGTCGCCGCCCTGCGCGCCTCCGCCCCCGACGACACGGAGGTCACCGCCGCCCTGGCCACCTACACCACCCCGTACGAGGTGGACCGGTGGGCGCAGGGCCAGGAGGACGACGCCCCTGAGCCCGTCGACGCCGACACCCTCACGGCCGCCACGTCCACCCTGCTGACGGCATGCGCCACCCAGTAGCCACCCGGTAGCCACCCAGTAGCCTCACCACCCGTGACCCTGACCTACCACCGCGCCCCGACCGCGCAGGTCGACCCGCTGGTGCTCTACCGTCTGCTGCGTCTGCGTGTGCAGGTGTTCGTCGTCGAGCAGCACTGCGCCTACGAGGACCTCGACGGCCGCGACGTCGAACCCGGCACCGAGCTGCTGTGGGCGACCGACGGCGACGAGGTCCTCTCCACCGTCCGTGTGTTGCACGACGCGACCGCCCTGCGCATCGGACGCGTCGCGACCGCCCCCGCCGCCCGGTCTCGCGGCGTCGCCGGTGAGCTCATGCGGCGAGCCGTCGAACGCTGCACCGAGCTGGACCCCACCGCCGACATCGTCCTGGGCGCCCAGGCGCACCTGGCGCCCTGGTACGCCCGGTTCGGGTTCGCCGTCGACGGCGAACCGTACGACGAGGACGCCATCCCGCACCTGCCGATGCGCCGCCCGGCGGAGTCGCGGCAACAGGGGCACAGCGCATGAGCGTCGAGCTCGCCGAGGTCTGCTTCCTCACTCGTGACGTCCGGCGGCTCGCCGCCTTCTACCGCGACCTGCTCGGCACCCTCAGCGACAGCGACGACCCCGTGCACCAGACGTTCGAGCAGCACGGCCTGCAGCTCTCGATCCAGCAGGACGACTCCACCGACCCCGAGGGTCGTCAGCGCCTGGTCGTCGCGTTCGCGGTCGACGACGTCGACGCCGAGCACGAACGACTCCTCGGCCTGGGCGTGCAGGTCCTCGAACCACCCACGGCCCGCCCGTGGGGCGCCCGCAACCTGGTCGTCGCCGACCCCGACGGCAACCGCGTCTACCTGCGCACCCTCCTGCCGGGGCCGGTGTAGCCCGCCGATGGGCTGCTCAGACGCCGCCCTCGCGTGGCGGCACGTCTGAGTGATGGACGCGACACCTGGAGACGGTGGCTCGCCAGAGCGGCGATTCGGTGTCCGCGAGACAGTGACCTGGAGCTTGGCCGTGGCACTGCCCGTGCTGGCCGGGTACTTCCTCCTTGCGGGCCTGATCCCCGGCGGCTGACGACCGACCCGCGGCGACCTCATGCACAGTGATCGCGCACGATTCCCGACGAGCGTGCAGGCGCACCACTGGGACCGGCTGTGATGGGTGCCCGCGAAAGGACTCGAACCTTCGACCTTCTGCTCCGGAGGCAGACGCTCTATCCACTGAGCTACGCGGGCCTTCACGCGGACCGTCGAGACGGTGCTGCGCGGTGCACGACACTACCAGCCGATCAGCGGTCCCCGAGCAGCGCGGACAGGTACTGGGACGTCTCCTCGACGGCGCGGTCGTCGTCGCCGGCCACGATGGCGTCGACCAGGCCGTCGTGCGCGTCGTGCCCGTGGGTGTCGGCGACGAAGTTGAAGCGGATGTTCTCGCCGATCGCGTCGAGCAGGTTCTCGTACAGGCTGTTGAGCACGGGGTTGGCGGCGGTGCGCACGATCAGGCGGTGCAGGTCCAGGTCGGTGGTGACCATGCGTTCGAGGTCGCCGGCCTGGTAGGCGGCGGCGCGTTCGTCGCGGCGGTGCAGCAGGGCGTTGGCGTCGTCGGCGGAGCGGCGGCGGGCGGCCAGGCGTGCGGCCTCGATCTCCAGGGCGCGGCGCACCTCGATGACGTCGCGCTGGCGGGCCTCGGCGATCTGGCGTCCCATGCTGACGGCCATCTCCGAGGTGGACAGCACGAACGTGCCCGACCCCTGGCGGCGGGCCAGCAGCCCGGCGTGCACGAGCGACTGGACGGCTTCGCGCACGGTGTTGCGACCCACGCCGAGCAGGGTGACCAGGGCGGGCTCGGGCGGGATGCGGGAACCGACGGGCCACTCGCCCGAGACGATGCGGGAGCGGATCTCGCCGACGGTGGTGTCGATCAGCCCGGTGCGGCGCGTCATGCCTGGTCGTCTCGGTGTGCGGGCATGGCCTGCAGTCAACACGACGGCGAAGGGTGCGCGCCAGCGTTCCCCTACCCTTGTCAGGTGACTCCCGCCGAGCTCTCCCAGGCACTGCGTGCCGCCCTGCTGTCCGCCGTCGAGGACGGCACGTTCACCCTCGCGGTCGAGGACGTCCCGGCAGAGGTCCGGGTGGAGCGACCCCGTCAGCGCGAGCACGGCGACTGGGCGTCGAACGTGGCGATGCAGCTGGCCAAGAAGGCCGGCGTGAACCCGCGCGCGTTCGCCGAGGAGCTCGCGCGGCGCCTGGCGGACTTCCCCGGTGTGGCGAAGGTCGACGTGGCCGGCCCCGGGTTCCTCAACATCACCCTCGATGCGGCCGCCGCCGGTGAGCTGGCCCGCTCGGTCGTCGAGCAGGGCGCCACCTACGGCAACAACGACACGTTCGCCGGGCTGCGGATCAACCTGGAGTTCGTCTCGGCGAACCCCACCGGCCCGATCCACATCGGTGGTGTGCGGTGGGCGGCCGTGGGCGACTCGCTGGCCCGCGTGATGGCCGCGTCGGGCGCGCAGGTCGAGCGCGAGTACTACTTCAACGACCACGGCGAGCAGATCGACCGGTTCGCGCGGTCGTTGCTGGCCCGTGCCCGTGGCCTGGAGGCCCCGGAGGACGGGTACGGCGGGCAGTACATCACCGAGATCGCCGAGCGGGTCACCGCGATCGCGCTCGCGGACGGCCGCCCGGACCCGAAGACGCTGCCGGACGCCGAGGCGCAGGAGGCCTTCCGTGCCGGTGGGGTCGACCTGATGTTCGGGGAGATCAAGCAGTCGCTGCACGACTTCGGCGTCGACTTCGACGTGTACTTCCACGAGGACTCGCTGCACGCGTCGGGTGCCGTGGAGCGGGCCGTGGCCCGCCTGCGCGAGCTGGGGCACGTGTACGAGTCCGAGGGGGCGACGTGGCTGCGCACGACCGACTTCGGTGACGACAAGGACCGCGTCATCATCAAGTCGGACGGCAACGCCGCCTACATCGCCGGCGACATCGCCTACTACCTCGACAAGCGCGAGCGCGGGTTCGACCGGGTCCTGATCATGCTGGGCGCCGACCACCACGGGTACATCGGCCGAATGATGGCGGTGTGCGCGGCGTTCGGCGACACCCCGCACGTCAACCTCGAGCTGCTCATCGGCCAGCTGGTGAACCTGGTGCGCGACGGTCAGCCGGTGCGCATGTCCAAGCGTGCGGGCACGGTCGTCACGATCGACGACCTGGTCGACGCGGTCGGCGTGGACGCGGCGCGGTACGCGCTGGCTCGTTCGTCGGCCGACTCGAGCATCGACCTGGACCTGGACCTGCTGGCCCGGGCGACCAACGAGAACCCCGTGTTCTACGTGCAGTACGCGCACGCCCGCACGGTGAACGTGGCGCGCAACGCGGCGCAGGCCGGGGTGCGCCGCACCGACGGCTTCGACGCCTCGCTGCTGGACCACGAGACGGAGTCGGTCCTGCTGGGGCAGATCGCCGAGCTGCCGCGGGTGGTGGCGCAGGCCGCCGAGCTGCGCGAGCCGCACCGCGTGGCCCGCTACCTGGAGGAGCTGGCCGGGGCGTACCACAAGTGGTACGACCAGCGCCGGGTCACGCCGTTCGGCGACGAGGAGGTCTCGGACGTGCACCGCACGCGCCTGTGGCTCAACGACGCGACCCGTCAGGTGCTGGCCAACGGCCTGGCGTTGCTGGGCGTCAGCGCCCCGGAGCGCATGTGAGCCTGGGGGAGCCGTGGTCGACCGGGGTGACCCGGGGCGACGACGGTGCGCTGCGGGTGGCGGGCCTGGACGTGCGCACGCTCGCGGCGCAGCAGGGCACCCCGGCGTACGTGCTCGACGAGGTGGATCTGCGCCGGCGTGCCCGGCACTACCGCGAGGCGTTCGAGCAGGCGTTCGCGCAGGTCGGCACGGGTGTCGACGTGTACTACGCCGGCAAGGCGTTCCTGTCGGTCGCGGTCGCGCGCTGGGTGCACGAGGAGGGCCTGCGGGTCGACACCTCCACCGGGGGCGAGCTGGCCACGGCGCTGCGCGCGGGCGTGCCCGGTGCGGACCTGGGCCTGCACGGCAACAACAAGTCGGACGCCGAGATCGACGTGGCGCTCGAGGCGGGCGTCGGTCGGATCATCGTCGACTCCCTCGTCGAGATCGACCGGGTGGCCGCGGCTGTCCGGGCGCTGGGGGTCGCCCCCGCGCCGGTCATGGTGCGGGTGACCACGGGTGTGCACGCGGGCGGCCACGAGTACATCTCGACGGCGCACGAGGACCAGAAGTTCGGCCTGTCCATCGCCCCGGGCGCGCCCGGGCTCGACGGGGAACCCGGTGACTCGCCGGCGATGGCGGCGCTGCTGGCGGTGCTGGCCCACCCCGAGCTGCGGCTGCTGGGGATCCACTCGCACATCGGCTCGCAGATCCTGGACCCCTCGGGGTTCACGGTCGCCGCACGGGCGGTGCTGACCCTGCGGGCGCAACTGGCGGCGCGCACGGGCGTGCTGGTCGACGAGGTGGACCTGGGTGGCGGGTACGGCATCGCGTACCTGCCCGGTGAGGTCGCGCTCGACCCGGACCGCATCGCCAAGGAGGTCGCCTCTGCGGTCGAGGCGGTGGCCGCCGAGCTGGGCACGCCGCTGCCGCGGTTCTCCATCGAGCCGGGCCGTTCCATCGCTGGTCCGGCCGGCATGACGCTCTACACGGTCGGCACGGTCAAGCCGGTGCGTCTCGACGACGGCCGGGTGCGCACGTACGTCTCGGTCGACGGCGGCATGAGCGACAACATCCGGCCCGCCCTGTACGGCGCGCACTACCACGCCGAGCTGGCCAACCGGGTCTCGTCGGCGGCTCCCGTGCTGGCACGCGTGGTCGGCAAGCACTGCGAGAGCGGCGACATCGTGGTCCACGAGGTGCAGCTGCCCGGCGACGTGCAGGCGGGCGACCTGCTGGCCGTGGCCGCCACGGGTGCGTACGGGCGCTCGATGGCCTCGAACTACAACCTGGTGCCGCGCCCCCCGGTGGTGGCGGTGCGCGAGGGGCGGGCGCGGGTGCTGGTGCGCCGCGAGACCGTCGAGGACCTGCTCGCGCTCGACCTCGGCTGACGGTGCCTCGGCGCTGCTGCGCCGCTGACCTGGCCGAAGGCCCCGTGGACCACCGTTCACGGGGCCTTCGTCGTCCCTGCTGCTCGTCGCACTGCGTCGTGCCCGTCCGGTTGACTAAGGCATGCCTAACCAAAGTAAGGTGTGCCTGCCTAGGACGTCCGTCCGGGTCAGGTCGGGCCAGCAGGTCCATCACGGGGCGGGGTGGAGATGCGCGCGGCGCACGCACGGACGAGGTCGGGGTGGCGCAGCCAGGCGGGCCGGTGGCGTGCAGGGGCCGTCGTCGTCCTGCTCGCACTCGCCGGGTGCTCCGTCGCAGGCAGCGCCGAGACCATCGGGGGATCCGGCGGCGGCGTCCTGCTCGCCGACGTCACCCCGCTGGAGGACCCCCGGGTCGCCACCGGCCCGTCCACCGCCGTGCTGGCCGACACCGCACTGCGCCCCGTCGAGACGGACCCGGCAGTCACGCTCCCGGCCACCGTCACCGACCGGCAGGGCACCGTGGTCACCGTCACCGACACCAGCCGGATCCTCGCCCTGGACGTCTACGGCACGCTCGCCCGCACCGTCTACGAGCTCGGGCTCGGCGACCGGGTCGTCGGCCGCGACACCTCCTCGGCGTTCGCCGAGATCCTCGACAAGCCGCTGGTCACCACCAACGGCCATGAGCTCCACGGCGAGGCGATCCTCGAGCTGGCGCCCACGGTGATCCTCACCGACACGAGCCTGGGGCCGTGGGACGTGATCCTGCAGATGAGGGACGCGGGCATCCCCGTGGTCGTCGTCGACTCCGCGCGCAGCATGGACGGCGTCGGTGACCTCGTCCGTACCGTGGCCGCCGCCCTCGGAGTCCCCGACACGGGCGAGCGGCTGGCCGAGCGGGCCGAGGCCGAGATCGCCGCCAAGGTCGAGCAGATCGCCGCCATCGCCCCCGCCGACCCGGCCCAACGGCTGCGCGTCCTGTTCCTGTACGTGCGCGGCCAGTCCGGCGTGTACTACCTGTTCGGCCAGGGCTCGGGCGCCGACAGCCTGATCACGGCCCTCGGCGCGGTCGACGTGGCCACCGAGATCGGCTGGCAGGGCATGCGCCCGGTCAACGACGAAGGGCTCGTCGCCGCGCAGCCCGACGTGATCCTGGTGATGACCAAGGGCCTGGAGTCCGCCGGAGGCGTCGACGGGCTGATCGAACGGCTGCCCGCCATCGCCAGCACCCCCGCCGGGCAGCACCGACGGATCGTCGACATGGCCGACACCGAGGTGCTCAGCTTCGGCCCCGGCACCGCCGACGTGCTCGACGCGCTCGCCGTCGCGCTCTACGCGCCCGACGAGGCGCGCGCATGAGCGTGCTCGACCGCGCCGCGCCGCCGCACACCGAGCAGGATGCCCCGGCGCAGGCCCCCAGGTCGGCACGGCGGGCGCTCACCGTCGGTGCGCTGTTCACCGGGTTGACGCTCGCCCTGATCGCGCTCGTGCTCCTCGCCGCGGGCGTCGGCCAGCTGCGCGTGCCACCCGCGGAGGTGCTCGGCTCGGTGCTGCACCGCCTCGGGCTCGACATCGGTCCGATGCCCGGCCACCCGCAGGGCGAGGCAGCGCTGTGGACCATCCGGTTCCCGCGTGTCGCCATGGCGCTGCTGGTCGGCGCGGCCCTCGCTACCGCGGGCGCGCTCATGCAGGGCGTGTTCGGCAACCCGCTCGCCGAACCGGGGGTCGTCGGGGTGTCCTCCGGGGCGGCCGTCGGGGCGTGCGCCGTCATCGTCACCGGCGCCTCGTTCCTCGGGCCGTGGACCGTGGCCGTGGCTGCGTTCGTCTGCGGTCTGATCACCACGCTGCTCGTCTACGCGACCGCCCGCGACGGCGGACGCACCGAGGTCGTCACGCTCGTGCTCACCGGGGTGGCCGTCAACGCGGTCGCCGGTGCACTGCTGGGGCTGCTGACGTTCCTGGGCGACACGCAGGCGCGCGAGCAGATCGTGTTCTGGCAGCTCGGCAGCCTCAACGGCACCCGCTGGCCGTACGTGGCCGTCGTCGCGCCCGTGGTCCTGGTCGGGCTGGTCGGCGCGATGGTCGTGGCCCGCCGGCTGGACCTGCTGGCCCTGGGCGAGCGGGCCGCCCGGCACCTGGGGGTCGACGTCGAGCGCCTGCGGCTGGGCACGGTGGTGCTCGTCGCGCTCCTGACGGCGGTCGCGGTCGCGTTCGTGGGGATCATCGCGTTCGTCGGGCTGGTCGTGCCGCACCTGGTGCGGATGGCCGTCGGCCCGGGGCACCGGGTGCTGGTGCCCGCCAGTGCGCTCGGCGGGGCCGTGCTGCTGGTGGGCGCCGACCTCGTGGCACGCACCGCCGTGCCGTACGCCGACCTGCCCATCGGGATGCTGACCGCGGTGGTCGGCGGACCCTTCTTCTTCTGGTTGATCCGCCGCACGCGCCGCTCGGCCGGGGGCTGGGCATGAGCGGCGGACCGTGGCTCGCGGAGGTCGCGCGCGCGGTGGGCGCACGGACGCGGGCGGTCGTCGACGTGCAGGGCGTGAGCGTGCGCTACGGCGCGCGCCGGGTGCTGGACCGCGTCGACCTGAGCGTCCGCGCCGGCGAGCTGGTCGCCCTGGTCGGTCCCAACGGCGCCGGCAAGTCCACGCTGCTGGCCGCGCTGTCCGGTGACCTGGCCGCGCACGAGGGTCGGGTACTGCTCGACGGCCGTGCCCTGCGCGACTGGTCGCTGCGCGACCTGGCCCGCCGCCGCGCGGTGCTGCTGCAGGAGCAGCGGGTCTCGTTCCCGTTCGCGGTGCTCGACGTGGTGCGCATGGGCCGCGCACCGTGGGCCGGCACCGACCGGGAGGACCAGGACGACGACGTCGTCGCCCGTGCCCTGGCGCAGGCGGATGTCGTGGACCTCGCCGACCGACGGTTCGGCACGCTGTCGGGCGGGGAGAAGGCCCGCACCGGGTTCGCCCGGGCGCTCGCCCAGGAGCCAGGTGTGCTGCTGCTCGACGAGCCCACCGCGGCGCTGGACATCCGGCACCAGGAGTCGGTGCTCGCCCGGGTGCGGGCCCTGGCCGACGAGGGGCTTGCCGTGGTGGTCGTGCTGCACGACCTCTCGCTCGCCGCCGCGTGGGCGGACCGGGTGGTGGTCCTGCACGACGGGCAGGTGCGAGCCGACGGCACACCGCGTGACGTGCTCACGGCGGACCTGCTGGGCGAGGTGTACGGGCACCCGGTCGAGGTGCTGACCAGGCCCGGGACGGACGAGGTGGTGGTGCTGCCGGTCCGCCCGGCACGTGCGCCGACGGAGGGAGTGGCATGAGCAGGTCGGTGGCAGCCGTCACGGTGGTGCTGGCGTGCGCGGTGGCGGCCGTGGGACTGGTCGGTGCCACGGCGGCTCCGGCCCGCGCCGCGGCGAGGGTCACGGTGACCAACGAGGCCGGGACGGCGCAGGCCGACACCCGCTGGTCCACGCCGCTGACCGTGAGCGGCACGGGCTTCCAGTCGATCGACGGCGGGTTCGGCGGCATCTACGTCCTCTTCGGCTGGGTCGACGACCAGGGTGGCGTGTGGCGCCCCAGCCAGGGCGGGGTGACCGGCGAGGACCTGCGGTACGTGCCCGACTCCGAGCAGGCGCAGAACCAGGGCTACCAGCGGTTCGTCTCGTTCCCGGGCTCGCAGACCGAGGGGTCGGCCAACGGCGGGGTGATCGCGGCGGACGGCAGCTGGTCGGTCACGTTGACCGTCCCCGGACCGCAGTTCCAGGCACTCGACCGCTCGGGTGCGGCGACCACCGTCGACTGTCTGCAGGTCACGTGCGGCGTGATCACCATCGGCGCGCACGGTGTGGTCAACGCGGCGAACGAGACGTTCACCCCGGTGTCGTTCGGCGAGGTGCTGGGCGCCGCCGCGGTGGATGGGTCCGGAGGTGCCGGTGCAGCGGCCGCCGACGGCGCTGCGGCGGACGGTGCTGAGGCAGTGCAGGCACCTGCCCTCGCCACGCTGGGCATCTCGCCGTCGGCGCCGGTGGTGGGCCGGGTCATCAGCTTCACCGGGCAGGGCTTCACACCGGGCGAGCAGGTCGTCGGGTCGTTGGGGGCCGGGCTGGCGGCCGTCGGGCCGTTGACGGCCGGCGCCCAGGGTGAGGTGGCCGGTGTGCTCCAGCTGCCGCCCGACCTGCGGCCGGGCACGCAGGTGATCCGGCTGACCGGGGCGGCCTCGGGTGCGCTCGCCGAGCTGCAGTTCGAGGCGGTCGCCGACCCGGTCGCCGCCGCGGCGGCCCTCGGCGCGCCACAGGCGACGACGGGTCTCGACCCGGCGCTGGTCGCGGTGGCGCTCGCGGGCCTGCTGCTGCTGGCGACCACCGTCTCGTCGGCCTCGACCGCGCTGCGGCGCCGTCGGGCCCGTGCGGCGCGCACCCTCGACCCGCAGGGGGCACGGTGAGCAGCCACGCGGTGCGATCCGCCCTGGTCACGGTGGGCCTGGGTGCGGCGGTGCTGCTGCCTGCCGGTGCGGCGTGGGCTGTCGACCCCGCGCCTCCCGGAGTGCCCGTGACGGTGACCATCCCGGACACGGGCGGGCGAGGCGTCGATGACGCGCAGCTGCGCTGGGGCATCAACGTCGAGTCCACGGGTGGTGCGTACATCGGCGGCTGCAACTTCCTGTCGGCCGGCCTGGCGGGCGACACCGGTTCCGCCCGGGTGTGGACGGACCAGGACACGCTGTACCGCAGCGAGGACGGGGAGGTCCGCATCGAGCGCCCGGACGCGACGGGCGCCTACGTCGAGGCTGACTGGGCCACGCGCTGCCTCGACGCCGACGGTGCTCCGGTCAGCTCCTCGTCGGTGCTCAGCTCGACGCGCGCGGAGGCCGTGTTCGGCGGGGGTGTGGGCGAGGTCGACGTGCAGGCCGGGACGGCGACCGTGCGGTGGACCGGGTCGGTGACGTCGGCGTTCTACGGCGGCATGGCGTACTGGTCGTTCACGGACCCGGTGCTGACGGTCCGGGCCGACGGCTCGGGGACGCTGACCGCGTCGGCCTCGGGCTTCGGCGCGGACATGGCGGACCTGTCGCACTGGGCGCGGCTGCCGGCCCGGCAGGTGACGCTCGCGAGGCTGAGCGGGGTCGAGGTGACGGCCACCGGTCTGGTGGTGACGCCGGACTACCTCGGTGTCGACGTCGTGGTGCCCACGGGGTCGGCGGCCCAGGTCGCGGCGGACGCGACGAACGCGAGCTACCGGGGGTCGTTCCCGCAGTCGTTCGTCGACTTCCACGGGCAGACGGGGCTGGCCTCCTACTGGTACTCGAGCGGGGCGGCCCGGGACCGGGCCAAGCCTGCCTCGCCCGTGCTGGTCAGCTTCGACGCGGCGATGCCGGTCACGCGCCCGCCGGCGGCGGTGCCGGTCCCGGCTGCGGCGGTCTCGAACCCGCTGCGGGTCGCTCCGGCTGCGGCCCCAGGGGTGGTGAGCGCGGCGACCCCGCAGGGGCTGCCCGGCAACGAGGGGCCGCCCTGGGCGGGCTCGCCGGTGACGCTGGTCGCGGGGGAGCCCGGGCTGATCCCGGCAGGCGTCGCGTCGGCGGGGCGCGCCGTGCACGCACCCGTGCTGTGGGGGGTGTCAGGGGTGCTGACGCTGGCCGCGGGTCTGCTCCTCGGTGTCTCGAAGGGCTGGTTGGTCCTGCCGTGGCGATGACGCAGGTGAGACGGGTGTTGTGCCCGAGATGCACGGTAAGGTAAGCCTTACCTAAGACGACGGAGTCGTCACGCCCGGCGGGGCGCACCCGCCACGGAAGGAGAGCTGTGAACATCGCAGGAGCAGGCCGCGCCCGGCGCGCCGGTGCCGTCACCGGTGCCCTGGCGCTCGCCGCGGCCGTCGCGCTGACCGGCGCCACCCCCGCCGCCGCTGCCACCCAGCAGGTCGACGACGCCACGTTCACCTGGGGCCTCAACGGGTACGCGCAGGTCGGCATCTTCGGCCCGTGGACCTACAAGGACCTCACCGGCAACGCCTCCGTGCTCACCGGCAGCGTGTCCGGCGGCACGCAGAGCACCTACCTCGTCGAACCCACGCCCGCGACGTCCTTCCCGATCTCCAAGGCAGGCAAGACCCCCAACGCCGTGCACTTCGTGGCCGGCACCGGCGCGGTCGACCCCGACTCGGGCGCCGCGACGCTCGCCTGGGACGGCAGCTACACCGTCAACGCCTACCCGGCGCAGTACAGCGCCCCGAACGAGATCTACGCCGACCCCGAGCTCGAGGTCGCCGCCGACGGCTCCGGCAGCCTGTCGTTCGAGTTCACGCTCGGCGCCGGCACCGACATGTCCGGCAACCCCGTCGCCGAGCAGTCCTTCGGCCGGCTCGACCTGGTCACGTTCAGCCCCGGCTCGATCGACGTGCTCGCCGACGGCCAGGTCCGGTTCACGCCGGACTACCAGGGCGTCGCCGTGACCGTCGCCGACAGCAGCGCGCAGACCACGTGCACCGCGTCCGGCACCGCGACCGGCTGGTGGGGCTCGTGGGCACCCGAGTTCGTCAACGCCCTGCCCTCCTCCGTCCGCCCGCACTTCTACTCCACGGGCTGCGGCGGCATGCAGGACGCCAAGCCATCCCTGCCGGTCGACGTGACCTACACCGTGCAGGACGTCGTCGCCCCGGCCACGCCGCAGGTCGTCGTCTCCTCCACCACGCTGCAGGCCGACGGCACCAGCGACATCACCGTCACCGGCACCGGCTTCACGGCCGCCGCCGACGGCACGGTGCCCGGCATCTACGTGGCCGTCGGACCGAAGGTCGGCGAGACCTGGTACCTGGACGCCTCGCGCTTCCAGTACGCCAAGTACGTGCGCACCACCGGTCCGGAGACCGAGACCGCCTCGGGTGCCCGCCTGCAGGCCGACGGCACCTTCACGCTCACGTTCCAGGACGTCGCACCCGTCTACACCAAGGGCACCACGACGTACGACGCCGCGGTGACCCCGCTGAACGTGCTGACCTTCGCGGCGCAGGGCTCGACCAACCGCACCCTCGACACGGTGACGCCGCTGACGTTCGTCGACGCGCAGGGTCTGCCGATCACCGTCGTCGTGCCCGAGGCCCCCGTGGAGCCGGGCACGTTCGCGTGGACGATCGACGGCGGCACCGGTGCGGTCGACCTGGGCACCGCCACGGCCACCGCGGCCGGCTTCGCCGCGGCGGGCGCGCTGCGCACCGTCACCGTCACCGACACCCGCGCGGACACCCCGGCCTGGACCCTCACCGGTCAGGTCGGCGCGTTCACGGCCACCGGCGGTCAGCAGTTCGGCGGCCAGTCCCTGGGCTGGGCCCCCGCCCTGACGCAGAACACCGTCGGAGCGGTCGCCGGAGCGAGCGTCGCCCCGGGCGTCGGCACCGACGACGGCCTGGCACCCTCGCGCACGCTCGTCTCCGCCGCCGCCGGGCACGCCAAGGGCACCGTGGCGGTCGACGCCGCACTGTCCCTGCTCGCCCCGGCGGACACCCCCGCGGGCGCCTACACGGCCACGCTCACCCTCACGGCGCTCGGCTGACCCCGACGCCCCGCACACGTCGAGTCCCCCGGTCTGGCGGCCGGGGGACTCGGCACGCACCGAAGGACCCGCATGCCCCGCACCGTGACCCGACCGCGCACCCGGCGCACGCTCGCCGTCCTCGCCCTGGCCCTGGTGGGCCTGCTCGGACCGACGATGCCCGCCGCGACGGCCGACGACACCCTCAGCTGGAGCGTGCGCCCCGCCGACGGCGAGCAGGGCACCGCGCGCCCCAACTACCAGTACGCGCTCGCGGCCGGCGACGTGGTCCACGACGGGTTCGAGGTGACCAACCACGGTGCGACACCGCTCACCCTGCGGCTGTACGCCGCCGACGGCTTCACCACGCCCGAGGGGCAGCTCGACCTGCTCGCCGCAGGCGAACCCTCGACCGACGTCGGCACCTGGGTGACGCTCGAGCGCACCGAGCTGACGCTGCAACCCGGCGAGGTCGCTGTCGTGCCGTTCACCCTCACCGTGCCCGCCGACGCCGCTCCCGGCGACCACACCGGCGGCGTCGTCACCTCCGTCAGCACGGCCGGGGCCGGCTCCACCGTGGTGCTCGACCGCCGGCTCGGCTCGCGCATGCACGTGCGCGTTCAGGGCGAGCTGCACCCCGCGCTCGCGGTCGGCGACGTGCAGGTCGTGCACCACGGCGGGCTCGACCCGTTCCGCAGCGGCTCGTCGACCGTGACGTTCACGGTCGAGAACACCGGCAACGCCCGTACCACCGCGGCGGTGCGGGTCGTCCTGGCCGGGCCCGGGGGTCTCGCCCCGGTGCAGGTGAGTGCGGCCGCCCTGCCCGAGCTGCTGCCGGGTTCCGTGCACACCCAGCAGGTCGAGGTGGCCGGGGTGTGGCCGCTGGGTCGGCTGCACGCGCGGGTCGAGCTCGTGCCGCAGGCCGTCGGCATCGGTGAGACCGCCGGTCGGGCCGTGCAGTCAGAGGCCGGCACCTGGGCCGTGCCGTGGAGCGCCGTGGTGCTCGTGCTCCTCGTGGTCGTCGGCGCACTCCTCGGCCCCCGCGTCCTCGCCCGGGTGCGGCGTCGCTGAGCAGGCAGGGCGCACCCGCGCCCATCGACCGGACACGCCCGCGCCGGCGGGGCTCGCGCTCTATCCTTGCCCCGGCACCCGTCGACCCCGCGTCCGGGCCCGCCGTGCGTGAGATCCGTCGTCGAGAGGGCCCCCTGTGACCGCCACCGCCCCCCAGGGTGATCGTCACGCGCCGCTGCGCGTCGCCGTGCTCGGCTGCGGTGTCGTCGGGACCGAGGTCGTGCGGCTGCTGACGACGCAGGCCGAGGACCTGGCCGCCCGTGTGGGTGCACCGCTGCAGCTGGTCGGCGTGGCCGTGCGCGACACCACCGTCGAGCGCGACCCGGTCGTCGACCCGGCGCTGCTGACCGCCGACGCCGCCGAGCTCGTCACCCGGGCCGACGTCGTCGTGGAGGTCCTGGGCGGCATCGAGCCGGCCCGGTCCCTGATCCTGCGGGCCATCGAGCACGGTGCCGCGGTCGTCACGGCCAACAAGGCGCTGCTCGCGCAGGACGGCCCCACGCTGTACGCCGCAGCCGACGCCGCCGGAGTGGACCTGTACTTCGAGGCGGCTGTCGCCGGGGCCATCCCGATCGTGCGCCCCGTGCGCGAGTCGCTCGTCGGCGACAAGATCCGCCGCGTGCTCGGCATCGTCAACGGCACCACCAACTACGTGCTGGACAAGATGGCCACCGAGGGCCTCGACCTGGAGCAGGCCGTCAAGGAGGCGCAGGCGCTCGGCTACGCCGAGGCCGACCCCACGGCGGACGTCGAGGGCTACGACGCGGCGGCCAAGGCCGCGATCCTCGCCTCGCTCGCGTTCCACACGCGCGTCTCGCTCGACGACGTCGACCGCGAGGGCATCACCGCCCTGACGGCCGACGACGTCGCCTGGGCGGCCCGCACCGGGCACGTGCTCAAGCTGCTGGCCATCGCCGAGCGTGGTCAGGCCGAGGACGGCACCCCGGGTGTGCAGGTCAGGGTGCACCCCGCGCTGGTCCCCGCCTCGCACCCGCTGGCCGGTGTGCGCGGCGCCTTCAACGCGGTGTTCGTCGAGGCCGAGGCCGCCGGCGAGCTCATGTTCTACGGCCGTGGGGCAGGCGGTGCCCCGACCGCGTCGGCGGTGCTCGGCGATGTCGTCTCGGTCGCCCGTCACCGTGTGCTCGGCGGTCGGGGGCCGGTCGAGTCGTCGTACGCCGACCTGCCCGTCCTGCCGGCCGAGGCGGCCCGCACCCGCTACCAGATGCGTCTCGACGTGGTCGACCGCCCGGGCGTGCTCGCGCAGGTCGCCGCGGTGCTGGCCGAGCACGGGGTGTCGATCGAGGCGGTGCGCCAGACGCCCGTGGGCGACGACCCGCTCGAGAACTCCCTGGCCGCCGGGGACGTCGCCCGCCTGGTCATCACCACGCATGCCGCGACCGAACGCGCGCTGCGCGGCACGGTCGAGTCGATCGAGGGGCTCGACGTCGTGCGTCGCGTCCTCTCCGTCCTGCGAGTCGAAGGAGCCTGATGGCCCACCAGTGGCGCGGCATCATCGCCGAGTACGCCGACCGCCTGCCCGAGCACGTCCGCCGCACCGTGGTGACGTTGGGGGAGGGCGGCACGCCGCTCGTACCCGCACCGGTGCTGTCGCAGCGCACGGGTGCGCAGGTGTTCCTCAAGGTCGAGGGCATGAACCCGACCGGCTCGTTCAAGGACCGCGGCATGACGACGGCGATCTCGGCCGCGGCCGACCGCGGGGCGCGGGCGGTGGTGTGCGCCTCGACGGGCAACACCTCGGCGTCCGCCGCCGCGTACGCCACGCGCGCCGGCATGGTCTGCGCGGTGCTGGTGCCCGACGGCAAGATCGCCATGGGCAAGCTCAGCCAGGCCGTCGCGCACGGTGCCCGCCTGTTGCAGGTCGACGGCAACTTCGACGACTGCCTGGTCGCGGCCCGCAAGCTCGCCGAGGCGTACCCGGTCGAGCTGGTCAACTCGGTCAACCCCGACCGCATCGAGGGCCAGAAGACCGCCTCGTTCGAGGTCGTCGACGCACTCGGCGACGCCCCCGACATCCACGTGCTGCCGGTCGGCAACGCCGGCAACATCACGGCGTACTGGCGCGGCTACCGCGAGTACGCGGGCCTCGACGCGGGTGCCGCGCATGCCGCCGTGTCGACGCGGACCCCGATCATGTGGGGCTTCCAGGCGGCCGGTGCGGCGCCGATCGTCGCCGGTCACCCGATCACCGAGCCGGAGACCATCGCCACGGCCATCCGCATCGGCAACCCCGCCTCGTGGGAGCAGGCCGAGCAGGCGCGGGACGTCTCCGGTGGCCTCATCGAGGCCGTCACCGACGAGGAGATCCTCGCCGCGCACCGGGTGCTGTCCGCCCAGGAGGGCGTGTTCGTCGAACCGGCGTCCGCCGCCGGCGTGGCGGGTCTGCTGCGCCTGTCGGACGAGGGCCGGGTGCCCTCCGGTGCGCGCATCGTCATCACGGTGACGGGGCACGGCCTGAAGGACCCGCAGTGGGCGCTGCGCACGCCCGACGGCAGCGAGGTCACCCCGGTGCGTGTCACGGCGGACGTCGTGTCCATCGCCGACGCGCTCGGTCTGTAGGGCGGCCCGCGGTGCGGCTGCGTGCGGACCACGTCCGCGTCCGCGTCCCGGCGACCAGCGCCAACCTCGGCCCGGGCTTCGACGCCCTCGGCCTGGCCCTGGGCCTGCACGACGACCTCGAGGTGCGGGCGCTGGGCACGATGGGTGTGCGCGTCGAGGTGACCGGCGAGGGTGCCGGTCAGGTGCCCGACGACGAGCAGCACCTGGTCGTGCGTGCCCTGCGCACGGCCCTCGACCACGTGGGGGCACCCCAGGCGGGCCTGCACCTGATCTGCCACAACCGCATCCCGCACGGTCGGGGACTGGGTTCGTCGGCCGCCGCGGTGGTCGCCGGGCTGGTGGCCGCGCGTGCGCTGGTCAGCGAGCCCGGCGCTCTCGACGACGACGTCGTGCTGCAGCTGGCCACCGCGATGGAGGGTCACCCCGACAACGCCGCACCGGCGCTGCTCGGCGGCGCCACGCTGGCCTGGACGCAGGAGTCCGCGGGCGGCTCGGCGCCCACCGCGCAGGTGCGCGCGGCAGCGCTGACGGTGCACCCCGACATCGTGCCGATCGCGGTGGTGCCCTCGGTGCACCTGTCGACCCGGACGGCCCGCGGCGTGCTGCCCGCCTCGGTGCCGCACGTCGACGCCGCGTTCCAGGCTGCCCGCTCGGCGCTGCTGGTCGAGGCGCTCGGACGACGCCCCGACCTGCTGCTGCCCGCCACGCAGGACCGCCTGCACCAGGAGTACCGCCGCGCGGTCATGCCCGACTCGCTCGCCCTGGTCGACACGCTGCGGCGGCACGAGGTCGCCGCGGTCGTCTCGGGTGCCGGCCCGACGGTCCTCGTCCTGGCCCGTCGCACGGGGACTGCGCCGGACGGCACACCGCTGACCGACGCGGACTCGGCGCTGTCCGAGGCGTTCGGCGGGGTGATGGCCGGATGGCAGATCCTGCCGCTGCCTGTCGACCAGACGGGCGCGCAGGCCCACGTGGTCGGCTGACCGATCGCGTGCGCGGCGGTGCTATTGTCGGGGCGTTCCCCGGGGCTCGCGTTGTCCCTGCGCCCCTCCTCCCGCTGGCCGACTCGCGTCGCCCGTGTCCGGGACGGTGGACCAGTGAGAGCTGACCAGCCGGGAGCATCCCAGCCCGTGTGCGTGGACGACGTACGCCGCACCCGGGCCCCCAACACCACCTCGGACCATTCCGAGGTCAGGCCGCCGCCCAGGCAGGGCGCGTGCCTCCGACGAGGGAAGGGTCCTTCGTGACTGACACCATCGAGCCCACCGTGAGCACCTCCGGTGGCTCCGCCCAGGGCGGCTCCGTCGCCGCCATGCGCCTGCCGGAGCTGCAGGCGCTCGCGTCCCAGCTGGGCGTGAAGGGCACCTCCAAGATGCGCAAGGGCGACCTCGTGCAGGCCATCGCCGCCGCGCGGGGCGGTTCGCGCCCGCAGGCGCTCGAGCCGCGACGCACCGGCGAGACCGTGGCCGTCGCCGAGACGACCGGCCGCACGCGCACCCGGGCACAGGCGCCCGTCGCCGCGGCGGAGGCGGACGCCCCCGCGCAGGAACGCGCACCGCGCACCTCCCGTCGTGCGGTGAGTGCCGCAGCTGAGCAGGCCGCTGCCGTACCCGAGCGCACCGCCGAGCCGGAGCGCACGGTCGCCTCCGAGCGCCTCGTCGCCGACGAGGTCCTCGTGCCGCAGCGCACCCGGGCCACGGCGGGCCGCGGTGACGTCCTGGCCGGTCTCGAGGCCGCGCTGGACGCCCGCACCTCCGAGGGCGGCGAGCGCCGCGAGGACGACCGGGCCGCGCGTGCGGCCGAGGCGGTCGGCTCCGTGACCGGTGAGCGTCGTTCGCGTCGGGCCGGCCGTGGTGTCGGTGCCCCGCTCGCGCCGAGGGGCGAGGGCGAGCAGACCGAGCCGTCGGCGCCCGTGCGCGGTGACGAGCAGGGGGAGGGGCGTGGCTCGCGCGAGCAGCGCCCGCCCCGTGACGCCTCGCGCCAGGGCTCGGCGCAGGCCGGGCAGTCGAACCAGGGCGGCCAGACCCAGCCGGGGGCGACCCAGGCGGGTGCCGCGCCGCAGGGTGGCTACGAGGACGACGAGCGCGGTGGCCGTCGTCGTCGCTCGCGCGACCGGTTCCGTGACCGTGACCGTGACCGCAAGCGCGGCCGTGGTGGACGCACGGGACCCGACCTGGCCGGTCTGGACGAGATCGAGGTCGCCGAGGACGACATCCTGCTGCCCGTCGCGGGCATCCTCGACGTGCTCGACTCGTACGCGTTCGTGCGTACGTCCGGCTACCTGCCCGGGGCGAACGACGTCTACGTCTCGCTCGGCCAGGTGAAGAAGGCCGGTCTGCGCCGCGGTGACGCGATCACCGGTGCGGTGCGCCAGCCGCGCGAGGGTGAGCAGCCCGCGCCGCAGCAGGGCAACCGGCCGAGCAAGTTCAACGCGCTGGTGCGCCTGGACTCGGTGAACGGTCAGACGCCGGAGGAGGCGCGCACCCGCCCGGAGTTCACCAAGCTCACGCCGCTCTACCCGCAGGAGCGTCTGCGCCTGGAGAGCGACCCGACCCGTCTGACACCGCGCGTGATCGACATCGTGGCGCCGATCGGCAAGGGTCAGCGCGGCCTCATCGTCGCGCCGCCCAAGGCCGGCAAGACGATCATCATGCAGCAGATCGCGAACGCCATCACGACCAACAACCCTGAGGTCCACCTCATGGTCGTGCTGGTCGACGAGCGGCCCGAAGAGGTCACCGACATGGAGCGGACGGTCAAGGGCGAGGTCATCGCCTCGACGTTCGACCGCCCCGCCTCGGACCACACGATCGTCGCCGAGCTGGCCATCGAGCGTGCCAAGCGCCTGGTCGAGCTCGGTCAGGACGTCGTGGTGCTGCTCGACTCGCTGACGCGTCTGTCGCGGGCCTACAACCTGGCCGCGCCCGCCTCGGGCCGCATCCTGTCCGGTGGTGTGGACGCCTCGGCGCTGTACCCGCCCAAGCGGTTCTTCGGTGCGGCGCGCAACATCGAGCACGGTGGCTCGTTGACGATCCTGGCCTCGGCGCTCGTGGAGACGGGCTCCAAGATGGACGAGGTCATCTTCGAGGAGTTCAAGGGCACCGGGAACATGGAGCTGCGCCTGTCGCGGTCCCTGGCCGACAAGCGGATCTTCCCTGCGGTCGACGTCAACGCGTCCGGCACGCGCCGCGAGGAGATCCTCATCGCGCCCGACGAGCTGAAGATCGTGTGGAAGCTGCGCCGGGTCATGGGTGCGCTGGACCAGCAGCAGGCGATCGAGCTGCTGATCGGCAAGCTGCGCGACACGAAGTCCAACGTGGAGTTCCTGCTCCAGGTGCAGAAGACGACCCCGAGCGGGCCGGGCGCGGACGAGAAGTCCGGCCGCGTCGTCATCTGATCGGTCCATGCTCCCCGGTGGGGTGCGACGGCCCTGCGCCCCTTCGGGAGCCGGGGCCGTCGCTGCGTGTGCGTCCGCCGACGGCGGTGCGCGTCAGCTGACGTCCCACAGCAGGCGGTAGTACGCGATCTTGGTGGGGTCGGGCTCGATCCCGTACGCGTCGAGCAGCTCGGTCTCCAGATCGGCCGTGTCGGGGCCGTAGTTCCACGCGAGCGACCAGGTGGCCACCGCGAGGTCGGCCCACCGGTCCGCGACGCCGAGCCGACCCAGGTCGACGATCCCTGCCCACTCTCCGTCGTCGTCGAGCAGCGTGTTCGGTGCGCACGCGTCGCCGTGGCAGACGACCAGGTCCGCCGCGGGTGCCTCGCCGAGCAGGTCCAGCACGTCCGCCGGGCTCAGCGCGCGGTGCTCGGGTTGCCAGGCCGCCGGCCCGTCGCCGGCGTCGAGGTGCGCCCTGGCGCGCCGGGTGCGCTCCTCGACGGACCACGAGAAGGGGCAGTCGGCCACGGGCAGCTCCTCGTGCAGCCGGCGCAGACCTGTCCCGATGGCCCGCGCCGCGGTCCGGGGCTCGCGCAGCCACCGTGCGTCGACGGCGGAGCGGGCGTCCAGGGCGCGCGTGACGAGCCACTGCCCGTCGCCGTCCTGACCGTGTGCGACGACCGGCGGGACCGGGACGCGTCCGGCCGCCCAGGCCAGTCGCTGCAGCTCCTCGTGCAGGTCCGGGCCGCCGGTGGGCGACCACTTGAGGTACAGGTGGGCGCGTCCGTCCGGGCCGAGCGAGCGCCAGGTCAGCCCGCCGGCCTGGTTCTGCCACACCGGCTCCAGCGGCGCGCCGACCGTGAAGCGTGCCACCGCTGCCGGCACGCCGACCTCCGTGGCCGGCGGTCCGGCGAACCCGCGGTCCGTGTTCGTCCTGGTGGCGGTGGCGGGTTGCTCGGACCGTGACATGGGGAGAGCGTAGGCAGTGCGTCGGCAGCTCGGCAGATCGGAGGAGCCGCGGATGATTTCGGACCTCGCCGTGGTTCTGGCACAATGTCCTGCTGGTCTGCGGTTCACGTGCGCCATCCGTCGCACGACCCGGAGACATCCCTGAAGGAGAACCCCCGTGAAGGCTGACATCCACCCGCAGTACGTGGTCACCGAGGTGACCTGTACCTGTGGCAGCACGTTCGTCACGCGCTCGACCGTGACGTCCGGCGAGATCCGCGCCGACGTCTGCAGCGCCTGCCACCCGTTCTACACGGGCAAGCAGAAGATCCTCGACACCGGTGGCCGCGTGGCCCGGTTCGAGGCCCGCTACGGCAAGAAGCCCCAGTAGCACCTTCGCAGCGCCGGTACCGGTGCGGCCGACTGCCCTCCATGGCAGTGGTCGCGCCCGGTACCGGCGCTGTGTCGTTCCCACGCCGTGGTGCGGGCCCGTCCCGCCGGCACCGCGACCCCGCACCCCGCCGGAACGAGGACCCATGAGCGAGGCGTTCGACGCCGCGAGGCCGCTGCTCGACGAGCACGCGCTGATCGAGACGCAGCTGGCCGACCCGGGGGTGCATGCCGACGCCGACCGGGCTCGTCGCCTCGGACGTCGCTACGCCGAGCTGGGCCAGGTCGTCGCCGCGTACCGCGCATGGCACACCGCGCAGGACGACGCCGAGGCGGCCTCCGAGCTGGCGCAGGACGACGCGTCCTTCGCCGCCGAGCTGCCCGCGCTGGTCGAGGCGGCGGCGCTGGCCGCCGAGCGCCTGCGCCGCGTGCTGGTGCCGCGTGACCCGGACGACGCGCGTGACGTGATCCTGGAGATCAAGGCCGGCGAGGGCGGGGAGGAGTCGGCACTGTTCGCCGGCGACCTGCTGCGCATGTACCTGCGGTACGCCGAGCGGCAGGGCTGGTCCACGCAGGTGCTCGAGGCCACCGAGTCCGACCTGGGCGGCTACAAGGACGTGCAGGTCGCCGTCAAGGCGCGTACGGCCGGACCGCCCGAGGACGGCGTGTGGGCGCACCTGAAGTACGAGGGCGGCGTGCACCGCGTGCAGCGTGTCCCCGTCACCGAGTCGGCGGGTCGCATCCACACCTCGGCCGCGGGCGTGCTGGTGTTCCCCGAGGTCGAGGACGCCGGCGAGGTCGAGATCGACCCGAACGACCTGCGCATCGACGTCTATCGCTCGTCGGGCCCCGGTGGGCAGTCCGTCAACACGACGGACTCGGCGGTGCGCATCACGCACCTGCCCACCGGCATCGTCGTGTCGATGCAGAACGAGAAGTCCCAGCTGCAGAACCGCGAGCAGGCGATGCGCGTGCTGCGCGCCCGGCTGCTGGCCGCACGCCAGGAGGAGGCCGCCGCGGCGGCCAGCCAGGCCCGTCGCTCTCAGGTGCGCACGGTCGACCGGTCCGAGCGCATCCGCACCTACAACTTCCCCGAGAACCGCATCGCGGACCACCGGACCGGGTACAAGGCGTACAACCTCGACGCGGTGCTCGGGGGTGACCTCGGCCCGGTCGTGCAGTCGGCGATCGACGCGGACGAGGCCGCACGCCTGGCGGCGGCAGGCGAGGCGTGAGCGGCCCGGCGCGTCCGGCGCTCACGCTGCGGGCGGCCGTCGAGGCGGCAGCCAGGCTCCTCGACGAGGCGGGTGTGCCCTCCGCACGCCACGACGCGACGGCGCTGGCCGCGTCGGTGCTCGGCGTCGACCGGCTCGAGCTCGCGCTGCCCCCGGCGCTCCCGGACGACTTCGCCGCGCGGTACGCCGTGGTGGTGGACCGTCGCCGTCGCCGTGAGCCGCTGCAGCACATCGTGGGGCGCACCACGTTCCGGTACCTGACCCTCGAGGTCCGGCCGGGCGTCTTCGTGCCGCGCCCCGAGACCGAGATGGTCGCCCAGGTGGCCGTCGACGAGGCGGTCCGTCTGGTGCGTGCCGGGCACCAGCCGCTGGTGGTGGACCTGTGCTGCGGGGCCGGGGGGATCGCTCTGGCGGTCGACACCGAGGTGCCGTCCTCGCGCGTGGTCGCCGTGGACGCCTCGCCGGAGGCCGTCGCGCTGACGTCGGCCAACCACGCGGCGCACCCGGTCGACGGGCCTGCGCTGCGCGTCGAGCTGGCCGACGTGCGTGACCCGGACCTGCTGGCCGACCTCGACGCGCAGGTCGACGTGCTCGTCTCCAACCCGCCGTACATCCCGCCCGACGCGGTGCCGGTCGACCCGGAGGTCCGTGACCACGACCCCGACCTGGCGCTCTACGGCGGGGGAGCCGACGGTCTGGACGTGCCCCGCGCGGTGCTGCAGGCAGCGGCACGACTGCTGCGACCGGGGGGCCTGCTGGTGATGGAGCACGCCGAGGTGCAGGCCGAGTCGGCCCGCGCGGCGGCCGCGGCGACCGGTGCGTTCACCGCCATCGGCACCGCGCCGGATCTGACGGGTCGGGCGCGCATGCTGGTGGCCCGACGCGTGGGAGACTCGCAGCCGTGAGCGTGGACCGCATCAAGGACGCGACCGACCCGGCGACCTGGGGGCCGGCCATCGACGAGGCGGTGCACGCGTTGTCGCGCGGCGAGCTCGTGGTGCTGCCGACCGACACCGTGTACGGCATCGGCGCCGATGCGTTCGCGCCGACCGCGGTGCAGGCGCTGCTCGATGCCAAGGGTCGTGGTCGCCAGATGCCCCCACCGGTGCTGATCCCCGACGTGCGCACGCTCGACGGTCTGGCCACGCACGTGCCCGAGGGGGCCCGTGCGCTGGCCGAGGCGTTCTGGCCCGGGGGGCTCACGCTCATCCTCGACGCGCAGCCGTCCTTGGCCTGGGACCTCGGCGAGACGCACGGCACGGTCGCGTTGCGCATGCCCGACCATCCGGCGGCCCTCGCGCTGCTGCGTCGCACGGGTCCCTTGGCCGTCTCGAGCGCGAACCTGACCGGTCGTGCGGCCGCGGTGAGCGCCACCGACGCGTACGAGCAGCTGGCCGCGTCGGTCGCCGTGTACCTCGATGCGGGGGATGCACCCGGTCAGGTCGCCTCGACCATCGTCGACGCGACGGGCGAGGTGCTGCGGCTCGTGCGCGCCGGGGCGATCACCCTGGAACGCCTGCGCGAGGTGGCGCCCGTGGTGGCCCCTGCGGCGGAGGGCGGATCGGGCCGGTGAGGGTCTACCTGCTCGTCCTGCTCGTCTCGGCGCTCGTCGCGTTCCTGGCCACGCCCCTGGCCCGGTGGTGCGCACTGCGGTGGGGTGCCATCACGGCGGTGCGCGACCGGGACGTGCATGCGATCCCCACGCCCCGGCTGGGCGGGATGGCCATGTTCGCCGGCATGACGGTGGCGATCCTTCTGGCCAGTCGGTTGCCGTTCCTGGCCGGGGTGTACGAGAACCCGCGCCCGATCATCGGCATCCTCGGTGGTGCGGGTCTGGTGTGCGCGCTGGGTGTCGCGGACGACATCTGGGACCTCGACTGGCTGACCAAGCTCATGGGGCAGGTGCTGGCCGCCGGGTTCCTGGCCTGGCAGGGCGTGCAGCTGTACCAGCTGCCGTTGGGTGGCGTGACCCTGGGGTCCACGCGCATCTGGACGTTCCTCACGATCGTCACGGTCGTGGTGGCGATGAACGCGGTGAACTTCGTCGACGGTCTCGACGGCCTGGCCGCGGGTGTGCTGGCCATCGGCGGATCGGCGTTCTTCCTGTACACGTACCTGCTGGCCCGCCAGGGCGGCAACGGCGACTACGCGAGCCTGGCGACGCTCGTCATGGCGGTGCTCGTCGGTGCGTGCCTGGGGTTCCTCCCGCACAACTGGTACCCGGCGCGCATCTTCATGGGGGACTCCGGTGCCCTGCTGCTCGGCTTCATGATCGCGGTGGCCGCGATCATCGTCACCGGGCAGATCGACCCGCAGGCCGTGACCGATCGTCAGCGCTTCCCGGCGTTCGTCCCCGTGCTGCTGCCCCTCGCGGTGATCGTGCTGCCGCTGCTGGACATGACGCTCGCGGTGTTCCGACGGCTGAGCAAGGGGCACTCGCCGTTCCACCCCGACCGGATGCACCTGCACCACCGGTTGCTGGCCATCGGGCACTCGCACCGACGCGCCGTGGCCATCATGTACGTGTGGACCGCCGTGGCGGCGTACGGTGTCGCCTCGCTGGTCGTCGTCTCGACGACCACGGCCCTGGTGCTCACCGGTGTCGGCGTGCTCGTCGCGACGGCCCTGACCCTCGGGCCGCTGCGTGCCGGTCTGCCCGAGGAGGGCCCGCCCGGCGCGGCCGGACCCGGGGCGCCCGGTCCGACACCTGCCCCGGCACCTGCCCCCGCCCCGACACGGGAGACGACCGTATGACGACCGACCCGGCCGGCACCGCCGGCGCTGCAGACCCGTCGTCCCCGGTCGACCCCACGAGCGGGCCCACCGCGACGGGCACCGCCGTCGACGCGGTGTTCCGGCGCGCGCTGCGCGACACCCTGCTGCTCCTGGCGGCGCTGACCGTGCTGGGGGTGGGGCTCGGTGCGCTGCTCGCCGGCACGCCCGGCGTGTGGGGTGCGCTGATCGGCGTGGGCTTCGCGCTCGTGTTCTGCGGCACGACGGTGGTCGTGATGCTGCGTACCGCGCACGCGAACCCGCAGACCATGGCCGTGGCGGTGATGGGTTCGTGGCTGGCCAAGCTGGTCGTCGTGATGGTCGTCCTGGCCGTGCTGCGCGGCCAGACCTTCTACGACCGGGTCGTCCTGCTGGTCGTCGTGGCCGCCGGTACCATCGGCTCGGCGCTGCTCGACTACCGTGCGGTGGCCTCCGGTCGGATCCCGTACATCGAGCCGACACGACGTCAGGACCCTCCGGATGCATAGGTTAGGCTTTCGCCATCCAAGACGGCCCGGGTCCCTCCTGCCTGCACGCGACGACGCGGTTCCCGGCCCCTTCGACCACAGGAGCTCGCACTGTCCAGCCTCGCGATGATCCTGCCGCTCTCCAGTGACGAGGGCGGCGGATTCCACGCTCCGACGATCGCCGACTTCTTCCCGCCGCCCGTCCTGTTCGAGGGCACCTTCTTCGAGCTGAACCGGCTGCAGCTGGTCCGTTTCGTCGCGGCGCTCGCGCTCATCGTGCTGTTCGTCATGGCGGCCCGTCGGGCCAAGCTGGTGCCCGGCCGGTTCCAGGGCGCGATCGAGATGCTCCTCGACTTCGTCCGCGTGAACGTGGCCGAGGACATCATCGGCAAGGACAAGGGGCACAAGTACGTCCCGATGCTCACCACGGTGTTCTGCGCGGTGCTCGCGTTCAACATCACCGGGATCATCCCCGGCCTGAACATCGCCGGCACCTCGCTCGTCGGGCTTCCGGTGATGCTCGCACTGTGGGTGTACGTGATGTACCTGGGCGCGGGCGTCAAGGCGCACGGCGTGGGCGGCTTCCTCAAGGCGAGCCTGTTCCCGCCCGGGGTGCCGCCGTTCCTCTACGTGCTGCTGACGCCGGTCGAGTTCCTGACCGTCTTCATCATCCGGCCCGCGACGCTTGCCATCCGACTCATGGCGAACATGGTCGCCGGGCACCTCATGCTCGTCCTGTGCTTCTCGGCGACGCAGTACTTCCTGGTCGAGGCCGCACCGGCGATGAAGGCGTTCGGCGCCCTGACCCTCGTGGGTGGCTTCGCCATCACCTTGTTCGAGATGTTCGTCGCCGCACTGCAGGCGTACATCTTCGTCGTCCTGGCAGCGGTCTACCTGAGCCTGTCGATCAGCGACGAGCACTGACAGCGCAAGCGCGGGGGCCGTCCGGCTCCCGCCCACGATCGAGCACCCGGTCGACCGGCCTGGTGCACAACGGAAGGAACGAGCCACCGTGGCAGACACCACCATGATCCTCGCCGCAGCCGACGCGGTCTCGGGCAACATCGCGACCGTTGGATACGGCCTCGCCGTGCTCGGCCCGGGCATCGGTCTGGGCATCCTCATCGGCAAGACGCTCGAGGGCATGGCTCGCCAGCCCGAGGTCGCCGGCCAGCTGCGCACCACCATGTTCATCGGTATCGGCTTCGTCGAGGTCCTCGGCCTCCTCGGCCTCATCACCGGGTTCCTCTTCTCGTGACCACGGCCGCGCTGACCGCGGCCGTCCTGACCGCCGCGGAGTCCGGGTCGGAGGAGATCGAGGGCGTCCGGCTCCTGCTGCCGGAGACGTACGACCTCTTCTGGTCGACCGTGGTCCTGGTGGTGATCGCCGTGGCGTTCTACCGCTTCGTGCTGCCGAAGTTCCAGGCCGTCCTGGACGAGCGGACGGCCAAGATCGAGGGTGGTCTGGCGCAGGCCGAGACTGCGCAGGCGGAGGCGGCCGCCGCACTGGCGGAGTACCACCAGCAGCTGCAGGACGCCCGCACCGAGGCCGCGCGCATCCGCGAGGATGCACGTGTCGAGGGTGGGCAGATCGTCGCCGAGCTGCGTGCCAAGGCGAACGAGGACGCGGCGCGGATCGCGGAGACGGCACAGCGGCAGATCGAGGCGGAGCGCCAGCAGGCGGCCGTCACGCTCAAGGCCGACGTCGGCACGCTGGCCACCGAGCTCGCCTCGAAGATCGTGGGGGAGTCCCTGGAGGACGAGGCGCGCCGTTCGCGCGTCGTCGAGCGCTTCCTGGACGACCTCGAGGCCACCACCACGGCGAACGCGGGTAAGGGGAACTGATGCGGGGCACGAGTCGGGCGTCGTTGGCGGGTGTGCGGGAGCGGTTCGAGCCGGTCCTGACCGCCGCCGGGGCGCAGTCCGCGGCGCTGGGCGCACAGCTGTTCGCGCTCGTCGACGCGCTGGACGGCTCCGGCTCGTTGCGTCGCGTCCTGGCCGACCCGTCGGTCGAGGCCGAGGCCAAGGCGACGGTCGTCGCCCAGGTGCTGGCCGCCGCCGACCCGCGGACCGTCGCCGTGGCGCAGGACCTCGTCCGCCAGCGCTGGTCGGCGGACGTCGACCTGGCCGATGCGGTCGAGACCGTGGGCCTGGACGCCGTGCTCGCCTCGGCGCAGCACGAGGGCGACCTGCCTGCGGTCGAGGACGAGCTGTTCCGCCTGAACCGCGCGCTGATCCCTCAGCGGGAGGTCCGGCGGACCCTCGTCGACACCACGGTGCCGGCGGAGGCCCGCGGCAGCCTGATCGACGCGATCCTCGGCGGACGGGCCACCCCGGCCACCGCCCAGCTGGCCCGCCGTGCCGCCACCGCCCCGCGCGGCCGGCGGTACGTGGCCGCCCTGGTGCGGCTGTCGGACCTGGTCGCCGAGCGACGCAGCCGCCAGGTCGCCACGGTGACCAGTGCGCAGCCCCTGTCGGACGCCCAGCGCGACCGTCTCGGGCGGATCCTCGAGCAGGCGTACGGCAGCGCGGTCCAGGTCAACGTGATCGTCGACCCCGACGTGCTCGGCGGCCTGCGGGTGCAGGTCGGTGCGCAGGTCGTCGACTCGACGATGCTGTCGCGCCTGATGGATGCACGACGACGACTTGCCAGCTGACGTGGCGCCGGCCCGCCCGGCGCCCGTCCACCCCACACGTGTGAGACCGCACGCACCGCGTGCGTCACGACAGGAGAGAAGCAATGGCTGAGCTGACGATCCGGCCGGAGGAGATCCGCGCCGCGCTGGACAGCTTCGTGAAGTCCTACGAGCCGTCCGGTGCCGTGGCGGAGGAGGTCGGCCGCGTCACCCTCGCCGCCGACGGCATCGCCCAGGTCGAGGGCCTCCCGGGCGCCATGGCCAACGAGCTGCTGCGCTTCGAGGACGGCACGCTGGGCCTGGCGCTGAACCTGGACGTGCGCGAGATCGGTGTGGTCGTCCTCGGCGAGTTCACCGGCATCGAGGAGGGCCAGGAGGTCCGCCGCACCGGCGAGGTGCTCTCCGTGCCGGTCGGCGACGGGTACCTCGGCCGCGTGGTCGACCCGCTCGGCCAGCCGATCGACGGGCTCGGCGACATCGCCACCGAGGGCCGCCGTGCCCTCGAGCTGCAGGCGCCGGGTGTCATGGCCCGCAAGTCGGTGCACGAGCCGCTGCAGACCGGCCTGAAGGCCATCGACTCGATGATCCCGATCGGCCGGGGCCAGCGTCAGCTGATCATCGGCGACCGCCAGACCGGCAAGACGGCCATCGCGATCGACACGATCATCAACCAGAAGGCCAACTGGGAGTCGGGCGACCCGTCCAAGCAGGTCCGCTGCATCTACGTCGCGATCGGGCAGAAGGGCTCGACCATCGCGGCCGTGCGCGGCGCGCTCGAGGAGTCCGGCGCCCTGGAGTACACGACCATCGTCGCCGCCCCGGCCTCCGACCCGGCCGGCTTCAAGTACCTGGCCCCCTACACCGGCTCGGCCATCGGCCAGCACTGGATGTACGGCGGCAAGCACGTCCTCATCGTGTTCGACGACCTGTCGAAGCAGGCCGAGGCCTACCGTGCCGTCTCGCTGCTGCTGCGTCGCCCGCCGGGCCGCGAGGCCTACCCCGGTGACGTCTTCTACCTGCACTCCCGCCTGCTGGAGCGTTGCGCGAAGCTGTCGGACGAGCTCGGTGCCGGCTCGATGACGGGCCTTCCCGTCATCGAGACCAAGGCCAACGACGTCTCGGCGTACATCCCGACCAACGTCATCTCGATCACCGACGGGCAGATCTTCCTGCAGTCGGACCTGTTCAACGCCGACCAGCGTCCGGCCGTCGACGTGGGCATCTCGGTGTCGCGCGTCGGTGGCGCCGCGCAGGTCAAGGCCATGAAGCAGGTCTCGGGCACGTTGAAGCTCGACCTGGCTCAGTTCCGTTCGCTCGAGGCGTTCGCGATGTTCGCCTCCGACCTGGACGCCGCCTCGCGTGCCCAGCTGACCCGCGGTGCGCGGCTCATGGAGCTGCTGAAGCAGGGCCAGTACAGCCCGTACCCGGTCGAGGACCAGGTCGCCTCGATCTGGGCCGGCACCAAGGGCAAGCTCGACGACGTCCCGGTCGAGGACGTGCGCCGGTTCGAGACCGAGCTGCTGGACCACCTGCGCCGCAACACGGAGGTCCTGGCGACCATCGCGTCGACGGGCAAGCTCGAGTCGGAGACCGAGGCGGCCCTGACCTCTGCGGTCGACGAGTTCCGCGCCGGGTTCCTCAAGGCCGACGGCACCCCGCTGATCGCCGCCGAGGACGAGTCCGGTGAGGTCGTCGTCGAGCAGGAGCAGATCGTCCGGCAGAAGAAGGCCTGACGATGGCCGGTCAGCAGCGCGTCTACAAGGCGCGGATCAAGTCCACCCAGGCGCTGAAGAAGATGTTCCGCGCCCAGGAGCTGATCGCCGCCTCGCGCATCGGGCGCGCCCGCGACCGGGTCTCGATGGCCTCGCCGTACTCGCGGGCGATCACCCGCGCCGTCTCGGCGGTCGCCACGCACTCCGACATCTCGCACCCGTTCCTGTCCGAGCGCAACGACACCAACCGGGTGGCCGTTCTGCTGGTCGCCTCGGACCGCGGCATGGCCGGTGCCTACTCGGCGAGCGTCATTCGTGAGACGGAGCGGCTCATCGAGCGTCTGGAGGGGCAGGGCAAGGAGGTCGTCCTGTACGTCTCGGGGCGTCGTGCCGTGTCCTTCTACACGTTCCGGCAGCGTGAGCTGGCCGGGGTGTGGGTGGGTCACTCGGACGCCCCGACCGTGGAGATCGCGGACGAGATCGCCGAGACCCTGCTGTCGGCCTTCACCGCGGACGTCGCCGACGGCGGCGTGGGCGAGCTGCACGTGGTGTACACGCAGTTCGTCAACATGGTGACGCAGCGTCCGCGCGTCGTGCGGATGCTCCCGCTCGAGGTCGTGGAGGGCGTCGCCGAGGCCGGCGAGCACGAGACCCTGCCGTTGTACGACTTCGAGCCCAGCCCCGAGGTGGTTCTGGACGCGCTGCTGCCGCGGTACGTGCGCAGCCGGATCCACGCCTCGTTGCTCCAGGCCGCCGCCTCCGAGCTGGCGGCCCGGCAGCGGGCGATGCACACCGCGACGGAGAACGCCGAGGACCTCATCCGCACGTTCACCCGGTTGGCCAACCAGGCCCGTCAGGGCGAGATCACCCAGGAGATCAGCGAGATCGTGTCGGGCGCCGACGCGCTCGCCTCCTGAACCTGCACCTCTGCACAGCACGCAGCTCAGCACGACACCGACCACGCCGGGGCGCCGCTCCGGACGAGTGAAGCGAGGCCACACATGACCGCCACCACCGTCGACGCGACGGCCAGCACCGCCGGCACGCCCGGCGTGGGTCGGGTCGCCCGGGTCATCGGTCCGATCGTGGACATCGAGTTCCCGGCGGACCAGATCCCCGAGCTCTACAACGCCCTCCACGTCGACATCGACCTGTCCGGCCAGGGCGAGGACGAGAACTCGTTCACGATGACGCTCGAGGTCGCCCAGCACCTGGGCGACTCGCTCGTGCGGGCCATCGCGCTCAAGCCGACCGACGGCCTGGTCCGTGGCGCGCAGGTCACCGACACGGGCGCGCCGATCTCGGTGCCGGTCGGAGACGTGACCAAGGGCCACGTGTTCAACGTGACCGGTGACGTGCTCAACCTCCAGCCGGGTGAGAAGTTCGAGGTCACCGAGCGCTGGCCGATCCACCGCAAGCCGCCGGCCTTCGACCAGCTCGAGTCGAAGACGCAGATGTTCGAGACCGGCATCAAGGTCATCGACCTGCTGACGCCGTACGTGCTGGGCGGGAAGATCGGCCTGTTCGGCGGTGCGGGCGTCGGCAAGACGGTCCTCATCCAGGAGATGATCCAGCGCGTTGCGCAGGACCACGGCGGTGTGTCGGTGTTCGCCGGTGTCGGTGAGCGCACGCGTGAGGGCAACGACCTCATCGTCGAGATGGAGGAGGCGGGTGTCTTCGACAAGACCGCCCTGGTCTTCGGCCAGATGGACGAGCCGCCGGGCACGCGTCTGCGCGTCGCCCTGTCGGCGCTGACCATGGCGGAGTACTTCCGCGACGTGCAGAAGCAGGACGTGCTGCTGTTCATCGACAACATCTTCCGGTTCACGCAGGCAGGCTCCGAGGTCTCCACGCTGCTCGGTCGCATGCCGTCCGCGGTGGGCTACCAGCCGAACCTCGCCGACGAGATGGGTCTGCTGCAGGAGCGCATCACCTCCACGCGCGGTCACTCGATCACGTCGCTGCAGGCCATCTACGTGCCCGCCGACGACTACACCGACCCGGCCCCGGCCACGACGTTCGCGCACCTGGACGCCACGACCGAGCTGTCCCGCGAGATCGCCTCGCGCGGTCTGTACCCGGCCGTGGACCCGCTGGCCTCGACGTCGCGCATCCTCGACCCGCGGTACGTGGGCCAGGAGCACTACGACGTGGCCACGCGCGTGAAGTCGATCCTGCAGCGCAACAAGGAGCTGCAGGACATCATCGCGATCCTCGGTGTGGACGAGCTCAGCGAGGAGGACAAGACGGTCGTGGCGCGTGCGCGTCGCATCCAGCAGTTCCTCTCGCAGAACACGTACATGGCCGAGAAGTTCACCGGTGTGTCCGGTTCGACCGTGCCGGTCGCGGAGACCGTCGAGGCCTTCAAGCGGATCGCCGACGGCGAGTTCGACCACATGGCCGAGCAGGCGTTCTTCAACATCGGTGGTCTGGAGGACCTCGAGCGGAACTGGGCGCGGATCCAGAAGGACTACGGCGTCTGATCCGTCGTCCGACCCGTCCCTGATCCGTCCCGGCTCCCGCCGGGCCGTCGTGAACGTCCAGGAGGATTCCCGTGGCACATCTCGAGGTCGACCTCGTCGCCGCCGGCGGCAAGGTCTGGTCGGGTCCGGCTCGCCGGGTCTCGGCGCCGGCGGCCGACGGTGAGATCGGCATCCTGATCGGGCACACCCCGATCCTGTCGGTGCTGCGCGCCGGTGAGGTGCGCGTGCAGCCGACCGACGGCGGCGAGCCGATGCGGTGGCACGTGGACGGCGGGTTCCTGTCCGTCGACTCCGACCAGGTGACGGTCGTCGTGGACGAGGCGACGCCCGCCTCCCACCGGACGCACTGAGGTCTGCCGTCCGGTGCGCGGGCTGACCATCGTCCTGGTGTGCGGCGTCGCCCTGGTCGTGCTGCTCGCGGCCGGGCTGTGGTTGTCCCGGACGCACACCCTGGACCGGAGGGTGGGTTCGTTCCGTTGCTCGGTGCAGCGTCGGCCCGGGGGCCCGTGGTCTCCGGGCGTGGCGCAGTACGGCGCCGGCGAGCTGTACTGGTGGCGTCGGCACTCGTTGTCGCCGCGGCCGGCGCGGCGGTGGGCGCGTCGGGAGCTGGCCGTGGTCGAACGGCACCACAGCGAGTCCGTGGCCGACGTGGAGCGTGCGGGTCGCTCGGTGCCCGTGTACGAGGTGACTTGCTCGACGGTGGCGAGCGAGGTCCATCTGCTGATGGCTGCCGACGCCTATGCGGGGCTCACCTCGTGGATCGAGGCGACGCCCTCCCGCACGGCGTCGGTGATCTGACCGCCGTCCGTCGGCCTGTCGCTGCACCACCCGTGTCTTGGCGCGTCCCGCGCTGCCGTTCGTCTTCGGAGGTACCTGTCACATGCGTCTGGTCGTGGCCTCGTGCGCGGCGCGGTACAGCGGCCGCCTCAACGCTCACCTGCCCCGCGCGACGCGTCTGCTGGTGGTCAAGTCCGACGGTTCGGTGCTGCTGCACTCCGACGGTGGCTCGTACAAGCCACTGAACTGGATGAGCCCGCCGTGCGCGCTGGCGGTCGGTGCCCCGGACGAGGAGCAGACCGCGGCGGGGGTGACGCAGACCTGGACGGTGCAGCACGCCAAGTCCGACGACCGGCTCGAGATCGAGCTGTACGAGGTGCTGCACGACTCGGAGCACGAGCTGGGCGTCGACCCGGGTCTGGTGAAGGACGGTGTCGAGGCGCACCTGCAGGAGCTGCTGGCCGCGCAGATCGGCCTGCTCGGTGGCGGGCACAGCCTGGTGCGCCGCGAGTACCCGACGGCGATCGGGCCGGTGGACATCCTGGCCAAGGACCCGGCTGGCGGCACGGTGGCGGTCGAGATCAAGCGTCGCGGTGACATCGACGGCGTGGAGCAGCTGACCCGGTACCTGGAGCTGCTGAACCGCGACCCTCTGCTGGCACCGGTGCGGGGTGTGTTCGCCGCACAGGAGATCAAGCCGCAGGCGCGGGTGCTGGCCACGGACCGGGGGATCGGCTGCCTGGTCCTCGACTACGACGCGATGCGTGGGGTCGACGACGTGGACGCGCGCCTGTTCTGACGGCCTTGTGTCCCTGCGACCTGCGGGTGCGGTGGGGGAGGATGTCGGTGTGACCACGCCCGCAACGCCTTGGCCGACGTCCACCACGACCGCGGTGAACTCCGCATCCCCGGATCTGACGTCGCCGGATCCGGCGACGCCTGGGCCCGACGGTGCGTTCGCGCTCCGCGGTCGGCTCGTGGGCCTGCACCAGGTGCTCGCCGACGGGGTGCTCCTCGTGCAGGGGCCGACGATCGTGTGGGTGGGACCGGCCGACGAGGTGCCTGCGGCGTGGCGTGACCTGGTGCCGGCTGCCGGCGGCCGGCAGGTGCTCCTCCTCCCGGGTCTGGTGGACGTGCACTGCCACGGGGGTGGCGGTGCGAGCTTCCCCGACGTGCTGGACGTCGAGCAGGCCCGGGTCGGGGCGCGTGAGCACCTGGCGCACGGCACCACGTCGTTGGTCGCGTCCCTGGTCACGGCGCCGCCGCAGGTGCTGGTCGAGCGCACCGCGGTGCTGGCGGCGCTGGCCGATGCCGGGGAGCTGGTCGGCATCCACCTCGAGGGTCCGTTCCTGTCGGCGGACCGGTGCGGCGCGCAGAACCCGGCGGACATGCAGCGGGGGTCGGCGGACCTGGTGGCCGAGGTGGCTGCGGTGGCCCGTGGGTACCTGACGACGATGACGGTCGCGCCCGAGGTGGACGGTGTCGCCGACGGCGTCTCAGGTCCCGGGGCGGCGGTGCCGGACGACGCCGTGGCGGCGCTGGTGGCGGCGGGGGCGTTGCCCTCGGTGGGGCACACGGACGCGTCGGCGGAGCAGGTGGAGGCCGCGGTGGCCCGCGTGCACGGTCTGCTGGCGGCGGACGGGCGCGCGCGGTCGCCTCGTCTGACGGCCACGCACCTGTTCAACGGCATGCGTCCGTGGCATCACCGTGACCCGGGGCCGATCGCGTCGTGCCTGGCTGCGGCGGCGCGCGGCGAGCTGGTCGTGGAGCTGGTGGCGGACGGCACGCACCTGGCGGACGGCACGGTGCGTGCGGTGTTCGACCTGGTCGGGGCGGATGCGATCGCGTTGGTGACCGATGCGATGGCGGCGGCGGGCATGCCTGACGGTGACTACCGGCTGGGTCCGATGGCTGTGCGGGTCGCCGACGGGGTGGCCAGGATCCTCGTGGAGGACGCGGAGGGCCCGGCGCAGGCGGGCGCGATCGCCGGCGGCGTGGCTCACCTGATGGATGTGGTGCGTGCCGTGGTCGGTGCCGGTGTCCCGCTGGTCGAGGCGGTGCGGGCGGCGTCGGCGACGCCGGCACGCGTGCTCGGTCGGGCGGACCTGGGCGCGCTCGAGGCGGGACGACGCGCGGACGTGGTCGTGACGGACGCCGAGCTGCGGGTGCTGCGGGTGCTGCGGGCGGGTCAGACGCTGGTCGACTGAGGTGCCGCGGCCGGCGTGACCCCGGGCGGTGAGGCCGGGTCTGCGGCGGTGCCGGGGGGGCGTGCCACGCTTCCTCGGTCGGTGAAGGTCGGGGCGACCAGGCGTGTCTCGGCGAGGTCGTCCCCGGCGAGCCGGGCCATGGCCATCTCGACCGCGATCCGCCCGATCCGGTGCCCGGGGACCTCGATGGTCGACACGGGTACGGGCAGGGCGGCCGCGATGTCCGAGGGGCTCACGGCGACGACAGACAGGTCCTGGGGCACGCGCAGGCCTTCGTTCTGCACACGGGCGAGGATCCCGCCGAGGGCTGCCTCGTTGTGCACGATCAGGCCGGTCACGTGCGGGTGCTCGCGCAGCAGCGCACCGACGGCGTGCGCTCCGCCGGCGAAGGTGGGTTCGCTCGGGACGACGACGGCCTGCACGCCGCTGGTCTCGGCCTGCTCGCGCACGCCGCTGCGCATCCGGACTGCGTAGTTGGCCCGGTGGTCGAGCCGTTCCTGCGAGGCGCCGATCAGTGCCAGGTGGGTGTGGCCCTGGCGGGCCAGCTCGCGGACGGCGAGGCGTCCGGCGGCGGCGAAGTCGAGGTCGACGCAGCTCAGGCCGGTGGTGTCGTCGGGCACCCCGATGAGGATCGCCGGCATGTCGAGCTCGCGCAGGCCGGGCAGGCGTGCGTCGTCGGACTCGATGTCCATGACGATGAGCGCGTCGGCGGTGGAGCTGGCGGCCACGCGGGAGATCCCCTGGGGGTCGTCCTGGGTGAGGACGAGGACGTCGTGGTCGTGCTGACGGGCGGTGGTGACCACGCCGCCGACGAACTGCATGATGATCTGGACGTTCATCCCGGGCCGGAACGGCACCATGAGTGCCAGGACGTTGCTGCGGCTGGAGGCGAGGGCGCGGGCGCCGGCGTGCGGCCGGTAGCCGAGGGCCGCGACGGCCTGCTCGACGCGTTCGCGGGTGGGCCCGGAGATGGGGCGCTTGCCGGAGAGCACGTAGCTGACGGTGGAGACGGAGACCCCTGCCTCGCGTGCCACGTCTCCGATCGTCGCCATGCGTCGAGGGTAGTGGCACCTGGCCTCGATGTGGGTCGATCGCGCGGTGAAGCGCTTCGATTATCACGGTGACGTGACCTGGTCGGGCGGGAGCCAAGAGTTCGTGGGGGAGCAGATTCATCCCAGGAATCGGGCGTTCGCGCATCGAATCGCTTCGACAGACATCGTTACGGTTTCGATACCAGGGGGGTTGTACGTCGATTAATTCGGCGGCTAGAGTAATCGCGTACGAAGCGCTTCGACCCCGACGAAGGGGTCGGCCGTCAAGGAAGAGGGCAGCGATGGTGACGATGCAGGACGTGGCGGACCGCGCCGGCGTCGCACTGTCCACGGTCTCCGCCGCGCTCAACGGCACCCGGCCCGTCGCAGCCGCCACTCGCCAGCGTGTCCAGGAGGTCTCGGCCGAGCTCGGCTACAGCCGTAACGTCCTGGCCCACGCCCTGGCGAGCCGGCGCAGCGGCATCCTCGCCCTGACGTACCCGGTCGGTCAGAACGGCCTCAGCCGCACCGTGACCGAGTTCGTCCAGGGTGCCGTCGACGCAGCCCGCGACCACGGCCGGCACCTGGTGCTGTGGCCCTGCGCTGTCGACGACGGCGACAACGTGACGGCCGTCGCGCGCGGCGGTCTCGCCGAGGGCGTCCTGGTCATGGAGGTCCACCTGCACGACACGCGCGTGCAGGCGCTGCGGGAGGCCGGGGTCCCGGTCGCCCTCGTCGGCCGCACCGACGACGAGCTCGACCTGCCCGTCGTCGACATCGACTTCGAGGCCACGCTCGAGGACGCCGTCGAGCACCTGAGCGCGCTCGGTCATCGCCGTCTCGGTTTCGTCGACCACGCAGCCGCGCGACGCGCGGCCGGCCACGGTCCGACCGTCCGCGCCGAGCAGGCCTACCGGGCAGCCATGGCCCGCCGTGGGCTCGACGCGCACGTGGTGCACGCCGAGGAGTCCCCGGAGGGTGGTCGCGCGGCGACCGCGACCCTCGTGGACGGCCCGGCGCAGGCCACCGCGCTCGTCGTCATGAACGAGGAGGCCGGCTTCGGTGTCGTGGCCGCCCTCGCCGAGCGGGGGCTGCGCGTCCCGCAGGACGTCTCGGTGCTCTCCGTCGTCTCCTCGCCGTCCGTCGCGCGGCTCACGGTGCCGCCGCTGACCACGTTGCACGCACCGGGCTCCGCCCTCGGCAGGGCCGGTGTCGAGGCGCTCCTGGCGTTCCTCGACGACCAGCAGGTCCGCCCGCCCGTGCTGGTCCCGTGCCGTCTCGTCGAGGGCGCGAGCACCGCGCCCTCGCCCGACGGCGGGCCTCGCACCCCCTGACCCACCCGACGGCAGCCGGCGACCGCCGACCTGCCAGCCAGCACAGCAGTGATCTCAACGAGGAGGACATGTCATGGCACTTCGGCGCAGCACGAGGGTACTGGCGGGGGTGGCGGTACTCGCTCTGCCCCTGGCCCTGGCCGCATGCGGTGGCGACACCGGTGGTGGTGACGACGAGGCGACCTCGGGCGCCACCACCTTCACCATCTGGGACTACGAGAACGACGACTCCGCCATGGGCCAGGCGTGGGCCAAGGCCATCGAGATCTTCGAGGCCGAGCACCCGGACGTCACGGTCGTCACCGAGGACCAGACGTTCGAGCAGATCCAGAAGAACGCGAAGATCTTCCTGACCGGCGACGACGTGCCTGACGTCATGGAGTACAACAAGGGCAACGCGACCGCCGGGCAGCTGGCCTCGCAGGGCCTGATCACGTCCCTGACGGACGTCGCCGAGGAGCGCGGCTGGGACGCCGTCCTTCCCGCCTCGATCCAGACGACGGCCAAGTACGACGAGCAGGGCCTCATGGGCTCGGGCGATTGGTTCGGCGTGCCGAACTACGGCGAGTTCGTCGGCGTCTACTACAACCAGGACGCGTTCGACCAGCTCGGCATCGCGGTCCCCACGACGTTCGAGGAGTTCGAGGCCTCGCTCAAGGCGTTCAAGGACTCCGGCATCACGCCGCTGGCCACCGCGGGCGCCGAGTACCCGATGGGTCAGCTGTGGTACGAGCTCGTGCTGCACTACGGCGACCGTCAGCTGGTCGACGACTACCAGCTGTTCACCCACGACGTCGACTTCCAGGGCGAGGCGTTCACCCAGGCGACCGAGAAGCTCGACGAGTGGATCAAGGCGGGCTACATCGCCTCCGACTCCGCCGCGCTGACGGCCGAGGACATGGGCGTCTCCTTCATCGGCGGCACCTACCCGATGATGGTCTCCGGTTCGTGGTGGTTCGGCCGCCTGGTCGAGGAGGTCCCGTTCACGTGGGGCCAGTTCCTCTTCCCGGGCAACGACCTGCACCCCGGCTCGTCCGGCAACGTCTGGGTCGTCCCGGAGAACGCCAAGGCCAAGGACCTCGCGTACGACTTCATCGACATCACGCTGCGGCCGGAGGTCCAGGAGGTGCTCGGTCAGGCCGGCGGTCTGCCGGTGGCCGGTGACTCCTCGACCATCACGGACGAGAAGACGCGTGCGCTGACGGAGAACTTCGAGAACATCCTCGGCGAGGACGGTCTGGCGTACTACCCCGACTGGCCGGTCCCGGGCTTCTACGACGTGATCGTCAGTGAGCTGCAGTCGCTCATCAACCAGTCGAAGGCGCCTGCCGAGGTGCTCGACGGCCTGTCGACCGCGTACTTCGAGGGCAAGACCGACCTGACCGAGGGCTGACCTCGCGCACCCGGCGGGCGGAACCCCTCCGTCCCGCCCGCCGGGTGCCCACCCCACCACCACGAGGAGAAGCCTCATGACCTCCACCGGTCGCAGATCGCGGCAGTGGATCGGCTACCTGCCCTACCTGCTTCCGGGCCTGGTCGCGTTCACGCTCGTCATCCTGATCCCGTTCGGGCTGAACGTGTACTACAGCCTGCACAAGTGGAAGGGCGGCAACGCCCCGCTGCGCTGGTACGGGTTCGGCAACTACACCGACCTGATGCACGACGAGAAGTTCCTCACCTCGTTCCAGAACTCCATCTGGATGATCGTGGCGATGGTCGTCGTGCCCACCCTGCTCGGCCTGATCCTGGCCGCGGTGCTGTTCGACGTGCTCGGCAAGCGGTTCGGTCCGCGCACCGCGTCCGTGCTGCGCGCCACCTACTACCTGCCGCAGATCCTGCCCGTCGCCGTCGCCGGCGTGCTGTGGAACTGGATCCTCAACTCCCAGACCGGTGCGATCAACGAGATCCTGCGCTCGCTCGGCGTGGACAACCCGCCCAACTGGCTCGGGGACACCACCACGGCGCTGCCGACGGTGATGCTCGTGCTCATCTGGATCCAGATCGGCTACCCGGTCGTCATCTTCATGTCCGCGCTGCAGCGGGTCGACCCCGAGCTGTACGAGGCGGCCGAGCTGGACGGTGCGGGCTGGATGCACCGGTTCCGCGCCATCACCATCCCGCAGATCAAGCCCGAGACATTCGTCATCACGCTGACCTGCACGGTCGCGGCGTTGAAGGTCTTCGGTCCGATCTACGTGCTGACCCGCGGCGGCCCGGAGAGCTCCACGCTCGTGCCGAGCTACTACTCGTACCTCAACTTCTTCGACAAGTCGAAGGTCGGGTACGGCGCCGCGATCGCCAACGTCCTGACGCTGCTGATCATCGTGGTCGCCGTCGCCATCATGGTGCTGCAGGCCCGCAGCGCCCGCCGCGAGGAGGAGGGCCACTGATGGCCGCCCAGACCGAGACCGTGCGGGTCGCCGCACGTACGCCCTTGCGATCCACGGACACCGACCAGCGGCACCACCGCGGCAAGGCCCGGTGGTTCGTGCTGGCCGCGGCGGTGATCGTCGCGATCCTCATGATGGTGCCGTTCGTCATCATGGTGCTCAACGCGTTCAAGTCCCCGCAGGACTACTCGCAGAACGGCCCGCTGAGCTGGCCCACGTCGCTGTACACGGACGGCCTGCAGGCGTTCTGGGAGCGGGTCAACTTCCCCGAGAAGCTGCTCAACTCCATCTGGATCTCGGGCGCGGTCGCGATCCTCGGCACGACCCTGTCGTTGTTCAGCGCCTACGCGCTGGGTGTCGGCCGGGTCAAGGGCCGCATGTCGATCGTCACCTTGTTCCTGCTGGCGAACATGCTCCCGCAGGAGGTGCTGGTCTACCCGCTGTTCCAGATGGCGCAGAAGGTCGGCCTGGGCAACAACCAGTGGTCCGTCATCATCATCTTCACCGTCATCCAGTCGGCGTTCGGCACCTATCTGCTGTCCTCGGTGCTGGGCACGTTCCCCAAGGCGCTGCTGGAGGCCTCGGCACTGGACGGTGCGGGCAAGTGGCGCACGCTGTGGTCCGTCGTGTTCCCGGTGGTCCGGCCGACCCTGTCCGTCCTGGTGATCTTCTTCTTCATCTGGACCTGGAACGAGTTCTTCATCCCGTTGGTCATGCTGACGACCAACGCGACCCAGACGATCCCCGTCGCGCTCGCCTCGTTGCAGGGCGACCGGATGATGGACGCCCCGACGACCAACGCCGGCGCGCTGGTCTCGATGGTCCCGGCGATCATCTTCTTCCTCCTCTTCCAGCGGACGCTCACGCGCGGCATCACCGCGGGCGCCGTCAAGTAGCCACCTGCCGGCGCGGGGCCACCTGGCGCGCCCGCCGGCACGACGAGAGAGCAGTGACCCACCCATGAAGTTCACCGACGGCTACTGGCAGACCCTGCCCGGCGTGACGATCCAGCGCCCCGTCGCGGTCGACGAGGTCGTGCGTCAGGACCGCAGCCTGACGGCGTACGCCGCGACGGGTCCGCTGCTGACCCGGGGCAACACGCTCAACCGTCCGCTGATCACCATCACCGTCGACGCACCCCTCGAGGGCGTCATCGGGGTCACGATCGAGGGCCACCAGGGCGGCGTCGACGCCCAGCCGGTGTTCGCGGTGGCCGACGGGCAGGACCGTGTCGAGGTGACGGGTCCGACGTTCGACGACCCGCGCGCCGCGTTGCGCTCCGGTCCGCTGACCGTGCGGGTGGCGACCTCGGGGGAGTGGGGCCTGGACTTCGAGCTCGACGGGCGTGTGGTCACGTCGGCGAGCTCGCGGGGGGTGGGCCTGATCAAGGATGCGCAGGGCCGCACGTTCGTGCGTGAGCAGCTCGCGCTCGGCGTGGGTGACCATGTCTACGGGCTGGGCGAGCGGTTCACCGCGTTCGTCAAGAACGGGCAGAGTGTCGACGTCTGGAACGCGGACGGCGGGACGTCGTCGGAGCAGGCGTACAAGAACGTGCCGTTCTACCTCACCGACGCGGGCTACGGCGTGTTCGTCGACCACCCCGGGCACGTGTCGTTCGAGGTGGGCTCCGAGGTCGTCTCGCGCACGCAGTTCTCGGTGCCGGGCCAGCGCCTGCGGTACTACGTGATCGCCGGTCCGACCCCCAAGGACGTGCTGCGTCGGTTCACCGCCCTGACGGGTCGACCGGCGAGCGTGCCGGACTGGTCGTACGGCTTGTGGTTGTCGACGTCGTTCACCACGTCGTACGACGAGGCGACGGTGATGTCGTTCATCGACGGGATGGAGCAGCGGGGTCTGCCGTTGTCGGTGTTCCACTTCGACTGCTTCTGGATGCGCCAGTTCCACTGGTGCGACTTCGTGTGGGACCCGGCCACATTCCCCGACCCGGAGGGCATGCTGGCCCGCCTGCACGAGCGGGACCTGAAGGTGTGCGTGTGGATCAACCCGTACATCGCCCAGCGCTCGCACCTGTTCGCCGAGGGCAAGGAGCTCGGGTACCTGGTCAAGCGCGCCGACGGGTCGGTGTGGCAGTGGGACCTGTGGCAGGCCGGCATGGGTCTGGTCGACTTCACCAACCCCGACGCGGTGGCCTGGTACCAGGGCAAGCTCAAGGTGCTGCTCGACCAGGGCGTGGACTGCTTCAAGACCGACTTCGGCGAGCGCATCCCCACCGACGTCGTCTGGCACGACGGCTCCGACCCCGAGCGCATGCACAACTACTACACGCACCTGTACAACAAGACCGTGTTCGACCTGCTCACGGCCGAGCGCGGGGAGGGCCAGGCGGTCCTGTTCGCCCGGTCGGCGACGGCGGGTGGTCAGCAGTTCCCGGTGCACTGGGGTGGCGACTGCGAGTCGACCTTCGTCTCGATGGCCGAGTCGCTGCGCGGCGGCCTGTCCTTGGCGGCGTCGGGCTTCGGCTACTGGAGCCACGACATCGGCGGGTTCGAGGGCACGCCCGACCCGGTGGTGTTCAAGCGGTGGCTGGCGTTCGGGTTGCTGTCCTCGCACAGCCGCCTGCACGGCTCGGACTCCTACCGGGTGCCGTGGGCGTTCGACGAGGAGGCCGTCGATGTCACCCGCCGGTTCACGCACCTGAAGATGTCGCTCATGCCGTACCTGGCGCAGGCGGGCGTCGAGGCGCACGAGCAGGGCACACCGGTCATGCGCCCGATGGTGCTCGAGTTCCCGGACGACCCGGGCGCGGCCACCGTCGACACGCAGTACATGCTCGGCGGTGACCTGCTGGTCGCGCCGGTCTTCAGCGCCGCCGGCGAGGTCGACGTGTATGTCCCGGAGGGCACGTGGACGTCGCTGCTGGACGGCGAGCAGGTCACCGGTCCGCGCTGGCACCGCCAGCAGCACGGCTTCGACTCGCTGCCGCTGTACGTGCGGCCGGGTGCCGTGCTGCCCGTGGGTTCGCGGACGGATCGTCCCGACTACGACTTCCTCGAAGGGCTGACCCTGCGCCTGTTCGACCTGCCGGACGGACACCGGTCCACGACGCGTGTGCCGGGTGCGGACGGGGTCGAGGGGGCGCGGTTCGAGGTGACGCGTGCCGGGCGGACCATCTCGGTCATCGCGCACGGGGCCTCGAGCACCTGGGGTGTGGAGGTCGTCGGCGGGCCGAGTGCGCGCGTCGAGCCCGGCGCGGCAACGGTGCAGATCCAGCTCTGAGCGTGGCGGAGGGTGCGGTGGGGCGTCTGCTCGCTGCACCCTTCGCCCGTCCACGCAGGACCGTCGAGGCGCTCGTGCGCCGTGGGTGGAGGTCGGCCCCCAGCGCGTGCGGGAGCGATCCCACACCGTGTATCGTATCGATTCGACACCTGCGTCACGAGGGAGGACGGAGCCGACGACGACGTCGTGGCCGCCGGTCCGCCCGACCCCCACACCGCTCGACCCCCACACATCCTCGAAGGACCACCATGACGACCACGCGCCCCTCCGGACGCCAGTTCCCCGCCGACTTCCTCTGGGGCTCGGCCACCGCGTCGTACCAGATCGAGGGCGCCGTCGCCGAGGACGGACGCGCACCTTCCATCTGGGACACGTTCTCCGCGACGCCCGGCAAGGTGCTCAACGGTGACACCGGTGAGGTCGCCGCCGACCACTACCACCGCATGCCGCAGGACGTCGCCCTCATGAAGGACCTCGGCCTGCAGGCCTACCGGTTCTCGGTGTCCTGGTCCCGTGTGCAGCCGACCGGCTCGGGGGAGTTCAACCAGGCGGGCCTCGACTTCTACGTCCGCCTCGTCGACGAGCTGCTCGCCGCGGGCATCAAGCCTGTCGTCACGCTCTACCACTGGGACCTGCCGCAGGCCCTGGAGGACGAAGGCGGCTGGACCAACCGCCGCACGGCGCTGCTGTTCGCCGACTACGCGCGCAAGCTCGCCGAGGTCCTCGGCACCAAGATCCACCTGTGGACCACGCTCAACGAGCCGTGGTGCTCGGCGTTCCTGGGCTACGGGTCCGGCGTGCACGCCCCGGGTGTCGCCGACGAGGCCTCCGCGCTGGCCGCCGTCCACCACCTCAACCTCGCGCACGGCCTGGCCGGCCGCGCGATCCGCGAGGTGCTCGGCGAGGAGACCCCCGTCTCCATCACGCTGAACCTGCACGTCACGCGCGCCGACTCCGACTCCCCGCAGGACGTCGAGGCCAAGCGCCGCATCGACACCATCGCCAACGAGGTCTTCCTGCAGCCGCTGCTCGAGGGTCGCTACCCCGAGCAGGTCTACGCAGACACGGCCCACCTGAGCGACTGGTCGTTCGTGCAGGACGGCGACCTCGACCTCATCCGCATCCCGATCGACCTGCTCGGCGTCAACTACTACGCCACCGGTCGGGTCAAGCACGGCACCCCGCCCGTCGGCGACGGCACGCCGGGTCCCGACGGGCACCGCTCGTCCGAGAAGAGCCCGTGGACGGGCGCCGACCAGGTCGAGTGGCTCCCGCTGCCCGGCCCCCACACCGCCATGGGGTGGAACATCGAGTCCGACGGCCTCGTCGAGCTGCTCCTCGGCCTCGCCGAGCGCTACCCGGACGTGCCGCTGGCCATCACGGAGAACGGCGCCGCGTTCTACGACACCGTCTCGCCGGACGGCCGCGTGCACGACGCCGACCGCGTCGACTACCTGCACGACCACATCGACGCCGTCGGCGAGGCCATGGACAAGGGCGCCGACGTGCGTGGCTACTTCGTCTGGTCGCTGCTGGACAACTTCGAGTGGGCCTACGGCTACGACCGCCGCTTCGGCATCGTCCGCGTCGACTACGACACGCTCGAGCGCACCGTGAAGGACTCCGCGCACTGGTACCGCGAGCTCGTGCGCACCCGTACCGTCCCGACGCCGGAGTCCGCCGCGGCGCTCTGACGCCGACCGCGCCGACCCGGCCGCGCGACGGCCCGCCGCCTCCGGGTAGCGGGCCGTCGTCGTCTCCCGGGCCGCCCCGCCCGCGCGGGGTGCGGAGCGCAGGACCCTTGGACTGCCCGCAGAGGGGAGGATGGGACGGTGCCCCGCAGCCGACGCTCCGCGAAGCGGCCCTACGCCACCGAGCACGTGCCGCTCGACGTCGAGCGCGCCACCGGCGGCCGCCGCAGCGAGAGCGCCGCCGACGGCGAGTGGGTGGTGCAGCAGGTCCGCGGCTCCGACCGCGAGTACCGCTGCCCCGGCTGCGACCAGCTGGTGACCGCCGGCACCCCGCACGTGGTCGCGTGGCGGTCGGACGGCCTCTTCGGCGAGGCGCTCGACGACCGGCGCCACTGGCACCGCGCCTGCTGGCAGGCCCGGGGTCGCCGCGCGCCGACTCGCCGCCGCTGACCGTGCGCGCCCGAGGTTAGGCTCGATCCGATGAACGAGACGGAGCACCCGACACGGCCGCACGGCACCGCGCTGACCCGCACGCACCCGACCGGGGCGCCCATCCGCGCCCTGACGGTGCTCCCTGCGCACCGCGAGGACATCGAGCTGCACACGGCCGACGGGCTGACCCTCGTCGGCGAGCTCGCCCTGCCGGTCGGCCCGGACGGCGCACCGCAGGTCCCCGCCGCGACCCTCGTGACGCTGCACCCGCTGCCCACGCACGGCGGCTACATGGACTCCCACGTGTACCGCAAGGCCTCGTGGCGGTTGCCCGCGCTCGCCGACCTGGCCGTGCTGCGCTTCAACACCCGCGGCACGTCCAGCCCACGCGGCACGTCACAAGGATCCTTCGACGAGGGCGTCGGCGAGCAGTTCGACGTGCACGCGGCGATCGAGTACGCCGAGTTCCACGACCTGCCGCGCCGCTGGCTCGTCGGCTGGTCCTTCGGCACCGAGCTGGCCCTCATGCACGGGCGGGACCCCTCCGTCGAGGGGGCGATCCTGCTGTCTCCACCGCTGCGGCGCGCCACCGACGCCGACCTGGATGCGTGGGACGCGTTCGGCAAGCCGCTGCTCGTGCTGGTGCCCGAGCACGACGACTACCTGCGCCCCGACGAGGCGCGTCGGCGGTTCGCCCGCGTGCGGCAGGCGCGGGTGGTCGGTGTCGACGGTGCCAAGCACCTGTGGGTGGGGGAGGGCGCGGTGCGACGCGTGCTCGACGAGATCGTCGCCCAGGTGACCCCCGGACGCCCCGCCCTGCCGACGCACTGGAGCGGTCCGAGCAGCACCGCCACCGACGGCACCGACCGCACGATGGCCCCCGACGGCTCGCCCAGCGTGCCGTGAGCGACGACGAACGAGGAGCGACCACGATGGAGACCTTCGCCGGGGTGCACACCTACCGGACCGGCACGGACGGGCCGGCACTCGTCCTGCTGCACGGCTTCCCGTACGACCACCGCATGTGGGACGCGGTCGCCGCAGAGCTCCCCGGCACCGGCACGGTCGTCGCGGTGGACCTGCCCGGTACCCCGGGCCGTGCGACCGACCTGCCGGGGCCGTCGCTGGAGGTGTCGGCCGACGCCGTCGCGGGCGCGCTGCGCTCGGCAGGCATCACGCGGGCCGTCGTGGCCGGCCTGTCCATGGGTGGGTACGTCGCCCTGGCGCTCCTCGATCGGCACCCCTCGCTGGTCGCCGGGCTCGGACTCGTGGACACGCGCTCCACGGGTGACACCGAGCAGGCGCGCGCGAACCGGCTCCGGGTGGCCGATGAGGTCGAGCACAGCGGCACGGTGGACCCGGTCCGCGGCGGCATCCGCGCGGCCCTGGCGCCCTCGACCCCACTGGGCCGACCCGAGCTCGTCGACGTGGTGACCACCTGGGTCGAGGAGCAGCCGCCGGTGGGTGTCGCGTGGGCGCAGCGTGCGATGGCGGCCCGACCCGACCGCACCGACGTGCTGGGTGCGTTCGCCGGACCGGTGAGTGTCGTCGTCGGGGCGGAGGACTCCCTGACCCCGATCGACGAGGCGGAGCACATGGTCGCCGTCGCCCATGACGTCCGTCTGGTCGTGGTGCCGGCGGCCGGTCACCTGTCCGCCGTGGAGCAGCCGGAGGAGGTGGCCGAAGCGCTCGCCGACCTGGTGGCGCGCGTCCACGCCTGATCACTCCCGCGCCGCCCGGCGAGGTCGCTGCCGTGGGGAGGTTGCCGCTGGTCGCGGGTGTGCGGCGCCGTGGGACTCAGCCGTGCAGGACCCGGTCCAACGCCTGTGTCAGGTCCAGCGACTCGCCGTCCTTGCCTCCGGCACCGAGCACCAGCGGCGGGTCCTGCGGCGCGGGGTCGACCCCCCGCAGGAGTGCGCTGAAGCTCGTCGGCGCCGACAGCACGTAGAACTGCCCGTCGCGGTCGACCGCCACCGACTCGTCTCGCCGCAGGTACCAGCCCGTCAGACGGGTGCGGTACCGGTGGCGGCCGTCGTAGCTGCGTGCGCGCAGCGCCACGGGCTCCGGGCCCTGCGCGCGCGCCTGCTCGACGAAGTCCGCGATGAGCCGACGTGCGTGGTCCGACTCCGCCCGCTGCCGACGGGCGAGGGCCTCGGCGTGCGCGAACGCCGACTCGCGGCGCTCCTCACGCCACCGCGTCGCGGCGTCCCCGCTCGTCGCTGCGTCCTCGCTCACCGTGGGCCTCGTTGCTCGTCGTGCGGGTGTCCCGCAGGGGTGTCTGGTCGGCCCGTTCAGCGAGCGGCGGCCGAACCGTCGTCGGTCGGCTGAGTCTGCTCGTCCCCCGTGCCGGTGGCGTCGGGGGCGGTGGAGGTCTCGTCGGAGACCGCCGCGACCTCGTCGGGCACGCTCTCGGCGGGTGCATCCGCGGTGGTCGTGGTGCCGCCGTCTGCCGCCTCCGGCGAGCTCGTCGCCTGCTCGCTTGCGTCGGCGTGCTCGTCGGCGGAGACGGCTGCCGGCGCCACGACGGGGACGGCAGCGGACACCGGTGCGGGTCGTGCCTTGCCGCGCGCGGGTGTGCGAGCCGGCTTGGCAGCCGGTCGTGCGCTGGTCTCCGTGCCGGCTGCGCTTGATGCTCCCGCGACCGGTGCGGCGGCCGAGCGAGCCTCCTCGAAGGCCGCCTCGGCTCGTCCAGCACGTTCGAGCGCGGCACGGTCGGGGTTGTTGCCCAGCAGGTTGCGCAGCTCGTCGAGGTAGGAGGTGATGGACTCGCGCTGCCGGTTGAGCCCTTCGACCTGACGCTGCGCGGTCGTGCGCTCGCGCTCGGACTCGATCATCGCGTCGGAGATCTGCTTCTCGGCGTGCTCGCGTGCCTCGGCCACGACGCGGTCGGCGTTGCGTCGGGCGTTGGCGAGCAGCTCCTTGGCGTGCGACTCGGCGTCGATGCGCACCTTCTCCGCGTGCGCGAGCGCCTTGGCGACCCGCTCCTCCGCCTCGGCCGCGTGCGCCTCGGCATCGCGCACCAGTCGCTCGGTCTCGGCCCGCGCAGCCTCGTGGCGCTCGGTGTCCTCCCGCTCGGACGCCTCGCGTCGGGCGGCGATCTCCAGCTCGGCGTCGGCGAGGTTCTGCTCGGCCCGTCGCACCTGCTCGTCGGCGTGGGCCTTGGCGGCGGCGACCGTCTCGTTGGCTGCGCGGTGCGACTCCGTGACGGCCCGCTCGACCTCGAGCCTGGCGCGCTCGCGCAGCTCGGTGGTCTCCCGCTCCGCCGTGGCGCGCAGCTCTGCGGCCTCGCGCTCGGTGGTCTCGCGCAGCTCGGTGGTCTCGCGCTCGGTGCGCTCGCGCAGCGTGGTGGCCTCGTGCGTCGTGCGCTCGCGCAGCTCGGTGGTCTCCCGCTCCGCGGTGGCGCGCAGCTCCGCCGCGTAGTGCTCGGCGTCGGAGCGCAGCGCCGCGACGTCCCGCTCTGCCTCGGCCCGGGTGGCGGCCAGCTCATCGGTCGTGGCGGCGCGCAGCTCGCCGGTCTCGCGCTCGGCCTGGGCCCGCACGAAGGCTGCGTACTGCTCGGCCTCGGCCCGCAGCGCGGCGACCTCCGCCGCGACCCGTTGCTGCAGCTGGGCGGCCTCCCGCTCCGTCGTGGCGCGCACGGTGTCGGCGTACTCCTGGGCCTGCGTGCGCAGCGAGGTGACCTCCTCGCCGAGCTCCTGGCGCGTCTGGGTGACCTCGGTCGCGACCGCCGACCGCTGCTGGGCGACCACTCGGTCCGTCTCGGTGCGCAGGGCGGCGACCTCGGCCTCGACCCGCTGGCGCAGTGCGGTGGTGTCGGCATCGGCGCTCTGGCGCAGGTCCTGCGCGTAGCGCTCGGCCTCTTCACGCTGGGCGGTCGTCTCGGCCTCGGTGCGCTGGCGCAGCTCGCTCGCCGTGCGCTCGGTGGCGATGCGCAGCTGCGTCGCCTCCCGCTCGACCGTCGCCCGCAGAGTGCCGAGCTCGCGCTCCAGGGAGGTGCGTCGCTCGGCTTCCTCGGTGGTGATGGCGCTCTGGATGCGGGCCGCCTCGCGTTCGGCGGAACCGACCAGCTCCTCGGCGCGACGCTGGGCGGCGAGCATCGTGCTCTCCGCCTCGGCCACGGCGGTGGTGCGGACCTCCTCGGCCTCCCGGCGAGCGGTCGCCAGGAGCTCGGCGACCTCGTTCTCCGCACGTGCGCGCAGCTGGCCGGCGGAGAGCTTGGCGCGCGCGAGCGAGTCGGCGGCCTGGGCGTTGGCCTGCGTGACGACGTCGGAGGACTGCTCCTCCGCGGAGCGCAGCAGCTGCTCGATGCGCGAGCCCAGACCGGAGTAGGTCGGCCGCTCGGCCTCCCGCAGCTGTCGGTGCGCCTCCGACAGCTCACCGGCGACCTGCATCGTCTTCTGGTCGAGGGTCTCGACCTGTGCTCGGGCGTCGCTCAGCGCCTGCTCGAGCGAGCGCAGGCGGGCATCGACGGCGTCTCGGTCGTACCCGCGGAAGTTGACCACGGGGAAGGGCGTGCGGGCGTCGGACACGGGTGATCCTCCTGGGCGCTGGGGCACGGCATGGTGCGACCTCGGACGATGGACTCGTCGACGGCCGGTGCCCGCGGGTCAGGATACGCGGCAGCACGTCCTGATGTCGGGCCCCTCGGGCGGTTCGTCCCCGCTCACGTGCACCACCGCACCGCGGTGCACGCCGCCGTGCGGAACCCGTCCGGGCGAGGCGCTGGTCCGGCCTCCGGGGCGGTTCTCGGCTGCCTGGGCGGTGCCCGAGTTCTCCCGGTGGGTCGCCTCCTGCCTATGCTGGACGTTCTCGTCCGAGAGGATCCTGCGTGCTCAAGCGACTGATCACGGCCGCCGTCGGCGTCGTCGGGGCTGCCATCGTCGGCCTGGGTGTCGCGTCGGCGACGGTGTGGCGCGCCGACGACGTCCTGGTCGCCGACGCCACCGGCACGGCACCGGTGGTCGTCTCCGACCCCGGGGTGCTCGAGCTCGGAGGCGACCCGGTCACGGTCACCGTCACGGTTCCAGGCGACGCCCCGGTGGTCGTGGCCGTCGGTCGCGACACCGACGTGGCCGGATGGGTCGGCACCGATGCCCGCACCGTGATCACCGGGCTGGCCGAGTGGCACGTCCTGGCGACCGACGAGATCGCAGCGCCCGACGCGGAGCCCAGCGACGCGGCGAGTGAGGCGGCGCCAGCGCCCGCAGCCGAGGCGACCGAGGGTGCCGAGGGCCAGCAGGCCCTGGACCCTTCGGCGGTTCTGCCCGCCGACCCGACAGGTTCGGACCTGTGGGTGGTGGAGCAGACCGGTACCGGCTCTGTCGAGCTCGTCTGGCCGGCGACCGCGGGTCGCTGGTCGCTGATCGCGGTGAGTCCGAGCGGCGAGACCCCGACGGTCTCCCTTGCCTGGCCGCGGACCGTGACGACCCCTTGGCTGTGGCCGTGCGTGGCCGTCGGCAGCCTGCTCGTCCTCGGCGCGCTCGTCGTGGCGCTGCGGGGTCTGCGTCGGCGCCGCGCTCCGGAGCCTGCGTGGACCCCGGTCACCACGGGTTCTACGCCTGTCGTGCCCGCTGCGGCCGGGCAGCCGCTGACCCGGCGCCAGCTGCGCGAGGCCGCGCTGAGCGGCGGCGTGCAGCCCGAACGTCCGGTGTCGGCCGGCGCGTCCGGGCCGGGTGCCGGCCGACGTGCCGCGGCGGAACGGTCTCCGTCCGCCCGACCTGAGCCCGCGGCGCCGGCTGGGCCCGCGGTACCCGGGGGTCCGGCGGGCAGGGACGTCCCTGCCGGGCCGATGGGCACTCCTGCCGCGTCCGACATTCCGTCGGTGCCGTTGCGTGACCGTCTCTCCCGACGTGCCGGGGCACGGGGGCCGCAGCCGGCTGCCCCCTCCGACCCGGTCGCGCCGGCGGGCCCGCGTGAGCAGCCGGGCCCGTCCTGGCCGCGGTCGGTCGGCGCTCGCACGCCCGACGGGCAGGTCGTTCCTGGCGAGGAGGGCTTGACGGCTCGTCCGACGTCGCGCGGGGTCGCGGGCGGGCACGGTCAGGAGGCCGGGGGTGCTCGTGCCGATGCGCAGTCCGGCGTCGCGGTGCCGGACGGTTCGGGCCGCTCGGCGGGGTTGCCTGCTGCCGGGCGCCCGACGTGGCCTGCGCCGACAGGTCCGACTTCCCGGCCCGGCGGCCCTGCTGCGCCCCAGGGGCCGGTCGTGCCGCCCGCCGGCCCGGCGCGGGAGCCGGGGCCCGTGCCTCACGGCCGTCCGGCCTGGGCTGCCCGCCCGGGCACGCCGGGCGGAACCCCGCCGAGCACGGCGCCCGCCTCCGCTGCGGCGCCCGCACCCAGGCCCGCCGGGGACGCGCGTCCGTCGCAGCCGGCTCAGGCGACGCCACCCGGTGTCGGCGCCCGACCGGGCGGCTGGTCACCCACGTTGCCTCCGCCAGGTGCCACGCTGCGGCCCGGTACGGGGGTCGGTCCGGACGACCCGCACGCAGCGGCTGGTCGCCCGGCGTGGTTGGCATCAGGGCGCCGGCCGGATCTGCCGGCGCAGGGCGAGCCGACGACCCCCCGCCCTGCCGCATCCGCCGCCGGTGACGCCGAGCCGTCGGGCTCGCGCGCGGATGCGTGGCGTCGGGCGTGGGGTCTCCCGCAGGGTGAGGCGGGGTCCGACGAGCAGCGAGGCGAGCGGGGAGAGGAGTCACGATGAGTACGTCACGTCTGGCTCGCCGCCCCCGTCACGGACTGCGCGTCGCCCTGTGCGCCGCGCTGGTGGCCTCCCTGGCGGCCTGCGCGGCGCCGCTGCCGCAACCTGCGCCGGACGCGGTGCCGCCGGTCCCGCCGGCTGCCGTGACGTTGGAGCAGTCCCGCAGCGTGCTCGACCAGCTCTCGCAGGTGCTGAGCGCGGCCGACACCGCACTGGACCCCGCCGCGCTGAGCAGTCGTGTGGCGGGACCGGCGCTGGCGATCCGCACAGCGGAGTACGTGCGTTCGACCGCGACCGGCGGCCAGAAGGGACCCACGGCCCTCCCGACGGGTGAGCAGGCGCTGATCGTGCCGCAGACCGACCAGTGGCCGCGGACCCAGCTGGTCGTGACCGAGCAGCCCGATGATCTGCAGGCTCCCCGGATCCTCGTCATGCGGCAGGAGTCGCCACGCGACCAGTACCACCTGTGGGGCTGGGCACGCCTGGGTCAGGGTGTGCAGATGCCGATGACCGCCGACCCCGGCACCGGCAGCCCGGTGCTGGCGGCCGACGCCACGGGTCTGCTGCTGACGCCCAACGACGTGCTCACGCAGTACGCCGACGTGCTGACCTCGGGTGACGGATCGGCCGCGGCGCCGCAGTTCGCGCCGGACTTCTTCCGGACGGGGATCGAGACGGCTCGTCAGACGTACACGGCGGCGGTGGAGTCCGTCGGCACGGTCGCTGAGACGTACACGCCGCAGCTGGACTCGGTTGTCGCCCTGTCCACGGTCGACGGCGGTGCCATCGTGGTCGGTCAGCTGACGACCGTCACGACGCTGACCGTGTCTCAGGGGAGCCTGACGCTCGATCCGACCGATGCCGCGCTCAGCGGGAAGCCGAGCGTGACCGCGAACCTGACCTACACGTGGGCGGACGTCCTCGTGTTCTACGTGCCGCCGGCGGGCGCTGCTGCCCAGGTCCAGCTCCTAGCTGGCGAGCACGCCCGCGTGTCCGTGTCCGGCGAGTGACGCCGGACGAGTCCCAGGAGAGATCTCATGACCCAGTCCTCGGGCCCGCGCCCGCGTCTCGACGTGCGCGGTGCGGTTGACCTGTCCGCTCTGGCCCGTCCGTCCACGCCGCCGGGCGCACCGGGGAGCGTCCCCGTCGCAGGCAGCTATGTCGTGGACGTCGACGAGGCCGGCTTCCCGGCGTTGGTGCAGAGCTCGACGGCGTATCCCGTCGTGGTGCTCCTGTGGGCGAGCTGGAGCGAGGCCAGCACCGCGCTCGCGGCCGAGCTGTCGTCGTTGGCGGACGAGGACGGCGGGCGATGGCTGCTGGCCCGCATCGACGCCGAGGCGAATCCGCAGGTGGCGGCGGCGTTCCAGGCCCAGTCGGTCCCGACCGTCGTGGCGGTCCTCGCCGGTCAGCCGCTCCCGCTCTTCCAGGGCTCCTACCCGCGTGAGCAGATCCGCGCGGTCCTCGACCAGGTCCTCGCCGCGGCTGAGGCGAATGGCCTCACGGGTCGGGTGGCGACGACTCACGAGGGCGACGAGCCGGAGCCCGAGGCCGAGCCGGCGCTGCCGCCGCTGCACCAGGCCGCGTACGACGCGATCGAGCGCGACGATCTCGACGGCGCACGTCAGGCGTACGAGCAGGCGATGCGCGAGAACCCGCGCGACGCGATGGCTCGCGCCGGCCTGGCCCAGGTCGGGCTGCTCGATCGCACACGCACCGCCGACCTTCACGCCGCGCGGGCGGCTGCGGCCGCGGCCCCGGCTGACGTGCAGGCCCAGCTCCTGGTGGCGGACCTCGACGTGCTCGGCGGGAAGGTCGAGGACGCCTTCGCGCGGCTCCTGGATGTGCTGCGTGCCACGACCGGCCCTGACCGCGAGCTGGTCCGTGTGCGTCTGGTCGACCTCTTCGAGGTGATCGGCGGCGACGATCCCCGTGTGCAGGCCGCCCGTCGTTCGATGGCCGCCGCGCTCTACTGACCCCTGGCTGAACGTCACCGTGCGCGCCCGAGGAGTCGGCGCACAGTCGGGACTCCCCGCTCAGCACGACGTGACCGTGAGGCCTGGCGGGGTCTGGGTGAGCCGGCGCCAAGACTCCGCAAGCTGGATGTTCGTGCAGTTCAGGAGCACGAGACCGGCTCCCGGGCGAGCGTGACGGGGGTCACCAGGGCGCGGATTTGCTCGATCGGCCTCCGGCTGCGTAATGTTCTCGATGTCGCCCGGCAGGGAGGAACGGACAGCGAGAACGAATCGCTGGCTGGTCCCCCGGACGACATCCCCGGAACACTCGCTGGGCGATCACATCGCCCAGGTTGCGAGCGTGTCCGGACCGCGGGAAGATGTTCCCCCCTCACAAGCAGGTCCTGAACGGGTCCGCTTGACGGGGAGGAACTGATCCGCTAAGTTAGAACGGTTGCCTCCGGGCAGGTCGAGAGACTGAATCGGATGCGCGTCTGTTCCTTGAGAACTCAACAGTGTGCCAAGTAGTCGAT
>NZ_JBQIAR010000013.1:0-116875 GCF_052036975.1 Cellulomonas soli
GGGGCATGCGCGTCCACGGCCGTACCGGCCAGCCGTGCCCCGGGTGGAACGGCACCCCCTGCGGCGACGTCGTGCACGAGGTGTCGTTCGCCGACTCCTCGCTGCAGTACTGCCCCACCTGCCAGACCGGTGGGCGCCCGTTGGCCGACCGGCGGATGTCGCGCCTGCTGCGCTGACCCAGGTCCGCCACGGCCCGACCGGGACATGGCGGAGCGGGCGACCTCAGAACAGCACGGTGGCGTACGTGCCCACGCGGCGGAAGCCCACCGCCCGGTACGCCGCGAGGGCCCGGGTGTTGTAGCTGTTGGCGTAGAGCGAGACGACGGGGGCCACGTCGCGCCGGGTCGCCGCGACGACGGCGGCCATCCCCGCCTCGGACAGCCGTTCACCGCGGCGGTCGGGGGGCACCCACACGCCCTGCACCTGGGCCACCCCTCCCCCGACGGCACCCAGCTCGGCCTTGAACACCACGCGCGGGTGACCCCCGGCAGCCGGGTCCGGGTCGAGGCGGACGAACGAGCGCCCCTGGGCGATCAGCGACCGCACGCGCACCTCGTACGGGCCACCGGGGCCGCTGGCCGGGGAGTACCCGACCTCCTCGGTGAACATCCGGATGCACGCCGGCAGCACGATGTCGTACTCCTCCGGGTGCGATCGGCGCACGTGCGGGTCGGGCGCGAGCAGCGGGTCGTGGTCGATGACCATGGACGGCTGGTCGTCACGCACCTCGCGGGCGGCCGGCCAGGCGGGCCGCAGCCGGGACCAGAGTGCGAGCACCACGTCGGCGGACCCCACGATCGAGGAGCATCGCCGCCCGGCGGATCGCCCCAGGGAGGCGAAAGCGTCGAGCGCGTCCTGCGCGCGCTCGGCACCTTCGGGGACCACCGGGACGAGGTTGGCGCCGGCCCAGCAGATCGCGACGAGGACGCCGTCCCGGGCGAAGCCCCACAGCTGGCCCCCCGCGGCACGCAGGCCTGCGGTGGCGGCATGCTCGAGCCGGGTGGTCGCCAGCACGGACCCGACGGGGTCCTGCGCGCACACCGCGAGCGCAGCGGCCACGTCGACGTCGCGCAGCACGCGCCCGCCGGACCGCCCGTCCAGCGTGGTGCGCCGCAGGGTCATGAGGGGATTGTGCACCACCGCACGGCCGCTGCGACCGTGTGGCAGCACCCGCGCCGAGCCGCGGGTCGCAGGTGCCCTCAGACGACGCTGACGGTGGGGCTGCCCTGGCCGGACTCCACAGGGTCCATGGTCTCGGCCAGGCGCATCGCCTCCTCGATCAGGGTCTCGACGATCATCGACTCCGGGACGGTCTTGATGACCTCGCCCTTGACGAAGATCTGCCCCTTGCCGTTGCCGGAGGCGACCCCCAGGTCGGCCTCGCGGGCCTCGCCGGGTCCGTTGACGACGCAACCCATGACGGCGACGCGCAGCGGCACCTCCATGCCCTCCAGGCCCGCGGTGACGCGCTCGGCGAGGGTGTAGACGTCGACCTGGGCGCGCCCGCACGAGGGGCACGAGACGATCTCGAGCTTGCGGGGCCGCAGGTTCAGCGACTGCAGGATCTGGATGCCGACCTTGACCTCCTCGACGGGAGGCGCCGACAGGGACACCCGGATGGTGTCGCCGATGCCCTTGCTGAGCAGCGCCCCGAACGCGGTGGCGGACTTGATGGTGCCCTGGAACGCCGGACCGGCCTCGGTGACACCCAGGTGCAGGGGCCAGTCGCCCCGCTCGGAGAGCAGCTCGTAGGCACGGACCATCACGACGGGGTCGTTGTGCTTGACGGAGATCTTGAAGTCGTGGAAGTCGTGCTCCTCGAACAGCGAGGCCTCCCACACGGCCGACTCGACGAGCGCCTCGGGCGTGGCCTTGCCGTACTTGGCCAGCAGTCGCGGGTCGAGGGAGCCTGCGTTGACGCCGATCCGCAGCGAGACCCCGGCCTCGGAGGCCGCGCGGGCGATCTCCTTGACCTGGTCGTCGAACTTGCGGATGTTGCCCGGGTTGACGCGTACCGCGGCGCAGCCGGCGTCGATGGCCGCGAACACGTACTTGGGCTGGAAGTGGATGTCGGCGATCACGGGGATCTGCGACTTGCGGGCGATGGCCGGCAGCGCCTCGGCGTCGTCCTGGCTGGGCACGGCCACACGCACGATGTCGCAGCCGGCGGCCGTCAGGGCGGCGATCTGCTGCAGGGTGGCGTTGATGTCGGTCGTCGGCGTCGTGGTCATCGACTGGACCGAGACGGGGGCGTCGCCACCCACCTCGACCTTGCCGACCTTGATCTTGCGGGTGGGGCGCCGCGGCGCGAGGACGGGGACCGGCGCCTGCGGCATGCCGAGACTGATCGGGGTGCTCACCCGACCATCATCGCACCGCCGTGAGGGCACCCTGCGCACGGGCGAGCCTGCTCACCGGATCGGCACAGACCGTCCCCAACCAGCTCAGCCGATGGTGACCGGGTTGACGATGTCCGCGTAGACGAGCAGCAGGCCCACACCGCCGAGCAGGACGAAGACGGTGTACGCCAACGGCACCAGGCGCGCGGTGTCGAACGGCCCCGGGCGCGGCAGCCCGCGCAGGCGTGCCACCTGGCGGCGGGCGCCCTCCCACAGCGCGGCGGCCACGTGCCCGCCGTCGAGCGGCGGCAGCGGGATCAGGTTGAACACGAACAGGGCGATGTTCAGGCTCGCGAGCATCTCCAGCAGCGAGATGATCTTCAACTGGTTGTCGATACCGTCACCCTCGTACGCGGCGATCTCGCCCGCGAACCGACCGATGCCGACGATCCCGACGATGCTGGTCTCGTCACGCTCGGCCCCGCCGAAGGTCGAGCGGGTCAGGTCGACGACCTTGGCGGGCAGCGTGGCCACCACGGTGATGGTCTGCCAGGTGCGGTCGGCCACGGTGGCGGGCACGTCGAGCAGCGCCTGGCGCTGCAGCTCGTCGGTCGGGGTGATGCCGACGTAGCCGGCGGGGGCGGTCACCAGGTCGCCGGCGGCGTCGTAGGTGTAGGCGCCGTTCTCGTCCAGCACCGGACGGTCGGCGACCATGGGGGTCACGGACAGGTCGACGAGCTCGCCGTCGCGCTCGACGACGACCGGCACGGCCTGCTCGCCCGTGGTGCGGATCAGGGCGGCCAGCTGGTCCCACGACTCGATGGTGGTCCCGTCGTACTCGACCACCGTGTCGCCGGGCAGCAGGCCTGCGGCGGCGCCCGGCGACCGGACGTCGTCGTCGGCGCACGTGCGGTCGGCCGGGGCGTCGAGCGGGATCACGCACTCGGCGACGACCGACAGGGTCGTGCTGGACCCCGGGGTCCCGAAGCCGAGCAGCACCACGGCCATGAGCACGACGGCGATGAGCAGGTTCATCACCGGGCCGCCCAGCATGACGACCAGCTTCTTCGGGGTCGACAGCCGGTAGAACGCCCGGTGGTCCTGCCCGGGCAGGATCTCCTCGGCGCTGGCGGCGCGGGCATCGGCCGCCAGGCGTCCGAACATGCTGCGCGGCTGCGGGTCTCCGACGGCCTCGGCGGGCGGGTACATGCCGATCAGCCGCACGTAGCCGCCCAACGGGATCGCCTTGAGCCCGTACTCCGTCTCGCCCTTGGTGCGCGACCACAGCGTGGGCCCGAAGCCGACCATGTACTGGCTGACCCGCACGCCGAAGCGCTTGGCGGGCACCATGTGCCCCACCTCGTGCAACCCGATCGAGGCCAGCAGGACCACGACCACCACGAGCACACCGACCAGGTAGGCCATCGCCCCTTGCCTCCACCCCTTGCGCGACACCGTCGGCGACATCTTCCCCTGTGTGGCTGGGAGATCGCCGGTCCGCCGCGCGAGCCCCTCCGGCGCACCGTATGTGAACGGCGGATTTCGTCGCCCAGACCCTTCCGCGATGCCGGGCTCAGCACTACGGTCCCTTCATGACCACGGTATCCGCGCCCACTCCCCTCGACCAGCACCGCCGGCTCGTCACCGCGATCCCCGGGCCGCGCTCGCTCGAGCTGACCGCACGCCGGGCGGCCGTGGTCGCCGCGGGCGTCTCCTCGACGCTGCCGGTGTACGTGGCACGCGCCGGTGGCGCGATCCTGCAGGACGTCGACGGCAACCAGCTGGTGGACCTGGGCTCCGGGATCGCCGTGACCTCGGTGGGCGCCAGCGCACCCGAGGTGGTGGCCGCCGTGTCCGCGCAGGTCGCCGACTTCACGCACACCTGCTTCATGGTGTCCCCGTACGAGGAGTACGTGCAGCTGTGCGAGGTGCTGGCCCGCCTGACCCCGGGCACGCACGAGAAGCGGTCGGTCCTGGTCAACTCCGGGGCGGAGGCCGTCGAGAACGCCGTGAAGATCGCTCGGCGGGCCACCGGTCGCGACGCGATCGTGGTGCTCGACCACGCCTACCACGGACGCACCAACCTGACGATGGCGATGACGGCCCGCGCCATGCCCTACAAGACCGGCTTCGGCCCGTTCGCCGGCGAGGTCTACCGCGTGCCCGCCTCGTACCCGTTGCGCGACGGCGGGCTGACCGGCGAGCAGGCCGCCGCGCGCGCCATCGACGTCGCCCAGCGGCAGGTCGGCGCCGACCGCATCGCGGCGATCGTCGTCGAGCCGATCCTCGGCGAGGGCGGGTTCGTGGTGCCCGCCGCCGGGTTCCTGCCCGCCCTGGCGGCGTGGGCGCGGGACAACGGGATCGTGTTCGTGGCCGACGAGGTGCAGACCGGTTTCGCGCGCACGGGCGCCCTGTTCGCGTGCGAGCACGAGGGTGTCGTCCCGGACCTGGTCGCCCTGGCCAAGGGCATCGGCGGCGGCCTGCCGCTCGGGGCCGTCACCGGGCGCGCCGACCTGATGGACGCCGTGCACGCGGGCGGCCTGGGCGGCACGTACGGGGGCAACCCCGTCGCCTGCGCGGCCGCGCTGGCCGCCACGGCCCTCTACGAGCGGGACGACCTGGCCGGTGCCGCCCGCGCGATCGAGTCGCGTGTCAAGGCACGGCTGCAGGCCGTCGCCGCGGACGTGCCGGCGATCGCCGAGGTCCGAGGGCGCGGGGCGATGCTCGCCGTCGAACTCGTCCGGCCCGGCACCCTGGAGCCCGACAAGGAGGCCGCTGCGACCGTGGCCCGCACCTGCCTGGCGGCAGGGGTCCTGGTGCTCACCTGCGGGACGTGGGGCAACGTGGTGCGCCTGCTGCCACCGCTGGTGATCGAGCAGGAGCTGCTGGACGACGCGCTCGACGTGCTCGAGCAGGCGCTGCGCGCCCTGGCGGCCTGACGTGGCGCCCACCCAGGCACCCGGACCGGCACTGGACCGGGCCCGGCTCGCGCAGCTGCACGCGGACGAGACGCAACGGTTCATCGGCACGCACCCGGCCTGCGCACGGCTGGCCGCCGCCGGGCACGCGCACATGCCCTACGGCGTCCCGATGTCCTGGATGGCCAAGTGGCCCGGACCGTTCGCCGTGCACGTCGAACAGGCGTCCGGCGCGCGCTTCACCTGCGCGGACGGCCTGGAGCACGTCGACCTGTGCCTGGGTGACACCGGGGCGATGAGCGGGCACGCACCCGCCGCGACCGTGGACGCGATCACCGCCCAGGCCTCTCGCGGCCTCACGTCGATGCTGCCCACGGCGGACGCCGCCCTCGTCGCCGCCGAGCTGAGCGCACGGTTCGGCGGTGGCCCCTCCCGGGTGGCGCACTGGCAGTTCACGCTCACCGCCACCGACGCCAACCGGCACGTGCTGCGCTACGCCCGCCACCTGACCGGGCGCTCGCGCGTGGTGGTGATGGACTTCTGCTACCACGGCTCCGTCGACGAGGCGTTCGCGACGCTCGACCCCGACGGTCGGGTGGTGCCGCGTCGCGGCACGATCGGTGCACCGGTGCCGCCCGACCTGACGACCCGAGTGGTGCCGTTCAACGACATGGACGCCCTGCGGGACGCTCTCGCGCACGGTGACGTCGCCGCGGTGCTGCTCGAACCCGCCCTGACCAACATCGGCATCGTGCTGCCCGAGCCCGGCTACCTGGACGCGGTCCGTGCCCTCACGCGCGAGCACGGCGCATGGATGGTCGTCGACGAGACGCACACCCTGTGCGCCGGTCCCGGTGGGTGCACCGCCGCCTGGGGCCTCGACCCGGACGTGGTCGTGGTGGGCAAGACGATCGGCGGCGGTGTGCCCTCGGCCGCGTTCGGCCTGACCCGCGAGATCGCGCAGTCCGTGCAGCGCCGCATCGAGCTGGAGGACATCGACGTGGGCGGCGTCGGCGGCACGCTGGCCGGCAACGCGCTGTCGATGGCGGCCACACGCGCCACGCTCACCCAGGTGCTGACACCGGCGGCCTTCGCACGCATGGAGGAGCTGGCCGTGCGGTGGACCCAGGGCGTGCAGGACGTGCTCGACGCCACCGGGCTGCCGTGGCACGTCACCCGCCTGGGTGCGCGGGCCGAGTACGCGTTCGGCGCACAGGCACCCCGCGACGGCGCGCAGGCCGCCGCCAGCGACGACTTCGCCCTGCAGCAGTACCTGCACCTGCAGGCGCTGAACCGCAGGGTGCTGCTCACCCCGTTCCACAACATGGCCCTGATGAGCCCGGCGACGACGCAGGCCGACGTGGACCGGCACAGCGAGGCGTTCGCCGAGGCGGCCCGCGCGCTGATCGGGGCCTGAACGAGGAGTCTCAGCCGTCGATCACCGCGGCGAACTCGGCCGAGAAGCGCTCGTCCTCGTCGGGTGCCAGCGTGCGGAACACGCTCGCGGAGCGCAACGTGTGCTCGTCGGGGAAGATCATCGGGTCCTCCGCGAGCGCCGGGTCGATGTCGAGCATGGCCTCCTGGGCGCCCTGCACCGGCGAGACGTAGTTGACCCAGGCAGCGACCTGCGCGGCGACCTGCGGGTCGTAGTAGTAGTTCATGAGGTCCTCGGCGGCCGCCTTGTGCGGCGACCCGACGGGGATCAGCAGGTTGTCGCTCCACAGCACCCCACCGGCCTCGGGCAGGGCGAACGCGAAACGGTCGTCGTTCTCGTAGTTGAGGGCCGTGATGTCGCCCGACCAGCCGATGACGGCGACCGTGTCACCGGCCACCAGCCCGTCGGTGTACGAGGCGCCGCTGACCTTGCGGATGTGACCGCTGTCGATCTTGGCGCGCAGCACCTCCAGCGCGGTGTAGAACTCGGTGTCACCCCAGATCCCACCCGGGTCGATGCCCAGGTCGAGCAGGATCAGCCCCATCGTGTCGCGCATCTCGGAGAGCACCGCGACGCGACCCGCGAGCTCGGGCGCCCACAGGTCCGACAGCGTGTGCAGACCCTGCGGCACCTGGTCGACGGCCCAGGCCAGGCCTGCGAACCCGGACTGCCAGGTGAGCGAGTGGGTCCGACCCAGGTCGAAGTCGACCAGTGTGAGGTCCTCGACGATGTTCGCGGCGTTCGGGATGCGTTCCAGGTCCAGCTCCTGCGCGTACCCCTCCTCGATCATCGTGGCGGCCATGTAGTTGGTCAGGGTGACGACGTCGTAGCCGATGTCCTTGCCCGCCGCGAGCTGGTCGGACACCGAGGCCCAGAACGTGTAGTTGTCCTCGATCGCCTCGGAGTACTCGGCCTGGATCTGCGTCTGGGCGGCGAACGCCTCGAGCGTCGGGTGGCCCGTCCCTGCCTCGTCCACGTCGAGGTACAGCGGCCAGCTGGCCCAGCGGACCAGGTCAGGTGTCGAGGGAGCGCCGGGGGTCCCTTGCGACGAGCCGCACGCGGCCAGGACGGCCCCGGCGCCGGCCGTGCCGAGCGCACCGAGCAGCAGGTTCCGCCGGGTCACCCCCGGTGCACGGGTGCTGCGGGCGGCCTGGACGAGTGCGCGTGCGCGCGGATCGGTCAGCGGCGGACGGCGGTCGGACATCGTGCTCCCCTCGGACGATGGCGATCTCGGTCATCCGCGTCGACGGCGGCTCCGCGCAGCGCCCACGACCTGGACGACTACGACCAGCACGAGCGCGAGCACGAACATGAACGAGCTGATGACGTTGGCCTGCGGCGGGATGCCGCGCGTGGCCGAGACGTACACGAACTTCGGGAACGTCTCGAAGCTGCCCGAGTTGAAGTTCGTGATGATGAAGTCGTCGAAGCTGAGGCTGAACGCCAGCAGCGCGGCGGCCGCGATACCCGGCAGGAGCAGCGGGAAGGTGACCCGCCAGAACGCCTGCCACGGCGTGGCGTACAGGTCGCCGGCCGCTTCCTCGAGCGCCGGGTCCAGGCTCGCCACCCGGGCCTTGACGGTCACCACGACGAAGCTGATGCAGAACATCGTGTGCGCGATGATCACCGTCGTCATGCCCAGCTGGACGCGCAGCGACAGGAACTGCGAGAGCAGCGCCGCACCGATCACGACCTCGGGTGTGGACATCGGCAGGAAGATCAGCAGGTTCACCAGCGGGCGCCCGCGGAAGCGGAACCGCACCAGGGCGATCGCGATGAGCGTGCCCAACGCCGTGGCGATGAGCGTCGAGGCGACCCCCACCTGCAGCGAGTTGCCGAACGCCTCGCAGACCTGCGGTGCACCGCAGGGGTTGCGCCACGCGTCGAGCGTGAACCCGCGCCAGACCAGGTTGGTCTTGCCCGCGTCGTTGAAGGAGAACAGCACCGTGTAGGCCACCGGGACCATGAGGTACAGGAACGCCAGCGCCGCCACGGTCGGGATGAGCGCATCCCCCAGCCGACGGCGAGGTCGACGCGCAGGACCCGCCCCCGGCACCGCGACACCTACCGGGTCGACCGCCCGCTCCACGACGGTGCTCACAGCAGGTCGTCCGTTCCCGCGCGGCGCACGTACACCGCGACGAGCAGCAGGATCACGGCCATGAGGACGACCGACAGCGCGGCGGCCGTCGGGTAGTCGAGCACCTTGAAGAACCGTGCGTCGATCACCTGGCCGATCATCGAGGTGTTCGTGTTGTTGCCCAGCAGCGAGGAGTTCACGTAGTCACCTGAGGCCGGGATGAACACCAGCAGCGTCCCGCCCACGATCCCGGGCATGGACAGCGGCAGGGTCACCGTGCGGAACGTCGTCAACGGCGAGGCGTACAGGTCGGCGCCTGCCTCCAGCAGCCGGGAGTCGAGCCGTTCGAGGTTGGCGTAGATCGGCAGCACCATGAACGGCAGGAAGTTGTAGGTCAGACCGCAGACCACGGCGAACGGGGTCGCTGTCAGCCGCCCGTCGGGTGGCAGCAGGTGCAGCCACTGCATGGCCTGCACGACGAACGCGTCGTCGGCCAGGATCTGCTTCCAGGCGATGGTGCGCAGGATGAAGCTGGTGAAGAACGGGGCCACGACCAGCACGAGCATGAGGCCCTGCAGCAGCTTGTGGCCCCGCGCCCGCACCGCGATCGCGTAGGCCATCGGGTAGCCGATGATCAGCGAGGCGACGGTCGCCAGGAGCGCGAAGGCGAACGAGCGCACCAGCTGCGGCCAGAACTGGGACAGCGCCTGGGAGTAGTTGGAGAACTCCAGGGCGGGCTGGAACTGACCGACGTCGCCGCCCGGCACGGGCACGTACAGGGATGTCGCCAGCAGCGCGCCGACCGGGACGACGAAGAACAGCACCAGGTAGCCCAGCCCTGGCAGCAGCAGCGGCATCCAGCCGCGCGAACGGGACTGCACACGCGGGGCGGAGTGCGGGGTGGAGGATCCGGCGTCCCCGAGCGCCGCGGCGATGCTCACGGCTCGTCGTCCAGGTCGGCCAGGCCCGAGTCGAGGTCCTCGCGACCGTCGAGGGCGAAGGTGTAGGCGGCGGTCCACGCCAGGCGCACGGTGGCGCCGTGGGAGACGGTCGCCCCACCGAGCAGGTTCTGGGCGAACACCCCGAACGTGCCCAGGCCGGGGATGTCGACCTGGTACTGCGTGCTGACGCCCGTGAACGACACGTCGGTCACCACGCCCGGGCCGAGCACGTTCTCCTGCTCCTGGGGCTCCTGCCCCGCCACGAGGATGCGGACCTTCTCGGGGCGGATACCGACCAGCACGGCCCCTTCGGTGCGGACGGCCCGGCTGCGCGGCACGAGCACGCGCGTGCCGTGCAGGTCGACGCCGAGCAACGCTCCGCCGTCGAGCTCCTCGACGACCGTGCCGGGTGCCAGGTTGGACTGACCGAGGAAGTTGGCCACGAACGCGGTGCGCGGGTGCTCGTACAGCTCGGCGGGTGCGCCCATCTGCTCGATGCGCCCCTTGTTCATCACCGCGACCGTGTCGGCCATGGTCATGGCCTCCTCCTGGTCGTGCGTGACGTGCACGAACGTGAGGCCGACCTCGTCCTGGATGCGCTTGAGCTCGAGCTGCATCTGGCGGCGCAGCTTGAGGTCCAGCGCACCGAGCGGCTCGTCGAGGAGCAGCAACGCCGGACGGTTGACCAGTGCGCGGGCCAGCGCGACACGCTGCTGCTGACCGCCCGAGAGCATCGAGGGCTTGTTCTGGGCGAGGTGCCCCAGCTCGACGAGCTCGAGGCCCTCCGCGACGCGGCGGGCGACGTCCTTGACTCCCTTGCGTCGCAGGCCGAACGCGACGTTCTCCTCGATCGTCAGGTGCGGGAACAACGCATAGCTCTGGAACACGGTGTTGACCGGGCGCTGGTGCGCGCGGGTGCCGGTCACGTCCCGGCCCCCGATGGAGATCGAGCCCGCGGTGGGCTGCTCGAGCCCGGCGACCATCCGCAGGGTGGTGGTCTTGCCGCAGCCGGAGGGACCCAGCAGGGCGAAGAACGACCCCGACGGGATGGTCAGCGTGAGGTCGTCGACCGCGACGAAGTCACCGAAGGACTTGGTGACCTGGTCGATCTCGAGGGCTGCGCCGGACGGGGCCAGGCTCGCGGCGGTGGCCACCGGCAGTGTCGCGGCCATCGGTTCAGGCGCCGATCGCGTCGAGGAACTGACCGTTGTACAGCGCCTCCTCGTCGGGGGTGAGCGTCCGGAACGTGCTGACCTTCGACAGGGTCTCCTCGTCGGGGAAGATCAACGGGTTCTCGGCCAGCTCGGGGTCGATCGCGACCATCGCCTCCTGCGCACCCTGCACGGGGGTGATGTAGTTGACCCACGCGGCGACCTGCGCGGCCACCTCGGGGTCGTAGTAGAAGTCCATGAGCGTCTCGGCGTTGGCCTTGTGCGTCGCGCCGACCGGGACCATGAGGTTGTCCGACCAGAGCGTGCCGCCCGCCTCGGGGATCACGAACTCGAACCGGTCGTCGTTCTCGTAGTTCAGGGCCGTGATGTCGCCGGACCAGCCGATGACGGCCACGGCGTCACCCGAGACGAGGTCCTGCGCGTAGGAGTTGCCGCGCACCTGACGGATGTGGCCGGAGTCGATCTTCTCCTTGAGCACGTCGAGCGCGGCCGTGAACTCGGTGTCACCCCACTGGCCGCCCGGGTCGACCCCCTGGTCGAACATGATCAGGCCGATCGTGTCGCGCATCTCGGAGAGCACCTCGACGCGTCCGGCCAGCTCCGGTGCCCACAGGTCCGAGACCGTGCGCAGCCCGGCGGGGATCTTCGACTTGTCCCAGGCCAGGCCGCCGAACCCCGACTGCCACGTCAGCGAGTGGGCACGCCCCGGGTCGAAGTCGACGTCGGCCAGGCTGGCGAGGATGTTGTCGGCGTTCGGGATCCGCGTCCGGTCGAGCTCCTGGGTGTAGCCCAGGCGGATCATGCGCGCGGCCATCCAGTCGGTCAGGGTCATGATGTCGTAGCCGATGTCCTGCCCGTTGGCGAGCTGGCCGGAGACCTTGCCGTAGAACGAGTCGTTGTCGTCGATGTCCTCGGAGTACTCGACCTCGATGCCGGTCTCCTCCGTGAAGGCCTCGAGCGTCGGGTAGGCCGTGCCGGACTCGTCCTGGTCGAGGTACAGCGTCCAGTTGGCCCAGCGGACGAGCTTCTCGGTCTCGGACAGGTCGGCCCCGGAGGTGGGTGCCGCACCGGGGCCGGTCGAGCCGCCCGTGCCGCAGGCCGCGAGCACCGCAGCGGCGCCGGCGGTCCCGAGGGCCCCGAGCAGGAACGTGCGACGCGACGGCCCGGTGTGCGGACGTCCGGCGGCGGCGACGAGCGCACGCACGCGGGGGTCGGTGATCGGCGGGCGGCGATGAGCGGTCATCGGACTCCTCTCGACACGGCTGGTCGTCCGACCTGCCGGTGCTGCACGGGCACGCGACGCCCGGGGCGTCGGGTGGATCGTCGCAGTGGCCCTGGGGCCAGGACAAGGATTTCGTCGCGAAAGCGACTGCTCGCAACGAAAATGTTGCATGGACGGAACATTGCGTGCTCAAACCGTCAGCGCAGGGGGTCGCCGGCGATCCGCCCGGCGCACCCGACGCCGCCACGGGCCCAGCGTGCCGGACCCCGCAGCACCCGGCACGCCGGGAACCTCAGGCGCCGAACGCCGACATGACGTGCTTGATCCGCGTGTAGTCCTCGAACCCGTACATCGACAGGTCCTTGCCGTAGCCGGACTGCTTGAACCCGCCGTGCGGCATCTCGGCCACGAATGGGATGTGCGTGTTGATCCACACCACGCCGAAGTCCAGCGCTCGTGACACACGCAGGGCGGTGCCGTGGTCCTTGGTCCACACCGAGCTGGCCAGGCCGTAGCGCACACCGTTGGCCAGGGCGATCGCCTCGGCCTCGTCGGTGAACGTCTGCACGGTGATGACCGGTCCGAAGATCTCGTCCTGCACGGCCTCGTCGTCCTGGCGCAGGCCGTCGACCACCGTCGGTTCGACGAAGTAGCCCTCCGCACCCACCCGGTGCCCGCCGGCGAGCACGGCGGCATGGTCGGGCAGCCGGTCGAGGAACCCGGTCACCCGCTCCAGCTGCAGCGCGTTGTTCACCGGACCGAAGGCGACGTCCGGGTCGTCCGGACGCCCGGTGCGGGTGCCCTTGGCCTGCTCGGCGAGGGCCGCGACGAAGTCGGCGTGCACGGAGGCCTGCACGAGCACGCGGGTCGCGGCCGTGCAGTCCTGCCCCGCGTTGTAGTACCCGGCCCCGGCGATGCCCTCGGCCGCTGCGGCGATGTCGGCGTCGGCGAACACGATGACCGGCGCCTTGCCCCCCAGCTCGAGGTGCACGCGCTTGACGTCGGCGGAGGCGGCGGCCGCCACCTGCGAGCCCGCCCGCACCGAGCCGGTGATCGCGACCATGTCCGGCCGCGGGTGCGAGACGAGCGCACGACCGGTGTCGCGGTCGCCGCACACGACGTTGAGCACGCCGGGCGGCAGCACCTGCGCGGCGACCTCCGCCAGCAGCAACGTCGAGGCCGGTGTCGTGTCGGACGGCTTGAGCACCACGGTGTTGCCTGCGGCGAGCGCCGGGGCGATCTTCCACACGGCCATCATCAGCGGGTAGTTCCACGGCGTGACCTGGCCGACGACCCCGACGGGCTCCCGGCGGATCCACGACGTGTGACCCTCGAGGTACTCCCCCGCGCTGAGCCCGTCGAGCACCCGGGCGGCGCCGGCGAAGAAGCGCAGCTGGTCCACGCAAGGCGGCACCTCGTCGGCGGCGGTCAGGTGCAGCGGTTTGCCGGTGTTGCGCGACTCGACGGCCACGAACTCCTCGGCGCGCGCCTCGACGGCGTCGGCGAGCCGCAGCAGGGCCAGCTGCCGCTCGGCCGGGGTCGTGCGTCCCCAGGTGGCGAAGGCCCCGGACGCCGCCTCGTACGCGTCGGCCACGTCCTGCGCCGAGCTGACCGGCGCGGTCGCGTACGCCAACCCCGTCGAGGGGTCCACGACGGCGCTGGTGCGTCCGTCCGCGGCCGGGCGGCGCTCGCCGCCGACGAGGTTGAGCAGCTCGACGGGCGCGGGGCCTGTGGTGCCGGACGAGGACGGGCTCTGGGGCGGGAGGGACGTGCTCATCGTGCTCTCCTTCGGGGCGGATGCCGTCTGCGAGACTGCGCGTGCACACGCACTGCGGCGGTGCGCGGCACGCTACGCCGAAACGCCCGCGAACGGGAGGTTCACGGAGGATCTCGGTGTAACAGTCGCGTGTCCACATCGGATTCCACGGTCACAGACACGAAACACGACGGATTCGCTTGCATCCGGCGCACGCGCAGTGAAGCATCGAGGGCGTGAGCACCCGAACCACCCCCGCCGGCCGCCCCCCGCTGGACGAGCTGTCCAAGGCCATCATCGAGCAGCTGCAGGAGGACGGCCGTCGGCCCTACGCCAGCATCGGCAAGGCCGTCGGCCTGTCCGAGGCCGCGGTGCGCCAGCGCGTGCAACGACTGGTCGACTCCGGCGTCATGCAGATCGTCGCGGTCACCGACCCCCTGCAGGTCGGCTTCACCCGCCAGGCCATGATCGGCATCAAGGCCGACGGTGACCTCGAGCAGCTCGCCGACGACCTGGCAGGCATGGCCGAGATCGACTACGTCGTGGTCACCGCCGGCGGGTTCGACCTGCTCGTCGAGGTCGTCTGCGAGGACGACGAGCACCTGCTCGAGGTCATCAACCGTCAGATCCGCACGCTGCCCGGCGTGCGGGCCACCGAGACGTTCGTCTACCTGCGGCTGCGCAAGCAGCTCTACAACTGGGGAACCCGATGAGCCTGCCGACCGGCACCACCACCGCCACCTCGACAACGCCCCGCGGGACCGTCCGCGACGACGCCGCGCGCGCCCACCTGTGGGGGCACTTCACACGGCAGAGCGCCTGGGACGACGGCGTCCCGACGATCGTGCGCGGTCAAGGCCACCACATCTGGGACGACACCGGCCGGCAGTACATCGACGGCCTCTCCGGCCTGTTCGTCGTCCAGGCCGGCCACGGCCGCGCCGAGCTCGCCGAGACGGCCCGACGGCAGGCCGAGGAGCTCGCGTTCTTCCCGCTGTGGTCCTACGCCCACCCGCAGGCCATCGACCTGGCCGAACGCCTCGCCCACCACGCGCCGGGCGACCTCAACCGGGTCTTCTTCACCACCGGGGGCGGCGAGGCCGTCGAGACCGCGTGGAAGCTGGCCAAGCAGTACTGGAAGCTGGTCGGCAAGCCCGGCAAGTACAAGGTCATCTCGCGTGCCATCGCCTACCACGGCACCCCGCACGGCGCACTGTCCATCACGGGCCTGCCCACGCTCAAGGCCCCGTTCGAACCCCTGGTGCCCGGCGCCCACAAGGTGCCCAACACCAACCAGTACCGCGCACCCGAGGAGCTGCGCGACGACCCGACGGCGTTCGGGCGCTGGGCCGCCGACCGCATCGCCGAAGCCATCGAGTTCGAAGGCCCCGAGACAGTCGCCGCCGTGTTCCTCGAACCGGTGCAGAACGCCGGCGGGTGCTTCCCGCCGCCGCCCGGGTACTTCGAGCGTGTCCGTGAGATCTGCGACAAGTACGACGTGCTGCTGGTCTCCGACGAGGTCATCTGCGCGTTCGGGCGCATCGGCTCGATGTTCGCGTGCGACGACTTCGGCTACGTGCCCGACATGATCACCTGCGCCAAGGGCATGACCTCCGGGTACTCCCCCATCGGCGCCCTCATCGCCTCCGACCGGCTCTTCGAGCCCTTCGCAGGCGGCGACGCCTCGTTCGCGCACGGCTACACCTTCGGCGGGCACCCCGTCTCGGCCGCCGTCGCCATGGCCAACTTGGACCTGTTCGAGCGCGAGAGGCTCAACGACCGCGTCAAGGCCAACGCCCCGGTGTTCCAGGCGACCCTCGAACGGCTCCTCGACCTGCCGATCGTCGGCGACGTGCGCGGTGCGGGCTACTTCTACGGGATCGAGCTCGTCAAGGACAAGACCACCCGCGAGACGTTCGACGACGACGAGAGCGAACGCCTCCTGCGGGGGTTCCTGTCCACCGCGCTGTACGAGGCAGGCCTGTACTGCCGCGCCGACGACCGCGGCGACCCCGTGATCCAGCTGGCCCCGCCACTGACCTGCGGCCCGGCCGAGTTCGACGAGATCGAGCAGATCCTGCGGGGCGTGCTCACCGAGGCCTGGTCGCACCTGTGAGCAGCCCGCACCGCGACCTGCGGTCGCTGTCCCTGTGGTGGGACCAGCTGCTCGACGAGGTGCCCGCGCCCGAGCGTCCCCCGCTGGACGGCGACACGCAGGCCGACGTCGTCGTCGTCGGTGGCGGGCTCACCGGACTGTGGGCCGCCTACTACCTGCTCGAGGCCGACCCGGCACTCGACGTGCTCGTCGTCGAGCAGGAGGTCGTCGGTTTCGGGGCCAGCGGCCGCAACGGCGGCTGGTGCTCCGCGCTGTTCCCCGTCTCCGGCGAGGCGCTCGCACGCCGCTACGGTCACGACGCCGCCCTGGCCCTGCGCGCCGCGATGCGCGACACCGTCGTCGAGGTCGGCGGTGTGGCAGCCGCCGAGGAGATCGACTGCGGCTTCGCCTACGGCGGCACCGTGACCCTCGCACGCAACGAGGCCCAGCTGGCCCGGGTGCGCGCTGCGGCCCTCGACGACGAGCAGTGGGGCGACGAGTCGCACGTGCTCGACGCGGACCAGGTCGCCGAGCACGTGCGGGCCGCCGGTGTGCTCGGCGGGGCATGGACCCCCGACTGCGCCCGCGTGCAGCCCGCCCGGCTCGTGCACGGCCTCGCCCAGGTCGTCGAGCAACGCGGTGCCCGGATCGTCCACGACACCCGCGTGCAGCGGATCTCGCCGCGCGCCGTCGTCACCGACCAGGGCACGATCCGCACCCGATGGACCCTGCGTGCCACCGAGGCCTGGACCCCGCACCTGCCCGGGAACCGCCGCGCCGTGGTCCCCGTCTACTCGCTCATGGTCGCCACCGCGCCCCTGCCGGCATCGGTGTGGGAGCAGATCGGCCTCGACCGGGGGCAGACGTTCACCGACGGGCGGCACCTGATCGTCTACGGGCAGCGCACCACCGACGACCGGCTCGCGTTCGGCGGACGCGGCGCGCCCTACCACCCGGGGTCGACCGTGCGCCCCGAGTTCGACCGCTCACCGGCGGTGTTCGCCCACCTGCGGGCCGCGCTCCTCGACCTGTTCCCCGTGCTCGAGGGCACGCAGTTCACGCACGCATGGGGCGGACCGCTCGCGATCGCCCGCGACTGGCACCCCTCCGTCGGGCTCGACCCGGCCACCGGCATCGGCTGGGCCGGCGGGTACGTCGGCGACGGCCTGGCGACCACCAACCTCGCCGGGCGCACGCTCGCCGACCTGGTCACCGGCACGGCCAGCCCGCTGGTCGACCTGCCCTGGGTCGGGCACCGCTCGCCCGACTGGGAGGTCGAGCCGTTGCGCTGGGCAGGGATCACCGCCGGACGGCGAGCCGCCGAGCTGGCCGACCGGTCGGAGGCCCGCTCCGGGCGCCCCAGCCGCACGGCCGCCCTGCTGGGCCGGTTCACCGGCCACTGACCGACGTCAGCGACGCGCCAGGATCTCCTGCGCGCGGGCACGCGCCCACGTCTCGGCCTCCAGCACGTCCGCCAGGCCCAGCCCGCCCCGGGCCGTCCCGCCGTGCTCCCCGAGCACCCGCTCGACCGTCGAGACGATGTCGAGGAACCCGATCCGACCCGCCAGGAACGCCGCGACGCACTCCTCGTTCGCGGCGTTGTACACCGCCGGGTGCGTCGCCGACGCCGCGACGGCCTCCCTGGCCAGACGCACCGCGCCGAAGACCTCCTCGTCCAACGGCGCGAACGTCCACGTCGCCGCCTGCGTCCAGTCGCAGGCGGATGCAGCCTCCGCCACGCGCTCCGGCCAGGACAGCCCCAGTGCGATCGGCAGCCGCATGTCGGGCGGCGAGGCCTGCGCGATCGTCGACCCGTCGACGAACTCGACCATCGAGTGCACCACCGACTGCGGGTGCACCACGACCGTGATGTCCTCGACCGGCACGTCGAACAGCAGGTGCGCCTCGATCAGCTCCAGACCCTTGTTCATCAACGTCGAGGAGTTGACGGTCACCACCGGCCCCATCGACCACGTCGGGTGCGCGAGCGCCTGCTGCGGGGTGACCGACTTCACCTCGTCGTGAGTCCAGCCGCGGAACGGGCCACCCGACGCGGTCAGCACCAGACGCCGCACCTCGGCGCGCGCACCCCCGCGCAGGCACTGGGCGATGGCCGAGTGCTCGGAGTCCACCGGCACGATCTGGTCGGCCCGCACGCGCGCCGCGTGCACCAGCGGTCCGCCGACCACCAGCGACTCCTTGTTGGCGAGCGCGAGCGTGCTCCCCGCGCGCAAGGCCGCCACCGTCGGCCCCAGACCGACCGAGCCCGTGATGCCGTTGAGCACCACGTCGGCGCCCGCACCGGCCAGCTCCGTGGCTGCCGACGGGCCCACCAGGACCTCGACGTCCGGCCGCACACCCGCCCGCTCCAGAGCGTCACGCAGTGCCGGAGCCGCACCCGGGTCGGCGACGGCCACCATCTCGACCTGCAGCGCGGCCGCCTGTCGAGCCAGCAGACCCAGGTCACCGCCGCCGGCGCTGAGCCCACGAACCGTGAACCGTTCACGATTGCGGGAGATGACGTCGACCGCCTGGGTCCCGATGGACCCGGTCGACCCGAGCAGGATGACGCTGCGTGCACTCACCGGACCATCATCGCGGACCAGCGGCGCGCACCGGCACCGCCCGCGATCACTCCACGCCGAGCAGGACCTCGACGGCGCGGCCCATGAACGCGTCGACCGCGTGCTGACCGTACGCATCGGCGCCCTTGCGCCGACGGAACGTCGCCGCACGCACCTCGGCAGCCGTCAGCGGCGCCCCCTGGTCGAAGAACGCCACCAGACGGTGGCACACCTCGTCCACGTCGGCCGGCTCGTACCCCACGTGACGGCCCTCCGGCGGCGCGAACCGGTCGCCGTCGGGTCGCGACAGACGTCCGTACAGCGTCCGGGCCCGCTCCCCGAGCCTGTCCATCCACGCCTGCTGACCGTGCTCGGCGACGAACTCCGCCCGCTCCCGGGCGACGAACGCCGCCTCGAGCCGGTCCAGCGCCGCGTCGACGGCCGAGGTCACGTAGCCACGTCGCACCAGGTCGAACGCGACATCGCGCACGTCCTTGCCCGAGACCGTCCCCGGCACCCCCTGCTCGTACAGCAACCGGGCATGCTCGAAGAACTCGTCGACCTCGTCCGGGTCGTACCCGGACCGCAGACCCGACACGGTCCGGAACATCCCGTCGCTCACGCGTCCTCCTCCGCTGCCAGCTGACCGCACGCCCCGTCGATGTCCGAACCACGCGTGTCGCGGATGGTCGTCGGGATGCCGTGCGCCCGCAAGCGTGCCACGAACTCGCGCTCCACCTGCGGATCGCTCGCCGTCCACTTCGAACCCGGAGTCGGGTTGAGCGGGATCGGGTTGCAGTGCACCCAGCCACGCCCACGGGCGTTGAGCTTCTCGCCGAGCAGGTCCGCCCGCCAGGCGTGGTCGTTGATGTCCTTGATCAGGGCGTACTCGATCGACACCCGCCGGCCGGTCGTCTCGAAGTACCGGTGCGCCGCGTCGAGCGCCTCGTCGACGTCCCACCGGGTGTTGATCGGCACCAGCTCGCCGCGCAGCTCGTCGTCCGGTGCGTGCAGCGAGAGGGCCAAGGTCACCGGGATGCCCTCGGCCGCCAGCTTGTCGATCGCCGGGACCAGGCCGACGGTCGAGACCGTCACGTTACGGGCCGACATGCCGAAACCGTCCGGGGCCGGGGCGACCAGGCGACGCACCGTCTCGATGACCGCCTTGTAGTTGGCCATCGGCTCACCCATGCCCATGAACACCACGTTCGACAGGCGGCCAGGACCACCGGGGATCTCCCCGTCGGCCAGCGACCGTGCGGCCGCCCGGACCTGCTCGACGATCTCGGCCGTCGACAGGTTGCGGGTCAGGCCCAGCTGACCCGTCGCGCAGAACGGGCACGCCATGCCGCAGCCGACCTGGCTGGACACGCACAACGTCGACCGGTTCGCGTACCGCATGAGCACCGACTCGACCTTCACGCCGTCGAACAGGTGCCACAGTGTCTTCACGGTGGTGCCGCCGTCGGCGGTCAACGTGCGCACCGGCGTCAGCAGCTGCGGGAACAGGTCGTCGCCGATCCGCTCCCGGCTGGCCGCGGGCAGGTCCGTCATCTCGGACGGGTCCGAGGTCAGGTGCGCGAAGTAGTGCGTCGCGAGCTGCTTGGCCCGGAACGGCTTCTCACCCAGCGCCGTCACCGCCTCGACCCGCTGCTCGGGCGTCAGGTCGACGAAGTGCCGCGGCGGCTTGCCACGGGCACCACGGGTCGGCGCGGACATGTCCAGTCGGACGGGCGTCCCGGTCACGGGTGCCCCCTCTCGGGTCAGGCGGGCAGCAGCACTGCCAGGATCACGTACACGGCGGGGGCCGTCAGCAGCAGGGAGTCCAGGCGGTCGAGCAGACCGCCGTGACCGGGCAGCAGGGTGCCCATGTCCTTCAGCTCGAGGTCGCGCTTGAGCAACGACTCGGCCAGGTCGCCGAGCGTCGCGGTGACGACCGTCGCCAGGCCCAGGAACAGGCCCACCAGCGGGTCGCCCTCGAACGCGACCTGCACGCCGACCACACCGACCACGCTGGCCAGCACGATCGATCCCACCAGACCCTCGTAGGTCTTCTTCGGGCTCACCGTCGGCGCCAGGGGGTGACGGCCCAGCAGGGCCCCGACCGCGTAACCACCCGTGTCGCTGGCCACCGGCAGCAGCACGAAGAGCATGACCCGCGCCGGGCCGTCCGGCTCGGCCAGCATCAGCATGACGAACCCGCCGAGGAACGGCAGGTACGCCGCGGCGAACGTGGCGGCCGACGCGTCCCGCAGCGCAGCCAGGCCGTGCCCGTCCAGGGCACGCCAGACCACGACACCGCCGACGGTCAGCGTGAACGCCACGAACAACGCCTCGGCGCCCGAGGTGTACGCCGAGACCATGATGCCGACGGAACCGACGAGCAACGGCAGCAACGGCAGGTGGATCGCGCGGCGGGTGAACGCCTGCGCCAGCTCCCACATCGCCGCGCAGACGGCGACGACCGCGACGACCGCGAACGCCTCCTTGCGGATGAACAGGCTGGCGACGACGGCCACCAGCAGCCCGACGCCGACGAGGATCGCGACAGGCAGGTCGCGGCCCGAGCGCGGGGTGCGGGGGGCGGCGACGGCGTGCTCCGTCATCAGACCTCGAGCAGCTCGTGCTCCTTGGACGTGAGCAGGTGGTCGATGAGGTCGACGTGCTTCTTCGTCAGACCCTCGAGCTCCTTCTCCGCCCGCTGGACCTCGTCCTCGCCGGCCTCGCCGTCCTTGACGATGCGGTCGAGCTCCTCCTTGGCCTTGCGGCGCACGCTGCGCACCGCGATGCGGGCGTCCTCCGCCTTGGCCTTGGCGAGCTTGACGAAGTCCCGACGACGCTCCTCGGTCAGTGCAGGAAGCACCACCCGGATGACGTTGCCGTCGTTGGTCGGGTTGACCCCCAGGTCGGAGTCACGCAGCGCCTTCTCGATCGCCGCCGACGCGGACTTGTCGAACGGCGAGATCAGCACGGTGCGTGCCTCGGTCACGTTGAACGACGCCAGCTGCTGCAGCGGGGTCGGGCTGCCGTAGTAGTCGACGAACACCTTGGAGAACATCGCGGCGTTCGCACGGCCCGTGCGGATCGTCGCGAAGTCGTCCTTGGCGACCTCGATCGCCTTGTCCATCTTCTCCTCGGCCTCGAGGAGGGTCTCGTCGATCACCGGAGCTCCTTCGTGCGTGCGTGCAGGGGGGTGGTGCGAGGGGTGCGCGGAGTGGCCGCAGGTCAGTCCGCGGTGACCAGGGTGCCGATCTTCTCACCCTGCAGGGCGCGCGTGACGTTCCCGTGCTCCTCCAGGCCGAACACGCGCATCACCACGTCGTTGTCGCGGCACAGGCTCAGGGCCGTGGCGTCCATGACGGCGAGGTCGTTGACGAGCGCGTCGGTGTAGGTCAGGTGCTCCAACCGCGTCGCGGTCGGGTCGGTGCGGGGGTCGGCCGAGTAGACGGCGTCGACACCGTTCTTGCCCATGAGGACCTCCTGGCAGTGCGTCTCGAGCGCGCGCTGCACCGAGACGGTGTCCGTGGAGAAGAACGGCATGCCGGCACCCGCACCGAAGATGACCACGCGGCCCTTCTCCAGGTGGCGGATCGCCCGCAACGGGATGTACGGCTCGGCAACCTGACCCATGGTGATCGCGGTCTGGACGCGGGTGCTCACGCCCGCCTGCTCCAGGAAGTCCTGCAGGGCCAGGCAGTTCATGACCGTGCCGAGCATGCCCATGTAGTCGGCCCGGGCACGGTCCATACCGTTCTGGGCCAGCTCGGCGCCGCGGAAGAAGTTGCCGCCACCCACGACGATCGCGACCTCGACGCCGCCCCGCACCGCCACGGCGATCTCGGCGGCGATGCGTCGAACCACATCGGGCGCCAGACCGATGTCCCCGCCGCCGAACGACTCGCCCGAGAGCTTGAGCAGGACGCGTCGACGGGGTGCGGTCTCAGCGGTCAGGTCCTCGGTCACGGGTCCTCCACGATCCGATCGGTGCTGCTGGTGGAGCGGGTCCGCCGGTGGGGCGGCCCTCTGGAGCTGGTCGTGCAGGGTCGTGCGGTGCTGCGCTGGACGGCACCGGAAGACCCCCGGTGCACCGGTGGCCCCGACCCGAACGGGTCGGGGCCACCGATCACAGACTGATGATCAGGCTCCCACGCGGTAGCGCACGAAACCGGTCACCGTGCCGCCGGCCTCCGTGAGGACCTGGCCGACCGTCTTCTTGGGGTCCTTGGCGAACGCCTGCTCGAGCAGGACGTTCTCCTTGAAGTACCCGTTGAGGCGACCCTCGATGATCTTCGGCAGCGCAGCCTCGGGCTTGCCCTCGTTGCGCGCCGTCTCCTCGGCGATGTGACGCTCGGACTCGACCGTCTCGGCCGGGACCTCCTCGCGCGTGAGGAACGTCGGCGAGTACGCCGCGATGTGGGTCGCGATGTCGCGCGCCACACCGGCGGCGGCCGAGTCCGTCGCCACGAGGACGCCGACCTGCGGGGGCAGGTCCTTGTTGACCTTGTGCAGGTAGACCTCGACGTGCTCGCCGGCCACACGGGCCAGGCGACGCACCACGATCTTCTCGCCGAGCGTCGCAGCGTTCTCGTCGACGAAGCTCTGCAGCGACTTGCCGTCGACGTCCTCGGCGAGGAGGGCGTCCGCGTCACGGGCGGCCGAGCCGACCGCGACGGAGAGCACCTTGTCCGCCAGGGCGATGAACGAGGCGTTCTTCGCGACGAAGTCGGTCTCGGAGTTGACCTCGACCAGCACGCCGGTCTGGCCCTCGCCGTCGGCGGTGGGGCCGACGTGCGCGGCGACCAGGCCGTCGGAGGCCGAGCGGCCCTCACGCTTGCCGACGCCCTTGAGGCCCTTCACGCGGATGATCTCGAGCGCCTTGTCGGCGTCGCCCTCGGCCTCCTCGAGCGCCTTCTTGACGTCGAGCATGCCCGCACCGGTCTTCTCGCGCAGCGCCTTGATGTCTGCCAGCGAGTAGTTCGCCATCAGTGTCCGTCCTTAGTCGTGGTGGGTGCGATGAGCGGGCGCGTCACTCGGACGCGGCGTCGCCCTCGGCCGGGGTCTCGACAGCGGCCTCGGCGACCGGAGCGGCCTCGGCGGGAGCAGCGGCCTCCTCGGCGACCTCGGCCGGCGCGGCCTCGGCAGCGGGAGCGGCCTGCAGCTCGGCCTCGGCACCGGCGAGCAGCTCGCGCTCCCACTCGGCCAGCGGCTCGGCCTCGGCCTCGGCACCCTCGGCGGCCGCGGTACGACCCGAGTGGCGCTTGAGCAGGCCGTCGGCAGCCGCGTCGGCGATCACGCGGGTGAGCAGGTGCACGGCGCGGATCGCGTCGTCGTTGCCCGGGATCGGGTAGTCGACGACGTCCGGGTCGCAGTTCGTGTCGAGGATCGCGACGACCGGGATACCCAGCTTGCGCGCCTCGTCGACGGCCAGGTGCTCCTTGTTGGTGTCGACGATCCACACGGCCGAGGGGACCTTGGCCATGTCACGGATGCCACCGAGCGTCTTGGCGAGCTTGTCCTTCTCGCGACGCATGATGAGCAACTCCTTCTTGGTGAAGGCGCTCCCCGCGACGTCGTCGAAGTCGATCTGCTCGAGCTCCTTGAGGCGCTGCAGACGCTTGTTCACGGTGGCGAAGTTGGTGAGCATGCCACCGAGCCAGCGCTGGTTGACGTAGGGCATGCCGACGCGGGCAGCCTGCTCGGCGACGGCCTCCTGCGCCTGCTTCTTGGTGCCGACGAACAGGATGCTGCCGCCGTGGGCGATCGTCTGGCTGACGAAGTCGTACGCGCGGTCGATGTAGGACAGCGACTGCTGCAGGTCGACGATGTAGATGCCGTTGCGCTCGGTGAAGATGAAGCGCTTCATCTTGGGGTTCCAGCGGCGGGTCTGGTGCCCGAAGTGGACACCGCTCTCGAGCAGCTGGCGCATGGTCACGACGGCCATGGCACGTCCTTCCGGCGTCCGCCCACGGGGCGCACGCTCAGTCGTGCGAACCCGTCGGACGGGCTCGCGTCTCGGTTGTCGGCACCGGCACTGTGGTCGGCACCCCTGGCACCATGTCGGCGGCGTCCCCGGGCGGACCCGGACCGATGCCGCAGCCGACCCCGGGCGGAACCGAGCCCGACGAGGCCGGGCCGGGCGACCGTCCGGGTGGATGGCGCGCGAAGTCGACCGGCACGGACCGGTCGCACCAGGAGTCTAGCGGACCCCAGACGTGACCTCGAACCGCCCCGTGCGCGAGACGCCCACAGCCCGACGGCACGGACCGGCGACCCTGGAGGTCGGCACGAGAGCCGCCTGACGGCAGACCCGGTGCGAGCCTGAGCGGATGCCGCACCCGCGCACCCCTGACCCCGGCCACGGCGCCCCGAGCGCCCCTGATCGGCCCGCGCCACGCATCGGCCCGCTCCGGGCCGGAGCCTGCATCCTGGTCGCGGGGATCTCGCTCGTGCTCGGCGCACCGGGACCAGGCCGGGCCCAGGCCGACGCACCGGACGCCGGTGCGTCGAGGTCCGCGCACGGCACGTACACCGCTCCGCTCGACGGCGAACCACGGGTCGCGCACCCGTTCGACCGTCCGGCCGAGGTCTGGGCGGCCGGGCACCGAGGCGTCGACCTGGCTGCTGCACCCGGCGACGAGGTCCTGGCCCCGGCCGACGGCGTGATCTCGTTCGCCGGCCAGGTAGCCGGACGGGGCGTGGTCACCGTGACCCACGGCGACGGCCTGCGATCCAGCCTCGAGCCCGTCGACCCGCTGGTCTCCGTCGGGCAACGGGTCACACGAGGCGCCACCGTGGCCACCCTCGACGCGATCGGCACGGACCCCGCACCAGCAGGTTCGGGCACGCACTGCGCGCCCACGACGTGCCTGCACTGGGGTGTGCGGCGGGGCACGCAGTACCTGGATCCGCTGTCATTGCTGGGCGACCAGGGGCCCGTGGTGCTGCTGCCGTGAGCCGGTACCGCGCGTCGGTCAGACGCGCTCGGCCTCCAGCAACCGGGCCCGCAGGCGCGCCATGGCCGCCGTGTGCATCTGGGAGATGCGCGACTCGGTGACGCCGAGGACGCGGCCGATCTCCGCCAAGGTCATGCCCTCGTAGTAGTAGAGGACCACGACGATGCGCTCACGCTCGCCGAGCTGCTCGATCGCACGGGCGAGCAGGTACTTGGTCTCCTGAGCCTCGAGCGACCCGGCAGGGTCGACGACCCGGTCGTCACTGAGGGTCTCCCCCAGGGACACCGCACCGGGACGGTCGTCCCCGCCGCCCAGCAGCTCGTCGAGCGCAGCGACGTTGACCGTCGAGAGCTGCGTGAAGATGGCCCGCAGATCCTCCACACCCATCTCGAGCCGGTCGGCGACCTCCCGCTCGCTGGGCACGCGGTGCAGCTCGCCCTCGAGCTCGGCGTACGCACGGTCCACGGCACGCGCCTTCGTCCGGACGGACCGCGGCACCCAGTCGATGGATCGGAGCTCGTCGATGATCGCACCACGGATACGCGAGGACGCGTACGACTCGAACTTCACGGCGCGGTCGGTCTCGTACTTCTCGATCGCGTCGATCAGGCCGAACATGCCGTACGAGACCAGGTCGGCCTGCTCGACCGTGTTCGGCAGCCGCATGCCCACCCGGCCGGCCACCGCCGAGACGAGCGGGGCGTAGTGCAGGATGAGCCGCTCGCGTGAGAGCGCGCACCCCTGCGACTTGAACACCGACCACAGGCGGATCACCTCGGCGACCAGCTCGTCCTGGGCGACCTCCGCGTGATCGAGCGGCACGACCACCCGCTGCGAGGGGATCACGCCGTCAGGCGCAGAGCCGGCCAACCGCGCGCGCGCCTCGAGCACGTCGGTGTGTTCGGTCATGGTCTGCTCCAGTTCTCGGCTCAAGCCCGCGGGTGCGCGAGCTCGAAGGCGGAGCGCAGGCGCTCCGCGGACACGTGGGTGTAGCGCTGGGTCGTCGCGAGGCTCGCGTGACCCAGGAACTCTTGGACGGAGCGCAGGTCGGACCCGTGCTCCAGCAGGTGCGTGGCGGCCGTGTGCCGCAGGGCGTGCGGCGCCAGGTCCGTGACGCCGGCGAGAGCCGCCACCTGGTGCACGGCCTCCCGGAGCTGGCGCTGGTCGACCCGGCCGCCGCGTCGACCGAGGAACAACGCGGCGGGCGTCTGGGCACGAACCAGCCTGGGACGGCCACGCTCGATCCACTGACGCAGCGCCTCGGCCGCGGGTCGCCCGAACGGCACGACCCGCTCCTTGTCTCCCTTGCCGACGACCCGGACGGTGCGCTCGGCCAGGTCGACGTCGTCGACGTCGGCACCGCACGCCTCCCCCACACGAACCCCCGAGGCGTACAGCAGCTCGAGCGCGGCCCAGTCGCGCAGATGGATCGGGTCCTCGTCCTGCGCGCGAGCACGGGCGGCGTCGAGCAGCTCGCCGACCGGTTCGACACCCAGGACGGTCGGGAGGCTGACACCCGGACGCGCGCTGGCCAGACGCGCGGCGGGATCGCTCGGGACCCGACCCGTGCGTGCCGCCCACTCGAAGAAGGTGCGCACCGCGGCGCCACGGCGTGCCAGGGTCGATCGGCTGCGCTGAGCAGCAGCCATGGATGCGAGCCACCCACGCAGCGCGGCCAGGTCGACTGCCTCGAGCGTGGCCTGCCCGTGCCGGGCGGCGTAGCCCAGCATCTGCTCGACATCGCCCACGTACGCCCGCACGGTGTGCTCCGACAGGCCCCGTTGCGCGCGCAGGTGCAGCGCGAAGTCAGCAACCAGGAGCGAGCGCTCCTGGGGGCTTCCTGTGGGCTGCGGCGGGTGCACGTGACCACGGTGACGGGAAACACACGGACGGACAAGGTAGGCCCGCCGTACAGGGTGAGAACACGAGGGGGAATGCGACGACAATGTCCGTTTCTCGAGTCACACCCACTGTCACGAGTGACGGATTTCACCCGCTGCCGGACTCAGGTACGCACTTCCGAGTGCCCTTGTCCCCCGGGAAGGGCTCGGGTGCGGCGTTCCCCGCGAGCCGCTCACCTCGGAATCCGGGCGCTCGGCACACCGGCCCGAGAGCACGGCGGCGCCGGGGCGACCGCGGTCCGAGGACCGCCACGCCCCGGGCACGCCGCCCTCAGGAACGTCGCGGCGCCCGGCGCCACCGGCCGGCTGTCCGCGCGGCGAGACCGTCGAGCTCGAGCAGGCCCAACGCGCCGCGGGTCTGGGTCACGGACACGCCGGCCGACGCCGCCAGGTCCTCGACCGTGCGACCCGCGCGTACGGACAGAGAGTCCAGGACGGCCCGAGCCACGGGGTCGCGCGCCTCACCAGGTCGCACGCGCTCGACCGGGGCGGGCGCCAGGTCGCTCCCGAGCATGCCTGCCAGCTCCATGACCTCGGCCGCGTCGGTCACGCACACAGCCACGCCCTCACGCAGCAGACGGTGCGTCCCCGCCGAGGCGACCGAGGTCACCGGCCCGGGGACGGCGCCCACCGGCCGCAGCAACCGCGCGGCGTGGTGCGCCGTGCTGAGCGCACCCGAACGCCAGGCCGCCTCGACGACGACCGTGGCAGCAGCCATGGCGGCGATCAGCCGGTTGCGCTGCAGGAAGCGGCTCTTGGTCGGCACCGCGCCCGGTGGCACCTCGGCCACGACTGCGCCCCCGTCGACCACGGTGCGCTCGACCAGGCGAGCGTTCCCCGCCGGGTACGAGCGGTCCACGCCACCGGCGAGCACGACCAGGGTCCGTCCGCCGACCGACAACGCCCCGCGGTGCGCGCTCGCGTCGATGCCGTACGCGCCACCCGAGACGACGCACCCGCCACGACGGGCGATCCCGTCCGCCAGGTCGAAGGCGACCCGCTCGCCGTACGAGGTGGAGGCTCGCGCCCCCACCACCGCGACCGAACGCGACAGGTCCGGCACCGCACCGCGCACCCACAGGCACAGCGGCGCCGACGGTCCCAGCGCCTCCAGGCCGGAAGGCCACTCCGGGTCGCCGGGAACCACGACCCTGGCACCGACCCGAGGAGCCAGGTCGAGCGCACCTGTCAGGGCGTCGTCCGTGGTGCGGGCCAGCCGGGGGGCCCACCGGTCGAGTGCACGGCCGACCTGCTGTCGTCCGGTCGGTTCGACCTCGCCGCGCTGCTCCTCCAGCTCCAGCCACCCCTGCGCCGCGAACGAGCCGGGTTCGCGGACCCACCGACGCACCCAGTCCAGTGCGGGACCGGCGCCGAGCGCGGTGACCAGGGCGCCGGCCACGGGGTCTCCTGGCTCGACCAGCGCACTCCAGGCCGCTCGCGCCGCGCGCTCCTCCATCACCGCACTCATGCGCCCTGACCCCGCGTGCGCATCAGCAGCGCCTGGCCCACATGCCCCCGACCGGGGGCGTCGTCCCCGTCGAGATCCGCCAGGGTCCACGCCACACGCAGCACCCGGTCGACCCCTCGTAGGCTCAGGGTTCCGCGATCGATCGCCCGGTCGAGGTCCGCCAGCAGCGCCCGGCCACCCCCGAGCCGCTGCCGCAGCCACCCACCGGGCACCTCGGCGTTCGTCCGCCAACCGGTCCCGGCCAGACGGGCACCCTGCGCCGCCCGCGCCCGGGCCACGCGGGCGGCGACCGTCACGGTGCTCTCGCCCGGGACGTCCCCGGCACGCGCCGGGGCGAGCTCGACCTGCAGGTCGACGCGGTCGAGCAGCGGACCTGACAGCTTGCCGAAGTACCGGCGCCGCTGCTCGGACCGGCACGTGCAGTCCAGGCCCTTGCCCCACGCCCGGCCGCATGGGCACGGGTTGGCCGCCATGACCAGCTGGAACCGTGCCGGATACCGCGCGGTGCCGGCCGCCCGGTGCAGCACGAGCTCTCCGTGCTCGAGCGGCTGCCGCAACGTCTGCAGGACCGCCGTCGTGAACTCGGGGGCCTCGTCCAGGAACAGGACCCCTCGGTGCGCGCGCGACGCGGCGCCCGGGCGTGGCAGCCCGGAACCTCCGCCCACGATGCTCGCCGGTGTCGCGGTGTGGTGGGGGTCCTCGAAGGGCGGGCGTCGTAGCAGTCCCTGCTGGGGGTCGAAGGTGCCCGCCACCGAGTGGACGGCCGTCACCTCGACCGCCTCGCGCTCGTCGAGGTCAGGCAGGAGCCCCGGCAACCGGGCGGCCAGCATGGTCTTGCCCGCCCCGGGAGGGCCGACCATGAGCAGGTGGTGGCCGCCCGCTGCCGCCACCTCGAGCGAGCGCCGCGCATCGGCTTGCCCGACCACGTCCGCAAGGTCCAGCGGGTGCGCACCGGCGGGGACCACGGCAACCGCGCCGCGGGCCATCGACGGCGCGGGGACCTCGACGTCGGCGCCGTAGTGGGCCACGACCTCTGCCAGGCAGTCGGCCCCGCGCACCTGCGCCCCAGGGACCAGCTGGGCCTCGGCGAGGTTGGCGCTGGGCACCACCACGCGTGGGCGGCCGGCAGCGACCGCGGCGGCCACGGCGGGCAGCACGCCGCGCACGGGACGCAAGCGGCCATCCAGGCCCAGCTCACCCAGGTGCACGACCTCGGCCACGGCCTCGACCGGGACGACACCCGCGCCTGCGAGGGTGGCGACCGCGATCGCCACGTCGAACACGGAACCCGACTTGGGCAGCGTGGCGGGCGAGAGGTTGACCGTGATGCGCCGGTTGGGCCAGGCCAGGCCGGAGGACGTCACGGCGGCACGGACCCGGTCGCGGGACTCCGCGAGCGAGGTGTCCGGCAGACCCACCAGCGTGAAGGCCGGCAACGAGGGCGCCAGGTGCGCCTCGACGTCCACCACGTGCCCGGTCAGGCCCACCAGTGCCACGGCCAGCGTGCGGCCGAGCACCACTCAGACCACCCCCACGAGGTGGTCCACCAGCGCGGCACCCTGACGAGGCACGAGCACCGCGATGACGTCCACCCGCACCGACGCCGGGTGCACCTCGTGCTCGGTCAGCCACCGGGCGGCGAGCCTGCGCACGCGGGCGAGCTTGCGCTGGGTCACCGCCTCCGCGGGGTGCCCGAACGAGGTCGAGCGCCGGGTCTTGACCTCGACCGCCACCAGCTCGTCGCCGTCGAGCCCGACCAGGTCGAGCTCACCGTCGCGGCACCGCCAGTTCCTGTCGAGCACCTGCCACCCTGCTCGGAGCACGTGCGCCGCAGCGACGTCCTCCCCATACCTGCCGACCGCATCCGTCGCGCGCACCGGACCACCTCCCGAGCACCCAGGCTGCCGGGAGGAACCGGGGCCACGGGGCGGGGCGTGCGCCGTCCGGGCGTCGACCTCACGGGCCGGTGGCTGTGGACGCCTCGGACGTCAGCGGCCGAAGCCCGCCGCGCTCCCACCGAGGTCGAGCTCCGCCTTGGCGAGCTCCTCGACGTTGACGTCCTTGAACGTCACGACACGCACCGACTTCACGAACCGCGCCGAGCGGTACACGTCCCAGACCCAGGCGTCGGCCAGACTCAGCTCGAAGTAGACCTCACCGGCCGCCGAACGCACCTGCAGGTCGACCTGGTTGGCCAGGTAGAAGCGGCGCTCGGTCTCCACGACGTACGAGAAGAGCCCGACGACGTCGCGGTACTCACGGTAGAGCGCGAGCTCCATGTCGGTCTCGTAGTTCTCCAGGTCCTCCGCGCTCACAGACCCATCATCCCCCATCGCCCGCTCCGGACCGCCCCGCGACGCACCCGCAGCCCCTCAGGCCCCGGCGCCCGCGCCCGCGCCCGCGCCCGCGCCCGCGCCCGCGCCCGCACGATCGAACACGGCCAGCAGGTCGGGCATGACGTCGACCTCCTCGCGCAGCACCGGCGCGGGCTCCGCGGCGGGCAGCCGCCACGAGCGCCGGTGCAGCTCGCTCGGACCCAGCTCACGCAGTGCCGCCACGTGGTCGGGAGAGGCGTACCCCTTGTTCTCGTGCCAGCGGTAGGCCGGGAAGCGTTCGGCGAGGGCCGCCATCAGCCCGTCGCGCTCGCACTTGGCCAGCACACTGGCCGCCGCGACCGAGGCGCACGTGCGGTCGGCCTTGACCCGCATGCGCACGGTGGGCAGGTGGGCCACCTCCGGCTCGGAGAACAGGTCACCCTGCGTCGGAGGTGTCAGCCAGTCGTGCGAACCGTCGAGCAGCACCGTGTCGACCGGCCCGACGACAGCGGCCACGGCCGTCAGCGCGCGGGTACCTGCCAGGCGCAGCGCGGCGATGATGCCGTACTCGTCGATCTCCTGCGCCGAGGCGTGCCCGACGGCCCGCGCGCGGCCCCACCGGGTCAGTGCGGGCAGGAGCGCCGTGCGGGCGGCGGGGCTCAGCAGCTTGGAGTCGGCCACACCCACCGGCGCCGAACGCGTCGAGAGGTCCACGACCACGACGCCGACGCTCACCGGACCGGCCAGCGAACCGCGACCCACCTCGTCCATCCCGGCCACGAGCGTCGCACCCTCGCGCAGCAGCGTGCGCTCCAGGCGCAGGTGCGGGCCGCTCATCCCTGCTCCGAAGCCGCAGGGACGTCGGCGAACACCTCACCCGGGTTCTTCAGCACCGCGGCACGCGACAGCGGCCACACCGTGACGAAGGCGACCCCGACCACGTTGTCGACCGGGACGAAACCTCCCCCGGGGTTGCCGGTGTTGAACCGGGAGTCCGCCGAGTGCTGCCGGTTGTCGCCCATCACCCACAGGAATCCCTCGGGCACGACCTTGTCGAACGCCACCTCGCTGGGGATGGCTCCCTCCGCGAGGTAGGTCTCCTCGATCGCCACGCCGTTGACGGTCACCGGCGACCCTGCGCCCGCGCACGCCACATGATCGCCCGGCAGGCCGATCACGCGCTTGACCAGGTGCGACCCGGCGTCCTGGGGCAGCAGACCGACCCAGGTGAGCGCGTCGTTCACGGCCTCGCCCACCGGTCCACGATCGGGCGGTGTGGTGGGCTCCAGCCAGCCACCGGGGTCCTTGAAGACGACGACGTCGCCGCGATGCAGGTCGAACGGCCCCGGTGTCAACTTGCTGACCAGGATGCGGTCGTCCTCGACGAGCGTGTCGTGCATCGAGGAGCTGGGGATGAAGAACGCCTGCACGAGGAACGTCTTGACCAGCAACGACAGGACCAGGGCGCTGCCCAGGATGATCACGGTCTCGCGTGCCCAGGCCAGGCCGGTGCTCTGGCGACGACGGGCCGCGTGCCGGTGCTCGGGCACAGAGGTGCGGCGGTGCTGCGCGGCGGCCTGCTCGCCCTCGTCGACGCGCGCGAACCCCGCCGGGCTCACGACCGCGGGCGGCCCGGCAGGATCGGGTCCTTGCACGGAGGTCGGCGACCACGGTCGTGGGGGGAGGTCGTCGATATCGTCCGTGCGGTCGTCCACCCGGACACTCTCGCATGCCGCGCGGCACCGCGAGCATCGGGCCACGCATCAAGGCCCCGTCCGCACCGGTCCGGGAACGCCGACGGGCGGTCACCGGAACCGGTGACCGCCCGTGGAGACAAGGAGCGTGGAGCGTCAGGCCTTCTTGGCCGGGATCGCGTCGCGCTTCTCCTTGATCTTGGCCTTCTTGCCGCGCAGGTTGCGCAGGTAGTACAGCTTCGCGCGACGGACGTCACCGCGGGTGACGACCTCGATCGACTCCAGCGACGGGGAGTGCACCGGGAAGGTCCGCTCGACGCCGACCTGGAAGCTGATCTTGCGGACGGTGAAGGTCTCGCGCACGCCGTCACCCTGGCGGGCGATGACGACACCCTGGAACGCCTGGATGCGGGAGCGGTTGCCCTCGACGACCTTGACGTTGACCTTGACGGTGTCACCGGCGCGGAAGTCCGGGATGTCGGAGCGCAGCGAGGCTGCGTCGACGCTGTCGAGCACGTGCATGGTGTGTCACTTCCCCGCCCCTGCCACAGGTCAGCAGCGCGTTACGGGCGTCCGTGGACGCCGGATCGGCTCATGGTCCGGTACGTCGAGAGAATGCTCCCGTGGTCGTGGGTCGTCTCCCCTGTGGCAGAGACGCGACCGGCGCGCACCGACCTCCCAGTCTGCCACAGGCAGCCACGGCGCCGGTAATCGTCGCCTCAGCCCTGGCCGCCGGTCCCCAGCTCGTCTCGCGCCCTGCCGCCCTCGGCCTGCCAGTCGGCGCGCGGGCCGCTGCCGGCGAGGACAGCGCGGTCGTGCGCGTCCAGCCCCGTCGGGTCGAGCGCCGCGACAAGGTCCGGGCGGCGCTCGGCGGTCCGCATCAGCGCCTGGTCACGGCGCCAGCGTGCGATGCGGGCGTGGTGGCCGGACAGCAGCACCTCGGGTACCTCCAGCCCGTCCCAGACCGGCGGCTTGGTGTACACCGGGTACTCCAGCAGACCCGCGGCCCCGTGCGACTCCTCGACCAGCGAGTCGGGATTGCCGACGACGCCGGGCAGCAGCCGAGCCACCGCCTCGACCACGACGAGGGCGGCGACCTCGCCTCCGTTGAGCACGTAGTCCCCGATGGACAGCTCGGACACCCGCCCACGCGACCGGTAGTGCTCGGCGACGCGGGCGTCGATGCCCTCGTACCGTCCGCACGCCAGCACCAGGTGCTGCTCGCCGGCCAGGCGCTCCGCATGCCGCTGCGTGAACGGCTCGCCCGAGGGCGTCGGCACGATCAGGTGTGCGCCCTCGTCCAGCACGTCGTCCAGCGCGCGCCCCCACACGTCGGGGCGCATGACCATGCCGGCACCGCCGCCGAACGGGGTGTCGTCGACCGTCCGGTGCCGGTCCGTCGTCCAGTCGCGCAGGTCGTGCACGCGCAGGTCCAGCAGACCCGTCTGACGCGCCTTGCCGACGAGCGAGAGCTCGAGAGGGCTCAGGTAGTCCGGGAAGATCGAGACGACGTCGATACGCACGTCAGCCCTCGTCCGTGCCGCGCGTCTCGTCCGAGACGACCAGGTTCGCCGCGTCCGAGGCCAGCAGACCGCCGGGCGGGTCCAGGACCACCCGACCACCCGGCACGTCCACCACGGGCACGATCGCGCGCACGAACGGCACGAGCGTGCGCGCGCCGTCGGTCTCGCGCAGCACCAGCATGTCGTGCGCCGGCAGGTGCTCGAGCCCGACGATCTCGCCCAGCAGCCTGCCGTCGACGTGCTCCGCCCGCAGACCCGCCAGCTCGTGCGGGTACCAGGCGTCGTCCTCGTCCGACTCGGCTGCCTCCACGACCAGCTCCACACCCCGCAGTGACTCGGCGCCCGTGCGGTCGTGCACCTCGGCGAACGTCACGAACCACCGGTCCTGCTGGACCCGGGTGCGCTCGACGGTCAAGGGACCCGCCGAGGCAGGTTCGGTCTGCAGCCGGGTGCCGACCGCGAACCGCTCGTGCGGGGTGTCGGTGCGCAGGTCGAGCGCGACCTCCCCGCGCAGGCCGTGGGCACGGCCGATCCGCGCGACGGTCAGCTGCATGGTGATCCTCCGGTGGTTCGCGACGGCTCGGGCCGACCTGGGATGGGGTGCTGCGCACGACGCCCATGGCGAAGGCCCGGTCCCCACAGTAGGGGCCGGGCCTTCGCGGGGTGCCTTCGCGGCGTGCTGCGTCAGCGGCGGTCGACGTCCACGACGTCGACCCGGACGGAACCGTCCGGTGCGAGCGCACCGACGACGGTGCGCAACGCACGTGCGGTCCGACCGCCGCGACCGATCACCCGGCCGAGGTCGTCGGGGTGCACGCGCACCTCGAGGAGCTCGCCGCGTCGCAACGTCGACGTCTTCACGCGGACGTCGTCCGGGTGGTCGACGATGCCGCGCACCAGGTGCTCGAGCGCGTCGGAGAGCATCAGGCCTGCTCGTCCTCGGCGGGCGCCTCGGCCGGGGCCTCGACGGCCGCAGCGGCCTTCTTCTCGGACGCCTTGGCCTTGGCCTTCTCGGCGTCGGCGGCGACGGCCTCGACCGCGGCCTTGACGTCGCCCTTGGCGGCCTTGGTGCGCAGCGTGCCCTCGGCGCCCGGCAGGCCCTTGAACTTCTGCCAGTCGCCGGTGACCTTGAGCAGCGCGAGGACCTGCTCGGTCGGCTGCGCGCCGACACCGAGCCAGTACTGCGCACGCTCCGACTTGACCTCGATGAACGAGGGCTCCTCGGTGGGGTGGTACTTGCCGATCTCCTCGATCACGCGACCGTCGCGCTTGGTGCGCGAGTCGGCGACGACGATGCGGTAGTACGGCGCGCGGATCTTGCCCAGGCGCTTGAGACGGATCTTGGTGGCCACGGTGTGGTCTTCTCCTGAGGTCTGCTGGGGTGGTCTTCCCGCGCGGCTCCGTGGGGTGGGCGCAACGGTTCGTCCGGGGACACGGCACCGCGCAGGTAGAGGGGCTGCTCGGGCCGGGTACAGCCGACCATTGTGCCAGACGCACGAGCCCGCCCCCAACACGAACCGCGGCGGACCCGCGCCACCGTCACCGGACCCGCACGCCTCGCAGCACCACGGCCCGCGGCGAGCCCAGCACGCCGACGTCCAGCCGCGGATCGGCGTCGTACACGACCAGGTCGGCGCTGGCCCCCTCGCCCAGACCCGGCACGCCCAGCCAGGCCCGCGTGCGCCAACTGGCCGCAGCGACCACGTCGCGAGCCGGCAGACCGGCACGCACCAGCTCGGCCGCCTCGTCGGCGATCCGGCCGTGCGCGATCGTGCCGCCCGCGTCGGTGCCCACCAGCACGGGCACGCCGGCGTCGTGCAGGTCACGCACCAGGGCGTACCGGTGCGCGTGCAGCGCCCGCATCCGCGCGGCGAAACGCGGGAAGCGACGCTCCCCCTGCGCGGCGATCGACTCGAACTGGGCGACCTGGAGCAGCGTGGCCGTCACGGGGATGCCCGCCGCGGCGATCCGGGCGACCTGGTCGGGGGTGGCGCCGCACGCGTGCTCCAGGCAGTCCACCCCGGCGTCCAGCAGCGCGTCGAGCGACTCCGTGGCGAAGGTGTGCGCGGTGACGCGGGCACCGGCCGCGTGCGCGGCGGCCACCGCCTCGGCAAGCACGTCCGCCGGCCACAGCGGACGCAGGTCCCCGTCCGGGCCCAGGTCCCGGTCGATCCAGTCCGCGACGAGCTTGACCCAGCCGTCACCACGGGCAGCCTCCTGCGCCACGGCCGCAGGCAGGTCGGCGACGTCGTCGAGCTCACGGCCGTAGTGCCGCAGGTACCGCTTGGGGCGGGCCAGGTGGTGACCGGCGCGCAGCAGCCGCGGCAACTCGTCGGCCCCGTGCACCCAGGCGGTGTCCGCAGGTGAGCCCGCGTCCCGGACCAGCAGCACACCGGAGTCGCGGTCGGCGACGGCCTGCGCGTGAGCGGTGGCGCGGTCGACGGCACCGTCGGCGGCCAGCCCGATGTGGCAGTGCACGTCGACCAGACCCGGCAGCACCCAGCCCTCGAGCGTCGCGTCCACGGGGGTGGACGGTCGACTGAAGGTGAGCCGGTCGCCGACGACCCACGCCTCGCCGACCTCGCGCTCGTCGTCGAGCACGATCGTCCCGCGCAGGTGCAGCACGCGCCCCGTCACCGCAGTCAGCGCCCTCCGAGCAGCTTGTCGAAGCCGGCCGGCAGCTGCAACGACGAGGGGTCGACCTGCTCGGGTGCCGGCTGCCCCAACCCGAAGGCGGAACCCGCCGGGGCGGACGGACCGTTCAACGCGCGCTCGGTGGCGGCCCGCTCCTGCTCGGCACGCTTGGCCGGGTTGCCGGACTTGCCCTTGACCTTGCGGGCCGGCGGCGCCACCCGCCCGCGCGACTTCTTGCCACCCATGCCTGGCAGGTTGCCCATGCCCGGCATGCCACCGGTGCGGGCCATCTGCTTCATCATCTTCTGCGCGCCGTCGAACCGGTCGAGCAGCTGGTTGACGTCGGTGGCCGTGGTGCCCGACCCGCGCGCGATGCGCGAACGACGCGATCCGTTGATGATCTTCGGGTTGTCGCGCTCGGCGGGCGTCATCGAGCGGATGATCGCCTCGATGCGGTCGACCTCACGCTCGTCGAAGTTGTCGAGCGCCTCGCGCATCTGGCCCATGCCGGGCAGCATCCCGAACATCTTCTTGATCGAGCCCATGTTGCGCAGCTGCTGCATCTGCACGAGGAAGTCCGCGAGCGTGAAGTCCTCACCGCTGGCGAGCTTGCCGGCCATCTTCTCGGCCTGCTCGGCGTCGAACGCCTTCTCGGCCTGCTCGATGAGGGTGAGCACGTCACCCATGTCGAGGATGCGCGAGGCCATCCGGTCGGGGTGGAACACCTCGAAGTCGGTGAGCTTCTCACCCGTGGAGGCGAACAGGATCGGACGCCCGGTGACCGAGGCGACCGACAGAGCCGCACCACCGCGCGCGTCGCCGTCGAGCTTGGACAGCACCACACCGGTGAAGCCGACACCGTCGGCGAACGCCTGCGCGGTGGTCACGGCGTCCTGGCCGATCATCGCGTCGATGACGAACAGGACCTCGTCGGGGTCGACCGCGTCACGGATGTCGGCGGCCTGCGCCATGAGCTCGGCGTCGACGCCGAGGCGGCCGGCGGTGTCGACGATCACGACGTCGTGCTGCTTGGCGTGCGCCGTGGCCAGGCCCTCGCGGGAGACGGCCACCGGGTCGGCGCCGGCCGGAAGGACGTCGTCGTGACCCTGGTTGCCCGGGTGCGGGGCGAAGACCGGCACGCCGGCCCGCTCCCCCACCACCTGCAGCTGCGTCACCGCGTTGGGACGCTGCAGGTCGGCCGCGACCAGCAGCGGCGTGTGACCCTGACCCTTCAGGTGCAGCGCGAGCTTGCCCGCGAGCGTCGTCTTCCCGGCACCCTGCAGACCGGCCAGCATGATGACCGTCGGCGGGTTCTTGGCCAGCGCGAGGGGCCGGTTCTGGCCGCCGAGGATCGTCACCAGCTCGTCGTTGACGATCTTGACGACCTGCTGCGCGGGGTTCAGCGCACCGGACACCTCGGCGGACAGCGCCCGCTCGCGGACAGCAGCCGTGAACGAACGCACGACCGGGACGGCGACGTCCGCGTCGAGCAGCGCACGACGGATCTCGCGGACCGTCGCGTCGATGTCGGCCTCGGAGAGCCGGCCCTTCGTGCGCAGGTTCTTGAAGGTCGACGTCAGACGGTCGGACAGGGTGGCGAACACCGCTACGGACCTCGCTCGGATCGGATCGGCTTGCGGGACTACGGACGGTCCAGGGTACCTGCCAGCCGTCGCGAGGCCCGCGCCACCAGGTCGTCGACGAGCGTGCCGCGCCACGCGCTCCACGCCGCCGGGCCCGCTGCCGAGGCGTCCGCCTCGGTGAGCACCCGCAGGATCCGCAGCATGTCGAGGCGGTGGTCCACGGCCAGCAGCAGCCGCTCGACCGTCTCCGGGTCGTCAGGGTCCTCGGTCGTGGCCAGGTCCGCGAGCGTCAGGTGCTCGCGGACCAGACGGGTGACGTCGGAGGCGACCTGGTCCTCGAACCCCATGCGCGTCACGATCGGTCCGGCCAGGCGGGCACCCTCGACGGAGTGGTCACCGGCGCCCGCACGCTTGCCGATGTCGTGCAGCAGCGCCGCCAGCATCAGCGTGTCCCCCGCCTCGACGCCGCGTCGGTCACGGCCGGCACGGGCGACCGTCTCGACCAGGTGACGGTCGACGGTGTGGCGGTGCACGGGCGAACGCTGCGGGCGGTTGCGCACCGCGGCCCACTCCGGGATCCAGGTGGTGACGACGCCCGCCAGGTCCAGGGCCTCCCAGACCGGCACCTGCGCCGGCCCCGAGGCCAGCAGCTGCAGCAGGTACGTGCGCGCGGCCCGCGGCCACGGCTCGGGCAGCGGCGGGGTGGCCGTCAGGCTGGCGACCGTCACCGGCGAGAGGGTCAGCCCGGTGCGCGCCGCGGTGGCGGCCGCCCGCAACGACAGCAGCGGGTCCTCGGCCGGTCGGGCGTCGACGGCCAGCACGATCTCCCCGTCGTGCTCCACGAGGCCCTCGGCGATGGCGCGCAGACGTGGCGCCGTGCGCCGGCCGCGGACCAGGATCGGCTTGAGCGCGGGGCGTTGCAGCGCCTGGCGGGCGTTGCGCACCGTCGTGTCGAGCGCGTACGAGATGATCCGCCCGGCCTCGGCGATCGAGGCGAGCAGGTCGTCACGGTCGTCGAAGCCGACGACGGCCGCGACCTCGTCCTGGTCGGCCAGCAGCAGACGGTTCGTGTGCCGCCGCGTGGTGACCTGCACGGCGTCACGCACGTCGAGCAGGTGGGTGTAGGCGCTGTCCACCGCGCCGTGCGGGCGGTCGGTGAGCCACGTGGCCGCGAGCGCGCTGAGCACCACGGCGTCGCGGATCCCGCCCCGAGCCTCCTTGAGGTCCGGTTCGATGAGGTAGGCAAGCTCGCCGTGCCGCTCGGCGCGCTGCCGGGTCGAGCCGAGCAGCTCCGGCAGCCGCCGTCGCGCGGCCGAACGCCAGTCGGCCAGCAGGGCCGACTTGGCGCGGGCGATCACCACCGCATCACCGGCCACGGGCTGCAGGTCGAGCAGCCCGACCGCGGCGGGCAGGTCCTTGGAGGCGACCTGGCGGCACTGCGCCAGGGAGCGCACCGAGTGGTCGAGGTCGAGGCCCGCGTCCCAGATCGGGTACCACAGCCGCTGCGCGAGGGCCGCGAGCTCCTCGGCGGAGTGCCCTCGCCCCTCGTGCACGAGCAGCAGGTCCAGGTCGGAGACCGGGCTGGCGTCACCGCGCCCGATCGAGCCGACGGCCCCCAGGGCGACGCCGGTGACGTCGACGCCGTCCGTCGCCTGCGCCCACAGCTCACCGAGGCGTTGCACGACGAGCTCGACCACGGCGGCCCGACGGGCCACCCCGTCGGTGTGCGGGCCCGTGAGGCGCGCGGCGAGATCGAGCCGTTCGACGCGGAGGTCCCGCACCCCGGCGGGGTGCGGGACCTCCGGCGACTCGTTCCCGACCGCACCCCCGGGCGGCCGTTCCTGTGTCATCTGCTGCGTACGACCGTCCCGGTCAGAGTGCGTCGTCGCCGTGCTCACCGGTGCGGACGCGAGCGACGTCCTCGACCGGGACCACCCAGACCTTGCCGTCACCGATCTTGCCGGTCTGCGCGGCCTTCACCACGACCTCGACGACACCGGCCACGTCCTCGTCACCGACCAGGACGTCGATCTTGACCTTCGGGACCAGGTCCACGGTGTACTCCGCGCCGCGGTAGACCTCCGTGTGGCCCCGCTGACGGCCGTAGCCGCTCGCCTCGCTCACGGTCAGACCACGCACACCAGCAGCCTCGAGGGCCGACTTGACGTCATCCAGCCGGTGCGGCTGGATGACCGCCGTCACGAGCTTCGTCATCACTTCACCTCCGTCACAACGCGGGCACCCAGGGTCTCGTACGCCGTCTCACCGTGCACAGCCAGGTCGATACCGCCGACCTCGGCCTCCTCGGAGGCGCGCAGGCCGATGGTGGCCTTGAGCGCCAGACCGATGAGCAGGGTCATCACGCCGCTGAACACCACCGCGGCGAGCGCCACGATGACCTGCGTCGCCAGCTGCGTCGCACCGCCACCGTAGAACAGGCCCTTGAGGGCCCCGTCCGGGAGGAAGGTCGAGTTGGCATCGGTGGCGAAGAAGCCGATGAGCACGGTGCCGGTCAGACCGCCGACCAGGTGGACGCCGACGACGTCGAGCGAGTCGTCGTAGCCGAACTTGTACTTCAGGCCGACGGCGAGGGCGCACAGCACACCCGCGATGGCACCGATGGCGATGGCACCGTAGGAGTCGACCGCCGCGGCGGCCGGGGTGATCGCGACCAGACCGGCGACGACACCCGAGGCAGCACCCAGCGACGTGGCGTGGCCGTCACGCAGCTTCTCCGTGCCGAGCCAGGCGAGCATCGCGACACAGGTGGCGACCATGGTGTTGAGCCAGGCACGACCCGCGACGCCGTCGGCTGCGAACTCCGAGCCCGCGTTGAACCCGAACCAGCCGAACCACAGCAGCGCGGCACCGAGCATGACGAACGGCAGGTTGTGCGGCCGCATCGGCTCCTTGCCGAAGCCCTTGCGCGCGCCCACCAGGATGGCCAGCACCAGGCCGGCGATACCTGCGTTGATGTGCACGACCGTGCCGCCGGCGAAGTCGATCGGGGTGGACAACCCTTCGGTGATGCCGGTCGCGCTGAGCAGACCGCCGCCCCACACCATGTGCGCGAGCGGGATGTAGACGATGGTCACCCAGATCGCGGCGAACACCATCCACGCGCTGAACTTGAACCGGTCGGCGATGGCACCGGAGATCAGCGCGACCGTGATGATCGCGAACGTCGCCTGGTAGCCGGCGGCCACCAGGAACGGCACGCCCGACAAGACCATCAGGCTCTGGTCGTCGGTGGCGCCCTGCAGGCCGAAGAAGTCGAACGGGTTGCCGAACAGACCGGCGACGTCCGTGCCGAACGTGCCCGAGTAGCCGTACAGCACCCAGATGAGGCCGACGATGCCCATGGCACCGAAGCTCATCATCATCATGTTGAGCACGCTCTTGCCGCGCACCATGCCGCCGTAGAAGAACGCCAGACCCGGCGTCATCAGCAGCACGAGAGACGCGGCGGTGATCATCCACGCCGTGTTCCCGCTGTCCAAAGCGAATTCCATCGAGATCGCCTCTCCGCTCGCCAGCCCGGGGTGGCTGGTCTGGTATCACGGTCGAGGAGCGGGGTTTCGGTGATGCGCTGCGACTGTTACAGCGAGGTGACAAGCCCCGCGTCGAGGTAAACGTTCGGTTTCGTCCTTGCCGAGCGTCCAGCATGCGAGAGCGACCGACCCCGCGGCGGCACCTCGCGGCGGCACCTCGTGGCGGCCAGCGGGGTGGCCGGCGGGCGGCGGGCCCTCAGCCGCGCAGCAGACCGTCGACGAACGCCTCCGGGTCGAACGGCGCCAGGTCGTCCGGGCCCTCGCCCAGCCCGACCAGCTTGACCGGCACACCCAGCTGACGCTGCACGGCCACGACGATGCCGCCCTTGGCGGTGCCGTCCAGCTTGGTGAGCACGATGCCCGTGACACCGGCGACCTCCCCGAACACCCGGGCCTGGTTCAGCCCGTTCTGGCCGGTCGTCGCGTCGAGCACGAGCAGCACCTCGGACAGCGGCGCCTGCCGGGTGAGCACGCGGGTGATCTTGCCCAGCTCGTCCATCAGACCCGCCTTGTTCTGCAGGCGGCCCGCCGTGTCGACGAGCACCACGTCCACGCCTTCCTGCGTGCCGGTGCGCACGGCGTCGAAGGCCACCGCGGCAGGGTCGGCACCATCACGGTCCGAGCGGACCGTCGTCACGCCCACGCGCGACCCCCAGGTCTGCAGCTGGTCCGCGGCCGCGGCCCGGAACGTGTCGGCGGCACCCAGGACGACGGTGCGCCCCTCGGCGACCAGCACGCGCGCGAGCTTGCCGACCGTCGTGGTCTTGCCGGTGCCGTTGACGCCCACCACGAGCACGACGGCCGGGACGTGGGTGCCGTCCTCGGCGGTCGCCGGCGTCGTGGCCAGCGACCGGTCCATCGACGGGTCGACGAGGGCCAGCAGCTGCTCGCGCAGCAGCGCCCGCACCTGGGCCGCGTCGCTGAGCCCGTGCACGCGTGCCTGCGTGCGCAACGCGTCGATGAGCTCGGTGGCCGGGCCCGCGCCGACGTCGGCCAGCAGCAGCACCTCCTCCAGCTCGTCCCAGTCCTCCTCGCCGAGGTGGTCGCGCGAGAGCACCGACAGCAACCGTGCACCCAAGGGGGAACCAGACCGCGCCAGGCGGTCGCGGAGCCGTGCCATGCGGCCCTGGACCGGCGCCGGCACCTCGAGCGCCGCGGCGCGTTCGAGCTCCTCGAGCGCCGTGGCCTCGCCGTCGAGGACGGGGAGGGCCTCGACGTCCGGGGCAGGCGCAGGTGCAGGTGCGGTGGCGGGCTCACCCTCCTGGACGGCCGTGGTGCCGTCCACGACGCGGTCGTCGGCGGAGGGCGCCGCCTCGTCCTGCGAGCCCGACCCGCGGCGCCGGACGAGGACGGTCACGGCCGTCGCGGCGGCGGCCAGGGTCGGCAGGCCGACGGCGAGCAGGGTGAGGGTGTCGGGGTTCACCGGCACAGTCTGACGGTCGTCGCGTCCCTCCCGCGACCCGCGCGAGGTGCGGCGCGTTCAGGCCGGCTCCGGTCAGGCCCCGGGCTGACCGGCGGACCCCGCGTGGCCGGGGATCGCGCGACGGGTGACCTCGCTGGCCCGCTGCAGCCGCTCGGCCAGGTCGTCGACCTGCAGGTACGCCTGGCCCTGCTCGACGTTGGCCCGCAGGAACTCGCTCAGGCTCACGTCGACCGGGGTGGCCTCGGCCTCGTCGCCGGGCGCCTCGGCGGAACGTGCACGCCCACGCCAGGCCTCCACGAGCTCGCCGACCGGGCGCTCGCCCTCGCGCGCGGACGACCGCACGGCCATCACGAGGACGGCCGCAGCGACGAGAAGGGCAAGGACGAGACCGACGACAACCACCACACGACCAGTCTGTGCCCGCCCGGCGGCCGGGCCCGACGGCTCGCCTGGCCCGCCGCGAAGGCGCACGAAACCTTCACACCGCCGGGGCCCACGGGCTCCCGAGACGGCACCGGGGGACGCGCCACCCACTCACCTCAGACGGCCGCGTCCTCGCGCATCCGCTGGCTGATGACCGTGGTCACCCCGTCACCGCGCATGGTCACCCCGTAGAGGGCGTCGGCGATCTCCATCGTGCGCTTCTGGTGCGTGACGACGATCAGCTGGGAGTCCTCCTGCAGCTCGCGGAAGATCTCCAGCAGCCGACCGAGGTTCGCGTCGTCGAGCGCGGCCTCGACCTCGTCCATGACGTAGAACGGGCTGGGTCGCGCCTTGAAGATCGCCACCAGCAGGGCCACGGCCGTCAGCGACCGCTCACCCCCCGACAACAACGACAGCCGCTTGACCTTCTTGCCGGCCGGACGCGCCTCGACCTCGATGCCCGTGGTCAGCATGTCGTCGGGGTCCGTCAGCACCAGACGGCCCTCACCTCCGGGGAACAGCCGTGGGAACACCCGGTCGAACGCCTCGGCGGTGTCGCGGTACGCCTCGGCGAACACCTGCTCGACCCGCTCGTCGATCTCCTTGACGATCTCCAGCAGGTCCGCGCGGGACTTCTTCAGGTCGGCCAGCTGCTCGGTGAGGAACTTGTGCCGTTCCTCGAGCGCGGCGAACTCCTCCAGCGCGAGCGGGTTCACCCGCCCCAGCAGGGACAGCGCACGCTCGGCCGCGCGCAGCCGCTTCTCCTGCTGCTCGCGCACGTACGGGACCTCGGTGGGGTCTCCCGGCTCCGGCTCCACGCCGGGCGCCAGCACGACCGGGACCGCCCGGTGCGGACCGAACTCCTCGAGCAGCACGGCCGGGTCCAGACCGAGGTCGTCGACCGCGCGCGCCTGCAGTGCCTCGATGCGCAACCGCTGCTGCGTGCGGGCGACCTCGTCGCGGTGCGCCACGTCCGTCAGCTCGGCGAGCTCCTTGGCACGGGTGTCCACCTCGGCACGCACCGCCGCGATCTCCTCGTCGCGGCGGGTGCGAGCCACCTCCGCGGCCTCCCGCTCGGCGGTGGCCCGGCGCAGCGACACCTCGAGCACGGCCAGGGCGCGGGTCGCACCCTCGCGCACGGCCTCGGCGACCGCCGCCTGCTGCGCACGGGCCTTCTCCCGTGCGGCCGCGCGGGCGCGGGCCTCGCGTTCCGTGCGGGCGGCGCGCTCGAGAGACTCGGCCCTGCCCGACAACGCCCGGGCCCGCTCCTCGCTGGTGCGCAGCGTCAGCCGCGCCTCGGTCTCCCGCGCACGGGCGGCCGTGGCCAGGTCGGACAGCTCGTCGCGGCGGGCGCTGCCGGTCGCGATCGCGGCCTCGCTCTCGGCGGGCTCCCGCTCGGCGGCCTCCAGGCGTGCGGCCAGCTCGACGAGAGTCGCGGTGTCGTCGGCGAGGGTGCGCTCGGCAGCGTCCAACGACGTCTGCATGCGCTCGGCCTCGGCGCGGGCCGCGCGAGCCGTGGAGCCGAGGTGGCCCAGCTGCTCGGCGACCGCGGCCAGGGCGGCGTCCGACTCGTTGAGCCGGTCGAGGGTCTGCTCGTGGGCGGTGCGTGCCGCGGCCTGCGCCTCCACCGCGCCGACCAGCTCGAACCGGACCCGCTGCGCGGTCGCGGTGGCCTGCTGCGCCCCGAGGCGGGCCTGGTCGAGCGCGGACTGCAGGTGCAGAGCGCTGGGCGCCGCGGCCGACCCTCCCCAGGCCCGGTTGCGGGCCAGCACGTCCCCGGCACGTGTGGCGACGACCAGGTGCGGGTGGGAGGCCACGAGCGCGCGCGCCTGGGCGAGGTCGTCGACGACCACCACGTCGGCCAGCAGCGCCTCGACGCTGGCCCGCACCGACTCCGGCGCCTGCACGAGGTCCACCGCGCGCTGCGCGCCCGAGGGCACGTCTGCGGCGGGGAGCACCTGCCCCACCGGTGATACCGACGAGGTGGCCGCCGCGGACCCGACCTCCGCGATGACGAGGGTGGAGCGTCCGGCGTCCTCGGTGCGCAGGTGACGGATCGCGTCGACCGCGGCGTCCACCGACTGCACGGCCACGGCGTCGGCCAGCGCGCCGAGCGCCGCGACGATCGCCTCCTCGTCGCGGACCTGCACCGACAGCAGCGCGGCCAGCGACCCGATGGTGCCCGTCAGACCGTCGGCGGCCAGCAGCGCGCCGGCACCGTCCTTGCGCAGCAGGCTCAGCTCGAGCGTCTCGGCGCGCGACTCCAGGGCGGCGCGCTCACGCTCGGACGCCTCGAGCTGCTCGCGCAGTGCCACGACGTGCTCGGTGGCGAGCTCGAGCGCCTCGAGCGCCGCCTCGTGCTCGGCGTCGAGCCCCTCCTCACCCTGCTCGACCCCCGCGACCTGCGACTCCAGGGCCGTGAACTGCACGGTGGCGTCCTGGCCGCGCCGCTCGGCCTCGGACAGCGCCGCACGCAGCCGGCCGATCTCGGCCTGCGTGGCCTCCACGCGGCTGCGGCGTGCCGCCACCTGCCCGGCGAGGCGCGCCACGCCCTCGCGGCGGTCGGCGGCACCGCGCAACGCCGTGGCCAGCTCCTGCTCGGCGGAGGCCGCCGCCTGCTCGGCCTCGGCCCGTGCCGTGACGGCGGCCTCGAGCGCGACGCGAGCCAGATCGACCTCGGCCGCGAGCTCCGCCTCGGCGCGACGCACCCGGTCGGCCTGCGCCGCGAGGTCGTCGGGGTCCGCGCCGCCGGTGCGCTCCGCGGTGGCCGACCCCAGCAGCCGGACCCGGTCCGCCGCGAGGGACGCCGTGCCGCGCAGGCGCTCACGCTGCGACGAGAGCCGGTACCAGACCTCGCTGGCCTCGCTCAGGGCGGGCGCCGCCTCGGCAGCCTCCCGCTCCAGCGTCGCCAGCCGGCCGCGGGTGGCGCCCAGCAGCTGCTCGACCTGGGCGCGGCGGACCGCCACGGCGGTCTCGTCGGCGATCTCCTGCTCGAGCGTGGCCGTCAGCTGGGCCAGGTCGTCGGCCAGCAGGCGCGCACGAGCGTCCCGCAGGTCGGCCTGCACGACCGCGGCCTTGCGAGCCACCTCGGCCTGCCGGCCGAGCGGTCCGAGCTGACGGCGGATCTCGCCCGTGAGGTCACCCAGCCGCGTGAGGTTGGCCTGCATCGCATCGAGCTTGCGCAGCGCCTTCTCCTTGCGCTTGCGATGCTTGAGGACCCCGGCGGCCTCCTCGATGAAGCCGCGGCGCTCCTCCGGCGTGGCACGCAGCACCGCGTCGAGCTGGCCCTGGCCGACGATGACGTGCATCTCCCGGCCGAGACCCGAGTCGGACAGCAGGTCCTGGATGTCCAGCAACCGGCAGCCCTGGCCGTTGATCGCGTACTCCGAGCCGCCGTTGCGGAACAGCGTCCGCGAGATCGTCACCTCGGAGTACTCGATCGGCAGGGCGCCGTCGGTGTTGTCGATGGTGAGCGCGACCTCGGCGCGGCCCAGCGGCGGGCGACCGGCCGTGCCGGCGAAGATGACGTCCTCCATCTTGCCGCCGCGCAACGACTTGGCGCCCTGCTCGCCCATGACCCAGGCCAGGGCGTCGACCACGTTGGACTTGCCCGACCCGTTCGGCCCGACCACGCAGGTGACACCCGGTTCGAAGCTCAGCGTCGTCGCCGACGCGAACGACTTGAACCCGCGCAGGGTCAGGGTCTTCAGGTGCACGGGGGCAGCCTAAGGCGCGCTCGGGCGAGCACCCGGGAGGTCGGGCCGCCGGGGCGGCCCGACCGACACACTCAGAGTGCGGGGAACCACAGCGCGATCTCGCGCGCCGCGGACTGCGGCGAGTCCGATCCGTGCACCAGGTTCTCGATCACCGGGCGACCCCAGTCGCGGGCGAGGTCACCGCGGATCGTGCCCGGCTGGGCGAGCGTCGGGTCGGTGGCCCCGGCCAGGGACCGGAATCCCTCGATCACCCGGTGCCCCTCGGCGACGATCGCCAGCACCGGACCGGAGGCCATCATCTGCACCAGCGGCGGCAGGAACGGCTTGCCCGCGTGCTCGGCGTAGTGCTCGGTCAGGAGTGCCTCGTCGGCCTGCCGCAGCTCGACGGCCACGAGGGTGTACCCCTTGGCCTCGATGCGGCGCAGCACCTCACCGGCGAGCCCCCGGCGCACGCCGTCGGGCTTGACCAGGACCAGGGTGCGCTGGGTGCGGGGTGCGTCCGTCATGGGCGTCACCCTAGCCGCGCGGCGGCGACTCAGGAGCGCTCTCGTCGGGGTGTGCGGCGTCGTACTCGGCGCGCTCGCGGTCGATGCGGGCACCGAGCCGCACGGCCACGACCCACAGGCCGACGAACACCAGGACGGTCAGGACCGTGAGGTCACGCGCCCCGGCGGGCACCAGCAGTGCCGCGGCCAGCAACCAGCCCTGCAGCACCCAGCCGGCGGCATACCCGCCGGGCCGGCCCACCCAGCCGGCCGCCACCACGAGCAGCAGCACCAGCACCCCGCCGACCGCCCAGACGGTCGGGTCCGGGTGCACGCGCAGGCCGCGCACCACGAGCGTCGCGAACAGCACCACGAACGCCTCGAGCACGAGGATCGTCTGGGTGAACTGGGGCTTCGCGGGTCGCTTGCGGCGCACGGCCGGCGCGGTGGAGCTCATCGGGACAGGCTAACCAGCCGAGGGCCGTTCCTGGGGCGCCGAGGAGTCGGTGCGGGCACCGGCCAGCACGCCGTCGCGGACCTGCGCGTCGGCCGGGGGCGTCGCCGCAGCGACGTCCAGGTCGTCCGCGGCCACTGCCTCGCCCCGGGCGACCATGCCGGCCACGTCGGACAGCCGGACCTCCTTGAGGAACAGCGCGAGCACCAGGCCGACGAGCACCAGCGGGATCAGGTACCAGAACGCGGGAGCAAGGGCCTGCGTGAAGGCGTCCACGACACCCGTGCGGAACGGCTCGGGCAGGGCCTGCACCGCGGCCGGGGTCAGACCCGAGGCGTCGGCACCGCCCGCTCCGGCCGGCACGCCCGCGAACACCGACTCCAGGTTGCTGGTCAGCCGCGTGGTGAAGATCGTGCTGAACAGCGCCGTGCCGACAGCTGCCCCGATCTCGCGGAAGAAGTTGTTCGCGCTGGTGGCGGTGCCGATCTCGTGCGGGTCGACCGCGTTCTGCACGGCCAGCACGATCGTCTGCATGACCAGGCCCATCCCGACACCGACGACGAAGATCATGGCGCCGAACAGCACCATCGACATGTCGCCCGTGATCCGGGTGAGCCACGCGATCCCGGCGGCGGTGATGGCCAGGCCGGCGATGGGGAAGATCTTGTAGCGACCGGTCTTGGTGATCGCGATACCGGAGCCGATCGCGGTGATCATGACGCCGGCCATCATCGGCAGCATGAGGAACCCGGACTCGGTGACCCCGGCCCCGGTGGACATCTGCAGGAACGTGGGCAGGAACGCCAGCGCGGAGAACATGCCCATGCCGAGGATCAGGCCGATGGACGTGGCGATGGTGAACGTGGGGTTGCGGAACAGGCGCAACGGCAGGATCGGCTCGCTCGCCCGGGTCTCGGCGAGGATGAACAGGGCGATCGACACGATCGTCCCGCCGACCAGCGCGAGCAGACCGCGGTTCGACCAGTCGTAGCCGGCGTTGCCGGTCCAGCTCTGCCACGAGGTGGCCAGCACCAGGCCGGAGGTGCCCAGCACCATGAACAGGATGCCGGCCACGTCGATCTTGCGGCCCGAGCGGTGCGTGGGGAGCTTCAGCGTGAACCACGCGGTGACGAACGCGGCGATGCCGATCGGGATGTTGATCCAGAAGCACCAGCGCCAGTCGGCGTGATCGGTGAACAGGCCGCCGAGCAGCGGCCCGACGACGGCCGCGATGCCGAACAGCGCACCCATCGGGCCCATGTACTTGCCGCGCTCCTTGGCGGGCACGATGTCGGCGATGATCGCCTGCGACAGGATCATCAGGCCACCGCCACCCAGGCCCTGCACCCCGCGCCAGAAGACCAGCTCGCCGAACGACTGGGCGAACCCTGCGCCGGCCGAGGCGACCGTGAACAGCCCGATCGCGACGAGGAAGGGCCAGCGACGGCCCCACAGGTCACCGAACTTGCCGTACAGCGGCATGACGATCGCGATCGCCAGGATGTAGGCGGTGACGACCCAGCCCTGGTGCTCGACACCGTTGAGCTCGCCGACGATCGTGGGCATCGCGGTGCCGACGATCGACTGGTCGAGCGAGGACAGGAACATGCTCGCCATGAGCGCACCGAAGATGAGCCAGACGGTGCGGGAGGTCAGGACGACGAGCGGCTTGTCGTCCTCGCGGGGGGCTGCGACGGCAGCGGATGACATGGGTACCTCGGTTCTGGGGTGGCGTGCGGGTGGGTCGGGTCAGTCGGAGACGATGGCGCGCAGCTCGGACATGGCCGCGGCGAGGTGCTCGCGCCCCGAGCCCTGACCGCCGGCTGCGTCCCACCGGGTGAAGGTGGCGTGCATCAGGCACATGACGACGCCGGCGACGGCCTCCGCGCGGTAGGGCGCGTCGGGGCCGAGGCGGCGGCTGATGACGTCGACGAGCTCGCCGCGGTGCCGTTCCATCCAGGCCAGGTGCTTGGTGAGCAGCCGGGGTTCCTGGCGGGCCAGGGCGAGGGCCAGCTCCATGCGGTCGCGCCCCATGGGTGGCTCGTCGAAGAACTGGGCGAGCAGATGCTCGAGGTCCTGCGACAGGCGTCCGGTCGGGCCGCCTGCCACGAACTGCTCGGATGCGGCCGAGGTCATGGGCAAGGGCATGTGCCCCAGCACGGCGTCGTCCTTGGTGGCGAAGTAGTTGAAGAACGTGCGTGTGGACACGCCCGCCTTCTCGCAGATCGCCTCGACGGTCACGGCGTCCAGGCCGTCACGGGCGACGAGCAGGTGTGCGGCGTCGACCAGCGCCTGCTGCCGGGCGTGCTTCTGCCGCGCCCGCAGGCCGGGTGCGGCGGCGGGTACGCGGGGGGTGTCGGGACGCGCGGCGAGGTCGTGCACGGGAAAAACTTACACCCCGTGCAACTTTGCACTCACTGCAATATCAAGCGACGTGCGTCACACCTCGCCGAAACCCTCCTCGACGGCTCCCACGAACGCCCCGACCGCCTCGGCACCCTGCGCACCCCTCGCCTCGACCCGCAGCTCCTGCCCCTGGGTCGCACCGAGCTTCATCAGCTCCAGCACGCTGGCGGCGTCGACCCCGTTGACCGTGACCTTCGCGTCGAACCCACCCAGCATGCGGGCGACCAGCGCGGCGGGCCGTGCGTGCAGACCCAACGGGTTGCGCAGGACGGCCACCGCCGAGACCACACCGTCCTGCGCAGCCGGCTCCGACGCAGGGGTCGGGACCGGCGACCCGGCGAACGTCGAACCCGCCGCCTGCGCGGCGTCGAGCACGCCGAGGAGGTCCGCTCCCCCGAACGCCGTCACCGCCGCCGCCACGGCGCCCTCGACGAACGGGGCATCCGCCAGACGCACCCGCTCGACGACCGGCTCGTCCAGCATCTCCAGCACGGACTCGGTCGTCAGCACGGCCGAGCCGAGATCGGTCAGCACCACCGCGGACCCGCCGTCGGCCGTGGCCTCCAGCAACGCGCGCTCGACCGCGTCGAAGCTCGTCCCGAGCCCGCCGTCGTCCATGCCGCCCGCCGCCAGGATCCGCACACCGGGGGCCATCTGCCCGGCGAGCTCGGCCGCCCCCGCCGCCAGTGCGGCCGAGTGCGACACGAGCACGAGCGCGACCGGCGCGCTCATGCGGCCCCCGCCGCGTCGGCCGCCGCACGCAGGATCAGGGCCGAGGACGCCGCCCCCGGGTCGAGGTGACCCGCCGAGCGCTCCCCCAGGTACGAGGCGCGCCCCTTGGTCGCCACCAGCGGGATCGTCGCCTGGGCACCGTCCGCCGCCGCGTCGGCCGCCGCCGCCAGCACGTCCCCTGGCGTCGCGCCGGCACCTGCGCTCACCACGGCAGCCTCGACCGCGGGCGTCCAGGCGTCGACCATCGTCTTCTCGCCCGTCGTGGCCTTGCCGCGGGCGACGATGCCCTCCAGGGCCGCCTCGAGCAGCGCGACGGCACCGGCGGAGTCGAGCACCGGTGCGGCGCTGACCTTGGCCGCCCGCAGGTACGCCGTGCCGTACAGCGGACCGGCCGCCCCACCGACGGTGGACATGAGGGTGGTCGCCACGAGCTTGAGCACCTCTCCGACCGTCTCCGGCGGGGCCTCCAGCGCGTCGAGGCGAGCCACCACGGCCGAGTACCCGCGATGCAGGTTCTCCCCGTGGTCACCGTCACCGATCTGCCGGTCGAGCTCGATGAGCTCCTCACGGTGCTCGGTGACCACCCGGGCCGAGCGTCGCGTCCAGTCGACCGCCCAGGCCACGTCCAGCGTCATGCGTGCTCCTCCTCGTCGCCACGAACCCCGCTACCAGCGCAACGCCGCCGTGTGCACCGGCGCATCCCACAGGGCGGTCAGCTCCTCGTCCAGACGGAGCACCGTGACCGACGCGCCCTGCATCTCCAGTGATGTCACATAGTTGCCGACGAGGGAGCGGGTGACCTCGACCCCGCGCTCGGAGAGCAACGCGCGTGCCCGACGATAGACGACGTAGAGCTCGGAGGCGGGCGTACCGCCCATGCCGTTGACGAACAGCAGCACCTTCTCACCCGCCGCCAGTGCCAGGTCGTCCGCGACGGCCACCAGCAGCATCTCGGTGATCTCGTCGGCGCTGGCCAGCGGGATGCGCCGACGGCCCGGCTCGCCGTGGATCCCGATGCCGATCTCGATCTCGTCCTCGGGCAGGTCGAAGCTCGGCTTGCCGGCGTGCGGGACGGTGCACGCCGTGAGGGCCACCCCCATCGAGCGGACGTTCGCGATGACCTTCTCGGCGACAGCCACGACCGCGTCGAGGTCGTCGCCGCGCTCGGCGGCCGCGCCGGCGATCTTCTCCACCGCGACCGTGCCGGCCACCCCGCGTCGCCCGGCGGTGTACAAGGAGTCCTCGACCGCGACGTCGTCGTTGACGACGACCGAGCGGACCGTGACACCCTCGACGTCGGCCAGCTCGGCGGCCGTCTCGAAGTTCAGCACGTCGCCCGTGTAGTTCTTCACGATGGCCAGCACCCCGGCGCCGCCGTCGGCCGCCTGGAACGCGGGCGCGATCTGGTCGGGCGTCGGTGAGGTGAACATGGCGCCGGGCACGGCCGCGTCGAGCATGCCCAGGCCCACGAACCCCGCGTGCAGCGGCTCGTGCCCGCTGCCCCCACCACTGACGAGGCCGACCTTGCCCGCACGCGCACCCCCGGCGCGGGCCACGTACAGCGGGTCGGTGTGCACCGCGACGATGTCGGCGTGCGCGAGCCCGAACCCCTCGACGGACTCGGCGACGACGGTCTGCGGGTCGTTGATGAGCTTCTTCACTGTGGCCATCCCTCCTTCGGGCGACCGACCTCCGACGGCTGCCGGTCGTGGCAGGTCAGGGCGGGTCGGGGCGTGCACGCACCGACGTCACTCACCTTCACGGGACCCCTTGCGGGCCGCAAGCCGAGGGCGTGCACGGGCGCTGCACGTTCGTGCAGCGCCCGTCGCGCACCCGGCCGGACGTCCGTGCCGGTCAGCCGCGCCCCAGCAGCACCCGGGCGTCGGCGACGAGCACGATCGAACCGGTCACGAGCACGCCGGCACCACGGTCCGCCTCGCTCTCCGCCCGCTGCACCGCCATGTCGATCGCGTCGTCGAGGCGCGCCGCCACGTGCACACGGTCCTCGCCGAACACGTCGATCGCGACGTCCGCGAGGTCGTCCACGTCCATCGCCCGCGGCGAGGACATGCCGGTGACCACGACCTCGGCCAGCAACGGCTCCAGCGCGGCCAGGATCCCCTCGGGGTCCTTGTCGGCCATGATGCCCACCACGCCGACCAGCCGCACGAAGCCGAAGGCCTCCTCGACCGCCGCCGCGAGCGCCTGCGCACCCGCCGGGTTGTGCGCCGCGTCGACCAGCACGGTCGGGCTGGTGCGCACGATCTCCAGGCGCCCCGGGGAGTCGACGTCCGCGAAGGCCGCACCGACGACGTCACCGTCGAGCGCCGCACCACCCGTCAGCAGTGCCTCGACGGCCGCCAGGGCCAGCAGCGCGTTGTGCGCCTGGTGCTCGCCGTGCAGCGGGACGAACACGTCCTGGTAGATGCCGCCGAGCCCCCGCAGGGTCAGCATCTGGCCGCCGACCGCGACCTGGCGTTCGAGGACCTCCAGCTCGACGTCCTCACGCACCACCCGGGCACCGTGCTCGGCGGCCGCGGCCAGCACGACCCCTTCGACGTCCTCGTGCTGGTGGGCCAGCACCAGCGTGGCGCCGTCCTTGACGATGCCCGACTTCTCCGAGGCGATCTCCACGAGCGTGGACCCGAGGTACCGCTCGTGGTCCATCGCGATGGGGGTGATGATCGCGACCTCGCCGTCGGCCACGTTCGTCGAGTCCCACGTGCCGCCGAGCCCGACCTCGATGATCGCCACGTCGACCGGGGCATCCGCGAAGGCCGCGAACGCCATCACCGTGAACACCTCGAAGAACGACAGCTGCGGCTGCCCGGCCTGCGCCGAGCGCGTGTCGACCAGGTGCACGTACGGGGCGACGTCCTGCCACACCTCGACGAACCGCTCGTCGGAGATCGGCTCGCCGTCGATCGCGATGCGCTCGGTGACCCGCGTCAGGTGCGGGCTGGTGAACCGCCCCGTGCGCAGCCCGTGCTCACGCACCAGCCGCTCGACCATGCGCGAGGTCGACGTCTTGCCGTTGGTGCCCGTGACGTGCACCACCCGGAACGCCCGCTGCGGGTCGCCCAGCAGCTCGCACACGGCGCGGACGCGATCCAGCGTCGGGTCGATGTCGTGCTCGGGGGAACGCCGCAGGATCGCCGCGTACACCTCGTCGGCGGCCTCGCGGGCGGCGCGTGCCGCCTCGTCGCGCTGGTGCTCCGGACCGGTGCGGCTCATGCGTCCACCTTCTCGACCGAGACGGCCAGCTCCGGGGTCGGCGAGACCTCGACGACCACGCGGGTGGCCAGCGTCTCGCGCCCGATGAACTCCTGGTGCTCCTCGACGTCCGCGACGTGATCACGCGGCACGTCCAGCGAGAGCACGATGCGGTCCCCGACCTGCAGGCCGGCCGCCTTGCGGGCGTCCTGCACGGCACGCACGACGTCGCGCGCGTAGCCCTCGGCGAGCAGCGCGTCGTCCAGCGCGAGGTCGAGCACGACGAACCCGCCGCCGGGCAGCACCGCGGCAGCCGCGGCCGGACCCTGGGCGGGGTCCTCGGCCTGGTCACCGGCCAGCACCACGGTGGTGAGCTCGTACTCGGCCGGCTCGAGCGGCACGTCGCCCTCGTCGGTGGCCACCACGACACCGCCGAGCGTGTCCGTGCGCCACGCGCCGGCGCGCGCCGCCTTGATGACGGCCTGCACGCCGCGACCCAGTCGCGGGCCGGCGGCGCGGGCGTTGACCGCCAGCCGCTGCGCGATGCCGAACCGTTCGGCCACCCCGGCATCGGCTGCCACCAGCTGCACCTGCTTGACGTTCAGCTCGCTGGCCAGCAGCGCCGAGTACGGCGTCAGCGCATCCGGGTCGTCGACCGCGACCGTGAGGGTCCGCAGAGGCTGACGGACGCGCTGCCCGTGCGCCTTGCGCAGGCCGAGCGCGCTGGAGGTGACCGAGCGCACCTGGTCCATCGCGGCGACCAGGGCGTCGTCGGCCACCAGGGCGCCCTCGCCGGGCACCGGCCAGTCGGCCAGGTGCACGCTGCGCCCACCGGTCAGACCACGCCAGACCTCCTCGGTGACCATCGGCGCCAGCGGGGCCATGACACGCGTGAGCACCTCGAGCGAGGTCCACAGGGTGTCGAACGCGTCGGCGTCCTCGGCCCAGAAGCGGTCCCGCTGGGTGCGCACGTACCAGTTGGTCAGCACGTCCAGGTGGTCGCGTACGACCTCGCAGGCCGCGGCGATGTCGTACGCGTCCAGGTGGGCCTGGGCCGCGACGACCATGTCGTGCGTGCGGGCCAGCAGGTACCGGTCGAGGGCCGGCAGCCCCGCGACCCGGTCGGCGTCCACCGCACGGGCCGTGTACCCGGCACCGTCGGCTGCCGCGCCGGCGTACAGCGTGAAGAAGTAGTAGGTGCTCCACAACGGCAGCAGCACCTGGCGCACACCGTCCCGGATGCCCTCCTCCGCCACGACCAGGTTGCCGCCACGCAGCACGGGTGAGCCCATGAGCGACCAGCGCACCGCGTCCGAGCCGTACTTGTCGAACATCTCCAACGGGTCGGGGTAGTTGCGCAGCGACTTGGAGGCCTTGCGGCCGTCGTCACCCAGCACGATGCCGTGGCTCACGCACGAGCGGAACGCCGGCCGGTCGAACAGGGCCGTGGCCAGCACGTGCAGCGTGTAGAACCAGCCGCGGGTCTGCCCGATGTACTCCACGATGAAGTCGCCCGGGTAGTGGTGCTCGAACCAGTCGGCGTTCTCGAACGGGTAGTGCACCTGCGCGAACGGCATCGAACCCGAGTCGAACCACACGTCGAGCACGTCCGGGATGCGTCGCATGGTCGCGGCCCCGGTCGGGTCGTCCGGGTTGGGGCGCGTCAGGTCGTCGATGAACGGCCGGTGCAGGTCGGGCTCACCGTTCTCGTTGAGCGGCAGCCGCCCGAAGTCCGCCTGCAGCTCGTCCAGCGAGCCGTACACATCGATGCGCGGGTACGCCGGGTCGTCGGACACCCACACCGGGATCGGGGTGCCCCAGTACCGGTTGCGGCTGATCGACCAGTCGCGCGCGTTGGACAGCCACTTGCCGAACTGGCCGTCCTTGATGTGCTCGGGCGTCCAGTCGATCTGCTGGTTCAGCTCGACCATGCGGTCGCGGAACTCGCTGACCCGCACGAACCACGACGAGACGGCCTTGTAGATCAGGGGGTTCCGGCAGCGCCAGCAGTGCGGGTAGGAGTGCTCGTACGTCTCGTGCCGGACCAGCACGGCACGGGTGCCGGCGGGCACACGCGCCAGCGGACCGGTGCCGGCCTTGAGGTCGGCGATGACGGCCTTGTTCGCGTCGAACACCTGCTGCCCGGCGTAGTCGGGCACCTCGGCGGTGAACCGGCCCTTGGCGTCGACCGGCACGACCGGCGTGATGCCGACCGCGTCGCACGCGAGCATGTCGTCCTCACCGAACGCGGGCGCCATGTGCACGATGCCCGAGCCGTCCTCGGTGGTGACGAAGTCGCCCGCGAGGACCACGTGCGCGTTCGCGTGCCCGGCGAAGTAGTCGAACGGCGGGGTGTAGGAGCGCCCGACCAGGTCGGTGCCCTGCAGACGCGCGACGACCGTCGGCTCGGCACCCAGCTCGCGGGCGTACGCGGCCAGCCGCGCGGCGGCCAGCACGAACCGCTCCCCCGCATGCTGCTCGGCCAGCGGCGAACCGTCCTGCGGCTCGACGACCAGGTACTCGATGTCCGGGCCGACCGCGAGCGCCAGGTTGCTGGGCAGGGTCCACGGCGTGGTGGTCCACAGCAGGGCGAGCTCACCGGTCTCCAGGCGCACGCCGACGGTCAACGCCGGGTCCTGGCGGGAGGCGTAGACGTCGTCGTCCATGCGCAGCTCGTGGTTGGACAGCGGGGTCTCGTCGCGCCAGCAGTACGGCAGCACGCGGTAGCCCTCGTAGGCCAGCCCCTTGTCGTACAGGCGCTTGAACGCCCACAGGACCGACTCCATGAACGTGATGTCGAGGGTCTTGTAGTCGTTCTCGAAGTCGACCCAGCGCGCCTGCCGGGTGACGTAGCCCTGCCACTCGCCCGTGTAGCGCAGCACCGACTCGCGGCACGCGGCGTTGAACGCGGCGATGCCCATCTCCTCGATCTGCGACTTGTCGGTGATGCCCAGGATCCGCTCGGCCTCGAGCTCGGCGGGCAGACCGTGGGTGTCCCAGCCGAACCGGCGCTCGACACGGCGCCCGCGCATGGTCTGGTAGCGCGGCACGACGTCCTTGACGTAGCCCGTGAGCAGGTGACCGTAGTGCGGCAGACCGTTGGCGAACGGCGGGCCGTCGTAGAACACGAACTCGTTGGCGCCGTGCTCACCGGCGTCGCGCGCCTGCACGGAGGCCGCGAACGTGCCGTCGGCCTCCCAGTGCGCGAGCACGTCGCGCTCCAGCGCGGGCAGGTCGGGCGAGGCGGGGACGGTGATCGGGCTGGCGGGCCCGGCGGAGCCGGACGAGCGGTGCAGCGGGTAGGCCACGCGGGACGCTCCTGTGATCGGCACCCGAGGGTGCGCAACGGCACGGGACCGCGAGGACGACGGGCCCGGACGTCCGGGACCACCGCGGTACCACCCCGCTTGCCACTCACCCCTGACGGGGTGATCGACCACTCTGCGACGGCTGTGACGGGCCTGCCCCGTCCGGTTCTACTGGGGGCGCCCGGGGGTGCCCTGTTCTTCCGGAGGCTCACCGGTGATGGCCGGGTCGACGCCTGTGCGCACCATGCTAGTCGAGGCGCCCGCCGGGGTACGCGAGCAGCGCGGCAACCTGCACCAACGGGGCGTTCCAGTTGATCGTCAGCTCGTTGACGGACCACGCGCCGATGTCGTCCACGAAGCAGCGCTGCGCGGGCAGCCCGCCGACGGCCGCGGCAGCGACCTCGTCCTGCGTGGAGGAGTTCGGGCCGCCGCTGAGCGTGCCGGGGGGAGGGTCGGGCAGCGTCGGGTCGAGCTGGCCGGCGTACCAGCGGCTGTGCTGGTGGTGGACCCACCGCGTGCCGTACCCCGTCACGTACGACAGCCCCAGCGCGTTGCGCCCCAGCAGGTACCCGAGGCCGGTGGCCGCTCCGTGCACGAACCGGTCCTCGCCGCTGACGTCGGCGGCGGCCAGCAGCACCGTGAGCAGGTTGAGCACCAGGCCGTTGGAGCCCCAGTCGTAGCGCCCGTCGCGCGGGGCGTACGGCGTGCCGAACGGCTGGGCGGCCTGCGTGTCCAGCAGCTCCTGCGCCGCCTCGACGACACCGGCGCGCACCTGCTCGCGCTCGGGCAGGGCGCTCGGCACCGTGGCCAGGTCCAGACGGGCCAGCGCGGCGAGGTCCTTCCAGTCGTGGCCCTCGGGGACGAAGACCGGCTCTGCGCCCTCGACATGGCACGCGTTGGCGCGAAGGTCCGCCAGGTAGGGGGCCTCCCCCGTGCTCAGGTAGAGCTCGGCGGCCGCCCAGTACCACTCGTCGTCCAGGTGCATGTCGTCGTACGGTCCACCGCCGAAGTCGGCCACGACGTTCGTGTCGGGGGCCAGCAGCACCGGCTGGGTGAGCGCCGCGGCATACGCCTGACGCGCCGCGGTCAGCAGCACCGACGCGAACGCCTCGTCGTTCCCGGCCAGCACCCGGGCGCCCTGCGCGGCCGCCGCCGCCAGGTTGAGGGTGGCGGCCGTCGAGGGGCGGTGCAGGTAGCGGCGCTGCGGGTCGAGGTGCGGCAGCGTGGGCAGGGGCGTCCACGACTCGTCGTGCACCTTGTGGTGCACCAGCCCGGCGTACCGGGACCCGGCGGGCACGCGCATGCGCAGCATCCACTCCAGCTCCCAGCGGGCCTCCTCGCGCAGGGCCCGCAAGAGCTCGGAGTCCACGGTGGCCCCGGCCGCCGACCGGGCCACCAGGCGCTCGTGGGTGCCGAGCAGCTGGGCGACGGCGATCCCGGCGTTGACGACGTACTTGCCCTGGTCGCCCGCGTCGTACCAGCCGCCGCTCACGTCGAGCACGTGCTCGTCGGTCCAGCCCTGGTACAGGTCGACGCCGTCGGCCGTCACCGCGCGCCCGGCGGGCAGGCAGGCCACGCGGGTGTCACCACCGTGCGCGCAGCCGGCCGTGTGCCCGGCGGGCCGCACGTACGCCGGTCCGGCCACGTCGGGGCCGATCTCGGTGCCCGAGCGCTGCAGGTGGAAGAACCGCAGAGCGTCGGCCGCGAGCGGGGCGTGCAGGTCGGCCGCGACGCGGAACGGGTGGCTCGTGACCCCGTCGGCGACGAGCGTGTAGCCCTCCCCCGGTGCGAGCGGGCCGACGTCCAGCGTGTGCACGTCGAGCCCCGCCGAGTCGTCCCACCCCCCGGGGGTGGAGACACCCGCGGCCACCGGGCGCCCAGCCTGCTCCAGCCGCCACGCCACGGGTTCGACGGCTTGCGTCACCAGGGTCGCGGAGAACGGGACGCCGGGCAGCTGCCCGACCTGGTCGAGGTGCACGCGAGGGTCGCTCGGCTTCGAGGTCACGGCGACCACCCTAGGAGCCGCACGCCCGGCACGAGCCGGGAACGGCGCCACGAATGGCGGTCGGAGCCTTGCGGCTCAGGCAGTGACGCGCTGCACAGGAGGCTGGTCGGACCACGGGAACGTGATCCACCGGTCCGTGCGGCGCCACACGTAGTCCGGGTTCACGATCGAGTGCGGCTTGGCATACAGCACCGCGGTGCGCGCCTCGGCGCAGTGCGCCGTCATCAGCCGCTGCACCAGGGCCAAGGTCTCGCCCGTGTCGGCGACGTCGTCGACGACGAGCAGCCGCAGACCGGCCAGGGCGTCGGTGTCCAGCAACGGCGGCAGCACCACGGGGTCGGGCAGACGCTCGTCGACACCCGTGTAGAACTCCACGTTGAGCGTGCCGACCGCCTTGGTGCCCAGCGCGTACGAGATCGCCCCACCCGGCAGCAGACCGCCGCGGGCGACGGCCACCACGAGGTCAGGCTCGAACCCGGAGTCGACGACGGACTGCGCCAGCGCCCTGCTGGCGGTGCCGAACAGCTCCCAGTCGAGGATCTCGCGGTCGTCGGGCAGTTGCTGGCCGGGGGCCGCCTCAGTCGTCGCCATGAGCGCAGGGTACGGGCCGAACATGACCCCCGAGTGACAGCGCCGGGGAACGGGCGCCTCGCCCGCCGACGGCCGGCTGCCGTGCCGCTCCCGTGCGACGCCCGGCAGGCACGGAGTCGGTCAGACTGGGGCGGTGACCGTCCCGCCGCGCCCCCTCGTCCTGCTCGACCTCGACGGCACGCTGATGGACTCCGCACCGGGGATCGTCGCCTCGGCCGCGCACGCGTACCGCGCGCTGGGGCTTCCGGTACCGGACTCCGCCACGCTGCGCTCGTTCGTCGGGCCACCGATCACCGACTCGTTCACCAGCCACGGGGTGCCGCGTGCGCGGCTGCACGAGGCCGTCACGGCCTACCGGTCCGACTACTCCGCCGGGCGCCTGTTCGACGCCCACGTGTTCCCGGGACTCCCCCAGGCGTTGACCGAGCTGCGGGCGGCCGGCTGCACGCTGGTGGTCGCCACCTCGAAACCCACCGCGTACGCCCGGCCGGTGTGCGACCGGTTCGCCCTGACCGCGCTGGTCGACGCCGTGCAGGGTGCACCGCTCGACGAGTCGACCTCCACCAAGGCCCTGGTGATCGCCGAGGCGCTCGCGGGCCTGGGCGCGGACCGCGTCCCGGCGACGGACGCGATCGTCATGGTCGGTGACCGCTCGCACGACGTGCACGGCGCCGCCGAGCACGGCATCCGCACCGTCGGGGTCTCGTGGGGGTACGCGGCGCCGGGCGAGCTGGCCGCAGCGGGCGCGACCGCCGTGGTCGACGACACCGCGTCGCTGGTCGCCACGGTGCTCGGCCTGCTGGGACCGCACAGGAGTCGCCGAGCGGACCGGAGGTGACCGCCCGACAGGCTTGACCTTGACGTCACGTCAACTCCTAGCGTCGAATCGTCCACCCAGAACGGGTGGGCCGTCCCTCGCTCTGGCGCCACTGGACGCCACTGTGCGCCTCTGCACCGGAGTACGGACGGACACGACCGGGCCAGGAGGTGTGCACGCATGGAGGCCTCGATCCAGGAGGTCGCCCGACTGGTCGGGACGACCAGCCGCACGCTGCGTCACTACGACGCCGTGGGACTGCTGCCGCCCAGCCGCGTGGGGCACGGCGGGTACCGCTGGTACGACCAGGACGCCCTGGTCCGGCTCCAGCGGATCCTGCTGCTGCGCGACCTCGGTCTGGGCCTGCCCGCGATCCGGCGGGTGCTGGACGACGGGCAGGACGAGGCCGAGGCGCTGCGCCACCACCTGCGCCAGCTGCACGCCGAGCAGGCCCGGCTGACCCGGCAGGTCGCGTCCGTCGAACGGACGATCGCCGCACGAGAGGAAGGGGCAGCGCTGATGCCCGAGCAGATGTTCGACGGGTTCGACCACACGCAGCACGAGCAGGAGGTCACCGAGCGGTGGGGCGCCGAGGCGTACCGGGCCGGCGACCGCTGGTGGCAGGGCATGGACGAGGCCGAGCGCACCGCGTGGACGGCGCGTGCCGCGACGCTCACGCAGGACTGGACCGCTGCGGCCCGCGCCGGCACCGCACCGGACGACGACGTCGCCCAGAGGCTGGCCGCCCGGCACGTGGCCTGGCTCGGGTCGATCCCGGGCACCCCCGGCCACGGCACGGCACCCGTCAAGGACTACGTGCTGGGGCTGGCCGAGATGTACGTGACCGACCCGCGGTTCGCCGCGACCTACGACGGGGAGAAGGGCGCCACGTTCGTGCGCGACAGCCTGCGCGTGTACGCCGAGCGGGAGCTGTGACGCTCGCCTGACGCGCCCGGCGGGCAGGCCCGTCGCGACGACCAGTACGGTCGCCGCGACGGGTCGCTCGCCCGGGTTCTCAGAGCTCGACGTCGACCAGCAGCCCGGACTGCACGGCGCCCGCGAGGTCCTCGTAGGACACCCCGGCGTCGTCGAGCAGGTCCAGCAGCGACGTGCCCGACTGCAGCTCGCCGAGCAGCGACTGGGAGTCCGTGCCCAGCAGGTCGGCCAACGCGTCGAAGGTGGTCTGCTGCTCGGTGGTGAGCTCACCGGTCAGCGCCCCGCCCGACGGGGGCGGCGGCGGAGGTCCCGCCGGCCCGCGACCGGCGCCCGTGCCCTCCACGAGCGAGGTGACGAACGACTCCACGTCTCCCGTCGCGGTGATCGCCTCGGGTGCGTCGGCGACCAACGCCGCGACGAGGTCGTCCTTCGACACACCCTGCTCCTGCGCCAGCTCGGCCAGCGTCTGCCCCTGGTCGAGCGCGGCCATGACCTGGTCCGTGGACAGCCCCAGCGTCTCGGCGGCGGTCTCGATGTGCCCCGGGACCCCGCCGCCACGGCTCACGCCGGACGTCGAGGAGCCGGTCGTCGCCGCGAGGTACGCGGACGACGTCGTGCCGGTGACGGCACCGATGCTCATGGTCGTTCCTTCCTGTCGGTTGTGCGGTCGCCCGGCCCATCGGGCGTCCCGCCGACCGCAAGAGGCGTCTGACCTGCTTTGACAGGCAATCGACAGGCTGGGCACAGACACGCCGTGATTCCTGTGAATCCGGCGCACCGCACCGGGCCACGCCGCCCGGGCCGACCGCCCGGAAGGTCGGGCTCGGCGCCCTGGTGCCCGGGCGGGGCCCCCGACGAACCTGACGAGGCACCGCACCACCCCCACGAGCACCAGGAGCACCGCATGACCAGCCACACCGTCGACACCACGACCCTGCGCACCACCCGTCCCTCCCGCTCCTCGACGAGCCGCGCGTGGGCCTGGACGGGGGTCGCCGCCGGGGCTCTCGGCATCGCCTCGATCCAGTCGTCCCTGGCCGCCTCGGTGGACTGGGAGGCCACGGCGGGCGACGCCGGGGCGATCGTCGCGGACGCCGCCGGCAAGCAGGGCGCGTTCCTGGCGTTCCACGTCACGACCACGCTGTGCCTGCTCCTGCTGCCCGTGTTCGCGCTCGGGCTCGCCCGCCGGCTCGACCAGCAGGCACCGGTCGGTTCCCTGCTCGGCAAGCTCGCCGCCTGGGGCCTGGGGCTCGTCTCGGCGGCGCTGCTGCTCGGCAGCGGGCTGGACACCCAGTTCCTGTTCGGGCTGAGCGACACGAGCATGCTGGTTCCCGAGTCCGGCGCGTTCTACACCGACTGGGTCGCCACCATCCCGTGGCTGTGGCTCGGCGCGGGGCTGTCAGGCCTGGCTCTGGCCGTCGCAGCACTGCGTCACGCCGCCGCACCGCGCTGGATCGGTGTGGTCAGCCTCGTGCTGGGCGCCCTGACGTGCCTGGCGGGCATCTCGCCCTTCCAGTACATGGCGGGCTTCACCGGACCACTGTGGCTGCTGGTCGTCGCGCTCGGCTTCGCCCTGGGCGACCGCCGCTGACCATCTGGCCCCACCGGACGGGCGGACCGGGTGAGACGTCGAACTCACCCGGTTCGCCCCTCTTCGTCCCGCTCTGCGCCCTCTACCGTGACCGCATGGGACAGGGGGCCACCCGCAGCGTCGGCGCACCGCGCGCCGCCGCGGCCGTCGCCCTGGTCGCATGGACGCTCGCGGTCGCAGCGGTCGTGGTCCGCGTCGCGGCACGGGTGCCGTTCGAGGGCGACCTGCTCTTCTTCGTGGTCGACGCCACCGCGGCGCTCGTGCAGGGCGCCGTCGCGGCCGTCGTCCTGGCCCGTCGTGCGCACCCCGTGGGCTGGCTCGTGGCGGTGATGGCGGTGGGCTGCGGCGCCTCGGCCGTGGGTGGGGCCTGGTCGGCGTACAGGATCTCCCACCCGCTCGTGCCCGCCGCGGAACCCGTCGCCGCGCTGTACGGCTGGGCCTGGGTGCCCGGCACGCTGGCGCTGTTCCTGGTGGTCCCGTGGCTCGTGCGCGAAGGCCGCCTGCCACCGGTCGCGCGCACCGGCGCGACCGCCGGCGGGGTGCTCGCCGCCGCGATGACCGCGCAACAGCTGCTCGCACCGCAGCGCGACAACACCGGCCTGCTGGCCGCGGCGGTGGTGCTGGGGCTGCTGACCGCCGCCGCCACCGCCTGGCGCCACCGTCACGGGTCACTCGAGGAACGTCCCGGCCTGGGCCTGCTCGCCCTGGGCACCGCACTCATGGCGGCCTCGTTCATCCCGCTGCTGTTCCTGCGCACCGCCCCCGACCTGATGATGGCGGTGCCCTTGACCCATCTGGCGTGCCAGGTGCTGTTCCCCGTGGCCCTGCTGGTCACCGTGCTGCGCAACCGCCTGTGGGGCATCGACCTGGCCGTCAGCCGCGCGTCGATCCTGGCCCTGCTCACCCTCGGGCTGGTGGTCGTGTACGCAGCCGTGACCCTGGCCGTCACCGCACTGGTCGGCAACGACGCCGTGGCCCGGGCGGCCGCCGCGGTCGGGGTCGTGCTCGCGGTCCAGCCGGCCCGCACCCGCCTGGACCGGCAGGTCCGTCGCCTGGTGTACGGCGAGGCCGCCAACCCCGGCCACGCCGCCCTGCTCGTCGGTGCGCACCTGTCCGCCGCCGACGACTCCGACGCGCTGCTGCGCACGCTGGCGGCCGGCGTCGGCGAGTCGCTGCGGCTGGAGTCGGTGACGCTCGCCCCGGCCGACGGGGCACTCGCACCGGTCACGTGGGGGCGGGCGACGTCGGTGCCGTACGAACGCCGACTGGAGCGCGGCGGCCGCGTCGTGGGCACGTTGACCTTCACCGGACGCCCCGGGGAACGGCTCGACTCCCGCAGCGCGACCGCCGTGGACGGCCTGCTGCCCGTGGTCAGCGCGGGGATGGCGCTCACGGCGGGGGCGCACGCGCTCGCGCGGGCACGCGACACCGCGACCCGGGCCCGGCTCGCCGAACGGCAGCTGATCCGCCGCGAGCTGCACGACGGCATCGGCCCGTGGCTGACCGGGCTCGGGCTCGGCCTGCAGGCGGCACGCAACACGCTCGGACGGGACCCGTCGGCCACGGCCGTCCTGCTCGGCGAGCTGCAGGCCGAGGTCGACCAGCGGGTGCAGGACGTGCGCCTGCTCTCCCGCAGCCTGCTGCCGCCGGTGCTCGACGAGCACGGTCTGGCTGCCGCGCTGGAGGACCTCGCGCAGCGCACCGACCACGGGTTCGGCGTGCACCTGGACATCGACGACGTGCGTACCTACGAGGAGAGCCGGCAGCTGGACGCCCGCGTGGCCGCCGCGGCGTACGCGATCGTCGCGGAGTCGGTCGTCAACGCCGGCCGGCACAGCGGCGCCGACGGATGCCGGGTGAGCGTGCGGATCGAGGCGGGCCCGGGCGTCCCGCCCGAGGCGTGGCTGGCCGTGAGCTGCCTCGACGACGGCGTGGGCGTGCCACCGGACGCGACGACGGGCGTGGGCACCCGGTCACTCCGGGAGAGGGCCGAGGAGCTGGGCGGTGCCGTCGAGATCGTCCCCGGACCGACCGGGCGCGGCACGCTCGTGCGCGCTCGCGTGCCGCTGAGCCCGGAGCCGACGGTATGAGCGGCGGGCCGGTGCGTGTCGTCGTGGTCGACGACCACCCGGTGTTCCGCCTGGGCATGGCAGCCCTGCTCGACTCGCTCGACGGCATCGAGGTCACCGGCCAGGCAGCCGGTGCCGGCGCAGCACGTGCGCTGCTCACCTCCGGGGTCCGGGCGGACGTGGTGCTGATGGACCTGGACCTGGGTGACGGCTCGGGTGTCGACGTCACGCGCGAGATCCTGCGCGAACGCCCCGACCTGAGGGTGCTGGTCGTCACGATGCACGAGGACGAGGACACCGTGGTGGCCGCCGTGCGCGCCGGCGCCCGCGGCTACCTGGTGAAGTCCGCGCCGCCGGACGCGGTCGAGCGGGCTGTCCGTGCCGTGGCCGCAGGAGAGATGATCCTGGCCCCTGCCGTGGCCGAGCGTGCCCTGGCGTACGTGCTGGGCGGACGGGCCGCCGTGCGCGTGCCGTTCCCTCGGCTGACCGACCGCGAGCGCGAGGTGCTCGACCTGGTCGCCGCCGGCCTGGACAACCTCGCCGTCTCCCGGCGTCTGCACCTGAGCCCGAAGACCGTGCGCAACCACGTGGCGAACGTGCTCACCAAGCTCGAGGTGTCCGACCGGTCCGCACTGATCGTCCGGGCACGCGAGGAAGGCCTGGGTGGTGGGTCGCGCTGACGGCCCACCACCGGGCCCGCCGCTCACACGCCCGTGCGGGCGATCTTCGTGTTGTGCGCCTGGGCGCGGGGCCGGACGATCAGCAGGTCGACGTTCACGTGCGCGGGGCGCGTGAGGGTCCAGGTGATCGTGTCGGCGATGTCGTCGGCGACGAGCGGCTGGTAGCCCTCGTAGACCTTGGCGGCTCGCTCGGCGTCACCGTCGAACCGCACCAGCGAGAACTCCTCGGTGGCGACGTTGCCGGGCGAGATCTCGATGACCCGCAGCGGCTCGCCGACCAGCTCCCAGCGCAGCGTCTGGGTGAGCATGCGCTCGGCGTGCTTGACACCGGTGTACCCCGCACCGCCCTCGTAGGTGCCGTGGGCGGCCGTCGAGGTGACGATGAGGATGTCGCCGGCACCCGAGGCGCGCAGCAGCGGCAGCACGGCCTGGGTGACGCGCAGCGTGCCCAGCACGTTCAGCTCGTACATGCGTCGCCACAGCTCGAGGTCGGCGTCGGCGACGGGCTCCAGGCCCAGTGCGCCACCGGCGTTGTTGACGACGGCGTCCAGACCGCCCGTGGCGCCCAGGTACGCGGCGAGCCGCTCGATGTCCTCGGCGACGGTGATGTCGGCGACGAACGCCTCCGCACCGGTCTCCTCGGCGAGCGCGGCGAGGCGGTCGGCGCGACGGGCCAGGGCCACGACGTCCCACCCCTCGGCCCGCAGGCGGCGCACGGTGGCCGCACCGATGCCGGACGAGGCCCCGGTGACGAGGGCACGGCGGGGGCGCGGGGTCGCGGGTGCGGCCAGCTCGGGCTGCGGATCGGCGGTGGGCATGCGGGACTCTCCAGACGGGTGGTGGGACGGGCGCGGCGCCCCCGGGCGGACCGGGGGTGCCGTCGTGGCGGGGTCAGAGGGCGGCGGCGACCTCGTCGAGCACGGTACCGAGGACCTCGAGCCCGAGGGCGGCCTCGTCCGGTGTGACGATGCACGGCGGGACGACGTGCACGCGGTTGTCGGCGACGAACGGCAGCACGTCGTGCGCGAGCATGCCGGCCTTGATGCGCCCCATGACGGCCGGGCTCACGGGGGTGCGGGTCTCCTGGTCGGCGACCAGCTCGACGGCCCAGAAGACCCCCAGGCCGCGCACCTCGCCGACCAGCGGGTTGCGCTGGGCGATCGCGGCCAGGCCCGGGCCGAGCACGTCCGTGCCGATCGTGGCCGCGTTCTCGACGACCTTCTCCTCGGTCATGGCGTCGAGCGTGGCGACGATCGCGGCCATGGCCAGGGGGTGCCCGGAGTAGGTCAGACCGCCGGGGAACACGCGGTCGTCGAAGGTCGTGGCGATCGGCTCGGAGATCATCACGCCGCCGGCGGGCACGTACCCGGAGTTGACGCCCTTGGCGAACGTCACGAGGTCCGGGCGCACGTCGTAGTGGTCCAGGGCGAGCCACGCACCCGTGCGGCCGAACCCGGCCATGACCTCGTCGAGGATCAGCACGATGCCGTACCGGTCGGCCAGGGCGCGCACACCCGGCAGGTACCCGGGCGGAGGCACGAGCACGCCGGCGGTGCCCGGGATCGTCTCGAGCAGGATCGCGGCGACGGTGTCGGGGCCCTCGACCTGCAGGATGCGCTCGAGGTGGTGCAGCGCGCGCTCGCACTCCTCCTCGGGCGTGCTCGCCCAGAACTCCGTGCGGTACAGGTACGGGCCGAACACGTGCAGGTGGCCGCGCGCGTACTCGTTGGGCAGGCGACGCCAGTCGCCCGTGGCCACCACGGCGGCCCCCGTGTTGCCGTGGTACGAGCGGTACGCGGAGACGACCTTGTCGCGGCCGGTGTGCAGGCGGGCCATCCGGATGGCGTTCTCGTTGGCGTCGGCGCCGGCGTTGGTGAAGAAGATCTTGGAGAACCCGTCGGGGGCGTGCGCGAGGATGCGCTCGGCGGCCTCTCCGCGGGTCCGGTTCGCCGTGGCCGGCGCGATCGTGGTCAGGACCGCGGCCTGCTCCTGGATCGCGGCCACCACCTTCGGGTGCTGGTGGCCGATGTTCGTGTTGACCAGCTGCGAGGAGAAGTCGAGGTAGCGCCGCCCGGACTCGTCCCAGACGTGGCTGCCGGACCCGCCGGCCACGGCCATCGGGTTCAGGTGGGCCTGCGCGGACCACGAGTGGAACACGTGCGCGCGGTCGAGCTGCAGGGTGGTGCCGTCCTCGTGGCTGCTCATGGAGCCTTCTCCTCGGTGTGCGTGCTGTTCAGGGGACTGTCTCGCCGGTGCGGTGCGGCGGGCGCGAGGCACGCCGCACCGCACCGGCGCGGCGATCAGTTCCCGCCCTCGGCGAGGGTGACGTCGATCGGTGCCCAGTCGGCGCCGACGACGTCGACGCCCTCGTCCGTGAGCTCCGCGAGGGCCTTCTCGACGTACTCGGTCGTGAAGGCCGACTCCGGCGGCTCCTGGGTGATGATCGTCGCCCCGGTCTCGTTGTGCGTCTCGAGCGCGAGGGCGACCGTGCTGGCCCACGCGTCGGGGTCGACCAGGCCGATGCCACCGGTGGTGCTCGGCCAGATCAGCTTGTTGACCTCGTTGGTCATCCACAGCTGGTGGCTGGTGCCCAGGGTGGAGCCGGCGGCCGTGACGATGTCGGCGGCCTCCTGGGCGTTGTCGCGGGCGTACACCCAGCCCTTGATGGAGGCCTTGATGAACTTCACCGTCGTGTCCTGGTAGTCCGTGTCGGACTCCAGGCGCTCCGTGTCCGCCCAGATGGCGTCCTGGAGCATCGCGGTACCCTCCTCGTTCCAGTCGATGACGTTGAAGTCGTCGGCCGTGTACAGCTCGCCGGTCTCCGGGTTCACCGTCTCCAGCAGCTGCGCGTACTCGTTGTACGTCATGGCCTGCGCGGCGTCGATGTCGCCGTTGAGCAGACCCAGCATGTCGAACGCCTGCGTGACCAGCTCGAAGTCGGTGACACCGGCCTTGTTCAGGCCCGCGAACAGCTCCCACTCGTTGCCGTAGCCCCACGAGCCGACCTTCTTGCCTGCCAGGTCGGCGGGCGAGGTGATGCCGGCGTCCTTGAACGAGACCTGCAGCGTCGCGGAACGCTCGAAGATCTGCGCGACGTCGGTGATGTTCGCACCCTGCTCGATCGAGCCGAGCACCTTGGGCACCCACGCGATCGCGTAGTCCACCTCGCCGGCGGCCAGGGCGTCCTGCGGGACGATGTCGCCACCGGACGGCAGGATCTCGACGTCCAGGCCCTCGTCCTCGTAGTAGCCCTGGTCGAGGGCCGCGTAGTAGCCCGCGAACTGGGCCTGCGTCAGCCACTGCAGCTGCAGCTTGACCGGGGTGAGCTCACCGGATCCGTCCTCGGCCGCGGTCGAGTCGGCCTCGTCCGCCTCCGAGCCGCTCGCACAGGCGCTCAGCAGCAGACCTGCTGCCAGACCTGCGGCCACCGCCGCCCCCCAACGCTTCGTGGTCCTCATGTCATCTCCCTTCGCTGGTGGAACTGACCGACGGGCAGCGGGAGCTGCACGCCTCGACCGGCCTGGCGGCGTTGGCAGGCGGACGGGTGCGGGCCGGGCGCCTCATGCGCCGGACCGGCGGGTGACCAGGTGCTCCGCGAGCGCGGTCACCGCGTAGAACAGCAGGCCGACGACGATGCCGCCGAGGACGTACGCCCAGGCCTGCGCGTAGTTGGAGCCGGCGGCGGCGGTCGTGATGAACGAGCCGATGCCGGATCGCGGTCCGCCGAAGTACTCGGCGACGATCGCGGAGATGACGGCGAGCGAGGACGCCATGCGCAGACCGGTGAACACGAACGGCACGGCCGTGGGGATCGTGACGGTGCGTGCGACCTGCTGCGGGGTGGCGGCCAGCGCGCACATGAGGTCGCGGTGCACGGGCAGCACCTGACCGAGCCCGCGCAGCGTGTTGACGTACACGGGTACGAAGACCGCGAGCGCGGCGACGATGACCCGGGCCTGCTCCGAGCTGGCGCCGTACATCGAGTACAGGACCGGGGCGAGCGCGACGATCGGCACGACCGACAGCGCGGTGACGACCGGTGCGGCCAGCAGGTCCAGGAGCCGGAAGGCGGCGGCGACCACTGCGAGCAGGATGGCCAGGAACGACCCCAGGAGCAGCCCGAGCAGCGCGTTGCGGCCGGTGACCAGGGCCGCGGAGGTGATCGGCCCGGCGTAGGTGGAGGCCTCCCCCGCGATGTCCGCGGGCCCGGGCAGCACGAACGGCGGCACGTCTGCGAGCACGACCAGCGCCTGCCAGCCCGCGACGAGGGCGACGAGCAGCACGACGGGCGGCAGCACCTGCCGCGCGAACCCGCGCCCGGTCATCGCAGGTCCACCCCGCGAGCGGCGACCGCACCGCCGTGCAGCGCCTCACGGACGGCGGCGACGGAGGTGAAGAACGCCGTGTCGTTGCGCAGCGCGTCGCCGGTGTCGCCGGCCTCGGCGGGGCTCGACGCGGTGGAGCCGACGGCCGCCGACCGGTCGAGCGTGACGTCGACGATCTCGCGGATGCGGCCCGGTCGCGGGGACATCACCACGACCCGGTTCGAGAGGAACACCGCCTCGGGGATCGAGTGAGTGACGAACACGACGGCGGCCCGGGTCTCCGCGCAGATGCGCAGCAGCTGGGTCTGCAGGTGCTCGCGGGTCATCTCGTCGAGCGCCCCGAAGGGCTCGTCCATCAGCAGCAGGCTCGGCTCCTCGGCCAGCGCGCGGGCGATGGCGACGCGCTGCTGCATGCCCCCCGAGAGCTGGTCGGGGTGGTGGTCGGCGAAGTCGGCCAGGCCGACGAGCTCGAGCAGGTGGTCGGCCCGTTCGCGCCGTCCCGCCTTGCCCGTGCCGGACAGCGCGAGCGGCAGCTCGATGTTGGCCCGGACGGTGCGCCAGGGCAGCAGCCCGGCCTGCTGGAACGCGATGCCGTAGTCGCGGGCGAGCCGCGCCTGCCGGGCCTGGCGACCGAAGACCTCGATGGTGCCCGAGGTCGGGGTGTCCAGGTCGGCCACCAGGCGCAGCAGCGTGGACTTGCCGCAGCCGGAAGGGCCGATGAGGGAGACGAACTCCCCCGAGGCGACGGTCAGGTCGACGTCGCTGAGCGCGTGCACCTCGCTCCCCTTGCCGCCCTGCGCACGGAAGACCCGCGAGACCGCGCTGACCTTGACTGCTGCGGCGCTCATCGAGCCACCTCCACTCGTCGGTAACGTCCCAGGGAGCGGCCGAGCAGGGCGACGAGCCCTGCGGCCAGGAGGCCGAGCGCGACCGCCCCGAAGATCGGGGCCCAGGGCTTGGCGGGGTCGCTGGCGGCGAAGTTGGCGAACTCGAGGATCATCCGGCCGAGCCCACCGGGCATGCCCGTGGCGACCTCGGCGACGACCGTGCCGATCACGGCGTTCGCGGCGGCCAGACGCATCGCCGGGAGAAGGTAGGGCACCGAGGCGGGCAGCCGCAGCCGCACGAGGGTCGCCCACCAGCCCGCGCCGTACGCGGCCATCAGCTCGACGTGGATCGTGTCGGGCGACTGCAGGCCGCGCAGCATCCCGACAGCGACGGGGAAGAACGCCAGGTAGGAGGCGATCACCGCGACCGACATCCACGGCATCCACTCGAACCCGAGCTCGAGCTGGGAGCCCCAGGACCGCACGAGCGGCGCGAGCGCGATCAGTGGCACGGTCTGGGACAGGATCACCAGCGGCAGGACGGCCGACTCGACGACCCGCAGCCGTTGCATCGCCACCGCCAGCAGCACCCCGACCGTCACACCCAGCACCCAGCCCACCGCGGCGATACCCAGGCTCGTCATGCCCGCCTGCACGACCGCGAGCCAGAGCACCACGGCGTCCTTGGCGCCGGAGACCGGTTCGAACAGCCGACCGACCATCTCCCACGTGTGCGGCATGGCCAGGTCGCCCGTGCGCGGCAGCATGCGGGTCTCCCCCAGCGACCAGCCGTCGTCCGGGCCGAGCAGCTTGTACAGCTCCCACAGGGCGGCCAGGGCGAGCGTGGCCGCCACGGCCACGACGACCCGGGAGCGCAGCACCCGGGTGGGCAGCGAGGTGACGGGCTCGCTCATGCGGTCGCCACGACGGCCTCGGCCATCGCCGGGATGATCCGCTCGCCGTACAGACGCATCGTCTCCTCCTTGTTGTCGTGCTGGAGGTACGCGGCGAACTGCGTGACGCCGAGGTCCTGCAGGACCTTGAGCTTCTCGACGTGCTCGCGGGGGCTGCCCAGCAGGCAGAACCGCTCGACGATCTCGTCGGGCACGAACGTGGTGTGCGAGTTCCCCGCACGGCCGTGCTCGTTGTAGTCGTAGCCCTCGCGGTTCTTGATGTAGTCGGTCAGGGCCTTGGGGATCGCCGAGTCGGTGCCGTAGCGCGAGACGATGTCGGCCACGTGGTTGCCGACCATGCCGCCGAACCAGCGGCACTGCTCGCGCATGTGCGCCCGTTCGGCCGGGGAGTCGCCGTCGCCGACGTACGCCGGTGCGGCCACGCAGAACTTGACCTCGTCGGGGTTGCGCCCGGCGGCCTCCGCGGAGTCCCGGACGGCCTTGATCATCCACGAGGCGATGTCCGGGTCGGCCAGCTGCAGGATGAACGCGTCGCCGACCTCACCGGTGAGCTTGAGGGCGAGGGGACCGTAGGCGGCCACCCACACCTCCAGCTCGGAACCCTTGGCCCACGGGAACCGCACGGTGCGCCCGTTGTGCTCCACGGCACGGTCGTTGCCGAGCTCGCGGATCACGTGGATCGAGTCGCGCAGCGTCGACAGGTTCGACGGGCGGCCGTTGAGGGTGCGCACCGCGGAGTCGCCGCGGCCGATGCCGCACACGGTCCGGTTGCCGTACATCTCGTTGAGGGTGGCGAACAGCGAGGCCAGCACGGTCCAGTCGCGCGTGGCCGGGTTGGTGACCATCGGGCCGACGATCACCTTGCGGGTCGCGGCCAGGATCGCCGAGTAGATGACGAACGGCTCCTGCCACAGCAGGTGCGAGTCGAACGTCCACACGTAGTCGAAGCCGTGGGTCTCGGCCTGGCGGGCCAGCTCGACGGTGCGGGATGCCGGGGGGTTCGTCTGCAGGACGACTCCGAAGTCCATGGTGGGGCTCCTGTCAGATGAGGTACTGGGACAGCTCGCGCTTGACGTACCGGCCGTGGCCGGCGCGGCCGTGGAAGGCACCGCCGTCGACGACGACGGAACCGCGGGACAGGACCGTGTCGACGTGGCCGTCGATCTCGAAGCCCTCCCAGGCGGAGTAGTCCATGTTCATGTGGTGGGTCTTGCCGAGGCCGATCGAGGTGTGACCGTTCGGGTCGTAGACCACGACGTCGGCGTCGGCACCGGGGGCCAGGACACCCTTCTTGCCGTACATGCCGAACATGCGGGCCGGGGTGGTCGAGCAGATCTCGACCCAGCGCTCGAGGGTGATCTCGCCGGTGACGACGCCCTGGTAGAGCAGGTCGAGCCGGTGCTCGACGGATCCGATGCCGTTGGGGATCTTGGAGAAGTCGCCCGCGCCCATCTGCTTCTGGGTCATGCAGAACGGGCAGTGGTCGGTGGAGACGAGCTGCAGGTCGTTGGTGCGCAGCGCGTTCCACATGTGGTCCTGGTGGTGCTCGGCCCGCGAGCGCAGCGGCGTCGAGCACACCCACTTGGCGCCCTCGAACCCCGGGGCGCCGAGCTGCTCCTCGAGCGAGAGGTACAGGTACTGCGGACAGGTCTCGCCGAACACGTTCTGGCCCTTGTCGCGGGCCTGCGCGATCTGCTCGGCGGCCTGCTTGGCCGACACGTGCACCACATACAGGGGTGCGCCGGTGAGGTTGGCCAACATGATCGCGCGGTGCGTGGCCTCCTCCTCGGCCTGCCACGGGCGGGTGATGCCGTGGTAGTACGGCGAGGTGTTGCCGGCGGCGACGGCCTGCTGCACGAGCAGGTCGATGACCGACCCGTTCTCGGCGTGCATCATGATCATCGAGCCGTTGTCCGCGGCCTTCTGCATGGCCTTGACGATCTGCCCGTCGTCCGACAGGAACACGCCCTTGTAGGCCATGAACAGCTTGAAGCTGGTCACGCCCTCCTTCACGAGCTCGTCCATGGCGTGCAGCGAGGAGTCCTGCACGTCGGACAGGATCTGGTGGAACCCGTAGTCGATCGCGCAGCTGCCTGCGGCCTTCTCCTGCCACAGGGCGTACTGCTCGAGGGGGCTCTCCCCCGCGTACTGCACGGCGAAGTCGACGATCGTGGTGGTGCCGCCCCAGGCGGCGGCGGTGGTGCCCGTCTCGAAGGTGTCCGAGGCGAACGTGCCGCCGAACGGCATCTCCATGTGCGTGTGGGCGTCGATCCCGCCGGGGATCACGTACTTGCCGGTCGCGTCGATGACGCGGTCGACACCGGCCGACAGGTCGGTGCCGAGCAGGGTCGAGCCGGGGGTGAGCAGGGCGACGATCTTCTCGCCGTCGATCAAGACGTCGGCAGCCCCGCGACCTGTCGCGTTGACGACGGTGCCGCCGGTGATGAGCGTGGTGGCCATCAGGTGTCCTCTCGGGTGTCAGGGTCGCGGGGCGCCGGTGGGCAGAGCCGTCAGGGGGCGACGATCGGGCCGTAGGCGTCGGGCCGGCGGTCGCGGAAGAACTGCCAGCGCTCGCGCACCTCGCGGATCTGCTCCAGGTCGAGGTCGCGCACGATCAGCTGGTTCTCGCTGCTGGAGCCGATCTCGCCGACGAAGTTGCCGTCGGGGCCGACCGCGTACGACGAGCCGTAGAAGTTGACGGCCTCGTCCCCGTACTCGTTGTCCTCCAGGCCCACGCGGTTGTTCGCGATCACGAAGTAGCCGTTGGCGATGGCCGCGGCCGGCTGCTCGATCTCCCACAGGCGGTTCGAGACGCCCGGGGCGGTGGCGTTCGGGTTGAACACGATCTCGGCGCCGTTGAGCGCGAGGTTCCGCCAACCCTCGGGGAAGTGCCGGTCGTAGCAGATGTTCACGCCGATCTTGCCGACGGCCGTCTCGAACACGGGGTACCCCAGGTTGCCGGGACGGAAGTAGAACTTCTCCCAGAACTTGGGCAGGTGCGGGATGTGGTGCTTGCGGTACTTGCCGAGCACGGTGCCGTCCGCGTCGATGACGACCGCCGTGTTGTAGAGGACGCCGGGCTGGTCCTCCTCGTAGATCGGCAGCACGATGACGATGCCCAGCTCGGCGGCCAGCGCCGCGAAGCGGTCCGTGGTCGGCCCGGGGATCGTCTCGGCGTAGTCGTAGTACTTCGTGTCCTGCGTGATCCCGAAGTAGGGACCGTAGAACAGCTCCTGGAAGCCGATGACCTGCGCGCCCTGCGCGGCGGCCTCACGGGTCCAGGCCTCGTGGAGGTCGATCATCGACTCCTTGTCGCCTGTCCAGGTGGCCTGGGTGAACGCGACGCGCACGACTGTCATGGGGGTCCTCCGTCTCGGTCCGTCAGAGGCGACCCCCGGCTGGTGTCCCGTCCGGGGCTCCGTCGCCGTGGAATGTGACTCTGAGCGTTGAACATTTCTGCGGGGTTTCTCAGCGTTTCCACGCCGCTAACGTCGATGACGCCGTCGTAAACACTTCGCGCCCGAGCCCTCCCGCCGTGCCCGGTGGCGCCGGACACCGCAGTCACGGGGCACGATGACCACCATGGAGCCGGCCACGTTCGTCGTCGCGGTCGAGGACCGCAGCCCTCGCGGCATCGCGGCGACCGTCGCGCGCCTGGTGCGCAGCGGCGAGCTGCGCGCGGGCGACCGCCTGCCCACCGTGCGCGACGTCGCGGCGCGGCTCGGCGTGAGCCCGGCCACCGTCAGCGGCGCCTGGCAGGCGCTGTCGGCCGTCGGCATGGTCGTCTCACGGGGACGCGCCGGCACGTTCGTGCTGCCGGAGCCGGCCGGCTGGTTGCCTCCGCGCTACCGCGACATGACCGGCGGCGCCCACCCGCGCGAGCAGACCCGCCCGGCCGGGGCTCCCCTGGTCGACCTCTCGACGGGCACACCCGACCCCGAGCTGCTCCCACCCCTGGGCCCTGCTCTCGCGCGCGTGTCGGCGCGCACCCCCGCTGCCGAGACGGCCACCTACGTGACCACGCCCATCGTCCCCGAGCTCGAGCGGCTGCTGCGTGAGTCCTGGCCGTTCCCGCCCGGACGGCTCACGGTGGTCGACGGTGCCGTCGACGCCATCGGGCGCACGCTCGAGCAGGTCGTCGGCTTCGGCGACCGGGTCGCGGTCGAGGACCCCGGGTTCCCGCCGCTGTTCGACCTGCTCGACCAGCTCGGCCTCGAACGGCTCCCCGTCGCGCTCGACCACCAGGGAATGCGACCCGACGCCCTCGCCGAGGCGCTCGACGCCGGCGCGCACGCCGTGATCCTGCAGCCCCGCGCGCACAACCCGACGGGGGTCAGCCTCACCGCGACCCGTGCGCGCGAGCTGGCCGCGGTGCTGCGTCGGCACACCCAGCAGGCCCAGGCCTCCGACGACGAGCACGCCCGCCGTGACGCCCGCCGCACCGTGCACGTCATCGAGGACGACCACTCCGGTGAGATCGCCTCCGCCAAGGACGTCAGCCTCGGCGCGTACCTGCCCGAACGTGTCGTGCACGTGCGCTCGTACTCCAAGTCGCACGGGCCCGACCTGCGCATCGCGGCGGTCGGTGGGCCGGTCTCCGTCATCGACCCGCTCATCGCCCGGCGCATGCTCGGGCCCGGATGGACGAGCAGGCTGCTGCAGCGGGTGCTCGCCGACCTGCTGGTCGACGGCGCGGCGGTCGACGCCGTCGCACACGCCCGCCGCGTGTACTACGGCCGCCAGCGGGCGCTGTGCGACGCCCTGGCCGCCCACGGCCTGCAGGTCCGGCCCGGTGACGGGGTGAACCTGTGGCTCCCCGTGCTCGACGAGTCCACCGCGCTGGTCCGGCTGGAGGCCGCCGGCATCCGGGTGGCACCCGGCACCCCGTTCCTGGCGACCGCGCCGGGCGACCACCGGCCCGGGCACGTGCGCGTCACCGTCGGGTTGCTGCGGGAGGACGCCGAGGCGGTCGCCCGCACGCTCGTGGTCGCCGCGACGGCCTGACCGGCACCCGCCCCGGGGGCGCGCGGCCCGTCGGCGCGGTGCACGCCCGGTGGGCAGGTGTTGCGCTGCACGGACCCGGCGGGCATATGGTGACGCCTCGGAACCCGGCCGGGCATGGTCGGGTCGCACCGTCCGGCACTGGACGGTCCTCCGCGGGTGCGACGTGCATCCCCTCCCCGGCTGCGCCCGACGGCGTGCGTCAGCGATCCCGCGATCCGCCTGGAGCCTCCATGTCCTCCCCCCAGACCCCCTTGTCCCCCGAGGCGCGCCCGTCCGGCGCGCACCCCGCCGCCCGCCCTGCGACCCGTCGGTGGGCGGTCCTGGCCACCGGCGTGGCCGTGCTGGCGCTCGCCGCCTGCTCCTCGACGCCCGCGGCCGACGCGACGACCCCGTCCACGGCGAGCACCACCGCCGCGTTCACACCCGTCGAGCTGGACAACTGCGGCACGCCCGTCACGGTCGACAGCCCGCCGCAGCGCGTGCTCACCATCAAGTCCTCGACGACCGAGATGCTGCTGGCCCTGGGTCTGCAGGACGTCATGGTCGGCACGGCGTTCGCCGACGGGCCGGTCCCCGAGCAGTGGGCCGACGCGTACCAGGCGATCCCCGTGGTCTCCGACAAGGTCCCGGGCCAGGAGGCGCTGCTCGCCCTCGAGCCCGACTTCGTCTACGGCGGCTGGGAGTCGAACTTCTCGGCCGACGGTGTCGGTGAGCGTCCCGCGCTGGCCGACCTGGGCATCGGCACGTACGTCTCGCCGGCGGCCTGCAAGGAGGACGGCTACCAGCCCGACCCGTTGACCTTCGACGTGGTCTTCGACGAGATCCGCGAGGTCGCCTCGATCTTCGGCGTGCAGGACCGCGCCGAGGAGGTCGTCGCCGAGCAGGAGGCCGCCCTGGCCGACATCACCGCCCCCGCCGAGCCGACCACGGCCCTGTGGTATTCCTCGGGCACGGACACCCCGTACGTCGGTGCGGGCATCGGCTCGGCGCAGATGATCATGGACGCCGCCGGCCTGACCAACGTGTTCGCCGACGTGCACGACACGTGGACGTCGGTGGGCTGGGAGCAGGTCGTGGCGGCCGACCCGTCGGTGATAGTGCTGGTCGACGCGACGTGGAACACCGCCGACTCCAAGATCGCCCTGCTCGAGTCGAACCCGGCGACCGCCCAGCTGACGGCCGTGCGCGAGCACCGGTACGTGGTGGTGCCGTTCGCTGCCACGGAGGCCGGCGTGCGCAACGCCGAGGCCGCCGTGCAGGTGTCGCAGGACGTCGCCGCGCTCGACGCCACCTCCTGAGCATCGCCGCCTCGATGGACACCGCCCCTCGCCGACCTCCGCTGGCCGTGCTCGTCACGGTCGGTCTGGTCGCGCTGGTCCTCACCGTGCTGGTCACGGTGACGATCGGCCCGGCCGACCTGGCGGTCGGCGAGGTGGCGCGTTCCGTCGGAGCCCACCTGGGGCTGCCGGTCACCCCGGTCGCGCCCCTGCACGACGCGATCGTGTGGGAGCTGCGGCTGCCGCGCGTGCTGACGGCCGCCGCGGTGGGCGCGGGGCTGGCACTCTCCGGGGCTGTCATGCAGTCCCTGACCCGCAACCCGTTGGCCGACCCGTACCTGCTGGGGCTCTCCTCCGGCGCGTCGCTCGGCGCGGTGGCCGTGCTGATCGTGGGCATCAGCCTGCTGCTGCCCGTCGCGGCCTTCGCCGGGGCGCTGGCCGCCCTGGTCGCCACCTTGTCACTGGCCCGCACCGGCGGTGTGCTGACACCCGGCCGGGCCGTCCTGGCCGGGCTGGCCGTCTCGCAGCTGTGCGCGGCGGGCACCTCGTTCGTCATCTTCTGGACCGCCACGGGCGACTCGTACCGCGACATCCTGGCCTGGCTCATGGGGTCGTTGGCGGGGGCCACCTGGTCGTCCGTCGCGATCGCCGGCACCGCGCTGCTGCTGGTCGGGGCGGTGCTGCTGGCCAGCAGCCTGCGGCTGGACGCTTTCGCGTTCGGCGACACGGCGGCTGCCGCCCTCGGCATCGGCGTCGACCGCACCCGCTGGACCCTGATGACGCTGGTCGCACTGCTGACCGGCGCGATGGTGGCCGTCAGCGGGGCCATCGGGTTCGTCGGGCTCGTGCTGCCGCACGCCGTCTCGGTCGCCACCGGCCCCGCGCACCGGCGCCTGCTGCCGGTCGCCGCCCTGGCCGGGGGCGTGTTCCTGGTGTGGGCCGACACGCTCGCCCGCACGGTGTTCGACCCGCGCGAGCTGCCCGTCGGCATCGTCACGGCACTGCTGGGCGTGCCGGTGTTCGCGGTGCTGCTGCGCCGGGGGCGGGGCACGGCATGGAGCTGAGCATCCGGCAGGTGGGCACGCGCCTGGGCGGCCGGTGGGTGGTCGACGGGGTCGACGCGACCCCGCCCGCGGGCGCGCTGACCGGGCTGCTCGGGCCCAACGGGGCCGGCAAGACCACCCTGCTGCGGCTCGTGGCCGGTCTGCTGACGCCCGAGGCGGGCGCGGTGCTGGTCGGCGGCGACGGCCCTCACGCCACGCCCGGCTCCAGCTCCGGCACCGGGACTGCGACGACCACCCCGGTCGCCGTGCACACGCTGCCGCGCCGGGAGCGCGCCCGGCGGATCGCGCTGCTCGAGCAGGAGTCCTCGGCCACCGTGCCCCTGTCGGTGCGCGACGTGGTCGCCCTGGGGCGCATCCCGTACCGCACCTTGTGGGGCGCCGACACGGACACCGACGCCGTCGAGCGGGCGCTGGTCGCCGCCGAGGCCGATCACCTGGCCGACCGCACGTGGTCGACGCTGTCGGGGGGCGAGCGCCAGCGCGTGCACATCGCCCGCGCCCTGGCCCAGCAACCCACGCTGCTGCTGCTCGACGAGCCGACCAACCACCTGGACGTGGCCGCCCAGCTGCACCTGCTGGCGTTCGTGCGCGACCTGGGCACCACCACCGTGGCGGCCCTGCACGACCTGAACCTGGCCGCGGCGTTCTGCGAGCACGTGCTGGTGCTCTCGGCCGGGCGCCTGGCCGCCGCAGGCCACCCGCGCGACGTGCTCACCCCCGCGCTGCTGCACCAGGTGTACGGCGTCGAGGCCGACGTGCTGACCCACCCCCGCACGGGTCGGCCCGTGATCGCGTTCGCCGACCAGTCCCCCACCCCCGCGCGACCGGCCACGGACGCCGCGACGACCCCCCGGAGCCGACGATGAGGATCACCGTGCTGTCCGGCGGCGTGGGCGGGGCGCGGTTCACCCGCGGCCTGCTCGCCCTGCTGCGCGAACGCCTGCCCGACGGTTCCGGCGGCACGAGCGCGCAGGTCACCGTGGTGGCCAACACCGGCGACGACATGTGGCTGCACGGCGTGCGCGTGTGCCCCGACCTGGACACCCTGCTGTACACCCTGGGCGGCGGCGTGCACGAGGAGCAGGGATGGGGGCGGCGCGAGGAGTCACGACGCGTCAGCGACGACCTGGCCGCCTACGACCTGGGCTGGGAGTGGTTCACGCTCGGCGACCTGGACCTGGCCACGCACCTGGCGCGCACCGAGCTGCTGCGGCGCGGTCTGCCGCTGTCGCAGGTGATGGAGCACCTGTCACGCCGGTGGCAGCCCGGGGCGCGGCTGCTGCCGATGAGCGACCAACCGGTCGAGACGCACGTCGAGCTGACCGACGGCCGGCTGATCCACTTCGAGGAGTGGTGGGTGCGCCACCGCGCCGCCCTGCCCGCCGCGCGGTTCGTGCAGGTCGGGCTCGAGCAGGCCACCGCCGCCCCGGGCGTGATCGAGGCACTGACCGAGGCGGACGTCGTGGTGCTCCCGCCGTCCAACCCGGTGGTCTCCGTGGGCACGATCCTGGCCGTCCCCGGCATCCGCGACGCGCTGCGCACCACGTCCGCGCCGGTGGTGGGGGTCAGTCCCGTCATCGGCGGCGCCCCCGTGCGGGGGATGGCCGACGCGTGCCTGCGCACCATCGGCGTCGAGACGAGCGCCGGCGCCGTGGCCCGGCACTACGGACGCCGCGCCGATGGTGGCGTGCTCGACGCGTGGCTGCTCGACTCGGCGGACGCCGCCACCGTGCCGGGACTGACCGCCGAGGGGTGGCGGGCGGCCGCGGTGCCGACCCTGATGAGCGACGTGCCCACGACCGCGCGGATCGCGGCCGACGCCCTCGCCCTCGTCGACGTGCTGCGCTGAGCCCGGTGCTGCACGGCACGGTTCAGAACGGACGCGCCACCCCGCGCCCGGGCGTCGCCGCCTCCAGCATCCCGACGAGCTCGGCGGTGCGCCGTCCGAGCGGCATCCGCGCGATCGCCACCAGGTCGGCGGGCACGTCGACGTCCTGACGCAGCCGCGAGTCGGGCGGCAGGTCGAGCGGCACGTGACCCAGGTGCTGGTGCGCGACCGCCGAACCCAGCCCGAACCGGGGGTCGAGGTCCACGTGCGGCCCGACGGCCAGCAGCGTCGTCCCGGTCCCGGTGGCGTCCACGACGAGCGCACGCGGATGCGCGTCCGCAGCCGTCAGGGCCTGCGCCAGGTCGTCGCTCTGCAGCGCCGGCACGTCACCCAGCAGCACCGCGACGGACACGGGTCCTCCATGCCGCGCGGCCGCGGCACCGGCGAGCGCCGCGGCGTCCAGGCCGGACCGGGCGCCCGCGTGCGGCGGTTCGCGCACGACCTCGACTCCGGGCACGCCCACCGCCTGGGCCGCCACGGGTTCGTCCGCCGTCACGACCAGCACCCGCGCCACCCTCGCGCAGGCCGCCGCGGCCTCCACGGTGTCCAGCGCCATGGCCCGCACGAGCGCCGCCCGGGACGCGGCGTCCAGTGCGGCACCGAGCCGGGTCTTGCCGTGACGGGCGTCCTTGACGGGGATGACCACCACCCAGCTGCGCGGCTCCTCGCTCATGGCGTGCCGACCTGCGGGCCACGGTCCACCGTGACCGGCTGCTCCGCCCGGCGGCACCCGAGCGGGTAGGCGAGGATGGCGCCATGGCGCTGTGGATGACCGGGAACGAGGCCGCCGACCGACTGCTCGACGAGGATCCGTTCGCGCTGCTCGTCGGCATGCTGCTGGACCAGCAGGTCACCATGGAGTCCGCGTTCGCCGGACCGGCCAAGATCGCCGAACGCATGGGCGGGCTGGACGTGTACCGGGTGGCGGGCGCCGACCCGCAGGAGTTCGCTGCGCTGTGCGCGATCCCACCCGCCGTGCACCGGTTCCCCGGTTCGATGGCCACGCGCATCCAGGCCGTCGCGGTCGCCGTGCGTGACCAGTACGACGGCGACGTGACCCGGCTGTGGACCGACGGCGACCCGGATGCGCGGACCGTGCTGGCGCGGTTGCAGGCGCTGCCGGGGTTCGGGGAGCAGAAGGCCCGCATCTTCCTGGCGCTGCTCGGCAAGCAGCGGGGTGTGCGACCCGAGGGTTGGCGTGAGGTCGCCGGACCGTACGGCGAGGAGGGGTCGCACCGCTCGATCGCCGACGTCATCGACCCCGCGAGCCTGGCGCTGGTCCGCGAGACGAAGCGGGCCGCCAAGGCCGCGGCTCGCTCGCGCTGAACGGGCCCCGCGCACGGGCCCGCACTGCGGGCTCATCGCTCGGGCTCGTCCGCGAGCGCGTCCTTCCATCCCTGCGCGTACGCCTCGGCGCTGCCCTGCCGGAACATGTCGTCGGGGCCGACACGCACCAGGGCCCGCGCACCCGGTCCGTCGTCGTCGGTCACGTGTCGCCCGACGCCGCGCACCACGGCCAGGGGGCGCCCGGTGGCCTTGCCCTTGACGAGCTCGGCCGCGGAGGCGATCTCGTCGGCGACGGCCGCGACGGTCATGGTCAGGGGTCGACCGAACGTGTCGACCTGCCCGCGCAGGTCCTCCAGCACGCGCAGACCTGCCGCGCCGATCGCCAGGTCCGCCACGCCCTGCCGCCAGGGCCGCCCGGCGGTGTCGGAGACGACCACACCGATCCGCACCCCCAGGCGTGCCTGCACCCCGGCGCGCAGCGCCCGCGCCGAGGCGTCCGGGTCGAGCGGCAGCAGCAGCACGGTGCCGTCGGGGGTGTTGCTGGCGTCGACACCGGCCGCGGCCATGACCAGGCCCAGCCGGTTCTCCACGATCCGGGTCAGCCCACCGGGGTGCTCGCGGGTGGCCACCACGCGCACGGTCTCGTCGGTGATGGCCTGCTCGCGGTCGTCCGCGGCGACCTGGCGTCCTTCCGCCTTGGACACGACCTTGCTGGTGAGCACGAGCACGTCGCCGTCGAGCAGGGCGTGGGTGGGGTCGGCGACGGCGTCGGCGGCCAGCACGTCCAGCACGAGGGCGACGAGGTCGTCCCCCGCGACGACCTCGGGCAGGCCGTCGGGCGCCCAGACCCGCAGCTCGGTCGTCGGCTCGGTCGTCGGTTCCGTGGTGGGCTGCGTCATCGCACCAGCTTCGGCAGGACGTCGCGGCCGAACGTCTCGATCCACTCGCGCTGGTTGCGGCCCACGTTGTGCAGGTAGATGCGGTCGAAGCCGAGGTCGACGTACTTCTGGATCGAGGCGCGGTGCACGTCGGGGTCGGCGGAGATGACCATGCGACCCTCGAAGTCCTCGGGGCGCACGAGCTTGGCCATCTGCTCGAAGTCGAACGGCGAGCGGATGTCGCCCTTGGGGAACTTCATGCCGCCGTTGGGCCACTCGGTCATGGCGTTGACCATGGCCTCCTCGTCGGTGGGCGCCCACGACAGGTGCACCTGCAGCACCTTGGGCATGGTCTGCGGGTCGCGCCCGGACTCGCGCACGCCTTCCTCGAACTTGCCGAAGAGGCCGCTGATCTTCTCCAGCGGTGCGCCCACGGTGATGAGGCCGTCGGCGTGCCGGCCGGCACGCTTGGCGGTCACGGGGCCGGCGGTGGCGACCAGGATCTCGGGCGCGACCTCCGGCATGGTCCACAGCCGGGTCGACTCGAGCTTGTAGAACGGGCCGGCGTGCTTGACGTCCTTGCCTGCGATCGAGGCGACGAACAGCTTCTTGATGATCTCGATGGCCTCGAACATGCGGTTGATGCGCTCGGGGGCCTCGGGCCAGTACCCGGCCACGATGTGCTCGTTGAGCGCCTCGCCCGAGCCGAGCCCGAGCCAGTGCCGGCCCGGGTACATCGCGGCGAGCGTGGCCGAGGCCTGCGCGACCATCGCCGGGTGCCAGCGGAACGTCGGCGCGGTCACACCCGGGCCCATGTCACCGGTGGTGCGCTCGCCGATCGCGGTCAGCACGTTCCACACGAACGAGGACTGCCCCTGCGCGGGCACCCACGGCTGGAAGTGGTCGGCGGCCATCACGCCGCTGAACCCGTGCTGCTCGGCGTACGCGGACAGCTCCACCGCCTCGGTCGGGTGGAACTGCTCGAGCATCGCCGCGTACCCGATGGTCAGACCGTTCGTCACGTCACACACCTTCGCTCGTCCCTGTGCCGTCCCACCGGTGCGCCGAGGCGAGCTCGTCGCAGGGCCGGTGTCGAGGCAGGGTAACTCCGTCATGTGACGCGAAATGTGTCAGCCGATCGCACCCACGGTGACGTCGTCCTGCTCCGGGGCGGGCAGCGGGGGCCGGGCGATGTCAGGACGCTGCACCGCGGGGATCTCGGTGGGGGTGCCGCGGCGGACCGTGGCCACGCCGGCCACGACCAGCACGGCACCCACGAGCTGCACGGGCAGGGGGCGCTCGTGCAGCAGCACCCAGGCCAGCAGCACGGAGAACACGACCTCGGTGAGGGCCAGGAACGACGCGACCCGCTCCCCCAGCAGCCGCACGGACACGGCGCTGATGCCGAAGCCGAACGCCGTGGGCAGCACCCCGACGACCGCGAGCGGCACCCACCAGTGCACGGACGCGCCCAGCACGTCGACGTGGACGTCGGGCGCGGCGAACGGCAGCACGCCGACCGCGGTGACCAGCACGACCGCACCCGCACCGACGGCCATGCCGGTCCCGGCCAGTGCGACGGGCGGCAGCACGGTGGGCCGGGCGGTGAGCGCGAAGTAGGCGGCGTTGCCGACCGCGGCGGCCAGGGCGAAGACCAGGCCGAGCGGGTCCAGCTCGAGCGTGCCGGTCAGGTCGAGCACGAGGGCGAGGCCGCCGGTGGCCAGCGCCGCACCCAGCAGCGTCAGGGGTGTGGGTGCCTGCCGGGTGCGCAGCCAGGACCATGCGATGAGCAGCAGCGGCCCGGTGTACTCCACGAGGAGGGCGACGGCCACGGGCAGCCGGTCGACGGCCAGGAAGTAGCAGGTCGAGGCGCCGGCCACGCCGAGCAACCCGAAGGCGAGCACGAGCCGCCACTCCTGGGCGAGGGTGCACCACCGTCCCCGCAGCGTCCACACGACGGGCCCGGCGAGCAGCAGCGTGCCGAGCAGCAGCCGGGCGCAGATCGCGGCACCGGGCGTCCACCCCGCGGCGAGCAGGGGCTTGACCATGGGGCCGCTGGTGGCGAAGGCGAGGGCGGCGACGAGTCCTGCCCCGACGCCGAGCCCACGCGCACCCTGCTGGGCCTGTGGCACGTGCTCCCCTGTCGTCGGCCCGACAGCCGTGCCTCCACGGGCGATGTCAGGAGTCATCCGTCACTATGCTCATGACGGTAGGGCCGCTCGGTGACAGGAGTCAACATGGTTTTCGCACCTGACACGGAGGCGAACCTGCGCGCCGCAGCCGACCTGGTCAACACCGGCAGGCGTCGCGACGGCCACGACCGCCTCGCCACCGTCGCCGACCTCGACGCGTTCTACACCGGCTGGGGCTACAGCACGCGCCACGACCACGACGAGGCCGAGCTCGCGCAGGTGCGCGAGGCCCGGGGCCGGCTCGGTGCACTGTGGGCGCTCGACCGCGACACCGCCGCGCACGAGGTCAACGCGATCCTGCGCGAGGCCCACGGCGTGCCGTACCTGGTCCGCCACGGCAGCACCGACTGGCACCTGCACGCCACCGTCCCCGACGCGCCACTGGCCACCGTGATGCTCGTCGAGACGGCCATGGCTGTCGCCGACGTGGTCCGCGGCGACCAGTGGGACCGACTGCGCACCTGCCAGGCGCCGGACTGCACGGCCGTGCTCGTCGACCTCTCCCGCAACCGGTCCCGCCAGTTCTGCGAGGCCAACGGCTGCGGCAACCGTGCGCACGTGGCCGCGTACCGCGCGCGGCACGCGCCCGCCTGAGCGCACCGCGCACCTCCACAGCCCGCTCGCCCCCCGAACTCGTCCAGGCGGACCGCGCAGATCTGGGAAGATGTCTGACCATGAGCGACCTGACCCCTGGTACCGACGCCCCGACGAGCGCACCCGCCCGCCAGGTACCGGACAAGGTCTCCCTCGACGGGGTCGAGGCCCGCTGGGACGCCGCCTGGAGCGAGCAGGGCCTCTACGCGTTCGACCGCACGGCCACGCGTGAACAGGTGTACTCGATCGACACCCCGCCGCCCACGGTCTCCGGCTCGCTGCACGTGGGCCACGTGTTCTCGTACACGCACACCGACGTCGTGGCGCGCTACCGCCGCATGCAGGGCGCCGAGGTGTTCTACCCGATGGGCTGGGACGACAACGGCCTGCCCACCGAGCGCCGCGTGCAGAACTACTACGGCGTGCGGTGCGACACCTCGCTGCCCTACGACCCCGACTTCGTGCCCCCGCACGAGGGTGGCGAGGGCAAGTCGATCAAGGCCGCCGACCAGCTGCCGATCAGCCGCCGCAACTTCGTCGAGCTGTGCGAGCGGCTCACGGTCGAGGACGAGCGCCAGTTCGAGGCGCTGTGGCGTCGCCTGGGCCTGTCCGTCGACTGGTCGCGCACGTACCAGACCATCTCGGCCGAGGCCCGCGCGGTCGCCCAGCAGGCGTTCCTGCGCAACCTCGCGCGCGGCGAGGCGTACCAGGCGGAGGCTCCCGGCCTGTGGGACGTGACGTTCCAGACCGCGGTCGCCCAGGCCGAGCTCGAGGCGCGCGACTACCCGGGGGCATTCCACCGCGTCGCGTTCCACCAGGCCGACGGCACGCCCGTGCACATCGAGACCACGCGTCCCGAGCTGCTGCCCGCGTGTGTGGCGCTCATCGCGCACCCGGACGACGAGCGCTACCAGCACCTGTTCGGCACCACGGTCACCACTCCCCTGTTCGGCGTCGAGGTGCCCGTGCTGGCGCACCCCCTGGCCGAGCAGGACAAGGGCGCAGGCATCGCGATGTGCTGCACGTTCGGCGACCTCACCGACGTCACCTGGTGGCGCGAGCTGCAGCTGCCGACCCGCTCGGTCATCGGCCGCGACGGTCGCCTGCTGCGCGACACCCCGGAGTGGATCGGCACCGAGGCCGGCCAGGCCGTGTACGCCGAGCTGGCGGGCAAGACCACGTTCTCCGCGCGGGAGGCCGTCGTGGCCGGGCTGCGCGAGAGCGGCGACCTGGACGGCGAGCCGCAGACCACGCAGCGCAAGGCGAACTTCTTCGAGAAGGGCGACAAGCCGCTCGAGATCGTCACCAGCCGCCAGTGGTACATCCGCAACGGCGGCCGCGACGAGGCGCTGCGCGAGCAGCTGCTGGCGCGCGGCGTCGAGCTGGACTTCCACCCGGACTTCATGAAGGTCCGCTACGAGAACTGGGTCGGTGGCCTCAACGGCGACTGGCTCATCTCGCGCCAGCGGTTCTTCGGTGTGCCGTTCCCGGTCTGGTACGCGCTCGACGAGCACGGCGAGATCCTCTACGACTCCCCGCTGGTGCCGTCCGAGGACCAGCTGCCGATCGACCCGTCCAGCGACGTCCCGGCCGGCTACAGCTCCGACCAGCGCGGCGTGCCCGGCGGGTTCGTCGGCGACCCGGACGTCATGGACACCTGGGCCACCAGCTCGCTGACCCCGCAGATCGCCGGCGGCTGGCGCACCGACCCCGACCTGTTCTCGCGCGTGTTCCCCATGGACCTGCGCCCGCAGGGGCAGGACATCATCCGCACCTGGCTGTTCTCCACCGTGGTCCGCTCCCACCTGGAGCACGGCTCACTGCCGTGGTCGGACGCGGCGATCAGCGGCTGGATCCTGGACCCCGACCGCAAGAAGATGAGCAAGTCCAAGGGCAACGTCGTCACGCCCATGGGTCTGCTCGAGGAGCACGGTTCCGACGCCGTGCGGTACTGGGCGGCCTCGGCCCGACTGGGCACGGATGCGGCGTTCGAGGTCGGCCAGATGAAGATCGGCCGCCGCCTGGCGATCAAGGTGCTCAACGCCAGCAAGTTCGCGCTGTCGTTCGGCGACCCGACCGAGCCGGTCTCGCTCGACCCGGCCATGGTGACCGTCCCGCTGGACCGCGCGATGCTCGCCGGCCTGGCCGACGTCGTCGAGAAGGCCACCGCTGCGCTCGAGGCCTACGACCACACCCGCGCGCTGGAGCTGTCCGAGACGTTCTTCTGGACGTTCTGCGACGACTACCTCGAGCTGGTCAAGGACCGCGCCTACGCCGCCGCCGAGGACCCGACGGGTGCCGCCTCGGCCCGTGCCGCGCTCGGCCTGGCGCTCGACGTGATGCTGCGCCTGTTCGCCCCCGTGCTGCCGTTCGCGACCGAGGAGGTGTGGTCGTGGTGGCGCACCGGCTCGGTGCACCGTCAGCCGTGGCCCGAGCCGTCGGCGCTGCGTGCGGCGGCCGGCGACGCGGAGGCCGGTGTGGTCGGTGCGGCCGGTGCCGCCCTGGCTGCGCTGCGCAAGGTCAAGTCCGAGGCGAAGGTCTCGATGCGCACGCAGATCGCCGCGGTGACGCTGAGCGTGCCGGAGGCCCTGCGAGCCGGGGTCGAGCTGGCACTGAACGACGTGCGCGCCGCCGGGCGGGTCACGGGGTCGCTGGAACTGGTGACGGCCGAGGTCGAGGTGCCGGTGGCCGGCGACGCCGAGCTGGTGCCCGCCGAGCCGAAGGCCTGATCGCACGGTCGACCCTCGTTGACGGGACGACGGAGGGGACGGTGCTGCGGCGCCGTCCCCTCCGTCGTCCCCGCGTGTGTCAGGGGCCGCGCACGGGTCCGGACCGACTCTCGGTTGCGCAGGTGCGCGATCGCCGTGACGGCACCAGCATGTGACGAACGTCCCGACTGTCCCCGCTGCGTATAACTATCGTCGGGGACGTATAGTTTCTCGTCCGTCCGTGTTCGAGAGGTCTCCCATGCGCTCCCCCCGCTTCCTGGCCGCCGCGTCGCTCGCCGCCGGTGCCGCCCTGCTCCTGTCCGCCTGCGCGTCCTCCTCCGACGAGGCCGAGCCCGCCGCCTCCGACAACGCCGCTGCCGGCGAGGTCGCGCTCATCACGCCCGGCACCCTGACGGTGTGCTCCAACCCGCCCTACGAGCCGTTCGAGTTCGAGGACGAGACCGGCGAGATCGTCGGTTTGGACATCGACATCATGCAGGAGGTCGCCGACGACCTGGGCGTCGAGCTGCTGGTCAAGGTGACGGCCTTCGAGACCATCCAGTCGGGCGTCGACCTGGACACCGGCTCGTGCGACGTCGTGGCCTCCGGCATCACGATCACCGACGAGCGCAAGGCGAAGTTCGACTTCTCCGACCCGTACTTCGACGCCGACCAGGGCCTCCTGGTGCCTTCCGGCTCGGACCTGAGCGATGTCGACTCGCTGGCCGGCAAGAAGGTCGGCGTCCAGCAGGCCACCACCGGCGAGACGTTCGCGGACGAGAACGGGCTGCAGACCGTGCAGTTCGAGGACCTCGGCCTGCAGATCCAGGCGCTCAAGACCGGCCAGGTCGACGCCGTGATCAACGACATCGCCGTGCTCGGCCCGTTCGTCGAGGAGGGCTTCGAGGTCGCCACCACGTTCCCGACCGGCGAGCAGTACGGGTTCGGCGTGAAGAAGGGCAGCACCGCGCTGCTCGACGCGATCAACGGCACGCTCGAGCGCATCACCACCGACGGCACGTACGACGCGATCTACACCGAGCGCATCGGCACCGCACCGATCGGCAAGTGACATGACGACGACCGCCCCGCCGACCCTGACGCTGCCGCCCGGCCGTCGCCGGATGAAGCCGCGCGCCCGCGCCCGGCTCGTCCGCGTCGTGCAGTACGCCGTGCTCCTGGCCGTCGTCGGGGCGGTCGTCGCCCTCACCGACTGGTCGCGTGTCGGCGACCAGCTGTTCAACCCGCAGGCCGCCAAGGACATGCTCCCCGACCTGCCGCGCGCCCTGTGGAACACCATCCGGTACACGCTGGGCGCGTTCACCGTCGGACTGTCGCTCGGCGTGGTGCTCGCGCTCATGAAGCTCTCGAGCGTGCGCGCGTACCGGTGGATCGCCACGGTGTACATCGAGTTCTTCCGCGGCATCCCCGCGCTGCTGGTCGTCCTGTCGGTGGCGTTCGCGATCCCGATCGCCTTCGGCGTGCGGATCGACTCGCTGCTCGCGAAGGCCTCGATCGCCCTGGGCGCCGTCTCGGCCGCGTACATCGCCGAGACGCTGCGCGCCGGGATCGAGGCGGTCCCGCGCGGTCAGGTCGAGGCGGCACGCTCGCTCGGCATGTCGCACGCGCGGGCCCTGGTCGAGGTCGTCATCCCGCAGGCGTTCCGGATCGTCCTGCCGCCGATGACCAACGAGATCATCCTGCTCACCAAGGACACCTCGCTGGTGTTCCTGGCGGGTCTGCTGCAGACCGAGTTCGACCTGACGAAGATCGGGCGCGACGCGCTCAACACCGCGACCGGTGGCCTCACTGCGCTGTGGGTCATCGGCGCCTGCTACCTGCTCATCACGCTCCCGCTCGGTCAGCTCGCGCGCTGGCTCGAACGGCGTACCGGAACGAAGGGCCGCTCATGACCGCCACCACGGCCGGCGCTGCCCCGGTCGTCCGCATCGCCGACCTGCACAAGTCCTTCGGCGAGCGCGAGGTGCTGCGCGGCATCGACCTGGACATCGCCGCCGGTGAGGTCGTGTGCGTCATCGGCCCGTCGGGTTCCGGCAAGTCCACGTTGCTGCGCTGCGTGAACCTCCTCGAGCAGCCCACCGCCGGTCGGATCGACGTGCTGGGCGTCGAGGTCACCGACCCCGATGTCGACATCGACCGCGTCCGCACGCACGTGGGCATGGTGTTCCAGCAGTTCAACCTGTTCTCGCACCGCACCGTGCTGGAGAACTGCACCGTCGCCCAGCGGCGCGTGCTGGGCCGTTCGAAGGCCGAGGCCGAGAAGGTCGCGCTGGAGAACCTGGACCGGGTCGGTCTGGCAGACCGCGCGCAGTCGCACCCCTCGCAGCTGTCGGGCGGTCAGCAGCAGCGCGTGGCAATCGCCCGTGCACTGTCCATGGGCCCGGCGCTCATGCTCTTCGACGAGCCGACCTCCGCCCTGGACCCCGAGCTCGTCGGGGACGTGCTGGCCGTCATGCGCGACCTCGCCGAGGGCGGCATGACGATGCTGGTCGTCACGCACGAGATGGCGTTCGCCCGTGAGGTCGGCGACCGGGTGGTCTTCATGGACGACGGTGTCGTGGTCGAGCAGGGGCCGCCCGAGCAGGTCATCGGGGCGCCGCGCGAGGAGCGCACGCGGACCTTCCTGCAGCGGGTCCTCGACCCCGTTCACACCCACCAGGGGAACCCCGACCACTAGGGTCGCCGCATGGCGGCGCACACACGAGCGAGACGAGGTCTGACCGGGGCGATCGTGCTGGCCGTCGCGCTGGGGGCGACCTCGGCATGCACCGACGACGACGCGCATCCGCAGGGCGATGCCGCGACCGCGCTGTCCGTCGCCGTGGCCGCGCTGCCCGCCGCGCTGGTCGAGGTGGCTCCGGCCGAGGACGTCCTGGCGGTCTTCGAGGGCACGGCGTCGGACGGTCGGACGGTGCGAGGCCTGGTCGCCCGGGACGACGAGACCTGCACCGCGGCGACCGCCGACCGCGACATCGTGACGTCCGTGCTCGCCTCGCCCGCGGACGAGGGTGCGCACGACGGCGAGGACGGGGGCGAACCCGACCCCGCGGCCGACCTGCTGGCGAGCACCCTGCAGACCTCGGGGTACGTTGCCGCGGACTCCGTGGACGACTCGACGACGTCCGTCGTGCTGCGCTGCGGACCGGAAGGCGCCGAGGTGGTGCTCGACCCGATGCCGGCCGACCTGCAGGTCGTCGGTTCCGCGACCGTCATCCGGTACGCGAACGGGTTCCCGGTCGGCCTCGTCGTGGGGCCGGACCGCCTGCGTGAACGTGCCGCGGACGTGGCGGCGACGGCCGACTCCCCCGACCCGGCCGTGCTGGACGTGCCGCGCCTCGCGGTCGACGACACCACCGCGGGCACGCTCACACCCTCCCTGCGCCGGCACGTGGTGGCCACCTTCACGATCGACTCCCCCACCGGCGCGCTGACCGGCGCGGTCGCGCTGACGGGCACGCAGTGCGCGCTGACCGCAGACACCGGGCCGGGGCCGTTCGGGCTGGGCGCCACCGCCGACCTCGCGCTCACCGCGGACGAGCGGGCCGCCGCGCTCATCGAACAACTCACGGCGACCGTCCTGGCCGCCAGTGGCGTCGGCGGCGACATCGCCCTGACGTGCACCTCGAGCGGCGCCGCCGTGCGGATCAGCGGCGCGGAACCGGGCGCGACCCGTGCCGAGGGTGCGGTGAGCGTCACGGCCGGCGAGGACGGCGGAACCCTGCTGCTGGTCGGCACCGCCGAGGCCCGCAGGTCCGTCACGAGCCTGCTCGCACGCCGATAGGGTTCAGGGCGTCCCCGCCGAGCAGGAGCCCCGCATGCCCGAGTTCACCACGCCCTCGTCGGTGACCACCGACCCCACCTGGTCGATCCCGACCCTGCTCGCGCAGCGGCTCGCCCGCGACCCGCAGGACGTCTTCGCCGAGCGGCACCAGGACGACGGCTCGTGGCTGCCCGTCACCGTGCAGGAGTTCGTCGACCAGGTGCGCGCCGTGGCCAAGGGCCTGGTGGCCGGCGGTGTCGAGCCCGGCGACCGTGTCGGCATCATGTCGCGCACGCGGTACGAGTGGACGTTGCTGGACTTCGCGATCTGGCAGGCGGGCGCCGTCGGCGTGCCGATCTACGAGACGTCCTCGGCCGAGCAGGTGCGCTGGATCGCCGCCGACGCCGGGATCCGACTGGCGATCGTCGAGACCGCCTCGCACGCGGCGACGGTGGCGACCGTGCGCGACGACCTGCCCGGTCTGGCCGAGGTCCTCGTACTCGACGACGGCGCGATCGAGTCGCTGGTGGCACGCGGGGTCGACGTGAGCGACGACGAGATCACGCGCCGGAGCACCCTGGCCGGCATGGACGACCTGGCCACCGTGATCTACACCTCCGGTACGACCGGCCGCCCCAAGGGCGTCGAGCTCACGCACGGCAACTTCGTCGCACTGACGCTCAACGGCGTCGAGGGGCTGCGCGAGGTCTGCGCCAAGCCGTACTCGCGCACACTGCTGTTCATGCCGCTCGCGCACGTGTTCGCGCGGTTCATCCAGGTGCTGTGCGTACCGTCGGGCGCCGTGCTGGGGCACACCCCGGACACCCGCAACCTGCTGCCCGACCTGGCCGCGTTCCGTCCGACGTTCGTGCTGGCCGTCCCCCGCGTGTTCGAGAAGGTGTACAACTCCGCGGGCCAGAAGGCCGGCTCCGGCCTCTCGCTCCGCGTGTTCCGGTGGGCGACCAAGGTCGCGATCACCTACTCGCGTGCGCTGGACACGTCCGGCGGTCCCAGTGCCGCCCTGAAGGCCCAGCACCGCCTGGCCGACCGCCTGGTGCACGCCAAGCTGCGGCAGGCCCTGGGAGGCGCGTGCGAGTTCGCGGTGTCCGGTGGGGCGCCCCTCGGCGAACGCCTGGGTCACTTCTACCGCGGTATCGGGGTGCGCATCCTGGAGGGGTACGGCCTCACGGAGACCACCGCACCCACCGCCGTGAACCGTCCCGGGCTGACCAAGGTCGGCACCGTCGGTCCTGCGTTCCCCGGCACGTCGCTGCGCGTGAACGACGCCGGTGAGGTGTTCGTCAAGGGCCCGCACGTGTTCCGCGGCTACCGGCACGACGCCGAGGCCACCGCGACCGCCCTGTCCGACGGCTGGTTCCGCACCGGCGACCTGGGCACGCTCGACGCCGACGGCTACCTGCGCATCACCGGCCGCACCAAGGAGATCATCGTCACCGCCGGCGGCAAGAACGTCGCCCCGGCCGTGCTCGAGGACCGGCTGCGCGGTCACCCACTGGTCAGCCAGGTCGTCGTGGTCGGCGACCAGCGCCCGTTCATCGGCGCCCTGGTCACCCTCGACGCCGAGATGCTGCCGGGGTGGCTCGCCAACCACGGGCTGCCGTCGATGGACGTGGCCACGGCCGCGGTGCACCCCGCGGTGCGCGACTCGCTCGACGCCGCCGTGGCCCGCACCAACGAGGCCGTCTCGCGGGCGGAGTCGATCCGCAAGATCCACGTGCTGCCCACCGACTTCACCGAGGCGAACGGCTACCTGACGCCCTCGCTGAAGGTCAAGCGAGCACTGGTGCTGCGCGACTTCGAGGCGACGATCGACGAGCTGTACACGGACACCCGGGCGGACGCCACAGCCTGAGGCACCCGATGCCCGGACGGCGGACCGCACACGACGGGACCGCCGTCCGGGCACGGCTCAGGTCAGGGTCAGGTGGGGTCAGACGATCCGGCGCAGCCGCATCTGGTCGCTCGACAGGGTCGGCACCGCCTCACTGGGTGTCGAGCCGTCCGACCAGCGCAGCACCGCACCGACCCCGTCGACGAGCTCCACCTGACCGTCGTCGACGAGCGTCAGGCCCGCATCCTGCCCGACAGCGGCCCGCAGCAGCGCCGCGTCGGCGGGCATCGACCGGACCGGTCCCTGCACCCCGATCACCCCGAGCTCGGTCTCGGACAGCGCCAGCTGCAGCGGTTCGGGGCCCACCCACAGCGTGCGCGCACCCAGACCCGCCCCCGGGGAGACGACCAGCTCGGCCACCTGGCCGCGCTGCAGCACCGCCACGACGTCCTCCAGGGCCGTCACCGCGCCCGACCCGCGGCCCTGCTGCTCGCGGTACCGGGCCAGCGCCGCCTCGCGCCGACGCCACCGGAACGCCTCGAGGCTCTCGGTGACCTTGTGCCCGAACTCGCGGTGCACACCCTCGGCCCGCGATCCCCCGACGACCTCGACCAGCCGGTCCCGCGCTGTCTGCCCGACGGCGTCGCGCACGAGCGCCACGGCACGCACGTCACCGGTGAGCAGCACCACCTCGGGCTCACGCGCAGCCACCTGCCGGTCGAGCTCGGCCGCGACCACCTCGGCGTTGCGCTCCCACGAGTCCTCGGCCCGCTTGTCCGACAGCCCGCCGTCACGCACCTTGTGCAACGCGTCGTGGTCCCCCTCGACCACCCAGTGCTCGGTGTCACGGGCCCCGGTGCCGTCCGACCACGTCAGGTCGGCACCCTGGCGGTCGACGACCACCAGCAGGTACCGGGTGCACTCGTCGGCGGCCTGCGCGGCCGGCAGCAGCACCGGCACGGGTCCGCACGTGGCCGACGACGCGGCCGGCGGTGCGGCCACGGCCCGGTCGACCAGCACACCGTCGGCGTCCGCGACCAGCACACGTCCGTGCGGTCCTGACACGCCCAACGGTCGGCCGACACGCTCCTCGATCTCGTCGAGCACCACACCGGGTGCGCCGTCCCGCTCGAGCTCGCGGCGCAACGCACGCCACCGGTCGAGGACCTCCTCGTCGCCGTTCGCGTCGGCGCGCGTCGCGTCCAGGAACACGCTGGTGAACGGTGCCGGTCGTCCGAGAAGGGGCTTGAGCCAGCGCAGGTCCATGGAGCACTACCTCCGGGGTCGCGGGGCTCCGGCGGGTTCGGCGACGCTGCCGATCACCCGCCGGAACTGACTCCCCCACCTTCCGCCAGGCCCGACGTGCGCGCCACCGGGGCCGCACGCAGAGCGGCGGTCCGGCACAGGTGCGAGCCGCGACCGCCGGCAGGGGCGGGCCTCAGGACCCGTTCGCGTGGTCCTGCGCGATGGCCTCGTGGTGCCGGATGACCTCTTCGACGATGAACGCCAGGAACTTCTCGGCGAAGACCGGGTCGAGGTCGGCCTCCTGCGCCAGCGCCCGCAGCCGGGCCACCTGACGCTCCTCACGGCCCGGGTCGGAGGCCGGCAGCCCCCTCGCCGCCTTGAGCACACCCACCTGCTGGGTGGCCTTGAACCGTTCGGCGAGGATGTGGATCAGGGCCGCGTCGATGTTGTCGATACTGCCGCGCAGCCGGCGCAGCTCGGCGGGGATCTCGGGCTCGTCGCTCACGCGGCCGATCCTAGGTGCTGCACGGCGCGGGACACCCGACGTGACCAGACCGGGCGGCTGGTCGACGACCCGGTGCGGCGGGAGGGCGGGCTCAGGCGCTCTTCTCGCGGGGGGTGCGCTTGTCGGAGGCGTCGCGGGGCACCAGCGTGGGGTTGACGTTCTTCTGCACCACGTCGCGCGTGATGACCACACGGGCCACGTCGTCGCGGCTGGGCACCTCGAACATCACCTGCTGGAGGACCTCCTCCATGATGGCGCGCAGACCACGGGCACCGGTGCCGCGCAGCAGCGCCTGGTCGGCGATCGCCGCGACGGCCTCGTCGTCGAACTCCAGCTCGACCCCGTCGATCTCGAACATGCGCTGGTACTGCTTGAGCAGCGCGTTACGAGGTTCGGTGAGGATCCGCACCAGCGCGTCGCGGTCCAGCGGCGAGACGGTGGTGATGACGGGCACGCGGCCGATGAACTCGGGGATCAGGCCGAACTTCAGCAGGTCCTCCGGCATGACCTCGCCGTAGACGTCGACGTCGTCGGCGGAGTGCAGCGGCGCACCGAACCCGATGCCGCGGCGACCGGCACGGCTGGTGATGATCTCGTCGAGCCCGGCGAACGCGCCGGCCACGATGAACAGCACGTTCGTGGTGTCGATCTGGATGAACTCCTGGTGCGGGTGCTTGCGCCCGCCCTGCGGTGGCACGGAGGCCGTGGTGCCTTCGAGGATCTTCAGCAGCGCCTGCTGCACGCCCTCGCCGGACACGTCGCGCGTGATCGACGGGTTCTCGCTCTTGCGGGCGATCTTGTCGACCTCGTCGATGTAGATGATCCCCGTCTCGGCCTTCTTGACGTCGTAGTCAGCGGCCTGGATGAGCTTGAGGAGGATGTTCTCGACGTCCTCACCGACGTAACCGGCCTCGGTGAGCGCCGTGGCGTCCGCGATGGCGAACGGCACGTTCAGCATCTTCGCGAGGGTCTGGGCCAGGTACGTCTTGCCGCAGCCCGTGGGGCCGATCAGCAGGATGTTCGACTTGGCGATCTCGACCTGGTCGTCGCCGCCGCGCCCGGACTCACCGGCCTGGATGCGCTTGTAGTGGTTGTAGACCGCCACCGCGAGCGACCGCTTGGCGGGCTCCTGGCCGACGATGTACTGCTCGAGGAAGTCGAAGATCTCCTTCGGCTTGGGCAGCTCGACCATGCCGACCTCGGTGGCCTCGGCGAGCTCTTCCTCGATGATCTCGTTGCACAGGTCGATGCACTCGTCGCAGATGTACACACCCGGACCGGCGATCAGCTTCTTGACCTGCTTCTGCGACTTGCCGCAGAAGGAGCACTTCAGGAGATCCGCACCGTCCCCCATTCGAGCCACGTGCGTCTCCTTCCTGCGTGTCGCCTCCCACCCCGGTCGGGCGGTGCGTCTTCCGGATGCCGTCCGAGGATGACATGCCGTCACTCCATTGCACACCACCACGCGCGGGTGTGTCAGCCGAGCCACGCCCGGGGCCGCCGCGATCCGGTCACGATCCGGATACGCGGCGGCTCCGCGCGAGCGTCAGACGGGCTGCACCACCGGCACGGTGGCGGCCTTGCGGCTGGCCAGCACCTGGTCGACGATCCCGTAGTCCAGCGCCTGGGCGGCGGTGAGGATCTTGTCGCGCTCGATGTCCACGCGGACCTGGTCGACGTCGCGACCGGTGTGGAACGCCAGCGTCGCCTCGAGCCACTCGCGCATCCGGATGAGCTCGTTGGCGTGGATCTCGATGTCGGAGGCCTGCGCGTAGCCGCCGCCCTCCATGGCGGGCTGGTGGATCAGCACGCGCGCGTTCGGCAGGGCCAGGCGCTTGCCGGGCGAACCGGCTGCGAGCAGCACCGCCGCCGCGGAGGCCGCCTGCCCGAGGCACACGGTCTGGATCTGCGGCTTGATGTACTGCATCGTGTCGTAGATCGCCGTGAGCGCCGTGAACGAGCCGCCGGGCGAGTTGATGTACAGGATGATGTCGCGGTCGGGGTCCGTGCTCTCCAGCACGAGCAGCTGCGCCATCACGTCGTCGGCCGAGGCGTCGTCCACCTGCACGCCGAGGAAGATGATGCGGTCCTCGAACAGCTTGGTGTACGGGTCCTGCCGCTTGAAGCCGTAGGCCGTGCGCTCCTCGAACTGCGGCAGCACGTAGCGACCGGAGGGCGAGGCGGGGGCCTGGCCGCCGGGGGTGCCGGCGAGCCGGCCGGCGCGGGCCATGAACTGGGACTCGAAGCTCACGAGTGTCTCCCTGGGTGTCGTCGGGGCGGGTCGGGGCGCGTCAGGAACCGGTGGTCCCGCCGCCGCCGGTGACCGAGCCGGCGTGCGTGACGACGTGGTCGATGAAGCCGTACTCGAGCGCCTCGTTGGCGGTGAACCAGCGGTCGCGGTCCGAGTCGGTGTGGATCTGCTCGACGGACTTGCCCGTCTGCTCGGCGATCAGCTCGGCCAGGACGGTCTTCATGTGCAGGATCAGCTGGGCGTTGATCCGCACGTCGGTGGCGGTGCCACCGATGCCGCCGGAGGGCTGGTGCATCATCACGCGGGCGTGGGGCGTGGCGTACCGCTTGCCCTTGGTGCCCGAGGAGAGCAGGAACTGCCCCATCGAGGCCGCCATGCCCATCGCGATCGTGGCGACGTCCGGCTGGATGTACTGCATGGTGTCGTAGATCGCCATGCCCGCGGTGATCGAGCCACCGGGCGAGTTGATGTAGAGCCAGATGTCCTTGTCGGGGTCCTCGGCGGCCAGCAGCATCATCTGCGCGCAGATGGCGTTGGCGTTCTCGTCGCGGACCTCGGAGCCGAGCCAGATGATCCGCTCGCGCAGCAGTCGGTTGAAGATGTGGTCGTTGAGACCGAGCCCCGGGGACTCTGCCCGGGCGATCGCCGGCACCTGGTGGTTCACGAAGCGCTCCCTCGTCTGGCTGCGTCGGCGGTCACGGGACCTGCCGACCGTGCATGTGCAAGGACCCTAACGCGCGGCCCGGCCCGTCGATGTCGCGGCCACGGCCGTTTTCGCTGACGGCGCAGCATGACCGCCCGGGCGCGCGAGGACCCCGCACCCGAGCGGGTACGGGGTCCTCGTCACGCAGAGCCAGGCAGGCTCACCGGGAACGCAGGCTCAGGCCTGGGTGGTCTCCTCGGCGGTCTCCTCCGCGGCGTCCTCGGTGGGCTCGACGACCTCGGCGGCCTCGGCCGCGGCGTCGTCCTCGTCCGTGCCGATGAAGTCGGCCAGGTCGACGGCCGCACCCTCGGAGTCGGTCACCGCGACGCGACGCAGCGCGACCGCGAGGGCCTTCGAGCGGGCGACCTCGGCCACCATCATCGGGATCTGACCCTGCTGGTCGATCGTCTGGATGAAGGTGTTGGGGTCCATGCCGTACTGGCGCGAGGCGGAGACCAGGTAGTCGATGAGCTCCTGCTGCGAGACCTTGATCTTCAGCTGCTCGGCCAGCGTGTCCAGCAGGATCTGGTTCTTCAGGGCGCTGGCGGCCTGCTCGTTGACCTCGGCACGGTGCTCGTCGTCCTCGAGGCGACCCTCGGACTCCAGGTGACGGGTCACCTCGGCCTGCACGACGCCGTCCGGCACGGGGATCTCGGTGCCCTCGAGGAGCTTCTCGAGCAGCAGGTCACGGGCCTGGACGGCCTGGTTCGAGGCCTTGATGCGCGCAGCCTGCTCGCGCAGGTCGGCCGTGAGCTCCTCGAGCGTGTCGAACTCGCTGGCGAGCTGGGCAAAGTCGTCGTCCGCCTCGGGCAGCTGGCGCTCCTTGACCGTGGTGGCCGAGACGGTCACCTGGGCGCGCTCGCCGGCGTGCTCGCCACCGGCCAGCTCGGTCTCGAACGTGGTGGTCTCGCCGGCGGACAGGCCGGTGAGCGCCTCGTCGAGGCCCTCGAGCATGTTGCCCGAGCCGATCTGGTAGCTGACGCCGGAGACCTGGTCGACCTGCTCGCCGTCGATCGTGGCGACCAGGTCGAGGACGACGAAGTCCTTCTCGGCGGCCGGGCGGTCGATGCCGACCAGCGTGCCGAAGCGCTCGCGCAGCGCGTCCAGGCGGCCGGTGACGTCCTCGTCGGAGACCTCGAGGGAGTCGACCGTCAGGGCCAGGCCCTCGAGCTCGGGGACGGTGATCTCGGGGCGGACCTCGACCTCGGCGGTGAAGTGCAGCTCGCCGGGCTCGGCGTCCTTGGCCGTGGACAGGCCGGGGACCTGCGTCACGTTGACCTCGGGCTGACCCATGGGGCGCAGCTTGTTCTCCCGCACGGCCTCGGCGTAGAAGGTCGACAGACCCTCGTTCACGGCGTGCTCGATGACGGCGGGGCGACCCACGCGCTGGTCGATGATGCGGGGCGGCACCTTGCCCTTGCGGAAGCCGGGGACCGTCACCTGCTCGGCGATGTGCTCGTAGGCGTGGTCGATGCTCGGCTTGAGCTCGTCGTAGGTCACCTCGACGGTCAGCTTGACCTTGGTGGGCTCCAGGGTCTCGACGGCGCTCTTCACTTCGATGGTCTCCAACTGATCGGGGCGGGCACCGGAGAGGTCCGGCGGCATCCGTGCTGACGACGCGTCACGCGACCCTCGATCCTACGTCACGGCTCACCGTGCGACCGAACCATCAGGCGTTCCCGCAGGCAGTACCCCTGCTGTGCCTCACGCCTGCCCGACGCCTGCCCGACGCCTGCCTCACGCCTTGCCTCGCGCGCGCGGCGGGTGACCCGGCCCCTCCTCCGGGCCACCCGCCACGCGCACGAGGCGCCGAAGCCCTCAGGCCGCCCGACGTCGCGCACCGGCACCCACGGGCGCCACGTGGGACCGGCCGTGCCGCAACGCCGTGGCCTCGACGACCTCGACCGTGCGGGCGATCGCGTCGTACCTGCCGTACTCGACGGCCAGGGCCCGCGCGTGCACCCCGGGCTGCCGCGACCCGAGGACCGCCCGGACCCCCGCCTGCACCGCGGCAGGCGACGGGGCACCAGAACGCGCGTCGGTGCGCACCGAGACGCCCGCACCGGCACGCACCACGCGCGCGGCGACCTCCACCTCGACCCCCGAACGCCCCGCCACCACCACCGGGACGCCGTGCACGAGCGCCTGCTGCACACCGCCGAAGCCACCGTGCGTGACCAGCACGTCGACGAACGGCAGCAGCTGGTCGAACGGCACGGCCTCCGTCACGCGCGCGTTGCCCGGCACGTCGGCCGCGACGATGCCCCGGCCTGCACCCGCCGCAGGCGCCAGGGCCACCACCAGCACGTCCTCGTCGGCGAGCGCGGCGAGCGCCGGCAGCACCAGCCGCTGCGGGTCTCGGGCGACGGCACCCTGCGTGACCAGCACCACGGGCCGGCGCACCGTGCACGCCGCGAGCACGTCCTGCCACCAGGCGGGCCGCTCGAACCGCTCGGCCTCGCGGGGCGCGATCGGCCCGATCATCTCGACGGAGGCCGGCAGGTCGCTGCGCGGGTGCTCTAGGCCAGGGACCGAGGTGTGCAGCGTGCAGGCGGCCAGCTGGCTGACCCAGTCGAGCAGGAACCCGCGCGGGTGGGCCATGCCGAACTCGGCCATCACGGCCCGCGCGTGCCGCTGCGCGTCCCGGAAGGCGACCTTCTCGACGAGCAGGCGCAAGGCCGTGGTCCGCGCCCGCCCCAGCGCTGTGGCGGTCGGCGGCAGGCCGGTGCCGAACGGTGCCGTGTCCCGACCGGTCAGGGCCAGCGGGACGACCGACAGCGCCACGCACGGCAGGTCGTGCCGGGCGGCCGTGAGCGCCCCGGCGAGGAAGGCACTCTCGGCGAGCACCACGTGCGGCGCGAACGAGGCCACCAGGTCGGTGAGGTCGTCCACGTAGTCGGGCACCGGGTCCAGGAACACGTGCCGCACGTCCCACTGCAGCCGCCGCAGCCCGGTCGACGGCGCCCCCTGCGCCTGGGACCACGCGTCCAGGTGAGCGTCGTCGATGTCGCGACCGCGCACCATGAGCGCGGCCGTCCCCCCGGCGTCCGCGACCGCGTCGGCGAACTTGCTGCCCGTGTACACCAGGACGTCGTGGCCGGCATCGGCCAACGCCCGGATCACCGGCAGCGCCGGGCGCACGTGCCCGGCGAGGGGACTCAGGGTGACGAGGATCCTGCTCATGGGTGACTCCGTGGGCTCTGGGGCGTTCTGGAGCACAGGAGATTCGCAGGGGCGCGTCTGATACGTCCGGCTGGGGCGAGCGGCCCGGCCGGACGAGCGCGGGGCCGTCTCGGCTACGCGAGATCCGCCACGCACGAGGACCCGAAGGTCGGGGTGCGCCCTCGGTGCGCGAACCGGGCGACCGGAGCCGGTACCCTGGGTGCCGCGGTCAGCGCCACGGCGATGACCCGTGCGGACGTAGCTCAATGGTAGAGCCCCAGTCTTCCAAACTGGCTACGCGGGTTCGATTCCCGTCGTCCGCTCCCAGCATCCGCAGCTCGAGCAGCTGCGCCAGGTCGTGGACCTCACCGGCCACCGCCGAGGAACGCGGCCAGCGCCGGTTCGGTGGCCGAGACCGTCGTGGCATTGGCGAGCACGATCACGGCCAGGAGCAGTGCCATCGCTCCGACCGACGCCGCACCCGCGGCCAGGACGGTCCGGCGCGAGCGGTGCGCGCGCGGTGTCTGCGCCCGTCGTCGCCACAGGACCACGACGACGACCAGCAGACCGAGGACCGCGATCGACCCGACCACCACGAAGGCCGCGTGGTAGCTGCGGAAGTCGCCCACGAGGGCCGTGAGGAACGGCGTCGACACCCCGCCGCGCAGCTGGGCCCGTACGGCCGTCATCGTCGAGCTCGGCGGAGCGGTCGGCAGGAAGCTCAGCACCGAGGACAACGGCGCGACGGCACCCTGCACGTTGGCGAGCACGACGAGCAGAACGACCGCCGCCAGCACCGCTCCACCGGCCGCCGCCGCCGCGTGCAGTGCCCGGCGACCGCGGTGACCCGCACCGAGCGGCGCCGCCCACAGTCGCCGCAGCAGCAGGATCAGCACCGCCAGCAGTGCGACCGCGCACCCGGCCTTGACGACGTGGAACACGGCCCAGAAGCGCACCGCGGCGGCCAGCTCGGGATCGGGTTGCGCCCCACCGGCGGCGAACCACCGGTCGAACCCGGCACTGACCTCCTGCGGGAGGTCCGCGACCGTGAGGCCGCCCGGCCCGGCGGCGAGGCGGGCGACGGCGGCGGGCATCAGCGCCACGGCGGCGAGGAGCACCGCCGTCAGGAACCACAGGACGGCGGTCGGCCTCCCCGACCTCGGCGTGGCGGGCTGCGGCACGGACATGACGGCTCCTCACGATCGTCCGCCGCGCGGACGAGGACGGTTCGAGGACGGGGACCAGTGACGTGGAGCTCAGGCGAGCGCGTGGCTCGGCTCGGTGACGGCGGACGGCTGCGGCGGGCGCAGGCCGACCACGATCAGGTACAGCGCGAACCACAGCTCGAACGCGAACACCGGCGCGGCAGCGGCACCGGCGAGTACGCCGTTCATCGGGACGACGCCCCAGAGCTGGCCGAGGTCGCTGGCGAGCACGAGGGCGCCGCCGCCGAGGCCCAGCAGGGCGAGCGCACGCGGCACGCGTCCGGAGTCGAGCAGCAGCCAGCCGAGCACGATCGTGTTGACGGCGATGACGAGCCCCTGCCCGACGAGGAACGCGGCGGTGTGCAGCTCGTCGAGCGCGTCCGTCACCGCGCCGGGGCCGGTGGCCACCCACGACGCAGCCAGCATCGGCAGGGACCCGGCAGCGATGACCGACGCCTCGACGGTGCGCAGCAGCGCGAACGTGGCGGCACGTGCGGGGCCGTGCTCACGCAGCAGGAGCCAGAGGAGCACGCCGGTGCCGACGCAGCCGACGGCGAGCGCGAGCTCAAGGGTCACGCCGGCCTCCACCGCCCCTGAACCGTAGGCGGCGACCGCGACCACCGAGGTGACGTGGGTGACCAGGTACAGGGCGCCAGCGGCGCGGGCGTGCTGCCGGGGGGTGTGGGTCATCGCACGGCTCCTCATCGTTTGGTATACGGCGTATGCCACCTCGTGAGCGAGCGTAGGTATACGCTGTACACGTGTCAACCGCTGCGACCCGCACCCCTCTCGACCGCGCGCGGATCGTCGACGCCGCGATCAGGCTCGCGGATGCCGACGGGCTCGAGGCGACGAGCATGCGTCGCGTCGCGGAGTCGCTCGGGGTGACCCCGATGGCCCTGTACAAGCACCTCGGCGGCCGGGACGAGCTGCTCGACGGCATGGTCGACCGGCTGATCGAGCACGTCGGCGGGCCCGACGGGTCCGGCACCTGGCGCGAGGTGCTCCGTGCCCGCATCCTGGCGACGCGCGCCGCGCTCGCGGCGCACCCGTGGGCCCGGGACGCCGTGGAGTCGCGCACGCTGGCGAGCCCGCGCGTGCTGGCCTACATGGACTCACTCATGGCCGTGATGTTCGACGGCGGCCTCTCGGCCGACCTCGTGCACCACGCCATGCACGCCCTCAGCACCCGCATGTGGGGATTCACCCGCGACGTCATGCCGACACCGCGTCTGCCCGAGGACCCTGACGAGCGGGCGCGGGCGATGGCCGGCTATGCCGCGTCGTACCCCGCGATCGTGCGGATGGCGACCACCGCTCCCCACGCCGACCTCGGGTGCGACGACGACGCGGAGTTCGCGTTCGCCCTCGACCTCCTGCTCGGCGGCATCGAGCAGCTGCACCTGGCCGGGTGGCGGTCGCCCGACCGGTCCTGACGACCTCGGCACACGACCCGCACAGCGGCGACCTGCACCGCACCCAGGGGCAACCCGCGCGGAGCCACATCCGCTTCCTCCCTTTACAACGATAGAGAAGCCCCGCTACGGTCGGCGCGAGCCCGGCACCGGTGCGACGTCGTCGTCCCATCCGGCGGGCTCTCCCTGCGTCCAGTGCTGCACCAGGAGACCCGCGTGAGAACCAGGAACACCCGCATCACCCGTCCCCTCGTCACCGCGTCCGTCGTGGCCGCCCTCACCCTCACGGGCGCCGTCGCCGCGAGCGCCCGCCCACCGAAAGCACCGCCGACACCGACGTTCACCGATGCGACCGTGCACGACCCGTCGGTGGTCGTGGCGGACGACGAGCTGTGGGTGTTCGGCTCGCACCTGCAGGTCGCCAAGACGGACGACCTCATGGGGTGGGAGCAGGTCGCCTCGGGCGTGAATGCCGACAACCCGATCTTCGACGACGTGGTCAGCGAGCTCGCCGAGACGTTCGAGTGGGCCCAGTCCGACACGCTGTGGGCGGCGGACGTGATCCAGCTCGGCGACGGCCGGTTCTACATGTACTACAACGCCTGCAAGGGCGACTCGCCCCGCTCGGCTCTGGGCGTCGCGGTCTCCGACGACGTCGACGGCCCGTACGAGGACCTGGGCATCGTGCTGAAGTCGGGCATGTGGGACCAGATCAGCGAGGACGGCACCGTCTACGACGCACGGGTGCACCCCAACGCCGTCGACCCGGACGTGTTCTACGACGCCGACGGCAAGCTGTGGATGGTCTACGGCTCGTACTCGGGCGGCATCTTCGTCCTCGAGATGGACCCCGAGACGGGCAAGCCCGTGCCCGGCCAGGGCTACGGCAAGCACCTCGTGGGCGGCAACCACAGCCGCATCGAGGCCCCGAACGTCATGTACGACGAGGGCACCGGGTACTACTACCTGTTCCTGTCGTTCGGCGGGCTGGACGCCACGGGCGGGTACAACATGCGCGTTGCCCGCTCGCTGCACCCGGACGGTCCGTACCTGGACGCCGAGGGCAACGACATGAGCGAGGTCAAGGCAGACCCGAGCCTGCCGCTGTTCGACGACGCGTCCATCGCGCCCTACGGCGTGAAGATCATGGGCAGCTACCTGTTCCAGCGCGAGGTCGGTGACCCGGGCAGCGGCCTGGGCGTCGGGTACGCCTCCCCGGGGCACAACTCGACGTACGTCGACGAGGCCACCGGGCGGAAGTTCCTCGTGTTCCACTCCCGGTTCCCGGGTCAGGGCGAGACGCACAACGTGCGGGTGCACGAGATGTTCGTCAACAGCGCCGGCTGGCCCGTCGTGGCGCCCTACCGCTACGCGGACGACGGCTCGACGCCGGCCCCGCTGGCGGGCGCCTCGGCCACGACCTCGAAGGCCCGTGTCGCGAGGATCACGCGTGAGGACGCCATCGGGCAGTACGCGCTGATCGACCACGGGAAGGCCATCAACAGCACACCGGTCGAGGCCGTGGCCGTGAAGCTCGAGAAGAGCGGCAGGGTCACCGGCGCGCTCACCGGCCGGTGGAGCCTTCTGGGCTCGAACCGGGCGCGGATCGTGGCGGGCGGCTCGACCTACGACGGGGTGTTCACCCGCCAGTGGGAGCCGGACCGGCAGGAGTGGGTCGTGACCTTCACGGTCCAGTCCGCGGCGGGCGTCTCGCTGTGGGGCAGCCACGTCGACGTGCTGTCGGCCAAGGAGGCCGTCGCGGCCGTCAAGGCCGACCTGGACCTCGGGGACACCTCCGCGGTGGTGGCCGACCTGACGCTGCCGACCGTCGGCACCAACGGTGCCACCATCGCCTGGTCGTCGAGCGACCCGGCGGTGGTCTCCCCCACCGGTGAGGTCACGCGCCCCGAGAACGGTGCCGGCGACGCCACGGTGACGCTCACCGCGACCATCACCAAGGACCGCCGCACGGCCACCGCGACGTTCACCGTCACCGTGCTGGAGCGCACCGCGGGCGGCACGACCGGCGCCTGGTCGTTCGAGGGCGACCTGGCCGACTCGACCGGCGCGCTGCCCGCCGCGACCGTGACCGGCGCTCGCGTCGACACCACAGGCGGCACCGTCTCCTACGTGCAGGGCGTGCAGGGCCAGGCCGTGCACCTGGACGGCGCCAGCGGCGTCCGCCTGCCCGACGGGCTGATCAGCGGACCGACGTACACGGTGTCGATGTGGCTGCGGCCCGACGCGCTCACCCAGTTCACGTCGGCGTTCTTCGGGGCGCGCGACGCGAACAGCTGGGTCTCGGTCGTGCCGAAGGGCCACGACGGCGTGGGCGGCAACACGATGGTGTGGTCGGGCTCGGCCTGGTACGACGCCGGCACCCCGCTGCAGCTCCCGGTGGGCCAGTGGAGCCATGTCGCCCTCACCGTCGACTCCGGCGACGTGAGCGTCTACGTCGACGGCGCGCCGCAGTTCACCGGCACGGGCTTCCCCGACGTCTTCACCACGACCACGGGCACCTTCGCGGTGGGCGTGAACTGGTGGGACACGCCGTTCGCCGGTGACGTCGACGAGCTCTCCGTGCACGGCTCGGCCCTGTCGGCCGACGAGGTCGCGGCACTCGCCACGCGCTGAGCGCGGACGACGACCGGCCGGACCCCTGCTGGGGTCGGCCGGTCGTCGTCTGCTCGGGCAGGTGTCAGGCGGCGAGGGCCTCGCGGACGACCAGCGGGCGACCGTCGAGCCCGAGCTCGCGCAGCACACGGCCGTCGTCGTCGAGCTCGAGGACGCTGGCCCGGCGCACCCGCGTGGGGCCTGCGGTGCCCAGGCGCTGCGCCAGCTCGGCCAACGCCTGCACGGCCGCGGCCAGCGACTCGCGGCGCAGGCGCATCGGTGCGATGTCTGCCGTGTCGGCGGTAGCCAGCACGACGGTGGCGATGTACTGCATGACGACCTCCTCGACGGTGCGACATCCGCACGGGTGCCGGGCGTGTCCCGGTCACCAGCCCATCGGCGCGAGGCGCGCCGCTGTGAGCGGTGCACGCGGGCGGGCACGGCGGGCCGGGGCTGCGCCCGACCCACCGCGGCGCTCAGATCCGGAACTGCCCCACGAGCCCGCGCAGGTCGGCCGACATCCGCGCGAGCTCGCCGACGGACTGCAGCGACTCCCCCACGCCGGAGGTGGTGGCGTCGGCCGCGTCGGCCACCCCGACGATGTTCGCCGCGATCTCCCCCGCCCCCGTGGCGGCCTCCGTCACCGAACGGTTGACCTCGCTGGTGGTGGCGGTCTGCTCCTCGACGGCGGAGGCGATCGTCGACTGGTACCCGCTGATCGAGTCGATGACTGCGGAGATCTCGCCGATTGCGGTGACGGCCGACTCGGTGTCGGTCTGGATCGACTCGATCCGGCGGGCGATGTCCTCGGTGGCGCGCGCCGTCTCCTGCGCGAGCTCCTTCACCTCGCCGGCGACGACCGCGAACCCCTTGCCTGCCTCCCCGGCGCGGGCGGCCTCGATGGTCGCGTTGAGCGCCAGCAGGTTGGTCTGGCCGGCGATGCCGCTGATGACCTTCACGACGTCGCCGATCTCCCGGCTGGACGCCCCCAGGCGGTTGACGGTGGTGGTCGACTCCTGCGCGGCCGCGACGGCACGGCCTGCGACCTGGACCGCCTCGGACGCGTTGTGCGCGATCTCCCGGATGGAGGCGCCCATCTGCTCGGACGCCGACGCGACGGTCTGCACGTTGCGGGAGACCTGCTCGGCGGCCGCGGCCACCACACCGGCCTGCGCCGAGGTCTCCTCGGCACCGGCGGCGATCTGGTGGGACGCACCCGACATCTGCTCGGCGGCGCCGGCCAGCGAGACGGCCGAGGTGTCGATGGTGCCGATGAGCTGGCGCAGCCGGGCGACGGCGGTGTCGAGCGCGACCCCCATCTGCCCGATCTCGTCGCGGGAGGTCAGGCCGGCCGAACGGGTCAGGTCGCCCTCGGCGAGGGCGCTGCTGACGTCTCGCACCCGGGCCACCCCGCGCACGATCCCCCGGGCGACGGCCACACCCAGGCCGAGGGCCAGGGCCAGACCTGCCACGAGCAGCACGACGACCTGCGTCCGGTTGCTGGTGTACGCGGCGGTGGAGGCCGCCACGGCGTCGGCCGCGTCGGACTTCTCCAGCTCGACCATGCCACCGAGCGCGTCCATCATCGCGGCGATCTGCGTACCGGACTCGTCGCGCGCAGTGGCCCACGCGCCCGTGTCCTGCGCGCGCCCGGCGGGGAACAGCTTCTCGTCGCGCAGCGTGGCGTAGTCGTCCAGCGCGACGGTGAACGCCTCGAGGAGGTCGGTGCGGACCGGGTCGAGGTCGGTCGCCGCGTACTGCGCGGCGGTGTCGCGCGCGTCGGCCTCGGCGGCGAACGCCTTGTCCTCGTACCCGGTCAGCGTGGTCTCGTCCTCGGACAGCGCCTGGTTGGTGACCGCGATCCGCATCTCCAGCGTGGCTCGGCGCATGGTGGCGGCGAGCTCGAAGCGCCCCATGTTCGACGCGTACAGCTGCTCGGTGGCGGCATTCGTGGTGCCCAGGGCCGAGATCCCGAGTATCCCGACGAGGGCCGCCACGATGGCAGCCACAGCCACGGCGGCGACGATCTTGGCGCTCAGACCCAGGTCGGAGAAGCGCACGCGGCGGCGTGCGGTCGGGTGGTCGATCAGGTGCTCGCTCATGGGTGTACCTCCGGTGCGGGGTCGACCGCACTGCTGTCGTCGAAGGCGCTGGTCGCGCCAGCGTCTTCATCGGGCGCACCGCGGAGCGGTCATAGGTCGAAAGTCACGTACGTCGTAGACCCATGACATCGGTCCTGGTCAGGGCCTCGACCCTCGCCGGGCCACCCGCGCAGGTTCACCCTCGGCAGCCTCGTAGCATCGGCCCGTGCCTCCCCGCTCGCCTCTTCCTCCCCGCCACGGCCTGGCCGCCGCGTGGCTGCGCACACCGGACCGCGACCCGTCCGGGCCTGCGCCCTGGCCGACCATGGGCACCTGGCTGCGCGACCGGCTGCCTGACGACGTCGACGTGACGGGCATGCTCGCGCAGCAGCGCTTCGTGGACGCCTCGGGCCGAGCCGTCCACGACGACGACCCCTACGGCCCGCACCGGTTCGTGTGGTTCCACCGCGACCTGCGCGACGAGCCGCCCGTGCCTGGCCCGATCTACGTGGTGCACCGCGACGAACGGCTCGTCGTGGTCGACAAGCCCGCGTTCCTGTCCTCGATCCCGCGCGGCCGGCACGTGGTGCAGAGCGTCGTGGTCCGGCTGCGCGACGAGCTCGGCCTGCCCGAGCTGTCACCGCTGCACCGGCTGGACCGGGTCACCTCCGGTCTGCTGATGCTGGCCACCGAACGCCGGTGGCGGGGCGTCTACCAGTCGGCCTTCGAGGCCCGGACGATCCACAAGACGTACTGGGCGCTGGCGCCGCTGCGCCCGGACCTGACCCTGCCGACGGTCGTGCGCAACCACATCCGCAAGGACCGCGGATCGTGGCAGGCACAGGTGGTGCCGAACGCCCCGGTCAACGCCGAGACGCTCGTCGAGCTGGAGTCGCAGGTCGGCGAGCACGGCATCTACCGCCTGACACCCCGCACGGGCCGCACCCACCAGCTGCGCCTGCACCTGCTCGGCCTGGGCATCCCGATCGTCGACGACCCGCTGTACCCGCACGTACACGACGTGGCCGTGGACGACTTCAGCCGACCGCTGCAGCTGCTGGCCGGCGAGCTCACGTTCGTCGACCCGCTGGACGGCGAGCCGCGACGTTTCCGCAGCGTGCGCCGACTTCCGCTGGGCACCGACTCCTGACACGACGTCGGGGTGGCGGGATTCGAACCCACGACCTTCCGCTCCCAAAGCGGACGCGCTACCAACCTGCGCCACACCCCGTGGCACCGGGAAGCCTAGTGCCCGCGGAGCCTGTGACGTGCCCGGTCGGTGACCGGTCCCCGCTACCTCACCAGCCTTCCTCACCTCGCAGCACGACGTCAGACCCGCCGTCGACGAACACGATCTGGCCGCACACGTGCGTGTTCGTCTCGCCGACCAGCCAGGCGTGCAGCGCGGCCGGCACCTCGGGCCCCATGATCCCGTGCAGCGGCATGGGCACGAGCGTCAGCAGGTGCTCGCGGGCCTCGGCAGTGGCGATCATCTCGGCCGTCATCGGGGTGGTCACGATGCCCGGCCCGATCGCGTTGAGCGGGATCCCGGCGCCGGCCCAGTCGGCCGTGGCCGCGTGACGACGCATCCAGCGGGTGAGCGCAACCTTGGTCGAGGCGTAGATCTGGTCGCGCTGCTCGGACTCGGCCAGCACCCCGGCACGTGCCAGCGCCCCGGGCTCGTCACCCGCCAGCGCGAGGTCCACCAGGTCCGCGTCGTGCGGCATCAGGGTGGCCATCGAGCTGGTCAGCGAAGCACGCGGGGACGAGGAGCCCAGCAGCAACGGGCGCAGACCTTCGAGCGTGGCCACGGCACCGAAGTAGTTGACCGACACGGTCAGCGGCACGGGGAGCGCGAGCCCGGCGTTGGCCACGACGGCGTCGATCGTGCCGCCGGACAGCTCGCGGACCTGGTCGACGAGGTCGGCGCGACCGGCGGCCGTGGCCAGGTCCACCTCGACGTCCGCGTCGTGCAGGTCGACCCCGATGACCCGGTCGCCGCGCTCCCGCAGCACCTGTGCGGTGGCCCGCCCGATGCCCGAGGCCGATCCGGTGATGACGACGGTGCGCATGGTGCCTCCCTGCGAGAGGGGCGCCGGCAGTGCGCCGGCGACCTCGCCGACTCCTGACTTTTCCACGGTACGACCGTGGCTCACATGGGCGACGGACCTACGTCCCGGCGAGAGGTTCGTCCCGCAGATCGGGAACCTTTGCGCCCCTCGCGGCGTTGGGGCTACCGTCAGTCAACTTCTGCGTCCTCGGTCCGGCCTCGACAGCCACCGCGGGACGCCCGTGGACCAGGGCCGAGGAGGCGATGAGCGTGCAGCACCGCACCGCCACGACCCTCGTGCGTGTCCACGACGTGCGCCGCTGCGCGGCGCCCGTGCGCTGTCGCTGTCTGTAGAGCGCTGGCCGACCTCCGCGCGAGGACACCCACGCACCGGGGCCCGGTCCCCTGCGCCAGCGCTCGCCCCCGCCTCCGCACCGAGCACCCGCGTGCTCGGCCAGCGTCGGCCCGCACCGCCGCACGTGCACTCACCCGTCCCCCGCCGCCCGCGCGGCACCACCCGAAGAGGAACCATGTCCCGCATCTACGACGACGCGACACAGCTCATCGGCAACACGCCCCTGGTCCGCATCAACAAGATCACCGACGGCGCCCCCGCCACGGTCGTCGGCAAGCTCGAGTTCTACAACCCGGCCAACTCCGTCAAGGACCGCATCGGCGTCGCGATCATCGACGCCGCCGAGGCGTCCGGTGAGCTCAAGCCCGGCGGCACGATCGTCGAGGCGACCTCGGGCAACACCGGCATCGCGCTGGCGTTCGTCGGTGCGGCCCGCGGCTACGACGTGGTGCTGACCATGCCCGAGACGATGTCCAAGGAGCGCCGCGCGCTGCTGCGGGCCTTCGGCGCCGAGCTGATCCTCACCCCCGGGTCCGAGGGCATGAAGGGCGCGGTGAACAAGGCCAACGAGGTCGTCGCCGAGCGCCCCGGCGCGATCCTGGCCCGCCAGTTCGCCAACGAGGCCAACCCGGCGATCCACCGCAAGACCACCGCCGAGGAGATCTGGGCGGACACCGACGGCGAGGTCGACATCGTCGTGGCCGGCATCGGCACCGGCGGCACCATCACCGGCGTCGGGCAGGTGCTCAAGGAGCGCAAGCCCGGCGTGCAGATCGTCGGCGTGGAGCCGGCCGAGTCGCCGATCCTCAACGGCGGCGCCCCCGGCCCGCACAAGATCCAGGGCATCGGCGCGAACTTCGTGCCGGAGATCCTCGACACGAGCATCTACGACGAGATCATCGACGTGGACGCCGAGACGGCCGTGGCCGTGGCCCGCCGGGCCGCCAAGGAGGAAGGCCTGCTGGTCGGCATCTCCTCGGGTGCCGCGCTGCACGCCGCCACGCTTCTCGCCCAGCGCCCCGAGAACGCCGGGAAGCTGATCGTGGCGATCATCCCCTCGTTCGGTGAGCGCTACCTGTCCTCCGTGCTGTACGCCGACCTGCTCGACTGAGAGAGCCACCATGTCCGCACCACTGCACTTCTGGGCCACCCTGCGGGAGGACCTCGACGCCGCACGGCACCGCGACCCCGCGGCCCGCACGCTGCTCGAGGTCGCCCTGGGGTACCCGGGCGTGCACGCGGTGTGGGCGTACCGGCTCGCTCACCTGATGTGGCGCGAGCCGGGCCTGCGCCTGCCGGCCCGGCTCGTGTCGCAGACGGCCCGCGCGTTGACGGGGGTGGAGATCCACCCCGGCGCGCGGCTGGGCCGTCGCCTGTTCATCGACCACGGCATGGGTGTGGTCATAGGAGAGACGGCCGAGGTGGGCGACGACGTGGTGCTGTTCCACGGCTCGACGCTGGGCGGCAAGTCCATGCGGCGGGGCAAGCGGCACCCCACGCTCGGCGACGGGGTCGTGGTGGGCGCCGGCGCCAAGGTGCTCGGTCCGGTGTGGATCGGTGACGGCGCCCAGATCGGCGCGAACGCCGTGGTGATCCAGGACGTCCCGGCCGGCGCGATTGCCGTGGGGGTCCCCGCCGTCGTGCGGAAGCGGGCCGCCGAGGCGCCCTTCGACGTCGAGGTCGACGACCCGGCGATCTACATCTGAGACGCCTGCCACCGCACGCTACCGGCGGACCGTACCCGCCGGTAACCTGACCGCGCGCACGCCCGACGAGGGGCGTGCCGATCACGTCAACGGCGACGGGGGCACCTCATGCGGCTGGGCTACCACACGGGCTACTGGTCGGCGGGCGTGCCAGCCGGGGCGCAGGAGGCCGTACTCACCGCCGAACGGTGCGGCTTCGACTCGGTGTGGACCGCCGAGGCGTACGGGTCCGACGCGTTCACCCCCCTGGCCTGGTGGGGTGCGGCGACCTCGCGCGTTCGACTGGGCACGGCCGTCGCGCAGATCTCCGCGCGCACCCCCACCGCCACGGCCATGGCTGCCCTGACCCTCGACCACCTGTCCGGGGGCCGGGCCGTGCTCGGGCTGGGCGTCTCCGGGCCGCAGGTCGTCGAGGGCTGGTACGGCCAGCCGTACCCGCGCCCGCTGGCCCGCACCCGCGAGTTCGTCGACATCGTGCGCCAGGTGCTGGCCCGCGAGGCGCCCGTGACGTACGACGGGCAGTTCTACCGGCTGCCTCTGCCCGGGGGCGAGGGGTCCGGGCTCGGCAAGCCGCTGCGCTCGACCGTGCACCCGTTGCGGGCCGACCTGCCGATCCACCTGGCGGCCGAAGGCCCCAAGAACATCGCCCTGTCCGCGGAGATCGCCGACGGCTGGCTGCCGATGTTCTACTCCCCGCGCATGGACGGCGAGTACCGCCAGCTGCTCGCCGACGGGTTCGCCCGGCGCGCACCGGGCCTGCGGCCCGTCGAGGAGTTCGAGGTCTGCGCCACGGTCCCGGTGGTGCTCGGGCCCGACGTGGAGTCGGCGGCCGCGCAGATCCGACCGTTCATCGCGCTGTACGCGGGCGGCATGGGCGCCAAGGGGGCCAACTTCCACCGCAACGTGCTCGACCGGCTGGGGTACGGCGAGGCGTGCGACGAGATCCAGGCGCACTACCTGGCCGGCGACCGGCAGCGGGCCGCCGCCGCGGTGCCGCTCGAGCTGGTGCAGGACGTCGCGCTGGTCGGGCCGCCCGAGGCGATCGCGGCCCGCCTGCCCGCGTGGCGGGCCACCGCGATCACGACGCTGCTGGTGCAGACCGACCCTCGGATGCTCGAGCAGGTCTCCGCCGCGCTGGCGTGACATGGGTCCACCCGTCGGGACGCGCGGTCCTGCGTCGGTGGACTCGGTACCGTGGGCAGACCGACAGGTGAGCGCTCGCGTCTCACATCGCAGGCACCGTCGGTCTCGACCCCGAAGAGGCACTCACCCATGACCGACCACCGCTTCGGCTTCCGCACCCGTGCGCTGCACGCCGGCGGCATCCCCGACGCCATCACCGGCGCCCGCGCCGTGCCGATCTACCAGACCACCTCGTTCGTGTTCCAGGACACCGCCGACGCCGCGAACCTGTTCGCGCTGCAGAAGTACGGGAACATCTACTCCCGCATCGGCAACCCCACGGTCGCCGCGCTCGAGGAACGCCTGGCTTCGCTCGAAGGGGGCATCGGGGCGGTCGCCACCGCCTCGGGCATGTCGGCGGAGTTCATCACGTTCGCGGCCCTGGTCGGCACCGGGGACCACGTGGTTGCCTCCGCCCAGCTGTACGGCGGGACCATCACCCAGCTCGACGTCACGTTGCGCCGGTTCGGTGTCGAGACGACGTTCGTTCCGGGAACCGACCCGGCCGACTACGCCGCCGCGATCCGCCCGGAGACCAAGGTGCTGTACACCGAGGTCATCGCGAACCCCTCCGGCGAGATCGCCGACCTGGCCGGCCTGGCCCGCGTCGCGCACGAGGCCGGCATCCCCCTCGTCGTCGACGCGACACTGGCCACCCCGTACCTGGTGCGCCCGATCGAGCACGGCGCGGACATCGTCATCCACTCGGTGACCAAGTTCCTCGGCGGGCACGGCACCACCCTGGGCGGGGTCGTCGTGGAGTCGGGCCGGTTCGACTGGGGCAACGGCAAGTTCCCGCAGCTGACCGAGCCGGTGCC
>NZ_JBQIAR010000014.1:0-113465 GCF_052036975.1 Cellulomonas soli
GAGTCGTCGGCAGCGTCATCTGACTATCCCCTGCGAGATGTGTATAAGAGACAGCGTCAGGTCAGTTGGAGCTGACCGAGTCGACGACCAGGTCGCCGCTGATGATCGACGCCTTGAGCTCGTCGAGCTTCGCGGACAGCTCGGCCGAGACGAGCGACTCGTTGTCGTGGAACGGCGCCAGGCCGATGCCCTCGTTCTCCAGCGTCCCGACGTACGGGTCGGAGGTGAACTCACCGTTCACACCCTGCTCGATCGTGTCGAACACGGCCGCGCTGATCTCCTTCATGACCGAGGTCAGGACGATCGGGGCGTAGTCGGGAGCGGTGAGGAACCAGTCGGCGTCGACGCCGACGATCTTGACGTTGCCGGCCTCCTGGGCCGCCGCCGCCGCACCCAGACCCACCGGACCGGCGACGGGCATGATGACGTCCGCACCCTGGTCGATGAAGCCCTTGGCGAGGTTCTGGCCGTTGGCCTGGTTCTCGAAATCACCCGTGAACGAGCCGGTCTGCGCGGCCTTGTCCCAGCCGAGGACCGTCGTGGTCGTGCCGTTGTCGGCGTCGTACTGCTTGGCGCCGTCGGCGAAACCGTCCATGAAGATCGTGACGGACGGCAGCTGGATGCCACCGAAGGTCGCGATGGTGTGCGTCGTCGAGACGCCCGCCGCCGCGTAGCCGGCGAGGAAGGCCGCCTCCTGCGTGTTGAAGAGCAGCGGCTTGGCGTTCTCCAGCGTGACCGGGTTGAAGTCCGGGTCCGAGAACGAGGAGTCGACGAGCGCGAAGTCGATGTCAGGGTTCGCCTCGGCGGCGGCCTGGATCGGGTCCTCGAGGAGGAAGCCGACACCGATGATCAGGCTGCAGTTGTCGGCGACCAGCTGGTCGATGTTCGGCGTGAAGTCCGTCTCCGCCGTCGACTCGACCTTGTTGATCTCGACACCCAGCTCGGCGGCGGCCAGCTCGAGGCCCTCGGCACCGGACTGGTTGAAGGACTTGTCCTCGAACCCGCCCGAGTCGGAGACCATGCAGGCCTTGTAGTCGACGGTCGCGCCCGTGTCGGTGCCGGCCGTGGTCTCCGCGTCCTCGGGAGCACTGCCACACGCCGCGAGGGCAAGGGCGACCGCACCGCTGAGTGCGGCCACACGCATGATCTTCTTCACTCGACTCTCCTGCTTCTCGTCCGTACCGGACCCGCTGGTCCGCGCCACCTCGACGCATCGTCACGCCGATGCGCGCGGGGCTGCCCGGCATCGATGTCTCGGACACTAGTGAGAGTTGTGTGACAGCGGCGTTACCGGGGGGTACCCGCGGCCGTTCCGTTACCGACTTGGTATGTGCGAAGGACTCAGCAGCAGGTCGCAGGCAGGTCGTGGGCCAGCGGCGGGACCGTCAGCCCTGCCCGGCCAGCACGGCCGTGCGGGCCAGCAGCAGTGCGCCCGCCTCGACGGCCCGCTCGTCGATCCGCAGGTCACCCTGGTGGATGTCGTAGGTGTGGCCGCCGGGCGTGCGCGTGCCCAGCCGTGCCATGGCCCCGGGCACCTTGGTCAGGTACCACGCGAAGTCCTCGCCGCCCAGCGACTGCTCGGTGAGCACCACGGCAGCCGGCCCGAGCACGTCCCGTGCGGCGGCCTCGAGGAACCCGGTGGCCCGCTCGTCGTTCTCGACCGGCGGGACACCCCGGTGGTGGCGCACCTCGACCTCGACGCCGAGCGAGGCCACGACCTGGCCGACGGCGGCCTCGAAGACCTCCGAGGCCTTCTCCCACGCGCGCACGTCCAGGCAGCGCAACGTGCCGCGGATCGTGCCCGTGGTGGGGATCGCGTTGTGCGCCGAGCCCGCCTGCACCGCGCCCCACGTCAGGTTGACGCCGGAGCGGGGGTCCAGCCGGCGCCCGAGGATGGCCGGGACCTGGGTGGCGATCTGCCCGAGGGCGAAGACCACGTCTCCGGTCAGGTGCGGGCGCGAGGTGTGCCCACCCGGCCCGGTGACGGTCACCTGCACCTCGTCGCTGGCCGAGGTGATCGGGCCGATGCGGGTGCCGAGGCGCCCCACGTCGAGCTTCGGCTCGCAGTGCACCGCGAAGATGAGGCCGACCCCGTCCACGGCACCCTGGCCGACGACGTCGAGCGCACCGCCGGGCTGGACCTCCTCGGCGGGCTGGAAGACCAACCGCACCCCCGTCGTCAGCAGTCCGGCACGGTCGAGGTCGGCGAGCGCGAGACCAGCCCCGAGCACGGCGGCCGTGTGCACGTCGTGACCGCACGCGTGGGCGACGCCCCGGGCGGTGGACTCCCATGGCAGGCCGCAGCGGTCGGTGACCGGCAGTGCGTCCAGGTCGGCCCTGAGCGCCACCCTGCGGTGCACCGGGGTGGCCGTGGTCGGACCGATGTCGCAGATCAGGCCCGTGCCGGTGAGCAGGCGCGGGTGCAGGCCCGCCGCACGCAGGCGGGCCTCGACGACCGCCGTGGTGCGCGCCTCGGCGCGCGCCAGCTCGGGGTGAGCGTGCAGGTCCCGTCGGATCGCCACGAGCTCGTCGCGGCGCGCGGCCACCGATGCCGCCAGCGCCTGCACGACCGCGTCGCCGGACGTGGCCGCCACGGCATCCAGCGCGGCCACCGTGGACGCCCCGCCCGCACCCGAGCCTCCCGGCGAGTGCGGCCCGTCGGGTTCGGCGGGCTGAGCGGGGGCAACGGTGGCGGACACGTCCTCGAGCCTAGTTGCTGCCCTCACCGGCGGGTCGGTGCGGCTCACCTGTCGGTCTCAGGCCAGGTCGTCACGCCCCCGGGCGCGCCAGCCGTCGACCGCCGCCTTGACCTGCTGGGCATGGGCGCGGGTGGTCACCAGCACGGCGTCGGCGGTGTCCACCACGACCGCGTCGGGCAGTCCGACGATGCTCACGGTGCGCCCGGACGCCGGGGCGGCGAACGCTCCGGGTGCGTCGACCCGCAGCACCAGTGCGTCGTCGCCGAGCGTGCGCCCGCCGTCGAGGGTGCCCTCGGCGACCGGCAGCAGCGTGGACAGGGCCGCGAAGTCGCCGACGTCGTCCCAGCTGAAGTCGCCCGGCACCACGGCGACGCCACCGGCGGCCGCGACGGGCTCGGCGATGGCGTGGTCGATCGCGATCTTCGTCAGCCCGGGCCAGGTGGCGGCCAGCACCGACTCACGCTCCGCGGTGTCCCAGGCGGCGGCGATCCGCACCAGGCCGTCGTGCAGCGTGGGCAGCTGGGTGTGCAGGTGCTCCAGCAGCGTCGCGGCACGCACGATGAACATGCCCGCGTTCCAGCGGTACTCCCCCGTGGCCAGGTACTGCGTGGCAGTCTCCTGGTCCGGCTTCTCGGTGAACCCTGCGGCGTGCCGGACCCGCGGTGCGCCGGCGAGCCCGAGCGACTCGCCCGAGCGCACGTAGCCGAACGCGGTCGACGGCTCCGTGGCGGCGATGCCGACGGTCACGACGTACCCGGCCCGCGCCGCCTCGACACCCTCCTGGACGGTCCGCGCGAACTCCTCGGCGCCCTCGATGATGTGGTCGGCGGCGAACGAGCCGAGGACCACGTCCGGGCCGTGGCGCTGCACGAGCACGGCGGCGGCCAGGCCGATCGCGGCCATCGAGTCGCGCGGCGAGGGCTCGGCGAGCACGTCGCCGGCACCCAGCTCGGGCAGCTGCTCGGCGACCGCCGCGGCGTGGCGGACCCCGGTCACGACCAGGACGCCGCCCGGGCCGGTGAGCGGCAGCAGCCGGTCGACCGTGCCCTGCAGGAGCGTGCGCCCCGTCCCGGTCAGGTCGAGCAGGAACTTGGGGTGGCCTGCACGGGACAGCGGCCACAGCCGGGTCCCGGCGCCTCCGGCGGGCACGACGGCGTGGAAGCCGGGGATCGCCCCGGTGGTGACGGACATGCCCGTGACCTTAGTCGCAGCCCGGGGGCACACAGAGGGGTGTGGACTAGGTCACATCGCCCATCCCGTCGCGTGGTCGCGCGTGGGACGGGCGTGTCCCGTGGCGCAGGTCACTACAGTGGTCCGCACCAGGACGCCGTCGTCCTTCGCCCTCACCGCCAGGAGGCCACTCACGTGTCCGCAGCGCCGACAGCGCCCACAGCGCCAGCCGGAACCCTCTACCGAGGCCGGGAAGGCATGTGGTCGTGGGTCGCGCACCGCGTCACCGGTGTCGCGATCTTCTTCTTCCTGCTCGTGCACATCCTCGACACCGCGCTGGTGCGCGTGTCGCCGGAGTCCTACAACGACGTGATCGCCACCTACAAGAACCCGATCATGGGTCTGGGTGAGGCCGGTCTGGTCGCCGCGATCGTGTTCCACGCGTTCAACGGCCTGCGGATCATCCTGGTGGACTTCTGGGCCAAGGGCCCCAAGTACCAGCGCGTCATGCTCTGGGTGGTGCTCGGCCTGTTCGCCGTGACGATGGCCGGGTTCCTGCCGCGTCACCTCATGCACGTCTTCGGGGGCGAGTGATGACCACGATCGCCGATCCCAAGGCCCCGCGCACCCCGCGCCCCGGCCCGGGTCGCCGCACCACGCGCGGCAACACCGAGATGTACGGCTGGCTGTTCATGCGCGCCTCCGGCGTCGTGCTCGTCGTGCTGATCTTCGGCCACCTGTTCGTCAACCTCGTGCAGGGTGACGGCGTGAAGTCGATCGACTTCGGGTTCGTCGCCGGCAAGTGGGCCAGCCCGCTGTGGCAGGTCTGGGACCTCGTGATGCTCTGGCTCGCGATGATCCACGGCACCAACGGCGTGCGGACCGTCATCAGCGACTACGCCGAGAAGGACCGCACCCGTCTGGTGCTCAAGGCCCTGCTCTACCTGGCGTTCGTCGTCGTGGTGGTGCTCGGCACCCTGGTCATCTTCACGTTCGACCCGTGCCCGCCGAACTCCCCGGCCGATCTGCTGCCCTCGTTCTGCACGGCCTGACCGACCCGCAAGCCCCCAGCGACAGGAAGGCATCGCCGCAGATGCAGACCCATCAGTACGACGTCGTGATCGTCGGCGCGGGCGGCGCCGGCATGCGCGCGGCGCTCGAGTCCTCGGTGCGTTCGCGCACGGCCGTCATCTCCAAGCTCTACCCCACGCGGTCGCACACCGGCGCGGCCCAGGGCGGCATGTGCGCCGCGCTGGCCAACGTCGAGGAGGACAACTGGGAGTGGCACACGTTCGACACCGTCAAGGGCGGTGACTACCTGGTCGACCAGGACGCCGCCGAGGTGATGGCCAAGGAGGCCATCGACGCGGTGATCGACCTGGAGAAGATGGGCCTGCCGTTCAACCGGACGCCCGAGGGCCGCATCGACCAGCGGCGGTTCGGCGGCCACACCCGCAACCACGGCGAGGCCGCCGTGCGCCGCGCGTGCTACGCCGCGGACCGCACCGGTCACATGATCCTGCAGACGCTCTACCAGCAGTGCGTGAAGAACGACGTCGAGTTCTTCAACGAGTTCTACGTGCTTGACCTGCTCGTCGACCACGACCTGGCCTCCGGCGACGTCGCCGAGGGCGAGGAGGTCAACGTCTCGGGCGTCGTGGCCTACGAGCTGGCCACCGGCGAGATCCACGTCTTCCAGGCCAAGTCCGTCGTGATCGCCACGGGCGGTGCGGGCAAGATCTTCAAGACGACCTCCAACGCGCACACCCTGACCGGTGACGGCATGGCGCTGGCGTACCGGCGCGGCATCCCGCTGGAGGACATGGAGTTCTTCCAGTTCCACCCGACAGGCCTGGCCGGCCTGGGAATCCTGCTCTCGGAGGCCGCCCGCGGCGAGGGCGGGATCCTGCGCAACGGCAACGGCGAGCGCTTCATGGAGCGCTACGCCCCGACCATCAAGGACCTCGCCCCGCGCGACATCGTCGCCCGGTCGATGGCCAACGAGGTGCGTGAGGGCCGTGGTGCCGGGCCGAACAAGGACTACGTCCTGCTCGACCTGACGCACCTGGAGCCCGCGCACATCGACGCCAAGCTCCCCGACATCACCGAGTTCGCGCGCACCTATCTGGGCATCGAGCCGTACACCGAGCCCGTGCCGGTCTACCCCACCGCGCACTACGCGATGGGTGGCATCCCGACGAACATCCAGGGCGAGGTGCTGCGCAACGCCACGGACGTCATCAAGGGCCTGTACGCCGCCGGTGAGGTCGCGTGCGTGTCGGTGCACGGTTCCAACCGCCTGGGCACCAACTCGCTGCTCGACATCAACGTGTTCGGCAAGCGCGCCGGCAAGGCCGCAGCCGCGTACGCCGCCACCGCCGAGTTCGTCGACCTGCCGGAGAACCCCGCGGTGGCCGTCGAGGCAGGCCTCGAGGAGATCCGCACCCGCCCCGACGGCGAGCGGGTGGCGGACATCCGCAAGGCACTGCAGGCCACCATGGACGCCAACGCCCAGGTGTTCCGCACCTCGGAGTCGCTCGCGCAAGCCCTCGAGGACGTCAAGGCCCTGCAGAAGCGGTTCCGGGCCGTGAGCGTGCAGGACAAGTCCCGCACGTTCAACACCGATCTGCTCGAGGCCGTCGAGCTCGGGTTCCTGCTCGACATCGCCGAGACGGTCGTCGTCGGGGCGCTCAACCGGAACGAGTCGCGCGGCGGCCACTTCCGCGAGGACTACCCCGACCGGGACGACGCGCAGTACATGAAGCACACGATGGCGTACCGCCGCCCCCTGACGTCCACCGCGGACGGCGACACGGACGGCACGTTCTCCACCGTCACCGAGTTCGACGGCTACCAGCTCGTGCTCGGCAGCAAGCCCGTCACCGTGACCCGCTACCAGCCGATGGAGCGCAAGTACTGATGACCGCCACTCTCGACGCCCCTGCCACCGCCGTCGGAGCGGTGCCCAGCTTCCAGGTGACGCTGAAGATCATGCGTCACCTGCCCGCCGACGACGCCGCCCCGGCCGCGTTCGGTGACGCGCCCGCCCCGACGAGCTCGCAGTGGGAGGAGTTCACGGTCACGGTGCACGGCACCGACCGGGTGCTCGACGCACTGCACAAGGTCAAGTGGGAGCAGGACGGCACCCTGACGTTCCGGCGGTCCTGCGCGCACGGCATCTGCGGCTCCGACGCCATGCGCATCAACGGCCGCAACCGGCTGGCCTGCAAGACGCTGCTCAAGGACCTCGACCCCAGCAAGCCCATCACGATCGAACCGATCAAGGGCTTGCCGGTGATCAAGGACCTCGTGGTCGACATGGAGCCGTTCTTCGCCTCCTACCGCGAGATCATGCCGTTCCTCATCACCAGCGGGAACGAGCCCACCAAGGAGCGCCGGCAGTCGCCGAAGGACCGCGCCAAGTTCGACGACACCACCAAGTGCATCCTGTGCGCCGCGTGCACGTCGTCCTGCCCGGTGTTCTGGACCGACGGGCAGTACTTCGGCCCGGCCGCGATCGTCAACGCCCACCGGTTCATCTTCGACAGCCGGGACGAGGGCGGCGCCCAACGCCTGGAGATCCTCAACGACAAGGAAGGCGTGTGGCGCTGCCGCACCACCTTCAACTGCTCGGAGGCCTGCCCCCGCGGCATCGAGGTCACCAAGGCGATCCAGGAGGTCAAGCGCGCGATGATCACGCGCGTCTTCTGACCACCCGCAGCACAGCCACAGCTCGCACGAGCCGGTGTCAGCCTCGCGGCGGCACCGGCTCGTGCGCGTCTGCGACGCCCTCGGGCCCTTCCGGACCCGGCGGATCAGCGGTCCACGCCGCGGCCAGGAGCACCATCCGGGCGACGAGGTTGATCCACGCCAGCAAGGTCACGAGCACCGCGAACGAGCCGAGCAGGGCGTTTCCCGTCACCGACCCGGCGACGACGGACGTGCCCAGCAGCCGCACGGCACCCAGGCCCGCCGCGGCCATCACCGCCCCGAGCACCAGGTCGCGCCGGGCCGGTCGCGCACCGGCCAGGACGGTGACGACCAGCACGAACACGGCCGCGTCGAGCACGAAGGACACCGCCGCACCCGACGCCACGAGCAGCGCTCCCCCGGTGTCGTCGATCCCGAGCAGGCCGAGCACCCACTGGGACGTCCCGGTCAGGGCCTGGCTCAGCACGGCCGAGACCAGCACCACGACCGCGAAGGCGACCAGACCGCCGAGGTCGCGCAGCTTGCCGACCACGGCGTTCTCCGCGTCGGTGGTGGCGCCGAAGACAGCCCGCACCCCCTTGCGCATGGCCGCCATGGCTGAGGTCGCGCTGACCACGAGCACCACGAGCGCCACCGCACCGGCCATCGTGAGCCCGGGGCTGAAGACCAGGTCGTCAGGAGCCAGCAGCCCGTTGCCGTCACCGGTGTCGAACAGGCCGGGCAACGCGTCGTCGACGGTCTCGATCACCGTGACACGCAGCTGCTCGTTGCCGCCCAGCACCCGCATGAACACGGTCCAGCCCAGGGTCAGCCCGGCCGACAGCGAGAACAACGTGGCGTACGCGATGCCACCGGCCAGTACACCGCCACCGACGGCACCGAAGCGGGCGTTGGCCCGGCCCGGCCGGGAGCCCTTCCACCACGCGATCCGGCCGCGCACCCAGGCGGCCGACCGGGTCGGCAGGGACGGCCCCGCAGGCCGTGCGCCACGTTCCGACACCTCGGCATGCCACTGGGCCGCACCTGCGCCCGCGGGTTCCTGCGCCGCAGCATCGGGCCCTGCGTCGGTGCGATCCATCCAGAGACCCTAGGCCGCGGGCGTCCCGTCCGCAGCCGCCCCGGTCCGCACCTCGCCCGTCGGCCCCGCCGGCCGACCACCCAGGGGGTAGTCGCGCGCAGGTCGCCACACGCCGTCGTCACCGTGCTCGTAGGAGTGGATCACGGCGACCTCGAACGACGCGTCGAAGTCCGCGAGCCCGTCGAACGCGGCATCCAGCCGGTCGTCCGGGACCTCGTGGGCCACCGTCACGTGCGGGTGGTAGTTGAACCGCACGTCCTGCGCGAGCGGACCGGAGCGCACGTCGTGCTCCAGCCGCTCGCAACCGGCGATGCCCTCCACGACCTGCACGAACACCACCGACGACACCGGACGGAACGTCCCCGTGCCGCGCAGGCGCAGCGTGAACGGCTCGTGCCGGGAAGCCACCTCGCGCAGGTGCGCATCGATGGCGGGCAGCAGCTCGGGCCGGACGACCGTCGGCCCGAGCAACGTGATGTGCGAGGGGATCTGCTCGGCCGCCGGGTCGCCGAACCCGGCGCGGGCGTCCTGCAGGCGGGTGCCCCACGGCTCCGGCACCGTGATCGACACACCGATGCGGACCTCGTCGTCCACACGCTCCGGCAGGTTCACGCTCGCCCCGCCCGTGCGCCGCGCGGCAGCAGGCCCGACCGGTCGTAGATCCGGTCCAGCGTGACGCCCGCGATGGAGCGGGCCTTCTCCGCCCCCGCGGCCAGCACCGCGTCCAACGAGGCAGGGTCCGCCAGGTACTCGTGCACCCGGGCCTGGAACGGCAGCAGGAACCCGACGACGACCTCGGCAAGGTCCTTCTTCAGGTCGCCGTACCCCTTGCCCGCGTAGTCCTGCTCGAGCGACGGGACGGAACGGCCGGACAGCGCCGAGAAGATCGTCAGGAGGTTCGACACGCCCGGCTTGGCCGCCGGGTCGAACCGGATCTCCCGGTCGGCGTCGGTCACGGCCGAACGGATCCGCTTGGCCACGATCTTCGGGTCGTCGAGCAGCTCGATCAGACCGTTCGGGCTCTCGGCCGACTTGCTCATCTTGGCCGTGGGGTCCTGCAGGTCGTAGATCTTGGCGGTCTCCTTGACGATGTGCCCCTCAGGCACCACCACGGTGTCCTTGCCGAACCGCGTGTTCAGGCGCTGGGCCAGGTCGCGCGAGAGCTCGAGGTGCTGGCGCTGGTCCTCGCCCACCGGCACGAGGTTCGTGTCGTAGAGCAGGATGTCGGCGGCCATGAGCACCGGGTAGGTGAACAGGCCTACCGTGGTGCCCTCACTGCCGTGCCGGGCCGACTTGTCCTTGAACTGCGTCATCCGACCCGCCTCACCGAAGCCGGTGTGGCACGACAGGATCCATGCCAGCTCGGCGTGCTCGGGCACGTGCGACTGCACGAACAAGGTCGAGCGCGCCGGGTCCACGCCGGCCGCCAGGTACTGGGCCGCGGTCCGCCGGGTGCGCTCGCGCAGCACCGCCGGGTCGGGGTTGACCGTCAGCGCGTGCAGGTCCACCACGCAGTAGATCGCGTCGTGCTCCTCCTGCAGGGCCACCCAGTGCGTGAGCGCGCCGAGGTAGTTGCCGAGCTGGAGCGAGTCCGAGGTGGGCTGCATCCCGGAGAAGATGCGTTGCTGCTGCGGCGCCAAGACCATCCGACCAATCTCTCGTGCAGCGGTGGACGCTGCGGGACGTGACCCGGGCGGAGGGGGCCCGGGCGGTGTGCGCACGGGCCGGGGCCCGGGTGCACGGCAGTGCTCAGGTCGCTTCGTCGTCGAACGGTGCACCGGCAAGCGGCTGCGCGGCGGCGTCCGTGGCACCACCGGCTGCCGTGGTGGTCGCGGCCGCGGCCTGCGCTGCGCCGGTGCGGTACACCGGGCGAGCGGGGGCGGCCGGGCGGGGTGCCGTCGCGGCCCGAGCCACGGGCTCGTCGTCGAGCAGCGCCTCGCGCACGATCCGGCGCGGGTCGTACCTGCGGGGGTCGAGCGCGGCCCAGTCGACGTCCTTGATGTCCTCGCCCAGCTCGTCGTCGACACGGGTGCGTGCATCCTTGGCGAACCGGCGTGCCCGACGCGCCCACACGCCCAGCTGCTCGGCGTACTGCGGCAGACGTTCGGGCCCGATCACCAGGATCGCGACGAGCAGCAGCACCAGCCACTCGCCACCGTTGATGTCGAACACCGGGTCAGGGTACCGCCGGGCTCAGCCGCCGGAGGACTCCGACAGCTCGACCCTGACGTCCCGTTCCTTCTCACCGGTGCGCACCCGCAGCACCACCACGTCGCCGGGGGTGTGCGCGCGGATGGTGACGATCAGCTCCTCCGGGTCGGTCACCGGGCGGCCGTCGATCTCGAGGATCACGTCGCCCCGACGGATGCCCGCGACGTCCGCCGGTCCCCCGGGGGTGACGGCCGCGGTGCCGTCGTTGTCCTCCGAGGCGACCTGCACGCCCTCGCCGGTGTACCGGTCGTCCAGCAGCACCCCGATGATCGGGTATGTCGCCGTCCCCGTCTCGATCAGCTGCTCGGCGGTGCGGCGGGCCTGGTTGGACGGGATCGCGAAGCCCAGGCCGATGCTGCCGGCGGCCGTGGTGTCGGTCCCCGGCGCCTGGGCGATCGCCGAGTTGATGCCGACGACCTCGCCCGCGGCGTTGACCAGCGGACCGCCGGAGTTGCCGGGGTTGATCGCGGCGTCGGTCTGGATCGCGTTGATGAACGCGGTGTCCTGGGAGTCTCCCGCCGACACGGGCCGGTTGAGGGCGCTGACGATCCCGGTCGTCACCGTGCCCACCAGACCCAGCGGTGCCCCGATCGCGACGACCGGGTCACCCACGACCACCGCGTCGGAGTCGCCGAGCAGCAGAGGGGTCAGGCCGTCGGCCTCGACCTTGACCACCGCGAGGTCGTAGTCGGCGGTGCGACCCACGACCGTGGCATCCACCTGCGTGCCGTCGGCGAACAGGACCACGATCGACGAGCCGACCTCGTCGGCGGAGGCCACCACGTGGTTGTTGGTGAGGATGTAGCCGTCCTGACGGAGCACGAACCCCGAACCGGTCGACGTGCCGTCCGAGGCGGTCACCTCGATGGAGACGACGGAGGGCAGCACGGCCGAGGCGATACCGGCCACCGAGTCCGGCGCCCGGTCGACCGAGCCCGTGATCGACACGGTCGGCAGCCCCGCGTCGGCCGGACGTGCGCCGCCCGTGGACCGTGCGCCCAGCACACCACCGACCACACCGGCGACGAGCGACAGGACGATCAGCGGGACGACCCAGACGACCGACAGCGCACGGCCACGCGACCGGGCCGAGGCGCCCGCCGCGGCCGGGGGAACCGGCGGGGCGAACGGCGCGCCGCCCTGCGCAGGGGGGACCGGGGCGGCGAAGGTCGGCTGTGCGGGACCGGGCGCGGAGAAGGTCGATTGTGCGGGGCCGGGCGCGGCGAAACCTGGTGCGGGCACGTTCGGCGCACCGAAGGCCGGTACCGCCGAGGGCGGGGTCCCCGGTGCGGGCGCCGGCGGGGTGGGAGCCGCCGGGAAGTCCGGCAGGCGCCGCCCCGCAGGCGGGGCGAACGGCTGCGGGGGCGCCGGGGCCGCGGGCTGCGGCGGCACCTGCACCGGGTGCTCCGGCTGCGACGGGATGGGCGGCTGGTCGTCGCCGGACGCGGTCGTCATGGCTGTGCGAACACTCCCGTCACCGTGTCCCATCCGCGGGTGATCCGCGCAGGGACGCCGTCGTCGAACGTGCCACCCGGGAAGGCGGCGACGACGGACTGTACCGAGTCGCTCGACTGCGCCGCGACCGCCTCCACCACGGTGGCGTCCGACTGCCACACCACGTGCCAGGGCGAGGTCGACAGCACGTAGACGGTGCACCCCTGGACGGTCTGCACCTGAGCGTCCGCCAAGGCCTCGGTGTCGAGGCGCCCCTGCTGCTCGGTCAGGACGACCGGCCCGTCCGGCCCGGCCAGGTCCACCTCGAGCACGTCGTCGTCGTCACCGGACCAGCGCACGGCGGTGACCGTCCAGCCGTCCGGCAGGGACTGCGGGAACGTCCAGCTGTGGTCGCGCAACCAGCTCGTCGTCTCGGCCTGCACGGCGGGTGTCCCCGTGTCGTCGGCCAGCACGTCCACCGTGGATCCCTCGCTCGACACGGCGCCGCCCAGCAGGCCCAGGTCTGCGCCGGGGTGCGCCGACGGGACGACCACGGGCCGCGCGCCGAGCACGAACAGCGCGGCGGCCACAGCACCGGCCCCGGCGAGCGCACCGCGCCCCAGCCGTGCACGCGAACGCCCCGTCACATCACCCCGCAACCCGCGAGCCGGGACGGTGTACGCCGCGGAACCCAGCGGGCCGATCAGGCGCGGCGAAGGAGCCGCGAAGGGGTCGCCCGGCACGTCCGGCGGGCACTGCGAGGCAAGGGAGAGCAGACGGGAGGTCAGGTCCGGCGCGGGGGCGACCTCGGCGGCCTGGGCCAGCGCGCGACGGGCTGCCCGGGCCTGGCCGAGCTCGAGCGCGCACCCGCGACACCCCGCCACGTGCGCGAGCGCACGCTCGGTCGCGGCCGGGTCGAGCTGGCCGTCGACCAGGGCGCTGATCCGCGAGCCGAGGTGACTCATCCCGGCAGCCCGGCGATCAGTCGACCGGTCGTCACGTCGGCACCCCGGTGCCCGGCGGTCAGGGGGTCGGCCACCGGTGTGCTGTCCGGCAGCTCGTCGGCGGAGCGGGTGCCCGGCGCGCGGTGCTCGAGGGAGACGCGCAGCCGCGCGCGGGCCCGGTGGATCCGCGAGCGCACCGTGCCGAGCTTGATGCCCAGGGTCACGGCGATCTCCTCGTACGACAGTCCTTCGATGTCGCACAGCACGACCGCGGCCCGGTACTCGGGGGGCAGCTCGTCCAGCGCACGCTGCACGTCGTGGTCGAGGTTGCCGTGCTCGAACGCCCGCTCCGGCGTGGCCAGCTGGTCACCGGAGGCGTAGCGGTCGGACTCCTCGCCCATGGGGTCCATGCGCACGCGCGTGCGACGGCGAGCCTGGTCGAGGAACAGGTTGGTGGTGATGCGGTGCAGCCAGCCCTCGAACGTGCCCGGCGTGAAGCTCGACAGCGACCGGAAGACCCGCACGAAGGTCTCCTGCGTAAGGTCCTCGGCGTCCTGGCGGTTGCCGGTCAGTCGGTACGCGAGCCGGTACACACGGGCCGAGTGGTCCCGCACGATCTGCTCCCACGACGGGGCCTGCCAGACGGCCGGTCCAGGTGTGGTCATCGCAGGTCGACTCCTTCTCGGGCGTCAGTGCCGCAGCCGGCCGGGTGCCGGTCAGGGACGAACGCCTCCTGGGCAGTCTCCCAGGTCTGTCTGGGAGAACGCTGCATGCCGCCCGGGGGTTCCCGCCTCCCGGGCGCGCAGGGGTGCCGCCGGTAGTCTGGTCGACGGTGGCCGACCGCCCGGCCGCGCACGACGACCTGGGAGGTCACCATCTCCACCGACAAGGCCCAGAGCTGGGTCTACTGCGAGGAGTTCCTGCCGGAGGACGACGTGGTGCTGCGGGCCCGGGAGCGGGCCGCCCAGCTCGGCTGCACCCCGGTGCTGCCCGGCTCGGGTGCGCTGCTGACCGTCCTGGCCGCCGCGGCCCAGGCCCGCGCGGTCGTCGAGGTCGGCACCGGTGCGGGCGTCGGGTCGCTCTACCTGCTGCGCGGCATGCCCGCCGACGGTGTGCTGACGACCATCGACCTCGAGGTCGAGCACCAACGAGCCGCCAAGCTCGCGTTCGCCGAGGAGGGCGTGCGGCCCACACGGACCCGCACCATCTCTGGACGCGCAGCCGAGGTGCTGCCCCGGCTCACCGACGGCGGTTACGACCTGGTGTTCGTCGACGCCGACAAGGACGGCTACCCGGGTTACGTCGAGCAGGCGGTGCGCCTGCTACGGCCCGGCGGTGTGCTGGCCGTCGACAACGCCCTGTGGCACGACCGGGTGGGCGACCCGGCCCGCCGCGACGAGACGACGACCGTGATCCGCGAGGTCGGTCGCACGCTGCGGGCCGACGACCGCCTGATGACGGCCCTGGTGCCCAGCGGTGACGGTCTGCTGACCGCGGTGCGCCGCTGAGCGCAGCGGCCGATCGGTCCGTGGTGGGGCGGACACTCGCCCGCAGGCCTCGTGCCCGGGCCGACCATGCCCGTCCCACCCGGTTCGACGGTGCTCAGTCCAGGTCGGTCAGGTACTGCAGCAGCAGACGCGCCCCGTAGCCCGTGGCCCCCTCGGTGACCTCGTGCTTGTCCGCCGTGGCCCGGCCCGTACCGGCGATGTCCAGGTGCGCCCACGTGCGCTGGCCGACGAAGCGCTGCAGGAACAGCGCGGCCGTGATGGAACCCGCACCGATGTGCGAGTCGGCGCTGACGTGCCGCAGGTCGGCGACGTCGGAGCGCACGGCCTCGGCGTACTCGCTGACCAACGGCATCGGCCAGACCCGCTCCCCCGTGGCCTCACCGGCGGCGACGAGCGCCTGGACCAACGACGGGTCGGTCCCGTACAGGCCGGCGTGCTGACGACCCAGGCCGAGCGTGATGGCGCCGGTGAGCGTGGCGACGTCGACCAGCACGTCCGGCGACAGCCGGGCGTCGGCGTAGGCGAGGGCGTCGGCCAGCACCAACCGGCCCTCGGCGTCCGTGTTCGCGATCTCGACGGTCGTGCCGCCGTAGACGCGCAGCACGTCACCGGGTCGGTAGGACGACCCCCCGAAGTGGTTCTCGGCCAACGGCAGCAGCGCGGTCACGCGGTGCGCCACACCGGTCTCGGCGGCCGCCAGGACCGTCGCGAGCGCCACGGCGGCGCCGGCCATGTCGGTCTTCATGGGGACCATGGCTTCACGGGGCTTGATCGACAGCCCGCCGGTGTCGTACGTGATGCCCTTGCCGACGATCACGACATGCCTGCCCGCGGGGGCAGGCCTGCCCTCACGTGCTGCGGGGACGTACGAGATCTGCACGAGGCGAGGTGTGGACGCCGACCCGGCGCCGACCGCGAGGATCCCCCCGAACCCCTGCGCGGCCAGCTCGCGCGGCCCGAGCACCTGCACGTCGAGCCCGGCCTTCGTCGCGAGGCGACGGGCACGGTCGGCCACCCAGGCGGGGTCCTTCGTGCTCGAGGGCGTGTTGGCCAGGTCGCGGACCAGGCAGGTGGCCTCGGCGGCGATCGTCGCGGAGCGCAGAGCCGTCTCGACCTCGGTGCCCGATCGGCCCAGCAGGACCAGCTCGGCAGGTCCGTCCGCCGGTGCGGCCGACGTGGCGGCCGTGGGCATCCGGTACGACGCGAGCAGGTAGCCCTCGACGACAGCGCGGACGTCCTTGGCCGCCGCCGCGGCGCCGTGGTCCGTGGACGCCCCGAGGGTCGTGGCCACGCGCAGACCCCGGGTCGCCCGGGCGAGTGCCGCCCCGGCCCGGCGCAGCGCGGTGGTCGACCCGTCGCCGACACCCACGAGCACGAGACGCAGCGGCAGGCCGGTCCAGGGCAGCACGTCACCGACCTTGGACCCCACGGGCCGCGGCAGCTGCAGCACGTAGGACTCCCCGGGCACGCCGGTGAGGCCGGCCCGCTCCGCGATGTCCGCCAGGTCGATGCCGTAGCGCGCGGCCGCGTCGGCCGTGCCACGCCCCGGACGCAGCGCGTCGTCGCCGTCGGCCGGTGCCACCGGGACCGCGAGCGCGTCGAGCGAACCGTCGACCAGGCGCACCGACGTGGTGACGTCACCGCCGTCGAGCGAGGCGGTGGCGCGTGCCGGGATGGTGGGTGAGGTGCCTCGTGCCATGCGTGCGGGGGTCAGCCGGCGACGGAGGTCAGTGCCTCACCCAGCTCGGCGGCCTCGGTCGCGTTGAGCTCGACCACCAGCCGTCCACCGCCCTCGAGCGGGACGCGCATCACGATGCCGCGCCCCTCCTTCGTGACCTCGAGCGGGCCGTCACCGGTCCTCGGCTTCATCGCGGCCATGCGGGGCCTCTCCTTCGCCTCGTGCGTCCCGACCGGGGCACCGTCAGGACGCGCGCTGCGCACCCGTCGACGGCCCCACGCGCCGGTTGTCCGTCGACCATCCTAGTTCACTGCGGCCGCGCTCACCTCGGCCTCTGCCCGGTGGACCGCCCCGATCCGCGCCCACCGCGCCCCGGACGACCCGTTTCTCACGGCGGCCACCCGCTCGGCGGGGTCAGCCGCCAGGTGTTCCAGATCCATACCGCCTGCAGGGCGAGCATGAGCACCACGACGGCCGCGTACCACGCACGTCGGGCCCAGGGTGGTCGCGTGACCACACCTGCCGTCACCGCACCGAGCGGGAACGCGAGGACCAGGAAGCGGGCCAGGCTGCTGCCCGGTTCGACCACGGCCGCCAGGTACAGCAGGTACGCCGCGGGCCAGGCGTGCAGCTCGGGGCCCAGGCGCCAGGCCGCGGGAACCACCATCGTGGCGACGACCAGGGCGAACGCCGCGACGAGCACCAGGGGCGCGTGGTCGCCGAACCAGAACCGTGACACGTACCCCCAGGCGCCGAAGGGGGCGATGTCCCGCACGCCTCGCCAGGCGCCCTGGGTCAGCAGGTACCCGTCGCTCTCGCCCGTGGCCCACCCGCACACCAGGGGCCACGCCACGCCGGAGACCCCCGCGGCGACACCCACCCCGGCGAGCGCCGCCCACGTGCGCAGGCCGAGCCGCTCCCCCGCACGCCGGGCGGACCACCACCGCGTCAGGGCGTGCACACCGATCACGGCTGCCATGGGCAGCGCGACCGCGCGGGTGAACCCGAGGGCCAGGAGCACCACGACGAGCCAGCCGTAGCGCCGCTGGACCAGCAGGAGCAGTGCCGCGGCGATCAGCAGCAGCGCCAGCGCCTCGGTGTACGCGATCTGCAGCACGACGGCGGTGGGGAACACGCTGACCAGCCCGACCGTGGCCAGGGGCAGCCCCGGACGGGCCGCCACCGCGCGCGGCGCCCCCTTCTCGACGAGCCGGTGGACCACCACGACGGCCGCGGCACCCAGCACCGTCGCGAGCACCGGCGCGACGACCTGCCACGGAGCACGCGTCAGGGTCATCAAGCCCCGCGCCAGCATCGGGAACAGCGGGAAGAACGCCCATGCGTTCTGCTGGACCAGCCCGTCGTCGCCGCGCGGCAGCACGTCCGGGTAGCCACCCTCCGCGATCGTGCGGTACCAGGTGGCGTCCCACATCAGACCCGTGAACTGCAGGTACGACGGATGGGCCGGGGTCCAGTAGTTCTCCACCTGGGCGCGCGCCGTCACCAGCAGCATCACCGCACTGAGCACCCGGGCCAGCGCGTACACGGCCAACGACTGCACCCACCACGGCCAGGTGCGCGGGTCCCACCGGCCACTCAGGGTCAGGTCGAGGACCCGCAGCGGGCGCCGGACCTGACCGGACGCCACGCCCTGGGCTGACACGCTCGGACTGTCGGTGGTCACCGTCAGATCAACCCCCGGACGGCCCGCGCCGGAGCACGGTCACCCCGCAGGACGGCCACCATGTCCAGCACGCGCCGCGTCGCCTGCACGTCGTGCACCCGGAACACCCGGGCCCCCAACCAGGCGGCCACGGCCGTCGCCGCCAACGTGCCCTCGAGCCGCTCGTCGACGCCCAGGTCCAGCGCCTCACCGACGAAGTCCTTGCGGGACAGCGCCATCAGCACCGGGAACCCCGACGCCACCAGCGCGGGCGCCCGGCGGACCAGGTGCAGCGAGTGCCACGTCGTCTTGCCGAAGTCGTGCGTCGGGTCGATCAGCACGCCGGCCGGGTCGACGCCCAGGTCGACCGCCCGCCGTGCGCCGGCCAGCACCGTGGTGAGCACGTCGTCGAGCACACCGTCCAGCGGGTCGCCGCCCTCCGTGGGCGGGTAGGTCACCCGGAACGGGTCGGTGCGCGGCTGCGCGCCGCCGGTGTGCGAGCACACGATGCCGAGGCCGCGCTCGGCGGCCACCTCGACCAGCTCCGGGTCGTGCCCGGCCCACGTGTCGTTGATCAGGTCGACGCCCGCATCGGCCGCCGCCCGGGCCACGGGGGCGCGCCACGTGTCCACGCTGACCAGCAGCTCGGGGTGCCGCCGACGGACACGCTCCACGAGGGGCACCACGCGGGCGATCTCCTCCTCGACGTCCACCGCCGGACCGCGACCCGCCCGCACCCCGCCGAGGTCGACGATGTCGGCCCCCTGCTCCAGCGCCCGCGCCACGGCGGCGTCCGCCCCCGCGTCGTCAAAACGCGCGGCGGCGTAGAACGAGTCGGGGGTGCGGTTGACCACCGCCATCACCACCGGATGGTCGGCGCCGAAGGTGCGCCCGCGCAGCCGCAGGTCCGCACCGCGGGCCGGCACACCGGTCAGCCCGGCGTCCTCGACCACCGTCAGAGATCCTCGTCCGACTGCTGCGACAGGGTGTTCTCCTCGGCGGCGTGCAGCTCGCGCACCCGCTGGACGACGATCCGCACCGCCTCCTCGGCGGAGTCGACGACCGGCAGCAGGTCGAGGTCCTTCGGCGCGATCATGCCGCGGTCGACCACCGCGGACCGCATCCAGTCGATCAGGCCCCGCCAGTAGTCCGAGCCGACCAGCACGATGGGGAACCGGGTGACCTTCTGCGTCTGCACGAGGGTCAGTGCCTCGAACAGCTCGTCGAACGTGCCGAAGCCGCCGGGCATGACGACGAAGCCCTCGGAGTACTTGACGAACATCGTCTTGCGGGCGAAGAAGTACCGGAAGTTGACCCCCAGGTCGACCCAGTCGTTGACGCCCTGCTCGAACGGCAGCTCGATGCCCAGGCCGACCGACAACCCACCGGCCTCGCTGGCGCCGCGGTTGGCGGCCTCCATGATCCCCGGGCCGCCACCGGTGATGACCGCGAAGCCCGCCCCGACGAGCCGACCCGCGATCTCCGAGGCCAGCGCGTAGTCCGGGTGGTCGGGCTGCACGCGCGCAGACCCGAACACCGACACCGCCGGACCGACCTCGGCGAGCGCACCGAAGCCCTCGACGAACTCGCTCTGGATCCGCATCACGCGCCACGGGTCCTCGTGCAACCAGGACGCGTCGGGGTCGCGGCGCAGCAGCCGCTGGTCGGACGTGGTCGCGGGGATCTGCTCGCGCCGCAGCAGGACCGGTCCCCTGCGGTAGCCGTGCCCCGGTGCCGGCTGGCCTTCGTCGCTCATGCGCCGACTCTAGGTGGTCCCGGTGCTGCTCAGGCTGTGAGCCAGGCGCGCAGCGCCGCGTGCGTCGCGGTGATCTGGTGCACGGGGCACCGCTCGTCGCTCTTGTGCGCGAGCGTCGGGTCGCCCGGTCCGAAGTTCACGGCCGGTGTGCCCAGCGCCGAGAACCGGGACACGTCCGTCCAGCCCAGCTTGGCCGTCGGGGCAGAGCCGGTGGTCGCCAGCACCGCGGCGGCGAAGTCCTGCGCGAGGGGGGCGTCCAACCCGGGCCGGGCGCCCGGCGCGGAGTCCGTGAGGACCACGTCGAACCCGTCGAGCACCGCGCGGACGTGCGCGAGGGCCTGCTCGACGCTCTTGTCCGGGGCGAACCGGTAGTTGACCGTCACCACGCAGGACTCCGGGATCACGTTGGTGGCCGTGCCCCCCGCGATCAGCACCGCGTTGAGGCCCTCGCGGTACACCAGCCCGTCGACCTCGACGTCGGCCGGCTCGTACGCCTCGAGACGACGCAGCACCTCACCGGCGGCGTGCACCGCGTTGCGGCCCATCCACGCGCGCGCCGAGTGCGCCGCGACGCCCTGCAACCGCACCTCGACGCGCAGCGTCCCGTTGCACCCGCCCTCGAGACCGGCCGCCGTGGGCTCGCACAGCACCGCGAAGTCGGAGGCCAGCCACTCAGGATGGTGGCGGGCCACCCGACCCAGGCCGTTGAGGGAGGCGTCGACCTCCTCGTGGTCGTAGAACACCCACGTGACGTCACGCGAAGGTTCGGCCAGCTCGGCGGCGAGCGCGAGCTGGACCGCCACCCCGGCCTTCATGTCGACCGTGCCGCGCCCCCACAGCTCGGCGTGCTGCCCCTCGCCGACCAACCGGGTCGGCAGGTTGTCCGCCACCGGCACCGTGTCCAGGTGCCCGGCCACCACCACCCGGGTCGCCCGCCCGGCGTGCGTGCGGGCCACCACCGCGTCGCCGTCGCGCAGCACCTCCAGGTGCGGGTACCCGCGCAGCGCCACCTCGACGGCGTCCGCCAGCGCCGTCTCCGCGCCGCTGACCGACGGCACGTCGCACAGTGCACGGGTGAGCGTCACCAGGTCGGTGGCCAGGTCCAGGGGCTGGGTGTGCGTCACGCGACCGACCTTAGTGCGACGCCGGGTGCTCGGGGCCGCCGGCCGGGAGCCGGCGCGCGGCGCCCGTGTCCCGGACGCTCCCGGGCGCCCGCACCCGGCTGACCTAGGCTGGCCGCCATGACTGCACGGTGGGCATGGGCGGACGGCCTCGCGACGGTGACCACGGCCGGGGAAGGGGCCGGTGCTGCGGCCGCGGGCACCACGCTCGACGTGTGGTACCCCGCACCGCAGCTCGGGGCGCCCACCGACCAGGACGTGCCACCTGCCGAGCTCGCCGCGGCGGCACACCTCGACGCCGCCCGTGGGGTGCGCGTCGAGCTCGTGCGCACCGTCATCGACCTGGACGCCCCGCCGGCCGGCACCGCGGACGCCTACCTCCGCCTGCACCTGCTCTCGCACCGCCTGGTCGCCCCGCACGGGCAGAACCTGGACGGCATCTTCGCCGCGCTCCCCAACGTCGTGTGGACCGACCGTGGCCCGTGCGCCGTCGAGGGGTTCGAGGCGACCCGCCTGCGGCTGCGTGCCGCGACCGGCACACCCGTCACCGTGCTGGGCGTCGACAAGTTCCCCCGCATGGTCGACTACGTCGTCCCCACCGGTGTGCGGATCGCCGACGCGGACCGCGTCCGGCTGGGTGCGCACCTGGCACCTGGCACCACCGTCATGCACGAGGGGTTCGTGAACTTCAACGCCGGCACCCTCGGCACGTCCATGGTCGAGGGCCGCATCTCCGCGGGCGTCGTCGTCGGCGACGGCTCGGACATCGGGGGCGGCGCCTCGATCATGGGCACCCTGTCCGGTGGTGGCCGCGAGGTCGTGTCCATCGGGCGGCGCAGCCTGCTGGGCGCCAACGCCGGTCTGGGCATCCCGCTCGGCGACGACTGCGTGGTCGAGGCGGGCCTCTACGTCACTGCCGGTACCAAGGTGACGCTCGTGGGTTTCCGGGTCGACGACGCACCCACCGACCCGAGCGGCACGCAGGTCGTCAAGGCGCGCGTGCTCGCCGGGGCCAACGGCGTGCTGTTCCGCCGCAACTCCCTGACCGGTGGCGTCGAGGCCGTCGCCCGCACCGGCGCCGGGGTCCAGCTCAACGCCGCGCTGCACGCCAACTGACCCCGGCCGGCCCGCAGCAGGCACCGTGACCCGCGCCCGCCGACACCACGCCCGCACCCGTGCGGCCCGCGCGGGCGCCGGTCTGCTCGGCACGGTCGCCGCACTGGCGCTCGCGGTCACCGGGGTCGTCGTCGTGCTGGACCGCACGGCGGCGCACGAACCGGTCCTGACGCAGTGCGTGGCCACCGTCGACGGCTCGTGGTCGCTCGACCTGGAGCAGTCCGACAACGCCGCGCTGATCGCCGCGGTCGCGGTGCGCCGCACCCTTCCCGCCCGCGCGGTGACGATCGCCCTGGCCACGGCGCTGCAGGAGTCGAAGCTCGTCAACGTCGACTACGGCGACCGCGACTCACTGGGCCTGTTCCAGCAGCGCCCGTCGCAGGGGTGGGGCACCGTCGAGCAGGTGCAGGACCCGGTGTACGCCACCGGCAGGTTCTACGACGGCCTCGTGGGTGTGGACGGCTACGAGCAGCTCGAGATCACCGCGGCGGCGCAGGCCGTGCAACGTTCGGGCTACCCCGACGCGTACGCCCAGCACGAGGGCCGGGCGAGGGCGTTCGCCTCGGCGCTCACCGGGTGGTCCCCCGCAGCCCTGACCTGCACCGTGGGGGCCGTCGAACCCGTGGGGACGGACACCGTGCTGGCCCGGATCACCCGTGACCTCGGCGAGCTGCCGACCGAGGTCACGCCCGCGTCGGCCGACGTGCCTGCGCAGGTCGTGGTGCACGTGGACCCGCTGGGTGCGGAGGGCGAGCGGCTCGCCTGGGCCGTGGGCCACTGGGCCGTGGCGCTGGCCGGTCCGCTCGGCGCCGACGAGGTCACCGTGGGCGACCGCACGTGGGTGCGCGACGCCACCACGTGGGTGCCGACCGAGACCCCGGCGACGTCGGGCACCGTGCGGATCACGCTCGCGGGCTGACCCGTTCGACCGGGCCGAGGGCGGCCCGGCGCGTCAGCGCGCCGTGCGCTCCACCCAGTCGCGCTCGACCTCGCCGGTGTACACCTGCCGCGGGCGGCCGATCTTGGTCTGCGGGTCGGTGATCATCTCGCGCCACTGGGCGATCCAGCCGGGCATGCGACCCAGCGCGAACAGCGGCGTGAACATGGTGGGGCTGAAGCCCATCGCCTTGTAGATCAGGCCGGTGTAGAAGTCGACGTTCGGGTACAGCTTGCGCGAGATGAAGTAGTCGTCGGACAGCGCGATCTCCTCCAGGCGCATCGCGATGTCCAGCAGCTCGTCGTTCTGGCCCAGCGCCTCGAGCACGGCGTGCGCGCTGTTCTTCACGATGGCCGCGCGCGGGTCGTAGTTCTTGTAGACACGGTGGCCGAAGCCCATGAGCCGGACGCCGGCCTCCTTGGCCTTCACGCGGCGCATGAAGTCGGTGGCGTCACCGCCGTTGGCCTTGATCTCCCCGAGCATCGTCAGGACGGCCTCGTTGGCCCCGCCGTGCAGCGGGCCCGAGAGTGCGTTGATGCCGGCGGCGACGGACGCGTAGAGGTTCGCGTGCGACGAGCCGACGATGCGCACGGTCGACGTCGAGCAGTTCTGCTCGTGGTCGGCGTGCAGGATCAGCAGCTGGTCGAGCGCGCGCACCACGACCGGGTCGGGCTCGTACTGCTGGTACGGCACCGCGAACGTCATGCGCAGGAAGTCCTCGACGTACCCGCGCGAGTAGTCCGGGTACAGCAGCGGCTCACCCTTGGCCGAGCGGTGCACGTACGAGGTGATCGTGCGGGTCTTGGCCAGGATCAGCACGGTGGCCAGCTCGACGGTCTCCGGGTCGAACGGGTCGAGGGACTCGGGGTAGAACGTCGACAGGGCGTTGATGGCCGAGGACATCACGGCCATCGGGTGTGCGTTGCGCGGGAACGTCCCCATGAACGTGCGGAAGTCCTCGTGCACCAACGTGTGCCGGTTCACGCGCTCCTCGAACGCCGACAGCTCGGCGACCGTCGGCAGCTCGCCGTGGATCAGCAGGTACGCGACCTCGAGGAACCGGGCGTGCTCGGCGAGCTGGTCGATCGGGTAGCCGCGGTAGCGCAGGATGCCCGCGTCGCCGTCGATGTAGGTGATCTTCGACTCGCAGGACGCCGTGTTCATGAACCCGGGGTCGACCGTGACCAGGCCTGTGTCGCGCAGGAGCGTCGAGACGACGATGCCGTCGTTGCCCTCGGTCGCGGTGACCACCGGGAGGTCGCGCGACTGCCCGTCGACGATGAGCTGGACAGGAGCGGTGACGGCCTCCGACATGGGTTCCCTTCCTCGGACGCCCCCAGGGCCGGGTGTCCCCCGGACCCCTGTGCGTCGCTGCCTCATGGGCCTGCGGGGCGCCATGCTGCGACCCCCGTCGGCCTGACCTGACGGTACCTGCGCCTAGCGCGTCGTGACCAACGTCCAGCAGGACCAGCGTCCTGGTGTGACCAGCATCACAACACTGCTCGGCGTCGTGCCGATCACCCGTTCCCGACGCCCGCGTGACGCCCCACGGGCCTCACCCGTCACTCACGCCCCACCAAGCCGGGCGGCCGCCTCGGCCACCCGGTCATCGCTCGCCGTGAGGGCGACCCGCACGTGCCCGGCCGCCGCGGCCCCGTAGAACGAGCCCGGCGCGACCAGGATGCCCTGACCCGCCAGATCTGCCACCGTCGCCCAGCAGTCCTGCGGCGCACCCTCGGGCCGCACCCACAGGTACAGCCCCGCGTGCGAGCCGTCGACCGCGTACCCCGCGCCCTCGAACGCCGTACGCAGCGCCGCCCGACGTCGGCCGTACCGCGCCCGCTGCTCCTCGACGTGCCCGTCATCAGCCAGCGCAACGGTCATCGCCGCCTGCACCGGCCCCGGCACGATCATCCCCGCGTGCTTGCGCGTCTCCAGCAGCCCGGCCACCAGGGCCGGGTCACCCGCGGCGAACGCCGCCCGGTAACCGGCCAGGTTCGAGCGCTTCGACAGCGAGTACACGGCCAGCAACCCGGTCAGGTCACCACCCGTCACCCGCGGGTCCAGCACGCTCGGGACGCCCTGGGCGACCCACGGTTCGTCCCACGGCAGCTCGGCGTAGCACTCGTCACCGACCACGACCACCGGTCGCCCGTCGCGCGCTGCAGCCGCCCGCGCCGCATCGACGATCGCCGCCAAGGCGTCGACGCCCAGCACCCGCCCGTCCGGGTTGCCCGGGGAGTTCAGCCATACCAGTCGCACGTCACCACGCGCGTCCGCGAGCCGCGCCTCGACGTCGTCGCAAGGCTCCGGCGTCGCACCGGCCAGCCGGGCCCCCACGTCGTACGTCGGGTACGCGGTCGCCGGGTGCAGCACCACGTCGCCTGCACCCAGGCCGAGCAACGACGGCAGCAGCGCCACGAGCTCCTTCGACCCGAGCGTCGGCAGCACGGCAGCAGGATCCAGCCCGGGCACGCCACGGCGACGGGCGAACCAGTCGACCACCGCCTGCCGCAGCGCCGGCGTGCCGTGCGTCGTCGGGTAACCCGGCGAGTCCGCTGCCGCCGCCAGGGCGTCGCGCACCAGCGCAGGGGTCGGGTCCACCGGCGTGCCCACCGACAGGTCGACGATGCCGCCCGGGTGGGCCCTGGCCCGCTCCGCGAACGGCACGAGCGTGTCCCACGGGAAGTCCGGCAGCGTGCCGGTCGACAGACCCATCCCCCGGCGTCAGTCGCCGTGCACGCGCAACGGCAGCGTGGCGATCACCGGGTGATCCTTGTCGATCTGACCCATCTTCGCCGCACCACCGGGCGAGCCGAGGTCGTCGAAGAACTCGACGTTCGCCTTGTAGTACTCGCTCCACTGCTCGGGGACGTCGTCCTCGTAGTAGATCGCCTCGACCGGGCAGACCGGCTCGCAGGCACCGCAGTCCACGCACTCGTCCGGGTGGATGTACAGCGACCGCTTGCCCTCGTAGATGCAGTCCACGGGACATTCCTCGATGCACGCCTTGTCCTTGACGTCCACGCAGGGCTCGGCGATCACATACGTCACGGTGCGTCCTCCACTGGCCGGGTCGTCTCGGCCGTCGGCCGCGGGATGCGGCATCGGTCGTGAAGCCGTGCGGGCTGGGTCGTCCGCACGGGGACTCCTAGTATCCCCCAGGTGAGCACACCGTCGACGAGCCGTCCGCCAGAAGAACCGTGGCGCGGCTGGGCACCCGGCGTCCGGGTGGTCGTCCGCCGCCTCCGACGCGACGAGAACGGCACACCGATCGACCGCCACGGCGAACCGCACTACACCGACGTCCTGGGCGACCTGCTGGCCGTCGACGACGCCGGTGTGCTGGTGCGGACCCGGCACGGCGAGGTCCACGTGGACGGCGCCGACATCGCCCTGGGCAAGATCGTGCCGCCCGCCCGGGTGCGCCGACCCCGGCCCGAGGCGGACGAGACCGACTGAGGCTCGCCCGCCACCGCGCCCCACGGACCCGGCGGCGGGCGACGCGCTAGGGGGTCGGCGTCGGGGCCGGCCCGCAGACCACCTTGTTCTGCGGCTTGTACCGCCAGGTGTTCGCGTCCGTCTCCTGCAGCACACCGCCGAGGTACGTGCGCCGGGTGACCGTCACGGTGAAGCCCGGGTTGCCTGCGTTCGCCGCCGCGCACGTCGGCGACTGGGAGTACACGGTCGTGGGCGCGACCACGCCAGACCGGCCGCTCGTCTCCGACTCGACCGTCCAGTGCTTCGTCCCCCAGATGCGCACGTACACGCGCCCGTCGGCCACCCACGCCTGGACCAGCGCACCGTACGGCGTGTTGTTCTTCCACTTCAGGTCGATGACGCCGGTGAACAGGGTCGACTCGCGCCCCTCGGGGTAGCGCGTGAACCACTCGCTGTGCGGCTGGTGCTCGACATCCTCGAACCCCGCGAAGTAGGCCGCGTTGTAGGTCGTCGTCGAGATCTGCGACAGACCGCCACCCCACGCGTCGACATGCTCACCGCTGACGATCGCACCGGCCTGCACGAACCCGTGCTCCGCGTCGATCGGCCCCAGCGCCTCCGTCAGGCTGAACGTCTCGTCGGGGCGCACCAACGTGCCGGAGATCTTGCTCGCACCGTTGGCGATGTTCACCGTGCGACGCTGCTCGGCCGTCAGCGGCGTGGAGAACTCCGAGACGATCTCCTTGATGCCCAGCGCCTCCAGCTCGGCCGTCGACTCGGCCGGGTCGCTCTCGACGAGCTCGACGGCAGCGGTGCGGACGTCCGCGTGCACGGCCTGCGCCACCGAGGTCGCCAGGGCAGCGGGGTCCAGCGCCGTCCCCGGGACACCCGGCACGATCACCGGTGCGTCGGCCTGGAACTCGAAGTGCGCGTCCGAGGCCTCGGTCAGCAGATCGGGCAGCTGCCCCAGCACCTCCGACTCCAGCGCCTCGCCATCCATCGTCAGCACGAGCTCGCCGTCGTCCGGGACGTACGAGGCAGCTGCCGCCAGGACCTCCGGCGACAGCGTCGCCATGCGGTCCGCCACCGTCACGCCCACCGGCGCCGCCGTCACCGCACGGGCGTCGGACAACGCCTCGTCGGTGGCCTCCTGCGTGATCGCAGGCTCGACCGCGACGGTGGGCAGCGACAACGGCCGCTCGCCGACCAACCACGTCTCCCGCACCGTCTGCGCAGCGGCCGGGACGTCGACCTCCCAGCCGTCGACCGCGTCCGTCGCGTGCGGCGCGCCGTCCGCGAAGACGATCGCACCGTCCACCGGCGCCAGGGACAGCGAGGTCGTCAGCGACGTGATGGCCGACGTGAGTGCGTCCTCGTCGACCTGCGTCACCGGGGTGCGCGCACCGACACCGACCAGGTGGTCCCACAGCGTGGACGGGCGCGCCAGGTCGAGGCCAGTCAGCGCGTCGACGGTCGCCCGCGGGTCGAACGTCAGACCGGCGGCAGCCGGCTCGAGCTCGGCCTGCACGTCGTTCGCCACGACCGCGATCGGCTCGGTGACCGTCCCGTCGAGCCCCTCCTCCAGGCGCGCCACGGCCGCATCGGCCGACAGGCCACCGATGTCGACACCGGCGACCGTCGCTCCACGGGGAACCCGGTCGGCCAGCGCGTACGACGCCCCGACGTAGAGCCCGCACAGGACGAGCACGACGCCCAGCGTCACGAGCAGACGGCGGGGCCAGCGACGGACCGTCGGCGCGTCCTCGAAGACGTCCAGGGGCGATCCTTGGCCCGGATCCGTCGTCGTGGGCACTGGTGCCGCGGGCGCCGACGCCGAGGGTGCGGGCGTCGGGGATGCGGGCGCCGGGGGCGCGGCGACCGGCGCAGGAGCCGCGGGGGCGGTGATGCCCGGCGCGACCGGGGTGTCAGCGACCCCTCCCGGCGCGACCGGTGCCTCCTGCGGGGCCGAGGCACCCGTCGGCGTGTACGGCGCGGGCGCATCCTCCTCGAGCGCGTGGGCCCGCAGCGCCGCCGCCAGAGGCGCCCACGACGACACGGCGGCCGCCGCACCGGCAGGCGCGGCGGGTGTCGTCGGCTCGGGAACCGAGGGCACTGCCTGCGGGGTGGGGTCGCTCTTCGCGCTCACCTCGGGCGCGGAGTCCAGCTCGTCGTCGCTCTCCGGCTCCGCCTGGGTCCCGGTCTCAGGCGCGGGCTCCGGCTCGGACTTGGCCTCGGGCTCCGGCTCCGGCTCCGGCTCCGGCTCCGGCTCCGGCTCAGTCTCAGTCTCCGGCTCCGGCTCGGCGACAGCCTCCGACTCGGCCTCGGCCGTCGGCGCGGCGACGAGCTCCGGCCCGTCCTGCGGCACGGGCTCCACGTCAGCCGGCGACTCGTCGGCACCATCGGGCGACGCCGTCTCGACCGGGGTCGGGGCTTCGCCCTGCTCGGCGGGCACATCGGCAGTCGGCGCGTCATCCTCCGCGGGCTCGTCGCCGACGTGCGGCGAGTCCTCGTCGGCCGGTGCCACCTCGTCGACCAGGACGGGTTCGTCAGCCGGTGCTTCCTCGTCGACCAGGACGGGTTCGTCAGCGGGTGCTTCCTCGTCGGTCGTGGCCTCCGCCGCGGCCGATCCTGCGTCACCGCCCGGCACATCCTGTGCCTCGGAGCCGCCGGTCGCCGCCTCCTGCGGCTCGCCCTCAACAGTCCGGTCGGTGGAGACGTCGTCGACGACCTCCTCGACGGTCTCGCCGGCCGTGGCGTCCTCGGCCGTCGCCTCCTCCTCGGGCTGCACGTCCTCGGCGAGGCTCGACGCGCCACCGTCCGGCTGCTCGTCCGTCTGCTCGCGCGGCGTGACGCGCGGTGCGCTCGGAGGGGTGGTGCTCGCCGGAACGGCGTCGTCGTGCTCGTCCGGTCCGGTGCCGTCGGTCATCGTCTCCCCTGCGGATCCTCGGCATGCTGCGCGTAGTCCTGCGCGGCGTGAGTCTACGTGGCGCGACCGATGCGGAACTGCGACCTGAGGCCCGGAGCCGGACGCCCCGGACGGGGCCGCCGAGGATCAGCGCAGAGGGCGCAGCCGACCCCGCAGGTGCACGAGCCCGCCGACCGCAGCAGCCCCCTCCTGCGCCGCCAGCACCGACCCGACCACGATGTCGTGGTCCCCGGCCCGGTGCACCGCGGCGGTGCGGCAGTCGAACCATGCCGCGGCTCCGTCGACCCACACGGCCCCCGAGAGCGGTGCGGCACGGTGCGCGACCCGCGCGAGCTGGTCCACGGCCGGCCGGCCGGGCGAGGCCAACCAGTCGGCGACGGGCGCACCGTCGTCCGCAAGCACGCTGAGTGCCCACGTGTCGACGTCGTCGAGCGCCTCACGGAACCGGGAGTCGACGTGTACGCAGAAGAGCAGCAAGGGCGGTTCGAGCGAGACGGAGGCGACCGCGCTGGCCGTCATGGCGTGCACATGCCCGCGCCACCGCACCGTGACGACCGCGACTCCGGAGGGCAGCCTGGCGACGACCCGGCGGAAGTGGTCAGGGTCGACCGGCGCGACCTCGGTCATGGGCGAGGTTCGCTCGGCGGCGCATCCGGGACGCTGCCCGGCTGCTGCTCGGCTGCACCCCGGACCCGCCGCGGGGGCAAGGGGGTGTCGTCGAACGCGCGCCGAGGGACCACAGCCACGGCCGCGACCGCCACCGCCGCACCCACGATCCAGACCCAGCCGTGGGAGTCGCCCGCGGGGACCAGCACGTCACCGCCCGGACCGCGCTGCGCCAGCACCTGCACCGCCAGGAAGAGACCGCCCGCATACCCGACCACCGGCACGGCGCCACCCCAGGCCCGCACGGTGACCCCGGCCACGAGCACGAGCACGAGGCACAGCACGACACCCCACGGCCACGACCAGCGGTGCATGACGGTGCCGAGGGTGCCGACCAGCAGGCCGAGGACGAACGCACCGGCGGCCTTGCCGAGGGTGCCGGCGGACAGGGGGTTCACGGCGTCAGGCTACCGGGCGCACACCGTCGGGCCAGGTGACGCCCAACGCCGCCGACCCGAGCCAGGACTCGGGCGCCGGGCGGCCGTAGGCCAGGCCGCAGCGGTAGCCCTCGGCGGGCAGCAGCGGTGCCAGCACCTGGTTGCTGAGCGCGTAGCACCCCACCAGTGCGGGCTCGCCGTCGACCGCGTGCACCGCGGTCACCTGGGTCGCGTGCGCACGCAACGCGGCGAGCTGTCGGGGGCGCACCGGTACCACGTCGACCGTGAGGTCGATCCAGCCCGCCGGGACGGCCACGGACGGCAGTGGACCCTCGGGGTCAGGCCGTCGAAGGTCTGCCTCGCCCGGTGCGAGGACGCCCTCGACGCACTCACCGGCCAGTGCGGCGTACGCCGCCCGCAGCGCCGACTCGTCGTGCGCGGCCCACAGCACCACCGGGACGACGTGCGGGGGGTGCTCGGCGTCGGACTCCGACGCCGCCAGTGCCACGGCCCGCACGGTGATCTCGTGCGCGCGCACGTGGTCCGGGTGCCCGTAGCCGCCACCCGGTTCGTACGTCACGACGACCTCAGGTCGACGCGCGCGCAGCACGCGGGCCAACCGCCGCGCGACGTCGCCGAGGTGCGTGGCGACGAAGGCGTGCGGCGGCACGTGGGCAGCCGTTCCGGCCCGACCGGTGTCGACCCACTCCATGCCGGAGTCCTCGAACCGCTCCCCCGAGGCCGCACCGTCGGCGACCGTGTCCAGGAAGACGTGGTCCTGCACACCCAACGCCCGCAGCGCAGCCGCGAGCTCGCCGCTGCGGTGCGCGGCGAGCTCGCGCGGGTTGCCTTCCAGGTGCGCCAGCTCGGGACCGATGACCTCGCCGCGCTCTCCGCGGGTGCAGGTCACCACCGTCACGGGTCGCCCGGCCGCCGCCCAGGTCGCCAGGATCGCACCGGTGGCCAGCGTCTCGTCGTCCGGGTGCGCGTGCACGGCCAGCAGCCCCCCGACCGGCGGTACCGGCCGGGGCGCCCCGGTCGACGAGTCCACAGGTGCGCCCGTCAGGCGCGCTTGGTCCGTGCGGTGATGCGCGCGCGCTCCGTCTGGTCGAGCACGACCTTGCGGATCCGCACGATCTCCGGCGTCACCTCGACGCACTCGTCCTCGCGCGCGAACTCCAGGGACTCCTCGAGCGTGAGGTGACGCGGCGGCACCAGGTTCTCGAAGTTGTCCGCCGTGGAGGAGCGCATGTTGGTGAGCTTCTTCTCCTTGGTGATGTTGACGTCCATGTCCTCGTTGCGGGAGTTCTCGCCCACGATCATGCCCTCGTACACCTCCTGCGTGGGGTCGACGAAGAACGAGCCGCGCTCCTGCAGGTTGATCATCGCGAACGGGGTCACGACGCCGGCACGGTCCGCGACCAGCGAGCCGTTGACGCGGGTCTCGATGGCGCCGGCCCACGGCTCGTAGCCCTCGGCGATGGACGAGGCGATGCCCGTGCCGCGCGTGTCGGTCAGGAACCGGGTGCGGAAGCCGATCAGGCCGCGCGCCGGGACCAGGAACTCCATGCGGACCCAGCCGGTGCCGTGGTTCGACATGGTCTCCATGCGGCCCTTGCGCTGCGCGAGCAGCTGCGTGACGGCACCGAGGTACTCCTCGGGCACGTCGATCGTCATGCGCTCGACCGGCTCGTGCACGTGGCCGTCGACCTTCTTGGTGACGACCTGCGGCTTGCCGACCGTCAGCTCGAAGCCCTCACGACGCATCTGCTCGACGAGGATCGCCAGCGCGAGCTCACCACGGCCCTGCACCTCCCAGGCGTCGGGACGCTCGGTGGGCACCACCCGCAGCGAGACGTTGCCGACGAGCTCCTTGTCGAGGCGGTCCTTGACCTGGCGGGCGGTGACCTTGTGGCCCTTGCCGCCCTTGCCGGCCAGGGGCGAGGTGTTGATGCCGATGGTCATCGAGATCGCCGGGTCGTCGACCGTGATCAGCGGCAGCGGCCGCGGGTCGTCGGGGTCGGTCAGCGTCTCACCGATGGTGATGTTCTCGATCCCCGCGACGGCGACGATGTCACCGGGGCCCGCCTCGTCCGTGGGGACACGCTCGAGGGCCTTCGTCTCCAGCAGCTCGGTGATGCGGACGTTCGACATCGTGCCGTCGTGACGCGCCCAGGCCACGGTCTGCCCCTTGCGCAGGGTGCCGTTGAAGATGCGCAGCAGCGCCAGACGGCCCAGGAACGGCGAGGCGTCGAGGTTCGTCACGTGCGCCTGCAGCGGCGCCTCGGGGTCGAACGTCGGGGCCGGGATCTTCTCCAGGATGGTCTTGAACAGCGGCTCGAGGTCCGGGCTGTCCGGCAGGCCACCGTCGGCAGGCTGCTCGAGCGAGGCGCGGCCGACCTTGGCCGCGGCGTACACGACGGGCACGTCGAGGATCGCGTCGAGGTCCAGGTCCGGCACGTCCTCGTGCAGGTCGGAGGCCAGACCCAGCAGCAGGTCCGTCGCCTCGTGCACGACCTCGCTGATGCGCGCGTCCGGACGGTCGACCTTGTTGACCACCAGGATCACCGGCAGCTTGGCGGCCAGCGCCTTGCGCAGCACGAAGCGGGTCTGCGGCAGCGGACCCTCGGACGCGTCGACCAGCAGCACGACGCCGTCCACCATCGACAGCCCACGCTCGACCTCGCCACCGAAGTCGGCGTGACCCGGGGTGTCGATGACGTTGATGGTGATGCCGCCGGGCTCGCCCACCTCGGCCGCCGCCGGACCGGAGTACCGGACCGCGGTGTTCTTGGCGAGGATCGTGATGCCCTTCTCCCGCTCCAGGTCGCCGGAGTCCATCGCGCGCTCGTCGACGTGCGCGTGCTCGCCGAACGCGCCGGACTGCCAGAGCATGGCGTCCACCAGGGTCGTCTTGCCGTGGTCGACGTGGGCGACGATCGCGACGTTGCGCAGATCGGAGCGGACGCTGGTGCCAGGAGGCACAGACATGTCAGGACTCGATTCCTGGGGAGGGTGAAGGAGGCGCGACGACGTCGAGCGCCGATCGATTCTACCCGTGACGCGGCGCGGCACGACCGGCGGCGTGCGCGACGTCGCTCACGTTCTGCGTCCCCGCACCGGGCCGCACCCCGTCCCCGACCCCCGGACGGGGCGCCCGGCCCACCGGACCCGGCCTACTGCGCGCGGGCCCAGTCCCACCAGTCGGTCAGATCGGCCGCGCCCGCGTCGAGGGGCACGATCGGCTCGATCGCCGCGTCCGGGGCGCTCGCCGTCAGCCCCGGTCCCTGGACGAGCGGCAGCACGACACCCAGCTCGAGAAGCCGAGCCGAGGCCGCCTGCAGGCCCTGCGCGGCGGCCTCCGGGTCGGGCTGCGCAGCAGCGCCGTCCAGGACCTGGTCCAGCGTCGCGTCGGACAGACCCGCGAGGTTCACCGCACCCCCGGTGCGCCACGTGTCGACCACGGCGGACACCGGCACGTCCGACTGCCCGGCGGGCACCAGCGCCACGTCCCAGGCGGCCGGCTCCCGCCAGGCGATCGCGGCCGGGTCGTCCGCCTCGACCACCTGCACGTCGAACCCGGCGGTCGCGGCCTCCGCCACGATGTGCTGCACCATCGAGTCCTGCTGCGCGGCCCCCGCCACGACCAGGAGCCGCACCTCGGCGGGCCCCGCCGTCGCGGGGGTCGCCGTGGCCGACCCACCCGGCACCGCGGTGGCCGTGCCGGCCGGCGCCTGGGCACCGAGCGCGGGCAGGACGCAGTCGCTCACCTCGGCCCCGGTGTGCAACGCCGCGAGGTCCTGGGCGATCTGCTCGCGCGGCACCGTGGCCAGGAACGCTCGCCGCACCGCCTGGGCCTGCGCGGCGTCGCCGCCGTACGTGGCTGCGTCGAACACGCCGCCGCCCGCCACCTGCGTGACCAGCTGCAGCACCCGACCTGCGCCGGTCACCACGTCCGCACCCTCCACGTCGGCCAACGCGTCGAGCAGGTCCGCCTGCGCGACCGTGGCCATCGCGTCGACGTCACCGCCTTCCAGGCCGTCGACCTGGGAGAGCTGGTCGAGGTCGGTGCGCACCACGATCCGCTCGTACGGGGCCGGCTCACCCGGGTACCGGTCGTTGCGGAGCAGCTCGACCTGCTCACCGCCCACGACCGCACCGATGACGTAGGCGCCGTTGCTCACCGCACGGGTGGGGTCGGCGGCCAGCTGCTCGGCGTCGAAACCCGTGCGCCACACGTCTGCGACGGCGATCAGGCTCGTCCGGTCGCCGGTCTGCAACGCGGCGCGCACGGCGGCCGCCCAGTCCGTCGCGGTGTCGGTGGCCAGGGGCGACTCGGACGACGAGGGCGCGCTCGAGGCCGCGGGCGACGCGGCAGGAGTGGAGGCGGACGGCGACGGGGTGCCCTGACCGGCGGCATCGGCGAGGGCCAGCCGACCCACCACGTGGGCGGGCAGCCCGATGTCGAGCGCGGTGCGCCAGTCGGCCACGGGAGTGTCGTAGACCAGCGTGAACGTCCGGCCGTCCACCACCGGGAACGTCTCGGCGTGCACGAGCGCAGCCGAGGTCGCGCCGAAGCGGACGACGTCGGCGGCCGGGACGTCCGACGCCGTGGCCGAGGGGTCGGCAGCCGGGGTCTCGCCTGCGGCATCCTGCTCAGCGGCGTCGGTCGGCTCGGTGCCCACCTCGTCGAACCGACCGCTGCGGGCGGCCCACTCCAGCAGCAGGTCGTCCGCCGTGATCGGCACACCGTCCGACCAGACCGCGTCCTCGGCGATCGTGTACCGCACGGTCAGCGGGGCGTCGGCGATCTTCTCGACGGTACCCAGCGCGGTGTTCGTGACCAGCTCACCGGCCACGTCCAGCCGGGTCAGCCGCTCCTGCACCGCACCGCGCACCAGTCGGCTGCCCTGCGACGAACCGTCGGGGAGCGCGCCGTTGAGCGACAGGAACGGCGCCGAGGTGGTGACCACCACGGCGTCCGGCTCCGTCGGACCGGGGTCCTCCTGCGTGCACGCAGCCAGTCCGGTGAGCACGAGCAGCCCACCGGACACCCACGCAGCACCCCGACGGAACGCCCCGTACCGCCCGAAACGTCCGGTCTGCGCACTCGTCATGGGGCGAGACTACAAGCGCGTCACGACTTCTCGATCAGCATGGCCCGCAGCTCGCGGCGCTCCCGCTGCTTCGTCGGGTTGGGCAGCGGCACCGCGGCGATGAGCCGCTGCGTGTACGGCTCCTGCGGGTTGCGCAGGATCGCGTCGCGCGAACCCTCCTCGACCACGCGGCCACGGCTCATGACGACGATCCGGTCGGCCAGCACGTCGACGACCGCGAGGTCGTGCGTGACGAACAGGCAGGCGAACTGGAACTCCCGCTGCAGCTCCTGCAGCAGCTCGAGCACGTGCGCCTGCACCGAGACGTCGAGGGCCGAGGTCGGCTCGTCGGCGACGAGCAGCTCGGGCTTGAGCGCGATGGCACGGGCGATGCCCACGCGCTGCTTCTGCCCACCGGACAGCTCGTGCGGGTACCGGTTGCGGTAGGAACGCGGCAGCTCGACCTGGTCGAGCAGCTCCTCGATCCGACGCTGCAGGGCCTCGCCCTTGGCCTCACCCGCGAGGAACAGCGGCTCGCCGATGCTCTCGCCGATCGGCAGACGGGGGTTGAGCGAGGAGGACGGGTCCTGGAACACCATGCCGACCCGGCGGCGCAGCTGCGTCAGCGTCTTGCGGTCGGGCTTGGTCAGGTCGACACCGGTCACCCGCAGCTGGCCCTCGACGACGGGGAGCAGACCCACGGCCGCACGGCCGATGGTCGTCTTGCCCGAACCCGACTCGCCGACCAGGCCGACGACCTCGCCCGCGTGGATCGTGAGATTGGCACCCTCGACCGCACGGAAAGCCGGCATCCGACCCTGCTTGGGATACTCGATCGCGACGTCGCGCAGCTCCAGGACCGGCGCACCTCGCAGGGCGGCGCGCTCGGCGTCGCGCGCGTGGGCCTCGGCCAGACGTCGGGCGTTCTCCTGCTCGCGGCGGGCGAGCTCGGCGGGGTCCACGTCGACCACGAGGTTCTCCGCGTGGGTCACCGAGGCGAGCGAGGCGGTGAGGTCGATCTCGGGCCCACCCAGGTGCGGCACGGAGGCCAGCAGCTCCTGCGTGTACGGGTGCTGCGGCGCGGAGAAGATCTGGTCGGCCGTCCCCGCCTCGACGATGACGCCGTAGCGCATGACCGCGATCCGGTCGGCCAGGTCGGCGACGACGCCCATGTCGTGGGTGATGAGGATGATGGCCGAGTCGAGCCGGTCGCGCAGGTTGCGCATCAGGTCGAGGATCTCGGCCTGCACGGTCACGTCGAGGGCGGTCGTGGGCTCGTCGGCGATCAGCAGCGCCGGGTCGCACGACAGCGACTGCGCGATCATCGCGCGCTGGCGCTGACCGCCCGAGAGCTGGTGCGGGTAGGAGCGGAACGCCTTCTCCGGGTCGGGCAGCTCGACCAGGGTGAGCAGCTCGATGGCACGTTCGCGCGCCGCCTCCGGCGACATCATCGAGTGCAGCCGCAGCGTCTCGATGATCTGGTACCCGATCGTGTAGACCGGGTTGAGGGCCGTCATGGGCTCCTGGAAGATCATCGCGATCTCGTTGCCGCGGACCTCGCGCATCTTGGCCGCGGGCAGACCGCGCAGCTCCAGGTCGTTGAGCTTGATGCTCCCGCGCACCCGGGCGTTCTTGGGCAGCAGGTCGAGGATCGCCATGGAGCTGACCGACTTGCCCGAACCGGACTCGCCGACGATCGCCAGCACCTCGCCGGCGGCCACGTCGTAGTCGAGATCGACCGCGGCGGGGACCCAGCGCCGGTCGACCGCGAAGTCGACCGAGAGGCCACGCACCTGCAGGACGGGCGTCTTGCTGCTCGTTGGGGTCATCGTGCTGCTCCTGAGATCATGCGGACATGCCTGCTACGAAGGACATCTGGTCGTACCGACCTCGCACGGGGGCGTGGTGGGTCGGTGGCGTCTGGGCCATGGCGCTCGGCACGACCGCCGGCTACGGCGTGACCGCCGGCCCCGGAGGCCTGCTGCGCGCACTGCCCTGGGCCGTGGCCGTGATGGTGCTGGCCTGGATGGTGTTCTGGCTGCCGCGCGTCGACGTGGACGACCAGGGCGTGCTCGTGGTCAACCCGCTGCGCACCGTGCGCGTGCCGTGGGGCGCCCTGATCGACGTCCGCACCCGCTACTCGCTGACGCTCGTCACCCCGACCGGCCAGGTGCGCGCCTGGGCGGCACCCGGGCCGGGCCGCCACGAGCTGGCCTCGTCGGGGCACCAGGACCTGGCGGGCCTGCCCGCCTCGACGTACGACAGCAAGGGTGCGGTGGGCTTCGGCGACATGCTCTCGGCTCCCTCGGGAGTCGCCGCCGCACAGGTGCGCCGACGCTGGGCCGACCTGGTCGAGTCCGGCGCGGTGGAGCAGGGTGAGGCGGAGAGCACGCCGTGCGTGTCCACCTGGCACCTGCCCCTGCTCGCGACGGTGGCCGGCGGAGTGCTCCTCGGCCTGGTGCTCGCACAGCTCTGAGCTCACGGGCGCTCGCGCCCTGCCTCGTCCGCGGGCTCCGGCGGCTCGTCCGCCGTCGGGGCGATCGCCGGCGTCACCCGCGCGGCCACACCCTTCTCGCGGCCGGGCATCGGCGCCGCCTCGGCGACCCGACGCAGCGAGATCTTCTTCTGGCGCGGGTCGAACGCGTCGCGCAGACCGTCGCCGATGAAGTTGATCGTGAGGCAGATGAGGATGATGAACAGACCCGGGAACCAGAACAGCCACGGGCGGGTGGAGAACGCCGCCTGGTTGTCGCTGATCAGCTTGCCGAGCGACACGTCCGGGCTCTTCACACCGAGCTGCACGTAGCTCAGGGCCGTCTCGGTGAGGATCGCCGCCGACATCAGCAGCGTGGCGTTGACCGTGATCACGCCGATCGCGTTCGGCAGGATGTGCTTGAAGATGATCCGTCGGTTCGACGCGCCGGCCAGGCGCGCGGCGTCGACGAACTCGCGCTCACGCAGCGAGAGGAAGTCACCGCGCACGAGTCGCGCCATGCCCATCCACGACACGAAGCCGAGGAACACACCGAGGAGGACGATCCCTCGGGCTCCCTTGGCGACGACCGCCGCCGCGATGAGCGCCGGGATGATGATGATCATGTCGGTGAACCGCATGAGCACGGCCTCGACCCAGCCGCGGAAGTAGCCCGCAGACGCACCGATCAGGACGCCGACCAGCGAGGCAAGCGCACCCACGATGATCATGATGGTCATCGAGATCTGCGTGCCGCGCATCGTCTGCGCGAACAGGTCACCGCCGACACGGTCCTGGCCGAACGGGTGGTCACCGAAGGACAGCGGCCACAGCGTCATCGTCGGCTTGCCGCCGTTCACCAGGGGCGGGTTCTCCGTGTAGGTGTACTTCCACCAGCCGGAGATCGGCCCGACGCCGATCGACGTGATCGCGAGGACGACGACGATCGCCAGGACGACGATGCTGACCATCGCGGCACGGTGGCCGAGGAAGCGCTTGAGGACGATGCGTCCCTGGCTCAGGCCCTTCGTCTCGTCAGGCCCCGGCGCGACCTCACCGGGCGGGACGTCGGCGGTGTTCTCGAGGATCGTGGTCATGCCTTCACCCTCACTCGGGGGTCGAGCGCCGAGTAGCAGAGGTCGGCGACGAGGTTGAACGTGACGGCGGCGATGCCCGTGACGATGAAGACGCCCATCACGGGGTTCGGGTCGACGTTGATGACACCCTGGATGAAGAGCTGGCCCATGCCCTTCCAGGAGAAGACGCGCTCGGTGATGACCGCGCCGCCGATGATCGCGCCGATGTCGATGGCGACGATCGTGGCGAGCGGGATGAGGGCGTTGCGGAACGCGTGCCGGGTGATGACGACCCGCTCGGACAGGCCCTTCGCACGGCCCGTGCGCACGTAGTCCTGACTCATGACCTCGAGCATCGAGGCCCGCGAGTACCGGGTGTAGGTGGCCACCGAGATGAGGATGAGGGCGAGGGTCGGCAGCAGCACGTGCGTGAAGTTGTCCAGCCCCGTCACCCACAGGTCACCGGAGAGGTTGGGGGTCTCCGAGCCGATCGTGGCGATCGGGCGTCCGCGCGTGAGCTTGAAGTACTCCGGCCAGGCCTGCATGAACCGGTCGATGAGCACCAGCCCGGCCACGGCGAACGACGTCAGGGCCGAGGCCTTGGCCGACTGCACCGGGTCGAAACCACCCATGAACCGCCCGATCAGCCACCCGACGACGACCGCCGCGATCCCCAGGAACACGATGGTCCAGACGGAGGCGATGTCGAGCAGCGACCCCAGCGCGAAGTACGCGACGACGGCCAGGGCCACGCTGATCAGGGAGGCGTACAGCGCACGACGGTTCTGCAGACCAGCCAGCAGGGCAGTCGCACCGTAGGCGATGGCCACGCCCGTCAGGGCGATCACCACGACACCGAGCGACGGCGTGGTGAACCACCGCGTCGCCGACAGCGCGTAGAGGACGACACCTGTCACCAGGGCCCCGATGCCGAACGCGATACCGCGCCGACGCCACGAGCCGGAGATGACCACGGCCCACAGCGCACCGGCGACCAGGGAGATCACGAGTATCGCGGTGTTCGAGATGTACGGGTCGGCCAGGAAGTCGTTGAACCGGATGGCCCCGAACTCCTTGAGCAGCACCGCGACCCAGAACACCGGCAGCGAGAAGAAGAGGAAGGTCACGAAGGTGACGGAGTAGTCCAGCGTGCTGTACTGCCGCAGCGCCGTGATCACACCGATCGTGATGCCGATGACGATGGCGAGCAGCACGGCCGCCGTCACGAAGCGCAGCGTGGTCGGGATGGCCGCGCCGAGCGCGGCGGTGACCGGCTGGTTCTGCAGCGTGACACCGAGGTCGCACTTGCCGACGAACGGCACGACGCACTGGGCGGCACCACGGAACCAGATGAAGTACCGCAGTGGCGGTGCGACGTCCAGGTTCAGCATCTCGGTGCGCGTGGCGATCTTCGCCTGCTTGCCCGGGTCGTTGCTGGCGCGCAGCTCGGCAAGGGGGTCGTCCGAGTACGCGATGAGCAGGTAGACGATGTACGACGCGCCCAGCAGGATCAGCACGGACGCGAGCAACCGCCGAAGGATGTAGTTCGTCATCGGCTTCTTTGCATGGTCTTGGGGTGGGGACAGACGGGTGGCGCGAGTCTAGGGCACTGTCGTGACCTTGCTGTAATACCGCCTCGCGCACCGCTCCGGGCGCCCCGTACGGGGTCCGGACACACCGCGGGTGCAGGTCGCACCCGCGTGCGGGGCTCCCTGCACCCTCGGTCGGCGTGATGCCGGGCCCGCCCCGTGGGACGGACCCGGCATCACCGGGTCACTGCTCAGGCGTTGTCGTTGACCGACCACTCCCACACGTTCCACCAGACACCGTTCTGGTTGGGGTTGTAGGTGTCGATGCCCACGACGCGCGAGGAGACCGCGTCGACGCCCACGCTCTGGAAGAACGGCAGCGTGGTGTAGGTCTCCGAGAGGAGCTTCTCGATCTCGACCTGCAGGTCAACCTGGGTGTCGGGGTCGATGGTGCTGATCAGCTCCTCCATCAGGGCGTCGGCCTGCGGGGACGACACCTGGTTGAAGTTCGAGGCCTGACCGGTGCCGTAGATCTGCGGGACGCCGGAGACGCCGACGCCCGAGTTGATCCAGCCGAAGATCGACGCGTCGTACGACCCGTCACCGAGGCGCGAGCCCCACTTGGCGTCGCCCTGGTCCTCGACGACGAAGCCCGCCTCCGTGGCCGAGGCCTGGATGAGCTTGAACGCGTCGACGCGGTTCGGGTTGTTGACGTTGTAGAGGATCCGCACCGGGGTGCCGTCGTAGCCGGCCTCGGCGAGCAGGGCCTTGGCGCCCTCGATGTCGGGCTCCGTGAACTGCGGGAACGCGTTGCTCTCGACGGTGGCGGCGTAGCCGTCCTCCTGGGCGGGGACGAAGAGGACCGAGTTGAGGACCTCGGCGTCGGGCGCCAGCGGGACGATGATCGCGTCGAGGATCGCCTGACGCGGGATGACCTTGAGGAAGGCCTCACGGACCTTCGGGTCGGCGAACACGCCGGTGCTGTTCAGGTCGATGTGGTCGAACGCGAGCTGCAGACCCTGGTGCACGGTGGCGTCCGGGACGGCCTCGAGCGCGGCCAGCGTGTCGGCGTTCGCCTGCGGCGAGACCACGTCGACCTCACCGTTCTGCAGCGCCTGGATGGCGGCAGACGGGTCACCGATCGTGCGGACGACGATCTGGTCGAGCTTCGGCGTCAGGTCGCCGTCGTACGTCTCGTTCGGGACGAGGGTGACCGACTGGCTCTCGACGACGTCGGAGACGATGTACGGGCCGCTCGACAGGTACAGGCCCGGGTCGGACGGGAGCGTCGTGTAGTCGAAGCCCGTGTTGTAGAAGTCCGCGACGGCCTTCAGCTCCGGGTTGTCGACCGGCATGGCCGGGTCGCCCTTGGCGGTCTTCGTGAACAGGTCGAGCAGCGCGGCACCGTCGGCCAGACCGGCACCCTTGGCGACCACGTGCGCCGGCCGGTCGAGGTCGAGCGCGACCTCCCAGTCGGAGAACGGCTTGGAGTACGTCAGCGTGATGCTGCGGTTGTCGTCACCGATCTCGGGGAACTCCGTCAGACCGAGGCCCAGCGTCGAGCCCGCGTAGGAGAAGTAAGGCTGACCCGAGATGACCTCGCCGGCGTCGTCGTAGGTGGCGTCGGCGTAGTAGCCGGAGAACACGGCCCAGGCGAGGACCAGGTCATCAGCGTCGATCGGCTCGCCGTCGGACCACTTCTTGCCCTCGTTGATCGTGTACTTCACCGTCAGCGGGTCGTCGCTGAGCTTCTCCGTGGTGGCGAAGGACTCGTCGTGCTGAACCTTCAGCTCGTCGTCGATGTAGTACAGGTGCGAGTTCGTCGCGAGCGAGATCTTCGAGTTGATGTCGGTGTTGCCGTTGGCCGTCGAGGGGTTGAACGAGAAGAACTCGTTGGTCTCCGAGACGGTCACCGTGCCACCGGTGGTGGTCGTGGCCGGGGTGGAGGCGGTGGCCTCGTCGGTCGGGCTGTTGGTGCACGCGGTCAGCACGAGTGCGCCCGCCGCGAGTGCGGCAACTCCCGCCGTGATTCGCCTGATCTTCAATGTTCCTCCTGGGAAGGTGGTGGACGCTCGGCCCGCTGGCCCCACCACCGGCAGCTGCCGGTTCGTCGGGCCATGCACGGACGTCCGCCGTGAGTGTTGCCACGCTAGCCACGGAACCCCGGGCATATCGGACCTGTGAGCCCCTCCGCCCCTGATCGTTACCCGATTGATACTGGTGGGTATGGTCCAGGATGCGAGACGGAACCTGGCGGAAACATGCTGTTTACATGGCTACGCCGTTCGGGGAGCAGCCCGATCGTCTCAGATCCAAGACCCCGACGCGCGTGCTCTGCTATAAGCGCCGCGACACGGCCCGCGGGTGGGGCCGTCCGGGCACCCTCCGAGGCCTGCGCGCCATCGGTCAGGATCGAAGAAGCCTGTGCCCGGCACGGCCTCCTAGCGTGGGCGTCACCAGCACCTGCGGACCTCACGAGGAGCACGGCATGAGCACGACGCAACGGCGCACGAGTGGCACCACAGGAACCAGAGAGGAGGGCGCGGACGGCTTCACCGCCGAGGAACGTGCCGCGATCAAGGAGCGGGCGCAGGAGGTGCGGGCCGGCAGGCGGCGTGCCACGGGCGCAGACGGCGTGGACCCCGACGCCGAGGTCCGCGCGAAGATCGCCGAGCTCCCGGAGCCCGACCGCGCCATGGCCACCCGGGTGCACGAGATCGTCCGCGCGCACGCACCGAGTCTCACGCCTCGCCTCTGGTACGGCATGCCCGCCTATGCCAAGGACGGCAAGGTCCTGTGCTTCTTCCAACCCGCGAGCAAGTTCAAGGCCCGCTACGCCACCCTCGGGTTCAACGACGTGGCCCAGCTCGACGACGGCGGGATGTGGCCGGCAGCCTTCGCACTGGTCGAGCTGGGCCAGGCCGAGGAGCAGCGCGTACGCGAGCTGGTGGTGCGGGCCTGCGGCTGAGCCGGTGTCCTCAGCCGACCTTCTTCACGACGCTCGACTTGAGCTGCATGCGGCCGAAGCCGGGAACCGTCGCGTCGATGTCGTGGTCGCCCACGCCGTCGGAGATGAGTCGGATGCCTCGGACCTTCGTGCCGACCTTGATGACCCCGCCGCCGGCGCCGCTGACCTTCAGGTCCTTCACCACGGTCACCGTGTCGTCGTCGGCGAGCACGTTGCCCACCGCGTCACGGATCACGGCGCCCTGCGGGACGTCGTCGCCCTCGTCGGGCGACCACTCGTGGCCGCACATCGGGCACACGAGCAGCGCGCCGTTCTCGTACGTGTACTCCTCGGTGCACTGCGGGCAGGGCGGCAGCTGGTCAGACATTGAACCGGAACTCCACCACGTCGCCGTCGACCATCACGTAGTCCTTGCCCTCGATACGGGCCTTGCCGGCCGCGCGGGCCGCCGCGACGGAACCGGCGTCGACGAGGTCCTGGAACGAGATGACCTCGGCCTTGATGAAGCCCTTCTGGAAGTCGGTGTGGATCACACCGGCCGCCTGGGGGGCGGTCCAGCCCTGGTGGATCGTCCAGGCGCGAGCCTCCTTGGGCCCGGCCGTCAGGTACGTCTGCAGGCCCAGGGTGTGGAAGCCCACCCGGGCGAGCTGGTCCAGGCCGGCCTCGTCCTGGCCGTTGTCGGCGAGCATCTCCTTGGCCTCCTCGGGCTCGAGCTCGACGAGCTCGGACTCGAACTTGGCGTCGAGGAACACCGCGTCGGCGGGGGCGACCAGCGCGCGCAGCTCGTCCTGCAGGGCGGTGTCGGCCAGACCGGCGTCGTCGGTGTTGAACACGTAGATGAACGGCTTGGCGGTCATCAGCTGCAGCTGGGCCAGCTGCTCGGGGTCGATACCGGCGGCCTTGGCGCCCTGGAACAGGGTCTGGCCCTGCTCGAGCACGGCCTGCGCGGCCTGGGCGGCGGCCAGCAGCGCGGCGTCGGCCTTCTTCGCGCGGACCTCCTTCTCCAGGCGCGGGACGGCCTTCTCCAGCGTCTGCAGGTCGGCCAGGATCAGCTCGGTGTTGATGGTCTCGATGTCGTCCTTGGGTGAGACCCGGCCGTCGACGTGCACCACGTCGGGGTCTGCGAACGCGCGGGTGACCTGGCAGATCGCCTCGGCCTCACGGATGTTCGCCAGGAACTTGTTGCCCAGGCCCTCACCCTCGGAGGCACCCTTGACGATCCCGGCGATGTCGACGAACGACACCGTGGCGGGCAGGATCCGCTCCGAGCCGAAGATCCCGGCGAGCGTCTGCAGCCGAGGGTCCGGCAGCGGCACCACGCCGACGTTGGGCTCGATCGTGGCGAACGGGTAGTTCGCCGCGAGCACCGACGCACGCGTCAGGGCGTTGAAGAGGGTGGACTTGCCGACGTTGGGCAGGCCGACGATGCCGATGGTGAGTGCCACGGGCGACAAGTCTACGGGCGCGCCCCTCGCCCACCGGCCACGGGTCCGCTCAGGTGAACGACCGCACCCGGGTGAGGAGGTCGGGTGCGTTGCGGTCCAGCGCACGCCCACCCACGCGGACTCCGACGACCAGGAGCGTCGCACCCAGCGCGGGGCCGAGCACGAGGGTCGCCCAGCCGAGCGCCGGCATGTCGCGCAGCACGGCGAACCCCCCGAGCACCATGGTCGGCGCACTCAGGACCGCGATCGCCGACCATCCCGCCAGCTGCGAGGTGAACGCCGCCATCGAGGCACCCTGGCGCGTGGAGAACGGGTTCTGGCCGGGCTCCTGCACCGGGTAGACCACCATCGCCGAGGTCACGCTCGAACCACCCAGCGCGGTCAGCAGGATGCCGGTGGTCGCGCCCAGCACGGCCGGCAACGACTCGGGACGCCCGACGACCAGGGTGCTGCCGACCGCCACCGCCAGCGCCGCAGGGCCCACGACCAGCAGCGCGGCCAGGGCACGCCCCCAGCGGTCCGTCCGGCCGGGCAGCGGTGCGGCGACGTGCGTCCAGAACGCGGTCCCGTCGAAGGCGACGTCCGCGGAGATGCTCCACCCCAGCAGGAACGCCACGAACGGGCCGGCCAGCAGCAGGCCCGACCCGTCGATGCCGGCGAACCACAGGGCCACCAGCACGAGCGGCACGGTCGCCACGGAGGCCGCGTACCGGGGGTCACGCACCCAGTAGGTCAGGCAACGGGCCACGACCGCCCCGAGCGGGGTGGCCGGCAGCCGACCGAACATGCCCGTGCCGCGCTTGTGCCCGGCGACGGTGTCGTGCGCGGGGTGGACCAGCGCGTGGCCGAGCGCACGGTCCCACACGAGTGCGAGCACCACGAGCGAGCCGACGGCCACCAGCAGGTGCAGCGCGGCGGACCCCGGGCGACCGGCGGCCGCCTCGCCCGCCGCGGCCCACGGGGCACCGACCGGAGTCCAGCCGACCACGTCCGCGGCCCTGGTCATCACACCGCCCGAGGCGGACAGGCTGACGCCGGCCTCGCCCACGCCGGACATGATCGGTCCGAGGAACATCACGGGGAGCACGGCGACCACGGCCGTCAGCTCGCGCACCCGGCGGCGCGCCACCACCCGGGCCAGCAGGGTCGTGATCGCCCGCGAACCCACGACGCACAGCGCGAGGCTGATCACGGCCGCCGGCACGGCGACCGCGAGCGCGGCCGGAGTGCGCCACCACACGCCGGACAACGCCAGCACGACGAACGCGGTGACCACCCCGGGGATGCCGACGAGGGCCGCCACGGACAGCCCCGCGATCAGCGACCGGCGCGGGATCGCGAACGTGGCGAAGCGCATCGGGTCGAGGGTCGCGTCCACGCCGAACGCGGCGAGCGGCACCACCCACCAGCCGAGCACGAGCAGCCCGCCGAGCAGCACGGTGAGGTCACGCTGCAACGCGATGTCCTGCATGCTCAGCGCGACCGCGCTGGGTGCGACGACGGCGAGGATGCCCAGGCCGTAGAACGCACCGAAGGCGAGCCCCACGACCTGCCAGGTGCTGCGCCGCAGCCCGTTGCGCAGCAGGGTCAGCTTCAGAGCGACGAGGTGCGCAACCACGCCAGCCCCTCCCCGCCCACACGCCCGCCCACGAGCTCGACGAACCGGTCCTCGAGGCTGGCGTCGCCGCGCACCTCGTCGACCGTGCCGGCGGCCAGGACGTGGCCGGCCGCGATCACGGCGACGTGGTCGCACATGCGCTGCACGAGGTCCATGACGTGCGAGGACACGATGACCGACCCGCCCGAGCGCACGTAGCCGGCCAGCAGGTCGCGGATGTTGGCCGCGGAGACCGGGTCGACCGCCTCGAACGGCTCGTCGAGGACGAGCAGCCTCGGGGCGTGCACGAGCGCGCAGGCCAGGGCGATCTTCTTGGTCATGCCCGCGGAGTAGTCGACGACCAGCGTGTCGGCGTCGCCGCGCAGGTCGAGGGCGCCCAGCAGGTCGTGGGTCCGGGCGGCGACGGTCTCGCGGTCGAGGCCCTGCAGCAGGCCGGCGTAGGTGATCAGCTGGGCTCCGGTCAGCCGGTCGAACAGCCGCACTCCGTCGGGCAGCACACCCAGCATGCCCTTGACGCCGATGGGGTCGGCCCACAGGTCGCGTCCGTGCACGAGCACCGTGCCGAAGTCCGGCGCCAGCAGGCCGGTGGCCATGGACAGCGAGGTCGTCTTGCCCGCGCCGTTGGGGCCGACCAGGCCGAAGAAGGAGCCGGCGGGCACGACGAGGTCGACGCCGGCGACGGCGATCTTGTTCCCGAAGCGCTTCCACAGACCGCGCAGCTCGAGGGCGGGCGGGACCGCCGCGGGGGCGGTCGGGGCGGGTGCAGCGGCCGTCTCACCCGAACCACGTGCAGGGGGCGGGGGGATCTCGACGGGCGGCATCCGGCCAGCATAGGAGCAGGTGTGGGTGCTGCCTGGCAGGGTTCGGGCATGGATATCGCAGTGGCTGTGCTGGTCGGCGTGCTGGTCGGGGCCGCGCTCGGGCTCGGGGCCGGCGTCGTGGTGGGCACGTCGCGTGCCACACGCACGGCCGAGCGTCGCGTGCGTGCCGCCGAGATCGAGGCCGTCGAGCTGCGGGCACGGCTCGACGCCGAACGGGCGCTGGCCACGCAGCGCGCGGCCGACGCGCAGGCCGACGGCGCACGGCTGTCCGAGCAGTTCCGGGCTCTGGCGGCCGATGCGCTGACCACCAGCTCCGAGCAGTTCCTGGCCCTGGCGCACCAGCGGCTGGCGGCCAGCCACCAGACGCAGGTGGGCGAGCTCGCCCAGCGCGAGCAGGCCGTGCGGGCGATGGTCGAGCCGTTGGCCACGACGCTCGAGCAGGTGCGCACCCAGCTCTCGCACGCCGAGCAGGCCCGTGCGGCGGGCCAGGCCGCGGTCGGTGAGCAGGTGCGTGCGATGCGTGCGGAGTCCGAGCACCTGCGCCTGCAGACCGCCCAGCTCGTCACGGCCCTGCGCTCCTCGCAGGTGCGCGGACGCTGGGGCGAGCTGCAGCTGCGGCGCGTGGTGGAGTCCGCGGGCATGCTCGCGCACGTCGACTTCGTCGAGCAGGAGCAGGTCCGCACGGACGACGGCCTGCTGCGCCCCGACATGGTGGTCAAGCTCGCCGGCGGCAAGAACGTGGTGGTCGACGCGAAGGTCGCGTTCCTGGGGTTCCTGGAGGCGGCGCAGACCGAGGACGAGACCGAGCGCACCGCCCGGCTGGCGGCGCACGCCCGGCACGTGCGCAAGCACGTCGACGACCTGGCTGCCAAGAGGTACTGGGACCAGTTCGCGCCGGCGCCGGAGTTCGTCGTGATGTTCGTGCCGGCCGAGTCGTTCCTGCACGCGGCCGTGGAGCAGGACCCGTCGCTGATCGAGTACGCCTTCGAGCGCAACGTCGTCATCGCCACGCCGGTGACCCTGCTGGCGCTGCTGCGCACCGTGGCCTACGCCTGGCGCCAGGACGCGCTGGCGGAGAACGCCCAGGCGGTGCTCACCCTCGGCAAGGAGCTGCACGGACGGCTGGCGACGATGGGCTCGCACCTGGCCCGTCTGGGCCGTTCGCTCGATGCGGCGGCCGGCGCCTACAACCAGACCGTGTCGTCGTTGGAGACCCGGGTGCTGGTCAGCGCACGGCGGTTCGCGGCGCTCGACGTGGTCGACGGCGAGCTGCCCACCCCTCCCCCGGTGAACCCCCAGCTGTCCGCCGTGAGCGCCCCGGAGCTGCTGGCCTCGGTGAGCGAGCAGGTCGTGCCGCTGCCCGAACGGGTGCCCGATCGCCGGCACGAGGCCGCGGACGCCTGAGTCGCGCGGCTCTCCCGTGCCGGGGCCTGCACGAGCCCCGGGCGACGCTCGCGCGCCGGTCAGACGGTCTGCACGTCGATCGCGGTGCGCCCCTCACGCCGCGGGCGGCCGGGCCGACGCTCCGGCTCCGCACCACCGGCACGCAGGTCGGCGCGCAGCTCACGCGGCAGCGAGAACATGAGGTCCTCGGTCGCCGTGCGCACCTCCTCGACGTCCTCGAAGCCCGCGGCGGCGAGCAGGTCCAGCACGTCACGCACGAGGATCTCCGGCACGGAGGCGCCCGAGGTCACGCCGACGGTGCTCGCCCCGACCAGCCACGCCGGGTCGATGTCCGCCGCCCGGTCGACCCGGTAGGAGCTGCGGGCACCGGCGTCGAGCGCGACCTCGACCAGCCGCACGGAGTTCGAGGAGTTCGCCGAGCCGACGGTGATGACCACGTCGCAGGCGGGGGCGAGCTTCTTCACGGCGACCTGACGGTTCTGCGTCGCGTAGCAGATGTCGTCCGAGGGCGGGTCCTGCAGGTGGGGGAACCGCTCGCGCAACCGACGGACCGTCTCCATGGTCTCGTCCACCGAGAGCGTGGTCTGCGAGATCCACACGAGCTTCTCGGGGTCACGCACCACGACCTCGTCGACCGCCTCCGGGGAGTTGACGACCTGGATGTGGTCGGGCGCCTCGCCCTGGGTACCCTCCACCTCCTCGTGGCCGTCGTGCCCGATGAGCAGGATCTCGTAGTCGTCGGCCGCGAACCGCACGGCTTCCTTGTGCACCTTCGTCACCAACGGGCACGTCGCGTCGATCGTCTGCAGCGACCGGGACGCGGCGGCTGCGCGCACCGCGGGTGAGACGCCGTGCGCGGAGAACACCACACGCGCACCCTCGGGCACCTCGTCGGTGTCGTCCACGAAGACCGCGCCGCGCGAGGCGAGGGTCTCCACGACGTACTTGTTGTGCACGATCTCCTTGCGCACGTACACGGGGGCGCCGTAGTGCTCGAGCGCCTTCTCGACCGCGACGACCGCGCGGTCGACACCGGCGCAGTAGCCGCGTGGCGCCGCGAGGAGCACACGCTTGCGGGCCGGGGTGCTGGTCGTGGAGGTCACCGGGCAAGTCTAGGTGGCTCCCCGCCGAGGCCCTGCGGGGGTCACGTGCGCGGGGCGTGCCGGTGCTGTGGGCGTCGTGGGGCACGCTTGTCCCCGTGAGCACGGACCCCGTCGTCGCACTGCCCGTCAAGGCGGCCGACACCACCGCCGACCGCCCGTGGCCTGTGCGGCACCTGGCCCCCAAGATCGCCGACTACATCGCGCGCATGCCGCCGGTGTGGGTCGAGGGGCAGGTGCTCAACCTCAAGCGGTGGAACTCGCTGTACTTCCTGACGCTGCGCGACACCGACCTGGACATGTCGCTGTCGGTGACCGCCCCGGCCTCCGCCATCGGACCGGTGGCCGACCGGCTGGCCGACGGCTCGCACCTGGTGGTGCACGCACGGCCGCGGTTCCACGCCAAGAAGGGCGACCTGACGTTCGCCGCGGACGAGGTGCGCCTCGTGGGGCTGGGCGAGCTGCTGGCGCGGATCGAGCACCTCAAGGGCGTCCTGGGGGCCGAGGGCCTGTTCGACCCGGCGCGCAAGCGGCCGCTGCCGTTCCTGCCGGCCGTGGTGGGGCTGGTGTGCGCGCAGCAGGGGGATGCCGAGCACGACGTGGTCTCCAACGCGCGCGCCCGGTGGGCCGCCGTCCAGTTCGAGATCCGCCGCGTGACCGTGCAGGGGCCCCGGGCCGTGCCCGAGGTGACCGCCGCGATCGCCGAGCTCGACGCCGACCCGCGGGTCGAGGTCATCGTCGTGGCGCGGGGCGGTGGGTCGTTCGAGGACCTGCTCCCGTTCAGCAACGAGGCGCTGGTACGTGCCGCGGCGGCGTGCCGCACCCCGCTGGTCTCGGCCATCGGGCACCACCTGGACGCACCGCTGCTCGACCTGGTGGCCGACCTGCGTGCCTCGACGCCGACGGATGCCGCCAAGCGGATCGTGCCCGACGTCACCGAGGAGCGGGCACGCCTGCAGCAGGCCCGCCAGCGCACGCGCCATGCGCTCGGCCAGCGCCTCGCACGGGAGCAGCACGCGCTCGACCACTGGCGCAGCCGCCCCGTGCTCGCCAGCCCCGCGACCCTCGTCGACCCGCACGAGCGGGCGCTGCACGGTCTGCGTGACGCAGGACGCCGCGTGCTGGACGAGGCGGTGCTGCACGCCCGCGCCGAGACGTCGCGCCTGGCCGCGCAGGTGCGCGCACTGTCGCCGGCGGCGACGCTCGAGCGCGGCTACGCCGTGGTGCAGCGCACCGACGGGCACGTGGTGCGCGACCCCGGTGACGTGGAGGCGGGCGACCGGCTGCGCGTGCGGGTGGCCCGCGGGGAGCTCGCGGCGCAGGTCGTCGAGGGCTCCGCGGACTGAGACGGCGGGCCTCTGGGCGCGGCCGCGTCGGTGTCGCCTGGTTGACTGTGCCCGTGCCCACGTCGATCACCCCCACACCCGACGTCCCTGCCGAGATCGCCGCGCTCAGCTACGAGCAGGCGCGCGACGAGCTCGTCTCCGTCGTCGCCCGCCTCGAGTCCGGTGCGGACTCCCTCGAGGAGTCCCTGGCCCTCTGGGAGCGCGGCGAGGCGCTCGCCGCCCGCTGCCAGGAATGGCTCGACGGAGCGCGCGCCCGACTGGAGGGCGCTCGCGCGTCCGCCGCCGACGGCCCGTCCGACGAGGAGCAGGCATGAGCGGCCCGGTCACCGACGAGTCCCGCCCGACCACCCCGGCGCAGGCCTGGGCGGCTCTGCTGGAAGGCAACGCCCGGTTCGTGCGCGGCGAGATGCTGCACCCCTCGCAGGGCATCGACCGACGCGCGCAGCTGTCGGCCGCGCAGTACCCGTTCGCGGTGATCTTCGGCTGCTCGGACTCGCGTGTGGCCGCCGAGATCATCTTCGACCAGGGCCTCGGCGACGCGTTCGTGGTACGCACGGCCGGTCACGTGCTCGACACCACCGTGATCGGGTCCATCGAGTACGGCGTCGAGGTGCTCGGCGCCCCGCTGGTCGTGGTGCTCGGGCACGACAGCTGCGGTGCGGTGGCCGCCGCGACGGCCGCCCTGCAGCACGGCGAGCTGCCGCGCGGGTTCGTCCGCGCCGTCGTCGACCGGGTCATCCCCAGCATCGTCAACCTGCACGGGCCCGACGGTGCCGGCATGGCCAGCGTCGACGCCGCCACGCTCGGGCACGAGCACGTGCGCCACACGGTGCAGATGCTGCAGGGCTACTCGGTGTCGTTGGCCGAGGCGATCGCCGAGGGCCGGTGCGCGATCGTGGGCGTCGAGTACACGCTCGCGGACGGCCGTGTGCAGCTGACGGAGGCCGTCGGCACCATCGAGTGAGCCGACTCGCCCCTGCGCCGCAGGTCATGGGGCAGGATGGCGGAATGACCTCCGTGACGGGTCCCGACGAGGGGACCGAGTTCCGTATCGAGCACGACACCATGGGCGAGGTCCGGGTTCCGGCCGCCGCTCTCTACCGGGCGCAGACGCAGCGCGCGGTGGAGAACTTCCCGATCTCGGGCAGTCGCCTGGAGCGCGGGCACATCGAGGCGCTGGCCCGGATCAAGAAGGCCGCCGCGCGGGCGAACGCCGAGCTGGGCGTCCTGCCGCAGGACATCGCCGAGGCGATCGTCACCGCGGCCGACGAGGTCGCCTCGGGCGTCCACGACGCGCACTTCCCGGTCGACGTCTACCAGACCGGTTCGGGCACGAGCTCGAACATGAACACCAACGAGGTGCTGGCCACGCTGGCCTCGCGGGTCCTGGGCGCCGCCGTGCACCCGAACGACCACGTGAACGCCTCGCAGTCGTCCAACGACGTGTTCCCCACCTCGGTGCACGTGGCGGCCACGGCCGGCGTCGTGAACGACCTGATCCCGGCGCTGCTGCACCTGGCCGCCGAGCTCGAGGAGAAGAGCGAGGACTGGTCGGGGGTGGTCAAGTCCGGGCGCACCCACCTGATGGACGCCACACCGGTGACGCTCGGGCAGGAGTTCGGCGGGTACGCCGCGGCGGTCCGCTACGGCGTGGAACGCCTGCAGTCCGCCCTGCCCCGCGCAGCCGAGGTGCCCCTGGGTGGCACCGCGGTCGGCACCGGCATCAACACGCCGGCCGGGTTCCCGCAGCGGGTCATCGCGCTGCTGGTGGAGGACACGGGTCTGCCGCTGAGCGAGGCACGCGACCACTTCGAGGCGCAGTCCTCACGCGACGGGCTGGTCGAGCTCTCGGGAGCGCTGCGCACCATCGCGGTGAGCCTGACCAAGATCTGCAACGACCTGCGCTGGATGGGCTCGGGCCCGAACACGGGTCTGGGTGAGATCGCGATCCCGGACCTGCAGCCCGGCTCGTCGATCATGCCCGGCAAGGTCAACCCGGTGATCCCCGAGGCGGTGCTCATGGTGGCCTCGAGGGTCATCGGCAACGACGCGACGGTGGCGTGGTCGGGGGCGAGCGGCGCGTTCGAGCTGAACGTGCAGATCCCCGTGATCGCCTCGGCGGTGCTGGAGTCGATCCGCCTGCTGTCGAACGCCGCCACCGTGCTGGCCGACAAGACCGTGGCCGGGCTGGTGGCCAACGAGGGCCGCGCCCGGGCGTACGCGGAGTCCTCGCCGTCGATCGTGACACCGCTGAACCGGGTGATCGGCTACGAGGCGGCCGCCGCGATCGCCAAGCACGCGGTGAAGAAGGGCATCACGGTCCGCCAGGCGGTGCTCGACCTGGGCTACGTCGAGCGCGGTGACCTCACGCTCGACCAGCTCGACGCGGCGCTGGACGTCCTGTCGATGACGCGCCCGCCGAAGGGCTGAGCACCGCGGACCCTTCTGCGGGCTCCTCACCGGAAGCGGCGGGGCCCGCACCGGTACCTGCACCGGCTGCGGTGGCGGCGGTCGACGGCGTGACGTCGGCGGCCGCAGCCACCGGCCCGTGGGCGTGCGGGCGGGTGCCCCGCATGGCCAGCGCAGCCACCAGTCCGAGCACCAGCACCGCCGCTGCGAGCAGCAACGTCTGACCGACCGCGGTGGCGAAGCCGGTGTGCACCGCGTCGAGCGCGACCTGCTGGACCTGGGCGGCCACGTCGGCCGGCACGGTGTCGGGCAGGGTCAACCCTCCCCCGGCGCCGCCGGAGAACGCCGAGGCGTCGGCCTGCGCGAACCCGTCGACGAACGGCTGACGGAAGGCCTCGGGCAGTGCGGCGGCGGCGTCCTGCGCGGCGGCGGGGATGGTGCTGGCCAGCCGCGAGGTGAGCATCGCGACGATCGCGGCCGACCCGATGACCCCGCCGATCTGCCGCGTGGTGTTGAACGCGCCCGCACCGGCACCGGCCGTGCGGTGGTCGAGGCCCGCGGTGGCCAGGTTCGCCAACGGCGAGAACAGGCAGCCGGTGCCGAGCCCGAAGACGACCATCGGCGGCAGCACCTGCCAGGTGGCCAGCCCCGGCTCCACCAGCACGGACAGCCACACCACGGAGATCGTCAGGAAGGTGAACCCGCTGGCGACGACCCACTTGCCGGGCACCCGGTCGGACAGCCGCCCCGCGAACGGGGCCACGACGCCGGAGATGACCGACCCGGGCAGGTTCACCAGCGAGGCGCCCAACGGCGAGAGCCCGAGCACCGACTGCAGGAACAGGGTCAGCGGGAAGAAGATGCCGATCATCGCGAAGGACACGGCGGCGCCGGCCACGTTGGACAGCGAGAAGTTGCGGCGGTGGAACAGGGTCAGCGGGAGCAACGCATCCGGGCCGCGGTGCCGCTGCCACAGCACGAAGCCGACCAGCACGAGCAGCCCGGCGACGATGACGGACCACACGGTGACAGGTCCGGTGATGGTTCCCCAGTCGTAGGTCGCACCCTCCTGGATGCCGAAGACCAGCAGGAACATGCCCACCACGGACAGGACCACGCCGACGCCGTCGAACGAGCGGGTGTGCCGCTCGAGGGCGGGCAACCGCCGCACGGCGAGCACGAGTGCCACGACGCCGACGGGGATGTTGACGAAGAAGATCCACTCCCAGCCGACGGTCTCCACGAGCAGCCCGCCGAGCACCGGCCCGGTGATCGTGGCGACCCCGGCGACGGCACCCCAGATGCCCATGGCCGCGCCGCGCTGCTGCGGCGGGAAGACCCGGGTGATCATCGACATGGTCTGCGGTGTCATGAGCGCACCGCCGACCCCTTGGACGGCGCGGGCCACGACGAGCATCTCGATGGTGCCCGACAGCCCGCACCACAGCGACGAGAGCGTGAAGACGACCAGGCCGACGACGAACACGGGGCGTGGCCCGAACGTGTCGCCGAGCCTGCCGGTCACCAGCAGCAGCACGGCGAACGTGAGCAGGTAGGCGCTGTTGACCCAGCCGACGGCCGTCAGGCTGGCGTCGAAGCTGGAGACCAGCGTGGGGACGGCGATGTTCACGATCGTGGTGTCGACCATGATCATGAAGAAGCCCAGGCACAGCGGGGGCAGGATGCTCCAGGGGCTGCGACCGTGCAGGTCGACGAGTGCGCGGGGCACGGGTGCCGCGGCGGGCTGCGCGCCGGGATCGGCGGCGGGGGCGGGTGTGGTCATCGTGGGGTCTCCGTGGGGGTGGGGGCGTCCGGGTCCAGGGTGCGCGCTGCCTGCACGAGGTGCTCGGGCAGCGGGGCGTCCCAGTCGAGCGCGCGGGTGGTCAGCTCGTGCAGCGTGCGCTGCAGCCAGTCGAGCTCGGTGCGCAGGTGCGCGATCTCGTACTCGACGTCGAGCAGGTAGTGGCGGGGCAGGCCGCGGTCGCGGATGCCGTGGTAGCGGTGCAGCATCTCGTCGAGGCGGGCGGCGATCCGTGCGTGTCGCCTGGTCAGGGCGTCCGTCACGTCGGGCTCGGGCAGCTCGTGGCACTCGGCGAGCCCGACCGTGAACAGCGGGTAGGCGGGGTGGTCCTCGCCGAGCATCCCGCGCACGCGGTCGGCGAACGCCTCCCGGCCGGCCGGCGTGATCTCGTAGGTGGTGCGTTCGGGTCGGCGGCCGTCGCGGTCGGTGCCGACGGTCCGGGCGAGCCCGTCACGCTCGAGGCGTTCGACCGCGTGGTAGACGGCACCGGGGTTGACCCGCACGAGCCGGGTGTCGCCCCGCCGGGTCAGGGTCTGGTGCACCTGGTAGGGGTGCATGGGCCGCTCGTGCAGCAGCGCGAGGGCGAGGACTGCCACGGCTGACAGCTCTGCGGGCACGGCGCCGCCTCCTGTGTTCCGACCTGACTATTCCGACCGGAATATAGGCAGGCGGACGCCGTGCCGTCCAGACGGGCCCGGCCGCGCGCGGGCTCAGACCTCGATGCCCTCCAGCATCTCCGTGACCAGGGCGGCCACCGGCGAGCGCTCCGAACGGGTCAGTGTGACGTGCGCGAAGAGCGGGTGGCCCTTGAGCGCCTCGATGACCGCCGCGACACCGTCGTGCCGCCCCACCCGCAGGTTGTCACGCTGGGCGACGTCGTGCGTGAGCACCACGCGCGAGCTCTGCCCGATGCGGGACATCACCGTGAGCAGCACGTTGCGCTCGAGCGACTGGGCCTCGTCGACGATCACGAACGCGTCGTGCAACGACCGCCCGCGGATGTGCGTCAGCGGCAGGACCTCGAGCACGTCACGGTCGAGGATCTCCTCGACGACCTCCTTGCCGACCAAGGCCCCCAGGGTGTCGAACACCGCCTGCGCCCACGGGTTCATCTTCTCGGCCTCGGAGCCGGGCAGGTACCCCAGCTCCTGGCCACCCACGGCGTACAGGGGGCGGAACACCATGATCTTGCTGTGCTGGCGGCGCTCGAGGACGGCCTCCAACCCGGCGCACAGCGCGAGCGCGGACTTGCCGGTGCCCGCGCGCCCGCCGAGCGAGACGATGCCGATCTCCTCGTCGAGCAGCAGGTCGATCGCGATGCGCTGCTCGGCGCTGCGCCCGTGCACCCCGAACACGTCCTGGTCGCCGCGCACCAGCTGCACGTGCTTGTCGGGCGTGACCCGCCCCAGTGCCGAACCCCGCGGGCTGTGCAGCACCAGACCGGTGTGGCAGGGCAGCTCGGGCACCGTGCCCCCGGGGCCCAGCGGCAGGTCGACGTCGGCCAGGGGCACCGACTCGTGCTCCCACAGGTCGGCCATCTGCTGCTCGGTCAGGTCCAGCGCATCCATCCCGGTCCAGCCGGAGTCGACCGCCAGCTCGGCGCGGTACTCCTCGGCGCGCAGGCCCACCGCGGAGGCCTTGACCCGCATCGGCAGGTCCTTGGACACCACCGTGACGTCGTGACCCTCGGCCGCGAGGTTGGCGGCCACCGCCAGGATCCGGCTGTCGTTGTCCCCGAGCCGGAACCCCGCGGGCAGCGCGGTCGGGTCCGTGTGGTTCAGCTCGACACGCAACGTGCCGCCCTCGGGGGTGATCGGCAGCGCCGCGTCCAGGCGCCCGTGCCGGATCCGCAGGTCGTCGAGCAGGCGCAGCGCGGACCGGGCGAAGTACCCGAGCTCGGCATGGTGGCGCTTGGCCTCGAGCTCGGTGATCACCACCACGGGGATCACCACGTCGTGCTCGGCGAACCTCAGCAGCGCCCGCGGGTCGGACAGCAGCACGGAGGTGTCCAGCACATGCGTACGGCGGCCGTCGGGGGCCGCCGTCGGGGTGTCGCTCGGGTGGTCGATCGAGGTGCGGGACTCGTCCATGTCGTGCGCGGTGCTGGCCACGGCAGCTCCCCTGGATCCCAGGCGGCGGGCGCCGCCCTCTTACCGGGAACGTACGCCGGGGCTCCGACATGACCTACGTCACACACCGCGCGTGTCGCGAGTGTTCACCTGCGCGTCACACAGACCCCCGTGCCGGGTCGGTCAGCGGCCCATCCGGCGCTCGCGGTCGCCGTAGGCGCGGACCGCGCGCAGGAAGTCGACCCGGCGGAAGTCCGGCCAGTAGGCCTCGCAGAAGTAGAACTCCGAGTGCGCGCTCTGCCACAGCAGGAACCCGCCGAGCCGCTGCTCGCCGGACGTGCGGATGACGAGGTCGGGGTCCGGCTGCCCCTTGGTGTACAGGTGCTGCGCGATGTGCTCGACGTCGAACGCCTCCGCCAGCTCGTCCAGGCTCGACCCGGCGTCGGCGTGCTCGCGCAGGAACGCGCGGACCGCGTCGGCGATCTCGCGGCGGCCGCCGTAACCGACGGCGACGTTCACGTGCAGGCCCTGCACGTCGGCGGTGGCCCGCTCGGCCTCGCGCAGCACGTCCTGCGTGTGCTGGGGCAGCAGCTCGAGCGACCCGACCGCCTGGACCCGGTGGCGCCCGCTCGCGGCGAGTGAGCGCACGGCATCCTCGATGATCGCCAGCAGAGGCTCGAGCTCCTCGGCGGGGCGGGCCATGTTGTCCGTGGACAGCATCCACAGCGTGACGACCTCGACGCCGACGTCCTCGCTCCACTCGAGCAGGTCGGCGATCTTGTCGGCGCCCCGCTGGTGCCCGGTGGCGGTCGACTGCCCCAGGGCGCGGGCCCAGCGCCGGTTGCCGTCGAGGATGACACCGACGTGCCGCGGCACGCGGTCGGGCGACAGGGAGCCCCGCAGCCGACGTTCGTACAGCCCGTACAGCGGGTGGGGCAGACGCACGCGGGGGCTCCTCGGTGGGACGACGACGACGCCCCCCACCGTACCGTTCGACTACGGTCGTCCTGAGCGGATCCATGCGTCGACAGCACTACCTACGGTGCCGTAACCTACGGGCTCGTAGGTTACCCATGACGAATCACGCCGCACGCACGCGGCCGCTGCCGTCACCCGGCAGTTCCGACCGGAGGTTCCCGTGGAGCAGGCACGACCGACAGATGGCGCCCTCGGTGCCGTCGAGCACGCCGTCGAGCAGGCGATCGACACCGTCAAGGACGCGGTCAAGCCGCTGCTGCGCGGGTGGATCCACGCCGGGGTCGCGCCGTTCGTGCTGGCCGCAGGCATCGTGCTCGTCGCACTGTCGCCCACGCCCGCCGCCCGCTGGGCCAACACCGTGTTCGCCATCTCCGCGTTCCTGCTCTTCGGCACCAGCGCGGTGTACCACCGCGGCCACTGGTCGCCCAAGGTCGCCGCCGTGCTGCGCCGGCTCGACCACACGAACATCTTCCTCATCATCGCCGGCACCTCGACGTCGCTGTCGGTGCTGCTGCTACCCGCGAGCACCGCCCGTGCGCTGCTGATCATCGTGTGGACCGGCGCGATCCTCGGCCTGCTCGCCCGCATCTTCTGGCTCGGGGCGCCGCGCTGGGTCTACGTGCCCGTCTACGTGGCGCTCGGCTGGGTGGCGGTCTGGTTCCTGCCGGACTTCGGCAAGACCGGCGGCATGGCCATCGTGTGGCTCGTGGCCGCAGGCGGCCTGGCGTACACGCTCGGCGCGGTCGTCTACGGGCTCAAGCGGCCCAACCCGAGCCCGCGGGTGTTCGGCTTCCACGAGATCTTCCACGTGCTCACCGTCATCGGCTTCACGTGCCACTACATCGCGGTGTCGATCGCGACCTACACCGTCGCCTGACCACTGCCCGGTACCGGCGCAGGCCCCGTCACCGGCAACGGCAACGGCACGACCGCGTAGCGCCGGTTGGCCAGCGACGGGTTGCGCTCGCGGACACCGGCCAGCGCACCACCGTCCACGTCGACCGTGCGCACGCCCGGCCGCTCGTCGAGCTCCAGGCCGACCACGCCGTCCGGCGCGACCACGAGCGAACGCCCGACCACGCCCTTGCCCGCCTGGCCCACGGCCACCACGGCGCACGTGTTCTCGATGGCGCGGGCGATGGCGAGCGTGCGCCAGTGCCACGCCTTCAGCTCGCCGTCCGCCCAGGCGGCAGGCACCACGAGCACATCGGCCCCGGCGTCGACCAGTCGCCGTGCCTGCTCGGGGAACCGCAGGTCGTAGCACGTCATCACGCCGAACCGCAGCCCGCCCACCTCGAGCACCAGCGGGGGCGCGTCCGCCGGGCCGGGCACCAGGCGGTCGGACTCGCGGTGGCCGAACGCGTCGTACAGGTGCACCTTGCGGTAGACGCCCACGATCTCGCCGGCACCGTCGACACCGACGACCGCGTTGACCGCCCGGCCGTCGCCCGGCCCGGGCAGCGTGGTGCCCGCGAGCACGGCGACCCCGGTGCGCGCCGCGCTCGTGCGCAGCATCCGCACGAACGGACCGTCGAGCGGCTCGGCATGCGACTCGCCGACCCCGCGCGGGTCGAAGCTCGAGGCGTACTCGGGCAGCACCAGCAGGTCCGCCCGCGCGCGCTCGGCGGTCGCGAACGCGTCCTGCACGGCCTCCCGGTTGGCCGGTCGGTCGTCCGTGACGGTCAGCTGACCCACCGTGACCCGCACGGCGGGCCGGACCGGTGGCTGCGGGCGGCTCACCGGCTGCTCTCGCCCGCCACCGTGCCGGACGCGTCCTGCTCGACCTCGCCCTCCGGCGCGGCCCCGCCCTGCGGCGCGTCACGCTCGTCCTCCTCACGCTGCTTGGCCCGCCGGTCCACGACCCGCAGCTGCTTGGTCAGGGACAGGAACAGGCCCACGCACGCCACCGCGAGCGCGAACGTGAAGACGAACCCCAGGAAGCCCGGTGATCCGGCCGACGAGCCGGTGACGACGACGTCCGAGGGGCTCGGTGAGGGTGTGGCCGAGTGCACGGCCGCGCCGAGCACCGTGAAGGAGGTGGACAGGGCCACGCCCAGGGCCGCGCTCACGCGGCGGCTCCCGGCACACCCGCGAACAGGTCGTCCTCGGGCAGCGTGACGGGCACGCGCGCGGCGGCCAGCTCGTACTCCTCGGTGGGCCACAGCCGCGCCTCGAGCTCGCGTGGCACCGCGAAGAAGAACCCGTCCGGGTCGATCTGCGTGGCGTGCGCCCGCAGGGCGGCGTCACGGGCGGCGAAGTGCTCGGCGACGGGCACCCGCGTGGTCACCTCGCGCTCGGGGATCTCGCGCGCCATGCGGGAGTCGATCCAGTCGCCGAACGGCGAGGGGTGACCCTCGGCGACCAGCGCGTCGTGCACCGCACGCATCCGCACCAGGGAGAACCCGTGGTTGTAGTAGAGCTTGAGCGGCTCCCACGGTTCACCGGCCTGCGGGTACCGGCTCGCATCGCCCGCGGCGTCCCACGCCTCGACGGCGACCCGGTGGGTCATCACGTGGTCGGGGTGCGGGTAGCCGCCCGTGGGGTCGTACGTGGTGATCACGTGCGGGCGGAACTCGCGCACCAGGGCCACCAGCGGCGCTGCGGCGACCTCGAGCGGCTGCGCGGCGAAGCACCCCTCGGGCAGCGGCGGCAGCGGGTCCCCCTCGGGCAGACCCGAGTCGACGAAGCCGAGCCAGTGCTGCCGGACGCCGAGGGCCTGCGCCGCGGCCGCCATCTCGAGCCGACGCACCGCGCGCATGGCCTCCAGGCCCGGCTCGATCGGACCGTACGACGGGTTGAGCACGTCGCCGCGCTCACCACCCGTGCAGGTCACCACCAGCACGTCGACACCGTCCGCGGCGTACCTCGCGGTCGTCGCCGCACCCTTGCTCGACTCGTCGTCGGGGTGGGCGTGCACCGCCATCAGCCGCAGGCGCTCTCCGGTCACGTGAAACCTCCAGTCGTGCGACGACTCCCCTGGTCGCAGAGGACAATGATCCCGCACCCACCGTGATCGACCCGCCGAACCCGGCCGAACGCACCGAGGAGGACCTCGTGGACACCGCCCTGCCGGCAGGACGCTACGGCACCGCACCCACGCAGCCCTCGGCACGCCTGCGCGCATGGCGAGCCGTGGGGATCGCAGCGGCGGCAGTGGTGCTCGTGGCGTTCGGCGTGTGGATGGCGCGGGGTGTGTTCGAGGACCCCGTGCAGTGGAAGACCGTCGGGTACCACGTGGGCGACGCGACCAGCACCGATGTCACGTTCGACGTCACCAAGGACACCGGCGTGAGCGTGACGTGCCGGGTGCAGGCGCTGTCGGAGTCGTACGGCGAGGTCGGCGTGCGCACGGTCGAGGTCGGCCCCGGGGACGAACGCACGCAACGGGTGACCGCCACGGTGCGCACCACCGGGCTGGCCGTCTCCGCCACCGTGCTGGGCTGCGAGCCGGTCGACGACTGAGAGGCGTCTTCGCCCGTCGCGCACGGCGCCTTGGTAGCCTAGGAGTTTCACCCGCCGCCCCGGCCTGCTCGTACGCCTGCGTGACCGTCCGGCTGACGCGACCGAGAGGCCCGCGCGCAAGCGCACCCGACGCCCGCCCACGGGGGTCCGGCGCGCGCAGGCGGGCCGCACGGTGGGCCGCAGGGTGAGCACGGACCGAGCACGACGACGACGCTGTCACCGCATCCGGTGGCAGCACACGAAGGAAGGAGCGATCGTGACCGACACGACTGCGGCAGCGACGTGGTTGACCCAGGAGGCCTACGACCGCCTCAAGGCCGAGCTGGCACGCCTGGAGGGCGAGGGTCGCGCGGAGATCACCGCGCGCATCGCCGCGGCCCGCGACGAGGGCGACCTGAAGGAGAACGGCGGATACCACGCCGCCCGCGAGGAGCAGGCCAAGCAGGAGGCGCGCATCCGCGAGCTGCAGGCCAAGCTGCGCAACGTGCAGATCGGCACGCCGCCCGACGACGGTGTCGTCGAGCCCGGCATGGTGGTCACGGCCGAGGTGGCCGGCGACGAGATGGTCTTCCTGCTCGGCTCGCGCGAGATCGCCGGGTCGGCCGACATCGAGGTGTTCTCGCCCACGTCGCCGCTCGGCGCCGCGATCAACGGCAGCAAGGTCGGCGACTCGGTGTCGTACACGGCCCCCAACGGCCGGGAGATCCCGGTCGTGGTGCGTGCCGCCACGCCGTTCCTGGGCTGACGCCACGACCTCGAAGGCCCGGTTCCCTGCGCGGGGACCGGGCCTTCGCCGTGCGCCGGGGCGGCCGTGCAGCTGACCGGTCGGTGACGGGTCCGCCTCACTCGGCCAGGCGGTAGCCCGCCTCGCGCAGGCACGTGAGCACCTGGGCGCAGTGCTCGGGACCCTTCGTCTCGACCTGCACGTCGATCGCGACCTCGTCCAGGGCCAGGTCGATCCCGGTCCGCACATGAGAGACGTGCATGACGTTGCCCCCCGTGCCGGCCAGGTCGCCCAGCAGCGCCGCCAGGGCCCCGGGGGTGTCGTCGATGCGCACACGCAGCTGCAGGTACCGCCCGGCCGAGGCCAGACCGTGCCGCACGACCCGCATCAGCACGATCGGGTCGATGTTGCCGCCCGACAGGATCGCCACGACCGGCCCGGTGAACTGCCCCGGGGCGGCCATCAGGGCGGCCACCGCCGCGGCGCCCGACGGTTCCACCAGCAGCTTGGCCCGCTCGGCGACGAACAGCAGGGCGCGCGAGAGGTCCTCCTCCGACACCGTGCGCACGGGCGTGCCGTGCGCCGCGAGGACGGAGAACGGCACCGCACCCGGTGTGCCCACGGCGATGCCGTCGGCCATGGTGCGCATGTGCTGCACGGGGATCGGGTGGCCGGCCGCGAGCGAGGCCGGGTACGCCGACGCCCCGGCTGCCTGCACACCGATGACCTGCACGTCGGGGCGTACCTGCTGGACGGCCGTGACGACGCCTGCCGCCAGTCCTCCCCCGCCGACCGGGACCACGATCGTGGCCACGTCGGGCACCTGCTCGAGGATCTCCAGCGCGATGGTGCCCTGCCCTGCCACCACGTCCTCGTGGTCGAACGGGTGGATGAGGACCGCCCCGGTCTGCTCGGCGTACGCCCGGGCGGCCAGCAGCGCCTCGTCGACCGTGCGGCCCACGAGCTCGACCCGCGCACCGTACTCGCGGGTCGCGGCCAGCTTGGGCAGGGCCGCGTCGACGGGCATGAACACCACGGCCTGGATCCCCAGCAGCCGGGCAGCCAACGCCACGCCCTGCGCATGGTTGCCGGCGCTCGCCGCGACCACGCCGCGCGCCTGCTCCTGCGGGCTCAGCCGCGCCATGCGCACGTAGGCGCCGCGCAGCTTGAACGACCCGCCACGTTGCAGGTTCTCGCACTTGAACCACACGTCGGCCCCGACGATGCGGGCCAGTGCCTCGCTGTGCTCGATCGGAGTGCGGTGCGCGACGCCCTCGAGCAGGCGTGCGGCGCCGAGCACGTCGATGGTGGCGTTCATGACCTGCCGTCCGATGTGGGGCGCTGCGGCGCGGCGGTGGGGTCGGTGACGGCCGCAGGGTCGGTGTCGGCGTCGGGGGCCAGCACGGACTCGAGCGCCACGATGCTGCGGCGGACCGTGGGCGCGCCGGCCGGACGCTGCACCAGGGCGTCGTCGGTGCCCAGCTGCGGGAACTTGTCGTACCCGTGCAGGTACAGCAGCACGGTGTTGATCACGGCGGCCACGGGCACCGCGAACAGCGCCCCCACGATGCCCGCCACGAACGAACCGGCCGCCACGACCAGCAGCACCGCCACGGGGTGCAACGAGACGGCGTGCCCCATGAGCACCGGCTGCAGGACGTGGCCCTCGAACTGCTGCACCGCCAGCACGATGATCAGCATCGCCAGCGCGGCGCCGGGCCCCTGGGCCACCAGAGCGACGAGCACGGCGACCGAACCGGTGAGGATCGCGCCGACGATCGGCACGAACGACCCCAGGAAGACCAGGATGGCCAGCGGCAGGGCCAGCGGGACCTGCAGGATCGCCGCACCGAGCCCGATGCCGAGTGCGTCGACGCCTGCCACCAGGATCTGCGTGCGGGTGTACGCCCCGAGAGTCACCAGCCCGCGGCGCCCGGCCTGGTGCACGCGCTCACGCGAGCGCCGCGGCAGCAGACCGACCACCCAGGCCCAGATCGCGCGGCCGTCGAGCAGGAAGAAGAACGTGCAGAACAGGGCGATGAGCCCGCCGGCGACCACGTGGCCGAGCGTCGTGGTGACCGACAGGGCACCGGAGACCAGGCCGGAGGCCGACGAGCCGAGCGCCTCCTGCGCCCGGTCGAGGTACCCGGTCAGGTCGGCGTCCGTCAGCTGCAGAGGCCCCTCGGACAACCAGACCGCGACCTTGTCGATGCCCGTGGACGCCTCCGACCACAGGTCGCCGAAGCCCTTGGCGATCGAGCGACCGGCCAACGTGAGCAGCCCGGCGACGACCAGCAGCATGCCGATCACCGCGACCCCGGCCGCCAGCGCACGCGGCCACCGGGCTCGCCTGTGCAGCCAGCCGACCACCGGGGCCAGCAGCACCGTGAGCAGCAGGGCGACCAGCACGGGCACGACGATGACCTTGAGCTGCACGAGGAGCCAGAGCCCCACGGCGACGACCGCGCCGATGAGCAGCAGCCGCCAGGACCACGACGCCGCGGAGCGCACCGACTCGGGCACCGGGTGCTCGAGGGCTCCGGGTACGACGGCGGCCGGGTCGAGGACCTGCGCAGCGACCGGCGACTCAGGGCCGGTCTGCGTGGCGGACCCCTCGCTCACGCGTCGCGCCCCGCCTGCTCCAGCGCCTGGTCGAGGTCGGCCAGCAGGTCGTCCAGATCCTCGATGCCGACCGAGAGGCGCACCAGGTCGGACGGCACCTCGAGCGCCGTCCCGGCCACCGACCCGTGCGTCATCCGCGCCGGGTGCTCGACGAGCGACTCCACCCCGCCCAGCGACTCGGCGAGCGTGAACACCCGGGTGGCGCCGCACACGGCCACGGCGGACTCCTCCGAACCGGTGCGGAACGAGACCATGCCGCCGAAGCCGCGCATCTGCCGGGCGGCGACCTCGTGCCCGGGGTGGGACTCCAGGCCGGGGTAGATGACCTCGGTGACCGCGGGGTGGGCGGCCAGGTGCGCGGCGACGGCCTGCGCGTTGGCCGTGTGCCGGTCCATGCGCACCGCGAGGGTCTTCAGCCCGCGCAGCGTCAGCCACGAGTCGAACGGGCCGGCCACGGCGCCCGAGGCGTTCTGGTGGAACCGCACGGCGTCGGCCAGGCTCGTCGTGCCCGTCGGCCCGGTCAGCCCCACGGGCAGCTGCGCGCCGTCGGCCACGATGACGGCCCCGCCGACCACGTCGGAGTGCCCGCCGATGTACTTGGTGGTGGAGTGCACGACGACGTCGGCACCCAGGGCCAGCGGCTGCTGCAGGTACGGCGTGGCGAACGTGTTGTCGACGACGAGGACGGCCCCGGCGGCGCGGGCGTGCGCGGCGAGCACGGCGATGTCGGCGATGCCGAGCAGCGGGTTCGTGGGGGTCTCGACCCACACGAGCTTGGTGCGACCCGGCTCGATCGCGGCGAGGACAGCGTCGGGGTCGGACAGGTCGGCGGGCGTGTGCTCCACGCCCCACGGGCCGAACACGCGCGCGATGAGCCGGTACGTGCCGCCGTACGCGTCGTCGGGCACGACCACGTGGTCGCCCGGTCGCAGCACGGCCCGCAGCAGGGTGTCCTCGGCGGCCAGGCCGGAGGCGAACGCGAAGCCCGCCGCACCGCCCTCGACGGCTGCGAGCGCCTCCTCGAGCGCGGTGCGGGTGGGGTTGCCCGAGCGCGAGTACTCGTAGCCGTTGCGCAGGCCGCCGACGCCGTCCTGCTTGTACGTGGAGACCTGGTAGATCGGCGGGACGACCGCGCCGGTGGTCGCATCGGGGTCCTGACCTGCATGGATGGCGCGGGTCGAGAAGCCCGCGGACGTCAGGTCGTGCGTGGTGGCGTGCTCGGGTGTGCTCACGGACCCAAGCCTAGGTCCGCCTGCACCCGCAGGTGAGGACGGCACGGGAACAGGGTGGGTACGGGTGCCGTTGCACACGCCGGGGCCGGGCAGGTGCTGCGAGGTCGCAGCCGTCCGACGACCCTGCCCCCCGGACCGGCGGCGCACCCGCCAGGAAGGAGCAGACCGATGGCCTGGCTCTTCGGTTCCGCACTACGCACGAGCATGGTCGACCCCGAGCGCGCGCTGCCCGGACGCGACGCTCCCGCCTACACCGTCCCCACCACCCACGCCGTGCTCGGCACCCCGCTGCAGGGCCCGTGGCCCGAGGGCACGGCGGTGCTGTACCTGGCGATGGGGTGTTTCTGGGGTGCCGAGAAGGAGATGTGGCAGACCCCCGGTGTCGTGACCACGGCCGCCGGCTACCAGGGCGGGTTCACGCCGAACCCCACCTACGAGGAGACCTGCACGGGCATGACCGGCCACACCGAGACGGTGCTGGTGGCCTACGACCCGACCGTGCTGTCGCACGAGGCGCTGCTGCGCCGGTTCTGGGAGCTGCACGACCCCACGCAGGGGTTCCGGCAGGGCAACGACGTCGGCACGCAGTACCGGTCGGCGATCTTCTTCACGACGCCCGAGCAGGAGGCCGTGGCCCGGGCCACGCGTGAGGCGTACGCCCCGCAGCTGGCGCGCAACGGGTTCGGCGAGATCACCACGGAGATCCGCTCGGCGGCGGACGCCGGGCCGTTCTACTACGCCGAGGAGTACCACCAGCAGTACCTGCTGAAGAACCCGGCGGGGTACTGCCCGGTGCACTCGACCGGGGTGGCGTGCCCGAGCCCGGTGTGAGGGTGGCGTGGTCCGGCGCAGGGCGATCGCGCGGGACCGTGCCTGAGACGACGAGGCCCGCCGTCCCCGAGGGGCGGCGGGCCTCGTCGTGCGCGGGGTGCCTCAGTTGCTGGTGCCCACGATGTCGACGACGAAGACGAGCGTGTCGCCGCCGCGGATGCCGGCCTGCGGGACGCCACGGTCGCCGTAGCCCAGGTGCGACGGGATCGACAGCAGCACGCGCGAGCCGACCTGCTGGCCGACCAGGCCCTCGTCCCAGCCGCCGATGACGGCGCCGACGCCGATCGGGAAGCTGATCGAGGAGCCGCGGTCGTAGGAGTTGTCGAAGACGTTCCCGCCCCACGACTGGCCGAGGTAGTGCACCTCGAGGTCGTCGCCGGCCTCGACGAGGGGGCCGTCGCCGCGGCTGAGCACGACGACCTCGAGCTCGGCGGGGGCAGGCGTCTGCGGGAAGCTCAGGGTCGGCTTCTCGCCGAAGGATCCCGTGGCCTCGGGCAGTGCTGCGGTCATGAGGTGCTCCTTGTGTTCGCGGATCTGTCCGGTGCGCCACCCGGGGGCACGCACCGGACCATCCTGCCCTGCCCGACCGCGGTGTGCGACGCACGGGCGGTTCGGCGGTCCCCTTGACCCCATTGGCTAATGACTTTAGCTTTGAGTGCATGGACACCGCACCGCGCACCCCCGCACCCGCGCCCGCCACCCGGTTCCTGCCCCGACCCGAGGGCCGGATCGCCTGGACCAGCGAAGGCCCCGAGACGGCACCCACGGTGGTCCTCGTGCCCGGCATGGGCGACCTGCGTGGCACGTGGCGCGACCTCGTCGAACCGCTCCAGGCCGCCGGCCACCGCGTCGTCCGCACCGACCTGCGCGGGCACGGCGAGTCGGACACCACGTTCCGCACGCACGGCGACCTGGCCACCGGCAGCGATCTCGTCGCGCTCGTCGAGTCCGTCGGCGGGCCCGTGGTGCTCCTCGGCAGCTCGATGGGCGCCGCCGCCGCGTGCTGGGTCGCCGCCGCACGGCCCGACCTGGTCGCCGGGCTCGTGCTGGTCGGGCCGGTGCTGCGCGACCGCCCGATGCCGAGGCCCGCTGCGGCCGCGATGCGGGCCGCCTACCGGATGCTGTTCGCCCGCCCCTGGGGCGGGCGCGCGTGGACCGCCTACTACGGCGGCCCGCTCACCCGAGGAACCCGCGGCCCCTGGCTCGACGCGCACCTGGCCGCGCTGCGCGCGAACCTGCGCGAACCGGGGCGGCTGCGCTCGTTCCGCGACCTGGCCGTGCAGCTCACGCACGCACCGGTCACCGCGCGACTCGCCGACGTGCACGCCCCCACGCTGGCGTTCGTGGGCGACCTCGACCCGGACTTCCCCGACGTCGCCGCCGAACGCGCGTGGATCGCGCAGGTGCTCGGCGCGGACGTCGTGGCCGTGGCCGACGCGGCGCACTACCCGCACCACCAGCGGCCCGACGTGGTGGTGCCGCAGACCCTGCGCTTCCTCGCCGGGCTGCCGCGCACCACCGCCGGCGCGTTCGCCCCGGCCCCGACCCGGGCCGAGGCCGGGCGTGTGGCGCAGGACGAGGCCACCGGTGCCTAGGGCCGGACTGACCCCCGCCGCCGTCGTCACCCTCGCACTCCAGGAGGTCGACGCCGCCGGTCCGCACGGCTGGGCGGACCTGTCGTTGTCCGCCGTGGCCGCGCGGGCCGGGGTCGCCGTCCCCAGCCTGTACAAGCACGTCGACGGCCTGCCCGGGTTGCGGCGAGCCGTCGCGGCGGCCTGCGTCGACGAGCTCACCGCCGTGCTCACGCAGGCCGTCGCCGGGCAGCACGGGGCCGCGGCCCTGCGAGCCACCGCGCACGCCCTGCGCGCCCACGCCCGCACCCACCCCGGCCGCTACCTGGCCACGCAGACCGGCGAGTGGGTCACCGACCCGCTCGCCATCGACGTGCACACCGCTGCCGCGCGCACCGTCGAGCTCGTCGAGCAGGTCGTCGCCGAGCTCGACGTGCCACCCGCACGGCGCGTCGACGCCGTCCGCGCCGTGCGGGCCGCGGTGCACGGGTTCGTGGTGCTCGAGCTCGACGGCGGCTTCGGCATGCCCGAGGACGTGGAGGTCAGCTTCGCGTACCTGGTCGACGGGCTCGTCGGTGCGCTCGACTCCCGGACCCGCCGGGCAGCGGACTGAGCGGAGTCCTCAGCCGACGGGCAGCTGGTCGGCGCGCGCCGACCGGTCCACGCCGTCCAGCACGTCCGCGAGCCAGGCCAGCTGCCTGACGAACTGCCGCGCCTGACCACCCTCGTGCCCGTTGTACGGATACACCGCGATCTGCCGTGCCGGCTGCTGCGCCAGGCCGTCGGCGCCGCGCCCGTAGTGGTTGTACGCCGCGTACACGGTCGACGGCGGGCAGACCATGTCGCGCAACCCCACCGAGAACAGCGCCGGCGCGGTGGCACGACGGGCCAGGTGCATGCCGTCGAAGTACGCCAACGTGCCGAACACGCGCTCCTCGGCGTCGCGGTGCACCGACAGGTAGCGCACGATCTCGCCGTACGGGTCGGCATCGGTCAGGTCGACGGCACGGCGCATGTGGCACAGGAACGGCACGTCGGGCATCACCGCGACCAGCCCCTCGGTCAGCCCCGCCGCCGCGAGCGCGAGCCCGCCGGCCTGGCTGCCGCCCGCCACGGTGACCCGCGTCGGGTCGACCCCCGGCAGCGCCCGCACGGCCTCCACGGCGCGTACCGCGTCGGTCATCAGGCGGCGGTAGTAGTGGTCGGCCGGGTCCTCGATGCCGCGGGTCATCACACCCGGCACCGCCGGGGAGCTGCCGACCGGGTCGACCGTGTGCCCGCCCGTGCCCCACGTCGAGCCCTGTCCGCGGGTGTCCATGAGCAGGTGCACGTACCCGGCGGCCGCCCAGCCCAGGTGCTCGTGCGCGAACCCGCGCCCGCCGCCGTAGCCGATGTACTCCACGACCGCCGGCAGCAGCTCACCCGAGGTGGCACTGCCCGCCGGGCGCGTCACCCAGGCCTTGATCGGGTGGCCGCCGAACCCGGCGAACGTGACGTCCTCGGTGTCGATGAGCCTCAGCCCGGTCTCCACCGGGGCGCGACGCACGTCGAGGTCGAACGATCGGGCCTCGGCCAGCGTGCGCGCCCAGAACGCGTCCAGGTCGGCGGGCTCGTCGAGCTCGGGCAGGTAGCGCTCCAGCTCGGGCAGGGGCAGGTCGAACAGGGCCATCGTTCTCCTTCGGACGCGGCGTCCCGCTGCGGGTCAGCGGGTGGGCGGGTGGGTTGACGGGCTCACAGCCCGCGCAGGTGCGGGGCGGGGCGGTCAGCGGGTCAGGTAGCCGAGCAGGTCGTGCCGGGTCAGCACGCCGACGGGCTGCCCGTCGTCGACGACCATCAGCGCGTCGGCCTTCTGCAGCGCGTCCTTGGCGGACGTGACCGACTCCCCCGCGCCGATGAGCGGCAGCGGCGCCGCCATGTGCCGGTCCACCCGGTCGGACAGCTCGGCAGCCCCGGAGAACACGGCGTCGAGCAGCTCGCGCTCGCTGACGGACCCGGCGACCTCCCCGATCTTCAGCGGCGGCTCGGCGCCCACCACGGGCATCTGCGAGACGCCGTACTCGTGCAGGATCTCGATGGCGTCACGCACGGACTCGGTGGGGTGGGTGTGCACCAGGTCGGGCAGCGTGCCCGTCTTGGTGCGCAGCACGTCGGCCACCGTGGCGCCCTCGTCGGCGGTGAGGAACCCGTACGAACGCATCCAGGAGTCGTTGAAGATCTTGGACAGGTACCCGCGCCCGGAGTCGGGCAGGATCACCACGATCACGGCCCGCTCGGCGGCCTGCGGGTCGCGCTCCTGCAGGTCACGGGCGTAGCGCAGCGCTGCCTCGACGGCCATGCCGCACGAGCCGCCGACCAGCAGGCCCTCCTCGCGGGCCAGGCGGCGGGTCATGGCGAACGAGTCGGCGTCGGAGACGGCGATGATCTCGTCGGGCACGCTCGGGTCGTACGCCGCGGGCCAGAAGTCCTCGCCGACGCCCTCGACCAGGTACGGGCGCCCGTCGCCGCCGGAGTACACCGAACCCAGCGGGTCCGCCCCGACGACGACCACGCGACCACCGTCGGCCGCCGCGCGCTGCGCGGAGACGTCCTTGAGGAACCGACCCGTGCCGGTGATGGTGCCACCCGTGCCGACGCCGGCCACCAGGTGCGTCACGCGCCCGTCGGTGTCCGCCCAGATCTCCGGGCCGGTCGACTCGTAGTGGCTGGCCGGACCGTTCGGGTTGACGTACTGGTTCGGCTTCCACGCGCCGGGGATCTGCGCCGCGAGCCGGTCGGAGACCGAGTAGTAGGAGTCGGGGTGCTCGGGCGGCACCGCCGTGGGTGTCACGACCACCTCGGCGCCGTACGCGCGCAGCACGTCGCGCTTGTCCTGGCTGACCTTGTCGGGGCAGACGAACACGCAGCGGTACCCCTTGCGCTGCGCGACGAGCGCCAGGCCGACACCGGTGTTGCCGCTGGTGGGCTCCACGATGGTGCCGCCGGGCTTGAGCTCACCGCTGGCCTCGGCCGCCTCGATCATCTTCAGCGCGATGCGGTCCTTGACCGAGCCGCCCGGGTTCACGTACTCGACCTTGGCCAGGATGGTGGCCGACAGGCCCTGCGTGACGGCGTGGAGCCGGACCAGCGGGGTGCCGCCGACCAGCTCGGAGATGTGGTTCGCGTACTTCACGGTGGCGGGCTCCGGTGCGCTGGTGGCCAGGGGACGACGGTCGATCTTCTCACCCTCGGCGTACGGTGACGGAAGGGTCACCACGAGGAGGCAGCGATGGGCACACCTGCGGACGTCGTCGTGGTCGGTTCGGGGCCCAACGGGCTCGCGGCAGCCGTGACCTGCGCACGGGCCGGGTTGTCCGTGGTGGTGCTGGAGGGGCAGTCGACCGTCGGCGGTGGGGCACGCACGCTCGACCTGGGCCTCGCCGACGGCGTCGTGCACGACGTGTGCTCGGCGGTGCACCCGATGGCGTGGGCCTCACCGTTCTTCCACGCGTTCGACCTGCACGCCCGCGGGGTGGAGCTGCTCACCCCCGAGGTGTCGTTCGCGCACCCGCTGCCCGACGACCGCGCCGGGATCGCCTACCGGGACCTGGACCGCACCGTGGAGGAGCTCGGCGCGGACGGGCCCGCGTGGCGCGCGCTGGTCGGGCCGCTCACGCACCGGCCGGCCGACGTGGTGCGGGTCGCCCTCGGCGACAAGCGCAGCGTGCCGCCGGGCCTGCTGCCGCGGGGTGGGCGGACGGCCGCGCGGTTCGGGCTGGGCATGCTCGAGCAGGGTGCGCGTGCCTCCTCGCGGCGGTTCCGGGGGGATGTCGCCCCGGCGCTGCTGGCCGGGGTGGCCGCGCACGCCATCACCCCGCTGCCCTCGATGGCCGCCGCCGGCACGAGCCTGCTGCTGACCGCCCTCGGGCACTCCGGCCTGGGCTGGCCGATCCCGCGCGGCGGGTCGGGCGCGATCGTCGACGCCCTGGTGGCGGACCTGCGGGCGCACGGCGGGCTGGTCGTCACCGGCCACCAGGTGCGCGCCGGGGCGCAGCTGCCCCCGGCACGGGGATACCTGTTCGACACCACCCCGCGTGCCCTGGTCGAGATCCTGGGCGACCGGATCCCCGCCCGCTCCCGTCGCGCGCTGCAGCGGTTCCGGTACGGCGGCGGTGCCGCCAAGGTGGACCTGGTGCTGCGTGGCCCCGTGCCGTGGACCGTGCCCGACGTGGCCCTGGCCGGCACGGTGCACGTCGGGGGCACCCGCGCGCAGGTCGCCGAGGCCGAGGCCGCCGTGGCCGCCGGGCGGCACGCGACCCACCCGATGGTCCTGCTCAGCGACCCGGCGGTCGTCGACGCCTCCCGTGAGGTCGGCGGCCTGCGCCCGCTGTGGACCTACGCCCACGTGCCGCACGGCTCCGACGTCGACGTGACCGAGGCCGTGCTGGCGCAGATCGAACGCTTCGCCCCGGGGTTCCGCGACCTGGTGGTGGCGGCACGGTGCGTCCCGGCCTCCCGCATGGCCGAGCACAACCCGAACCTCGTGGGCGGGGACATCGCCGCCGGTGCGACGACCCTGCGGCAGATGGTCGCCCGACCGACCGCCCGCTGGGACCCGTACGCCGTCGGGCTCGAGGGCACCTACCTGTGCTCGGCCTCGACCCCGCCGGGCCCGGGCGTGCACGGCATGGCCGGCTGGTTCGCCGCGCGGCACCTGCTGCGCGAGGTCTTCGACGTGCGCGAGGCCCCCGACCTCGCACCGTGAGGGTGCGGGTCGGAGGCCTCGGCGAGGTGGTGCGGGTGCGGTGGCCGCACCCGTGACGTCATTCCCCTCGCAGGATCGCGAGCAGTCGCAGCAGCTCCAGGTACAGCCACACCAGGGTGACGATCAGCCCGAAGGCCGCCGACCACGCCATCTTGGCGGGCACGCCCAGGTCGACGCCGCGCTTGATCGAGTCGAAGTCCATGATCAGGCTGGCCGCAGCCAAGCCGACGGCGACCAGGCCGACGATGATGCCGAGGAACCCGGAGCGCAGCGGCCCGTACGCGCCGTCGCCGACGCCGAAGATCACGAAGCCGACGTTGACCAGCGAGTAGACCAGGTAGCCCGCCATGCCGATGAGCACGGCCCGCTGGAACTTCGGCGTGACGCGGACCTTGCCCGAGCGGAACAGCACGAGCGAGACGGCGAACACGCTGAGCGTGGCCAGCACGGCCTGCCCGACGATGCCCTCGTAGAACGACTCGTAGAACGCGCTGATCCCGCCGAGGAACACGCCCTGCGCGGCCGTGTACAGCGTGATGAGCACCGGGCTGGGCTCGCGCTTGAACGCGTTGACCAGGCCGAGCACCAGGCCGACGATCGCGCCGACGATCCACAGCCCCGGCGCGAGCACCCACGTGGCGGCACCGACGACCACCAGCAGGCCGAGGAGACCCGCCGTCTTGACGATGACGTCGTCGTAGGTCAGCCGTCCCGTGTCGCGCGTGGTGGCCGCAGGTGCCTGGTAGAGCGCGTCGAGGCTCGCCGCGTCGGCGGCCTGCGCACCGGCCGTGCCGGCGGTCATCGTCGCGGCACCGCCGCGGCCCCCGGCGCGCTTCTTGCTCGGGTCGGCGAAGACGGGACTGTTGTCGAAGATCGGGTTGCTCATGCCTGCTCCTGGGGTCGGTCGAGGTCGGCCGGTTCCTGCCATGGTGTCCAACGCCGAAAGCCTGCCCGACGTTCCCGCGTACCGCAGCGGGTCCGGTGCGGGCCCGCCCGTCCGTCACCAGGGCCCAGCCGGGCCCATCCGGGGCTCATGCGGGCCCATCCGGGCCCATCCGGGGCTCAGGGTCACGTCCGCCTTCCGGTGGAGCGGGTTCCGCGCCGCGACTCCACCTCCGGACCGATCCCCTGAGTGGGCGCGCTCCCGTACGGTCGTGGTGCAACCCCACCGACCGGAGGACACTCCCGATGATCGAGGCCCACGGCCTGACCAAGAGGTACGGCGCCAAGACCGCCGTCGACGGCATCAGCTTCACGGTGCAGCCCGGCAAGGTGACCGGCTTCCTCGGCCCGAACGGCGCCGGCAAGTCGACCACCATGCGCATGATCGTCGGGCTCGACCGCCCGAGCAACGGCACCGTGATCGTCAACGGCCGCCCGTACGCCGAGCACCGCTCCCCCCTCACCGAGGTCGGCGCGTTGCTCGACGCCAAGGCCGTGCACACCGGCCGCAGCGCCCGCAACCACCTGCGCGCCATGGCCGCCACGCACGGCATCGGCACCAAGCGGGTCGACGAGGTCATCGAGATGACCGGCCTGCAGACCGTCGCCGGCAAGCGCGTCGGCGGGTTCTCGCTCGGCATGGGCCAGCGCCTGGGCATCGCCGCGGCGCTGCTCGGCGACCCGCGCACCCTGCTGCTCGACGAGCCCGTCAACGGCCTGGACCCCGAGGGTGTGCTCTGGGTGCGCAACCTGGTGCGCTACCTCGCCTCCGAGGGCCGCACGATCTTCCTGTCCTCGCACCTCATGAGCGAGATGGCGATGACCGCCGACCACCTGCTGGTCATCGGCCGTGGCCGGATCATCGCCGACGCCCCCGTCTCCGAGGTCGTCGCCCGCGCCACCACCAGCACGGTGCGCGTGCGCAGCCCGCGGGCCACCGAGCTCGCCGAGCAGCTCACGCGCAACGGCGCACTGGTCTCGGCCCTGGAGCCCGGCCTGCTCGAGGTCACCGGCCCCACCGCGGAGGCCGTCGGCGAGCTCGCCGCCGCCGCGCGCCTGGTGCTGCACGAGCTGACGCCGGTCACCGGCTCGCTCGAGGAGGCCTACATGAACCTGACGGCCGGCGAGGTCGAGTACCACTCGGGTGTGCCCACCGCCGGTGCGCACAGCGCACCCGGGCAGCCCGTGACCCCGGTACCTGCCGGCGCCCCCGTCCCGACGACCGTCGAGGAGTCCGCCCGATGAGCACCACCACCGCCCCGGCGACCGGCGCGCACGCCGTCGTCGCCGCCGCGCCGACCCGCACGCGGGTGACCTTCGGGCACCTGCTGAAGGCCGAGTGGATCAAGTTCTGGACGCTCCGCTCGACGTTCTGGACGCTGGCCTCGACGGCCGTCGTGTTCCTCGGTCTGGTGACCCTCGTCGGCCTGGCCATGCGCTCGCTGGGTGCCGCCGAGGCAGGCGCCGACGCCACCGAGCTCCCGTTCGTCCCGCTCATGGCCGCGACGCAGACGTCGTCGCTGGCCGTGGTCGTGCTCGGCGTCCTCATCATCACCGGTGAGTACACGACCGGCATGATCCGCTCGAGCCTGTCCGCGGCACCCAAGCGCCTGCCGGTGCTGTGGGCGAAGGCGGCCGTGCTCGGCGCGGTGACGTTCGTGGTGACGGCCGTCCTCGTGGGGGTCGGGGCCGGCATCACCAGCGCGCTGTTCAGCGGGGCCGAGGCGACCTTCGACCTCGGCGACGCCGAGACGCAGCGGATGCTGTTCGGCACCACGCTGTTCCTCACCACGATCGCGCTGTTCGCGTTCGCGATCGGCGCCCTGCTGCGGCACTCCGCCGCCGCGCTCGCCACGGTGTTCGGACTTCTGCTCGTGGTCGAGAACGCGATCGCGCTGATCCCGTGGCAGCCGCTGCAGTACGTCACGCCGTTCCTGCCCTACAGCAGCGGCATCAAGGTGACGTACTCCTCGTCGATGATCGAGATGGCCAACGACATGAACACGCGTGGCCTCGACCTGGGCGTCTGGGCGAGCTACGGCGTGCTGGTCGGCTGGGTCGTCATCCTGCTCACCGCTGCCGCGATCCGGCTGCGCACGCGGGACGCGTAAGGACTCGCAGCGGGGCGGCCTTGCGAGGGCACGCCCCGACGCGACTGCCCCCTGCGGGGGGCGCTGAAGGCGGTCGCCAGGGCCGGAGGGGGCCCGGGCGACCGCCTTCGCTGCATCGACGCACAACTGCGACATGGCCGGCGCCGACGGGCCGCACATCCGGCACCCGTAGGCTCCGGCCTCGGCGCGCACCCCTCGCCGCCCTCGTCCTGGCCTCGGAGGTACCGCCGTGACCGACTCCCCCACCCGCCCCGCCGACCGCCCGCGACCCGCTCCGCGGCAGGCCCGGGTGGTCCGGACGCAACGGCTGTCACGCTCGTTCGTGCGGGTCGTGCTCGGCGGCCCCGGGCTGGGCGACCTGCCCCCGGCGCCGCACGCCGACTCCTACGTCAAGCTCGTCTTCCTGCCCGCGTCGGTGGGCGGCACGGTGCCGGTCCGCGCCGACGGCCGGCTCGACCTCGACGCCGTGCGCGCGGCTCTGCCGCCCGACGACCAGCCGCGCCAGCGCAGCTACACGGTCCGGGCGTTCGACGACGGCGAGCTGACGCTCGACATGGTGGTGCACGGCACCGCCGGCGTTGCCGGGCCGTGGGCGCAGCGGGCGCAGGTGGGTGACACCGTGTGGGTGGCGGGGCCCGGCGGCGCCTGGTCACCGTCCCCGGACGTCGCCTCGCACCTGCTCATCGGCGACGCCAGCGCCCTGCCGGCCGTCGCGGTCGCCCTGGAGCGGCTGCCCGCGGACGCCGTCGGCACCGTGGTGCTGGAGGTCCCCGACCCGGACGACGAGCTGCCGCTCGCCGCACCCGGCGGCGTCGAGGTCCGCTGGGTGCACGAAGCCGACCACACCCCCGGGCGAGCCCTGGTCGAGGCCGTCGAGTCGCTGCCCGACCAGCCTGGGCCCGTCGGCGCGTTCCTGCACGGCGAGGCCGGTGCCGTCCGTGCGCTGCGCGCGCACCTGCGCAGCGTGCGCGGAGTGCCGCGCGAGCACCTGTCGGTGTCGGGGTACTGGAGGTTCGGCGCCGATGACGAGGGCTGGCGCGCGGGCAAGCGCGCCTGGCTGGCGGGCATCGAGGAGCAGGAGCGCAGCGCAGGCCTCGACTGAAGGGCAGCTGAGCGCCACTCCCCTGTGCTCCCGGAACGCGCCCGCGGACCGACCCACCTCCGCTACCGTCGGCGTCGGTCGGCCTGCGTCGCAGGCCCGGGGGGAGGTCCGATGTTCCGCGCGCTGCCGTTCCTGGTCGAGCTCGCCGTGCTCGTCTACTGCCTGGTCGACTGCATCCAGACCGACGAGTACCGCGTCCGGAACCTGCCGAAGACGGGCTGGGTGATCCTCATCATCATCCTGCCGATCGTCGGCGGGGTGGCGTGGCTGGTGGCCGGACGACCCCTGGACTCCGCGCGGACGCGTCGTGACGTGCCCTGGCGGTCGACGGAGACCGCCGGGTTCCCCGAGTACGAGCGTCCCCGACCGGTGGCCCCCGACGACGACCCCGAGTTCCTCGCCTCCGTGCGCCGCTCGGACGACACGCACGAGAAGATGCTGCGCGACTGGGAGGCCCAGCTGCGCGAGCGCGAGCGCCGCCTGGCGGCCCAGGACGACGAGCAGCCCGAGGGCGACCACCGCGCCTGACCGGACGCAGCGCCGCGAGGATCAGGAGCAACCGTCATGTTCGACCTTCGTCTCTTCTCCATCCGTGAGTCCCGCCATCGCATCCACAACCCCCTGACCGACCGGCAGCTCGCCGACCTCGGCGCCTCGCTCGACCTGCCTGCCGGGGCCCGTGTGCTCGACCTGGCCTGCGGGTCCGGCGAGCTGCTGGCCACCTGGGCGCGCGACCACCAGGTCACCGGGGTCGGTGTCGACCTCAACCCCGACTTCATCGCCCACGCCCGGGCCCGGGCCGACGAGCTCGGCGTGAGCGGTGCGGTGCGGTTCGTGGAGGCCGACGCCGCCGGGTACGTCGCCACCGAGCCGGTCGACGTCGCCGCGTGCGTCGGTGCGACGTGGATCGGCGGAGGGGTGCCCGGCACCCTCGACCTGCTCAGCCGCAGCCTGCGGCCCGGCGGGATGATCCTGGTCGGTGAGCCGTACTGGCGCACCACCCCCACCACCGCCGAGGCGCTGGCCGCGTGCGGTGTGCCGTCCGCGGAGGAGTACCTGCCGCTTGCGGACCTGCTGGCCTCGTTCGGGGTCCTCGGCTACGACGTGGTGGAGATGGTCTGCGCCACCGAGGAGTCCTGGGACAGGTACCAGGCACGGCAGTGGCTGACCATGCGCCGCTGGGCCGACGCGCACCCGGACCACGAGCTGCACGACCAGATCCGCCGTGAGCTGGCCGCTGAGCCACAGCGGTACGCGGCCGGGGCCCGAACCCATTTCGGGTGGGGCGTGTTCGCGCTCATCGCGCGATAGCCGACCCGCTCAGAGGCCGACCATCGACATGCCCGCCTCGTCGTACCTGGTGCCGGCCACCCCGACCGTGGCCACCAGGGCGTCGAGCTCGGCCTTCTCGTCGGCGGACAGCGCGACCGTCGTCGCACCGGCGTTCTCCTCGACACGACTCAGCCGGCGCGTGCCCGGGATCGGCACGATCCACGGCTGCTGCGCGAGCAGCCACGCCAGCGCCACCTGACCGGGCGTGACGGCCTTGCGCGCGGCGAGCAGCCGCACGTGGTCGACGATCGCCGCGTTCGCGTCCCGGTTCTCCGCGGTGAACCGCGGCACGCGCAGCCGGATGTCCCCCTCGGCGAACGTCGTCGAGGAGTCGACCGTGCCCGTCAGGAACCCCTTGCCGAGCGGGCTGAACGGCACGAACCCGATCCCGAGCTCGGCGCACGTGGGCAGCACCTCCGGCTCCGGGTCACGCGTCCACAGGGAGTACTCCGACTGCACCGCGGTGACCGGGTGCACGGCGTGCGCGCGGCGGATCGTCGCCGCACCCGCCTCTGACAGCCCGAAGTGGCGCACCTTGCCCTCGGCGACCAGCTCCCCCACCGTGCCGGCGACGTCCTCGATGGGCACCTTCGGGTCGACCCGGTGCTGGTAGAACAGGTCGATCACGTCGGTGCGCAGCCGCCGCAACGACTCCTCGGCGACCCGGCGGATCCGCTCCGGACGTGAGTCGGTGCCCGGCCACGAACCGTCGGGCTGGATGTCCCACCCGAACTTGGTCGCGACGACCACCTGGTCGCGGACCGGCTCGAGCGCCTCGCCGACAAGCTCCTCGTTGACGTACGGGCCGTAGACCTCCGCGGTGTCCACGAGTGTCACCCCGAGGTCCACGGCGCCGCGCAGCACGGCGATCATGTCGTCACGACTGCCGGGGTTCGGGCCGTAGCTCATCGACATCCCCATGGCGCCGAGACCGACGGCGGACACCTGCAGACCTTGACCGAGCGTGCGCTGGTGCATGGCGCTACCTCCTGCAACCGGCGGACGACCGGCGTCGTCCGCTCCTGCGCTCGACGGTAGGCCGGAACGTCGGAGCCAGGGAGGTCCTGGCGTTCCCTGGTCCCCGGGGCCCCCTCAGCACCGGCGGCCCCGGTGCTTGCCCCGGTGCTTGCCACGGTGATCGGTGCCCCCGGCGGGGTTCGAACCCGCCCTCGACCGGGTTTAAGCCGGTTGCCTCTGCCAGCTGGGCTACGGGGGCCGCGCCGCCCGGGCACGGACGGCACCGGACCTACCCATCCTGCCAGGGACGCCCCCCTCGACGACGACACCCCCAGGCCTACGAAAGGCTGGGGGTGTCGTGAGGTCGTTCGTCGACCCGGGGGTCGACCGCCGGTCAGGACGCGGCGGGCTTCTCCGGGGCGGGTGTGGCGGTCGGGGTCGGCGTCGCGGGCACCGAGGCGGCCCGGAACTCGGCGCGGGGGTCGTGCAGCGATCCGAGGGCCACGACCTCACGGCGCAACAGCAGCGAGCCGGTCCAGCCGGCCGCGATGCGCAGCTTGCGGTTGAAGGTGGGCATGGCGGCCACGTGGTACGAGCGGTGCAGCACCCACGCGAGGAACCCGCGGACCTTGATCTTGCCGAACATCTGCGCGACGCCCTTGTACATGCCCAGCGAGGCGACGGCGCCGATGTTCTTGTGCTTGTACGGCTCGAGCTCGGCGGAGCGCAGCGCCTTGGCCAGGTTGTCGCCCAGGTGGTTGCCCTCGCGCAGCGCGTGCTGGGCGTTCGGCGGGCAGAACTGACCCGGGTTGTACAGGTCGGGCACGGCGGCGCAGTCACCGGCGGCGTACGCGTCGGCGACCACGTTCCCGTCGGCGTCGACGACCTGCAGGTACTCGTTGCAGGTGACCCGGCCGAGCTTGTCGAGCGGCAGGTCGGAGTCGGCCAGCACGGGGTTGGCCTTCACGCCGGCCGTCCACACCAGGGTGTCCGCGTCGAACTCGATGCCCGTGGACAGCACCACGTGGCCGTCGACGCACGAGGACAGGAACGTGGACAGGTGGATCTCGATGTTGCGCTTGCGCAGCTGCTCGAGCGTGTAGCCGCCGAGCTCCTCGTTGACCTCGGGCAGGATGCGCCGCGAGCCCTCGACGAGCACGAACCGCAGCTCCTCGGGCTCGATCTGCTTGTAGTGCCGCACCGCGTACCGGGCCATGTCCTCGACCTCGGCCAGGGCCTCGATGCCGGCGAACCCGCCCCCGACGAAGACGAACGTGAGCAGCTTGCGGCGCAGCTCCGGGTCCCACGTGCTGGAGGCCACGTCGATGCGGTTGAGCACGTGGTTGCGCAGCGCGATGGCCTCTTCGACGTTCTTGAAGCCGATGCCCTGCTCCGCCAGACCCGGGATGGGCAGCGTGCGGGCGACCGAACCCAGGCCGACGACCAGGTGGTCGTAGCTGATCCAGTACGGCTCGCCGGCCTCGGGTGTGATCTCGACGCGGCGCTGCGCGTGCTCGATGTGCGTGACCTTGCCCTGCAGCACGTCGGCACCCTTGAGCGCGCGACGGTGCGGGGCCACGACGTTGCGGGCGTCGATCGACCCGGCGGCGGTCTCCGGCAGGAACGGCGCGTACGTCATGTACGGGCGCGGGTCGACGACGACGATCGCCGCCTCGCGGCCACCCAGGCGCTTGCGCAGGCGACGCGCGGTGTACAGGCCGACGGTCCCGCCGCCGAGCACGACGACCCGGGGCACCTTGCGCGGCTTGGGGGCCGCGGCGCCCTCGGACTCCGTGGGGGCAGCACCGATGGTCGAGGCAGGCTGAGGCATGGATCAACGGTAACCGGGCGCTCTGAGGCATGCCTCACCCGCACGCGGTGACGCTGCGCACACTCCCTGGGACCTTCGACCCGCCTGGCGGCCGAGCTCAGCGGTCGGGCAGCTCGATCGTCGCGAGCGCACCGCCGCCGTCCCGGTCCCCCAGCACGAGCCGACCACCGTGCCGCTCGGCGACCTCCCGCACGAGCGCCAGACCCAACCCGAACCGGGGACGGGACGAGTCGGAGCGTGCACCCTGCTCGAACCGGGCCGTCAGCCGGCGGCGGTCCTCGGCCGAGGCCGGGAACCCCTCCCCCTCGTCGGCCACCGAGATCCGCACCAGGCCGCGTGCCGCGTCGTGCTCCGCCCCGACCACCACACCACCTCCGGCCGGGCTGTGCGCGAGCGCGTTGTCGACCAGGCACGCCACCGCGCGGCGCAGCGCCGTCGGAGCAGCCGGCACGCTCACCGGGGCGCCCGACACCTCCAGGTGGACCCCGTGTGCGATGGCCTCGAACGAGTCGGCGACCGCGTGCAGCAGCGGCAGCACGTCGACCGGCTCGCGGGCGAGCGCCCCGCCCTGACCCTCGAGCTGGGCGGAGACCAGCAGGTCCGTGACCACCTCGCCGAGCACACGGGTGTCCTCGACCAGCTGTGCGGTCACCGGCCGACGCGGGTCGTCCGGCGCCGTGCGGGCCAGCAGCAGCTGGGCACGGGTGTGCACCACGGTCAACGGCGTGCGCAGCTCGTGCGAGGCGTCGGCCACGAACCGACGTTGCGTCGCCAACGCCTCCTGCACCGGGCGGACGGCACGCCGGGCGGCCAGCAGGCCCACCGCACCGGCGCTCAGGGTGCCCACCACCACCACGACAGCGAGCAGCAGCAGGGCCTTGTCGTCGGAGACCTGCTCGACCGGCACCTCCCCGCCGAGCGTGGCTGCGCCCTCCAGGCCCTCGGCACGGCCGGCGACCCACGCGATCGCAGCGGTCAGGGCCACCACGACCAGCACCGCAGCACCCACGGCCGCCGCCGTGCGGGTCTCGGCGCGGCGCACGGCGGCCCGGTCCGCGCCGCTCATGCCTCGCCCGTCCCCGCGCCCAGGCGGTAGCCGAGGCCGTGGACCGTGCGCACCACGCCGCGACCGAGCTTGACCCGCAGGTAGTGCACGTAGGTGTCGACGGTGTTGGGGACGTTCTCCCCGTCGAAGACCAGCTCGAGGAGCTCCTCGCGTGTGAACACCCGCTGCGGCCGGCGGGCGAGGGTCTCCAGCAGGGCGGCCTCCCGCGCCGTCAGGTCCACCGGGCCTGCGTCGGTGCCGGTGACGCGCCGGCTGCGCACGTCGAACGACGCCTCACCGACGGCCAGCTGCTCGCTGGTGTCCGCGTGCCGGCGCAGCAGCGCCCGCAGGCGGGCCAGCAGCTCGGCGATGTCGAACGGCTTGACCAGGTAGTCCTCCGCGCCGGCGTCGAGCCCGTCGACCCGGTCCTGCACGGTGCCGCGAGCCGTCAGCACCAGCACGGGTGAGCGCAGGCCTGCGCGCCGCAACCGCGCCACCAGGTCCAGCCCCTCGATGCCCGGCAGGCCGCGGTCGACCACCAGCACGTCGGGGTCGTCACTCAGCGCCCGGTGCAGGCCCGCCTGGCCGTCACGGGCCAGGGTCACGTCGTAGTGCTCGCCGAGCACCTCGACCAGGAGCGGTCCGAGCTCCTTGTCGTCCTCGACCAGCAGCAGCGAAGCCCTCGGGGCACCCACGGTCACGTCCACGTCCTTCATCGTGCACCTCTCGCCCCCAGAAGCTTCCCAGAAGCCCTGACCAGGCTCGGGATGTCGCCCCGCGCGCAGCGGGGCCCATCACCCGGAGGTGGTCATGGTCAACGGCCTGCCCGCGCACGTCCTGCTGGTCCATGCGGTCGTCGTCCTCGTCCCGCTCGCGGCGCTCATGGCGGTACTCGCCGCCGCGTGGCCGGCCGCGCGCCGCAAGCTCGGGTTCCTCACCCCGCTGGTCGCCCTGGCTGCGCTGGGCAGCGTGCCGCTCGCGGTGGAGGCAGGCGAGTGGCTCGAGGAGCACGTGCCCGAGAGCCCGCTGGTGGAGCGCCACGCGCAGTACGGCGACGCGGTGCTCGTGTGGGCCGTCGCGCTGTTCGGGGTGACGTGCGTGATCTGGTGGGGCGGACGGATGGCCGACCGGGCCGCGAAGGCCGCGGCGTCCGCGTCGTCCGAGGGCACTGCCCCGGTCACGACGGTGGCCCGCAGCGGGTCGGCCGCGTGGGCGTCCGCTCCGTGGGCGCGTGCACTGGTCGCCGTGGTGACGCTGGTCGTCGCCGGAGGCGCCACCCTGGCCGTGTACCGGGCCGGTGACTCCGGTGCCCGCGCCGCCTGGCAGGACCAGGTGAGCTCGACGGGCGGCGGGAACGGCGCCGAGCAGCCCGACGGCGACGACGACTGACCCCTCCCTGCGACGCACACCGGTCCGCACTCCGCGGCGGTGACACCCACCCTCACGGTGCTGCCGGTGTCACCGCCGTCGCCGCGTCTGCGCCGTCGGGCGTGCCCGGCGCCGCCGGTGCGGCCGGGTCCGTCGGGGCTGCGGGATCCACCGCAGCCGCCCCGTCGGCCGGGGTGGCACTCGGCGTGGGGCTCGTGCCCGGCTCGGGCTCGGTCGGCGTACCGGGCGACGCCAGCGGCCGCAGGGCGGGCGCCTGGGCGAACGGCAGGGGCGCGTCGGTCGGGTCGCCGACGAACGTGCCGGTGCTGCTGTCGAGATACCCGTCGGCGACCCTGGCCCGCGGGTACACGTTCAGCCGGGGCGTGCCGTCGAGCTCCTCGAACGGTGTCAGGCCCCACTGGCGCCCGGTCGCGTCCGACTCGTAGACCTCGGCGCCGACCGAGACCGGGCGCCCGCTCTGGTCGTAGACCTGGGCGTGCGGCACCGGCATCCCGTCCGCGTCGTAGACGAACAGGTTCGTGGCCTGCTCGCCGTCGGTGTAGATGCCGTCCGCGGGCGACTCGTAGACCGTGACGAACCCGCCGCCTTGCTGCATCGACCCGGCCAGGTAGCCGATCACCGGGACCACGGCGACGACGGCCACGGTCTGCGCGAGGGTGGCGAGCGTGCGCAACCCCCGGCGGCCCCGCCACCGTCCCCGTCCCCACTGGACGCTCACCGCGAGCGCACCCAGCAGCAGCACCCAACCGCCGACCCCGCCGGGGACCAGGTTCACCGACCACTCGAAGGGGGCCACCGCGAGCCGGTACAGCACGTACCCGCGCAGCACCCACCATGCGGGTGCGAGCTCGGCGGCGAGTCCCGCAGCGCCAGGCCACCAGGGCTGGGCCCGCAGCGGGGCCAGGGTCCGGTCGCGCCACGCGACGAGTCGGGTGCGGACGGCCCGCGACCGGCGGCGCCGCTCGGCGGGCTCCTCGGCGAGCCCCGCGGCGGTCCGCAGCTCGGCGGCGTACTCCTGGGGCGGGCCGAACAGGGTGAGCAGGTTGCTGCCACCCTCGTCGGCACGGTCCGCGAGCGCGTCGGCCAGGTCGGCCTCGAGCCCGTCGGTGAGGTCGTCGACCTGGTCGGGGCTGAGCCCGCTCAGGTGCCGGCGCACGGCGCGCGCGTAGGCGTGCACGTCGGCCGGCTGGGCGTCCGTGGCCGGCTCGCGGCTCGCGGTGGTGTGCAGCGTGCTCATCGGTCCGTCCCCCTCTGGAGCAGACGTGTCATGACGTCCGCGAAGTCCTGCCACTCGTCGCGCTGCACCTTCAGCAGTGCCCGGCCCTGCGCGTTGATGCCGTAGTACTTGCGGTGCGGGCCTTCGTCGCTGGGCACGACGTAGGACGTGAGCGCGCCCGCCGAGTAGAGCCGGCGCAACGTGCCGTAGACGGAGGCGTCGCCGACGGCCTCGATGCCGGCGGCGCGCAGGCGGCGCACGACGTCGTAGCCGTAGCCGTCCTCCTCCTCGACGACGGCCAGCACGGCGACGTCGAGCACGCCCTTGAGCAGCTGTGTGGTGTCCATGTGCCCTCCGGTGAGCCGGTCGCGCGCGTGCGCGGCGGCCTGGTCTGGCGGGCGTCCCCCTGCGACTCCCGCAGCATGGACGGTAGTGCACGATGCGCAGTAGCGTCCAGAACGAAGGACCGCGTGTCGCGCGCGGTCACGACCGGCCACCTGCCGGACCCTCGTGACCGGTGACCGGCCGACGGGTTAGCGTCGCCCCGATCCAGCCCGGCCCGCCCGGACCCGACCGCAGCGCAGGAGGCAGCCATGGCCAGCACCCCGCGGGCGCACACCCCGCAGAGCACCCCGTTCCGCTGGGACGGCGTCGAGGAGCTGGTCTACAAGGAGTCCGACACCACGTTCCGCGACGTGACCCGGCGCGTGCTCGCCGGCGCCGAGGCCGGGCAGGGTGTCGAGCTGCGCTACTTCGAGGTCGGCCCCGGCGGGCACTCGACGCTCGAGCACCACGAGCACACGCACGTGGTCGTCCCCGTCCGCGGGCAGGGCCGCGCGCTGGTGGGCACCGAGGTCGTCGACCTCGCACCGCACGACGTGGTGCAGGTGCCGGCGTGGACCTGGCACCAGTTCCGGGCCGTAGGCGACGAGCCGTTCGGTTTCCTGTGCCTGGTCACGTGCGAGCGGGACCGCCCCGTGCGGCCCGACGCCGAGCAGCTCGCACAGCTGCGCAGCATCCCCGAGGTCGCGGACTTCCTGCGCGTCTGACCCCTCAGCCGCCGACCGCCGCCCGGAACGCCTCGGTCGCACGGCGCAGGTCGCCCCCGCGGTGCAGCTCGCCACCGATCAGCAGCACGACGTCCTGACCGTAGGTGTCCAGCAGCTCCGGCACCCGGTCGACGCCCATGCCACCGCCCGGAGCCGGCAGCGCCGCCGGCACGTCACCGAACGGGCGGCGCAGACCCTCGGCGATCGCCGTGCACTGCTCACGCGTGAACGAGAACCGTCCGCCGAACGAGGGGAACACCACCACGTCCGCACCCGCCAGGCGCAGCAGCGGGCCGAACAGCAGCTCGGGTGCGATCCCGTGCGTCGGGTCCGCCACGAACGCCCCGAGCAGTGCCGGGTGAGCCATGAGCGGTGTTCCCGGCGGCACCAGCGAGGCCACATGACGGACCTCGTCGAGGCCACCGACGCCGGGCAGCACGAGGAACCCGCCGACGCCCGCGTCGAGCGCGAGGCGCACCCGGCGTTCGAGCGTCTCGGCAGGCCCGGACAGCGTCGGCAGGTACAGCGTGCGGCCACCCGTGCGGGCGTTGGCCTGCGTCACCGCGGACGCCACGGCGACCACCCGCTCCTCGAACGGCGACCACCGCTGCGAGGCCAGCCCCTGGTCGTCCTTCACGAGGTCGATCCCGCCGAGGGTGAACGCCTCGGCGCGCTGCGCCAGCTCCGCCGAGGACAGGCCGACCGGCTTGAGCGCCGTGGCCAGCAGCGGGCGCGACGACGCACCGAGCAGCGCCCGCAGCCCCTCGACGCCCACCCGCGGGCCCGGGCCGACGTGCTGCAGCACAGGCGGCAGGTCGACGTCCACCAGTCGCACCCCGGGCTGCAGCGACACGTTGCCGAACAGCAGCACCAGCAGCTGCGAGAGGTCGTCACCGGCCAGGTCCGCCGGGAACTCGACGTGCGCGCGCACCAGGGTCGGGTGCACGTCCACCAGGTCGACGACCCTGGCGAGCGAGACGCGCGTGTGCTCGGGTGCCAGCTCGGTGGGGAACTCGTGGCTCTGCTCGACGGCCAGCGCCTGGGCACGCCGGGACGCGTCCGCAGCCGGGCCGTGGATCTCGTACGTCGCCCGGATCACCGGGCCCACCGCGCCTGCGGCGCCCGCGGCGCTCGACGGGCTCACGGCGCAGGCCTGTCGGTGCTGGCACGTGCGGCGCGCACGGCGGCCGGCAGGCTCACGGCGAACGGCGGGCGCAGCACACCGGCCTCCGTGACGATGCCCGTGACGAGGTCGCCCGGGGTCACGTCGAAGGCGGGGTTCCACACGGGCACGTCCACGTCACCGGGCCCGTCCAGCACCTCGGCGGCAGCCCGGGTCTCGATGGGGATGGACGCCCCGTCGACCAGGCCCAGGTCGACGGCGTTGAGGGTCGCTGCGACGTAGAACGGGACACCGGCGTGCCGGGCGGCCAGGGCCAGCGCCAGCGTGCCGACCTTGTTGGCCGTGTCGCCGTTCGACGCGATCCGGTCGGCCCCGACGACGACCGCGTCGACCAGTCCACCGAGCAGCGCCGCCGCGGCCGCGCCGTCGGGCAGCACCCGCACGTCGACGCCCGAGCGGTGCAGCTCCCACGCGGTCAGGCGCGCCCCCTGGCGCAGGGGTCGGGTCTCCGTGGCCAGCACGTGGACCTCCTCACCGGCCTGTGCCTTGGCGTGCACGATCCCGAGCGCGGTGCCGATGCCGGTGGTGGCCAGCCGGCCGGTGTTGCAGTGCGTCAGCAGGCGGGTCCGTCCGGCCAGCTCGACCCGGCCGGCCTCGCCGATGCGTCGGCACTGCTCCCGGTCGGCCGCCAGCAGCCCGAGCGCGGCGGCGAGCGGGTCCCGCCCGGCGCGGGCCGCGGCGGCGACCACGTCGACGGCCACCTGCAGGTTCACGGCCGTGGGGCGGGTGCGGGCCACCAGGGTGGCGACCTCGTCGAGCGGGCGACCGGCCCGCAGGCCCAGCACCACGCCGAGCGCGCCGGTGGTGCCGATGACGTTGGCGCCGCGCACGGCGAGCGTCGCGATGGCCTCGACGACGTCCTCGACGGTGCGCAGGTCGCGCAGCACCAACGCACCGGGCAGGCGACGCTGGTCGATGACGCGCACGGCGTCGCCGGTCCACTCGACGGACGGCGGCAGGCCCGGCGGGTCCGCTCGGCCCGCGCGGGGCGCATCCGGGTGCGGCTCGGCCAGGTGCAGGTCGCGGGGGGCGTCGGTCACGAGGGTCATGCTCGCGCCCCGGCCGGCTCACTGCGTCGGGCGTCCGCAGCGAGCGCGGAGGCTGCCACGGCACCCGCCCCTCCACCCACCCCGGTGCGCGGCGTGGCACCGGCGCGGTGCGCGGCGTCGACGGACTCGACCAGCCCGGCGGGCAGCAGCCCGTCCGGCCCGGCGATCCGCGTCCGGTCGGCGATCCAGTGCCGCGCCGTGGTCAGCACGGCCCGCGCCGCCCGCACCCGCTCGTCGGTGGCCAACGTCTGCAGGTCGGACACCTTCGCCAGGCCCACCACCCGGCGGATCGCCTCCAGCCCGGCGAAGCCCACGGCGTCCTGCCACACCTCACGCAGCCACGCGTCCCGGAACCCGTCGGTCCACGAGACGTCCGCCCGCTGCGGCCACAACCGCCGGATCTCGGCCTCGAACGCCCCCCACGTCTGCGAGGGCAGGTCGGCGACGGACTCCTGGAACGCGGCAGGGCGGTCGAGCACCTGCGCGCGCACGTGCGCGAACAGGTGGTTCGCCAGGCTGGTGCCCAGGTCGAACCCGACCGGGCCGTAGAACGCGAACTCGATGTCGAACACCTTGGCCGCCGGCGCCCCGGACGCCCGCAGGCGCGTACCCGGCACGAACACCGAGCCGCTGTGCAGGTCGCCGTGGATCAGCGCCTGACCCGCGGTGAGGAACCGGTACTTCAGCGCGGCGACCTCGTCCAGCAGCGCCGGGTCGCGCAGCCCGAGCACGTCGGCGGTCAGCGCGTCGTCCCAGGAGTTCTGCGGGTGGTCGACGAACGGCTCGGTGAAGACCAGGTCCTCGGTGATCCGGCACAGCTCAGGGTTGGCCGCGGCCGCGGCCGCCTCCTGCACCTGCTCGGCCCGCAGGCCCAGCACGGACGTGCCGAACGCGATGCGTGCCGCGTACGTGCCGACCGCCGCGCCCGCCCCGGGGGCGATGACGCCCTGGTCGAGGGCCCGGCGCCACACCGTCCACTCCGACAGGTCCTCGAGCACCAGCACGCGCCGGTCCGCGTCCAGGCCGTGGAAGGCCGGGATCAGGTCGGGCGTCAGCGCCTGCGCGGCCACGTACCCGCGCCCCTCGGCCAGGATCCGGTCCTGGCTCAGGGGCCACGACTCGCCGACCATCCGCACGTACGGCAGGGACTGCTTGACCACGAGCGAACGCCCCTGCGCGTCACGCACCACGAACACCAGGTTGAGGTTGCCGTCGCCGACCTCCTGCACGTTCGCCGTGGACAGGTCGATCAGCTCGGGCACCCCCGGGCGACCAGCCAGGTAGGCGGGGACGGTGGTGACGTCGAGCACCTCGGCGCTCATCGGGAACCTCCCGTACGGCGGAACAGGGACGAGAACGAGAGCAGCACGGCACCGACGAGCAGGGCGCCCTTGATGAGGTCCTGCGCGTAGTACGGCGCGTTCTGCATGGTCAGGCCGTTGATGACGACCCCCACGAACAGCGCCCCGACGAGCGTGCCCAGCGGGTGCGGCCGGTTGGCGCCGAGCACCGCGTAGCCGATCAGCGCGGCGGCCACGGTCTCCAGCAGGTACGGCGAACCGGCACCCACGTCACCGCGACCGAGCCGCGCCGTCAGCAGCACGCCACCGACGGAGGCCAGGAACCCGGACACCACGTACGCCAGGGCGCGGTAGCGACCCACCCGCACCCCGGCGAGCCGGGCCGCCTCGGGGTTGCCGCCGACCGCCTCGAGCAGCCGCCCCGCGCGCGTGCGGGTCAGCAGCACCGCCACGGCCACCGAGACGACCGAGACGATGACGACGGGCGCCGGGACACCGAGCACGTCGCCGCGGCCGAGCCACAGGAACTGCTCGGAGATCCGGCCCGTCGTCGGCTCGCCGCGGAACGTCGCCCCCGAGGACACCGACTGGCCCGACGTGATCAGCAGCGCGAGCCCCTGCACGGCGAACATCGTGCCGAGCGTGGCCACCAGGTCCGGCACGCGACCCAGCACGACGAGCGCGGCGTTGGCCAGGCCGACGAGCACCCCGCAGGCCAGGCCGGCCAGCACGGCCACCCAGGCGGGCAGGCCGAAGTACACCTGCGCGGCGGCGCTGACCATCACGGTCAGGCTCACGGTGGCCCCGGCCGACAGGTCGAACCCGCCGGCCACGAGCGAGACCGTCACCCCGAGCGCGACGACGGCGGTGATGGCCACGGACTGCAGGATCACCAGCAGGTTGCGCACGGTCGCGAACTCCGGCGTCGCGGTGGCGAACCACACGACCAGCGCGGCGAGCAGCACGAGCAGCCCGTACCGGTAGACGAGGTCCCGGGTCACGCCCAGGACGTCGGGCCGCGTGGACGCGGCGACGCGCGGTGCAGCCGACTCCGCCGGTGCAGCCGGTGGGGCTGCCTGCGTGGGCGGGGCGATCTCGGTGGTCATCGCGGGACTCCTTCGGGGGCGAGGGTCGCGGGGTCGGTCAGGGAGGCGGACGAGCCACCGGCGAGCAGCGAGGCGAGGGCGTCGGCGTCGACCTGACCCGGCCGGACCTCGCCGACCACGGTGCCCTCGGCCAGCACGAGCACCCGGTCGGCGACCTCGAGGACCTCCTCCGGGTCGGAGGACGCCACGACGGCCGCCTGGACCTCACCGCTGCGCAGCAGTGCTGCGATGTCGGCTCGGGCGCCCAGGTCGACGCCGCGGAACGGTTCGTCGAGCACCAGCACGCGGCTGCCGGCGGCGATCCACCGGCCGACGACGACCTTCTGCCGGTTGCCGCCGGACAACGAGCTCATGGGCGCCCGCGGGCCCGCGCACACGACCGCGAGCGCGTCGATCACCGCCCGCGCCTGGGTGCGTTCGGCACCGGCGTGCAGCAGCCCGCGCCGGCGCACGCGCCGCAGGTCGGGCAGGGTCACGGTCCGGGTGACGTCCCAGTCGGGCACCTCGGCCGCACGCACCCGGTCCTCGGGCACGAAGCCCAGACCGGCGGTCACGGCGTCGGCCGGGTGGGTGGGCCGGTAGGGGCGGCCCTCGACCTCGAGCCGACCGGCCAGCAGGCGGCGGGCACCGACGAGCTGCTCCAGCAGCTCGGTCTTGCCGGCACCGAGCAGCCCGGTCAGGCCGAGCACCTCTCCCGGCCGCACGTGCAGGTCGAAGGGACGCGCACCCGGCACGGCCTGCACACCGCGAGCCGACAGCACCGGTGGCCGGTCGTCGTCCGCGGGCACCTGCTCGTCGGCACCCGGTCGCACGGTGCGCGCCACGGCCAGCTCGCCGAGGATCGCCCGCACGAGTGCAGCCCCGTCGACGGGCGCGCCGAACACCTCGACGACGCGACCCTCGCGCAGTGCGACGACCCGGTCGCTGACCTGGGTGACCTCGGCCAGGTGGTGGGAGATGAGGACGACGGCCGTGCCGGCCGCGGCCAGCGCACGCACGTCGGCGAGCAGCCGCTGCTGCTCGGGCACGGACAGCGCCGCCGTGGGTTCGTCGAGCACCAGCACCCGGGGTCGTGCGGCCAGCGCCCGGGCGATGAGCACCTGCTGCTTGGCGGAGGTCGTCAGGTCCTCGACGCGCGCGTCCAGGGCGACCGGGAACCCTGCGGGCACGAGCGCGGCGGCCCGCGCACGGATGGCCCGGCGCGAGGCCCGCACACCGCGGCCCGCACGGGCCAGGTCGGCCAGCACCAGGTTCTCGGCGACGGTGAGCGTGGGGACGAGCGCCGCGTCGACGTCCTGGTGCACGGTGGCCACGCCCTGGGCGGCGGCGTCGGTCGGGCCGTGCAGCCGGACCGGTCGGCCGTCGACCAGCAGGGTGCCCGAGGTGGGCTGCTCGGCCCCGGCGAGCACCTTGATGAGCGTGGACTTGCCCGCGCCGTTCGCGCCGACGAGCCCGAGGACCTCGCCGGCGTGCACGTCCAGGTCGACGCCGCGCAGCGCCGCCGTGGCCCCGTAGTGCTTGACGAGGTGGCGCACCGAGAGCACGGGCGTCGCGGCCCGTGCTCCCGGTGTGGTGCGGTCGGTCATCAGGGAACCGGGACCAGGTCGTCCGTCGTCAGCCCCGGGAACACCGCGCCCAGGTCGGCGATGGTCGCCACGCCGGCCTCGCGGAGCTCCGAGGCGAGGATGAGTGTCGGCGAGACCTCGATCGAGGCGGGCACGTCACCGTCGGTCGCGGCCAGGTACGCGGCGCGCACGGTGACGGCGCCGACGTTCGCGGGGTCGGTGGCGGCGGTGGCCACCCACGGGCTGCCGTCGGCCGTGAGGACCTCGATGTCGGCGGTGGAGATGTCCGCGCCGTACACCTTCACGGTGTCCTGCAGTCCGAGCTCCTGGACGGCCAGCACGGCACCCTTGGCGAACTCGTCGTACGGCGCGAAGATCGCCGTCACGCCCGGGTTGGCCTGCAGGGCCGCCTTGGCCTGGTCGGCGACGGCCGAGGCGGTCGACTCGTTGACCACCCCGATCTGCGCGACCTGCTCGAGGCCCGGGTTGGCGGCCTTGACGTCCTCCCAGACCTCGTTGCGGCGGTCCAGCGGCGCGTAGCCGGCCACGTGCACCGAGATGACCTGGGCGGTGCCGCCGGTGTCCTCGACGAGCTGGTCCAGCACGGCCTGCGCGAGGTCGTGGTCCGACTGCGAGACGGTGATGGCCCGCTCGTCGGTGACCTCGGCGTCGAAGGCCACCACCGGGATGCCGGCGTCGAGGGCCGCGGTGACGCCGTCGCCGATGGTGTCGGCGAAGCCGTGGTCGACGACGATCGCGTCGGGCGCCTGGTTCACGGCGGACTCCAGGTCCAGCGACTGCTGGTTGTCGTCACCGTCGGCGTTGGACACCTTCAGCTCGACACCGAGCTCGTCGGCCTGGGCCTGCGCCCCGGCGAGCCACTGCTCGAAGTAGTCGCCCGAGCCGAGCTGGCGCACCAGCGAGATCGTGACGGCGTCGTCGGCGGGTGCGTCGGCCGCGTCGGCCGCAGCCCCGCTCGAGCAGGCGGACAGTGCGAGGAGTCCGGCCGCACCGGCGGCGAGGAGGGCTGGGGTGAGGCGGCGGGTCATGGTCGTGCTCCTGTCGGGGGGTGGCGGTCAGGTCGACGCGCCACTCCCGGACGGATTCCGCTCCGCTCCGGTCCGAGGCGCGCTCGAACGCGCCGCAGTGTCGGAGGGAGGGGTCTGGCGTGGGGGCGGAACCCGTGGGGTTCAGCTGCTCACGCGCACGACCGGCCGACGCCGCGACGGCTGGCGCAACACATTCGCGCACAGCTCGGGGCGACGGGGCAGGTCATGTCCCGAAGGGTGCCAGGCGGTCCGGCGGCCGGGAACAGGCGTTCCAGCATGCGGACTCTTGTCCGGTGGACGGACACCTACCGCTCGACGACGCTCCACGCGATGCCGTCGAGGATGTCGTGCTCGGAGGTCACGACCCCGCTCAGCTCGCCACCGGCAGCACGCACGTCCGCGTCCACGCGGCTCACCACGCCGTGCCACACCAACGCACCCGCCGCGATCACATCCACCCGACCGGGGTGCATGAAGCCCAACGACGCCCGCTCCTGCCGCGGCAGGGCCAGCAGGTCCTCGCACGTGGCCAGCACCTGCCCGACCTCGAGCCTCGTCCCGTCGATGCGCAGCGGGTCGTACGCCGGCAGGCCCAACGCGTGCGCCGTCACCGTCGTCACCGTGCCCGCCAGGCCCACCAGGGTGCGCGCCTGCGCCCACGGCACGTGCCCCGCGGCCTCGTCCAGCGCTGCCACCACGTCGGACCGCGCCGCCGCGACCTCCGTGCCCGCCGGAGGGTCGGTGTGCAGGTGCCGTTCGGTCATCCGCACGCAGCCGACATCCATCGACCACGCCGCCGACGGCGACCCCGCACCCAGCACCAGCTCCGTGGACCCACCGCCCAGGTCGACCACCAGGTACGGCCCGGGGTGCGCCGACAGACCGCCCACGGCTCCCCGGAACGACAGCGCCGCCTCCTCGGTGCCCGACACGACCTCGGGCTCGACACCGATCGCCGCCCGCACACCGTCCACGAACAGCGCGCGGTTGCTCGCATCACGCGTCGCGGACGTCGCCACGAACCGCACCGCCTCCACACCCAGCTCGTCGCACTCGCGTGCGTACCGCTGCGTGGCGTCGAGCGTGCGGGCCAGGGCCTCAGGCGCCAGGCGGCCCGTCCGGTCCACGCCCTGACCGAGCCGGACCACCTCCATGCGACGGACCACGTCCGTCAGCACCCCGTCGACCACGTCGGCGACAAGGAGTCGGATGGAGTTGGTCCCGCAGTCGATGGCAGCCACACGCGTCACGGCGGACATCCTCCCATCCGGGCGGTCTCAGCAGGTGCAGCGGTCCGGACGCCACTCCTCGCGCAGCATCTCGAGCACCTCGTCACCGATCGGGTTGACTCCCGGGCCGGCGGCCAGCGCGTGACCGACCAGCACGTGCAGGCACTTCACCCGCGTGGGCATGCCCCCGGCCGAGATCCCGGCGATCTCCTCGACGTGTCCCAGCTCCTCACGGTCGGCCAGGTACGCCCGGTGCGCCCGCTCGTACGCCGCCGCCAGCTCCTCGTCCTGCGCGAGCCGAGCCGTCAGCTCCTTCATCAGACCCGTCGCCTCGAGCGTCGACACCGCGGCCACCGCCGGCGGGCACGTGAGGTAGTACGTCGTGGGGAACGGGGTCCCGTCGTCCAACCGCGGGGCCGTGCGCACCACGAGCGGCCGACCGCACACGCACCGGGCGGCCACGCCCACCACACCCCGGGCAGGCCGGCCGAGCTGCTCGGCGAGCACCTCACGGTCACGGTCGGTCACGGCGTCCAGGGGCGTGCGGGTCACGGGCGTTCCGATCGGTCACGGCCCGTGCGCAGCAAGGACGGGCAGGTTCAGGGGCTGGGGGTGCCCGCGTCGGTCGCGGGCGCATCCTCATTGTCCCCCGCCGCACCGGCCTCCTGCACGGAGTCCCAGACCGTCGCGTACCAGGGCAGAGTCAGCCCCTCGTCGAGCTCGCTGCTGGGCGCGGCCCCCTCCACCGGAGCGGTGTCCGGCACGATCTCCGGATCGACCACCCGGAACGCGGTCTCCCCGGGCATCACGAAGGCGAGCCGCTCACGCGCCTGCGCCGTCACGTACGCCGGGTCGTCCCACCGGGCCAGGTCGGCCTGCAGGTCGTCGTTCCGTTCCCGTGCGGCCGCCACCTGGCTGCGCAGCTGGGTGAGCTCGGCCTGCTGCTGCAGGTACGAGGCCAAGGTCGGGTACGCCAGCACGAACGCCAGACCGAGCACCACGGCCATGACGGCCACCCGGATGCTGAACAACCGGGGCACGCGCACCTGCACGGTCTGCGCCCGCGGGGTCCCCCGGGCCGGAGTCGGTGCCGGACGTGCGGTGGGACGGGCCGAGGACGGCCGGGACGAGGCGGGGCGTGCCGCCGAGCCGCGCGGCGCCGCCTGCCCCCGGGTCGGGGTGCCCCGCGCGGGGGTCCGCGGCGCCGCGGACCGCGTGCCGCTCGTCTTGGTTGCGGCGGGACGCGCGGCGGCAGGGCGCGGGGTCGCGGGGCGCGGGGCCAGCGGGTGCGGGGCAGCCGGACGGTGCGCGGCGTCCCGCGGCCCAGCCGCACGGTCGGGGCTCACGGGGGGCTCCCCGGACGCAGGCGCGCGTGGCGCGGCCGGGCGTCGAGGGGCAGACATGACACCGATTCTGCCTCGCCCGACGGGGCCCCCGGTGCACCCGGCCCGCTGCGGGCGCGCCGCACGGCCGCCGGGGGCACACCGGACAGGCACGCCGGCACCGCGGAACGCCGAAGGCCGGCGACCCCTGAGGGTCACCGGCCTCCGATGCGAGCCGCCCGCCGAGGCGGGACGGACTTGCGACAGGCTCAGGCCTGGCGGAACCGCGGGAAGGCGGAACGACCGGCGTAGACAGCGGCGTCGTCCAGCTCCTCCTCGATGCGCAGCAGCTGGTTGTACTTGTTGATGCGCTCACCACGGGCCGGCGCACCGGTCTTGATCTGGCCGGCGTTCGTCGCGACGGACAGGTCGGCGATCGTGGTGTCCTCGGTCTCGCCGGAGCGGTGCGAGGTCATCGTGGTGAAGCCGTTGCGCTGCGCGAGCGTCACGGCGTCGAGCGTCTCGGTCAGCGTGCCGATCTGGTTCAGCTTGACCAGCAGCGAGTTGGCGGCCTTGAGCTCGATGCCCTTGGCCAGACGCGTCGGATTGGTGACGAACAGGTCGTCGCCGACGATCTGCACCTTGTCGCCGACCTTGGAGACCAGCTCGGACCAGGTGCCCCACTCGTCCTCGGACAGCGGGTCCTCGATGGAGACCAGCGGGTAGTCCGTCACGAGCTGCTCGTAGAACGCGATCATGTCGGCGGGCGAGGTGGCCTTGCCCTCGAACTGGTACGCGCCGTCCTTGAAGAACTCGGTCGCGGCGACGTCGAGCGCCAGGCCCACGTCGACGCCCGGCGTGAAGCCGGCCTTCTCGATCGCGATGAGGATCAGGTCCAGCGCGGCACGGTTGGACTCGAGGTTCGGCGCGAAGCCACCCTCGTCGCCCAGACCGGTCGACAGGCCCTTGCTCTTCAGCACGGACTTGAGGGAGTGGTAGACCTCGGCGCCGGTGCGCAGGGCCTCACGGAACGTCGTGGCGCCGATGGGGGCGACCATGAACTCCTGGATGTCGACGTTGGAGTCGGCGTGCGACCCACCGTTGAGGATGTTCATCATCGGGACCGGCAGCACGTGGGCGTTGGGGCCACCGACGTAGCGGAACAGCGGCAGGTCGGCCGAGTCGGCCGCGGCCTTGGCGACCGCGAGCGAGACGCCCAGGATCGCGTTGGCGCCGAGCTTGCCCTTGTTGGGCGTGCCGTCGAGCTCGATGAGCGCGGCGTCGACCAGACGCTGCTCCGAGGCCTCGAACCCGATGAGCTCGGGGGCGATCTCGTCGATCACCGCGTTGACGGCGTCCTCGACGCCCTTGCCCAGGTAGCGGCTCTTGTCGCCGTCACGGCGCTCGACGGCCTCGAACGCGCCGGTGGAGGCACCCGAGGGGACCCCCGCACGAGCGATGGTGCCGTCGTCGAGGGCGACCTCGACCTCGACAGTGGGGTTGCCTCGCGAGTCAAGGATCTCGCGGGCGCCGACGGCCTCGATGCTGGCCATGGTGCTCCTTCGACGAGCGGTTGGGTTTGCGACCTCAGCCTAGAGGGAACTGCGCGAACAGGAGACAGGACCTTCGACCGCGGGACGCCCGGACCCCCGTGCAGGGGGCACCCGGGCGCACCGCGTCGCAGGTCAGAGCGCCTGGATGATGTGCTCGACCTGCTCCTTGGCGTCGCCGAAGAGCATCGCGGTGTTCTCGCGGAAGAACAGCGGGTTCTGCACGCCGGCGTACCCGGTGGCCATCGACCGCTTGAACACGATCACCTGCTGGGCGTTCCACACCTCGAGCACCGGCATCCCGGCGATCGGGGAGCTCGGGTCGTCCAGCGCGGCCGGGTTGACGGTGTCGTTCGCGCCGATGACCAGCACGACGTCCGTCTGCGGGAAGTCGTCGTTGATCTCGTCCATCTCGAGCACGACGTCGTACGGCACGCGCGCCTCGGCCAGCAGCACGTTCATGTGCCCGGGCAGGCGCCCGGCCACCGGGTGCACGCCGAACCGGACCTCGACACCCGACGCCCGCAACCGCGACACCAGGTCAGCGACGGGGTACTGGGCCTTGGCCACGGCCATGCCGTACCCGGGGGTGACGACGACCGAACGGGCACCCTTGAGCATGTCGGCGACGTCCGCCGCCGAGACCTCACGGTGCTCGCCGTAGTCCTTGTCGGAGGCCACGACCGTGCCGCCCTCGGCGCCGAACCCGCCCAGGATCACCGAGATGAACGAGCGGTTCATGGCCTTGCACATGATGTACGAGAGGATCGCACCGGAGGAACCCACCAGGGCGCCGGTGACGATGAGCAGGTCGTTGCCGAGCATGAAGCCCGCCGCGGCAGCCGCCCAGCCCGAGTACGAGTTCAGCATCGAGACGACGACCGGCATGTCGCCGCCGCCGATCGAGGCGACCAGGTGCCAGCCGAGCGCGAGCGCGACCACGGTCATGAGGACCAGCGGCACGACCGACGGCGCCACGAGGAACCACGCGAGCAGACCGGCCGAGACGACCAGCGCGGCGAGGTTGAGCAGGTTCCGCCCGGGCAGCATGAGCGGCGAGCTCTTGATCCGCGCCGACAGCTTCAGGTACGCCACGATCGAGCCGGTGAACGTCACCGCGCCGATCAGCACGCCGAGGAACACCTCGACCAGGTGCACCGCGTCGGTGCCCTCGGTCAGGTAGGAGTTGAACCCGACGAGCACCGCGGCCAGACCCACGAAGCTGTGCAGCATCGCGATCATCTCGGGCATCTGCGTCATCTCGACCTTGCGGGCCTGCCACGTGCCCACGCTCGCGCCGATGAGGAACACCAGGGCGATGAGCAGCAAGGTGACCAGCACGGAACGCTCCGCCTGGTCGACGGCGAGCACCACGGTGGCCAGCAGGGCCAGGCCCATGCCGATCATGCCGAGCAGGTTCCCGCGGCGCGCGGAGGTCTGCTTGGACAGCCCTGCCAACGACAGGACGAACAGGACGGCCGCGACGAGGTACACGGCCTGGGCGAGCGAGGTCAGCACGTCAGGCGTCCTTCCTGAACATCCCGATCATGCGGTACGCGACCAGGAACCCACCGAAGATGTTGATGCTGGCCACCGTCGCCGCGACGAACGCGAGCGTGCTGACCAGGGCGGAGTCCGACCCGATCTGCAGCAGCGCGCCGACCAGGATGATCCCGGAGATCGCGTTCGTCTGGGCCATGAGGGGCGTGTGCAGCGAGTGGCTCACGTTCGAGATGACGTAGTAGCCGACGATCACCGCCAGGGCGAACACCGTGAAGTGCCCGAGGAACGCCGACGGTGCGGCGGTCAGACCCAACGTCACCAGCACGGTGGCCAGACCGGCCAGCACCAGGTTGCGCCGACCGCGCAGCTGCGCCTGCCGGGCCACCTCCGCCGGGTCGACCTCGACCGGGGCCGGTGCGGCCTCGACCACCGGGGCGGCCGCGGACACCTGCACCGGCGGCGGCGGCCACAGCACGTCGCCGCCGTGCGCCACGGTCATGCCGCGCTGCACCACGTCGTCCAGGTCGAGCACGAGCTGCCCGTCCTTGCCCGGCGTGAGCAGGGCCATCAGGTGCACCACGTTGGTGCCGAACAGCTGCGAGGTGTGCTGCGGCATCCGGCTGGTCAGGTCCGTCCAGCCGAGGATCACGACCCCGTTGGCGGTGACGACCTTCTCGCCCGGCACGGTCAGCTCGCAGTTGCCGCCGCCGGAGGCGGCGAGGTCGACGATCACCGAGCCGGGTCGCATCGCGGCGACCATCTCGGCGGTGATGGTGCGCGGCGCCTGGCCGCGCACGAGCGCGGTGGTGATGACGATGTCGGCCTTGGCGGTCTCCTCGGCGTACATCGCCGCGGTGAGCGCCTCCTGCTCGGCGGTCAGCTCGCGGGCGTACCCGTCGGAGCTGACCTCCTGCTGGGCGGTGGCCGCCTGGACGAACGTGGCGCCCATCGACTCGATCTGCTCGCCGACCTCGGGCCGCACGTCGAACGCGCGCACCTGGGCACCCAGGCTCGCGGCCGCACCGAGCGCCGCCAGACCGGCCACACCGGCGCCGATGACGAAGACGTTCGCGGGCGGGGTCTTGCCGGCGGCGGTGACCTGCCCGGTGAACATGCCGCCGTACTCCTCGGCGGCCTCGATGACCGCGCGGTACCCGGCGACGTTGGACAACGTGGACAGCACGTCGAGCGCCTGCGCACGCGAGATGCGCGGCACCGCGTCCAGCGCGAGCGCCGTCACGCCCCGCGCGGCCAGCGACTCCACCAGCTCGGGGTTCGCCGCAGGAGAGATCATGGCGATGCTCGTGGCACCGGGCGTGAGCGTGGCGACCTGCTCCGGCGTCGGCGCGGCCACCGTGGTGACGACGTCGGACGCCCACACCTGCGCGGCGTCGCCGACGCTGGCGCCGGCCTCCTCGTAGGCGGCGTCGGAGAAGTTCGCCCCGGCGCCCGCGTCGTGCTCGACGACGACCTCATAGCCGAGCTTGCGCAGCTGGGCGACCGTCTTGGGTGTTGCCGAGACGAGCCGTTCTCCGGGACGTGACTCCCGGGGGACCCCGATCCTCATCCTCACTCCTCGCCTGTGTGGTGCTGCCGTGCGGAGCCGTCGACCGGTGCCGCTGCCGGGGCAGCCGCGCACATCCTCACCACCCGGGCGCCCCCGGATGCCGGACCTTGGGCCCGTCCGCTGTCGTGGGCGGGAGGAATCACACGGGCGGGACGGACCTCCGCCCCGCGTGATCGACCCGCAGCGGGACCCTATCCCGCGTGGCGCACCGGCCGGCCCCGCGTCCGTCAGGCAGTCAGGCGAACAACACCCAGGGGCGCCGTCGCAGGCGACGCGTCAGGCGTCAGTCCCGGCCGGCGGAGCGGACTGCTGCTGCTCGACCGCACGGACACGCGCCTCCCAGCGCCCGGTCGCCCGGCGCAGCTCGCCCTCGGCGTCCACCCCGTCGGCCTGCGCCTGGAGCACCAACGCCAGCAGGCGCTCCCCGATCGCCGTCGTGTCGGATGCGCCGGCGGCGTCGTGCGGCTCCTCGACCGGCAGTCCCGCACGGCCGGCCCGGGAGACGAGCTTCTGCGCACGGGCCAGCGCGCCGAGCGAGGCCGGGACGCCGTCCAGCGCGGACGCCCGCTGCTTCTCCGCCTTCTTCAGCCGGTCCCACTGCACGTGCAGGTCGCCGGTCGCCGGTCGGTCCCCGGCACCGGCACCGTCGGTCGGGGCCGCAGGCGTCCCCGGGCCGAACACGTGCGGGTGGCGACGGACCAGCTTGGCGGTCAGGTCGGCCGCCACGTCGTCCAGGTCGAACGGGTCACCCGGGTCCTCCTGCGCGACGCGCGCGTGGAAGACCACCTGCAGCAGCACGTCGCCGAGCTCCTCGCGCAGGTCGGCGCGATCCCCCAGCTCGATGGCCTCCGCCAGCTCGTGGGCCTCCTCGAGCAGGTACGGCACGAGGGACCGGTGAGTCTGTTCGGCGTCCCACGGGCACCCGCCGGGTGAACGCAGCCGGTCCATCACCGCGACCAGGGTGCGCAGCGCGTCCGGCGAGCCGCCGGGTGCGACGCTGCCGCTCACCGGCGGTTCACCGACCGCTCGCAGGGAGGTCTGCGCGTCACTCGGACGGGCTCGGGGACGGGGTGTCGGTCGGCGCCTGCGCGCTCTCGTCCGCGGCACCGGCCTCGGGCTGGACGATCCACGGGTTGGTCACCGGGTCGGACACGAAGTTGCCCGCGTCCAGCGAGCCGAACCGCGGGTTCACCTCGACGTCCAGCGCGGAGACCCGGTCGACGAGCTCGGCGTTGATCGCCTCGGCGTCGTCCAGCTGCGTCAGCGCGCTGTACTCCACGGAGAACTTCGCGATGGTCAGCGAGGCCTCGCTGAAGTCCGACCCGTCGATCCCGTCGGCGGCGGCGACGTCCGACAGCGCCGCCTGCGCGTCCTCCGTCGACACGGCGACGCCGTGCTCGGCAGCCACCGCGGACACGGCCGGGGCCTGCACGAGGATCGTCAGCACGGCCGAGGTCGACGGGCTCGACAGGTACGGACCGAGCTCGTCGAGCGCGCTGTGCAGCTCGCCCGGCGTGATGACCTCACCGTCGACGATCGCCGCCGCCCCCGGCTGCCCGCTGCACGCGGTGAGCCCGGCCATGCCGACCACCAGCACGAGCAGCCCTGCCGCACGCCGCACCCGGCGGGGTCGCCACCCGGCGGACACGCCTGCCGCACCGGCCTGCACCTGCGCGGACGTGCCGCGCACGTCGTCACCGACCACCGTCACCAGGACCTCCTGCGTCGTCGCCTGTCGATCTGCCGCCATCGTAGAGGCCGAGGCCGTGTGCACCGCGCGAGCGGGACCGGTCGGCCTGGGCCGGGTCTGCGTCAGCCCCGCACGCCGACCTGCGCCGCTGCCGACACGTCCCCGCGGATCACCGCGTCGATGAGCTGACGGGCCCACGCGAGCAGCTCGTGGCCCTGCAACGGCCGACCGCCGATGCGCGCGGTCGTCGGGTACGGCACCAGCACGGTGCGCACCGCGGGCTTGAGCACCGACCCCGGGTAGAGCCGCTTGAGCCGCAGCTGCGCCGACTCGGGCAGGTCGACGGGGGCGAACCGCACGAACTTGCCCTGCGCGGTCACGTCGCTCAGCCCGGCCGCCCGCACGTGCAGGCGGAACTCCGCGACCGTGAACAGGTTGTCGACGGCGGGCGGCACCGCGCCGTACCGGTCGACCAGCTCGGCCTTTACCTCCGACAGCGTCGCCGCGTCCGCGGCACCGGCGACCTTCCGGTACGCCTCCAGGCGCAACCGCTCGTGCGCGATGTAGTCGTGCGGGATGTGCGCGTCGACGGGCAGCTCGATGGTGACGTCCGGCACCTCCTCGGGGGTGTCGCCCCGGAAGCTCGCCACGGCCTCGCCCACCATGCGCACGTACAGGTCGAAGCCCACGCCCTCGATGTGGCCCGACTGCTCGCCACCGAGCAGGTTGCCCGCACCACGGATCTCCAGGTCCTTCATGGCCACCGCCATGCCCGCCCCGAGGTCGGTGTTGGCCGCGATGGTCTGCAGACGGTCGTGCGCGGTCTCCGTCAACGGACGCTCCGGCGGGTACAGGAAGTACGCGTACGCCCGTTCGCGGCCACGGCCCACACGCCCGCGCAGCTGGTGCAGCTGGGACAGTCCCAGCAGGTCCGCCCGCTCCAGGATCAGGGTGTTCGCGTTGGAGATGTCCAGGCCGGTCTCGACGATGGTCGTGCAGACCAGCACGTCGAACCGCTTCTCCCAGAAGTCGACGATCACCTGCTCGAGCTGGTGCTCGTTCATCTTGCCGTGCGCCACCGCCACCCGGGCCTCGGGCACCAGCTCCTGCAGCCGGGAGGCGGCGCGCTCGATCGAGTCGACCTTGTTGTGCACGTAGAACACCTGGCCCTCGCGCAGCAGCTCGCGGCGCAGGGCAGCGGTGATCTGCCGCTCGTCGTACGCGCCGACGAACGTGAGCACCGGGTGCCGCTCCTCGGGCGGGGTGGCCAGCGTGGACATCTCGCGGATGCCGGTCACGGCCATCTCGAGCGTGCGCGGGATCGGGGTGGCCGACATGGCCAGCACGTCGACGTTGGTGCGCAAGGCCTTGAGCGTCTCCTTGTGCTCGACGCCGAACCGCTGCTCCTCGTCGATGATCACCAGGCCCAGGTCCTTGAACCGGATCTCGCCGGTGATCAGCCGGTGCGTGCCGATGACGACGTCCACCGAGCCGTCACGCAGCCCGTCGACGACCTCCTTCGACTCCGCCGCCGACTGGAACCGGGACAGTGCCTTGACGGTCACGGGGTACGGCGCGTACCGCTCGGCGAACGTGTCCAGGTGCTGCTGCACGAGCAGGGTCGTGGGCACCAGCACCGCCACCTGCTTGCCGTCCTGCACGGCCTTGAACGCCGCCCGCACCGCGATCTCCGTCTTGCCGTAACCGACGTCGCCGCAGACCAGGCGGTCCATCGGGACGGTCTTCTCCATGTCGGCCTTGACCTCGTCGATCGTGGCCAGCTGGTCCGGTGTCTCGACGTACGCGAACGCGTCCTCCAGCTCGCGCTGCCACGGGGTGTCCGGGCCGAACGCGTGCCCGGGGGTGGCCATCCGGGCCGAGTAGAGGCGGATCAGCTCGGCGGCGATCTCCTTGACGGCCTTGCGCGCCTTGCCCTTGGTCTTGGCCCAGTCCGAGCCGCCCATCTTGTTCAGGCTGGGCGCCTCACCACCGACGTACTTGGTCACCTGGTCCAGCTGGTCGGACGGCACGAAGAGACGGTCCCCCGGCTGCCCCCGCTTGCTCGACGCGTACTCGATGACGAGGTACTCGCGCGTGGCCGCGTTGGCCCCCGTGCCGATGGTCCGCTGCATGAGCTCGACGAACCGGCCCACCCCGTGCTGCTCGTGCACCACGAAGTCGCCGGGCCGCAGCGCGAGCGGGTCGACCATGTTGCGGCGACGGCTGGGCATGCGCCGCATGTCCTTGGTGGACGAGCCGGCCCGGCCCGTCAGGTCGGACTCGGAGAACACGGCCAGGCGCAGGTCAGGGGCCACGAAGCCCGGACCGACCGCCGCCGGCACCACGAGCACCACGCCGCCCTCGGGGGCCTCGGGCAGGGAACCCACCAGCCGCGCCGGGACGTCGGCCGCCTTGAGCTGCTCCACCATGCGCTGCGCCGGGCCGTGGCCCTCGGTGGCCAGCACCAGCCGCCAGCCGTCCTGCTGCAGCGTGCGCACGTCGGCCACCGCACGGGCCACCTCGCCGCGGTAGCGCTCGACCTCACGGGCAGCGACCACCAGCGTGGTGCCCTCGCCCGTCGGCGCGGGCGAACCGAGCCCGTCGTCGTGCCCCTGCGCCGCGGCGTCGGCGGCGTCCACGGCGTCGGCGTCGAGCGTGAACGGGCTCAGCGTCCACCAGCCCAGGCCGCGCACAGCCGCGAGCGCCCGGACCTCGGCGAACGAGTGGAAGGACGCGGCGGACAGGTCCAACGGGGTCGCGGCCCCGGCGGCGGCGCTGGTCCACGCGGCGGCCAGGAACTCCTGCGTGGTGGCCACCAGGTCGTGCGCGCGGCGGCGCACCCGCTCGGGGTCGGCCAGTACCAGCAGCGAGTCGTCGGAGACCAGGTCGAGCACCGGCACCATCTGCTCCACGAGGGCCGGGGCCAACGACTCCATGCCCTCCACGGCGATGCCGGCCGCGAGCTTGTCGAGCATGTCCGCGGCCCCCGGCAGCCGCTCCACGAGGGCCGCAGCCCGTGCCCGGACGTCGTCCGTGAGCAGGATCTCGCGGCACGGCGGCGCCCACACGCCGTGATCGGCGACCTCGAGGCTGCGCTGGTCGGCCACCGCGAACCAGCGGATCTCCTCGACGTCCTCGCCCCACAGCTCGACGCGCAGGGGGTGGTCCTCCGTGGGCGGGAACACGTCCAGGATGCCGCCGCGCACGGCGAACTCCCCCCGCTTCTCGACCATGTCGACCCGCGAGTACGCGGCCGCGACCAACCGCTCGGCGACGTCGCTCAGGTCGACGCGGTCACCGGTGGCGATGGTCACCGGCTCCAGGTCGCCCAGGCCCGCCACGACCGGCTGGAGCATGGCCCGCACCGGCATGACGAGCACCCGCACCTCGCCGGTGGGCCCACCGTCCGACGTGGGGTGCGCCAGCCGCCGGAACACGGCCAACCGGCGGGCCACGGTGTCGCTGCGCGGCGAGAGGCGTTCGTGCGGCAGCGTCTCCCACGAGGGCAGCACCGCGACGGCGTCCGGCGGCAGGTAGCAGCGCAGCGCGTCGGCGAGCTCGTCGGCGTCCCGCCCGGTGGCCGTCACGACCACCAGCGGGCGTCCGCGCTCCCCCGCCAGGGCCGCCAGCAGCGGCGGTCGCACGCCCGCGGGGCCGACCACGTCGACCTCGCCGCGGGCGCGGACGTGCTCGAGCGCAGCCGCGGCGGCCGGGTCGGACAGCAGGGTGGGCAGCAGGCCGGTGAGGTCCATGGGGTTCCTTCGGCGGAGGTCGTGGGCGTGCCGCGCCGCACGCCCGGACGGGCACGTGCAGCACGAGCGCCCCGGCTCCACAAGGGAGGCGGGGTGTGGCCCCAGCCTACGAGCGCGCGCCGACAACCAGCCGACGGCCGCCCGGTCAGCGACCGGCAGCGGGCCTGCAGCAGGCCGCCCTGCCGGGGCCGTGGGCGAAGAGGGGAGCAGGCGGGTGAATTGCCCTGCCAGGGCGTGGACGGGTCCGCGCACGGAGCTACGGTGGTGACACCGAGATGTCCGATCTGCGCACTTTCGGCCGGTGGTCGGCCTCAGCGGAACGTGAGCGGACGACCCAGCGAGCGAGACGACGTGATGGCAGCCCAGACCCGCACCCTGCGTGCCCCCCGCGACCCCGCGGCACGACGAGGCCCGGGACGGCGCGACGGTGCCGGGGCACGCGTGGCCGCAGCGTCCACGCTGGTCGTCGCCGCACTCCTGCTGGCCGGCTGCACCGGCCCGGGGGGCGACCAGGACGCACCGTCGGGCGGGACCTCCACCGGCGGTTCGGTGGCCTCCCCCGACACCGCGAGCAGCACCACGGGCTCCGGCACCGGTTCTGACTCCGGCTCCGGCTCCGACCCGGGCTCGCCGGACGCGGAGACCGACACCGAGACCTCGAACCCGAAGTTCCCCGGCCACAGCGCACCGGCGACCCTGCCAGGCCTGGACGGGGTGCGCACCACGAGCGCCGCGACCCTCACCGGCGCCCTGCCTGCCACGGCATCCGCCCGCGGAGGCCTCGTCACCGGCTTCCCCGAGCAGGTCCTGCCCGCCGGGACCAGCCTCGACATCGTCTCCAGCTCGGTGTCGGCCGAGGGCGCACGCCTGCAGATCGGGCTCGAGGCCGGTACGGGCGCCGGAGCGGACGACGTGCGCGCGGCGTTCACCGCCACCCTCGAGGCCCTCGGCTTCACGGCCGAGGCGAGCCCCGCCCTGCCCGGTGACGCGGCGACCGCGTTCGTGCACGGCGACGAGGGCCTGGTCCTGACCACGCGTGAGCGCACCGGCGGCGGGACGGAGCTGTCGGTGGCCGGCACGCTCGAGACGACACCGTGAGGCCGAACGCCCCGACCACCGCTGCGCCCGACCGCCCGGGGCAGGACACCTCGCACGACGAGCACGCGTCGCACGACGAGCACGAGGCGCGCAGCACCGGCACCCGTCGGCTGCCGCCCACCGACGCCGGCACGGTCGAGGCGGCCCGCGCCGCGCGGGCGGCACGCGCGGCCCGCGGCAGCCGCGTGTCGTCGACGGTGGTCACGATCGGCGTGGTCAGCCTGCTGACGGACATCTCCTCGGAGTCCGTCGCCGCGATCCTGCCGCTGTACCTGACCACCGCGCTGGGCATGACGACGTTGGCGTACGGGTTCGTCGACGGGCTCATGCAGGGCGCCAGCGCACTGGTCCGCATCGGTGGCGGCTGGGCGGCCGACCGTGGGGACCACCCCAAGTGGGTGGCGTTCCTCGGCTACGGGCTGTCGGCCCTGACCCGCGCGGGGCTGCTGCTGACCACCGGGTTCGTCGCCATCACCTCGCTGGTGGCCGTGGACCGGTTGGGCAAGGGCCTGCGCACGTCGCCGCGCGACGCGATGATCGCCGCGTCCAGCACCCCGCGGAACCTGGGGCGTTCGTTCGGCGTGCACCGGATGCTCGACACGGTGGGAGCGGCGGTGGGTCCGCTGCTCGCGTTCGTGGTGCTCTGGCTGCTGCCCGACGGGTACCACACGGTGTTCGTGATCTCGTTCGGGTCGGCGGTGATCGGCCTGGCGGTGCTGGGCCTGCTCGTGCCCGACGTGCGTCCGCGCAAGGCCTCGTGGTTGACCGCGCACCAGTCGCGCGCCGAGCGCTCGCTGCCCAGCTGCAAGGGCTGCTCGTGCAGCGACGGCGCGGTGCCCTCGCTCACGGAGCGCCCGTTCAGCTGGCGGTTCCTGACCGAACCGGGGCTGCGTCGGCTGCTGGTCGTGGCCGGCGCACTGGCGCTGCTGACCATCGGCGACGGCTTCATCTACCTGTCCCTGCAGGCTCGGGACGGATTCGCGACGCAGTGGTTCCCGCTGCTGTACGTGGGCACGAACGTGGCCTACATGCTGCTGGCGGTGCCCGCCGGCCGGCTGTCGGACCGGGTCGGTCGGGCACGGGTGTTCGTGTGGGGGCACGCGATGCTCGGTGCGGCCTACGTGTGCGCGGCCTTCGGCGGTGCGTCGGGTGCGACGACCTTGGCGGCACTGGCGCTGCTCGGCGCGTTCTACGCCGCGACGGACGGCGTGCTGGCCGCGGTGGTCGGTCAGAGCGTCGCCCCGCAGGTGCGGGCCTCGGCGATCGGCACCGCGCAGACGGTCGTCGCCGTCGGTCGGATGGCGGCCTCCGCGGCGTTCGGCGTGCTCTGGTACACCCTGGGTCGTCAGCCGGCGATAGTGTGCGTCGCCATGCTGCTCGCCGTGGCCGTCCCCGTGTCCTGGTTCGCCGTGCGCCGGTTCGAACCGCCGATCGAGGACGGTCCGTCGCAGACGTCGGCCGTCGGCACCGCGACGAGCGCGCCGTGAGGCGTCTGCCGCCCCGCGTGGTCGCGCTCGTCGCGATCGTGGCCGTGGTGGTGCTGGGCGTCGGCGCGTACGTGTGGTCGGCGGCCCGCACGCAGCGTGCCGCCACCGAGGCGGCACCGAGCGTGGCGTCGACCGACCTGGCCTCGGTGCTCGACGGCCCGTACGTGCTGTTCCGCAACACGCTGCCCGGTGCGCAGTACGGCCTCGTGGCGGCCGTGCCGCTGGACGACCCCGCGGGTACCCGCGCCTTCACCGACGTCGCCTGCGACCGCCTGTACCACGCAGAGGGCCTGACCTCGTGCCTGCGGACCGTGCGCGGGGTGGCCACGACGTTCGAGGCGGTCGTGCTCGACGAGCAGTGGCAGGAGGTGCAGAGCTGGCCGCTGCCGGGCATCCCCAGCCGCACCCGGCTGAGCCCCGACGGGTCGCTGGTGGCCACCACCGCGTTCGTCACCGGCCACTCGTACGCACAGGTGGGGTTCTCCACGGAGACCAAGATCCACGGGACCGACGGCACCGACCTGGGCAGCCTGGAGTCGTGGACGTTCCTGGTCGACGGCGAGCCGTTCACGGCGGCCGACCGCAACTTCTGGGGCGTGAGCTTCGTGGACGACGAGCTCTTCTACGTGACGGCGGCCTCGCAGTCGGCGGACACGACCTGGATCGCCACGGGGTCGGTGTCCGAGCGGACCATCACCGCGCTGCGCGCCGGCGGCGAGTGCCCGTCGGTCTCCCCCGACAGCTCGCTGGTGGCCTACAAGAAGGTCCAACGGGTCGAGGACGCGCAGAAGGTCTGGGCCTACGCGGTGCTCGACCTCGACTCCTCGGACGAGACGCTCTACCCGGTGACCGAGGGGTGCGACGACCAGATCGAGTGGCTCGACGACTCCACGATCCTGTACGGGCTGCCGCGCGCCGACGAGCCCGGGACGACGGACGTCTGGTCGTTGGACATCACGACCCCTGGTGCCGAGCCGCAGCTGTTCCTCGAGGGCGCGTGGTCGCCGTCGATCGTGCGCTGACCCGCAGCGAGCCGCACGCACGACGGAGCCCCCGCCCTCCCGCGCACGGGGGACGGGGGCTCCGGTCGAGCTGCCCTCAGGTCAGAGCGTGATCGCGGCGCCGTTGTCGGCCCACGTGTTGTTCGTCCAGGTCACCGGCACGTTGACGCGCACCGGGCCGTAGGCGGCACCCCGACCGAACGTGTTGTTCGTGAACGAGATGTTGCTGATGAAGTACTGGCCGTTGTTCCCGTCGACGCAGAACACGGTGTAGTTGCCACCGGCGAGGTAGTTGTTGTCGATCGTCACCGGGCCGTTGGTGCTGCCACCCAGGTCAGGGGCGATGAACAGGGCCGCGTTCGCCGAGCTCGTGGTCGACAGGTCGATCACGTTGTGGCGGATGACCAGGTTGACCACGCCGTACTGGACCTGCCCACCGTCGGCGTGCGCACCGGCACCCGGCTTCAGGTCGTGGATCCAGCTGTCCTGCAGGACGACGTTGCTGCCGAACTTCACACCGTCACCGGTGTTGGAGTGCACGTTGACGCGGTACGCCTTCCAGCTGTCGAACCCGATCGCGTTCTCGAAGCCGTAGATCTCGCTGTCGAAGATCGTCACGGAGCCCGAGCCGCTGGTCTGCACGCCGGTGCCGGAGCCGCTGCCGTGGATGCGCGAGTTCTTGATGACGACGCCCGGGGCGTTGATGTAGACCGAGCCGGAGATGTCCAGGCCGTCGATGACCGTGTTGGCGGTCGTGACGGTGAGGCCGCCGGAGGCCTTCAGGGTGGTGCCGGCCGGCACGCCGGTGGTGGTGGCGCCCGGACGGGCGGTGCCGACGCTGGTGCCGGGCGTGGTCGTCGGTGCGGGCGCCGGGGCGGTGGTCGCGGTCGGCGTCGGGGTCGGCGCCGGGGCGGTGGTCGCGGTGGGCGTCGGGGTCGGCGCGGGGGCGGTGGTGGCCGTGGGCGTCGGGGTCGGCGCCGGGGCGGTGGTGGCCGTGGGCGTCGGGGTCGGCGCCGGGGCGGTGGTCGCGGTCGGCGTCGGCGCGGGAGCCGTCGTCGGAGCCGGTGCGGGGGCCGGCGCGGTGGTCGTGGCAGCCGGCGTGAACAGCACGTCGACCCAGTAGTTCGTCGACTTGTAGGTCGACTTCGGGAAGGACCCGGTGCCGTAGGTGTACCGACCGGCGTTGGTCGACGGGACGCTCAGCGAGGGGCTGGCCGAGGTGCCCGTGAACGACTGGGTGTAGGCGTAGCGGCCCTTCGGGGCCAGGTACGAGGCGACGAAGCTGGCGCCCTTGGTGACCTTCACCGGGGTGGCGAACTGCACGGTCTGCCAGCCGCTGGTCGTCTCGTTGACGAACGTCGCCTTGGCGAGCCGCTTGCCGGCCGAGGTCCACAGCGAACCGACGTGGGTCCCCTTGTTGTCGGCGGTCTTCCAGAACTTCACGCCGCTGACGACGCCGTCGGCGGTGGCGGTGAAGGCCGTGCCGAGCTCGACCGACGACGCATCGGCCAGGTCGACGGACGCCTGCGAGGCGGCTGTCGTCGTCCAGATGGACTGCGTCGTCGTGGTGGTCGCGGCCGCGGCGGGCTGCGTGACCGCGGCCGTGACGGCGAGGGCTGCGACTGCGGTCGCACCGAGGGCACGGAGGACGAGTCGTCGTCCGCCGCTCCAACTGAGATTCGTGCTCATTGTGTTCCCGTCATCAAGCGGTGCGCGGAGGGGCGCACCGGGTGGAATGAGACCGGCGACCACGAACAGGACACGCGCCCGCAAGGCGTGCAACCTTCCGAAGTCCGACCCACCCTCATGAATCGGCCGCGATGTCCTACCCCTGAGGGGTGCGACCCGTCTCGGTCGTCGGCCGTCGGTCCCGTGCTGCGCGGGGTGGCGCGTCCCCGCGCTGCCCCGTGATCACCGACCGGCCGCCGGTCCGAGTCGGCCGCGTCAGGCCTGGGGCCCGGGCTGCGCGACATCGGGCCAGGTGACAGCTTCACGACATCGCCAACGAGTGTGGGACACAGGCGAATATGCTCTGCCGCGAGCAAATCCTGCGGGAGGTGGGCCTTCACGCAAATGCCGCACAACGGGCACGGGATCTGGGCAAGAATGCCGCAAGATCTTCACCCGCTGTTCGAAGCAGAATCGGCGGGAATGGTGCACAATGTCCGATTCGCGAGGGATGTGAACGAGCACATCCGGACGCTTCGGGCACTCGTTCACCCGTCTGGCCGCAGGGTGAAATCGACCCGCCCGCCCCTGTCGGCTGCCGCCCCCACCGGCACGCGCCGTACCGTGATCGTGCCCGGGATGCCCCGATCGTCCACCCGAGATCCCGATGCCCGCCGTCCCGCGCCGATGCCCGCGCACACCCGAGGAGCCGAAGCCGATGCCCGCACGCGCCCAGCAGGACGCGACCGCCCCCGGCACGCGTTTCGCCGCCCCGCACGAGCACGCCCGGGTCGCCGTGCTCGTCGTCACCTACAACAGCGCGGACGACATCGACGCCCTCGTCGCCTCCCTGCGGGTCGAGGCGGCGCAGCTCCCGCTGCGCGTGCTCGTCGCCGACAACGGCTCCTCGGACCTCACGCTCGCGCATCTCGCGGAGCACCCCGACGTGCAGGTGGTGCCCACCGGCGGGAACCTCGGCTACGCCGGCGGCCTGAACACCCTGCTCCCCCTCGTCGGCGACGTCGAGGCCGTCCTGGTCCTCAACCCGGACCTCGTGGTGCGACCCGGCGCGGTCGCCGCCCTCCTGGCACGCCTCGACGACCCCCGCGTGGGTGCGGTCGTCCCGTGCATCCTCGAGCCCGACGGCACCCCCTACCCCTCGCTGCGCCGCGAGCCGACGGTGCTGCGCACCCTGGGCGACGCCCTCGTGGGGCGGCGGTTCCCGGGCCGCCCGCCCTGGGCGTCCGAGACCGACCGCACACCCGCGCACTACACCCACCCGCACCCCGTGGACTGGGCCACCGGCGCCGCGCTGCTCGTCCGGGCCGGCACCGCGCACCGGCTGGGCCCCTGGGACGAGCGCTACTTCCTGTACTCCGAGGAGACCGACTACTGCCGGCGGCTGCGCGAGACCGGGCAGCAGATCTGGTTCGAACCCGCCGCGCAGGTCGTGCACAGCCGAGGGGGGTCCGGCAGCTCGGCCGCCCTGGTGGCCCTGCAGGAGGCCAACCGCGTCCGCTACGCCCGCGCGCACGGCTCCGCCCTGCACGCCCAGGCGGTGCGCGGGGTGCTGCTGCTCAAGTCAGGTCTGCGGGCGCGCGACCCGGGCCACCGGGTCG
>NZ_JBQIAR010000015.1:0-105724 GCF_052036975.1 Cellulomonas soli
GGCGCACAGCGCCTCGCCCACCTGCCGTTCCACCCCCTGACGGTCCGTCTGTGACCCGGACCACCCGGCCCGCAGCACCGACCGGCAGGACCGCACGACCTGCACGACCCGCACGGCCCGCACGACCTGCCCGCCGCGCACACCCGCACGCACATCCGCACGCACCTGGAGAAGCCCACCGTGGCCCGCAGCATCTACGTCACCTCACCCGAAGGTGACACCGGCAAGTCGACCATCGCACTCGGACTCGTGGACCTGCTCAGCCGCACGGTCCAGCGGGTCGGGGTGTTCCGCCCCGTCGCCCGCTCCACGCAGACCCGCGACTACGTCCTCGACCTGCTGCTGGACCACGACGGCGTCGACCTGACGTACGACGAGTGCATCGGCGTCACCTACGAGCAGGTGCTCGCCGACGCCGAGGGGTCGCTCGCGCAGATCGTGTCGCGGTACCACGAGGTCGAGCGCCGCTGCGACGTGGTCGTCGTGGTCGGCACGGACTACACGGACGTCGCCGGTCCGACCGAGCTGGCGTACAACGCGCGCATCGCCGCGAACCTCGGTGCGCCCGTCGTGCTCGTCGTCAACGGCCACGGCCGCACGCCCGCCACGATCCAGCAGGTCGCCGAGGTGGCCGTCGGAGAGCTGCACGCCAACCACGCGCAGGTCGTCGCGGTGGTCGCCAACCGGTGCTCGGGCTCGCAGGTCGAGCAGGTGCAGGCCGCGCTGACCGAGGGCCAGCGGATGCCCGCGTGGGCCGTCCCCGAGAGCGCGCTGCTGCAGGCCCCGACGGTGCGCCAGCTCATGGAGGCCACCGGCGGCAAGCTGTTCGCCGGCGACGAGACCCTGCTCTCGCGCGAGGTCCTGGACGTCATGGTCGGCGCCATGTCGATCGAGCACCTGCTCGACCGGCTCGCCGACGGCGCGGTCGTCATCACGCCGGGTGACCGCTCGGACGTGCTGCTCGGCCTGCTGATGGCCCACCAGGCCGAGGGGTTCGCCTCGCTGGCCGGCATCATCCTCAACGGCGGGTTCCAGCCCACCCCGACGATCGAGCGGCTCGTGATGGGCCTGGGTACGCGCCTGCCGATCATCACGACCGACCTGGGCTCGTTCCGGTCGGCGAGCGCCGCCGCCACCACGCGCGGCCGCCTGGAGAGCACCTCGCAGCGCAAGGTCGACACGGCACTGTCGCTGTTCGAGCAGCACGTCGACGGCCACGCGCTGCTCGCCGCACTGGACGTGCCGCGCATCGAGGTCGTCACGCCTCTGATGTTCGAGTACGGCCTGCTGGACCGGGCCCGTGCCGACCGCAAGCACATCGTGCTGCCCGAGGGTTCCGACGACCGGATCCTGCGCGCGGCATCCACGTTGCTGCAGCGCGGTGTGGCCCGGCTGACGATCCTGGGTGACGAGACGGCGATCCGCACGCGCGCCACCGAGCTGGGCCTGGACCTCGACGAGGCCGCTGTGCTGGACCCGCACGACCCGGCGACCCTGGAGCAGTTCGCCGAGGCGTACACGCAGATGCGCAAGCACAAGGGCATGACGGTCGAGCGGGCCCGCGAGATCGTCTCCTCGGTGTCGTACTTCGGCACGATGATGGTCCAGCTGGGCCTGGCCGACGGCATGGTCTCCGGGGCTGCGCACACCACGGCGCACACCATCAAGCCGTCGTTCGAGATCATCAAGACCGCACCGGACACCAACAGCGTCTCGAGCGTGTTCCTCATGTGCCTCGAGGACCGGGTGCTGGTCTACGGCGACTGCGCCGTGATCCCCGACCCGACCGCCGAGCAGCTGGCCGACATCGCGATCTCGTCGGCGAGCACCGCGGCGCAGTTCGGCATCGAGCCGCGCATCGCGATGCTGTCGTACTCGACGGGCGAGTCCGGCACGGGCGCTGACGTGGAGAAGGTCCGTGCGGCCACGCAGCTGGTGCGCGAGCGCCGCCCCGACCTGTCGATCGAGGGGCCGATCCAGTACGACGCGGCCGTGGACGCCTCGGTCGCCAAGACCAAGATGCCCGACTCGGCGGTCGCCGGCCGGGCCACCGTGTTCGTGTTCCCCGACCTGAACACGGGCAACAACACCTACAAGGCCGTGCAGCGCTCTGCCGGTGCCGTGGCCATCGGCCCGGTGCTGCAGGGTCTGCGCAAGCCCGTCAACGACCTGTCCCGCGGTGCCCTGGTCCAGGACATCGTCAACACCGTCGCCATCACCGCGATCCAGGCCCAGGCGCTGGACACCCCTTCGGAAGGCACCCTGTGAGCACGCTCGTCCTCGTCATCAACTCCGGCTCCTCCTCGATCAAGTACCAGCTCGTCGACGTCGACACGCACGACGCGCTGGCCACGGGCCTGGTGGAGCGCATCGGCCTCGCGGTGGGTCGCCTCAAGCACGAGGGCCCGAACGGGGAGGTCGTGCTCGAGCAGCACATCGCCGACCACGAGGCCGGTATGGCGCTCGTGCTGGCCCAGTTCGCCGAGCACGGTCCCACGCTCGACCCGGCGACGCTGACGGCCGTGGGTCACCGTGTCGTCCAGGGTGGCGACGTGTTCGACGGCCCGGCCCTGGTGGACGAGACGGTCATCGGGCAGATCGCCGACCTGGCCCCCCTGGCGCCGCTGCACAACCCGGCGAACCTGGACGGCATCCGCGCCGCGCAGGCCGCGTTCCCGCAGGTGCCGCACGTCGTGGTGTTCGACACGGCGTTCCACCGCACCCTGCCGCCCGAGGCGTACACGTACGCGATCGACCGCGAGGTGGCCAAGGAGTACCGGATCCGCCGCTACGGCGCGCACGGCACGTCGCACAAGTTCGTCTCGCGCACGGTGGCCGAGTACCTCGGCAAGGACGTCGCCGACCTCAACACCATCGTGCTGCACCTGGGCAACGGGGCGTCGGCCACGGCCGTGCGCGGCGGTCACTCGGTCGAGACGTCGATGGGTCTGACCCCGCTCGAGGGCCTGGTCATGGGCACCCGCTCGGGCGACATCGACCCGGCCGCGCTGTTCCACCTGGCGCGCCAGGGCGGCTACTCGATCGACCAGCTCGACGACCTGCTGAACCGCCGCTCCGGCATGCTCGGCCTGTGCGGGCACACCGACATGCGTGACGTGCACGACGCGGTCGCCGCGGGCGACGAGGCGACCAGCACGGCGCTGAAGGTCTACTACCACCGGATCAAGGGCTACGTCGGGCAGTACATGGCACACCTGGGTCACGTCGACGTCATCGCGTTCACGGCCGGCATCGGCGAGAACGACGACATCGTGCGCCTGGGCGCCCTGGCTGGCCTGGAGAAGTTCGGCATCGTCGTCGACCCGGAGCGCAACGCGGGCCGGAAGAAGCAGATCACGGTCATCTCGCCGGACGACGCCCCGGTGACGGTGCTCGTGGTGCCGACGAACGAGGAGCTCGAGATCGCCCGTCAGGCGGTCGAGCTGGTGCGCGGCTGACGCCTCACCGCCGCACGACGGCCCGTCCCGGAGCGATCCGGGGCGGGCCGTCGTCGTCCGGGCCGACAGTCCGGGTCGACCGTGCGGGTGAGCGGCCGGTCAGTGGCCGGTCAGTGGCGGTCAGTGGCCGGTCAGGGCAGGCGCAGGGCCTTCGAGACCCGCAGCACCTGCGTGAACACGCGCGGCCAGGTCTCTGTGCCCAGCGCGAACAGGCGGTCGAGCCCCACGGGCGGCAGCCCGAGCACGCCGTGCGCGCCGTGCTGCACCGCGACGGTCTGCAGGCGGGTCGTCTCGGCCAGCCCTTCCCGTCCGTGCCGTGACCCCATGCCGGCGGTGCCCGAACCACCCTGCGGGGCACCGACGGCAGCCCAGCTGGCCAGGTAGCCCTCGTTGACGTTGACCTGGCCCGACCGCACCCGGGCGGCCAGCCGGGCACCACGCCGGGCGTCTCGCGTCCAGATGCTCGCGTTGAGGGAGAACTCCCCCTCGTTCATCGCCGCGACGGCCTCGTCGTCGGAGGCCACGGTCTGCACGACGACCACCGGCCCGAACGTCTCCTCGTGGAACGCGCGGGCCTCGGACGGCACCTCGGTCAGGATGGTCGGTTCGTAGAAGTACGGGCCCAGGTCGGTGCGGTGCACCGCACCGGCGAGCACGGTGGCGCCGTGCCCGATCGCGTCCTCGACGTGCTCGACCACCTTGGCCAGCTGGGCGGCGGAGGTCAGCGACCCCATGTCACTGCGGTAGTCCAGGCCGGAGCCGAGCCGCAGCGCGCGGGTGTGCCGCACGAACGCCTCGAGGAACTCCTCGGCGACGTCCTCGTGCACGTACAGGCGCTCGATGGAGACGCAGATCTGCCCGGCGCCGGTGAAGCAGGCCCGCACCGCACCGCGCGCAGCGACCTCGACGTCGACGTCGGGCGCGACGTACAGCGGGTTCTTGCCGCCCAGCTCGAGGGTGACCGGGACGAGCGCCTGGCCGGCCTGCTCGGCCACGACCCGGCCCGCGGCGGTCGAACCGGTGAAGCTGAGGTGGTCGACCTGGTCGACGAGCATGGGCGCGAGCACGCGTCCGTCGTTGACGACGACCTGCAGCAGGCCGTCGGGCAGGCCTGCGTCCTCGAGCAGCTCGGCGGCCCACAGCGCGGTCAGCGCGGTCTGCGGGTCGGGGCGCAGGATCACCGCGTTACCGGCCACGAGTGCGGGCAGCACGTCGCCGAGCGTGAGCGTCAGCGGGAAGTTCCAGGGGGCGATGATGCCGACGACGCCCAGCGGCCGGCGGTGCACACGCACCGACGACAGGCCCGGCAGCAGGCCGGGTTCGCGGCGGGACGCCAGGTAACGGCCGGCGCGGGCCGCATAGTGGCGGGCCACGAGCGCGATGTCGCCGACCTCCTCGAACGCCGAGACCCTCGACTTGCCCGTCTCGAGCTGGATGAGGTCCAGCACGTCGCTCTGCCGTTCGAGCAGCAGGTCGTGCAGCCGGCGCAGCACCGCCGTGCGGGCGCGCACGGGGGTGGCCGCCCACCGTCGCTGCGCGGCACGTGCGGCGGACGCGGCCCGTTCGACGTCGGCCGGGGTCGACAGCGGCACGGCGGCGATCGGTGCACCGGTGAACGGGGCGTACGACGTGTGGTGCGCGGCACCGGGCGAGCTGACCACGCGCGCGAGCAACGTGCGCACGTCGTCGGGCTCGAGCACGTAGGTGGCCAGGGGGTCGGTCTCGGGGTCGTGCAGCTGCGCGTGTCCGGGGTCGTGCACCATGGCGGTCAGGGTACGCCCGGGTTGTGGCGGTTCACCCGTGGGCGGGCCGGACGGGGGCGCCGTGGTGCCGTCCGATCGGGACCACCAGCGGTGTCCCCGACACCGGGTCGGGCACCACCTGGGCGGCCAGGCCGAACACCTGCGAGACCAGCGCGGGGGTGATGACGTCCCTCGGCGCGCCCTGCACCACGAGGCGGCCGTCGCGCAGCGCCACCAGGTGGTCGGTGTACCGACTGGCCAGGTTCAGGTCGTGCAGCACGAGCACGATGGTGGTGCCGCGCGACCGGTTGAGGTCGGTGAGCAGGTCGAGCACCTCGACCTGGTGACTGACGTCCAGGAACGTGGTGGGCTCGTCCAGCAGCAGGACCTCGGTCTGCTGGGCCAGGGCCATCGCGATCCAGACCCGCTGCCGCTGCCCGCCGGACAGCTCGTCGACGGGTCGGTCGGCCAGGTCCAGGGTGTCCGTGGCGCGCAGCGCCTCCTCGACCGCGGCGTCGTCCTCACGCGTCCACCGACGGAACCAGCCCTGGTGCGGGTACCTGCCGCGGCCCACCAGGTCGGCGACCGCGATGCCTTCGGGGCTGACGGGCGACTGCGGCAGCAGCCCGAGCACGGTGGCGACCTCACGGGACGGGATCGCGTCGATCGGGGTGCCGTCGAGCAGGACCGAACCGGAACGCACCCGCAGCAGCCGTGCCATGGCGCGCAGCAGCGTGGACTTCCCGCACGCGTTCGCGCCGACGATCGTGGTGATCCGGCCGCTGGGCACCTCGAGCGTCATGTCCTGCACGACGAGGCGGTCCTCGTAGCCGATGCTCGCGCCGTGCACCGCGAGGGTGTGCGTGGTGGCCGGCCGGGACGCGTCGGTGGTCACCTCACGGGTGCTGCGGGTCGTCGTGTCGGTCACAGACTGCCTCCGGTGCGGTTGGTCCTGGCCAGCAGCCAGATCAGGTACGGGGCGCCCAGCACGCCGGTGACGACGCCGACGGGGAACCGTGTCGGCAGCAGGTGCTGGCCGATCAGGTCACCGAGCAGCACCAGCAGGGCACCGACGAGCGCGGCGGGGACCAGCGGCGAACCGGTGCCGCGGACCAGGCGGTGCGCGATGGGTCCGGACAGGAACGCGACGAACGCGATCGGGCCGGTGGCGGCGGTCGCCACGGCGATCAGGGCCACGGCGACGACGAGCAGGGCCAGCCGCGCGCGGTGCGGTCGGACTCCCAGACCTGCGGCGGCGTCGTCACCGAGCTGGAGGGCCTCCAGGCGTCGCGAGAGGACCAGCAGCACCGGCACCAGCACGGCGGTCGCAGCGGCCAGCGGCCCGACGCCGTCCCAGAACGCCGAGTTCAGCGAGCCGGTCAACCAGCGCAGCGCCTCGGTGGCCTGGTAGACCTGCGTGCGCGTCATGGCGTACGAGATCACCGAGTCGAGCATGGCGCCGACGGCGATGCCGGTCAGCACCAGGCGGGCGCCGTGCACGCCGCGCTGCCAGGACAGCAGGTAGATGACCCCGGCGACGACGAGGCCGCCGATCACGGCCAGCACCGACAGCGTGGGGCCGGAGAGGCCGAACATCGTGATGGCGATGACCGCGACGGCGCTGGACCCGGCGGAGATGCCGATGATGTCGGGGCTGGCGAGCGGGTTGCGCAGCATGGTCTGGAACACGACACCGCCCATCCCGAACGCGAGCCCGGCGAGCAGACCGGTGAGCGCCCGGGGCAGGCGGAGCACGGTCACGTTGAACGACACCCCCGGGACCTGCTGGCCGAGCAGCGCCCGGACCACCTCGACCGGGGAGTCCCAGCGTTCACCGAGGCACAGCGAGAGCAGCAGCGCGCCGAGCACGGCGAGCAGCAGGGTGACGATGACGGTGCGTCGACGCCGGGTACGGGCACGTCGGCCCGCGCCGATCTGCACACCGCCTGCTGCGCCGACCAGGGGCCGGTCGATGACGTCCGTCGGCGCGCTCACAGGTCACGCACCTTCTGCCGACGCAGGATGATCAGGAACACGGGTGCCCCGATGAGGGCAGTCACGATGCCGACCTCGATCTCCTGCGGCCGGGCCACCAGCCGACCGATCACGTCGGCCACGAGCAGCAGGGCTGCGCCGAGGGCCGCGGAGTACGGCAGCAGCCAGCGGTGGTCGGGGCCGGTGAACCGTCGCGCGGCGTGGGGCACGACGAGGCCGACGAACCCGATGGGACCGGCGATCGCGACGGCCGCACCGCACAGCAGGACGGCGGCGAGCGCGCCGAGCGCCCGGACCCGGCCGATGCGCTGACCCAGGCCCGTGGCCACCTCGTCGCCGAGTGCGATGGCGTCCATGCCGCGGGCGCACGCCACGGTGAGCACTGCCCCGACCAGCAGGAACGGGAGCACCTGCCCGATCTCGCCGAGCGATGCGCGCCCGATCGAGCCGACCTGCCAGAACCGGAACGTGTCGTACACGTCGGTGCGGGTGAGCAGCACCATCGAGATCATCGAGACGAGGGCGGCACTGGTCGCAGCGCCGGCGAGCGCGAGCTTGAGCGGTGTGGCGCCTTCCCGTCCGATCGACCCGACGGCGTAGACCAGGGCGGCGGCGAGGGCGGCTCCGAGGAACGCCAGCCAGATGTACTGCGTGAGGTGGGCGACGCCCAGCCAGGCGATGCCGCAGACGACCGCGAACGACGCCCCCGAGCTGACGCCGAGCAGACCGGGGTCGGCGAGCGGGTTGCGCGTCAGGCCCTGCATGACGGCACCGGCCAGGCCGAGCGCGGCACCGACGAGCGCCCCGAGCAGGGTGCGCGTGACCCGCGAGTGGACGGCCGCCTGCGCGATGTCGTCGAGGTCGGGGTGCAGCACGCCGGCGACGACGTCGGGCCAGGCGACCACCCGCGAGCCGAAGGCCAGCGAGGCGAGGCACGCCAGCAGCACGGCGGCCACGCACACGGCGAGACCGGTCGCATGGCGACGACGCAGCGGCACCGGCCGCCCCCGCGTGGGGGCGGCCGGTGTGCCGGTCAGGACGGTCGTGCTCACCCGACGTGCTCAGCGGCGGCCTGGAACAGGTCGAGGTAGTCGTCGAGGACGTACGGGACCGACAGCACGGTCGGGCCGGAGGTCGCCGCGGAGATCGGCGCGGAGTTCGGCATGACGACCACGGAGCCGCGGGCGACGGCGGGGATCTTGCTGATCAGCGGGTCGGCCTGCAGCGTGGCCAGCGTGGTGTCGTCGCCGTAGATGACCAGGATGTCGACGTCGGAGAGGGTGTCGGCGTTCTCGGCGGACAGGCTCACGTAGAACTGGTCGGTGTCGGCGGCGAGCTTCTCCACCGAGGGGGCGTCGACCATGCCCAGGTCGCTGAGCAGCTGCACGCGGGCGTCGAGCGGGGTGTAGATGCCGACGGTGCTGGTGTCGGCGGGGTCGATCCAGCCGTAGGCCACGGTCTTGCCCTCGACGTCGGGCCGCTCGGCCAGCGCGTCGTCGATCTGCGCGAGCACGTCGTCGACCAGGGTCTGCGCCTCGTCCTTCAGGCCGAGCGCCTCACCGTCGATGAGGGCCATGTCCTTCCAGGAGGTGCCCCAGGCGAACTCGGGGTACGAGACGGTGGGCGCGATCTGGGAGAGCGTCGTGTAGTCCTCCTCCGTGAGCCCGGAGTAGGCGGCCAGGACGACGTCGGGCTCGGTGTTCGCGACCTGCTCGAACGGGATGCCGTCGGTCTCGTCGAAGAGCGCGGGCAGCTTGTCGCCGGTGGCACCGAGCTCCTCGAGCGCGGCGTAGGTCCACGGCAGGACGCCGTCGCCGTCGTCGTCGCCGTAGGTGCTCTGCTGGATGCCGACGGGGACGATGCCCAGCGCGATCGGCACGTCGTGGTTGCCCCAGTTGACGGTGGCCACACGCTCGGGCTGGGACTCGATGGTCGTCTCGCCGAACGTGTTGACCAGGGTGACGGGGAACGAGCTGGAGCCGGCCGCGACCGCCGCGGGAGTGGTGGCCGCGTCGCCTGTCGCGCCGCCCGCCGAGCTGCACGCGGTGAGCGCGAGCCCGGCGGCGACGACCGCGGCGACGCGTGCCAGGTGGCGCTGGACGGTGGAGTGAGGCATGGGGGTCCCCTCGAGATGGGCCGGAGCACGTGCTTAGGACAGGCTTACCTTAAGCCATGTCCGCACGTGCTCGAGCCCGCCTGCGACCCCCGTCGACCCAGCTGACCCCGCCGACCCCGCTACAGCGCGAGCGCCGCCACCAGCGCCGGATCCACCAGCGCCAGCACCGCCTCCCGGGCCTCGCCCGCCGAGCCCGCCGCCAGCGCCCGCTCCGCGGCCGACCGGCACGTCTCCAGCGAGTGGCGCCGAAGCATGTGCCGCACCGCCGGCAACGCGCCCGCCGACATCGACAGGCTGGTGATGCCCAGGCCGGTCAGGACCAGTGCCATGAGCGGGTCGGCGGCGGACTCCCCGCACACCCCCACCGGCTTGCCCAGCTCGACGCCCGCACGGGCGGTGGCCGCGACGAGGTCCAGCACGGCGGGCTGCCAGGGGTCCAGCAGGTCGGCCAGCTCACCACGCAACCGGTCGGTGGCCATCGTGTACTGGGCCAGGTCGTTGGTGCCCAACGAGACGAAGTCCACCTCGGCCAGGATCTCCCGGGCACGCAACGCCGCCGCGGGCACCTCCACCATCACCCCGACGGTCGCGATGCCATGCGCACGGGCCGCCTCCGCGAACGCGCGCGCCTCGGCGGGTGTCGCGATCATCGGCGCCATCACCCACGGGGTCGTCGCCGTGAGCTCCTGCGCGCGTGCCAGCGCCGCCAGCTGCGTGTCGAGCAGGTCCGGCAGGGTGCGGACCAGGCGGTAGCCGCGCACGCCCAGCGCCGGGTTCTCCTCGTCGGCCTGCGTCGCGAACGCCAACGGCTTGTCGGCCCCGGCGTCCAGCGTGCGCACCACGACCTTGCGGTCACCGAACGCACGCAGCACCCGCGCGTACGTCTCGGACTGCTCGTCGAGGCTCGGCGCCGTGGCACGCCCGAGGAACAGGACCTCGGTGCGGAACAGCCCCACACCCTCGACACCGGGCGCGGCGACACGCTCGGCGTCCTCCGCCGTACCGATGTTGGCCAGCAGCATCACCGGGTGCGCGTCCGCGGTGCCGCCCGGTGCCGTGTCCGCGGCCAGCTCGCGGTCCACGGCGGCCCGGTCGGCCAGCATGCTCCGCAGGGCCTGGTCGGGTTCGACGGTCACGGTCCCCGCCGCCGCGTCGACCGCGACCACGGTGCCCGGCGGCACGTCCGTCGCACCGGCCACGCGCACCAGGCACGGCAGTCCCAGCTGCCCGGCGATGATCGCCGTGTGGCCGGTCGGCCCACCCAGCTCGGTGACGATCGCCAGCACGTTGTCCAGGTCGAGCGCCGCGGTGTCGGCCGGCGCCAGGTCACGGGCCACGACGACAGACGGCTCGTGCAGCTCGGGCACCCCGGGCGCAGGCAGGCCCAGCACCCGCGCGACGACCCTGTCCCGCACCGAGTGCAGGTCCGTGACCCGCTCGGCCAGGTATCCCCCGGCCTGCTCGAACATCGCCGCGAACGTCGCCACGACCGTGTCGATCGCCCCGACGACGGGCTCCCCCGCGTCCAGGCGGGTGAGCACCCCCGAGCGCAGCGCACGGTCGTCGGCCATCTGCGCGGTCGCGGCCAGCACGTCACGCACCGTGCCCTCGGCCCGCTCGGCCTGGGCCCGCAGACCGTCGGCGACCTCGCCGAACGACCGCTCGACCAGCGCCCGCACGGTTGCCGCATCCGCCGGCGCACCATCGACGAGCACCGGGGCGTCAGCCGGCACGGTCGGCGCGGGCGTCACCTGCGCCACCGGCCCGACAGCCCCGCGCCGACCGACCCCGACCCCCTGTAGGACGGACTGGACCATCACGCACCACCCGCAGGGGCGTCGGCCGCGTCGAGGTCGGTGGCCAGCAGCGTGACCAGACCGTCGAGGGCCGCCTCGGCGCCCTCTCCCTCCGCGGCCAGGGTGACCTCCTCGCCGTGCGGGACACCCAGGCCCATGACGAACAGGATGCTCGCCGCGTCGACCGGGTCGCCGCCCGGACGCGCGATCGTGACGGGCAGCCCGGTGGCCGCGGCCGCCTGCGCGAAGAGCATGGCGGGACGGGCGTGCAGGCCCACCCGGGAGGCGACGACGACGGTGCGCTGAGCCATGGGAGAGGTCCGTTCTACGAGGGTGCCCCGGGCGCGGCCCGGAGGACGGGGTGGATCGACGAGCAGGTGGGTCAAGGACGACGAGGTGGAGCTCCAGCTGAGGCCGCCGTGACCCCGGGGCAGCGGCGCCCCGGGGTCACGGCAGGTCGTGCGTGGTCCTGCAGGCACGCGGTGCCGTGGTGTCCGGTCAGGCCGGGCGGGCCACCAGCAACGACTCACCGGCGGCGGCCGCGTCGGCCTCCCGCTCAGCCTGCACCAGCGGGTTGGTTCGCGCGCTCTTGAGCACGATGACCAGCAGCCCGCTGACGACCATCCCCACCGCCACGCAGCCGATGAAGGCGAACGGGTTGGAGATGAGCGGGGCGACCCAGATGCCACCGTGCGGGGCACGCAGGCCCGAGCCGACAGCCATCACGAGCGCACCGGTCACGCTGGAACCGACCACGGAGGACACGATCACGCGCCACGGGTCGGCCGCGGCGAACGGGATGGCCCCCTCGGAGATGAACGACAGACCCAGCAGCCAGGCGGCCTTGCCGTTCTCCTGCTCGGCGTGCGTGAACAGGTTCTTGCGGACGGTGGAGGCGAACGCCATGGCCAGCGGGGCGACCATGCCGGCAGCCATGACGGCGGCCATGATCTGGTACTGCACGGCGTCGGCCGCCAGGCCCTCGGTCGCCAGACCCGTCACGGCGAACGTGTAGGCGACCTTGTTGATCGGGCCACCGAGGTCGAAGCCCATCATCGCGCCGAGCAGGGCGCCCATGAGCAGCAGGTTCGCGCCGGACAGGCCGTTCAGCCAGCTGGTCAGACCCTCCATGGCCGAGGCGATGGGCTGGCCGATGAGCACGATCATGACGAACCCGACGATCGCGGACGACAGCAGCGGGACGACCACGACGGGCATCACGCCGCGCACACCCTTCGGCACACGCCACCGGCTGATCCACAGCGCCAGGAACCCGGCCAGGAAGCCGGTGACCAGACCGCCGAGGAACCCGGCGCCGACGGCCACCGAGATGGCGCCGCCGACGAACCCGGGCACCAGACCCGGCCGGTCGGCGATGCCGTAGGCGATGAACCCGGACAGCACCGGCACCAGGAACCCGAAGGCCACGGCGCCCGTCTGGAACAGGAGTACCGCCCAGTCCTGACCGGACATCACGTTGAAGTTGGCCAGCAGGTCCGCCAGCGGCACGCCGGTCACCGCGACGACGCCCTCGTCACCGGGCCAGGCGAACGCGGCCACCATGAACCCGAGCGCGATGAGGATGCCGCCCGCGGCGACGAACGGGATCATGTACGACACGCCGGTCATGAGCCACTGCCGCACCCGGGTGGCCACCGAGGCGTTCGGGTCGACCTTCGTGGCGGGGCCCGCACCGGGGGTCGCCACCGGCGAGGCGGCCACGACGCCGGACTCCACGGCCGCGACGGCCTGGGCGATGACACCGGCCGCGTCGTGCACGGCCTTCTTCACGCCGACGTCGACCGACGGCTTGCCGGCGAACCGGTCGCGGTCCTTGACCTCCAGGTCGGCGGCGTAGATGACGCCGTCCGCCTCGGCGATGACCTGCGGGTCGATCGGCGTGGAGCCTGCGGCCCCCTGCGTCTCGACGGTGACCGTGTGCCCGGCGGCCTTGCCGGCCTGCTCCAGGGCCTCGGCGGCCATGTAGGTGTGGGCGATCCCCGTGGGGCACGAGGTGACTGCGACGAACTTCATGAGGGGACGACCTCTCGGGTGATGATGTCGGCGACGGTGCCGGCATCGGGGGCGTCGTGCAGGGCGGTGCGGAAGGACTCGTGGACGAGCCGCCGGGCGAGGGCGGCCAGGATCTGCAGGTGGTCGGCGTCGCCGGCGCTGGGCGCCGCGATGAGGAAGACCAGCGTCGCGGGACCGTCGGGGGCGCCGAAGTCGACACCGGCGGGAACCTTGGCCACGGCCAGGCTCGGCACGGTGACGTACGCCGAGCGGGCGTGCGGCAGCCCGATACCGCCGGGCATGCCGGTGGCCATCTGCGCCTCGCGGGCACGCACGTCGGCGTGGAACCCGTCGGCGTCGGTCACGCGGCCGGCGGCGACGAGCAGGTCGATGAGCTGACGGGTCGCGTCGTCGCGGTCCGTGGCGACCAGGTCGACGGCGACCAGGTCCGGGGTGATGAGGGCGGAGGTCACGTCACAGCTCCTTCAGTGCGACTCGGGTGTCGGGTTCGGTGACGACGCGGACGTCGTCGAGGTGGATGTCGGACGGTGCGGGTGCGGCCGTCCCAGGGAGCAGGACTGCGGCGCGCCCCCAGGCGACGGCGCGGCGCAGGCGGTCGGCGGGGTCGCCGTCGGCGGCGAGGTAGCCGGCGAGCGTGGAGTCCCCTGCGCCGACCGTGGACAACGGGACCAGCGGGTCGCCACCGGCCCACCAGGTGTGATCGGCGTGCACGAGCAGCGCGCCGTGCGCACCGAGGCTGACCAGCACGGTGCGGGTGCCTGCGGCGATGACCTGCCGTGCGGCGTCGACGACGTCGCCGACGGTGTGCAGCGGGTGGCCGACCAGCTCGGCGAGCTCGTCGTCGTTGGGCTTGACCAGCTCGAGGCCACCGGCCCGGACCGCGGCGATGAACGGAGCCCCCGAGGAGTCGAGCACGAGCGGGACACCGTGCCGCCGGGCCACCTGGGCCAGGCGCACGTAGAAGTCCGCCCCGGCGCCAGCCGGCAGGCTGCCCGCACCGACCAGGTGGTCGGCCCCGGCCGTGAGCTGCTGCTCGACGGCGTCCAGGAGCGCCTCGCCCTCGGCCGAGGTGAGCGTGGGTCCGGGGGCGTTGACCTTGGTGGTCGTGCCGTCGCGCTCGACGAGCGTGAGGTTGGAGCGGGTGTCGCCCGAGGTCGGCACGGCCACGGCGGGCACGTCGTGCTCGGCGAGCAGGGCCACCAGGCGCGTCCCGTCGGTGCCACCGGCGGGCAGCACGGCGATCGAGGCGACGCCGTGCCGGACCAGCGCGCGCGAGACGTTGATGCCCTTGCCACCGGCGTGCACGTGGGCGGCCACCGCGCGGTTGACCTCGCCGACCTCGAGACGCTCCACGTCGAGCGCCCGGTCGAGGCTGGGGTTGGGGGTCAGCGTGACGATCATGCGCGCACCACCCTCGGTCCAGCCGCCTCGAGCTCGTCGGCGAGCTCGGGGTCGACACCGGAGTCGGTGACGATGGTGTCGATCCGCGACAGCGGCGCCACCAGGGCGAGGTCGACGCGTCCGATCTTGGTGTGGTCGGTCAGCACGACGGTGCGCCGCGCGGCGTCCACGAGCGCGCGCTTGACGGCCGCCTCGGCCAGGTCGGGGGTGGTCACCCCTCGTTCGACGCTGAGGCCGTTGGCACCGAGGAACGCCACGTCGGCGTGGATCTCGGCCAGCTCGCGCAGCGCCCAGGAGCCGACGGCGGCCAGGGTCCGGCCGCGGACGGTCCCGCCGACCAGGTGGAGCGTGATGCCGGGTCGCGTCGCGAGCACCGTGGCGACGGGCAGGGCATGCGTCACGACGGTCAGCTCACGGTCGGTCGGCAGCATCTCGGCGAGCCGCACCGTGGTGGTCCCTGCGTCGAGGATCACGGCGCCGCCGTCGGGCAGCTCGTCGAGCGCGGCCTTGGCGATGCGCTCCTTCTCGCCGGCGAGCAGTCCCTCGCGGTCGGCGAGCCCGGGCTCGAAGCCGAGCCGCTCGACGGGGATCGCCCCGCCGTGCACGCGCCGCACGAGGCCGTGCCGCTCGAGCGCGGTGAGGTCGCGGCGGATCGTCTCGGGGGTGACGTCGAGCTCCTGCGCGAGCGAGGCGACGTCGACCCGACCCTCGGCCCTCGCCCTGGCGAGGATCTGCTGGTGCCGCTCCGGTGCGTACACGTCCGACTCCGTCGTCTTCGTCTGGTCCACGGTGGCCGGACGAGCGCCGGCGCCTGGTACCAGGATCCGCGCGCGCACAGGCGATGTCAAGCGATACGGGCAGAACCAAAGCCAAACGGATGTCTGCCCAGGTGAGCGAACCGCAGCGACCCGGACATCGGCGGACGCACCCCCGGTGCCGACCCGGACGAGCCCGGGCACGACGACGCCCGGGGCCCCGCCGAAGCGGGGACACCCGGGCGTCGGGAAAGCGACTGCTACTGCGGCTGGTACGGCGAGACGACGACCTCGACCCGCTGGAACTCCTTGAGGTCCGAGTAGCCCGTGGTCGCCATGGCACGGCGCAGCGCCCCGACCAGGTTGAGCGTGCCGTCCGCCGTGTGACCGGGGCCGAACAGGATCTGCTCGAGCGTGCCCGCCGTGCCCACCTCGACCCGCTCGCCCCGCGGCAGCTGCGGGTGGTGCGCCTCCGGCCCCCAGTGCCAGCCACGGCCCGGCGCCTCCGCGGCACGCGCCAGGGCCGCGCCGAGCATCACCGCATCCGCACCGCACGCCACGGCCTTCACCAGGTCGCCCGAACGCCCGACACCGCCGTCGGCGATCACGTGCACGTAACGACCGCCCGACTCGTCCAGGTAGTCCCGACGGGCCGCCGCGACGTCCGCCACCGCGGTGGCCATCGGCGCGTGGATGCCCAACGACGTCCGCGTCGTGTGCGCCGCACCGCCGCCGAACCCGACCAGCACACCGGCCGCGCCCGTGCGCATGAGGTGCAGCGCGGCGGTGTACGTCGAGGCGCCACCGACGATGACCGGCACGTCCAGCTCGTAGATGAAGCGCTTGAGGTTCAGCGGCTCGGCCCTGCCCGACACGTGCTCGGCGGACACCGTGGTGCCGCGGATGACGAACAGGTCGACCCCCGCGTCCACGACCGTGCGCCACAGCTCCTGCGTGCGCTGCGGCGAGAGCGCCCCGGCCACGGTCACGCCGGCCGCACGCACCTCCTGCAACCGGGCGGTGATCAGCTCCGGCTGGATCGGGGCGGAGTAGATCTCCTGCATCCGCGCCGTCGCCCGGGTCGGGTCCAGCGCCGAGATCTCCGCGAGCAGCGGCGTGGGGTCCTCGTACCGTGTCCACAGCCCCTCGAGGTCGAGCACCCCCAACCCTCCGGCGCGACCCAGCGCGACCGCGGTCTCCGGGCTCACGACCGAGTCCATCGGCGCCGACAGCACCGGCAGGTCGAAGTGGTACGCGTCGATCTGCCAGCCGACCGAGACCTCCTCCGGGTCGCGGGTACGCCGCGAGGGCACCACCGCGATGTCGTCGAAGGAGTAGGCCCGCCGTCCGCGCTTGCCGCGGCCGATCTCGATCTCGTTGCTCACCGCCCCAGGCTACCGGCGCCCGGCGGCACCCCGTGCGGCCCACCGGCCCGCCACGCGGGCCCACCTGCGCCCTCGTGTCGCACCCCGGTGCCATGCTGACGCCGGACATCACGGACATGGACGTCGGGGCGGGTCGGCTGCGGCCGACAGCGGCCCGGACGGATCGGCTGCGACGGAGGACGAGTCACCGATGAGCTGGAGCGACGGGCCGCTGCTGGGTTTCGACACCGAGACCACCGGCGTCGACGTCGACACCGACCGGATCGTCACCGCCGCCCTGGTCCGTCGCGACGCCACGGGAACGCACGTGCGCACCTGGCTCATCGACCCCGGCGTGGAGATCCCCGAGGCCGCCTCGGCCATCCACGGCATCAGCACGGCGCACGCCCGTGAGCACGGCGTCGCCCCGGCAGGCGCCCTCGAGGAGATCGCCGCCGTCCTCGCCGACGCCCTCCGCGCCCGCACGCCGGTGGTCGCCTACAACGCCTCGTTCGACCTGCGGCTCCTGGACGCCGAGCTGCGGCGGCACGGCCTGCCCACCTTGCCCGACCGGCTCGGCGGCGAGCCGCGCCCCGTCGTCGACCCACTCGTCCTCGACCGCGCCGAGGACCCGTACCGCAAGGGCCCGCGCAAGCTGGTCGACCTGTGCGGCCTGTACGGGGTCGTCGAGCAGGGCACGCTGCACAGCGCCGACGTGGACGTCGTGGCCACCCTCGACGTGCTCGAGCGGATCGTCGCCCGGTTCGGGCACCTGAGCGCGCTGGACGTCGACGCGCTGCACGAGCACCAGGTCGGCGCCCACCGCAGCTGGGCCGAGAACTTCAACGCCTGGCGGGCCGGCAAGGGGCTCGAGGGCCCCGGCGCCGAGACCGTGTGGCCCGTCCGGGAGCCCGTCGGCACCCTGTGGTGACCGAGGCCGACCGGGTGCCGACCGCCCAGGTGCCGACCGAACTGCCGGGTCGCGTCGCCGCGACCCGGGCGGGTCAGCGCCCCGTGTAGTTCGGCGCCTCGACCGTCATCTGGATGTCGTGCGGGTGGGACTCCTTGAGCCCCGCCGGCGTGATCCGGATGAACTTCCCGCGCTCCTGCAGCTGCGGGATCGTGTGCGCCCCGACGTAGAACATCGACTGGTGCAGCCCGCCGACCAGCTGGTGCGCCACGGCCGACAGCGGCCCACGGTACGGCACCTGGCCCTCGATGCCCTCGGGGACGATCTTCTCGTCCGAGACCACGTCGGCCTGGAAGTAGCGGTCCTTGGAGTACGAGACACGCCCGCGCGAGGCCATCGCCCCCAGCGATCCCATGCCGCGGTAGTGCTTGAACTGCTTGCCGTTGACGAACACCAGGTCACCGGGCGACTCGTCGCAGCCGGCCAGCAGCGACCCGAGCATCACGGTGTCCGCACCGGCCACCAGGGCCTTGGCGATGTCACCGGAGTACTGCAGGCCGCCGTCGCCGATCACCGGCACCCCGGCCGGCTTGCACACGGTCGCGGCGTCGTAGATGGCGGTGACCTGCGGCACGCCGACCCCGGCGACGACACGCGTGGTGCAGATGGAGCCCGGGCCGACACCGACCTTGACCGCGTCGACACCCGCCTCGACGAGCGCCAGCGCACCCTCACGGGTGGCGACGTTGCCGCCGATGACCTGCACGTGGCGGGTCGAGGGGTCCGACTTCAGGCGGCGGACCATGTCGAGCATGAGGCGCGCGTGCCCGTTGGCCGTGTCGACCACGAGCACGTCCGCACCGGCCTCGGTCAGGGCGGAGGCCCTCTCCCACGCGTCGCCGAAGAACCCGATCGCGGCGCCGACCACCAGGCGACCCTCGCCGTCCTTGGTCGCGTCCGGGTACTGCTCGGACTTGACGAAGTCCTTCACGGTGATCAGACCGCACAGCACGCCGTCGGCGTCGACCAGCGGCAGCTTCTCGATCTTGTGCTTGGCCAGCAGCGCCGCGGCGTCCTGACGGGCGATGCCCTCGGGGCCGGTGACCAGCGGCATCGGTGTCATGACCTCGTGCACGCGGCGGGTGTCCCAGACACCGCTCGGCACGAACCGCAGGTCACGGTTGGTGATGATGCCCAGCAGGTGGCCGGCACCGTCGACGACCGGCAGGCCCGAGACCCGGTACTGCCCGCACAGGCGGTCCAGCTCGGTCAGCGTGGCGTCCGGCCCGACCGTGACGGGGTCGGAGACCATGCCCGACTCGGACCGCTTGACCAGGTCGACCTGGTGCGCCTGGTCGGCGATCGAGAGGTTGCGGTGCAGGATCCCGATACCGCCCTGGCGGGCCATCGCGATCGCCATGCGGGACTCGGTGACGGTGTCCATCGCGGCCGACAGCAGCGGCACGCGCACGGAGATCTCGCGGGTGAGCCGCGAGGTGGTGTCCACCTCGCTGGGGATGACGTCCGTCTCCCCCGGCAGCAGCAGGACGTCGTCGTAGGTGAGCCCGATGCGGGCGAAGGGATCGTGGGCGGCGGTTCCCGGCTCCGTCATCCGCCCAGGATACGTCGGCCGACGCGGGACCCCGGACGCCGCGGAGCCGACCCGGCCGACGGCCGACGCTGCCTGATGGCCCGCGCCGGGTCCCTGCCGGCGCCGGTCAGCGGATCAGACCGCGGCGCAGCCCGATCGCGACGGCCTGGGCACGGTCGGCGGCACCGAGCTTGCGGAACAGCCGGCGTGCATGGGTCTTGACGGTGTCCTCGGACAGGAAGAGCTGCGCGCCGATCTGCGCGTTCGACCGCCCGTTGCTCATGCCGACGAGCACCTCGATCTCCCTCTTGGTGAGCACGACCTCGGCGGGACCGCGGTCACGACGACCCGCGACGGCGTCGAGCCCGTCGAGCACCGGACCGGATGCCTGCGCGGGGACGCCCGCCAGCCCGTGGGCCTGCGGCTCCTCGACGAGGACCTCGACCGATCGGGCGGCCACGGTGCGCAACGGGGAGGGGGCGTGTCCGGGTTGGGGCAGCACGGGGGCGGCGAGCACGTGCGCGGCGACTGCGGCCAGCTCGGCGCGACCGACCTCGGGGGCCAGGAACCCGCGCGCGCCCAGGCTCAGCGCCCGGTCGAGCGCCACGGCGTCGTCGGGCGTGGCCAGCAGGACGATCGCGGCCGCGGGGGCGACCGACCGTAGTCGCCGCACCGCCTCGGCCATGCCGGGGGCGGGCAGGTTGGCGTCGAGCAGCACGACCGTCGGCGGGATGCGCCGGGCGTGGGTCAGCAGCTCCTCCACGGTGGCGGCCGCCCGGACAGGAGTCAGGGCGGGCACCCCGATCGAGGTGACGACCAGGCGTTCTCGGACCAGTGCCGAGCCGTGGCAGATCACGACGCCCGCCATGTCGTCCCCCTTGTGTTACCGGTGCGTATCTCGTGTCCTATCGGCCGACGAGGCGCGTCAGGTTAGCCAGGGCCGGTCGCGAGCGCGGCGGCATCCAGCGCTCAGACCGTCGATTTCTGCCCCAATGTGAGGCTCACACGATTGTCAACGCCCGTTCCGACCCCCGTTGGTGCGGAACTTCACCCGATCGTGTCACGACTCACAGCGGTGGCGGCGACTTCGTGCAGCACGCCGGTGAAGGTCCTCGCCCGGTGCACGGACCGCCCCGACGGCAGGTGGGCGGTGGAGCCTTCGGGCGCGACGACGAACTGCGGCAGGTCGGGATGGGCGTGCACGAGCCGCTCGACGAGACCGACGAGGGCGTCGGGAGCCGCGCCGGCCTTCTCGTGCAGGTGCACGACGGCGACGGGGCGGCTCATCAGGACGAGCTCGAGCACGCGGTGCGGGCCGACGGGGCCGCCCACGATGCGCGCGTCCACCCCTGCCGCGACCAGCGCGGCCGCGAGCGCGTGCACGGACAGAGGTCGGGGCTCTCCGGCCGGGGCGAGGAGCAGCACGACCGGGGTGCCTGGCGGTGGCGCCACGGCCGTGCGGGCGCGCAGCGCGGCCAGCGCGGCCGCGGTGAGGGTGGCGGCGGCGTCGACCCCGGGCCGGTCCACGACGGTGAGTCGCGCGAGGGTGTGCAGGGAGGGCTCGGCGAGGCCGGTCCACCACTGCCCCACGTCCGCCCCGTCGTGCAGGGCGAGCAGCCGGGCGCACCGTTCGACGTCGCCGGCGACGGCCGCGTCGACGACGTGCGCGGGTGTGACGGTCGCCGGCCGGGGGCTCTCGCCGGTGCTGCCGGCGGCAAGTGCTGCCCGGGCGGCCTCGGCGGGCGCCACACCGTCCACGGTGAGCCGTCGCATGACGAGCAGCCGGTCGACGTCCTGCGGTGTGTACCGGCGGTGCTGACCGGGTGCGTGCGCGGAGGGGCCCAGGCCGTAGCGGCGGTCCCAGGTGCGCAGCGTCGCAGGGGCCACGCCGAGCCGCCGGGCGACTCCGGCCACGGTGAGGGCGGGTGCGGAGGGCTCGCCGAGCAGCGCGTCCTCGTCGGGTGGCATCCCTCGATTCTGCCAGGGCGCGCGGCCCGGCGGCGGAGCGCCGCGTCGACCACCGCGTCACACAGGACCCCCCCCTCCACCTGGGCAAACAGGGAGGCGCGCTGGCGAGCCGTCCAGGGACGAAGTACTCCCGAACGGGTCTTGAACAACTCTTGGCGCGGTTGTAACGTGGCAAAACGTACGGCCCGCCCGTACGAACCGGACCACCACAGAGCGGTGTGGGCCCCTGGGGTCGACCCGTACGGAGAGCGACCGAGGAGTGTGACGCATGGCCGAGATCTCACGACTGCCCGGACCGGTGATGGACCTGTGGGAGTGGCAGTTCGACGGCGCATGCCGCGAGGCCGACCACGATCTGTTCTTCCACCCGGAGGGTGAGCGGGGAGCGGCCAGGCGACGGCGGGCCGAGGCCGCCAAGGCGATCTGCGGCACGTGCCCCGTGCTGCGCGAGTGCCGCGAGCAGTCCCTCACGGTGCGCGAGCCGTACGGCGTGTGGGGCGGGCTCTCCGAGGACGAGCGCACCGCCGTGCTCCTCGAACGAGCCGGTCGCCGCAACGCCTCCTGACCTCACCGAGCCCGCCGGCCAGGCGGGCCCCCGCCGACACGGCCCGCAACCCGACACAGACGCACGAGAGCCCCCACCCGCGCAGGGTGGGGGCTCTCGTCATCCCAGGCCGCGAGCGGCCTCAGATCACTTGACGACGGTTCACTTGACGACGATCGCCAGGATGTCGCGGGCCGAGAGGATCAGGTACTCCTCGCCGGCGTACTTCACCTCGGTGCCGCCGTACTTGGAGTAGATGACCTTGTCGCCGACGGCCACGTCGAGCGGGACGCGGTTGCCCTTGTCGTCGATGCGACCGGGACCCACGGCCAGGACCTCGCCCTCCTGGGGCTTCTCCTTGGCGCTGTCCGGGATGACGAGACCGGAGGCGGTCGTCTGCTCCGCCTCGAGCGTCTTGACGACGATGCGGTCCTCGAGCGGCTTGATGGAGACCGACACAGCGGACCTCCCCTTCGCGTGTGAGTGCGTGCGTGAGTTGTCTGGGCCGCACGTGCGGGCCACCGTCGTCGCGGGTGCCGGGGCCTGTCGGTGCGGTCGGCCTGCCCCGAGGGGCTCACCGGTCTCTCACTCTAGGAACGCGTTAGCACTCGGTCAAGGCGAGTGCCAGCCGTCCGCGACCGGCGAACACGCAGTCCGGGGCAACAGCCTCCCCTCGCAGCGCATGTGGGTCTTCCGCGGACGAACCACGGCGGTGCCCCGCGGGGGTACCCCGTGCAAGGATCGGCCGCATGGACGACCAGGGCCTGGCCCAGCTGCTCAGCCCCACCGGGTGGGCGCTGCTGACGGCGCTGCCGCCGTACGACGAGACCCGCGTGATGGCCCTGTCGGAGCGCCTGCGCAGCGAGGGCCTCGACCCCGTGCTGGTGGCGGCCGCCCTGACCCAGTCGCGGCTGCGCGCCAAGGCGCACGCCAAGTTCGGCGACTTCGCCGACGGCATGCTCTTCACTCCCGCCGGCCTCGAGCAGGCCACCCGCCTGACCGTGGCCGCGCAGCACGCCCGGCGGTACCTGGCGGCCGGCTCCACGCACGTGGCGGACCTGACGTGCGGGATCGGCGCCGACGCGATGACCTTCGCCGGCGTAGGGCTGCGCGTGCTGGCCACCGAGCTGGACGAGGTCACCGCCGCCGTCGCCACGGTCAACCTGCGCCACTTCCCCGAGTCGCAGGTCCGGCACGGCGACGGCCTCGCGCTCGACCTGCTCGCCGAGGGCGTCGACGCCGTGTACGCCGACCCGGCACGGCGCACGTCCTCCGGCAGCCGCGTGTTCGACCCCGCGGCCTACTCCCCACCCCTGGACGCCGTGCTCGCCGTCCGCGAGCAGGTGCCGGCGCTCGGCCTCAAGCTCGGCCCCGGCCTGCCGCGCGGTGCGGTGCCCGACGACGCCGAGGCGCAGTGGGTGTCCGTCGACGGGGACGTCGTCGAGGTCGGGCTGTGGTTCGGCCCCCTGGCCCCCGACGGCCCGGGCCGCAGCGCCCTCGTGCTGCACGACGGCACGTCGCACGTGCTGCGCGCCACACCCGACGACGACCCCCACCCCCCGGTCGGCCCGGTCGGCCCGTACCTGTACGAGCCCGACGGCGCCGTGATCCGCGCCGGGCTGGTCGGCACCGTCGCCCAGCAGGTGCACGGTCGGCTCGTCGACCCCACCATCGCCTACGTGACCTCCGACGCCCTGCACGACCACCCGACCGCCACCGCGTACCGCGTGCTCGACACGCTGCCGTTCGGCCTCAAGCGTCTGCGCACCTACCTGCGCGGGCGCGACGTGGGACGGCTGACCATCAAGAAGCGAGGCACCGCCGTGGTCCCCGAGCAGCTGCGCCACCAGCTCGACCTGCGGGGCAGCGCCGAGGCCACCGTCGTGCTGACGCGCGTCGCCGGCACGCAGCAGGTGCTCGTCGTGGAGCCCCTCTGATGGCCGCGCCCGTCCGCCTGCCGTTCGCCCGCTCGGAGCGCTCGACCGTGGGCATCGAGTGGGAGCTGGCGCTCGTCGACACCGACTCGGGCGACCTGCGGCAGGCCGCACCGTCGATCTTCGAGGCCGTGCGCGGCGCCGACGGGCTCGACCACCCGAACATCACGCAGGAGCTGCTCCTCAACACGGTCGAGGTCAACTCCGGCAAGTGCACCACCGTCGGCCAGGCCGGGGAAGACCTGCGGCGGGCGATCGAGCAGGTCCAGGACGCGGCGACCCCGCTGCGCATCGACGTCATGGGCGGCGGCACGCACCCGTTCGCGCACTGGGCCCGGCAGAAGGTCACCGACAAGCAGCGGTACGCGACCCTGATCGACCGCACGCAGTGGTGGGGCCGGCAGATGCTCATCTACGGCGTGCACGTGCACGTGGGCATCGAGGACCGCGCCAAGGTGCTGCCGATCTCACGCGCGATGCTCACGGTGTTCCCGCACATCCAGTCGCTGTCGGCGTCCTCGCCGTTCTGGGCGGGCAAGGACACCGGGTACGCCTCGAACCGTGCCCTGATCTTCCAGCAGCTGCCCACGGCGGGCCTGCCGTTCGGGTTCGACCACTGGGAACAGCTCGAGCAGTACGTCGGCGACATGATGCACACCGGCGTGATCGACCAGTTCGACGAGGTCCGCTGGGACATCCGCCCCTCGCCCCGGTTCGGCACGCTCGAGATGCGCATCGCCGACGGTGCGACGAACCTGCTGGAGGTCACCGCGATCTCCGCGTTCACGCACTGCCTGGTCGAGCACTTCTCCACGCTGCTCGACCAGGGTCGGACGCTGCCGACCATGCCGCCCTGGTTCGCGCAGGAGAACAAGTGGCGCTCGGCGCGCTACGGCATGGACGCGATCGTCATCACCGACGCCGCGGGCGAGGAGGAGCTCGTGACGGACTCGGTCGCCCATTGGCTGACGGAGCTGGCGCCGGTGGCCGAACGCCTGGGGTGCTCGGCCGAGCTGGAGCAGGTGCGGGTGATCCTGCGCAAGGGCGCCTCGTACCAGCGGCAGCGGGCCGCGGCACGGCGCAACGCCGGCGAGCTCGACGGCGTCGTCCGCTCGCTCGTGGCCGAGATGCGGGCCGGCAGGCCGCTGTAGGCGCGTCCCCGCGACCACCGCTCACACCTGGCGGGTGATGCCTCCGTCCGGGATCCACCGCCACGTGCTCAGCACACCGTCGACGATCCGCTCGGCGCCCTGGAACCCCGCAGGTCGCAAGACCCCCACGACGAAGGCCCACCCGTCGTGGTCGAGGTGCGTGTCCGTGACGAGCTGCGAGCCGACCTGGAACGTGTGCCGCCACGCCTCGCCGGCCGCCGTGACCCCTCGCTCGACCGGACCGACGCGGAGACGGGTCACCGTGGACGGGAGGTCGATGTCGGCCATCCGGGCAGCGGCGTCCCGCAGCACGTAGTCCGGCTCTCCGGGGTTCTCGGCCGCCTGCACGGTGCCGATCCGCCCCAGGCAGACGACGAGGAGCGCCACCCCGGGCGCCACCGGCACCGTCGCGTCGGTGCGCACCCCCCACACGCTGATCTGGCTCTCCACCTGCGACGGCCCCGCGGCCAGGAAGTGCTCACCCGGCCTCCCGTCGCCGAGCGGCGGGACCACCACGGGGGTGACCAACGCGAACGGGTCGGAGGGGTAGACGAACCCCTTCGCGCGCCACCGCAGCAAGGGCATCGACTCGCGCAGTGCCATGCGGACCACCCGCGCACGGCTCGGATCGGCCCGCACGATGCGCCGGGCGAGCAGCTCGCGGGCGACCAGACGGGCGAGCACGTCGTAGCAGAGCCACACCACGCCCAGGACGAGCGCGGCCCGCAGCAGGCCCGCCAGGCCCGGCCAGTCGAGGCCGCCCGCCGCCGAGTCGTCGGTCGCGGCCAGCAGACCAGGGCGGAGCAGCGGGACGAACGGGTGCACACGGTCCCATCGGCGCGGACGGGACGGGAGTGAAGTGCCTGACCACGCCGACCACGGACCGGATCGCGTCAGTCGACCACGCCCGGCGAGAGGGTTCAGTGGTCGTCGGTCAGACCAGCACCTGGGTCAGCGGCATCGAGGAGTCGACCGGCAGGTCCAGTGCCGAGGGTGCCATGCCGCGCCGCACGACGGCCGAGCCGAGCGCGGCGATCATCGCGCCGTTGTCGGTGCAGTACCGGATCGGCGGGATGCGCAGGGTGATCCCGGCCTGCGCGCACCGGGCTGCGGCCATGTCACGCAGCTGGGAGTTGGCCGAGAAGCCGCCGCCGACCACGAGCGTGTCGACGCCGTGCGCACGGCAGGCGGCGATGGTCTTGGCGGTGAGCACGTCGGCGACGGCCTCGGCGAACGAGGCGGCCACGTCGGGCAGCGGGATCTCCTGGCCGGCGTCCTGGCGGGCCTCGACCCAGCGGGCCACGGCGGTCTTCAGGCCGGAGAACGAGAAGTCCGCGGCATGGGCGGCCTGGTCCTTGGCGGCCGTCAGCCCACGGGGGAACCGGATGGCCGCCGGGTTGCCCTCGCGTGCGAGGCGGTCGATGTGCGGGCCGCCGGGGTAGGGCAGGCCGAGCAGCCGTCCGACCTTGTCGAAGGCCTCCCCCGCGGCGTCGTCGAGCGTCGACCCGAGCTCGGTGACCTGCACGGTGTCGTCGATGAGCAGCAGCGAGGAGTGGCCGCCGGAGACGACCAGGGCCATGACCCGCTCGGGGAACGGCCCGTCGACCAGCTCGTCGACGACCGCGTGGCCGATGACGTGGTTGACGCCGTAGAGCGGCTTGTCGAGCCCGATCGCCAGCGCCTTGGCCGCCGAGGCGCCCACGGTGAGCGGTCCGACGAGGCCGGGGCCGGCGGTGACGGCGATCGCGTCGACCTGGTCGAGCGTGACGTCGGCCGTGGCCAGTGCCCGTTCGATCGTCGGCACCATGGCTTCGAGGTGGGCCCGGGAGGCGATCTCCGGGATGATCCCGCCGAACCGCGCATGCTCGTCGACCGAGCTGGCCACGGAGTCGACGAGCAGGTCGTGGCCGCGTACGAGGGCGACACCCGTCTCGTCGCAGGAGGTCTCGATCCCGAGGACGAGGGGGTCTGCCATGCCCCCATCGTAGGCGTGAGCGACGTCACCCCTTTCATGGGACGACTTCACAGTCATTGAGAGTTCAATCAGAGCATGAGCACCGACACGACCGTCCTCGACGGACTGGACTTCCCCGCTCCCACGCTCGCCGTCCCCGACGAGGTCGCCGACCGCCTGTTCCGCGAGGCCCGCAGCGTCCACCACTTCCGCGACGAGGAGGTCACCGACCAGGAGATCGCCGCCGTCTACGACCTGGTCAAGTGGGGCCCCACCGCGATCAACATCGTGCCGCTGCGGCTGCTGCTGGTGCGCACCCCGCAGGCCCGTGCACGCCTGGCCACCCACATGGGCGAGGGCAACCGCGAGCGCGTCCTCGCCGCCCCCCTGTCGATCGTCGTGGCCGCCGACACCCGGTTCCACACCCACATCCCGGTGCTCATGCCGCCGTACGCGGCCATGGCGACCTCGCTCGAGGACAACGAGCCCACGCGCGAGCAGATGGCCCGCACCAACGCGACCCTGCAGGCCGGCTACCTGATCGTCGGGCTGCGCGCGGCAGGCCTGGCGGTCGGCCCGATGAGCGGCATGGACGCGGCAGGCATCGACGGGGAGTTCTTCACCGAGAACGGCTGGAAGGCCCTCATGGTCCTCAACGTCGGACGCACCGAGGGCTCGAGCACCCCGCACCCGCGTGGCGCACGCCTCACCTACGAGCAGGTCGCACAGACGATCTGACGGCTCGACGACACCCGGCCCGTCCGGTCCGGTCAGGCAGCCCCGCCGTCGGTGATGCCTGTCGCGACCGGGCGGGTCTCGTCGTGGGACCACTGCGACCACGACCCGGGGTAGAGGGCCGCCTCGACACCGATCGACGCCAGCGCCGCCACCTCGTGCGCAGCCGTCACCCCCGACCCGCAGTAGACCGCCACCGGCGCGCCCTCCTGCGCCCGCAGCGCCCGGAACCGCTCACGCAGCGCATCCCCCGGCAGGAACCGGCCGTCCGCGTCAAGGTTGGCCGTCGTCGGTGCCGAGACCGCACCGGGGATGTGCCCGGCCTTCGGGTCGACCGGCTCGACCTCACCGGCGTATCGCTCGGCCGCCCGCGCGTCGAGCAGCGTCCCCGACCCGGCGAGCGCCGCGGCGCCGTCGGCGTCGAGCGTGGGCAGCGCACCCGCGACCAGCACGACGTCCCCCGGCTCGGCCGTGACCGGGCCCGCCTCGAGCGAGTACCCCGCGGCCTGCCACGCCTGCAGCCCCCCGTCGAGCAGTCGCACGTCGCGCACACCCGCCCAGCGCAGCAACCACCATGCCCGCGCGGCGGAGACACCGCCGGCCCCGTCGTAGACGACGACCCCGCGACCCTCCCGCACCCCCCACCGGCGGGCCGACGCCTCCAGGTCCGCGAGCGCCGGCATGGGGTGCCGCCCACCCTGCGGGCTCGGCGGGGCAGCCAGCTCGGTGTCCAGGTCGACGTACACGGCACCGGGCAGGTGACCGCCCAGGTACTGCTCGTGCCCGTCGGTGCGTCCCAGCGCCCAGCGCACGTCGAGCAGCACGGGTGCCTCGTCGTCCGCGAGCAGCGCCGCGAGCGTGGTGGCCTCGACCAGGACGGTGCCGCGCGGATCGGTCATCAGGTGCTCCCTCGGGTGGTGGACGCGTCAGGCGTCAGCCTGCTGCAGCGGCAGGCGCATCGTCCAGGCGTCCACGTTCTCCGGCTGGTAGTAGCCGCGGCGACGGCCCAGCTGCTCGAACCCCGCCGCCGCATACAGGCGCAGGGCCGGCTCGTTGTCGACCCGGACCTCCAGGAGCAGGACCTCCGCCCCCAGGGTCCGGGCACGCTCGACGAGCGCGTCCAGCAGCAGCCGACCCACACCACGACCCTGGTGCGCCTGCGCCGTGCCGACGGTCATCACCTGGGCGTCCTGACCGTCGAACCACAGACCGGCGTACCCGACGAGCCGACCGCCGAGCTCGGCACCGACGTACCAGCGCCCGGGACCGACGATCTCGTCGGCCAGACCCTGCCGCGACCACGCGCCGGGGCCGAACAGCTGCTTCTCCAGCACGTCGAGCGCCGGGACGTCCTCGAGCGTCAGGTCGCGCAGACGCACGTCGGGCCCACGCCCGGTGCTCATCCGAGCACGCGCTTGCGTGCCGCGCTCGGGACGGCGTCGGGTCGACGCAGGTACAGCGGCTCGGTACCGAGCGGCTCCCCCGCCGCGGCCCGGGCAAGGGCCAGCCGGGCCAGCTCGGCGGGGTCGACGACGGCGGGCACGACGTCCCGCAGGTCGAAGACGTCCGGGTACAGGGCGGCGCCGGGTCCGACGACCACGGCGCCGTCGCGCGCCACGTCCGCCGGCGCACCCACCTCCGGGGCGCGCGTCACGCTGATCACGCCGGCTCCCTCGACGACGTACTCGGCGGTGTACACCTCGCGCCGACGGGCGTCCGTGACCGCGAGCAGCGCGGTCCCCTCGGGCACGAGCCGCGACGCGGACGCAGCCAGGGCGTCCAGGCTGGGCACACCACGCACCGGGATCCCCAGGGACAGCGCCAGCGTGCGCGCGGTCACCAGCCCCACCCGCAGACCCGTGAACGGCGCCGGCCCGGTGCCGACGACCACCGAGGTCAGGTCGGTCCGGCTCACCCCGGCGTCGGCCAGCACGCCGGCGATCATCGGGGCGAGCAGCTCGGCGTGGTGACGCTGCTGGTCGTCGGAACGCGCAGCCAGGACCGTGCCGTCGTCATCCACGAGGGCGACGGCCACAGCGGCAGAGGTGTCCAGGGCGAGATGCACGGCGATCAGCCTGCCATCTCGTCGGAGGAAGCCCGCACCTGCGCGTCGGTCGACGGTCCCACCCGGGCGGCGTCCTGGCCCGGCAGGGCGACGTCCGCCCACCGCGCACCCACCGGTGTCACGTGCAGCACCCGCTCCCCCGCGGACGGGTCCGACCCCGCCTCGAGCGCCTCGTCGACCCCGACCTGGTCGGCATCGCCCCGCGGGCGCTGCAGCCGCAGCTCGAGACGGTCGTCCGCCAGGCCCTCCACCCAGCCCTCACCCCACTCGACGACCGTGACGGACTCCTCCAGGCTCGAGTCCAGGTCCAGGGCGTCGACCTCGTCGAGCGAGCCGAGCCGGTACGCGTCCACGTGCACGAGGGCCGGGCCGCGGGTGCCGTCGGCTCGCGGCAGCGGCGGGTGCTCGCGGGCGATGATGAACGTCGGCGAGGCCACCTGCCCACGCACGTGCAGCCCCTCGCCGAGGCCCTGCGTCAGCGTGGTCTTGCCGGCACCCAGGTCACCGGTGAGCACGACCAGGTCGCCCGCGCGCAGCATCTGGGCCAGGGCCCGACCGTACGCGCGCGTCGCCTCGGCGTCGGACAGACGCACGACGGCCGTCACCGGACCACCTGCTCGGCACGGTCACGCCCGGCGGCGGCCACCGCGGGCTCGACCGACTCACCCAGGTCACCGACGTGCACGCGCGGCACCCGGCCGCCGAGCCGGGTGACGATCTCGTACCCGATGGTGTCCGCCGCCACCGCCCAGTCCTGCGCGGTCGGCTCGCCGTCGGCACCCGTGCCGAACAGCACGACCCGGTCGCCCGCCCGGTCGGTGGCCCCAGGCCCGAGATCCACCACGAACTGGTCCATGCACACGCGACCGGCGACGCCCAGGCGCCGACCGCCGAGCTGCACCGGACCGCCGAGCCGGGCCGCACCACCCGAGGCGTGCCGCGGGATGCCGTCCGAGTACCCCAGCGGCACCACACCGAGCACCGTGTCCCGCTCCACCACGTACTGGTGCGCGTACGACACGCCGGTGCCCGCCGGCACGTCCTTGACGGTGGCCAGCTCGGCCTCGAGCGTCATGGCGGGCGTCAACCCGTAGCGCTCCGGCCCGCCCAGCTGGGGCACCGGCGAGAGCCCGTAGACCGCCACACCGGGCCGCACGAGGTCGTAGTGCACGGCCGGTGTGGTCAGCGTCGCCGCCGAGTTCGCCAGGTGCCGCACCTCGAGCCGCACACCTGCCTGCTCGACCGTGCGCACCGCCTCGGCGAACACCTGCGCCTGCGCCCGGACCGTCGGGTGCTCGGGCTCGTCGGCGAACGCCAGGTGCGACCACAACCCGACCACGTGCACCGCGCCCTCGGCCTCGGCGCGCAGCGCGGGCTCGAGCAGCTCGACCAGCTGCACCGGAGTCAGGCCGTTGCGGCCGAGCCCGGTGTCGACCTTGAGGTGCACGCGCGCCGTCCGACCGGCAGCCCGGGCCGCGGCGACGACCTCGTCGAGCGCCCACGCCGCCGCCACCGACACGTCGACGTCCGCCTCGACCGCCTCGCGCAGCGGCGCGCCGGGCGCGTACAACCAGGTGAGCACCCGGACGTCGAGCACCCCGGCACGACGCAGCTCGAGCGCCTCGCACACCTGCGCGGTGCCCAGCCAGGTGGCACCGCCGGCGATCGCGGCCCGGGCCGAGGGCACCAGACCGTGCCCGTAGGCGTCAGCCTTCACCACGGCCATGACCTGCGCCGTGGGCGCGTGGGCGGCAAGGCTGCGGACGTTGTCACGGATCGCGGTGAGGTCGACCACCGCACGCGCCGGGTACATGCTCACGCCCGACAGTCTCTCACCGGCCCGACGGCCACCGACCCGTCCGGGCCCTCACCGACCCACGACCACGTCGGCGCGGTGCACCGTGGCCCGCACCAGACGCGCGTTGGACTCGTCCGGGCCGTGCGCCCAGGTGTGCGCCGCTGTCGGCTCCTTGCCGAACTCGACGTGCCGGGCCACCAGCCGCGCCAGCCGCAGACCGTCGTCGGGGGCGACGAACCACGACTCGTCGAGCAGTGCCGCGACGGGTGCGAACCCGTCGGTCTGCAGCAGCAGGTAGTTGCCCTCGGTGACCACCAGGGGCACGTGCGCCGGCACGGCGATCGCCCCGGCGACCCCGTTGCGCAGGCCACGGCGGTACTCCGGCGCATACACGGTCTCCTCCGCGGCCCGCAGCCGCCGCAGCAGCGCGACATACCCCGCGGCGTCGAACGTGTCGGGCGCACCCTTGCGGTCCGCGCGCCCCAGCCGCTCCAGCTCGGTCTGCGCCAGGTGGAACCCGTCCATGGGCACCACGACGACGTCGTGCGGCCAGCGCCGCCCGATCTGCGCGGCCAACGTCGACTTGCCCGCACCCGGCGCACCGGTCAGCCCGAGCAGCCGCCGCCGACCGTCCGCGCGGGCCGCCGTGAGCAGGGCGTCGACCCGGGCAGCCAGGGCGGCGTCGAGCGTCATCGGGATGCCCCCGGCGCGCCGGCCAGCACCTCGGCCACCGTGCGTGGCAGGGCGTGCGCGACCGCGAGCGCGGCCACCGGCCCCCCGGGGTTCGCCCGGTCCGCCGCCCATCCGTGCACCGCCGCGGCCGCGGCTGCCGCGGCCGCCACGAGCACCGGGTCCTCACGGAGGTCGTCGGCCATCCCTGCCAGCAGCGCGCCCAGCAGCCCGGCGAGCACGTCACCGGCACCGGCGGTCGCCAGCCACGACGGTCCGTCGGCCTGCGCGTAGACCGCCCCGCCCGTCCCGACGACCACGGTCGTCGGCCCCTTGAGCAGGACGGTCGCCCCGGTCAGCTCGTGCGCGCGCCGGGCGTACCGCACGGGTGCGGCCTCGACGTCCGACCGGCTCACCGGCTCGCCGCGCGCACCGAGCAGCCGGGCCAGCTCCCCGGCGTGCGGCGTCAGCACCACCAGCGGCCCCACCCGCGCGGGCAGCAGCTCCAGCGCCCCGGCATCCACGACCACGGGCGCACCGTCCCGCACGGCGGCCTCGACCGCCTGCTCGAGCGTGCGGCGGCGCGGGCCGTCCTGAGGGTCGACGCCGGGGCCGAGCACCCACGCCTGCACGCGACCGCGACCGAGCACCACCTCGGGGCGCTGCGCCACCACGGCGGCGCCGAGCGGGTCGACGGGGTGTCCCGACGTCGGCGCCGACGCCCCGTCCGGTTCCGGCACCGCGCCCGGCCCCGTCACGTCGGTGACGAACCGCACCATGCCGACCCCGGCGAGCACCGCGGCGCTCGTCGTCAGCACGGCCGCCCCGGGGTACGTCGAGGTACCTGCGACCACGCCGAGCACCCCGCGGCTGTACTTGTGCGCGGCGCGCACCGGGACCGGCCACAGCGCGGCCACGTCCTGCCGGGTCAGCCGCGCCACGGCCGGGCGCACGGCAGCCAGCCCGAGCCCGAGGTCGACGACCACCACGTGACCTGCACGGGTGTCGGCCGGCGGGAGCAGGAGGCCCGGCTTGGCACCGCCGAACGTCACGGTCAGGTCCGCCGGAAGCACCGGCCCGGTGCACGTACCTTCGTCGACCCCGATGCCCGAGGGCGTGTCGACCGCCACGACCACCGGGCGGTCCTCGCCGGCGGCCGCGAGCACCTCGAGCGCGCCGGCCAGCTCCTCCACGAGCCAGCCGGCCTCGCCGCGCACCCCGGCGCCCGTCGCCCCGATGCCGAGCAGACCGTCCAGCACGACATCCGCGCCGGCAGCCAGCCGGACGGCCACCTCGAGGGGCAGCGCGGCACCGGTTCCGCCCTCGACGACGGTCACGGTGCGCACCCCCCCGGCCTGCACCGCGGCCAGGCCCCCGGCGTGTGCACGGGCCGAGGTGGTCACCACCGTGACCCGCACGCCACGGCGCGCCAGCAGGGCTGCGGCGAACAGCGCGTCGCCCCCGTTGTTGCCCGGCCCGGCCAGCACCGCCACGTGCGCGCCACGCACCCGCCCGCGGCGGGCCCGCAGCACACGCAGCACCTCGACGTGCAGGGCGAACGCGGCACGATCCATCAGCGGCACGCCCGCGGCGAGCAGGGGTTCCTCGGCGGTCCGCACCGCGGCGGAGGTCCACGACAGCAGCACCCCACCATCCTGACGGACGCACGCACCCGCACGCCCGCCCAGGCGCGCGCCGGGTGCCGGTACCGTGCCTGCATGCGCTTCGGACTCTTCATCCCCCAGGGGTGGCGGCAGGACCTCACCGGCATCGACCCGCGCGAGCACTGGTCCGTCATGAGCGGTCTGGCCGCGCACGCGGACACCGGCGACGCGTTCGACTCGATCTGGGTGTACGACCACGTGCACGCCGTCCCGGAGCCCAACGGCGAGGCCACGCACGAGGCGTGGAGCCTCATCAACGCCTACGCGGCGACCACCACCCGCGTGAAGCTCGGCCAGATGTGCACGTGCATGGCCTACCGGAACCCCGCGTACCTGGCCAAGGTCGCGGCGACCGCCGACATCATCTCGGGCGGTCGGGTCCAGATGGGCATCGGCGCCGGCTGGTACGAGCACGAGTGGCGCGCCTACGGCTACGGGTTCCCGCGGGCCGGTGAGCGCATCGCCATGCTCGACGAGGGCGTGCAGATCTTCGAGCAGCTGTGGTCGCAGGGTGTCGCGACGTTCCACGGCGAGCACTACCAGGTGGACGGAGCCCAGCTGTCCCCGCTCCCCCTGCAGCTCGGCGGCCCGCCGCTGTGGATCGCCGGCGGCGGCGAGAAGAAGACGTTGCGCATCGCCGCCCAGCACGCGCAGTACACCAACTTCGACGGCACCCCCGAGGGGTTCGCGCACAAGTCGCAGGTGCTCCGCGACCACTGCGAGCAGCTGGGGCGTCCCTTCGAGCAGATCACCCGGTCGGCCAACTACAACGTGGTCATCGGCGAGAACCAGGCCGAGGTCGACGAGCGCCTGGCCTGGATCGAGGACCACTACCGACGCACCGTGCCCACGCGAGCCGCCGACGTCGCCGAGGAGTTCCGCCGGGGGCCGTTGGTCGGCACGCCCGAGCAGGTCGTCGAGACGTTGCGCGCGTTGGAGGGGCTCGGCATGACGTACGCCATCACGTACTTCGCCGAGGCTGCCTACGACCGGACCGGCATCGAGCTGTTCGAGCGCGAGGTCGTGCCTGCGCTGACGTGACCCCACCGCGACCGACACCGGTCGACCTGCCCCGCGCGGGGAGGCTGACCGGTGTCAGTCGCGCTCGGCCACCACGACCGCCGAGGCGATGCCCGCGTCGTGCGAGATCGACAGGTGGAACCGGGCCACGCCGAGCGCGTCGGCAGCCGCCAGCACCGTGCCGGTCACCTCGACGACCGGCTGAGCGCCCACGACGCGCCGCACGGTCGCGTCCTGCCAGCTCATGCCGCCCGGGGCGCCGAGCGCCTTGGCGATGGCCTCCTTCGCGGCGAACCGGGCCGCCAGCGAGGAGTCCGGCATCTGACGCTCGGCGGGGGTGAACAGGCGCTCGCGCAGCCCGGGCGCGCGCTCGAGCGTGGCGACGAACCGGGCGACGTCCACGACATCGATCCCGACGCCGACGATCACCGCTCGCCCGTGCGTACCGCGCGCACCGCCCAGCCGTTCACTCGACCGTGACGGACTTGGCCAGGTTGCGCGGCTGGTCGACGTCCAGGCCCTTGGCCGAGGCCAGCTCGCACGCGAAGATCTGCAGCGGCACGACCGCCAGCAGCGGCGCCAGCAGGGTCGGTGCCTGCGGCACGTAGAACACCTCGTCGGCGAACGGGCGCACGGCCTCGTCGCCGTCCTCGGCGATCACCAGGGTGCGGGCCCCGCGTGCACGGATCTCCTGGATGTTCGAGATGACCTTCGAGTGCAGCGAGTGCCGCCCCCGCGGCGAGGGCACGATGACGAACACCGGCTGACCGGGCTCGATGAGCGCGATCGGACCGTGCTTGAGCTCACCGGCGGCGAAGCCCTCGGCGTGGATGTACGCGAGCTCCTTGAGCTTGAGCGCACCTTCCATGGCCACCGGGAACCCGACGTGCCGCCCCAGGAACAGCACCGACTGCGTGTCGACCATCCACCGGGCGATCTCGCGCACCCGCCCGGCACGGTCCAGCACCTGCTGGATCTTGTCCGGCATGGCGCGCAGCTCGGCCAGGATCGCCCCGACCTCGTCGGCGAACATGTTGCCGCGCAGCTGAGCGAGGTAGAGGCCCAGCAGGTACGCGGCCGTGATCTGCGAGAGGAACGCCTTGGTGGAGGCCACCGCGATCTCCGGGCCCGCGTGCGTGTAGAGCACCGCGTCGGACTCCCGGGGGATCGTCGAGCCGTGCGTGTTGACGATCGCCAGCACCTTCGCACCCTGCTCGCGCGCGTGCCGCACGGCCATGAGCGTGTCCATGGTCTCGCCGGACTGCGAGACGGCCACGACCAGGGTGCGCTCGTCGACGACGGGGTCGCGGTACCGGAACTCGTGAGCCAGCTCGACCTCGACCGGGATCCGGCACCAGTGCTCGATCGCGTACTTCGCCACGTGACCGGCGTACGCGGCCGTGCCGCAGGCGATCACGACGATCTTGTCGACGGTGCGCAGGATCGACTCGTCGATGTGGATCTCGTCGAGGACGAGCCGGCCGCTGACGTCCGTGCGACCCAGCAGGGTGTCGGCCACCGCGTGCGGCTGGTCGTGGATCTCCTTGTCCATGAAGGAACGGAAGCCACCCTTCTCCGCCGCGGCGGCGTCCCAGTCGACCGTGTACCGGTGCGCCTCGACGGGCGCCCCGTCGAAGTCCGTCACCGTGACCGACGTGGGGGTGATGGTCACGACCTGGTCCTGACCCAGCTCGAGCGCCTCACGCGTGTGCGCGATGAACGCCGCGACGTCCGACCCGAGGAAGTTCTCCCCCTCGCCCAGGCCGACGACGAGGGGCGAGTCGTGCCGGGCGCCCACGACGACGTCCGGTGCGTCCGCGTGCACCGCGAGCAGCGTGAACGTGCCCTCGAGCCGCCGCGCCACCTGCGTGAGCGCGACCGTGAGGTCCCCCGTCGCGTCGTAGGCGCGCGACACCAGCTGCGCGGCCACCTCCGTGTCGGTCTCCGAGAGGAACTGCACGCCGTCGGCCACCAGCTCGGCCTTGAGCGTCGCGAAGTTCTCCACGATGCCGTTGTGGATCAGCGCCAGCTTGCCCGCCACGTGCGGGTGGGCGTTGACGTCCGTCGGGCCGCCGTGCGTCGCCCACCTCGTGTGACCGATCGCCGCGGTCCCGTCCGGCAGCGGTGCGGCGTCGAGCAGGTCGACCAGGTTGACGAGCTTGCCGGCCTTCTTGGCCGTCGCCAGAGCCCTGCCCGGCTCGACCACGGCGACGCCCGCGGAGTCGTACCCGCGGTACTCGAGGCGACGCAGCCCACCCAGCACCACGTCGAGGGGACGTGCACTGGGCACCTGGCTACCGACGTATCCGACGATCCCACACATGCCGCGGAGTCTATCCGGGGCCGCCCGGGGGCGGGGGCGCACCCGGGACGGCTTCGCGTCCGGCACAATCGGGGCGTGCCATCGTCGCTCACCCCGGCCACCCCCTACGTCGACCTGGACCGCGACGCGTGGACCCGCCTGTCCGCCTCGACGCCGCTGCCGCTCACCAACGCCGACGTCGAACGTCTCGCCGGCATCGGCGACCCGATCGATCTGGCGGAGGTCGACGCCATCTACCGCCCCATCTCCCGGTTGCTCGACCTGTACATCGAGGCCACCCGAGGCCTGCACGCGGCCTCCAGCACGTTCCTGCGCGAGGACGTCGGCGGCACCCCGTTCGTCATCGGCGTCGCCGGCTCCGTCGCGGTCGGCAAGTCGACCACCGCCCGCCTGCTGCGCGAGCTGCTGGCCCGGTGGCCCGCCACGCCCCGCGTCGAGCTGGTGACCACCGACGGGTTCCTGTACCCGAACGCCGAGCTCGAGCGCCGCGGACTGATGGACCGCAAGGGGTTCCCCGAGTCGTACGACCGACGCGAACTCGTGCGCTTCGTCTCGAAGGTCAAGGCCGGGCGCCCCGAGGTGCGGGTGCCGGTCTACGACCACCTCACCTACGACATCGTGCCGGGCGCCGAGCACGTCATCCGCCGGCCCGACGTGCTGATCATCGAAGGCCTGAACGTGCTGCAACCCGCACGCCCCACCTCGGACCGCACCTCCAACCTGGCCGTCAGCGACTTCTTCGACTTCTCGATCTACGTCGACGCACGCACCTCCGACGTCCGCCAGTGGTACGTGGACCGGTTCCTGAGCCTGCGCCGCACGGCGTTCTCCCGACCGGAGTCCTACTTCCACCGGTACGCGGCACTCACCGACGAGCAGGCCGTGGACAAGGCGGAGAGCATCTGGGACTCGATCAACGCCCCGAACCTCGAGCAGAACATCCTGCCGACGCGCAGCCGCGCGACGCTCGTGCTCACCAAGGGGTTCGACCACTCGGTGCAGCGGGTCCGGCTGCGCAAGCTGTGAGGCTCAGCCGCTGAGGCCCGCACCCTGACGCAACGTCGCCGGGTACGTGTCGGAGGCGATCTCCTCCAACGCGCCCAGCGCGTCGCCGACGCCCGACTGCGGTGCCCCGCACCGGTCAGTGGGCCACAGGGGCCGCACCGCCCGGCCCATCGCGTCGACCAGCCACAGCACGGGCGGCACGGGCGACTCCTGCGCACACACCGTGCCACCCCCGTCCGAGCGGGCGGAGGACGGCACGGACAGCGCCGCGACGAGCGCATCCAGGTCGCCCTCCAGGCGGGTGGCCGTCACCGCGCTCCACACCCCCTCGCTGTCGCGCAGGGTGCCGTCGAGCTCGCAGACCAGCACGCTGACCGGGACGAAACCCTCGGGCACCCGTCCCGCCTGCGGGGCATCCGCGTGCGGGGAACGGCTCGCCAGGACGTCCTGCGGCAGGCCGAGGGCGGCGAGCACCTGGGGTGCCAGGCAGTCACCCGAGGCTGCGACCGGAGCCACCGGCACCGCGTCGGCCTCCGCCCGCGGCGACGCGCACGCGCCCAGCAGCCCGAGGGCGAGCGCACTGGCGACGGCGGCGGCCGCCAGCCACGCCCGACGCCTCTCGACCGGGCGGACCCCGCTCCCCGTCCCTCCTGTGGTGGTGCGGCACGGGAGACGTGCGGACGTCGCCATACCCACCCCCGGTCTCGCCCGCGCACGCGGACCGGCGTCAGCGCGACACGTGGCGCTCGTCGTCACCCGTCACCCGCGCGCACGCGAACCCCAGGGGGCGCGAGGGCGGGAGGACCGACCACGGCGTCGACCCGGGATCGAGCCTAAGCACCCGAACGGGTGACAACCCCGGGTGAGACCGGATCGTTAGCGAGCCGAGGCGGATCGTGAGCGACCTGTGACCGGAGCAGCCGACGAGGCAGCCTGCACCGCCGCAGGCGCATCGCCCGGTCGTCGGCCCTGGTGCGCGGGCTCCGTCGCGGTGTGCGGCTCGATCGCCGGACTCATCGGCATCCACCGCCTCAGCATCCAGTCCACGAGGAGACCGATCAGCACACCGCCGACGACACCCGCGGCCACCGCGACCACCGGGTGGTCGTGCAGCCAGAGACCGGCACCCACACCGATCGCCGTGCTGTAACCGGCCCAGGTGACCGCCGCCAGCGCGGTGAGGAAGACGAACCGACGCCGACGGAAGCCGAGGGCACCCGCGGTCATGTTGACCGCCACACGGCCCACCGGGATGTACCGGGCCGCGATGATGAACGACGCGCCCCGGCGGGCCAACGCCCGTTCCGCCCAGTCGATCGTGCGTTGCGCGGCCGGTCGCCGCAGGAACCTGACCCGACGCACGTCGACCTTGGTGCCGATCTGGTACGCGATCTGGTCACCGGTGAACGCGCCGGCCGCCGCCGCGAGCATCAGCGGCAGCAGCGGCGGGTCGCCGCCCGACATGGCCAGCGCGGCGAACGCGATGATGACCGACTCGCTGGGGATCGGCGGGAAGAAGCCGTCGATCGTCGCGAACAGGTACACCACGAGGAACACCCATGGTGAGCCTGCCAGGGCCAACGCCCATGCCTCGATCAACGTCACTCAGCTCCTGCGGTCGTCAACGGTCGTCGGTGTCGTCGGCTGCACCGGCAGCACGGCTGGCTGGCCGACCACGATCGTCAGTGGTGCGCCCCCTCGGTCCCTCAACGGTAGGCCGAGCCCCCGCGTTCCGACATCGGGGACTCCCCCCACTCGACCCTGGGGGTGCCACCCCGGGGACCAGGGTGGTCATCGGGACGGGCGAGGCCCGACGCTCAGTCGAGCGAGAAGCCCAGGACCTGGGCCGCAGTCGTGGGGCTCGGCTCGAGGAGCCACCGGGCGCCCTGCGGGTCCGAGGCCGCCAACGAGCGCAGGAGCGCCCGATCGAGGTACAGCGTCCCGCCGAGGTGGTCCGTCTCGTGCTGCACGATCCGCGCCGGCCACCCGGTCAGCACTTCGTCGAAGGCCGCACCGTGCTCGTCGTGACCCTTCAGGCGCACCTGGCGGGCGCGCGGAACCACGGCCTGGTAGCCGATCACGCTGAGGCAGCCCTCGTAGAACGACGCACGCTGCTCCCCGACCACCTCGTAGCGCGGGTTCACCAGCACGCGGAACGGCACCGGGCCGCGCTCCCGCACTCGGGACGCCTCACTGTCCGGCGAGCCCGGGTCCTCCACGACCGCGAGCGCGAGCGGCAACCCCAGCTGGGGTGCGGCCAGCCCCACACCGGGTGCAGCCCGCATGGTGCGGTGCATGACGTCCAGCAGCCGACTGAGCTCGTCGGACGAGAGCTGCCCGTCGACGGGCGTCGCGACGGCACGCAAGGCAGGGTGGCCCACCTGGACGATCGGCGCGACCCCGTGCTCGTCGACGCGGTCCAGCACCCGCAGCACCAGGTCACGCAGCGCCAGCGCGTGCTGCTCCCCGGGCAGACTCACAGCGACAGCCGGGTCCGCACCACGTCGGCCAGGGAGTGCGCCACGCGGTCGGCGTCGTCCTGGGTGGCGGCCTCCACCATGACGCGCACGAGCGCCTCGGTGCCCGAGGGGCGCAGCAGCACACGGCCGGTCTCCCCGAGCCCGTTCTCGGCCTCCCGGACGGCCTCGGCCAACGGGCCGTCGGAGGCCGCGCGAGCCTTGTCCACACCGGGCACGTTGACGAGCGTCTGCGGCAGGCGCCGCACGATGCCCGCCAGGGCGTCGAGCGGTCGCCCGGTCGAGGCGACACGGGCCGCGAGCTGCAGTGCGGTGAGCACCCCGTCACCGGTGGTGGCGTGCTCGGCGAGGATGATGTGGCCGGACTGCTCGCCGCCCAGGCCGAACCCACCGGCACGCATCGCCTCGAGCACGTACCGGTCGCCCACGGCCGTCTCGACCGTGCGCACCCCCGCGTCGCGCATGGCCAGCCGGAGGCCGAGGTTGCTCATCACGGTGGTGACGAGCGTGTCGTGGGCCAGCGCACCGGCCTCGTGCAGGGCCACCGCGAGCACGCCCATGATCTGGTCGCCGTCCACCAGGATCCCGTGCCGGTCGACGGCCAGGCAGCGGTCCGCGTCGCCGTCGAACGCGACGCCGAGGTCGGCACCGGAGGCGACCACGACGGCCTGCAGCTGCTCGGGGTGCGTGGAACCGCACTGCTCGTTGATGTTGCGTCCGTCGGGCGAGGCGTTGATGACCACGACGTCGGCGCCGGCGGCGCGCAGGGCGGCCGGGCCGACCTCGCTCGCCGCACCGTTCGCGCAGTCCACGGCGATCCGCAGCCCGGCCAACGGCACGTCGATCGTGCCGACCAGGTGCTGCACGTACTGGTCACCGGCGGTGCCGGTGTCGACGCGGATACGCCCCACGTCGGCACCCAGGGGGCGTTCCCAGCCCTCACCGATGCGCGCCTCGATGGCCTTCTCGAGCTCGTCGTCGAGCTTGTTGCCGCCGCGGGCGAGGAACTTGATGCCGTTGTCCGGCATGGGGTTGTGCGACGCGGAGAGCACGACGCCGATGTCGACACCGAGCGCCGCGGTCAGGTAGGCCACGGCCGGCGTCGGCAGCACACCGACGTTGACCACGTCGACACCGGCCGAGGCGAGCCCGGCGCTGACGGCGGCCGACAGGAACTCCCCCGAGGCACGCGAATCCCGTCCTACGACCGCCCGTGGGCGGTGCCCGGCGAACTCGCCCTGCGATCCCAGGACATGCGCCGCGGCGACGGACAGGTCGAGCGCGAGCTCGGCCGTCACGTCGCGGTTGGCCAGTCCCCGGACCCCGTCGGTCCCGAACAGTCGAGTCATGCTGTGCTTCCTTCCGCCGTGCGTGATCCCCCCGAGCATGCTGGTCACCTGCTGGGACGCCGATGGCCCCGCGGGTCTGTCGACCCACGGGGCCATCGGGCCACCACGCCAGGGATCAGCGCTTGGAGTACTGCGGAGCCTTGCGGGCCTTCTTGAGACCGGCCTTCTTGCGCTCGACCACACGCGCGTCACGCGTGAGGAAGCCGGCCTTCTTCAGGGCCGGACGGTTGTGCTCGGCGTCGATCGCGTTGAGCGCACGGGCGATGCCCAGGCGCAGCGCACCGGCCTGGCCGGAGACGCCGCCACCGGTGATGCGGGCGACGACGTCGAAGCGACCCTCGACGTCGACCAGCTTCAGCGGGGAGTTGACCAGCTGCTGGTGCACCTTGTTCGGGAAGTAGTCCTCGAGGGTGCGGCCGTTGATCTTCCACTGGCCGGTGCCGGGCACCAGGCGCACGCGGGCGACGGCTTCCTTGCGACGGCCGAGGGCCTGCCCCGGCGCCGTGATGCTCTGACCGCGGCCCGTGGGGGCAGCCGTCTCGGAGGTGTAGCTCGTGGGCGTGTCGTCGCCCTCGAGGTCGATGTCGACCGTGGTCTCGGCCACTGGTGTCCTCGCGTCCTGTGTCGTCTCGTCTCTCAGCCGGCTCACGCCTGCTGGGAGACCTGGGTGATCTCGAAGGGCTTGGGCTGCTGAGCGGCGTGCGGGTGCTCGGCACCCGCGTAGACCTTCAGCTTGCCGATCTGCTGACGGGCGAGGGACGTCTTGGGGAGCATCCCGCGGACAGCCTTCTCGATCGCGCGCTCGGGGTGCTTGTCGAGCAGGTCCGAGTACGCCGTCGCGCGCAGACCGCCCGGGTAGCCCGAGTGTCGGTACGCGAGCTTGGTCTCGCGCTTGTTGCCGGTCAGAGCGACCTTCTCCGCGTTGATGACGATGACGAAGTCACCGCCGTCGACGTGCGGGGCGAAGGTGGCCTTGTGCTTGCCGCGCAGCAGCGTGGCCACGTGAGTGGCCAGGCGGCCCAGGACGACATCGGTCGCGTCGATGACGTACCAGTTCCGCTCGACGTCGCCGGGCTTCGGGGTGTACGTACGCACGGGTCGTAGCCTTCGTTTCGTGTTGCGTCGTGTTCGTCCGGCCGCACGGGCGACCGTCCGAGGATGGCTGTCGAGGCATCCCATCCGGCGAGTGGGCTCGCACCGGACCGCCATCGGTGCAGCTGGTGAGAAGCCAACCGCGCTCGACAGGGGACGCACAACGACACACCACAGTAGCGGCAGCCGCCCGAGGGGGCAAAACGCGGGCATGGGCCACCCGCCAGGAGGCGCGATCAGGACGCCGGGACGACCACCGCCGGGCGGCCGTTCACGAGGCCGCCGGACGCAGACCGGCCTGCGCCGCCTGCACGACCCGGCCGGTCAGCGCGTCGAGCGTCGCGGTGCGCAGCGACCAGTGCTGCCAGTGCAGCGGCACGTCGAGGAACCGGCCCGGGGCGATCTCCACCAGGCCCCCCTCGGCGAGCGCGGGCACGGCGGCGCGCTCGGGCACCATCCCCCAGCCCAGCCCCGCGCGGACCAGGTCGACGAACGCCTGCTGCTCGGGCACGTGGTGCTCGGGCGGCTGCAGGCCCGGCCCGGCCAGCTGCTCGACGAACCGGGCCTGCAGCGCGTCCTGCCGGTTGAACGCGACCACGGGTGCCACGGCCAGCGCCGCGGCGCCCGCGCCGTCCGGCAGGTGCGTGCGCACGAACGCCGGCGAGGCCACCGCCAGGTACCGCATGGCCCCCAGAGGCCGGCTCCGACACCCCTGGACGGGCTGCGCGTCGGCGGTGACCGCAGCCATGACGGTGCCGTCGCGCAGCAGGCGGGCCGAGTGGTCCTGGTCCTCGCGGTGCAGCTCGACCAGGACCCCGGCGGGCAGGCCGACGAGCGCCGAGGGGAACCAGGTGGACAACGAGTCGGCGTTGACCGCGACCGCGAGCCGCGTCGGGCCCCCCAGGGCCCGCAGCGCCCCGAGCGCATCGGCGGCCAGCAGGTCCACCTGACCTGCCAGCCGGACGAGCTCCTCCCCCGCCGCGGTCGCCCGGCACGGCCGGCTGCGCTGCACGAGGACGTGCCCGGCCTGCTGCTCGAGCGCCTTGATGCGTTGGCTGACCGCCGAGGGCGTCACGTGCAGACGGCGCGCCGCGGCCTCGAAGCTGCCCTCGGACACCACGGCCGCGAGCGCCTCGAGCTGGGCAAGGTCGAACGGAGCTGACACATCAGTGATGCTAATGGTCGTGCAGGAACATGAACTGGACTGACGAATCGGCGCCGACCTAGCGTGACGCACGTGACCGACCCGTCCACCGCAGCCCTCGCCCCCGCCGCGCTCGCCGGCCTGCTCAGCGGGCTCTCCCTGATCGTGGCCATCGGCGCCCAGAACGCGTTCGTGCTGCGCCAGGGCATCCGCCGCGAGCACGTCGCGCCCGTCGTCCTGGTGTGCGCGGGCGCCGACGCGCTCCTGGTGACCGCGGGCGTCGCCGGGCTCGGACGACTGATCGCCGACCACCCGGGTGTCCTGGCTGCGGCCCGGTGGGGCGGGGCAGCCTTCCTGCTCGGCTACGCCGCGCTCGCCGCGCTGCGCGCCCGTCGCCCCGCCACCCTGCACCCCGCCGACGCCGGTCCGGCCGGTCTGCGCCCGGTGCTCCTCGCGGCCCTGGGCTTCACGTTCCTCAACCCGCACGTGTACCTCGACACCGTCGTGCTGCTCGGCTCCCTGGCCCAGCAGCACGGGCCCGGTGCCGGTGCCGCCGCGTTCGGCGCCGGTGCGGTCGCCGCGAGCATCACGTGGTTCACCGCGCTCGGCTTCGGGGCCACCCGGCTCGCCGGGGTGTTCGCGCGCCCCCGCGCCTGGCAGGTGCTCGACCTGGTGGTCGCCCTGGTGATGATCACCCTGGCCGCCTCGCTCGTGCTCTGACCGGGCCCGGACGCCCCGGGCTCAGCGCGCGCGGTCCACCCGGGCCACGTCCCACACCGGTTCGGGGGTCTCGACGACCTCGCCGTCCGCCCCGAACACCAGGAACCGGTCGAACGTGCGGGTGAACCACCGGTCGTGCGTGACCGCCAGCACCGTGCCCTCGAACGCCGCCAACCCCTCCTCGAGGGCCTCGGCCGAGTGCAGGTCGAGGTTGTCGGTCGGCTCGTCGAGCAGCAGCAGCGTCGCCCCGCCCAGCTCCAGCAGCAGGATCTGGAACCTGGCCTGCTGACCGCCCGACAAGGTCTCGAACCGCTGCTCCGCAGCCCCGACCAGGTCGTAGCGGTCCAACGCCTTCGACGCCTGCTCGCGCCCCATCCCCGAGCGGTGCTCGTCCCCGCGGTGCAGCACCTCCAGCAGAGTCCGTCCCGTCAGGTCCCGCTGCCCGGCACCCGCGCTCTGCGCGAACCAGCCCGGACGCACCCGGGAGCCGAGCACCACCGCGCCCGTGTGCGGCACGGGTGCCACGGCGACGTCGCTCGCCGGCAGGTGCTCCGGCCCTGGATCCGAACCACCCGCCGCCAGCAACCGCAAGAAGTGCGACTTGCCCGACCCGTTCGAGCCGAGCACCGCGACCCGCTCGCCGAACCAGACCTCCAGGTCGAACGGCCTCATCAGCCCCGTCAGCTCGAGCCCCGAGGCGACCACCGCACGTTTGGCCGTCCGCCCCCCACGCAGCCGCACCCGCACCTGCTGCTCGCGCGTGCGGACCGTGGGCGGCCCCGCCTCCTCGAACTTGCGCAGCCGGGTCTGCGCCGCCTGGTACCGCGAGGCCAGACCGTCGTTGAACGCCGCCCTCGTCTTCAGGTTCAGCACCAGCTCCTTGAGCTTGGCGTGCTCCTCCTCCCACCGGCGCAGCAGCTCCTCGAGCCGGTCGAGCCGGTCCTGGCGCGCCTGCGCGTACGTGCCGAAGCCGCCGCCGTGCACCCACACCCGTGCACCCAGCACGCTCGGCTCCAGCGTGGCCACCGCCGTGGCGACCCGGGCCAGCAGCTCGCGGTCGTGGCTGACGAACAGCACCGTCTTCGGTGAGGCCACCAGGCGCTCCTCCAGCCAGCGCTTGGTCGGCACGTCCAGTGCGTTGTCCGGCTCGTCGAGCAGCAGCACCTCGTCAGGACCGGACAGCAGCGCCTCCAGCACCAGCCGCTTCTGCTCACCGCCCGACATCGTGCGCACCTCGCGGTCCTGCACCCGCTCGAACGGGATCGACAGCACCGCCTGGGTGATCCGGTCCCAGCCCGCCTCCGCCTCGTACCCCCCGACGTCCGCCCAGTCGACCAGGGCGTGCGCGTACCGCATCTGCGCGGCCTCGTCATCGACCTCCATGATCCCCAGCTCGGCCGCCGCCAGCTCCCGGGCCGCGTCGCGCACCACCGGGGCGGCCAACGACGCCAGCAGGTCACGCACCGACCGGTCGTCGTCGATCCGCCCGACGTCCTGCCGCATGATGCCCAGCCCGCCGGAACGCACCACCGACCCCGCATGAGGTTGCTCGTCGCCGGCCACGATGCGCAGCAGCGTCGACTTGCCCGTGCCGTTCGGGCCCACCAGGGCCACGCGCGACCCCTCGGCGACCCGGAACGTGACGTCGTCCAGCAGCGGACGCCCGTCGGAGAGCGCGTAGGCGATGCCGCCGATGTCGAGATGACCCATCGGACCAGTCTGCCTGGCGCGCGGGGGCCCGGACGACGCGCGCGGTCCCGGTGCGGCGACCCGCAGCGGACACCGGGGCCGCCCCGGGGCGGCCGCGGCGCGCGGTCCCGGGCAACGCTGGCGCCGGAGGTCGGCCGGTGCGAGGGTCAGAGCATGAGCGAGCAGAGCGAGGGCTACCAGGGCCTGACGCCGGACGTGGGCGGCGAGGGCGACACCGACCAGATCCCGCGGGAGGACAGCCTGCTCGAGCGCGGGGTCGACGACCTGCTCGACGAGGGCTACACCCTCCCCGAGCGTCCACGGCCCACGCACTACGGCGAGACGCCGTGGGAAGAGGCGCACCGCGAGACGATCGACCAACGGGTCCTGCAGGAGGAGCCCGAGGTCTGGGAGGCGCGCCCGCACATCAGCGGCGAGCGCGAGGAGGGCCGGGCAGGGCGACTCGTCCAGGACGACGCCGCCGTCCGCGCCGGAGCCACCGACACGTTCGCCCGCGACGCCGGGGTCTCCGGCGGTGGCGCCAGCGCCGAGGAGGCCGCCGTGCACCTCGTCGAGGAGGAGTACGTCGACGAGACGCACTACGTCGAGGACGACGAGACCTGAGCAGTCACCCCTCGACCGGCACGTCCAGCGGGTGCACGTCGTCCGCGGCCCGTCGCGCCCGCGTCTGCTCGGCCCGTGCCGCCAGCTCCGCGTCCGGCGGGTAGGTCACCTGCTCGAGCGTCAGCCCGTGCGCCGCCACGACCGCCCCCGCCGGGTCGCGACGCCCACCCGCCAGCACCTGCGCCGGCCAGCCCACCCCCCGACGCCCCTCGCCCACGGCCAGGCTCGCGCCCACCAGCGCCCGCACCATCGAGTGGCAGAACGCGTCGGCCTGCACGTGCGCCACCACCAGCCCCGCGTCCGCGCCGTCCGTCGGGCGCGTCCACGTCAGCTCCTCGAGCGTGCGGATCGTGGTCGCCCCCTCACGCTGCTTGCAGAACGAGGCGAAGTCGTGCCGACCGAGCAGCGCACGGGCCGCGGCGTCCATCGACCACACGTCCAGCGGATGCCGGTGCCACAGCACGTGCGAACGCGTCAACGGGTCCCGTCGGCCCGGGTCGTCGCAGACGCGGTACGTGTACCGACGCCGCAGCGCGGAGAACCGGGCGTCGAAGCCCGCAGGCGCCGGCGAGACGCGGTGCACGACGACATCGGCGGGCAGAACGCCCGCCAGCCGCGTCAGCAGCGCGTCCGTCGGCTCCCTGTCCGACCGCCCGGGGGTGGCCGCGAGCGCCTCGGCCACCACGTCCACGTGGGCCACCTGCCCCCGCGCGTGCACCCCCGCATCGGTGCGGCCCGCGACCGTCACCCGTGGCAGGGCCTCGCCCCGGTGCGCCGAACGCAGCACCGTCGCCAGCGCGTCCTCCAGCACACCCTGCACCGACCGCAGTGCCGGCTGACGTGCCCACCCGGCGAACGCCGTGCCGTCGTAGGCCAGGTCGAGACGCAACCGGACGGTTCCGGGCGGGGAGGTCAGGGCGGGGTCGTCACTCACGGGCGACCACGCTAGCCGCCCGGGACTACCGTGGCGGCGTGCCGACGCCCACACCGGACCCGTTCACGCTCTCCGTCGACTGCGGCGGCGGCGGCATCAAGGCGTCCGTGCTCGACGCGGCCGGCACCCTGCACGCCCCGGCGGTGCGGGTGCCCACGCCGTACCCCTTGCCGCCCTCGCGCCTCGTCGACACCATCGCGGCGATCGCCCAGGACCTTCCACCGGCCGGACGCGTCACCGTCGGCATGCCCGGCATGATCCGCCACGGGGTCGTCGTGGCCACGCCGCACTACGTCACCCGCTCCGGGCCCCGCAGCGCCGTCGACCCCGCGCTGCTCGCCGCCTGGTCCGGGTGCGACGTCCGCGCCGCGATCGAAGCCCGCCTGGGTCTGCCGACCCTCGTGCTCAACGACGCCGAGGTGCACGGCGCGGGGGTCGTCTCGGGTACCGGTGTCGAGCTCGTGCTCACGTTCGGCACCGGGCTGGGCTCGGCGCTGTTCGACGGGGGACGCCTGGCCCCGCACCTCGAGTGGTCGCACCACCCGGTGCGGTGGGGCGTCACCTACGACGCCTACATCGGTCAGCCCGAACGCGCCCGGCTGGGCGACGGCCTGTGGTCGCGGAGGGTGCGTCGCGTCGTCGACGGCCTGCGCCCCGTCGTGCACTGGGACCGGCTCTACCTGGGTGGCGGCAACGCCCGGCAGATCACCCCGCAGGTCCTCGGCCGGCTCGGCGACGACGTGGTCGTCGTGCCCAACCAGGCCGGCATCGTCGGCGGGGCCCGGGCCTGGGCGCTCGACGCCACCTGAACCCGGTCCGATCGGCGCAGGAGACATCACCGGAGACGGCGATCAGGACACGGTCGCAGACTCCCGTGCTCCGGCGTCGACCAGGTCCGCCGCCTCCAGCACGACCCGGGTGAACCGTTCCGGGGCGACCAGGCTCACCAGGTGCGTCGCCCCCGGCACGACGACCAGCCGACCGTCCTGGCACGCACGCAGGAACCGACGCTCGTGCGTCCGGAAGTGGTCGTACCTGCCGTTGACCAGCCAGACCGGCACCTGCACGCGCGCGAGGTCGCCCAACGGGTCGGCACCCCGCGCCTCCCGCAGCACGTCGACCACGACGTCCAGTGCATAGCCGCCCGCCGCCACGTCCACCGCTCCCGCCGGTGGCAGCATCCGGTGCGCCAGCCGTTCGTTCAACGCCGCGCCCGAGTCCGGCAGCCGGCAGATCCCCTTCGCCGCCACGGACCAGCCCTGCAGCACCGGGGTCCACGGCACGGTCGAGCAGGCCGCGGCGACCAGCCCGGCGACCTGCGCCGGATGGCGCGCGGCGTGCGCGATGCCCGTGTAGCCGCCGAGCGAGAGACCGACGACGAGCGCCCGACCGCCGACCTCGTCGATGCCGCGACGGACGGCGTCCACCGCGGCCTCCTGCGTGAAGAGCTCGCCCCGGCGCGCGCCGTGTCCCGGCAGGTCGATCGCCAGCGCGGTGCGTCCGGCACGGTCGAGCGCCTCGACCTGAGAGCGCCACATCGTCCGGGACGAGCGCAGCCCGTGCACGAGCACGACAGGGATGCCCATGGATCGACCGTAGGCGCACCGCCGACGACGGACCAGCCGGGGCCAGAGCCCAGGCACCGACACCGCCGGCACGCCGAAGGCCCGGCGCCCCTCACGGGGTCACCGGGCCTTCGAGCGTGCTGCGAGCGAGGGATCAGGCCTTGTCGGCGTCGCCCTCGGTGGAGTCCTCGACGACCTCGTCAGCAGGCGCCACCGTCTCCTCGACGACGGGCTCGGCGACGGGGGCGGCCTTGGCAGCCTTCGCGGTGGCCTTCGTGGCCTCCTTGACGACGGCCTGCTTGGGCGAGACGGGCTCGAGGACGAGCTCGATGACGGCCATCGGCGCGTTGTCACCCTTGCGGGCACCGATCTTGGTGATGCGCGTGTAGCCACCCTGACGCTCGGCCATGGCCGGGGCGATCTCGGTGAACAGCACGTGCACGACACCCTTGTCCCTGACGGTGGTCATGACGCGACGACGGGCGTGCAGGTCACCGCGCTTGGCGAACGTGATGAGGCGCTCGGCGAGCGGGCGAAGGCGCTTGGCCTTGGCCTCGGTCGTCGTGATCCGCTTGTGCTCGAACAGCGCCGTCGCGAGGTTCGCGAGGATCAGCCGCTCGTGCGCCGGTCCGCCACCGAGCCGGGGACCCTTGGTGGGCGTAGGCATGATTCGTACTCCTTGAGTTCCAGTGATGGGCGCCGCGCGGGCCCCGGTCGGTCAGACCTGGGTCAGCGCGTTCCCCGGCGTCAGTACTGCTCGTCCTCGGTGAAGTCACCCTCGTCGTCGCTGTAGTACGCGGCGGCGGTCGGGTCGAAGTCGAGCGGGCTGTCCTTGAGCGTCAGGCCGAGCTCGGCGAGCTTCTCCTTGACCTCGGTGATCGACTTCTGGCCGAAGTTCCGGATGTCCAGCAGGTCCGCCTCGGACCGCGCCACGAGCTCACCCACGGAGTGGATGCCCTCGCGCTTGAGGCAGTTGTAGGACCGGATCGTCAGCTGCAGGTCCTCGATCGGCAGCGCGAGGTCGGCGGCGAGAGCGGCGTCCGTCGGGGACGGGCCGATCTCGATGCCCTCGGCCTCGACGTTGAGCTCGCGGGCAAGCCCGAAGAGCTCGACCAGGGTCTTGCCGGCCGACGCGAGAGCGTCACGCGGGCTGATCGCGGCCTTGGTCTCGACGTCGACGATGAGCTTGTCGAAGTCGGTGCGCTGCTCGACACGCGTGGCCTCGACCTTGTAGGTCACCTTGAGGACCGGCGAGTAGATCGAGTCGACCGGGATCCGGCCGATCTCGGTGTCGAAGGACTTGTTCTGGCTCGCGGACACGTAGCCGCGGCCGCGCTCGACGGTCAGCTCGATCTCGAGCTTGCCCTTGTCGTTGAGCGTCGCCAGGTGCAGGTCCGGGTTGTGCACCTCGACACCGGCCGGCGGGACGATGTCGGCGGCCGAGACCTCGCCCGCACCCTGCTTGCGCAGGTACATCACGACGGGCTCGTCGTTCTCCGAGGAGACGACGAGGTTCTTGATGTTGAGGATGATCTCGGTGACGTCCTCCTTGACACCGGGCACGGTGGAGAACTCGTGCAGCACGCCGTCGATCCGGATGGACGTGACGGCGGCACCGGGGATGGAGGACAGCAGCGTCCGGCGAAGCGAGTTGCCGAGCGTGTAGCCGAAGCCGGGCTCGAGCGGCTCGATGGAGAACCGCGAACGGTTCTCCGAGATGACCTCTTCGGTCAGGGTGGGGCGCTGTGCGATCAGCACGGTGTGTTTCCTCTCAGCGGGCGTCCGCCATATGACGCTCCGCAGGTACTACGTTCCGGCCCGGTCTCGGTCCACCTGGTCGGCGAGCGGGTGCAGGACCGGTGCAGGTTCGACCCCGCACCGGTCCTGGACGACTGTCGTCAGACGCGGCGACGCTTCGGCGGACGGCAGCCGTTGTGCGCCTGGGGCGTCACGTCCTGGATCGAGCCGACCTCGAGGCCGGTCGCCTGGAGCGAACGGATGGCCGTCTCGCGACCCGAGCCCGGGCCCTTGACGAAGACGTCGACCTTCTTCATGCCGTGCTCCTGCGCACGACGCGCGGCGGCCTCGGCGGCGAGCTGCGCGGCGAACGGGGTCGACTTGCGCGAGCCCTTGAAGCCGACCTGGCCGGAGGAGGCCGACGCGATCACGGCGCCCGACGGGTCGGTGATGGAGATGATCGTGTTGTTGAACGTGCTCTTGATGTGCGCCTGGCCGTGGGAGACGTTCTTCTTCTCCTTGCGGCGCGGCTTGCGCACGGCGGTGCGGGACTTGGGAGGCATCTGCTTCTTCTCTCGTGGTCTACGGGGCGAGGCGTCCGGGACGGCGTCGCGCTCAGGCGCGCGGCGTCACCGGGCGGGGGGCTACTTGCGCCCGGCCTTCTTCTTGCCGGCGACGGTGCGCTTGGGGCCCTTGCGGGTACGCGCGTTGGTCTTGGTGCGCTGACCGCGCACCGGGAGGCCGCGGCGGTGGCGCAGGCCCTCGTAGCAGCCGATCTCGACCTTGCGGCGGATGTCCGCGGCGACCTCGCGACGAAGGTCACCCTCGAGCTTGTAGTTGGCCTCGAGGTAGTCACGCAGCGCGACGAGCTCGGCGTCGCCGAGGTCCTTCACGCGGACGTCCGGGCTGATGCCGGTGGCGGCCAGGGTCGCCTGGGCGCGCGTGCGACCGACCCCGTAGATGTAGGTGAGCGCGATCTCGAGCCGCTTCTCGCGGGGGAGGTCGACGCCGATGAGACGTGCCATGTGCCTGGTGGCTCCTGTACTGCGTCGGAGGTCTTCCGCACCGCCTTCCCGCGTGTTCTCGCGGGCCCCGGCCTCCGACCGGGGGTTCGCCGTCCGGGCGAGGCCTGGGCCTCGGAGGGACGGAGTGGTGGTGCGCTTGCTGCTCCCTGCCTCGCAGGAGAGCGGGTGGTGCTGATCGACCCGTGCACCCACGTGCACGGCGTCAGGGCATCAGCCCTGGCGCTGCTTGTGGCGCAGGTTCTCGCAGATCACCTGGACGCGACCGTGCCGGCGGATCACCTTGCACTTGTCGCAGATCTTCTTGACGCTGGGCTTGACCTTCATCGCGTGTTCCTCCGCCGCCGCACTCTCCGGGAGACCGGAATCCGACGGCGTGTTCGAGTGGTGATTACTTGTAGCGGTAGACGATCCGACCGCGGGACAGGTCGTACGGGCTCAGCTCGACGACGACGCGGTCCTCCGGGAGGATCCGGATGTAGTGCTGCCGCATCTTGCCCGAGATGTGGGCGAGCACCTTGTGGCCGTTGGTGAGCTCCACGCGAAACATCGCGTTCGGCAGTGCCTCGACCACGCTGCCCTCGATCTCGATGACACCGTCCTTCTTCGCCATGTCCTCCGCTAACTGTCGGTCCGGGACGATCTGCCCACGGCGCATCCCGACCCGCAGGCCGTGATGTCCGTGGAGGACATGCACCCTCACCGACCCGACGTGCCGCAGCACCTCTCGACGAGGCCTTGGGACAACGGGGGAACGACCGAGGGAACACACCCAACGGACGATCATACGCTACGGCCCGCGGGCACGGAACCAGGGGCCCCCTCACGCACGACGGCGCCCCGGAGAGTGCTCTCCAGGGCGCCGTCGTGTCCGGGCACGGTCAGCGTTGTGCCGTCCGGCGGGTCAGGGTCAGCGAGCTGCCCCGCGGCGCCGCAGGACGAGCAGGACCCCACCTCCTGCGAGGAGCAGGACCGCCGCGATCGCGCCCGCCACGGGCGCAGCACCGGTCGATGCGAGCTGCGCGCCGGCCACCGTGCCAGACGGCCCTGCCGCGAGCACCTCGGTCACGACCTCGGGCGCCTTGGTCTCTACCGAGCTCGGTGCGGGAAGCACCACCGTCACCACGCCCGCCGTCGGCGAGCTCGAGGGGGCCGGGGTGACGACCGGCGTCGCACTCGGAGACACCTCCGGTGCCGGCTGCACCACGGTGACCGGCGTCGTGGGAGTCGGCGTCGGACCCTCGGTCGGAACCGTCACGGGCGGCGCTGTCGGAGCCGGGACCGGGGCTGTCTGGGTGGGCACCGGGGTCGGCGACTGGGCACCGCACTCGGGGACCTCGACCATATCGTCCAAGTTCCAGTGGGCCGCCTCGTAGATGTTCCCGCCGGCCTTCACCCAGCCGATCCAGGACTTCGGATAGCTCGGGGCCGGGTTGTCGGTGAACACCTCGACGCCGCCGATGATCTTGTCCTGCTGCACGCCCCACTCACCGGGCCCGCACACCTCAAGCCCCGCCGCCTCGACAGCCGCCTGCGCCTCCTCGACGGTCACACTGCCGTACTCGTCGCCGACCCAGGCGCGCACGAGGTACTGCTGGGTCGAGTTCTCCCAGTTGGCGTGCTGCGAGGGGTCCTGCTTGAGGTACACGTACAGGCCGACCGCCAGGTCCTCGGCACCCCGCGCCGCCGCCTGCGGATGCGAGAAGCCACCGTGGCCGCCGCCCTGCGGCCCTCCCCGGTCCGTGGCCGATGCGCCGGTCGACAGACCAGCAACCATCACCACTCCGGAGGCGAGAGCCACCGCGGCGAGCACGCCGTGGCGCGCGAGAGAGCTTCCGTGACGAGCACTACGCAGCATGGTCCACCCATCGATGCGGGCAGACGCGAGCCGTCAGGCGCCTGCCGAGGGACGCGGACCCGCGGCCTCCCGCGCGTCACCGCACAGGGCCCCGCTCCCCCGGCCCGCAGCGGGTTCGTTCCCGCTGAAGTGGCACCATATCGGACATTTCGGGCGCTCATGGTCGAAACAGGCTCGTTGACCTGCAGAGATTCTCTCGTCACCCGTTCGGACGCAGCGAGCGCGGAAGGCAGGCCGGCGGGACGTCAGTCGAGCGGTGCGACCGTCACCCCGAGTGCGGCGAGCCGTGCGGCCCCGCCGTCCTGTGCCGTGAGCACCCAGATGCCGTGCTCCCCGATCGCGACCGTGTGCTCCCAGTGCGATGCGCGGGACCCGTCGTTCGTCACGACGGTCCAGTCGTCCTCGAGCACCTGGGTCAGGCGCGAGCCGCGCACGAGCATCGGCTCGACCGCGACGCACAACCCCGGGCGCAGGCGCGCACCACGGTCACGCGTGCGGTAGTTCGGGACGTCGGGCGGCAGGTGCATGGCACTGCCGATGCCGTGGCCGACGTACTCCTCCACGATGCCGTAGCGGTGCCCGTCGTTGAGCCCTTCGGCGAGGGCGCCGTCGACCACGTCCTCGACGGCCTCCCCGACATCACCGATGCGCTCCCCCGTGGCCAGCGCCGCGATCCCGGCCCACAGGGCGTCCTCGGTCACGCGGGCCAGGGCCAGGTCGTGCGGGTCGGCGCCACCCGGGGCGTCGAGCACCACGGTGATGGCCGAGTCCCCGTGCCAGCCGTCCACGATCGCACCGCAGTCGATCGACACGACGTCCCCGGGCGCGAGCACCCGCGGTCCGGGGATGCCGTGCACGATCTCGTCGTTCACCGAGACGCACAGCGTCGCCGGGTATCCGTGGTACCCGAGGAACGAGGGCGTGGCACCGGCACCCTCGATGACCGCGGCCGCGACGGCGTCCAGGTCGGCCGTCGTCCGTCCGGGCGCGACCTGCTCCCGCACCGCATCGAGCGCCTGCGCCACGACCAGACCCGCCACGCGCATGCGCAGCACCTGCTCCGGGGTCTTGTACTCGATCCGCTCGCGTCCGAATCTCATGCGATGACCACCGCCGGCTCAGCCGGCGGCACGCTCGATCGCCGCGAGCAGTCGCTCGGTGACCTCGTCCATGGCGCCGATGCCGTCGACCTGCACCAGCAGGCCCCGCGCGGCGTAGACCTGAGAGATCGGAGCCGTCTGCTCGGCGTAGACACCGAGCCGGTGACGGATCACGTCCTCCGTGTCGTCCTCACGGCCCTCGATCGCCGCCCGCTTGAGCAGCCGGTCGGTGACCGCTGCCGGGTCGGCCGTGATCTCGAGGGCGAGGTCCAGCGCCAGCCCAGCCGCCGCGAGGATCGCGTCCAGCTCGGCGACCTGGGCCACGTTGCGCGGGTAGCCGTCGAGCAGGAAGCCCTCGGCGGCGTCCGCCTGCGCCAGGCGGTCCTGCACCATCGCGTTGGTCACGGAGTCCGGGACCAGCTCGCCGCGCGCCGTGTACGCCTGCGCGGTGCGGCCCAGCTCGGTGCCGCCCTTGATGTTCGCGCGGAAGATGTCGCCCGTGGAGATCGCGGGGACGGCAAGCCGCTCGGCCAGACGGGCCGCCTGGGTGCCCTTGCCTGCTCCGGGAGGCCCGAGGAGGACGAGACGTGCGCTCAACGCAAGAACCCTTCGTAGTGCCGCTGCTGCAGCTGGGACTCGATCTGCTTGACCGTCTCCAGACCCACACCGACGACGATGAGGATCGACGAGCCACCGAACGGGATGTTCTGACCGACGCCCAGCACGAGGAACGTGATGGTGGGGATGAGGGCTACCAGAGCCAGATAGATCGACCCGGGCGCGGTGATCCGAGAGATCACGTAGTCGAGGTACTCGGCCGTAGGACGACCGGCGCGGATCCCGGGGATGAAGCCGCCGTACTTCTTCATGTTGTCCGCGACCTCGTCCGGGTTGAACGTGATCGCCGTGTAGAAGTAGCAGAAGAAGATGATCAGCAGCACGTAGAGCGCGATGTGCAGCGGCGAGCTCTGGCTCACCAGGTACCGCTGCACCCAGATCACCCAGCCGGCCGTCTGGTCGGCGAACTGCGCGATCAGGCCGGGGACGGCCAGCAGCGACGAGGCGAAGATCACCGGGATGACACCGGCCATGTTGATCTTGATCGGGATGTAGGTGCTCGAGCCGCCGTACATCTTGCGACCGACCATGCGCTTGGCGTACTGCACGGGCACGCGGCGCTGCGACTGCTCGACGAAGACCACCAGCGCGATGACGAGCACGATGATCGCCAGCACCACGGTGAACTTCATGGCGCCGTTGGCGCCGCCGGCGATCGACCACATGGCCGTCGGGAACGAGGCCGCGATCGAGGTGAAGATCAGCAGCGACATGCCGTTGCCGACGCCGCGCTCCGTGATGAGCTCGCCGAGCCACATGATCAGCCCGGTGCCGGCGGTCATCGTGAGCACCATGATGACCAGCGTCATCCAGTTGTCGTCCGGGATGACGTCCACGGAGCACCCGGTGAACAGCTGGCCGGAGCGCGCGACGGTGATGATGGTCGTCGACTGCAGCACGGCCAGGGCGATCGTGAGGTAACGCGTGTACTGGGTCAGCCGGGCAGTACCCGACTGGCCCTCCTTGTGCAGCTCCTCGAACTTGGGGATCACTACACGCAGCAGCTGGATGATGATGCTCGCCGTGATGTACGGCATGATCCCCAGCGCGAAGACGGACAGCTGGAGCAGCGCACCGCCGCTGAACAGGTTCACCAGCCCGAGCAGGTCGTTGTTCGCCGACTCGTCGATACACGTCTGCACGTTCGGGTAGGAGACGCCCGGCGTCGGCAGGAAGGAGCCGAAGCGGAACACGACCATGATGCCGATCGTGAAGAGCAGCTTGCGCCGCAGGTCGGGCGTCCGGAACGCCCGCACGAATGCGCTGAGCACCTGTCCTCCTGGGCCGCCGCAGCGGCATCTCGTTCGACCGGCGCGTCCCGGTCAGTTCGTCCCGCACGGTGGCGGGCCCCGCCGAACCATAACGGATGGCCGGTGAGAGACGGAAAGGGGCCGGTGGGAACTGTGCCCCACCGGCCCCGTCCTTGGATCAGTCCTGCGCGACGCTCCCGCCGGCAGCCACGATCTTTTCCTTCGCGGACGCGGAGTACGCGTCCACCGCGACGGAGACCTTGACCGTCAGCTCGCCGGTGCCGAGCACCTTGACGGGCTCGCCCTTGCGGACGGCGCCCTTCGCGACCAGGTCGGCGACAGTCACGTCGCCGCCGTCCGGGTACAGCGCCGAGAGCTTGTCCAGGTTGACGACCTGGTACTCGACACGGAACGGGTTCTTGAAGCCGCGGAGCTTGGGCAGCCGCATGTGCAGCGGCATCTGCCCACCCTCGAAGCGGTCCGGCACCTGGTAGCGGGCCTTGGTGCCCTTGGTGCCACGGCCGGCCGTCTTACCCTTCGACGCCTCACCACGACCCACGCGGGTCTTGGCGGTCTTGGCGCCGGGGGCCGGACGCAGGTGGTGCACCTTGAGGGTGCCACCGGCGCCCGGAACGGCGGCGGCCTCGGCGGCCTTCTGGGCCGCCTCCGACTTCGCAGCCTTCTTCGGAGCGGCCTCGGCCTTCGCCGTGGTCGCCTTCTTGGCCGGAGCCTTCTTGGCCGGAGCAGCCTCGGCTGCCTCGGCCGTAGCGGCGGCCTTCTTGGCGGGGGCCTTCTTCGCCGGGGCCTTGACCTCGGCGGCCTCCTCGACCTTCTTCTCGTCGGCCATGGTCACTCGACCTCCTCGACCGCGACAAGGTGCGTCACCGTCTTGACCATGCCGCGGATCTCAGGACGGTCCTCCTTGACGACGACGTCGCCGATCCGCTTGAGGCCCAGGGTGCGCAGCGTGTCGCGCTGGTTCTGCTTGCCGCCGATGGCGGACTTGGTCTGGGTCACCTTCAGACGGGCCATCACGCACCCACCTTCGCTGCCGCAGCCGCAGCCTGGCCCGCCGCCTGGGCGCGCAGCAGCGCGGCCGGGACGACGTGCTCGACCGGAAGGCCACGGCGCGCGGCCACGGCCTCCGGCTGCTCGAGGCCACGCAGGGCCGCGACGGTGGCGTGCACGATGTTGATCGCGTTGGACGAGCCGAGCGACTTGCTCAGCACGTCGTGGATCCCGGCGCACTCCAGCACGGCGCGGACCGGACCACCGGCGATCACACCGGTACCCGGCGAGGCCGGACGCAGGAAGACGACACCGGCAGCGGCCTCACCCTGGATGGGGTGAGGGATGGTGCCCTGGATGCGCGGGACGCGGAAGAAGTTCTTCTTCGCCTCCTCCACACCCTTGGCGATCGCCGCGGGCACCTCCTTGGCCTTGCCGTAGCCGACACCCACGGTGCCGTCGGCGTCGCCCACCACGACCAGCGCGGTGAAGCTGAACCGACGACCACCCTTGACGACCTTGGCCACGCGGTTGATCGTCACGACGCGCTCGACGAACGCGCTCTTCTCGGCGGCGTCGCCGCGCCGCCCGCCGTCACGACGGCCGCCGTCGCGGCGGTCGCCGCCGGTGCCGCCCTGGGCGGCACCGGTGTTGCTGCGCTGAGGAGCAGCCATCAGTGAGTCCTCTTCTTCAGTGCGGAGTTCGTCGTCGTCACAGCGCCAGACCACCCTCGCGGGCACCGTCGGCCACCGCGGCCACCCGGCCGTGGTACTTGTTGCCGCCGCGGTCGAAGACGACCGAGTCGATGCCGGCAGCCTTGGCACGCGCAGCGACGAGCTCGCCGACCTTGCGGGCCTTCGCCGACTTGTCGCCCTCGAGTGCCCGCAGGTCCGCCTCGAGCGTCGACGCCGACGCCACGGTCTGCCCGATGCTGTCGTCGACGACCTGAGCCGTGATGTGCCGGGCGGACCGGGTCACGACCAGGCGCGGACGAACCGCGGAGCCCTGGACCTTCTTGCGCAGGCGCAGGTGACGACGCTTGCGGGCGATGGACTTGCCCTTGCCCTTGATGCTGATCGCCATGGCTTACTTCCCAGCCTTTCCGACCTTGCGGCGCACGTTCTCGCCCGCGTACCGCACACCCTTGCCCTTGTAGGGCTCGGGCTTGCGGATCTTGCGGATGTTCGCTGCGACCTCGCCGACCTGCTGCTTGTCGATGCCCTGGACCGAGAACTTGGTCGGGCCCTCGACTGCGAACGTGATGCCCTCGGGGGCGCTCACGACGACCGGGTGGCTGAAGCCGAGCGCGAACTCGAGGTCCGTGCCCTTCGCCGTCACGCGGTAACCGGTGCCGACGATCTCGAGCTTCTTGGTGTAGCCCTCGGTGACACCCGTGACCAGGTTGGCCAGGAGCGTGCGGGTCAGGCCGTGCAGCGAACGCGAGGCGCGCTCGTCGTCGGGACGGGTGACCGCGAGGGCCCCCGTCTCGTCACGGGTGACCGCGATGGGCGTGGGGATCGTGTGCGTCAGAGTGCCCTTGGGGCCCTTGACCGTCACGAGCGCGCCGTCGATGGTGACGTCGACGCCGGCCGGCACCGGGACGGGGATCCTGCCGATTCGGGACATGGCTGTTCTCCTCTCGTCTCGGGATTACCAGACGTAGGCGAGGACTTCCCCACCCACGCCCTTCTTGGCGGCCTGCTTGTCGGTCAGGAGGCCGGAGGACGTGGACAGGATCGCCACACCCAGGCCGCCGAGCACCTTCGGCAGGTTGGTCGACTTGGCGTACACGCGCAGGCCCGGCTTGGACACGCGCTTGATGCCGGCGAGCGCACGCTCGCGGTTCGGGCCGTACTTCAGCGTGACGACGAGGTTCTTGCCCACAGGGGCGTCCTCCACCGTCCAGCCCGCGATGTAACCCTCGGCCTGGAGGATCTCCGCGATGTGCGACTTGAGCTTCGAGAACGGGATCGTCACCTGGTCGTGGTGCGCCGAGTTCGCGTTGCGCAGACGCGTCAGGAAGTCTGCGATCGGGTCGGTCATGGTCATCGGGCGTCAGCCCTTCCTCGCCGGGGTATCCCTCCCCGCACAGTGCGGGGAGGGACCTACCGACGGTCGTGTGGGTGTTACCAGCTGCTCTTGGTCACGCCGGGCAGCTCACCGCGGTGAGCCATCTCGCGCACGCAGATACGGCACAGGCCGAACTTGCGGTACACCGAGTGCGGACGACCGCAACGCTGGCACCGGGTGTAGGCGCGGACACCGAACTTCGGCTTGGCCGCGGCCTTGTTGATCAGGGCGGTCTTCGCCATGTCAGTTCTCCTTGAAGGGGAAGCCGAGGAGCTTGAGGAACGCGCGTCCCTCAGCGTCGGTGCCGGCCGTGGTCACGACGGTGATGTCCATGCCGCGAACCCGGTCGATCTTGTCCTGGTCGATCTCGTGGAACACGGACTGCTCCACGAGGCCGAAGGTGTAGTTCCCGTTGCCGTCGAACTGCTGCGGCGAGAGGCCACGGAAGTCACGGATGCGGGGCAGAGCCGTCGAGAGCAGACGGTCGAGGAACTCCCAGGCACGGTCGCCACGCAGCGTGACGTGCGCGCCGATCGGCATGCCCTCACGCAGCTTGAACTGGGCGATCGACTTGCGAGCCTTGGTGACCTGCGGCTTCTGACCCGTGATCTGGGTCAGGTCGCGGATCGCACCCTCGATGAGCTTGGAGTCCTTGGCGGCCTCTCCGACACCCATGTTCACGACGACCTTCACCAGGCGCGCGACCTGGTTGATGTTCTCGTGGCCGAACTCCTCGCGGAGCGCGGCACGGATCTCGTCGTTGTACTTGGACTTCAGGCGCGGCAGCGCCGGTGCGGTGATCTCGCTCATCAGATGTCCTTACCGGAGCGCTTGGCGACGCGGACGCGAACCGTCCGGGTGCGGCCGTCACGCTCGACCTGCTCGGTGCGGTAGCCGACCCGGGTGCCCTTCTTGGTCTCCGGGTCCACGAGCATCACGTTGCTGATGTGGATGGGGGCCTCGACGGTCTCGATGCCGCCGGTCCGGGTGCCGCGGGCGGTCTGGCCGGCCTTGACGTGCTTCTGCACGCGCTGGACACCCTCCACCACGACACGCTGGGACTCGACGAGCACCTCGAGGACACGGCCCTGCAGGCCCTTGTCCCGACCCGAGATGACGACGACGAGGTCGCCCTTCTTGATCTTCGCCATGGTCAGAGCACCTCCGGAGCCAGCGAGATGATCTTCATGAACTTCTTGTCGCGCAGCTCGCGACCGACCGGACCGAAGATGCGGGTCCCGCGGGGCTCACCGTCGTTCTTGAGGATGACCGCGGCGTTCTCGTCGAACTTGATGTACGAGCCGTCGGGACGCCGGCGCTCCTTGCGGGTGCGCACGACGACTGCCTTGACGACGTCGCCCTTCTTGACGTTGCCGCCGGGGATGGCGTCCTTCACGGTGGCGACGATCACGTCACCGATCCCGGCGTAGCGACGGCCGGAGCCGCCGAGCACACGGATGCAAAGGATCTCCTTGGCACCCGTGTTGTCGGCGACACGAAGTCGCGACTCCTGCTGAATCATCTGTTGCTCCTGTCGTCTGGCGGGTTCTCACGCCGGGGCGTGAGCCTGGCCGAACGGATAGTTGCCGTGATGCACACGTCGCGTGGGCGCCGGCCGGCAGGTTCTCGCGAGCCTGACCGGACCGGCACCCACGCCCGTGGGCAACTGGGGGTACTGCTGCTTACTTGGCCTTCTCGAGGATCTCGACCAGACGCCACCGCTTGGTGGCCGACAGCGGCCGGGTCTCCATGATGACGACCAGGTCGCCGATGCCGGCGCTGTTCTGCTCGTCGTGGGCCTTGATCTTGCTGCTGCGACGGATGACCTTGCCGTAGAGCGGGTGCTTGACCCGGTCCTCGACCTCGACCACGACGGTCTTGTCCATCTTGTCGCTGACCACGTAGCCGCGCCGCGTCTTGCGGTACGGACGTGCTTCGGTGACCGCGGTGGTGGTCTCCGCGTTCTTCTCGTTGGCGCTCATCGTGACCTCACTCGCTCGCGCTCGGGGCGGTACGGATGCCGAGCTCGCGCTCGCGCAGGATCGTGTAGATCCGGGCGATGTCCTTGCGCACGGCCTTCAGACGCCCGTGGCTCTCGAGCTGGCCCGTCGCCGACTGGAAGCGGAGGTTGAACAGCTCCTCCTTGGCCTTCTTCAGCTCGGCGACCAGCTTCTCGTCGTCGAAGGCGTCCAGCTCGCTGGGAGCCAGATCCTTGGTTCCGATAGCCATCAGTTACCACCCTCGCGAACCACGAAACGGGTCTTCATCGGGAGCTTGTGCTGTGCGCGGCGCATGGCCTCGCGAGCCAGCGGCTCCGGGACGCCGGCGAGCTCGAACATCACTCGACCGGGCTTGACGTTGGCGATCCACCACTCGGGCGAGCCCTTGCCGGAACCCATGCGGGTCTCGGCGGGCTTCTTCGTGAGGGGGCGGTCCGGGTAGATGTTGATCCAGACCTTCCCTCCACGCTTGATGTGGCGGGTCATGGCGATACGAGCAGCCTCGATCTGCCGGTTCGTGACATACGCAGGCTCGAGAGCCTGGATGCCGAACTCACCGAAGGTGATCGACGTACCACCGGTCGCGGCGCCGGAACGCCCGGGGTGGTGCTGCTTGCGGTGCTTCAGCCTGCGCGGGATCAGCACGGCTCAGGCCTCCGTTCCGGTCTCGGTCGCAGCCTCGGCGGCCGGAGCCGCTTCGGGCGCGGTGGCCTCTGCCGGGGCGTCGGACCGCTCGGGGCGACGACCCGCAGTACGCGGGCCGCGGTCGCCACCGCGCTCAGGACGGTCACCGCGCGGGCCACGGGCCGGGCGCGGGGCCTGGCTCGCCTGCTCGCGGGCGAACTCCTTCTCGGTCATGTCGCCCTTGTAGACCCACACCTTGACGCCGATGCGCCCGAAGGTCGTGCGGGCCTCGAAGAAGCCGTAGTCGATGTTGGCGCGGAGCGTGTGCAGCGGCACGCGACCCTCGCGGTAGAACTCCGTGCGGCTCATCTCCGCACCGCCGAGGCGGCCGGAGACCTGCACGCGGATGCCCTTGGCGCCGGCGCGCTGCGCCGACTGGATGCCCTTGCGCATGGCACGACGGAACGACACGCGGCTCGCGAGCTGCTCGGCGATGCCCTGGGCGACCAGCTGAGCCTCGATCTCGGCGTTCTTGACCTCGAGGATGTTCAGCTGGACCTGCTTGCCCGTGAGCTTCTCGAGCTCGCCGCGAATCCGGTCGGCCTCCGCACCACGACGCCCGATGACGATGCCCGGGCGGGCGGTGTGGATGTCGACGCGGACGCGGTCACGCGTGCGCTCGATCTCGACCTTCGCGATGCCCGCGCGCTCCAGACCCGTGCCCATGAGCTTGCGGATCTGCACGTCCTCGCGGACGTAGTCGCGGTACCGCTGACCCGGCTTGGTCGAGTCGGCGAACCAGCGCGAACGGTGGTCGGTCGTGATGCCCAGGCGGTACCCGAGCGGGTTGACCTTCTGTCCCACTAGCGGTTCCCTCCCTTGGTGGCGGCCTTGTCGCGTGCTGCGACGACGACCGTGATGTGGCTCGTACGCTTGAGGATCCGACCGGCGCGACCCTGCGCGCGCGGACGGAACCGCTTCATCGTCGGGCCCTCGTCGACGAAGACCTCAGAGATGTAGAGGTCCTGCTCGTCCAGACGCTCGTTGCTGCGCTTGGCAGTCTCACGAGCGTTCGCGATCGCCGACTCGACGACCTTGAGGACGGTCTCCCCCGCGGCCTGCGGTGCGAACTTCAGCACCGCCACGGCCTCGCCGGCCTGCTTGCCACGGATGAGGTCCACGACGCGCCGGGCCTTCTGGGGCGTGACGCGGACGAACCGCGCCTTCGCCTTGGCTTCCATTGCTGTCCTGCCTTCTGTCTTGTGCCGGAAAGACGTCACCAGCTGACCGAGGTCAGCGGCGACGACCCTTCCGGTCGTCCTTCTCGTGGCCGCGGAAGGTCCGCGTGGGGGCGAACTCGCCGAGCTTGTGGCCGACCATCGACTCGGTGACGAACACCGGGGCGTGCTTGCGACCGTCGTGCACGGCGAACGTGTGACCGAGGAAGTCCGGCGTGATGACCGAACGACGCGACCACGTCTTGATGACGTTCTTGGTCCCTGCCTCGTTCTGGACGTCGACCTTCTTCTGCAGGTGACCGTCGACGAACGGGCCCTTCTTCAGGCTGCGTGGCATCTCAGGCTCCTATCAGCGCTTCTTGCCGGTGCGCCGACGGCGCACGATGAGCTTGTCGCTCGGCTTGTTCGGACGACGGGTACGGCCCTCAGGCTGACCCCACGGGCTGACCGGGTGGCGACCACCGGAGGTCTTGCCCTCACCACCACCGTGCGGGTGGTCGATCGGGTTCATCGCGACACCGCGGACGGTCGGACGCTTGCCCTTCCAGCGCATGCGTCCGGCCTTGCCCCAGTTGATGTTCGACTGCTCGGCGTTGCCGACCTCGCCGATCGTCGCGCGGCAGCGCAGGTCGACGTTGCGGATCTCGCCGGACGGCATACGCAGCTGGGCGTAGGGGCCGTCCTTGGCGACGAGCTGCACCGATGCGCCGGCCGAACGGGCGATCTTCGCGCCGCCACCGGGCTTGAGCTCGATGGCGTGGATGACCGTACCGGTCGGGATGTTGCGCAGCGGCAGGTTGTTGCCCGGCTTGATGTCGGCACCGGCACCGGCCTCGACGACATCGCCCTGCGACAACTTGTTCGGCGCGATGATGTAGCGCTTCTCGCCGTCCGCGTAGTGCAGGAGCGCGATGCGCGCCGTGCGGTTGGGGTCGTACTCGATGTGCGCGACCTTGGCCGGCACACCGTCCTTGTCGTGGCGACGGAAGTCGATGACGCGGTACGCACGCTTGTGACCGCCACCCTGGTGGCGGGTCGTCACACGACCGGTGGAGTTGCGTCCACCCGTCTTGTGCAGCGGGCGCACGAGCGACTTCTCCGGCTGCGAGCGCGTGATCTCGACGAAGTCGGCGACCGACGAGCCACGACGGCCCGGCGTCGTCGGCTTGTACTTACGGATTCCCATGGGGACTAGTCCTCTTCTGCTCTCGGGCCGCTCAGCCGACCGGTCCGCCGAAGATGTCGATCGTGCCCTCGCGGAGGGTGACGATCGCACGCTTCGTGTCCTTGCGGCGGCCGATGCCGAACCGGGTCCGACGGGCCTTGCCCTGACGGTTCGCGGTGTTGACCGAGTCGACCTTGACGCCGAAGACCTGCTCGACGGCGATCTTGATCTCGGTCTTGTTCGCCCGCGGGTCGACGAGGAAGGTGTACTTCCCCTCGTCGAGCAGGCCGTAGCTCTTCTCCGAGACGACCGGCGCGATCAGGATGTCGCGGGGGTCCTTACCGACGGCGGTCACTTGGTCTCCTCCTGCGCCTCGGACTCGGTGGCGACAGCAGTAGCACCGCGACCCTTGGTCGGGCCGGCGAGGAACGCGTCGAGCGCGCCCTGCGTGAAGACCACGTCGTCCGAGATCAGCACGTCGTACGTGTTGAGCTGGTCGGCGACGAGCAGGTGGACCCGCTCGACGTTGCGCAGCGACTTCCACGTGATCTCGTCGGAGCGCTCGACCACGACCAGGACGTTCTTGCGGCCCGACAGGTTGTCGAGCACGGCCAGAGCGGACTTGGTCGACGGCGCGGCGCCCGGGGCGAACCCGGAGACGACGTGCACGCGGCCGGCACGGGCGCGGTCCGAGAGAGCACCGCGGAGCGCCGCGGCCTTCATCTTCTTCGGGGTCCGCTGGCTGTAGTCGCGCGGGGTGGGGCCGTGGACGACGCCACCGCCGGCGAACTGCGGCGCACGGGTCGAGCCCTGACGGGCGCGGCCGGTGCCCTTCTGCTTGTACGGCTTCTTGCCGCCACCGCGGACCTCACCACGCGACTTGGTGTCGTGGGTGCCCTGGCGCGCCGCGGCGAGCTGGGCGACGACGACCTGGTGGATCAGCGGGACGTTCGTCTGCACGTCGAAGACGTCACCGGGCAGGTCGGCCGTACCGGCCTTCTTGCCCTGGGCGTCCAGGACGTCGACGGTCAGCGTGTCGCTCATGCGGTTCACGCCCCCTTCGATGCGGACCGCACCACGACGACGCCACCCTTGGGGCCCGGGACCGCGCCCTTGACGAGCAGCAGACCCTTCTCGACGTCGACCGCGTGCACGGTCAGGTTCTGAGTGGTCTGGCGGTCGACACCCATGCGACCGGCCATGCGCAGGCCCTTGAACACGCGCGACGGGGTCGATGCCCCACCGATCGAGCCAGGCTTGCGGTGGTTGCGGTGCGAACCGTGGGAGGCCGAGACGCCCTTGAAGCCGTGACGCTTCATGACACCTGCGGTGCCCTTGCCCTTGGTCGTACCGATGACGTCCACCACGGCGCCGGCCTCGAAGGCTGCTGCCGTGATCTCCTGCCCGAGCGTGTACTCGGCGGCGTCGGACGTACGGATCTCGGCCACGTGCCGGCGGGGGGTGACCCCGGCCTTCTCGAAGTGGCCCTTGAGCGGCTTGGTGACCTTGCGCGGGTCGATCTGGCCGTAGGCCAGCTGCACCGCGGCGTAGCCGTCGCTCTCAGCGGAGCGCACCTGGGTGACGACGTTCGTGCCGACCGAGACGACGGTGACCGGGACGAGACGACCGTTGTCGTCCCACACCTGGGTCATGCCGAGCTTCGTGCCGAGCACCGCCGTGACGGGGCGCGCGTTCTGCTGGGTAACCATGAAGATCAGTTCCTTCCCAGCGTCAGAGCTTGATCTCGATGTTCACGTCCGCAGGCAGGTCGAGACGCATGAGCGAGTCGACGGCCTTCGGCGTGGGGTCGATGATGTCGATCAGCCGCTTGTGCGTGCGCATCTCGAAGTGCTCGCGGCTGTCCTTGTACTTGTGGGGCGACCGGATGACGCAGAAGACGTTCTTCTCCGTCGGCAACGGCACCGGACCCACGACCGACGCACCAGCGCGAGTCACCGTGTCGACGATCTTGCGCGCCGAGCTGTCGATGACCTCGTGGTCGTAGGACTTGAGCCGGATGCGGATCTTCTGTCCCGCCATGGCGTCGTCTACTTCCTTCTTCTCGAACCGGTCCATCCGACCCCCGCACTCGGGCGTGTCGCGTTGCGCGACGCACTCTTGCGCTGCGTACCGTTCCCGGCACGGGGTGGTTGGCTGCAGTGGGACCCCGCCCCACGGATCACTCCGCGGGTTCGTGGAGCCCTCCACGTTTTCCCTGCCCTTCGTCCCAGCAGGCGCACGACGGCACCCGCCCGCGATGGGCAACCTGAACAGTGTGCCAGACGGCCGCCGAATACTCCAACTCGCGGCTCGTGGCCGCCCCGTCCGGCCTACGGCGAAGGGCCCGGGCTCCGCGGTGTGCGGTGCCCGGGCCCTTGCCGGAACCCGTCCTAGGACAGGTCTGCGATCGTGCCCCGCGGGGCGGTGATCACTTGATGATCTTGATGACCCGGCCCGAGCCGACGGTGCGGCCACCCTCACGGATGGCGAAGCCGAGGCCCTCCTCCATGGCGATGGGCTGGATCAGCGTCACCGAGATCTCGGTGTTGTCGCCGGGCATGACCATCTCGGTGCCCTCGGGCAGCGTGATGACACCGGTGACGTCCGTCGTCCGGAAGTAGAACTGGGGACGGTAGTTGCCGTAGAACGGGTTGTGACGGCCACCCTCGTCCTTGGCCAGGATGTAGACCTGGCCCTCGAACTCGGTGTGCGGCGTGATCGAACCCGGCTTGACGACGACCTGGCCGCGCTCGACCTCCTCGCGCTTCGTGCCGCGCAGGAGCAGACCGACGTTCTCGCCGGCCTCGGCGTAGTCGAGCAGCTTGCGGAACATCTCGACGCCGGTGACCGTGGTCTTGATCGCCTTCTCCTTGATACCGACGATCTCCACCTCCTCGTTCACCTTGAGCGAGCCACGCTCGACACGACCGGTGACGACCGTGCCACGGCCGGTGATCGTGAAGACGTCCTCGATCGGCATGAGGAACGGCTTGTCGATGTCGCGCACCGGGTCCGGCACGTTCTCGTCGACGGCGTCCAGCAGGTCCTCGACGGACTTGACCCAGACCGGGTCGCCCTCGAGCGCCTTCAGGCCGGAGACGCGCACGACCGGCACGTCGTCGCCCGCGAAGCCCTGCGACGTGAGGAGCTCGCGCACCTCCATCTCGACGAGGTCCAGGATCTCCTCGTCGTCGACCATGTCGGTCTTGTTCAGCGCGACGAGCAGGTACGGGACGCCGACCTGACGGGCGAGCAGCACGTGCTCACGCGTCTGGGCCATCGGGCCGTCGGTGGCCGCGACCACGAGGATGGCGCCGTCCATCTGCGCCGCACCCGTGATCATGTTCTTGATGTAGTCGGCGTGACCGGGGGCGTCGACGTGCGCGTAGTGACGCTTCTCGGTCTGGTACTCGACGTGCGCGATGTTGATCGTGATACCGCGCTGCTTCTCCTCAGGCGCCTTGTCGATCTCGTCGAACGGCGTGAAGGGGTTCAGGTCGGGGTACTTGTCGTGCAGCACCTTCGAGATCGCGGCGGTCAGCGTCGTCTTGCCGTGGTCGACGTGGCCGATGGTCCCGATGTTGACGTGCGGCTTCGTCCGCTCGAACTTCGCCTTGCCCACTGGGTGTCCTCCTCAGGACTGGTAGAGATTGCCGGACGACTGCAGGTGCCGCGAGGGTACCTGCTGGACGTGCGGTCCTACGGGTCGGGTTGTTGCGTGGAACTACAGGGTTCGACCTGTGGGACTACTCGCCCCGGGTCTTCTTGATGATCTCGTCGGCAACGTTCCGAGGAACCTCGGCGTAGCTGTCGAACTGCATCGAGTACACCGCACGACCCTGGGTCTTGGACCGCAGGTCGCCGACGTACCCGAACATCTCGGAGAGAGGAACCTGGGCGCGGATCACCTTCACGCCCGTGGCGTCCTCCATGGACTGGATCATGCCGCGGCGCGAGTTCAGGTCGCCGATGACATCACCCATGTAGTCCTCGGGGGTACGGACCTCGACCGCCATGATCGGCTCGAGCAGAGCCGGGTCGGCCTTGCGGACCGCTTCCTTGAGGATCATCGAACCGGCGATCTTGAACGCCATCTCCGAGGAGTCGACGTCGTGCGACGCGCCGTCGAGCAGGATCGCCTTGACACCGACCAGCGGGAAGCCCGCCAGCACGCCCAGCTGCATCGCGCTCTGGATACCGGCGTCGACGGACGGGATGTACTCGCGCGGGATACGGCCACCGGTGACCTTGTTCTCGAACTCGTACAGCTCGCCCTCGGCCGGGTCCAGCGGCTCGAAGGTCATCTGCACCTTCGCGTACTGACCCGAACCACCGGTCTGCTTCTTGTGCGTGTAGTCGATCTTCTCGACCGCACGACGGATGGTCTCGCGGTAGGCCACCTGCGGCTTGCCGACGTTCGCCTCGACCTTGAACTCGCGACGCATGCGGTCCACGAGGATGTCGAGGTGGAGCTCGCCCATGCCGCCGATGACGGTCTGGCCGGTCTCCTCGTCGAGCTTGACCCGGAACGTCGGGTCCTCCTCGGCGAGCTTCTGGATGGCCAGGGAGAGCTTCTCCTGGTCGCCCTTGGTCTTCGGCTCGATCGCCACGTCGATGACGGGCTCCGGGAAGGTCATCGACTCCAGGACCACCGGGGCGTCCAGGGCGCACAGGGTGTCACCGGTGGTGACGTCCTTGAGGCCGATGAACGCGTAGATGTGGCCGGCCGTGGCGTCCTCGACAGGGTTCTCCTTGTTGGAGTGCATCTGGAAGAGCTTCCCGATGCGCTCCTTCTTGCCCTTGGTCGAGTTGAGCACCTGGGCGCCCTGCGCGACCTTGCCGGAGTAGACCCGGACGTAGGTCAGCTTGCCGAAGAACGGGTGCGAGGCGACCTTGAACGCCAGGGCCGAGAACGGCTCCGTCGCGTCGGGGTGGCGCTCGACGACGATCTCCTCGTCGCGCACGTCGTGGCCCTGCACGGCGGGGACGTCGAGCGGCGTCGGCAGGTAGTCGATGACGGCGTCGAGCATGGGCTGCACGCCCTTGTTCTTGAACGCCGAGCCGCACAGGACCGGGTAGGCCTCCGAGGCGACGGTGAGCTTACGGATGCCGGCCTTGATCTCCTCGACCGTCAGGTCCTCGCCCGCGAGGTACTTCTCGAGCAGCGACTCGTCCGTCTCGGCGACCGCCTCGATGAGCTCCGCGCGGTACTGCGCGGCCTTCTCGACCAGGTCGGCCGGGATCTCCTCGATCTCGTACTTCTCGCCGAGGGCGGTCTCGCCGCGCCACACCAGGGCGCGCTGCTCGACCAGGTCCACGACACCGATGAAGTCGTTCTCGGCACCGATGGGCAGCTGGATGACCAGCGGCTTGGCCTTGAGGCGGTTCACGATCGTGTCGACCGTGAAGTAGAAGTCCGCGCCGAGCTTGTCCATCTTGTTGACGAAGCAGATGCGGGGGACGTCGTACTTGTCGGCCTGACGCCAGACGGTCTCCGACTGGGGCTCGACCCCCTCCTTGCCGTCGAACACCGCGACGGCGCCGTCGAGGACGCGCAGCGAGCGCTCGACCTCGACCGTGAAGTCGACGTGGCCCGGGGTGTCGATGATGTTGATCTGGTTGTTCTTCCAGTAGCAGGTCGTCGCGGCCGACGTGATCGTGATGCCGCGCTCCTGCTCCTGCTCCATCCAGTCCATCGTCGAGGCGCCGTCGTGCGTCTCACCGATCTTGTAGTTGACCCCGGTGTAGAACAGGATCCGCTCGGTGGTCGTCGTCTTGCCGGCATCGATGTGGGCCATGATGCCGATGTTGCGGACCTTCGTGAGGTCCGTGAGCACGTCCAGTGCCACGAGTGTTGCCCCTTGTCGGTTGGCGGTTCGGGTGGCGCCGCCGGTCCGGTCCGCGCAGGGCCCCGAAGGGCTCCTGGGATCGCGGACCGGCGGCGCAGACGCCCTTGGTGCCGGTCTTACCAGCGGTAGTGCGCGAAGGCCTTGTTCGACTCGGCCATCTTGTGCATGTCCTCACGACGCTTCACCGCGGCACCCAGGCCGTTGGAGGCGTCGAGGATCTCGTTCATGAGGCGCTCGGTCATGGTCTTCTCACGGCGAGCACGCGAGTAGTCGGTGAGCCAGCGCAGGGCCAGGGTCGTCTGGCGGACCGGACGGACCTCGACGGGCACCTGGTAGGTGGCGCCACCGACGCGGCGCGAACGCACCTCGAGCGAGGGACGCACGTTGTCGAGCGCGCGCTTGAGCACGACGACCGGGTCGCCCTGCGTCTTCTCACGCACACCCTCGAGGGCGCCGTAGACGATCGACTCGGCGACCGACTTCTTGCCGTCGAGCAGCACCTTGTTGATCAGCTGCGTGACGACCGGGGACCCGTAGACCGGGTCGACGATGAGCGGCCGCTTCGGGGCCGGACCCTTGCGAGGCATCAGCCCACCTTCTTCGCGCCGTAGCGGCTACGCGCCTGCTTGCGGTTCTTGACGCCCTGCGTGTCGAGGGCGCCACGGACGATCTTGTAGCGGACACCGGGCAGGTCCTTCACACGGCCGCCGCGCACGAGCACGATCGAGTGCTCCTGCAGGTTGTGGCCGACACCCGGGATGTACGCGGTGACCTCGACCTGGCTGGACAGACGCACGCGGGCCACCTTGCGGAGGGCCGAGTTCGGCTTCTTGGGGGTCGTGGTGTAGACGCGGGTGCACACACCGCGTCGCTGGGGGGAGCCCTTGAGGGCAGGCGTCTTCGACTTGTTCGTCTTCGCCTGCCGGCCCTTGCGGACCAGCTGCTGGATCGTAGGCACTACGTCTCCGTCTGTTGATGATCTCTGGTCGACCGGACCCGTCACCCAGGACGGCCGGCATGATCCGGATCGTCGCCCGTCGCGCGACTACCCCGAGGCCTTTCCTCCCGCACCGACCCCCGCGCCCGGGCGTGTCGTCCCCGTCCCCGCTGCGGACCGTCCAAGCATGACCTGGGCGAACCGCGACGGCGGTGGGGAACCACCCGGTGCCTCCGCGTCCTGCCGCCTCCGCGAGGGAGGGACATGGACCGGGTGCACGCGCGAGAGCCCGACGGCGCGGGCACGGTGTCCTACGTTACCTGGCCCTCCGGGGGGCGTCAAAGAGAGGAGGCGCACACCGCCGCCGCGCAGATCGCCCCGCTCACCACGGAGCCGGACGCGGGGATCAGGTGCCCGGCACGACCCAGGCGAAGCTCGCCGACCCACCCGGCGCAGCGTCGCCGTCGTCCTCGTGCACCGAGACGAGCTCGAACTCCTGCCCCATGACGGTGGCGGTCTCCCCCACCGTCAGGTCGGCGCTCTCGGCCGGGCCGGAGCCGCTGCGCACTGACAGCGCGATGCTGTCGTCCCAGATGTTGCTCGCGATCACCGTCAGATCACCGACAGGGGTCGGGACGTTCTCCCGCAGCATCACCGCGCCGGGGGGCGACGACGGTGCGGGCTCGGGCTCACCCCCGCAGCCCGTCAGCGCAAGCCCTGCGACGACCGTCGCCGTCGCGAGGGCGGCCATGCGGGACCAGCGTGACATCAGCTCACCTCGTTGGTGTCGACCTGGCGGAAGGCGCGGACGAAGTCGTCGTAGGCCATCGTGATCGGCGGGTAACCGGCGATCCCCCACGGGTTGACGACGGTCACGGTGCCGTTCGAGACATCGACGGACTGCAGGTAGTACGCATGGTTCGCGTGCAGCCGGTCGTCGCCCTTGTCCGACTGATAGTACGGGCTGGTCTTTGCATCACCGGTCGTCAAGGACGACAGGCCCACGGCACCCCCGTCGTCCAGCACCTGCGCCAGCTCCGAGATGCCCAGCTCATCCACGTCGTGGCTCTGCGACGCGCGCCCCGTCAACAGCGTCAGCCCGTCCTTGGGCCAGCCGCCCTCGATGTCCTCGTAGTCGCCGTACTGCAGCGCGAGGGCCTTCTCGAGCACCATCGGCCACAGCTCGTAGGGCGGGTCGCCACCGTCGTTGGCGGCGAAGGCCGGAGAGCCGTCAGGCATGAGGACCATCTCCGGTGTCACCGTCACGTCGACGGCCTGCCCGTCCGGGTAGAGCCGGACCGTGTACGTGCCGTTCGCGTTCACCGTGATCGCCTCTCGGATCACGTCCGGATCCGCCTGCGCCACCGCCATCATCGACATCATGTACCAGCAGTCGCCGATGTAGCCCTGGGAGACATCCGTCGCACTGGCGGTCCCGACGAACAGCTCGTGGTCCAGCTCGCCGTACTCGGCGACGTTCGCCGGGCTCGACGGGTCGTCGCGCGCGCCATCACCACCGACCCCCGAGAACGACGGCTGCAGCTCGTCCGTGAACGTGGCCAGCCGGTCGAGCGTGACCTTGTCGGCGGACGAGGCGAACAGCTCCCACAGCTCGCGACGCTCACCCCGGTCCCAACCCCCGCCCCACCAACCGTCGTCGAGCTCGTCGACCCACGCGCGCAGCTCGTCGTCCGACATCTGCGCGACCAGCGCGTCCAGCTCGGGACCCGAGAGGTTCTGCACGGCCGTCATCGCGTCGCGCAGGTCACCGCCGCGAACGCCGAACCACCCACCCTGCAGCGCGTCGCGCAGGTCGTCGAGCGCGTCCGCGACGCGCTCCTCGTCGACCGGGTCGGAGGTGCCCGTTGCGTTGGCGTAGCGAGTCGCATCCGACAGGGCGTCCTGGCCGGCACCCGCACCGTCGCCGGAGACCTCCGCCCCGCCGGCCCCGGGCCGCTGCGCCTGCGGTGCGCCGTCGTCCGGCCCACCGGCGTCGTAGACGGTGGGGACCTCGGGTCCGCCGCAGGTCCCGGCCTGGCTGACCACCGCCTGCAGCCGGCAGGCCACCTGCGTGCCCAGGTCGAACCGCACGACCGCAGTGACCAGACCCGCCACGAGCAGCGCGACGACCACCACCACGCCGAGGTACTCGAGCGCGCCCGCCCCGCGCTCACGCCCGCTCCCCGCGGACGTCTCAGCCCTGCGACCCGTCACCATCGCACCAGGCTGGCCGAGCCTGCATCCGTCCCGATGGGCCCGGGTGCCCAGCGTCGGGCCCTACCGGATGGGCCCCGACCCACCCGGGCGGACCCACCCCGCCCACCGACGCCGACGGGGGCCCACCGGTGTCCCGGTGAGCCCCCGTGCGGGGTGCGGCAGACGCCGCGTCAGGCCGTCGAGATCAGCGGAAGTCGCCGAAGTCGATGTCCTCGAGCGGGATCGCCTCGCCCGAGCCGAGGCCCAGGGCGGGGAAGTCGATCTCGTCGTAGCCGAACGTCGGGTACAGCTCCGACTTGGCCTCCTCCGTCGGCTCCACCGTGATGTTGCCGTAGCGGGGCAGACCGGTGCCGGCAGGGATCAGCTTGCCGAGGATGACGTTCTCCTTCAGGCCGAGCAGCGGGTCCGAACGACCCGACATGGCGGCCTCGGTGAGCACGCGCGTCGTCTCCTGGAAGGAGGCGGCCGACAGCCACGAGTCCGTCGCGAGCGACGCCTTCGTGATGCCCATCAGCTCCGGACGACCGGCCGCGGGCTGAGCGCCCTCGGACACGGCCTTGCGGTTCGCGTCCTCGAAGCGACCCCGCTCGGCCAGCTCGCCGGGCAGCAGACCCGTCTCGCCGGAGTCGAGCACGGTCACGCGGCGCAGCATCTGCCGCACGATGACCTCGATGTGCTTGTCGTGGATGTCCACGCCCTGCGAGCGGTAGACGTCCTGCACCTCGTCGACCAGGTGCTTCTGCGTGGCACGCGGGCCGAGGATGCGCAGCACCTTCTTCGGGTCGACCGCACCCTGGACCAGCTGGGTGCCGACCTCGACGTGGTCGCCGTCCGCGATCAGCAGGCGCGAACGCTTGGTGATCGGGTAGGCGATCTCCTCCGAGCCGTCGTCCGGCGTCAGGACGATGCGCCGCGAACGGTCACCCTCCTCGATCGCGATGCTGCCCGAGAACTCGGCGATCGGCGCCTCACCCTTGGGGGTACGGGCCTCGAAGAGCTCCTGGACACGCGGCAGACCCTGCGTGATGTCGTCGGCCGAGGCCACACCACCGGTGTGGAAGGTACGCATCGTCAGCTGCGTACCGGGCTCACCGATCGACTGGGCCGCGATGATGCCGACGGCCTCGCCGATGTCGACGAGCTTGCCGGTGGCCAGCGAACGCCCGTAGCACTTGGCGCACGTACCGACACGCGACTCGCAGGTCAGGACCGAACGGATCTTCAGCTGCGTGACACCCGCCGCGAGCAGCGCGTCCAGCAGGACGTCGCCGACGTCGTCCCCGGCGTTGCCGACGACCTCGCCACCGATCTCCACGTCGGAGGCCAGCGTGCGCGAGTAGACGCTCGTCTCGACCTTGTCGTGGCGACGCAGCGCACCGTCCGGACCCGGGACGCCGATCGGCATCGTCAGGCCGCGCTCGGTACCGCAGTCCTCCTCGCGGACGATGACGTCCTGCGAGACGTCCACCAGACGACGAGTCAGGTAGCCCGAGTCGGCGGTCCGCAGAGCGGTGTCCGCCAGACCCTTACGAGCACCGTGCGTCGCGATGAAGTACTCCAGGACGGAGAGGCCCTCGCGGTAGTTCGCCTTGATCGGGCGAGGGATGATCTCGCCCTTCGGGTTGGCGACCAGACCACGCATACCGGCGATCTGCCGGACCTGCATCCAGTTACCACGTGCGCCCGAGCCGACCATCTTGTAGACGGTGTTCTGCTTCGGGAAGTTCGAGCGCATGGCCTCGGCGACCTTGTCCGTGGCCTGGGTCCAGATCTCGATGAGCTCCTGGCGGCGCTCGTCGTCGGTGATCAGGCCCTTCTCGTACTGGCCCTGGACCTTCGCGGCACGACCCTCGTGCTCCTCGAGGATGCCCTTCTTCGCCGCGGGCGTGGCCACGTCGGAGATGGAGATCGTCACGCCGGAACGGGTGGCCCAGCGGAAGCCGGCCTCCTTGAGCGCGTCGAGGGACGCCGCGACGGCGACCTTCGGGTACCGCTCGGCCAGGTCGTTGACGATGACCGACAGGCGCTTCTTGTCGACCACACCGTTCTCGTACGGGTAGTCGACCGGCAGCAGCTCGTTGAACAGCGCACGACCCAGGGTCGTCTCGAACAGCAGCGTCTGACCCTCGGACCAGCCCTCGGGCGCGTCGCCCTCGGCGAGCACCAGGTCGTCGAAGCGGATCTTCACCACGGCGTTGAGGTCCAGGGTGCCCTGGTCGAACGCCATGATCGCCTCGGACACCGAGCTGAACGCCCGGCCGGCGCCCTTCGGCTCGTCCTTGTCCATCGTCAGGTGGTACAGGCCGATGATCATGTCCTGCGAGGGCATGGTCACCGGACGGCCGTCCGACGGCTTGAGGATGTTGTTGCTCGAGAGCATGAGGATGCGGGCCTCGGCCTGCGCCTCCGCGCTCAGGGGAAGGTGCACGGCCATCTGGTCACCGTCGAAGTCGGCGTTGAACGCCGCGCAGACGAGCGGGTGCAGGTGGATCGCCTTGCCCTCGACCAGCTGGGGCTCGAACGCCTGGATACCCAGACGGTGCAGCGTGGGTGCGCGGTTCAGCAGCACCGGGTGCTCGGTGATGACCTCCTCGAGCACGTCCCACACGACCGGGCGGGCACGCTCGACCATGCGCTTGGCCGACTTGATGTTCTGCGCGTGGTTCAGGTCGACCAGACGCTTCATCACGAACGGCTTGAAGAGCTCGAGAGCCATCTGCTTGGGCAGACCGCACTGGTGCAGCTTGAGCTGCGGGCCGACCACGATGACCGAACGGCCCGAGTAGTCGACACGCTTGCCGAGCAGGTTCTGACGGAAACGACCCTGCTTGCCCTTGAGCATGTCCGAGATGGACTTCAGCGGGCGGTTGCCCGGGCCCGTCACCGGACGACCACGACGACCGTTGTCGAACAGCGAGTCGACGGCCTCCTGGAGCATCCGCTTCTCGTTGTTGACGATGATCTCCGGCGCGCCCAGGTCCAGGAGCCGCTTGAGGCGGTTGTTCCGGTTGATGACGCGGCGGTACAGGTCGTTCAGGTCCGAGGTGGCGAACCGGCCACCGTCGAGCTGCACCATCGGGCGCAGGTCCGGCGGGATGACCGGGACGGCGTCCAGGACCATGCCCGTGGGCGAGTTGCTCGTGGTGAGGAACGCGTTGACGACCTTCAGACGCTTGAGGGCACGCGTCTTGCGCTGGCCCTTGCCCGTCCGGATGATCTCGCGCAGCGACTCCGACTCGGCCTCCAGGTCGAACGCCTGCAGGCGCTTCTGGATGGCCTGGGCGCCCATGGAGCCCTCGAAGTAGTTGCCGTAGCGGTCCTGCAGCTGGCGGTAGAGCATCTCGTCGCCCTCGAGGTCCGCGACCTTGAGGTTCTTGAAACGGTCCCAGACCGTCTCGAGGCGCTCGAGCTCGAGGTCGGCACGCTTGCGCAGCTGAGCCATCTCGCGCTCGGCCGAGTCGCGCACCTTGCGGCGGGCGTCGGCCTTGGCACCCTCGGCCTCCAGCTCGGCCAGGTCGGCCTCGAGCTTGGCGGCGCGGGTGTTGATGTCGTTGTCGCGGCGGTCCGCGATCTCCTTCTTCTCCAGGTCGATCTCGTTCTGGAGGTTGGGGAGGTCCTCGTGCCGGCCGTCGACGTCGACCCACGTGATCATGTAGGCCGCGAAGTAGATGACCTTCTCGAGGTCCTTCGGGGCCAGGTCCAGCAAGTAGCCCAGACGCGAGGGCACGCCCTTGAAGAACCAGATGTGGGTGACGGGGGCGGCGAGCTCGATGTGGCCCATCCGCTCACGGCGGACCTTCGAACGGGTCACCTCGACGCCGCAGCGCTCGCAGATGATGCCCTTGAAGCGCACGCGCTTGTACTTGCCGCAGTAGCACTCCCAGTCCCGGGTGGGACCGAAGATCTTCTCGCAGAACAGGCCATCCTTCTCCGGCTTCAGGGTCCGGTAGTTGATGGTCTCGGGCTTCTTCACCTCACCGTGCGACCAGGCACGGATGTCGTCGGCCGTGGCCAGACCGATGCGCAGCTCGTCGAAGACGTTGACGTCGAGCAAGGGGGGTCCTACTTCCTTCGCTTGCCGGGGGCGGCGAACCCGCCGGCGGGATGGAGTGTCACAAGGGTGTCGGCGCCGGTGCGGCCCTCAGGTGAGGACCGCACCGGTGCTCGGCGTCAGATCTCTTCGATGCTGCTCGCGTTCGGGCGGCGGCTCAGGTCGATACCGAGCTCCTCCGCCGCGCGGTAGACCTCGTCGTCGTTCTCCTTCATGTCGATGGAGACACCGTCCGCGGACAGCACCTCGACGTTCAGGCAGAGCGACTGCATCTCCTTGAGGAGGACCTTGAAGGACTCCGGGATGCCCGAGTCGGGGATGTTCTCGCCCTTGACGATCGCCTCGTAGACCTTCACGCGGCCCGGGACGTCGTCGGACTTGATGGTGAGCAGCTCCTGCAGGGTGTACGCAGCGCCGTACGCCTCGAGGGCCCACACCTCCATCTCACCGAAGCGCTGACCACCGAACTGCGCCTTACCACCCAGCGGCTGCTGCGTGATCATCGAGTACGGGCCGGTCGAACGGGCGTGGATCTTGTCGTCGACCAGGTGGTGCAGCTTGAGGATGTACATGTAGCCGACGGACACCGGGTCCGGGAACGGCTCACCGGAACGCCCGTCGAACAGGCGCGCCTTGCCGTCGGGCTGGACCATGCGGTCGCCGTCGCGGTTCGGCAGCGTCGACTGCAGCAGGCCGGACAGCGCGTCCTCCTGCAGACCGTCGAAGACGGGCGTGGCGACCGGGTTGCGCGGAGCGCTCGTGGCGGCCGCAGCCGGCACGTGGTCCTTCCAGGACAGGTCGCCCTCGGAGGCCAGCTCGATGTCCCAGCCCTGCGAGGCGATCCACCCGAGGTGGACCTCGAGCACCTGGCCGACGTTCATACGGCCGGGGACACCCATCGGGTTGAGGATGATGTCGACCGGGGTGCCGTCCGAGAGGAACGGCATGTCCTCGACGGGCAGGATCGTCGAGATGACGCCCTTGTTGCCGTGACGGCCGGCGAGCTTGTCACCGGCGGTGATCTTGCGGCGCTGGGCGATGTACACCCGGACCAGCTCGTTCACACCGGCGGGCAGCTCGTCGCCGTCCTCGCGGCTGAACGTGCGGACCTCGATGACCGTGCCCGACTCGCCGTGCGGCACCTTCAGCGAGGTGTCGCGGACCTCACGGGCCTTCTCGCCGAAGATCGCGCGCAGCAGGCGCTCCTCCGGGGTCAGCTCGGTCTCACCCTTGGGCGTGACCTTGCCGACGAGGATGTCGCCTGCGTTGACCTCGGCACCGATGCGGATGATGCCGCGCTCGTCCAGGTCGGCGAGGACCTCCTCGGAGACGTTCGGGATGTCCCGCGTGATCTCCTCGGGGCCCAGCTTGGTGTCGCGCGCATCGACCTCGTGCTCCTCGATGTGGATCGAGGACAGGACGTCGTCCTGCACGAGGCGCTGCGACAGGATGATCGCGTCCTCGTAGTTGTGGCCCTCCCACGACATGAACGCGACCAGCAGGTTGCGGCCGAGCGCGAGCTCGCCCTCGTCCGTGGCCGGGCCGTCGGCCAGCACGGAGCCGACCTCGACGCGGGCGCCGGTGTCGACCAGCACACGCTGGTTGTAGGACGTGCCCTGGTTCGAGCGACGGAACTTGGCGACCCGGTGGGTCGTGGTCGTCGCGTCGTCGTTGGCGATCGTGATGAGGTCGGCCGAGACCTCGGTGACCACACCGGGCTTCGTGGCCACGATGACGTCACCGGCGTCGACGGCCGCACGCCGCTCCATGCCGGTGCCGACGAACGGGGCCTCGGAACGGACCAGCGGCACGGCCTGGCGCTGCATGTTGGCACCCATGAGGGCACGGTTGGCGTCGTCGTGCTCGAGGAACGGGATGAGCGCGGTCGCGACCGAGACCATCTGGCGCGGCGAGACGTCCATGTAGTCGACGGCGGTGCCGGTGACGTAGTCGATCTCGCCACCCTTGGTGCGCACCAGGACGCGCTCCTCGGCGAACACGTTGTCGGCGTTCAGCAGCGCGTTGGCCTGGGCGATGACGTGACGGTCCTCGTCGTCGGCGGTGAGGTAGTGCACCTCGTCCGTGACGCGGCCGTTGTCGACCTTGCGGTACGGCGTCTCGACGAAGCCGAAGGGGTTGATGCGCCCGAACGTCGCCAGCGAGCCGATCAGGCCGATGTTCGGACCTTCAGGGGTCTCGATGGGGCACATGCGGCCGTAGTGCGAGGGGTGGACGTCACGGACCTCCATGCCGGCGCGGTCGCGGGACAGACCACCGGGGCCCAGGGCCGACAGACGCCGCTTGTGCGTCAGGCCGGCGAGCGGGTTGTTCTGGTCCATGAACTGCGACAGCTGGCTCGTCCCGAAGAACTCCTTGATGGAGGCCACGACGGGACGGATGTTGATCAGGGTCTGCGGCGTGATGGCCTCGACGTCCTGGGTGGTCATGCGCTCGCGCACGACACGCTCCATCCGGGACAGGCCCGTGCGGACCTGGTTCTGGATGAGCTCGCCGACGGCGCGGATACGACGGTTGCCGAAGTGGTCGATGTCGTCGGGCTCGACGCGCACCTCGATGGCCTCACCGGCGCGCACACCCGGCAGCGCGGGCAGGTCGATGTGCAGCGAGGCGAGGTACTTGATCGTGGCCACGACGTCGGACAGGGACAGGACCGAGTCGGCGAGCGGCACGTCCAGGCCGAGCTTCTTGTTCACCTTGTAGCGGCCGACCTTCGCCAGGTCGTAGCGCTTGGGGTTGAAGTAGAAGTTCTCCAGCAGCGCGCGGCCGGCCTCGACCGTCGGCGGCTCGCCCGGACGGATCTTGCGGTAGAGGTCGAGCAGCGCCTCGTCCTGGGTCTGGACGTGGTCCTTCTCGAGCGTGTCGATGACCGCCGGGTAGGCCGCGAACTCCTCGCGGATCTCCGAGTCGGTCATGCCGAGCGCCTTGAGCAGGACCGTGGCGTTCTGCTTGCGCTTGCGGTCGACGCGGACACCGACGTTGTCGCGCTTGTCGATCTCGAACTCGAGCCAGGCACCACGGCTCGGGATGACCTTGGCCGTGAGGATGTCCTTGTCGGACGTCTTGTCGGCGACGCGCTCGAAGTAGACCCCCGGCGAACGGACGAGCTGCGAGACGACGACGCGCTCGGTGCCGTTGATGATGAACGTGCCGCGCTCGGTCATGAGCGGGAAGTCGCCCATGAACACGGTCTGCGACTTGATCTCACCGGTCGTGTAGTTGACGAACTCGGCGGTCACGAACAGCGGGGCGGCGAAGGTGAAGTCCTTCTCCTTGCACTCCTCGGCTGTGTACTTCGGCGGCTCGAAGCGGTGCTCGCGGAACGACAGCGACATGGAGCCGCCGAAGTCCTCGATCGGCGAGATCTCCTCGAAGATCTCCTCGAGGCCGGCGGTCTCGGGGACGTCCTGACGGCCGTTCTCGAGAGCAGCGGCCACGCGGGCCTGCCAGCGCTCGTTGCCCAGCAGCCAGTCGAAGCTCTCGGTCTGCAGACCGAGCAGGTCGGGGACCTCGAGCGGCTCGTGGATCTGCGCGAAGGAGATGCGGCGGGATGCGGTGCGGTTCGCGATGGCGTCGGCGGACGGTGCAGAAGGGGTGCGCGAGGCAGCCAAGAGGGGTCCTTCCCTGCGGATCGAGTGCACTCTGCGCAGGTCCCGGCGGGGTGCGATCCCCCGGCCGCACAGTCCTCTCGCGTCGCGCACGGTCGACGGCAGAGGGCTCGGGTTATACGGGATCGCGGGCACAGGCCAGCGCAAAGCGCTAGCGTACTCGACCCACGCAGACAAGTCCAGTGCGGCGGGCGCGGCCCAGCCACACCCTCCTCGGTCCGGCATCGGCGCCCCGCGGACCCCGCCGGGTGGTGCCGATGTGTTCCGACGGGCTGCCCTCCCGTCCGGGCGACCCCCTCGTCGCCGCGCACATGGTGGCACACCGCGCGGCCCGCGCGGAAGTCGGGTCCACAGGACCGCCGCCGTGAGGCAGCATCGCCGCACCGGCGCGAACCCCCGGAGCCGGCGGGGACGACGAAGGCCCGCACCCCAGGGGGTACGGGCCTTCGTGCGTGAGCGCCCGGCCCCGTCAGCGACGGGACCGGTCAGATCACTTGAGGGTGACCGTGGCGCCGGCGCCCTCGAGGGCAGCCTTGGCCTTCTCGGCGGCCTCCTTGTTGACACCCTCCAGGACGGGCTTCGGGGCGGCGTCCACCAGGTCCTTGGCCTCCTTCAGGCCGAGGGACGTGAGGGCGCGCACCTCCTTGATGACCTGGATCTTCTTGTCGCCGGCGGCCTCGAGAACGACGTCGAACGAGTCCTTCTCCTCCTCGACCTCGGCCTCGGCACCAGCGCCACCGGCGGCCGGGGCGGCCACGGCGACGGGGGCGGCGGCGGTGACCTCGAAGACGTCCTCGAACGCCTTCACGAACTCGGAGAGCTCGATGAGGGTGAGGCCCTTGAACTGCTCGATGAGCTCGTCGGTGCTGAGCTTCGCCATGATGGCGTTCCTTTCTTCGGTGCTCGGTCGGCCCGGTCAGCGGGTCCGCCGAAGCAGGGTGTGGTGGTGTCGCGTCACGCGACCTGGACGGCCCTGGAGCCGTACCGGGTCAGGCAGCAGCGACTTCCGATTCCTGCTTCTGACGCAGGGCATCGATGACGCGAGCGGCCTGAGCGGTGTTCGCGGTGAAGACGTAGGCAGCCTGGTAGAGCTTGGCCTTCATCGCACCGGCCGCCTTGGCCAGGAGGACCTCACGGGACTCGAGGTCCGCGAGCTTGGTGATGTCCGCAGCGGTCAGGGCGCGTCCGTCGAGGACACCGCCCTTGATGACCAGTGCGGGGTTCGCCTTGGCGAAGTCACGCAGACCCTTGGCGGCCTCGACCGGGTCACCAGAGACGAAGGCGATCGCCGACGGGCCCGCAAGCGCGTCGTCGAGGCCCTCGAGGCCGGCTTCCTTGGCCGCGATCGCGGTCAGCGTGTTCTTCACCACGGCGTAGGTAGCGTTCCCGCCGAGCGCCTTGCGCAGCGACTTCAGCTGCGCGACGGTGAGCCCGCGGTACTCGGTCAGCACGGCCGCGTTCGACTCGCGGAACAGGTCCGTGAGCTCTGCGACAGCGGCTGCCTTGTCCGGCCTCGCCATGGCAATCCTTCCGATGGTGGTGCCACCGGTCATCCCTGGTCCTGGACGCAGAAAGAGCCCCGGCGCAGGCGCGGGGCTCTCGGTGGCACATCGATCCGCGAGGAACGGACGGCCGGACGTGAACTCTCGCCTGCGCTGGCCTCCGCTGCTGCGGGACTTCGGGCGACGTGACCTGGACGCTGCGCGTCCCGGACCTGTCGACGACCGGCGGTCTTGGGCCCGATCAGGGTACGGCACACCCGGCGGGCAGCCAAATCACGGCCGGCATCACGTCGGCACGGGCCGTCAGGCGGCCCCGTGCACGCCGAACGTGCACCAGTTCACGTAGCCACCGGGCGTCTGCCGGTCGATCCCCGCACGCGCCGTGTGCAGCGCATGTGCCAGGGTGTCGCCCGCCCGCAGCCGGCGGTGCAGACCCACCATGAGGTCCACCGCCTCCACGTCGGGCACGGCCGCGATGCTCGCGACCACACCGTCCGTGCCCTGCGCCAGCATCGCGCTGACCAGACCCAGCACCTCACCGCCCGCGAAGGCCACATCGGCACCGCCATGGCACGAGGCCAGCACCAGGCGACGCGGTGCGGCACCCGCGGCATGCAGCTCCTGCACCGTGACCGGCCCGTCCGCGAGCGCCAACGAGGAGAACATCGGGTTGTCGGCACGCAGCGTGCCGTGACACGCGAGGTGCCCGAGGTCGGCCGCGGCCAGCGCACCCAGGACCTCGTCCGCGGTGCTCTGCCGGGGCCCCAGCACCGTCGCCCCGGGGTGCAGCTCACCGAGCGCCGCGACCTCCTCCTGGGCGCCGTCGAGCTCGGGCCCGGCCACCAGGACCGTGCCGCCCGGCCGGGAACCCGACTGCCCGGCCGTGCGCAGCCACAACGTCGCCGACGGCGCCGTCGCCACCGGCGCCGGGTGCAGCGCAGCCCACGGGACGCCGTGCAGCGACCCGTCGGGCACCACGACGAGCTCGTCGTCCACGCCGATCCCCAGCGGATCGACGAGCAGCCTCCTCAGCTCGCGCACGCGCAGGTCGGCGCTCGCGCGCGCCGCCTCCGCGGACGCCGCGGCACGCGGGTTGGCCAAGCGGCGCAGGGCGAACAGGAGCGCACGCAGCTGGGCGTCGACCTCGGCCTCGTCCACCAGGTCCACCACGCGGCTGCGCGACCGGGTCACGACGACCGCGACCAGCGCTCCCTCGTGTCGCCCGTACTCGACCAGCACCCGGTCGCCCAACGCGTCCCGCAAGGGACCCAGGCCGACGACCTGGCGATGGGCCGGGGGCGCCTCGAAGTCGTCGACGTCGCGCGACCACGCGGAGGTCCGCTCGCGCACCTGGTCGTCCACGTCCGCCACCAGTGCGTCACGTGTGCCCTGCCCCGCCGTCGTGGCCAGCCGGGCACGCCGCTCACGGGTCCGGGGGTTGCGTGCCGGCTCCGCCGGGCTACGGGTGAGCAGGGCCGCCGCGCGGGTGCGCTCCATCCACTCCAGTGCTCGCGCGGGCGACCCCTGCCGCAGCACGACGCCCAGCCCGATCTCCCCCAGCTCCGCACCGTGCCCCGAGGCGAGAGCCCGCAGCTCCATCGTCGGCAGGCTCACCCGGTGCGCGGCCAGGTCCCGCAGCCCTGCACGGCAGGCCGTCAGCGCCTGCGCGGGCCGGTCGGCCACCCGCGCTCCGAGCGCCGCGGCCACCCTGCCGCGCATCCGCACGACGATCGAGCCGCCCGCTGCGAGCCGATCGGCACGGGCCAGCTCCTGCACGGCCACCGCCACACGATCCTCGGCGATGGCGAGTCGACCCGCCACCAGGTGCGCCTGGACGGCACCGGGCAGGCTGCCCGCCCGCTCCAGCCGGCTCGCCGCCCGGCGGGCCGTCGCCAGCTCCGAGCCGGCAGCCTCACCCGCGAGCCGACGTGCCTCGACGGACACCAGCAGCGCGCGGTCACGCCATCCGCCTCGACGCTGCCGATCGAGTGCGGAGACCGCCTGCTCGGCGTGCGCACAGGCGCCCTCGAGATCGCCCTCGAGCAGGGCGATCTCCGCGACACGCAGACGCGCCTCAGCGCCCATCAGGGGCACGTGCGCCGCGTCGAACTCCTCGACCGCTCGGCGTGCCGCCATCGAGGCTTCCGGCAGCAGGCGCAGATCGGCCATGGTGTCGGCGTACTCGGCGTAGTACTCGCCCAGCGGCAACCCCGCATCGGCGTACACCCGGGCGGCCTCGTCGAAGTCACGCAGTCCGAGCGCCAACCGGCCCGCCTGCACGCGGATCCACGCCCGGCTCTGCAGCACGGGCGCCAGCGCCGCCGGGCCCAGCCGTGCGGCAACCTCGACGGCCTGCTCGACCCACGCCAAGGCCTCGTCGTACTCACCGCGCTGCGCGACGACGAACCCGAGGTTGTTCAGCAGCTTGTACCGGTCGGTGTCGGTCAGCAGCGGGTTGCGGGCCAGCTCCCGGAACTGGTGCTCGGCCCTGTCCATCCGTCCGGCGTTGGTGTCCGACGTCGCCTGCTGGATGCGGACACGGGCCTCGGCGAGGCTGCGCTCGTCGCCTTCCGGGGCGTGCAGGAGCGCCTCGAGCGCCGCCTCGAGGTCACGACGGGCCGCATGCGGACGACCCATCTCCTGCCGCACGGCGTGCCGAGTCATGCGCACGTGCGCCACCAGAAGGCCGTCACCGGAACGACGTCCCAGGCGCAAGGCCTCTGCGAGCAGACGGTCGGCGGTGCCGTGGTCCCACTGGGAGCGGTGCGCCCACGCGAGCGCACGCAGCGACCACGCCAGCGCCTGCGTGTCCGCCGCCGCACGGCTCGAGTCCACCGCCTCGCGGGCCAGCTGCTCCCCCCGGCGAGGATCGGCGCCTACGGTGTCGAAAAGTAGGCGTGCATGTATCAGGAGCGACTCTGGGCGCTCTGATGAAGTGGACCGGCCCCCCGCCAGGGGTCGGTCGGGTGGGGACCCGTCCGACACACAGCGGATCTTAGGCCGACCGACAAGAACTGGAGCAGACGTGACGACAACCGGCGACGCCGGGCGCGAGGGTGCACCCTTCGGGGACGACTACCGCGACCTTGCCGAGGGACGACCGACCTCGCGCACCTACCAGCGCGTGCAGCAGCAGGTCACCGACCTGCGGGTCAGCAGGTCGAACCCGGGCGTGCAGCGCGAGCTCAGCAGGGCCATCTCCAGCAGGTACCAGGAGCGCCGCAACCGCCAGCTCGGCTGGATCGCCGGGACCGGCGGCGTGGACGTGCTCCTCGTCGACGGCGAGGTGCTGGTCACCGACCGGACGTGGAGCAACCGGGGCGCCCGGGAGTACCTGCAGCGCCGGGGCCTGCAGGAGGCCGAGCTGGGCTGCGCGGAGCTCGAGTCTCGGCTGACCCGACTCGTCGCCCAGGACGAGGTCGCCATCCAGCGCCTCGACGACACCGTCGCCGAGCTGCGCGCCCGCGGGTTCGGCGCGTCCCTCACGCACGTGACCCCGATGGCACCCGTGATCAAGAACCTCGGCGGACCCGCGCTCGGCGAGTCGCTCGGCGCGTTCGCCGACTACCCGGCGTTCGGACGCGACGGCAGCGGTGCGGCGGCGAAGGTCGCCGTCATCGACACCGGCATCGACGGCAGTCTGCGCAGCGACGGATGGCTCGACGGCGTCCCCCGGCACCGGGACGACCCCTCCACGCACCCCAACGAGTCGAACATCGACCTGCTCGACAACGACCCGCCGGACGGGTTCCTCGACTTCGCGGCCGGTCACGGCACGTTCGCCGCCGGCGTCGTCGCGCAGGTCGCGCCGGGTGCCGACATCGCGGTGTACCGGGCGCTGCGCGGCGGTGGCGCGGGCAGCGAGCTGGAGGTCGCCTGCTCGCTGGTGCGGGCAGTCCGCGACGGCGCCCAGGTCGTCAACCTGTCCCTCGGATCGCACACCCGGTACGACCAGCCGTCGATCGCGATCGCCGCGGCGCTCGAGGTCGTCGCCGAGATCGAGGCCGAACGCGGCGAGGAGGTGCTCGTGGTCGCCGCTGCCGGCAACTACGGCGACACCACACCCACCTGGCCGGCCGCGTTCCGCCGGGTCATCTCCGTCGGGGCCGTGTCCGCCGACCTCAAGCCGACCACGTGGTCCAGCCGAGGCTTCTGGGTGGACTGCTCGGCCGTCGGCGAGGGCGTCCTGTCCACGTTCGTCGAAGGTAGCGAGTCGTACGAGTACACCTCCGAGCCCGACACGTTCGGCGAGAACGCCTTCGCACGGTGGAGCGGCACCTCGTTCGCGGCACCGCAGATCAGCGGCGGGATCGCGCGGCTCATGCAGGAGCACGACTGGTCGCCGCGCCAGGCCTACACGTACCTGTTGGCCGCCGGCGTGCCCGTGCCCGACTTCGGTCAGGCCATGAGCATCCTTCCCGGGTTGTGATCGCCACTGACACCGTGCTCCTCGGGCGGGATGATGGCCCGCAGCACGGGACGACGAGCGAGAGGAGGTGGGCGGTGGAGGTCATCGACCTCGACGACCCGTACCGGTCCCGGGGGACCACCGAGCTGGTCACCGGGGCACTCACCGGCGACGAGGCGGCCTGGAACGAGATCGTCCGTCGGCACGTGCCGGCGGTGCTCGCCCAGGTCCGCCAGTTCCGCCTCTCCCCCGAGCACGCCGAGGACGTGGCGCAGACCGTCTGGCTCAACCTGCTCGAGCACCTGGACAAGCTGCGCGATCCTGCCGCGCTGCCGGGCTGGGTCTCGACGACCGCCCGTCACGAATGCATCCGGATGACCCAGCGGAACCGCCGCTCGGTCCCCGTGGACCCGCAGACCGGCAGCCTCGACATCGGGGTCGACCAGGACCTCGACGAGGGCATGGACCAGGTCGAGCGGTACCGCGCACTGCGCGACGGCCTCGCCCAGCTGCCCGAGCACCAGCGCGAGCTGCTGATCATGCTCTCCACCGATCCACCGCTCAGCTACCAGGAGATCTCCGCACGACTGGGGATCCCGGTCGGCTCGATCGGACCCACCCGAGGTCGCGGGCTGGCCCGCCTGCGTCAGACCCCGGCCATCAAGAACTACCTCGCGGCGCTCACCCACGCCGGGGAAGGGGGCGACAGTGTCCTGGCACTCGACTGACGGCGCCGACCGGAGCGTGGCCGCCCGCTGGGCGGACGACGACCGGCTCGGCGACGAGCTCATGGCGGCCCTGGCCCAGGGTGCGCTCTACGACCGGGTCGTGGGCAGCGCGCAGACGGCGTTCCGCGCGCACCGCGGCATGCTCGCGGCACGCGAGGACCTCGACCTCGACCTGCTGCTGCTCTCGCTCGTGTACGACTCGAGCGAGAACCCCGAACCGGCCGGGGTCCGGGACCGCACCGGGGGCAAGTCACGGCTCCTGGCGTTCCAGGGCGACGAGCTGGGTGTCGAGGTCGAGGTGGGATCCTCCTCGATCGAGGGGCAGCTGATCCCGCCCCGCGCCGGCAGGATCAGCCTGCAGTCCCCCGAGGCGGTCGTCACGACCCTGGAGACCGACGCCGTCGGCTACTTCCGGATCGACATCCGCCCCGACGGTCCGCTGCGCCTGGTCTGCGACAGCGTCGACGGCACGTGCGTGACGCAGTGGTTGCCCTGGTGACCGGCTGACCGGCTGACCGGCTGACCGGCTGACCGGCTGACCGCGACCAGCGAAACGGACGAAGGCCCGGACCCCCTCGGGGATCCGGGCCTTCATCGTCGTGCACGCCGTTCAGGCGGAGAGGCTGACGGTCACCGTCAGACCTCCTCCTCCGTCAGGTTCCGCGTCTTGTTCTGGTCGACGAGGATGCCGGGGCCGTTCGTCGTCGAGAACGTCGCCTTGGTGATGTAGCGACCCTTCGAGGCGGACGGCTTCAGACGCAGGACCTCGTCGAGCGCCGCGGCGTAGTTCTCCACCAGCGAGGTCTCCGAGAAGGAGGTCTTGCCGATGATGAAGTGCAGGTTCGCGTGCTTGTCGACACGGAACTCGATCTTGCCGCCCTTGATGTCGGCGACGGCCTTGGCCACGTCCATGGTGACGGTGCCGGTCTTCGGGTTCGGCATGAGACCACGCGGGCCCAGGACCTTGCCCAGTCGACCGACCTTGCCCATCAGGTCCGGGGTCGCGACGGCCGAGTCGAAGTCGGTGTAGCCGGCCGCGACCTTCTCGATCAGCTCGTCGCCACCGACCTCGTCGGCGCCGGCGGCGCGGGCCTGCTCGGCACGCTCACCCGTCGCGAAGACGATGACGCGGGCGGTCTTGCCGGTGCCGTGGGGCAGGTTGACCGTGCCGCGGACCATCTGGTCGGCCTTGCGCGGGTCGACACCGAGGCGGAAGGCCACCTCGACGGTCGCGTCGTACTTGGTCGTGGACGTCGCCTGGGCCAGGCGGACGGCCTCGAGGGGCGTGTAGAGCCGGCCGGCCTCGATCTTCTCGGCGGCGGCGCGGTACGCCTTGCTGTGCTGTGCCATCTGCTCGTTCTCCTTGATCAGCAGTCGTGGTCGACGGGCCGCACGCGGGCCCTGCCACTGGTGGTGCTTGCGGATGCCGCGGCACGTCGGGTGACGTGCCGCGGCGTCGTCGGACGGCTGGGTCAGCCCTCGACGGTGATGCCCATCGACCGGGCGGTGCCGGCGATGATCTTCTCGGCGGCCGCGATGTCGTTCGCGTTGAGGTCCTCGAGCTTGGTGCTCGCGATCTCCGTGACCTGCGCGGCCGTCAGCTTGGCGACCTTCACCGTGTGCGGCGTCGGCGAGCCCTTGGCCACACCGGCGGCCTTCTTGATGAGCTCGGCGGCCGGCGGCGTCTTCGTGATGAAGGTGAACGAGCGGTCCTCGTACACCGTGATCTCGACGGGGATGACGTTGCCGCGCTGGGCCTCGGTCGCCGCGTTGTACGCCTTGCAGAACTCCATGATGTTGACGCCGTGCTGACCCAGCGCCGGACCGATCGGCGGCGCGGGGGTGGCGGCGCCGGCCTTGATCTGGAGCTTGATCAGGCCGGTGACCTTCTTCTTCGGGGGCATGTGCCTTCCGTTCGTGTCGTGGGCCGACGCCGTGGGCGATGACCCGGTTGCAGTGCTGGCCGGTCAGGGTCAGATCTTGGCGACCTGGCTGAAGGACAGCTCGACCGGGGTCTCCCGGCCGAAGATGGAGACGAGCACCTTGAGCTTCTGGCTCTCGGCGTTGATCTCGGAGATCGTCGCCGGCAGGGTGTCGAAGGGGCCGTCGGTGACGGTGACCGACTCGCCGACCGCGAAGTCGACCTCGATCGCCGGGGCGGCCTTGGCTGCACCACCGGAGGCAGCAGCAGCGGCCTTGGGCTGCAGCGACGGGGCGAGCATCGAGAAGACCTCGTCGAGCGTCAGCGGCACCGGCTGGTGGGTGTGGCCCACGAAGCCCGTCACGCCCGGGGTGTGCCGGACGGCGCCCCACGACTCGTCGGTCAGGTCCATGCGCACCAGGACGTAGCCGGGGATCCGCACGCGCCGCACGACCTTGCGCTGCGCGTTCTTGATCTCCACGACCTCCTCCATGGGGACCTCCACCTGGTAGATGAAGTCCTCCATGTTGAGGCTCTGCGTGCGGTTCTCGAGGTTCGCCTTCACGCGGTTCTCGTACCCCGCGTAGGAGTGGATGACGAACCAGTCGCCCGGCTGGCGGCGCAGCTGGGCCTTGAACGCGGCGACGGGGTCCTCGTCGGGGTCGGCCAGCACGTCGGCGTCCGCGTCGGCGGCGACCTCCGGCTCGCTCTCGTCGGACCCGGCCTCGTCCTCGGCGGCCTCGTCCTCGGTGTCCGTGGCGACCTCGTCGAGGTCGTCCTCAGTGCCCTCGACGACGGGTGCCTCGACAGCCTCGACCGACGCGACGGCGTCCTCGAGCTCGATCTCAGCGCCCTCGGTGGGCTCCTGCGACTCCTGCGACACGGGCGAACCTGCTTCCTCGATCGGGTGCTGTGCGGACCGCGTCAGCGGCAGTGGGGTGGTGCGGGCCGGGCTCGGTGCCCGATCAGCCGCCGAACGCCCAGAGCGTCAGCTGGCCGATGCCGAGGTCCACCACGGTGACGAACGCCATGACCACCGCGACGAACACGAGCACCACCGAGGTGTAGGTCAGCAGCTCCGAACGAGTCGGGCGCACGACCTTCTTGAGCTCGGCGACGACCTGACGCACGAACAGGGCGATACGACCGCCCAGACCGCGCTTCTTCTCGTCCTTGCCGGCGTCCTGGGGCGTCCGGGCGCGGGCCGCCGAGCCCTCGGCGTCGGACGCTGCCGCCGCTGCGGTATCGCTCACGTCTGGCCCCTACGTCTCGTCGTGTGTCCCCGATGGTGTGACATGGCACCGCCTGGACCGACGCGAGGCGCCGGACCGGCCGGCGGTCCTGCTCACACACCCCGCTCCGGGGTCCGGAACGGGGTCGCGTGCGCAGGGCAGACAGGACTCGAACCTGCAACCTGCGGTTTTGGAGACCGCTGCTCTACCAATTGAGCTACTGCCCTACGACGGCCGCCCTCCACCATGTCTGCACGCGCCTGGGCACGACCGATCATGGCGGACGTCAACCGCCGGGCGCCCACTGTACGCGACCGTGACCGGAAGGTGAAACCGGACGGCGCAGGTCGCTCAGCACGACCTCTGCCACTATGGACCGGTGAGCGAGCACGCATCGACGTCGTCCTCCGTCCGCCCGCGCGTCTCGGCGCGCCTGGCCGCGATCGCCCCCTCGGCGACGCTCGCCGTCGATGCGAAGGCGAAGGCGCTCAAGGCCGCCGGTCGTCCCGTCATCGGCTTCGGCGCCGGTGAGCCCGACTTCCCCACGCCGGCCCCCATCGTGGCCGCAGCCGTCGCGGCCGCGCAGGACCCGGCCAACCACCGCTACACGCCCGCCGCGGGCCTACCGGCCCTGCGCGAGGCCATCGCCGCCAAGACCCTGCGCGACTCCGGCTACGCCGTCGACCCCGCCTCGGTGCTCGTCACCAACGGCGGCAAGCAGGCGGTGTTCCAGGCGTTCGCCGCGATCGTCGACCCCGGCGACGAGGTCCTCCTGCCCGCGCCGTACTGGACGACCTACCCCGAGGCGATCCGCCTCGCCGGCGGCGAGCCCGTCGAGGTGTTCGCCGGCGTCGACCAGGGCTACCTGGTGACCGTCGACCAGCTCGAAGCCGCTCGCACACCGCGCACCAAGGTCCTGCTGTTCAACTCCCCGTCGAACCCGACGGGCGCCGTGTACTCCCCCGAGCAGACCGAGCAGATCGGCCGCTGGGCGCTGGAGCACGGCATCTGGGTCATCACCGACGAGATCTACGAGCACCTCACCTACGACGACGCGGTGTTCACACCCATCGTCAAGGCGGTGCCCGAGCTCGCCGACACCACGATCGTCCTCAACGGCGTGGCCAAGACGTACGCCATGACCGGCTGGCGCGTGGGCTGGATGATCGGGCCGGCCGACGTGATCAAGGCCGCGACGAACTTCCAGTCGCACCTGACCTCGAACGTCGCGAACGTCTCCCAGCGGGCCGCGATCACCGCGCTCACCGGCGACCTGGAGGCGGTGCACGAGATGCGCACGGCCTTCGACCGCCGCCGCCGCACCATGGTGGAGATGCTCTCCGCGATCGACGGCGTCGTGTGCCCCGCCCCGCAGGGCGCGTTCTACGCGTACCCCTCGGTGGAGGGTGTGCTGGGCCGCACCATCCGCGGCGTCACCCCGACGACGTCCGCCGAGCTGGCCGCGCTGATCCTCGAGCAGGCCGAGGTGGCCGTGGTGCCCGGCGAGGCGTTCGGGCCCAGCGGGTACCTGCGGCTGTCGTACGCGCTGGGCGACGAGGACCTCGTCGAGGGCGTGGCCCGGATCCAGCGTCTGCTCGCCGAGGCCGAGTGAACGTCGGCGCGCCCGGCCCGGACCCCGCGCGCCGACCATGACGACCGACACGGCCGTCCACCGATCGGTGGACGGCCGTTGCCGTCGGACGGCCCTCGCGCCGATCCGGTCCACGAGGCCAGGCTGGAGCCATGACCACCACCTTCGCTGACGCCCCCGCGGTCGACGTCCGCGGTCTGCGCAAGCGCTACGGCACCAAGCAGGCCGTCGACGGCCTCGACCTGACGGTCCACCGCGGCGAGATCTTCTCGATCCTCGGCCCCAACGGAGCCGGCAAGACCACGACCGTGGAGATCCTCGAGGGCTACCGGCACCGCGACGAGGGCCACGTGCGGGTGCTCGGCCAGGACCCGCAGACCGCCGGCCGCGACTGGCGCGCCCGCCTCGGCATCGTGCTGCAGAGCGCGAACGACCTCGACGAGGCCACCGTGAGCGAGCTCGTGCGGCTGTGCGCGCTGTACTACCCGCACCCGCGCGACCCCGAGCAGGTCATCGACGCCGTCGGGCTGCGCGAGAAGGCCCGTACGCGCGTCCGACAGCTGTCCGGTGGGCAGCGTCGTCGGCTCGACGTCGCGCTCGGCATCGTGGGCAGCCCCGAGCTGCTGTTCCTCGACGAACCGACCACCGGGTTCGACCCGCAGGCACGACGCTCGTTCTGGGACCTCATCGACGGCCTGCGGGACGAAGGCACGACGATCCTGCTGACCACCCACTACCTCGACGAGGCCGAACGGCTCGCCGACCGGGTGGCCGTGGTCCGGGACGGCCAGGTCGTGGCGCTCGGCACCCCGCAGGACCTGGGCGGCCGCGACGCACGGCTGGCCGTGGTGCGCTGGACCCAGGACGGGCAGGTGCACGAGGAGCGCACCGCCACACCCACCCGCACGGTCGCCGCGCTCTCCGCACGGTTCGCCGACGACGAGGTGCCGGGCCTGCAGGTGCTGCGCCCGACGCTGGAAGACGTGTACCTGGGGCTCATCGAGAGCGCCGGACACCCCGACGGCGACGACGGCACACCCCTCGCCGACCCGCGGAGCACGACGGCAGCAGCCGACCAGACGAGCGAGGCCCTGCGATGAGCACCACCCTGACGCCCCCGACCCGGTCCGCCGGCGCGGCCCGCCAGCCCGCTCTGCTGCGCGTGGCCGCCGCCCGCACCGCCCACGAGCTGCGGCTCTACTTCCGCGAGCGCGACGCGGTCGTGTTCATCTTCGCCTACCCGATCATCATGCTGGCGATCTTCGCCACGGTGTTCGGCCAGGACGGCCAGACCGTGGGCGGCCAGGACGTCTCGTTCGCGCAGTACTTCCTGCCGGGCATGATCGCCACCGGCCTGATGCTCTCCAGCTTCCAGAACCTGGCGATCTCCATCTCGGTGGAGCGCGACGAGGGGTCGCTGAAGCGGCTGCGCGGCACACCGATGCCGCCGGCGGCGTACTTCCTGGGCAAGGTCGGTCAGGTGCTGGTCGCCTCCGTCGTGCAGATCGGGCTGCTGCTGGCGGTCGCCGCAGTCGTGTTCGACGTGCCGATGCCCTCCACGGCGGCCGCCTGGACCACGTTCACGTGGGTGTTCGTGCTCGGCACGGCCACCGGTGCTGTGTGCGGTGTGGCGTACTCCTCGCTGCCGCGGTCGGGCCGCAGCTCCAGCGCAGTGGTCATCCCCGTGGTGCTGATCCTGCAGTTCATCTCCGGGGTGTTCTTCCAGTACGACCAGCTGCCCACCTGGATGCAGCAGATCGCCTCGGTGTTCCCGCTGAAGTGGATGGCGCAGGGCATGCGGTCGGTGTTCCTGCCCGAGCAGGCCGAGGCGTGGGAGGTGTCAGGTTCGTGGCAGCACCCGCAGACCGCGATCATGCTCACGGCGTGGCTGGTCGTGGCCCTGGTGGTCGGGGTCAAGACGTTCCGGTGGCAGCGTCGTGACGACGGCTGAGGTGTCCTCGACGCGCATCGAGTTCTGGGAGCGTTCGCTGCGCGGGTGGGACGTCGCGTTCTACGCGATGACGGCCCTGGCGGCGGTGGCCGCGTTCGCCGACCCGCACGGTACGTCGCGCGCCGTCGCGGCTGGAGCCTCGTTCGCGGTGCTCGTCACCGCGTACACCCTGCTCGGTCGCCGCGGTGCGCGGACCGGTGACCGGCGCCTCGTGGGGGCCTACCTCGCGGTGCTGCTCGTGGTGACCGTCGTGGTCGTCTCGCTGTCGGCCCAGGGGCAGGTGCTGCTGTTCGTGGCCTACTCCCAGATCTGGTACCTCGCGGAGAACCGCACCACCGGTGTGGTCCTGGCGACGCTGCTCACCGTGGGGGTCGCCGTCCCGGTGCTGCTCGGCACCGACGGTGGGGCGGTCGAGCTGCTGACGACCGTCGCACAGCTCGCCCTCGCGCTCGCGTTCAGCATCGTGCTGGGCCTGTGGCTCACCCAGGTGGCCGAACGGGGCGAGGAACGCGCCGTGCTGCTCGAACGGCTCGAGGCGGCGCAGGCCGAGCTCGCCGTGACCCACCACAGTGCCGGGGTGCTGGCCGAGCGGGCACGCGTCGCCCAGGAGATCCACGACACCCTCGCGCAGGGCTTCACCAGCGTGATCATGCTCGCGCAGACCGCGAGCGCCGAGCTGGACGCGGAGCACCCCGCGCGCGCGAGGGAACGTGTGACCCAGATCGAGCAGGTGGCCCGCGAGAACCTGGCCGAGGCACGGGCGCTCGTCGCCGCATTCGGCCCGACCGCGCTGCAGGACGGCGACCTGCCCGAAGCGCTCGGGCGGCTCGCGCGCCGGTTCGAGGCAGAGACCGGGGTGCGGGTCGAGGTGCGCGGGCTCGGGGACCACGACTCCCCGGGTGAGGCCCCCGAGCGGGCAGAGCTGGGCAAGGACACCGAGGTGGTGCTGCTGCGCGCGGCGCAGGAGGCGCTGGCCAACGTGCGCAAGCACGCGCACGCCCGGCACGTCGTGCTGCACCTCTCGCTCGACGCGGACGGCGCGACCCCGGCGGGCAGCTCGTCCGGCCCGGGCGCCACCTCCGGCGGGCACGTGCAGCTGGAGGTCGTCGACGACGGGCGGGGGCTCCCGGCCGACGCCGTCGAGGGCGTGGGCCTGCGCGGTATGCGGGAGCGGGTCCGCGCCGGGGGCGGGTCGCTCGAGGTGGGTTCGGCCGACGGCGGCGGCGCACGGGTGCTGCTGCGGCTGCCGGTGGGATCGTCCCCCGCCAGCGTGCCCGCCGGGGACCAGGCCACAGCGCCGCTCCCACCCGCACCACCGACCGGAGGTACCCCGTGACCCGGATCCGCGTGATCGTGGCCGACGACCATCCTGTGGTGCGTTCCGGCCTGGTCGGGATGCTCGGCGTCGAACCCGACCTGGAGGTGGTGGGCGAGGCGGCCGACGGTGCGGAGGCCGTCACGCTGGCCACGACGCTGCGCCCCGACCTGGTGCTGATGGACCTGCGGATGCCGGGGACGGACGGGGCGACGGCCACCGGCCAGATCGTCGCCACGCTGCCCGGCGTGCGGGTGCTCGTGCTGACCACGTACGAGACCGACACGGACATCCTGCGGGCCGTCGAGGCCGGGGCAACCGGCTACCTGCTCAAGGACACACCCCGGGACCAGCTGGTCGCCGGGGTACGGGCGGCCGCCCGCGGCGAGGCGGCGCTGTCGCCCTCGGTCGCGTTGCGGCTCGTGCAGCAGGTGCGCGGCGGCGACGGTGACCGGGTCACCCCTCGGGAGTGCGAGGTGCTGGCCGGCGTGGCCCGCGGGCTGTCGAACGCGGCCATCGGGCGCGAGCTGTTCATCACCGAGGCCACCGTCAAGACGCACCTGCTGCGCATCTTCGCCAAGCTCGGCGTGGACGACCGCACCCGCGCGGTCACCGTCGCGCTCGAACGCGGGATCCTGCCTGGTCGGTGACCTGCCGCGCCATAATGGCCCGATGCCACCGCGCGTCGCGTCGCCCGAACGCGTCGACTCCCGTTCTCCCGGCTCGTGGGGCGCTCGCCTCACCGTGCGGGCGCGGGTCATGGCGGCATCCATCGCGATCGCCGCGATCACCGTGCTCGTGGCAGGGTTCGCCGCCTACGGGTTGCAGAGCCGCCAGACCGACGACCGCATCGACGACTCGCTGCGCCGCGCGGTCACCGCGTTCGAGTCGCTCGCCGAGCAGGACGACCCGCAGACGCACCAACCGTTCGCCTCGGTCTCGCGGCTGCTCAACGAGGGGGTGCGCAGCCGCGTGCCGGGCGAGCACGAAGGGGTGCTCACCCTGCAGGGCGGTGCACCGCTGTGGCTGCCCGCACCGGAGACCCGGGGTGTGCGGCTCGAGCAGGACCCTGAGCTGGTGGCCGCGCTCGACGAGCTCGCCCGCACCACGACCGCACCCGCCACGGCGACCACGACCACGACCACCGCACCTCGGACCATTCGGACCGCGACGACCCAGTACCGCCTGGTGGCCGTCCCCGTGCAGGTCGGCGACGACACCCCGGGGCTGTTCGTCGTGGCCACGGACCGCTCGGCCGAGCTGGCCGGCCTGACCCGCACCTACGTGCTCTACTCCGTGGTCGGCATGCTCACGCTGGTGGTCGTCGGCGGTGTCTCCTGGCGCGTCGTCGGCCGGCTCCTGGCACCGATCCGTCTGCTGCGCGACACCGCCCGGCGGGTCACGGAGTCCGACCTGTCCGAACGGATCGAGGTGACCGGGCACGACGACCTCTCCGACCTGGCGCGGACCGTGAACGCCATGCTCGACCGGCTCCAGCGGGCCTTCGGCTCGCAGCGCGAGCTGCTCGACGACGTCGGCCACGAGCTGCGCACCCCGCTGACCATCGTCCGCGGGCACCTGGAGCTCGTCGACCCGCTGGACCCGGACGACGTGCGCGCCACGCAGGCCCTGGCACTGGACGAGCTCGACCGGATGCACCGCCTGGTGGACGACCTGGTCACCCTGGCGACAGCGGACCGTCCCGACTTCGTGCGGCCGGCACCGACGGACGTGGGTCGACTCACCGACGACGTGCACGACAAGGCCCGAGGCCTGGGCGACCGCCGGTGGGTCGTGGCCGCCCGCGCCGAGGTCACGGTGCTGCTCGACGAGCAGCGGATCACGCAGGCATGGCTGCAGCTGCTGGCCAACGCCGTGCGGTTCTCCGACGAGGGGACCACCGTGCGGATCGGCAGCGAGCTGGTCGGCGACCGCCTGCTGCTGTGGTCCCGCGACGAGGGTCCAGGGGTGCACCCCGATCAGGTGCCGTTGATCTTCGAGCGGTTCCACCGCGGGCAGGCCGACCGCACCGCGCACGGCGCCGGACTCGGCCTGCCGATCGTCATGGCCATCGCCACGGCGCACCGCGGCCGTGTGCGGGTGGAGCAACCCCCGGCCGGTCACGATCCCGGCGGGGTGTTCGTCCTCGACCTGCCGGCCCGGCTCTGCGTGCCGGACCAGACACCGGCCCGGAACCCCGGACGGGCCTCGGACCTGCGGGGTGACCTGGACACGGACGGGTTCGGCAGGCGATCCTTCCTCGACCCCGAGCTCGTGGAGAACCGATGACGCACATCCTGATCGTCGAGGACGAGGAACGGATCGCCGCCTTCGTCGCCAAGGGCCTCCGGGGGGCCGGCTACTCGACCACGTGCGTCACCCGCGGCCGCGAGGCCCTGGCGCTGATCCGGGCCGGCGGCGTGCACCTGGTGATCCTCGACCTGGGCCTGGTCGACATGGACGGCTTCGACGTGCTGCGCCGGGTCCGTGACGAGCAGAACCCCGTGCCCGTGATCGTGCTGACCGCCCGGACCTCGGTGGGTGACACGGTGGCCGGGCTCGAGCACGGTGCGGACGACTACGTGCCCAAGCCCTTCCGCTTCGAGGAGCTCCTCGCACGCATCCGGCTACGGCTGCGCGGCGGCGGGCACGGCGCCGACGTCGCCGTGCTGACCCACGGGCCGCTGCAGCTGGACCTGCACGCCCGCCGGATGCGGGTGCGGGACCGCGACGTCGACCTGTCGGCCCGCGAGTTCGCGCTCGCTGAGATGTTCCTGCGGCACCCCGGACGGGTGCTCACCCGCGAGCAGCTGCTGTCGCAGGTGTGGGGCTACGACTTCGACCCCGGCTCGAACGTGGTGGACGTGTACGTGCGGTACCTGCGCCGCAAGCTCGGTGCCGAGCACGTGGAGACCGTCCGCGGCCTGGGCTACCGCCTGGTCGACGCCGGCGTCGGCGAGCAACCGGAGCTCGCGCAGCGCTGAGCCCGGGCAGCGGCCGGGGCACGCCCGTGCGCCTGGCAGACTGACGCCGTGCGCGACCTGGCCCGGCTCCCCAAGGCGCACCTGCACCTGCACTTCACCGGGTCGATGCGCCCGGGCACGCTCGCCGAGCTGGCGGCGGCCCACGGGGTGCGGCTCCCGGCGGCGCTGCTCGACGACGACCCGCTGCACGTGCCGGCCGACGAGCGCGGCTGGTTCCGGTTCCAGCGGCTGTACGACGCCGCCCGCGCGTGCGTACGCACCGAGGCCGACATGCGTCGCATCGTGGCCGAGGCGGTCGCCGACGACGCGGCCGAGGGCTCGGGGCGGCTCGAGATCCAGGTCGACCCGACCTCGTACGCGCCGTTCGTCGGCGGCATCACCCCCGCTCTGGAGATCGTCCTCGACGCGGCCCGCACGGCCGGGGCCCAGACCGGCACGAGCGTCGGGGTGGTGGTCGCCGCCTCACGCATGCGCCACCCGCTGGAAGCCCGGACGCTGGCACGCCTGGCCGCCCGGCATGCCGGTGACGGCACGGGCGAGGTCGTCGGCTTCGGGTTGTCCAACGACGAGCGGCGCGGCGACACCGCGGCGTTCGCGCCGGCGTTCGCGATCGCCCGACGGGCCGGCCTGGCCTCGGTGCCGCACGGTGGCGAGCTCCTGGGCCCCACGCACGTCGAGGACGTGCTCGGTCACCTGCACCCCGACCGTCTCGGACACGGCGTGCGTGCCGGCGAGGACCCACGCGTGCTCGACCGGGTGGTGCGCTCCGGTGTGGCGCTCGAGGTGTGCCCCGCGTCGAACGTGTCCTTGGGCGTCTACCGCGACGCGCAGCATGTGCCGCTGCGGACCCTGGTGGCCGCCGGCGCGGTCGTGGCGCTGGGCGCCGACGACCCGCTGCTGTTCCGGTCGCGGCTGCTGGCCCAGTACGAGAGCGCGCGCACCGTGCACGGCTTCTCCGACACGGAGCTGGCCGAGCTCGCGCGGTCCTCGATCCGGGCCTCGCGTGCCGCGGGTGACGTGCGGGCGCGCCTGCTGGCCGGGGTGGACGACTGGCTCGCCGCGCCGGCCGTACCCGCCGTACCCGGCACGACCGTCGGCGCGACGCACGGCACCCCCGCCGACGTCAGAGGCTGACGCCCACCAGCACGGGCTCCGGCTCGAGCTCGACACCGAACCGCTCGCGCACCCCGTCGCGCACCCGACGCGCCAGCGTCAGCACATCGGCCGTGCTGGCAGTACCGCGGTTGGTCAGGGCCAGCGTGTGCTTGGTCGACAGGGTCGCCGGCCCCGGTGCGCCGAAGCCCTTGGTGAACCCGGCATGCTCGATCAACCAGGCCGCGCTCGACTTCACCCGACCGTCGTCGGTCGGGAACCGCGGGGCGTCGTCCGGCAGCGCGGACGCCGCCGCGGCGTCGAGGAGCGGGTTGGTGAAGAACGACCCGGCGCTGGCCGTGTCCGCGTCGGACGGGTCGAGCACCATGCCCTTGCCGGCGCGCAGGCCCAGCACGGCCTGGCGGACCTGCGCCAACGGGGCACGCTCCCCCACGGCGACGCCGAGCGTGCGCGCCAGCTCGGCGTACGCGATCGGCGCGGACAACGACCCGGGGCGCAGCTGGAACGTCACGTCGAGCACCACGTAGCGCGGCGTCGGTGCCCACGGTGACCGCGGGTCGGCCGGGTCGGCGGTCCGCATCGACCGCTTGAGCAGCGAGCTGCGGTACCCGAACGCGAGCGTGACGAACGGCAGGGTGCGCACTCGCCCCCGCGCGCGGTCCCACACGCGCACGTGCGCGATGGACTGGGCGACCTCCTGGCCGTAGGCGCCCACGTTCTGCACGGGTGTGGCGCCCGTCGAACCGGGGATGCCGGAGAGCGCTTCGACGCCGAACAGCCCGTGCTCGACCGCGTACGCCACGACCTCGTCCCACGGGGTGCCCGCCGGGACGGTCAGGGTCACACCGGCGCACGCCGAGGCGTCGGGCACCTGGATGCCACCGCGCACGTCACGCACCACGACCCCGTCGAACCCCGCGTCGGCCACGACCACGTTCGAGCCGCCGCCGAGCACCAGCAGGGCCTCACCGGCCGCGTCCGCCGCCCGGACCACATCGATCAGGTCCGCCTCGGTGGACGTCTCGACGTAGCTGCGGGCCGGCCCGCCGACACGCATCGTGGTCAGGTCGGCCAGCCTCCGCGCGGTCTGCGCCGTCGCAGGGGCGGGCGTCGCACCGGGCACGGGGCTCGGGGCGGGCAGGTCGCAGGCGTCGAGCTCCACGCGCACAGGCTAACCGCCCGTCGAGGGCCGCCCCTGCTCGGACAGCGGGGCCGCGGCGCTCGTCACGAGCAGGCCGAGCACGATCGGCACGCCGATGGCCAGCAGCGCGTTGCGGTACCCGACGGCGTCGGCGAGCAGGCCGAGCAGCGGGGGGCCGGCCAGGAACGCCGAGTAGCCGATCGTCGAGACGACCGACACGCGAGCGGCAGCCCGCAGCGGGTCGTCCGCGGCAGCACTCATGCCGACCGGGAATCCGAGCGCGGCACCCGCCCCCCACAGCACCACGCCCAGCAGCGCGAGCCACAGCGGGCCGACGAGGCAGAACAGCAGCAGGCCGACGAGCGCGAGCCCGGCCGTCAGGCGCAGCACCAGCACCCGGCCGAACCGGTCCAGCAGCAGCGTGCCGAACAGGCGCATGGCGGTCATCGCGGTGACGAACACGCCGAAGCCGACGGCGCCCACGGCGTGCGACGTGCCGAACCCGTCGACGACCGCCAGGCTCACCCAGTCGTTCGCGGAGCCCTCGGTGAGGGCGGCGGCCAGCACGACCAGTCCGATGAGCAGCGTGCGCGACTCCCCCCAGGCGGCCAGCGCGCCGCGGGCACCGCGGGGAGCGAGGGTCGACGGGTCGGCCGCGGTGTCGACAGCCGTGCGGGCGAGGGAGCCCTGGGGGGCGGCGACGTCGGGCGTGCGCTCGTCCGCAGCAGGCAGGAACGCCCGCACGGCCAGCGCCACACCCACGGTGGACAGCGCCACGACGACCGGCAGGTGCACCACCACGGGCACGTGCAGCGCGGCCACGACGGCGGCGACCCCGGCGGCGGCCATCGTGCCGAACGAGAACCCGGCGTGGTACCGCGGCATGACGGTCCGCCCCAGTCGCTGCTCGACGGCCGCGCCCTCGAGGTTCATCGCCGCGTCCCACACCCCGGTGCCCACGCCGAACAGGACCAGACCCAGCGTGACGACCCACACCTGGACGACCGCGACACCCACCGAGGCGACGACGAGGCCGCTCGCGTTGAGCATCGCGAACGCCATCACCGTGCGTCGGGCGCCCAGCCGTTCGACGACGAGCCCGGACAACGGCAGCGCGAGCAGGGACCCCACGGAGGCGACCAGCAGCAGCAGACCCATGGACTGCGGGGAGAACCCGAGCCCGTCGCGGATGGCCGGCATGCGCGAGGCCCAGCTGGCGAAGTTCACGCCGTTGAGCACGAACACCACGAACACCGCGGTCGACGCGGCGCGCACGGCGCGCGTCGTGCCGGGCACGCCCTGCTGTGCGGCCTGCGGTGCGGCGCTCGCGGCGGTGGAGGTACCCCCGGCGCCGGGGACGTCGGGGTCGTGGGGAGTCGTCATCGTCCCTCCGGGGCGTGGCTGTGGTGGTCGTGGGGGTGGCGGGGCGGGCAGAGGGTCAGAGTTCAGCCTCGCACCGCACCGGCCGGTGCGAGGGTGTGCGGCGCCAGGTCGGGCCCACCGAACGTGTCGGCGGCTCCGTGGGCGTCGTCGAGGTGCTCGGCCTCGGTGTCGTGCACGGGCGTCGGGTCGACCGGCGGGGTGGTCCGGGTGGGGGTCTCGCGGGCCACCCGGCCGGAGAACGTCACGCTGGCGACCATGGCGACGCTGATCAGCAGGAGCGCGTGCCGCGCGCCGGTGACCTCGGCGGCCAGACCGAGCAGCGGCGGGGCCGCGATCGAGGCGACGGAGGCGAACGACGAGACGACGGCGACCCGTCCGGCGGCACGCACCGGGTCGTCGGAGGCCGCCGCGATGCCGATCGGCACGGCGAGCGCGGCCCCGAAGCCCCACGCGGCCACACCGATCCCGGCGAGCATGAACGAGGGCGCCAGGCCGAACAGCAGCAGGCCTGCGATGGACACCAGCCCCGAGGTCCGCAGCACCACCACCCGGCCGAAGCGGTCGATCAGCCGTGTGCCCAGCAGGCGCACGAGCGTCATGGCACCCACGAACACACCGAGCACGACCCCGCCGACGGCCTCGGTGCGACCGAAGCCGTCGACCACGGCGAGCGAGAGCCAGTCGTTGGCCGCCCCCTCCGACAGGGAGGCGGCCATGATCACCACACCGATCAGCAGCGTGCGCGGTTCGCGCCACGCGCCGAGCGCCGAGCCGACCCGGCGCGCGCGGGTGCCGCCCGACCGGGAGGCGCGAGGGGCGTCGCCGGGGGCCTGCGCGAGCACGACCCCGCGCAGCGACGCGATCCGCCAGACGACGAACACGGCCGCGACGGTGCCGAACTGCGTGGCGACCGGCACCTGGGCGTGCGAGGCCACCGCCCCCAGCGACGAGCCGAGCACCGCCCCGACGGAGAACATCGCGTGGAACTGCGGGATCACGGTGCGACCCATCGCGCGTTCGATGCGTGCGGACTCCACGTTGAGGGGCACGTTGCCCAGGGGCATCGAGCAGCCCTGCAGGAAGACCCCGACCGCGAGCACGGGCAGCGAACCGACCTGCGGGCCGATGCCCATGAGCACGTAGCCGACGGCGAACACGACGGTCGAGGCGACGATGCCGACGCGGCTGCCGTACCGGGTCACGACGACCCCGGCGAACGTGACGCACACGAGCGCGCCGACGGAGCCGATCAGCAGGATGACGCCAAGGTCCCCGGTCGACAGGTCGAGCAGGTCGCGGATCGTCGGGATGCGGGCGAGCCAGCTGGAGACGGCGACCCCGAGGAGCCCGAAGAGCCCGAGGAGCAGCACGCGGGCGCGCTGCACGACGGGGTCGGTGGTACCCGGTCGCGGCGCGGGGCGCTGCACGACGACGGGGCTCCCGGGGCGGGAGGGCTGACTCACGGATGCTCCACGGACGGTCGAGGGCCGACCCGCTCTCGACTGGTGCGTCACGGGTGCTGTGCTGGCAGGGCGGGTCGAGCTGACGGATCTCACGATATCGAATCGATTCGACAGCGGTGAAGCGCGGATCGAATCGATTTGAGTGTGGCGACCATTCTGCGGGTACGCTGGCCGCTGCGTCAACAGGTCCCGCCTGGGCACCGCCGACCCTCACGCCGCACCCCGCGGACACGTCACCGGTGCCGCCCGAGACCGCCACGACCCGACGCGCGACCCGCCCCGGCACCCGCCGGACCCGCCGCAGACCGACCGGAGGTGGCCCCCTGTCGAGCCAGCGCCCGACCCTCGCCGACGTGGCCGCCGCCGCGGGCGTCTCCGTCTCGACGGCCTCCCTGGCCTTCTCCGGGGCCGGCCCGATCGCCGCCTCCACCCGCCAACGCGTGCTCGACGCAGCCGCCACGCTCGACTACGCCGGCCCCAACCCGCTCGGCCGCCAGCTGCGCCGAGGACGCTCGGGGATCGTCGGCGTCGTCGTCGGCGACGCGCTGCGCCGCTCGTTCCGCGACCCCGTCTCGGTGCAGGTGCTCGACGGGCTCGTCGGCACCCTCGGCACGCTCGACCTCGGGGTCCTGCTGATCCCCAACTCCTGCGACGCCGGCGCACCCGCCGTCGACCCGCTCCTGGAATCCGCCGCGATGGACGTCGCAGTCCTGCTCTGGGGCGGCACCACCGACGCCGAGGTGCTCGGGGCGCTGCGCCGACGGGGGGTGCCCACCGTGCTCGTCGAGGGCTCCCGCACCGCCGACGTCCCCGTCGTCGGCATCGACGACCGCGGCGGCATGCAACGGCTCGCAACGCACCTGACGGACCTCGGGCACCGCCGGATCAGCGTCGTGACCCTGCCGTTCTCCCGCGACCGCCACGAAGGCCTCGTCGACGAGGCCGACCGGCACGAACCCGCCTGGGACATCACCGGGCGGCGGCTCGCCGGTGTCCTCGACGCCGGCGTGACCCCCCATTCCGTGTGGGAGACGCC
>NZ_JBQIAR010000016.1:0-104652 GCF_052036975.1 Cellulomonas soli
GACATGAGCGAGCATCCCGGACAACTGTCGCCGATGTCCTGAGACATGCTGTCGCCGATGTGCTGAAACCACACACCGCCACCCCGACAGTGACAGCAAGGCCCGGTCCCTCCTGAGGGGCCGGGCCTTGCTGCATCTGGTCAGGCGGTGGTGCAGGCGCTGCCGTTGACCGTGAAGGCCGTCGGCTTCGGGTTGGTGCCCGTGTGCGAGCCGTTGAACCCGATGTCGGTGCTGGCCCCGGGGGCGAGCGTGCCGTTCCATCCGAGGTTCGTGGCCGTCACGGCCGTGCCGGTCTGCGACCACGCGGCGCTCCAGCCCTGCTGGACCTGCTGCCCGCTGGTGAAGGCGAACCGCAGGGTCCAGCCGGTGATCGGGCTGGTGCCGGTGTTGGTGATCCGCACGGAGCCGGTGAAGCCGGTGCTCCAGTCGTTCGTCGTGTACCGCACCGAGCAGGTGCCCACGGGGGTCACCGGCGCGGTGGTCACGGCGAGCGGCGCGGACGCCGCGGACACGTTCCCGGCCACGTCACGGGCGATGACCGTGTACGAGTACGCGGTCGCGGCCGTGAGGCCCGAGTCGGTGAACGAGGTGCCGGTCGGCGAGCCGACGAGCGTGCCGTCGCGGTACACCCGGTAGCCGGCCACACCCGATCCGGTGTCGGTCGACGCCGACCAGGTCAGCGCGACGGACGTCTGGGTGACGTTCGTCGTGGCCAGGCCGGTGGGCACCGTCGGCGCGGTGGTGTCGACGGGTGCGGCGGCGGTCGTGGCCGTCACGGGTGCGGACTGGGCGGAGGTGTTCCCCGCGGCGTCCTTGGCCCGCACGGTGAACGCGTAGGCCGTCGCCGGGGTGAGGCCGGTGGCCGTGAACGTGGTGCCCGTGGCCGACCCGGCGAGGGTGCCGTCGCGGAACACGTCGTACCCGACGACGGCCCGGTCGTCGGTGGACGCCGTCCAGGTGAGCGGGACGGTCGTCGAGGTGACGGTGCCCGCGGCGAGACCGGTGGGCACGCTCGGCGCACTGGTGTCGGGTGTCGAGGTCCCGAACAGGCGGTCGTAGTCGGCCATGGCGCCCGCGATCGCCGTCTGCGCCCAGAACCGGTGGTACCGGAACGTGGGTGCGGCGCCGCCGTCCAGGTAGGCCTGCACCTTCGAGTAGGCGGGGTCGGCCTTGTAGAACGACCGGATGTCCTGGAAGCTCACGCCGGGCTTGATGGCGTCGCCGTTGGGCATCGTGCCGGTCCACCCGGCGGGGATGTAGACCCCGTCGCCGCCGGCGACGTACGTGTCGTCGAACCGCTGGTAGTCGGTGCGGATCTCGACGGCGGACACGCCCAGCGGGTCCTGGTTCTGCGCCCACACGGCGTCGAGCAGGGCCTTGGCCTTGGCCTGCGCCGCCGTGTCACCGGACTTGGCGGCGTAGAACAGCAGCGTGCGGGACAGGTCGCCGGCGACGCCGACGTCCTGGCCGTAGCTCTTGACCGCCACCGACAGCCCCGAGTTCGAGCCGGGGTTGGCCTTGTTCCACGTGTCGGGCTTGCCGGTCCAGGTCAGCTCCGAGGGAATCTGCCACGACGTCGCGGTGACGGTGGTGTTGGCCAGCACCCACGGCACCCACTTGTCGAGGATCGCCTTGGCCTGAGCGTTGCCCGACGCGTAGTACAGCTCGGCGACACGCTGCATGCCCCACGCCTGCATGCCGAACCACTGGTTCGACGGCGGGTCGTTGTACACGGGCGCGACCGTGTAGCCCATGCCGTAGAACGTGGGGGTGCCGGCCGGCGGCGTCGCGTACGCGCCGTCCCAGCTGTTCGTGGCACCACCGGCGATACCGCCCTGCGGCGACTGCAGCCACTGGTAGAACTCCAGCTGGCGCTGCATCGACGTCGACCAGTCGCTCTGCGCGGTGGTCGAGGCGGGGATCAGGTCCGCGTCGGTCGACAGCACCCACGCGGCGAGCGGGTTCTGGTAGCCGAAGTGCGCGTGCGACGAGCCGATGCGCCACGCCCACCCGGCGTTGGTGTCCGTCGCGCCGCCCCACGCGTAGTACCAGGACAGCAGGTAGTGCGCGCTGGTCTTGCCGGTGCCCGCCGCGCACGACGGCGACGTGCAGCCGATGGTCTTGAAGTACTTGTCGAACAGCGCGTACCGCAGGTAGTCGCCCATCTTCGAGGCCTTGTCGACCGTCGCAGCCACGTCGGCGGACTTGCCCTGCGCGGCGGCCCACTGCTTGGCCCAGTAGACGGCCTCGACGGCGCGGGCGTCGGCGTCGGGCGCGTTGGTGTACTTCCACTGCTTGGCGTACGAGGAGTCGCCGGTGAACAGGTCGAGGAAGCCGTTCCTGCCGCCGTACTTGAACTCCTCGCAGGACGGCTGCGGCACCGTCTCCCACACCGACTCCTGCGGGCCGCGCTGGAACGTGTTGATGTACGACGAGCCGGTGGCCGTGGGGCCGAGCTCGCAGCCGGCACCGGCGGTGGCGCCGAAGCCGTACACGTTGTCGACGTCGGCCAACCAGTGCATGCCGTACACGTCGCTGGTGCCGTAGGTCGCCTTGAGCTCGCCGGCGATGGGGTCCTGCCCGGAGCGGACGCCGGAGTTGAGCTGCGACGGGTAGCTGCTCGGGTGGTTGTACTCGGCGGCGTACGTGGCCGGGCTGCTCGCGTTGTAGAACGAGTTGGTCGGCTGGTCGGCCGACGTCGGGATCATGTACGCCTCGAGCGTGGCCCACGCGTGGTTGAGCGGGGCCCAGTCACCGGTGACCTGTCCGTACAGCGCCTCGAGCCACAGCCAGTACGAGTACGCCTCGGACGTGGTCTCGTGGCCGTAGTCGGGGGCCTCGACGATGAGGGTCTCGACCGAGTGGTACGGGATGCCCTGCGCGCTGAAGTAGCCGTTCGCGGGGTCCTTGATCTTCTCGTACATGGTCAGGAAGCGCTGCGTGTACTCCCCGTCGGTCCCGACGACGGCGGCGGGAGCGGCGGCGGGCAGGGCTGCGGACGTGGCGGTGAGCGGCGAGGTCGCGGCAGGGCCGGACCGGGTCGCGGCCGTGGCGGGCGTGAGCCCCGCGACGGCCAGGATCGACGAGGCACCGAGGGCGGCGAACGCCACCCAGGCCGATCGCCGTCGGGTGGATGCGGACATGTGGCGGACCTTTCTGCTGCCCCGGCCCGCCCCCGCGCCTGTGCGAGGGCTGTGAGCCGGGTCCGGACCGGCCCACGATCAGGGTCCGCCGCCGCGGGCGTCCATGGGGCGAAACGCTTCAGACGCTCACCCGGTGGGAGCGTGCCCACCTGGGATCGGCCCCCCGATCACGTCCAGCGGAAGAGCTTGGCCGCCAGCGGCACCCCCACCAGCACCCACACCGCCATGACGACCATCGACGTCGTCGGGAACGGTTCGTCGAACCAGGCCGCGGACAGCGCCTGCGCGCCGGCGCCCACCGGCGACAGCTCGGCGACCTGCCGCAGACCCGCCGGCATCACCTGCAGCGGCACCCACACCCCGCCGAGCAGCAACGACACGAAGTACGCCGTCATGCCGAAGCCCGTCGCCGCACTGGCCGTCGGCGCCACCGCCGCGATGACGGACCCGACCGCGAAGGTCGACAGCGCCGCCAGCAGGAACGCCAGGACGAACACCCCCGGTCGCATGGGCAGCCGCACGCCCAGCACCACGACCGCCAGCCCGAGCGCCAGCGCCACCGCGAGCAGCAGCGCCACGAGGTTCACCACCACCTGCGCGACCAGCAGCTTCCACGGCGGCACCGGGGTGGTGGACATCCGCCGCAGCACCCCGCGCTGCCGGTAGGTGGCCACCAGGGTCGGGAACGTGGTGAACGAGACCGTGGCGATGGCCAGCACGAGCATCGTGGGCGTGAACCCGGTGATCCACGTGATGCCCGCCAGGTCGGGGTCGGTGGTGCTGAACGGCTCGTCCGCCCACGGCATCACCAGGCCCAGCACCAGCAGCAGCAGGGCCGGGAAGAACAGCGCGAAGAACAACGTGCCGGCATCGCGCAGGAACAGCCGCCCCTCGGTCAGGGTGAGCCGGGCCAGCGCAGGCATCGGGTGGGTGGTGGACATCAGCGGACCTCCTCGGCGGTCGCAGCGGCGGGGGCCGTGGCGGGGGCAGTGGCGGGGGCGTCGTCCGGTTCGGTGCCACGCCCCGTGAGCGCGACGAACGCGTCCTCCAGCGAGGCCCGCTCGAGCCGGACGTCGAGCGCACGGACCCCGACCCGGTCGAGCGCGACCAGCGTGTCCTGCACGACGGTCCCGGCGCCGTGCACCTCGACGTGACCGTCGCCAGGCAGGACCTGGGAGACGGTCGGCAGCGCACCGAGCGCCGCGAGCTCGTCGGGGACCAGCAGCCTGGACGGCCTGAGTCGCAGGACCTCCGCGCCCGAGGCGCGCGCCACGACCTCGTCCGGCGTGCCGGTGACCACGACACGCCCGGCGTCGATGAGCGCCAGCCGGTCGCACAGCCGCTCGGCCTCCTCCATCAGGTGCGTGACCAGCACGATCGTGACGCCCCGCTCACGGATGCGCTCGATCACGCCCCACGTCTCACGGCGCGCGTGCGGGTCCAGACCGGTGGTCAGCTCGTCGAGGATCGCCACCGTGGGGTTGCCCACCAGTGCGAGCGCCACGGACAGCCGCTGCTTCTGCCCGCCCGACAGCTTGTCGAACGGCGCCTCGGCCCGGTCGGCCAGCCCCAGCGCGTCGAGCAGCTCGACGGGGTCGGCGGGGTCGTCGTAGAACGACGCGTACAGCTCGAGGGCCTCGCGGGGGCGCAGCCGGGCCGGCATCGCCGACTCCTGCAGCTGCAGACCCACCCGTTGACGCAGGTGCGCCGCGTCGTGGTGCGGGTCGAGTCCCAGCACCCGCACCGTGCCGGAGTCCTGCGTGCGCAGGCCGCCGACGATCTCGACGGTCGTCGTCTTGCCCGCGCCGTTGCGGCCGAGGATCCCGAAGATCTCGCCCTCCTGGACCTCGAGGCTGACGTCGTCGACCGCGACGGTGCTGCCGTACCGCTTGTGCAGGTGCTCGACCTGGATGACTGGTGCGCTCATGACGACCCCCTGAGCTCGGACGATGGAACCGGACGGACGTGCGACGGACGAGCCGAGGATCGCCCGACGTCAGGCGGACGGCCGGGAGACGGCGGTGCGCCGGGCGACGGCCGCGAAGGCGAATGCGACGATCACCGCGAGCAGGACGACGATCGCGATCGCACCGGGTGTGCCACCCACCACGTCGGCGGCCGTGGGGAGCGTCTCGACGGTGAGCAGACCCCCGGTGAGCAGGATCGGCCCGACCGTGAACGGCAGCATCAACGTGCCCCACCACCCACCGCGCGCCTGGTAGACGGCGCCGACCAGCAGGCCGCACAGGGTGGCCAGCACGAACGTCAACGTGTGGTCGAGGAAGACCAGGCCGGCACGCACCTGCTCGGTCTCGACCCCCAGCACCTGCATGCGCCACGTCCAGCCGTTCGCCAGGTACCACCATCGCTCGACGAGCAGACCCACCGTCATCAGCATGGCGTAGAGCGCACCGACGGCCACCGCGCAGGCGATCGCCCCGCGCACGTACGTGCGGCGTGTCATCCCGGCGGCCAGGTGCGGGGCCAGGTGGCTGGTCGCCAGCACGATGTGCATCGAGAACGGGAACCAGATCCCGGCCTGCCGCGCCTGGGCGAGGACCGACGCGTCGGGCTCGGCGTACCGGTGCAGCACGACGCCGAGCACGACGACAGCCGCGAACAGGATCGCCCAGAACCAGCGGCCGACGGACAGCTGTGCGGCCAGCAGGCGGCGGGCGGTGCGGATCGAGGGGCCGCCCGGTCGGGCGGTGCGGGCGACGGGCCCGGTCGGTGCGGTGAGCGCGGTCATGGCCGGGCCTCCTGGGCTGCGGGCAGCGCCGGGGCGCCGTCGGCGGTGAGATGCACGAACAGGTCCTGCAGCGGTACCGGCCCGAGCTCGAGCCCTGCCGCCGTCGCCGCGCGGGTCTCGGTCTCGTCGAGCGCGCCCAGCAGCGTGACCTGCGCGGTACCGCCGAGCCGCTGGCGGCCCAGCACGGTGCGACCGACGACGAACGCCTCGACGGCGTCGACCGGGCCGGTGACGGACAGCCCGTGGCTGCGCAGCCGCTCGGCGTCCTCGCTGAGCAGCACCCGCCCGTGGTCGAGCACGACCACGTCCTCCAGCAGCCGGTCGATCTCGGAGATGAGGTGGCTGGACAGGACGATGGTGCGGGGGTGCTCGACGTAGTCGGCGACCAGCGCGTCGTAGAACGCGTACCGGGAGGGGGCGTCCAGGCCGAGGTGCACCTCGTCGAGCAGGGTCAGGCGGGCGCGGCTGGCCAGCCCGAGCACGATGCCGAACGCGGAGCGCTTGCCGCGGGAGAGCTTGTCGGGGCGCCGGCGCACGTCGAGCTCGAACCGGTCCAGCAGCGTGCCGGCCAGCTCGTGGGAGAAGTCGGGGCGGGCGTCGGCGACCATGCTGATCGTGGCGCTGAGCCGCTCGGACACGAGCACGTCGCCCGACTCGCGCACCAGGTGCACGTGCGGGGCGATCCGCTCGTTCTCCCACGGGTCCTCGCCGTCGACCAGCACCTGCCCGCCGCTGGGGCGGCGGAACGCGGCGGCGACCGACAGCAGCGTGGTCTTGCCGGACCCGTTGCGTCCGAGCAGCCCGGTGAGCGTGCCGGCGCGGATGTCGAGGTCGACGTCCTGCAGGGCGGTCGTGCTGCCGTAGCGCACGGTGAGCCCGCGGGCCGTCAGGTGGAACCCTGTCATGGGGCGTCTCCTGCCGTGGTCGGGATGTCGGTGGCGCGGCTGCGCAGGTGGGCCACGACGTCCTCGACGGCGATGCCGAGCACGCGGGCCTGGTCGAGCACGGGGTCGACGACCTCGGTGAGGAACGCCTCGCGGCGGGCGGCGAGCAGGCGGTCGCGGGCGCCGGGGGCGACGAACATGCCGATGCCGCGGCGCTTGTAGAGCACGCCCTCGTCGACGAGCTCGGCGAACGCCTTGGCGGCCGTCGCGGGGTTGATCCGGAACGTCGTGGCGTACTGGGTGGTCGACATGACCTGCTCCTCGGCAGCGAGCGCTCCGCGCAGGACGTCCTCGCGGATCTGGTCGGCGATCTGCAGGTAGAGGGGGTCGCGGCCGTCGAACACGGGCAGCCTCCTCCGGGTGGCGCGACGGCGGCCGGTCGGCTCGTCGCGGTTCATTGGTTCGTTACTCGACTAATGAACCACAGGGCCACCCCTGGCGCAACAGGCGACCGTCATAGTCTTGGCGCCGACGACATCTCGAGAGGGCGGCGGCACGCATGGCGGACTACGGACACGAGCTCACGTTCGGCACGTTCCTCACCCCGCAGAATGCCGACCCGCACGCCGCGGTCGCCCTCGCCGTGCACACCGAGGACGTCGGGCTCGACCTCGTCACGTTCCAGGACCACCCGTACCAGCCCGCGTTCCTCGACACCTGGACCCTGCTCAGCTGGGTCGCCGCCCGCACCTCGCGCGTGCACGTCGCCGCCAACGTGGCCAACCTCCCCCTGCGCCCACCGGCCGTGCTCGCCCGGGCCGTGGCCAGCCTGGACCTGCTGTCCGGCGGCCGCGCCGAGCTCGGGCTCGGCGCCGGGGCATTCTGGGACGCCATCGAGGCCATGGGCGGCACCCGACTCACCCCCGGGCAGGCCGTCGACGCCCTCAGCGAGGCCATCGACGTCATCCGCGGCCTGTGGGACCCCCGCGACCGCACCCCGCTACGGGCCGGCGGCGAGCACCACCACGTGCACGGAGCCAAGCGCGGACCCGCCCCCGCGCACCACGTCGGCATCTGGGTCGGCGCGTACAAGCCGCGCATGCTCCGCCTCGTCGGACGCCAGGCCGACGGCTGGCTGCCCACCCTCGGCCGTCTGCAGCCCGGCGACCTCGCCACCGGCAACGACACCATCGACGCCGCCGCCCGCGACGCCGGACGCGACCCCCGCGAGATCCGGCGCCTGCTGAACATCGGCGGGCAGTTCACCGCTGCCTCCGAGGGGGGCCTGGTCGGACCCGTCTCGCAGTGGGTCGACGAGCTCGTCCGGCTCGCACTCGAGCACGGCACCGGCACGTTCGTGCTGGCCACCGACGACCCGCAGGCCATCCGCACGTTCGCCGAGCACGTCGCCCCGTCCGTGCGCGACCAGGTCGCCGCCGCCCGCGCCTCCGCCGGCACCGGTCCCGGGCCTGCACGCCCCGCCGCCGCCCTCGCCCTGCGCACCGAAGGCATCGACTACGACGCCGTGCCCCCCGGGCTCGACGCCGTCGAACCGGGCGACCGACGCTACGACGACGTGCGCTCCACGTACATGCGTCGCGGCCGGCCCGGGATCGTGCTGCTCCCCCGCGACGTCGACGGCGTCGTCGCCGCCCTGGAGTACGCCCGCGACCAGCGCGGCCCCCTGGCCGTCCGCTCCGCCGGGCACGGCATCTCCGGACGCTCCACCAACCACGGCGGCGTCGTGCTCGACGTCGGCGCGCTCGACCGCATCGAGATCGTCGACGAGGCCACCCGCCGCATCCGTGTCGGCGCCGGCGCCACCTGGGGCGAGGTGTCCGCCGCCCTCGCCCCGCGCAGCTGGGCCGTCACCGCGGTCGACCACGGCGGTGTCGGGGTCGGCGGCCTGGCCACGTCCGGGGGCATCGGCCTGCTGTCCCGCCGGCACGGCATGACGATCGACCACGTGGTGGCCGCCGAGATCGTGCTCGCCGACGGCACCGTGCACCAGGTCGACGCCGAGCACGAACCCGAGCTGTTCTGGGGGCTGCGCGGCGCCGGGGGGAACCTCGGCATCGTCACCTGGGTCGAGATGCTCGCGTTCGAGCTGCCCGAGGTGGTGCTGGCCACCATGGCGTTCGACGCCACCGACACCACCAACCTGATCGCCCGGTGGGGTCAGTTCGTCGAAGAAGCACCCCGCGAGGTGACGAGCTTCCTGCACCTGTCGGCCGGGCGCCGCGGGCGCGGCCCCCTCGCGCAGACCACCACCGTGTGGGCGGGCGACGACACCCAGGCCGCCGTGGCCGCGTTCGAACCCCTGCTCGGTGCCGGGCCGATGCTCGACCACCGCGCGCAGCTCACCCCGTACGCGGGGATCGTGGGGCCCGTCACCGAGCACCACGTCGGCGACGCCCCGCCGACCAGCCGCTCCGGCCTGCTCCCCCGGCTCAGCTCCATGGCCGCCGCCGACCTCGGCTCGCTGCTGCGCGGCGGCGAGGCGAGCGTCATCCAGCTGCGCGCCGTCGGCGGCGCCATCAACGACGTGCCGGCCGACGCCACGGCGTACGGGCACCGCCACCAGCTGTTCGCCGTCGCGGCGTTCGGCGACCTGCCCGAACGTCAGGGCCTGGACGACGCCTGGGACGAGCTGGCCCACCCGCACATGGACGGGCTCTACGCGCCCTTCGAGACCGACCCCCGGCCCGCGCGCCTGCTCGAGGCGTACCCGCCGGCGACCCTGGCCCGGCTGCGTGCGCTCAAGCGGGCGGTCGACCCCGAGCACGTGTTCGACCAGAACCTGCCGATCGACCCGCGCGACTGACGCCGACGACGTCCGGGGCCGACCGCCTGCTCGGCGGCCGACCCCGGGTCGTCAGTGCTCGCTGCCTGCGGGCAACCGACCGGCGGCCACCAGCTCGGCGATCTGCACCGCGTTCAGCGCGGCACCCTTGCGCAGGTTGTCGTTGCTGACGAACAGCACCAGGCCACGGCCGTCGGCGACCGACTGGTCCTGCCGGATGCGGCCGACCAGCGACGGGTCGACACCCGCCGCCTTCAGCGGCGTCGGCACGTCCTCCAGCTGCACACCGGGGGCGTCGGCCAGCAGCTCGGTGGCCCGTTCGACCGACAGCGGCCGGTCGAACTCGGCGTTGATCGACAGCGAGTGACCCGTGAACACCGGCACGCGCACGCAGGTGCCGGCGACCAGCAGCTGCGGGATGTCGAGGATCTTGCGCGACTCGTTGCGCAGCTTCTGCTCCTCGTCGGTCTCCCGCGAGCCGTCCTCGACGATCGAACCGGCCAGGGGGATCACGTCGAACGCGATCGGCGCGACGTACTTGACCGGCTCCGGGAACGTCACCGCGCCACCGTCGTGCACGAGCGCGAGCGTGTCCTGCTCGACGGCCGCACGGACCTGCGAGTCGAGCTCGGTGGCCCCGGCCAGACCCGAGCCGGAGACCGCCTGGAAGGTCGTCACGGTCAGCCGGCGCAGGCCCGCCTCGTCGTGCAGCACCTTGAGCACGGGCATCGCGGCCATGGTCGTGCAGTTCGGGTTCGCGACGATGCCCTTGCGGGCCTCGGCCAGCGCACCCGGGTTCACCTCGGACACGATCAGCGGCACGTCGGGGTCCAGGCGCCACGCCGAGGAGTTGTCGACCACCAGCGCACCGGCGGCGGCGAACCGGGGCGCGTGCACCTTGCTGGTGCCGCCGCCCGCCGAGAAGAGCGCCACGTCGATGCCGGACAGGTCGGCCGTCTCGACGTCCTCGACCACGACGTCCGTGCCGCGCCACGGCAACGTGCGACCGGCCGAACGTGCCGAGGCGAAGTAGCGGATGCTCGCCACCGGGAAGTCGCGCTCGTCGAGCAGGCGGCGCATGACCGCACCGACCTGACCGGTCGCGCCGACCACCGCGACGTGCAGCCCTGCTGCGTTGTCCTGGAGCGCCATGCCCATCACCTTCCGGTCCCGCCGTACACGACGGCCTCGTCCGACTCGGAGTCCAGCTCGAACGCGGTGTGCACCGCGCGGACCGCCTCGTCGAGGGAGTCCGCCCGCGTGACCACGGAGATACGGATCTCCGAGGTCGAGATCATCTCGATGTTGATGCCGGCCTCCGACAGCGCCGCGAACAGCCGCGCCGAGACACCGGGGTGCGACTTCATGCCGGCACCGATGAGCGAGAGCTTGCCGATCGTGTCGTCGTACTGCAGCGACGCGAAGCCGATCTCCGGCTGGTGCTCGGTGAGCTTGGCCGTGGCGGCCGCCCCGTCCGTGGCGGGCAGCGTGAACGAGATGTCCGTCAGGCCCGTGGCCGCGACCGACACGTTCTGCACGATCATGTCGATGTTGACGCCCGCCGAGGCGACGACCTCGAAGATGCGGGCGGCCTTGCCCGGCACGTCGGGCACGCCGACCACGGTGATCTTGGCCTCGCTGCGGTCGTGCGCGACGCCGGCGATGATCGGCTGCTCCATGGTGGCTCCCTCGGCGGTGGCGGGATCTGTGGCGGGACCTGCTGTGGCGGACGCGGGTGCGGGCACGTCGGTGACCAGCGTGCCCGGGTGGGACGAGAACGAGGAGCGCACGTGCACCGGCACGTGGTAACGCCGGGCGTACTCGACGCAGCGCAGCACCAGTACCTTGGCGCCCGACGCGGCCATCTCGAGCATCTCGTCGTAGCTGATGCGGTCGATCTTGCGGGCGGCCGGCACGATGCGCGGGTCGGCGGTGAACACGCCGTCGACATCGGTGTAGATCTCGCAGACGTCGGCCTTCAGCGCGGCAGCCAGGGCGACGGCCGTGGTGTCCGAACCGCCACGGCCCAGCGTCGTCACGTCGTTGGTCGAGGGGTTGACCCCCTGGAACCCGGCGACGATCGCGACCGACCCCTCGGCGACGGTCGTCGCGATCCGGCTCGGTGAGACGTCGATGATGCGGGCCTTGCCGTACGACTCGTCGGTGATGACACCGGCCTGCTGCCCGGTGAACGACTTCGCGTCGACGCCCAGGTTGTGGATCGCCATGGCCAGCAGCGCCATCGAGATGCGCTCACCGGCCGTCAGCAGGATGTCCATCTCGCGCTGCGGGGGCAGCGGCGTGACCTGCTGCGCGAGGTCGATGAGCTCGTCGGTGGTGTCGCCCATGGCGGAGACGACCACGACGACGTCGTTGCCCGCGCGCTTGGCCTCGGCGACCCGCTTCGCGACGCGCTTGATGCTGGCGGCGTCCGCGACGGAGGAACCGCCGTACTTCTGCACGATCAGGGCCACGATGAGTCTCCGGAGGCGAAGGAGCGGGTCCTGGCGAGTCTAGGACGGGACCAGAGTGCGGACTCCCCGAGTTCCGCATGACGGACGGGCTGCCGGGACCCTCACAGGTTCTGCACGGGCGGGTCAGCGGTTTGGCTCCGGGCGCCTACGGCCCGGCCCTAGGTTGGGCGCATGCCCAGCCCGGTCGACGAGACCCCGCCCGACGTCCCCGCCATCCCGCCAGCAGCGGCAGCGCCCGCTGCCCCCGCCGTGGCGGCCGCCCCCGACGCCGCCAGCCACGGGATCGTCGTGCGCCGGCTGCACCGCTCGTTCGGCACCGTGCGCGCCCTGGACAGCGTCGACCTGGTGGCCCGCCCCGGCGCCGTGACCGCGCTGGTCGGCCCCAACGGCTCCGGCAAGACGACGCTGCTGCTGGTGCTGGCCGGTCTGCTGGTGCCGGACTCCGGCGAGGTGCGCGTGGCCGGGCACGACCCCGTGGCCGACGGCCCGCTGGCCCGGGCCCGCACCGGCTGGATGCCCGACGCGTTCGGCACCTGGGACTCCCTGACCGCCCGCGAGGTGCTGCTCACGTTCGCCGCCGCGTCGTGGATCTCGCCCGGTGCGGCCCGCCGCCGCGTGGACGAGCTGCTCGCCACCGTGCACCTGACCGAGTACGCCGACCGGCACGCGAGCGTGCTCTCCCGCGGCCAGAAGCAGCGGCTGGGCCTGGCCCGCGCACTCGTGCACGACCCGCAGGTGCTGCTGCTCGACGAACCGGCCAGCGGGCTGGACCCCCGCTCGCGCGTGGACCTGCGGGTGCTGCTGCGCGAGCTGGCCGACCAGGGCCGCACGATCCTCGTCTCGAGCCACGTGCTGACCGAGCTGGAGGAGATGGCCGACGACGCCGTGTTCGTCTCGCGCGGCCGCACCGTCACCGAGGGCGCGTTCGACCCGTCCGCGGGTGCACCGCGCGCCTGGCGCGTGCGGGCCCTGGAGCTCCCCGCGCTGACCGCCTGGTTGACCTCGGTGGGGGCTGCGTGGAGCCCGGACGACGGAGGCCCGTTCGACCCCCTGGCACCGGTGACCGCCGGACCCGGCGCGGTGCTGGTGCAGGTCGCCGACGAGGAGGGCGCCGCCCTGCTGATCCGTGACGCGGTCACGGCCGGCGTCCCGCTGGTCTCGGTGGCCCCGGCCGGTGGTGCGCTCGAGCAGGCGTACCTGGCCCTCGACGAGGAACGACGGTGAGCACGATGAGCGCGGTGTCCCTCGACGAGCAGCACGACCCGACCGACGGCGGGCCGACGCTCGTGCCGCCTACGCGGCGCAGCCCGTGGAACATGACCTGGCACGGCATCCGGACGGTCGCGGTGCTCGACCTGCGCCAGCGGGTGCGGTCCACCCGCTGGATCGTCGCGCTGGTCGCGTGGTTCCTGCTCGTGGGGGCGATCACGCTGCTGTCCACCGGGGCGGTCTCCAGCACGTGGGGTGCGGACTCCTCGCCGTCGCAGTACGGACCGCTGCTGTTCGGCATCGTCACGTTCCTGGTGCTCGGACTCGGTCTGCTGGTGACCCCGACGCTGACGTCGACGGCCGTCAACGGCGACCGCAACGCGGGCACGCTGGCCACCTTGCAGGTCACGCTGCTCACGCCCGCGGAGATCGCGATGGGCAAGCTGCTGGCTGCCTGGGCGGCGTCGCTGGCGTTCCTCGCGGTGAGCCTGCCGTTCCTGGGGCTGGCACTGGCGTTCGGCGGCACACCGGTGTGGGCGATCGTGCGGGTCACCGTGCTCGTGGCCCTGCTGCTGGCAGCCGTGTGCGGGATCGGGATCGGCCTGTCCGCGCTGACGGCCCGCACGGCGGGCTCCACCGTGCTCACGTTCGTCACGGTGGCGACCCTGACGATCTTCTCGCTGATCTTCTACGCGGTGACGTTCCCGTCGATCACGACCACCGAGCAGGTCGAGGTCTACGGGATGCCGCCCACCTGGGACTACACGGAGGACGAGTCCCCGGACTGCGAGTGGAGCACGCAGGAGCGCGACGTGATGCACACCGAGCGCACGTGGTGGCTGCTGGGCATGAACCCGTTCGTGGTCGTCGCCGACGGTGCCGGCACCGGCGACCTGGAGAACCGCACCGACCCGCTCGCCGGCATCCGTGACGGTGTGCGTGCGCTGCGTGCCGGACCGGACCCGCAGGTGGACGAGTGCTGGTCGTGGGGCTACACGGGCGAGGGCGACGCGGTGCAGCAGGCCGAGGTCTCCGACGCACCGGTGTGGCCGTGGGGCCTGGCGTTCAACCTGCTGCTGGGTGCGGCCGGGTTCGCGGTGGCCGTGCGACGGCTGACGATCCCCCAGCATACCCTGGCCCGCGGGACGCGTGTGGCCTGACGCGCGGGCGGCTCGTTCAGCCGTTCCGGGCGGCGCGGACCAGTGCCGTGCCGGCCTGCACGAGCGCCTCGGTGACCGCCTCGGGCGTGCCGACGTCGCCGGCGACCATCGCGCCGTCGCGCAGCATGCCGAGCTGGAGGGCGATCCGGTCGGGCTCGGGGACGCCGAGCCGTGCCAGCAGGTCCGCGGCGGTGCGCAGCAGGTGCCGTCGGTGCTGCTCGACGACCAGGCGGACCGGGTGCTGCGGGTCGGGGTACTCGGCGGCGGCGTTGATGAACGGGCAGCCGTGGAACCCCGGCGAGCAGGCCTGCGCGCCGACGGCCCGGGCGTAGGTGCGCAGCACGTGGGCCGGGTCGTCGGGGCGCTCGCCGGCCCAGGCGTCCAGCTGCGCCTCTTCGCGTTCGGCGACGGCGGTCAGGTAGGCCACGACCAGGTCGTCCTTGGTCGGGAAGTGGCGGTAGAACGTGGCCTTGGTGACGCCGACCTCGGCGATGAGGGCATCGGCGCTGACCGCGCGGATGCCCTGCGTGTAGAACCGCGCGGCGGCGATCTCGAGGATCCGGGCGGCGACCGGCGACTGCCCACCGTCGCGTCCAGGGCGGCCGACGACCGTGCGTCCGGCGGGGGGCTCGGTCTGCCCGGCGGGTGCAGACGCGGTCATCTTCGTCTCCTGGGAGCTGGCTGTGGGTGGGTTCCGGCCCGAGTGTGACACGGGGCGGCGGGACGACGTACGGTAGACAGACTAGTCCGTCTACTCCTGAGGAGCACCATGAGCACGCTCTACACCGCCACGGCCACCGCGACCGGTGAGGGCCGCGCCGGACGCGCCGTCACCGACGACGGTCAGCTCGACCTCGCCCTGGCGATCCCCACCGCCCTCGGCGGCCCCGGCGGCGGCACCAACCCCGAGCAGCTGTTCGCCGCCGGCTGGGCCGCGTGCTTCCACTCCGCCCTGCGCACCGTCGCCCGCGCCGAGAAGACGACCCTGCAGGACACCAGCGTCGTCGCCGACATCTCCCTGCAGCCCGACGGCAACGGCGGCTACCAGCTCCAGGCCGCCCTGCACGTCGAGATCGGCGGCATGGACCAGGCCGAGGCCGAGCGGCTCGTCGAGCGCGCCCACCAGGTGTGCCCCTACTCCAACGCCACGCGCGGCAACATCGACGTGGTCATCGACACCACCGTCGGCTGACCCCGCACGCACGAGAGCCCCGGTGCGCCGACCTCACAGGTCGCGCACCGGGGCTCTCGTCGACTCAGGGCTGCAGCGCGTCGTACTCCGCCTCGGTGGCCACGTCGTCGTCGACGTCCAGCCGCAGATGACCCAGCATCGACTGCAGCGTGCGCAGACAGCTCGACGCCCGCCCACCCCAGTCGGACAGGTACGAGAACTGCCACCACCACAAGGCCTCGAGCACCTGACCCGTCTCGTAGTGACGCAGACCCTGCGCGAGCGCCCCCGCGATCGAGACCAGGTCACCGGAGACCGTGGCCTGCGTGACGTCCGGGCCGAGCACCGGGTCGACGACCTCGTCGTACTCGTCGATGCCCTCGAACACGTTCGCCAGGCCCGCACGCACCGGGTCGACATCCGGGTCCGGGCCCAGGTCAGGCTCGAACCGCAACGTCGGGACCACGTCCTGCGTCGCCCCCAGCCGTGCACCGGCCGCCAGCACGTCCGAGACCGCCAGCAGCAGCAACGGCAACGACGCGTCGGGGTTGGTGCCCGCCGCGACCTCCGTCACGGTGGTCAGGTAGCTGCGGGCCTCGTCGGCCACCGCACGCGCGATGTCGCGCAGGTCGGCGTCCCCCGACGCCTCGTCCGTCGTGCTCATCGTGCTCCCCTCGTTGTCGTGGCCGACGACTACGCGTTGATGCGTCGACGCCCCTCGAAGGCCCGTCCCAGCGTGACCTCGTCCGCGTACTCCAGGTCCCCTCCCACCGGCAGACCCGAGGCCAGCCTGCTGACCGTCAGACCCATCGGCACCAGCAGACGCGCCAGGTACGTGGCTGTCGCCTCACCCTCCACGTTCGGGTCGGTCGCCAGGATCACCTCGGTGACCGTGCCGTCCGCCAACCGCGTCATCAGGTCCTTGATCCGCAGATCGTCCGGGCCGACCCCCGCGATCGGGTTGATGGCCCCGCCGAGCACGTGGTACTTGCCGCGGAACTCGCGCGTGCGCTCGATCGCCACGACGTCCTTCGGCTCCTCGACCACGCAGATCACGCTCGCCTGACGGCGCGGGTCACGGCAGATCCGGCACTGCTCCTCCTGCGCGACGTTGCCGCACACCGCGCAGAACCGCACCCGCGCCTTGACCTCCGTGAGGGCGTCGACCAACCGCCGCACATCCGCCGGGTCGGCCGCGAGCACGTGGAACGCGATCCGCTGGGCACTCTTGGGACCGACCCCGGGCAACCGCCCGAGCTCGTCGATCAGGTCCTGGACCGCGCCTTCGTACACACGGGCAGCCTACGGGGCGACGGCGCCCGCGCCCGCGCTGGACCCGCCCGCACCGGCCCCCCGCTCAGAGCCGGACGAGCACCTTCACGACCGTGTCGCGCTGCTCGACCAGCACCCGGAAGCCCTGCTCGACGATGTCCGCCGCGTCGATCCGCGCCGAGACGAACGCCCCCAGGTCGACCTTGCCCTCGCGGGCCAGGGCGATCGCCGTCGGATGGTCGTGGGCGTAGCCGATGGCACCACGCACGTCGAGCTCACGCAGCACCACGCGCGACAGGTCCACCGTGGGCCGGCCGACGAACTCGGCGACGACCTGCACCACCCCGCGCGCCCGCACCGACTCGAGCATCGTGTCCAGGACCGGCTGCACCCCGGCGCACACGAACGCGACATCGGCCCCGCGCCCGTCCGTGAGCGCCGCCACCCGCGCCGGCACGTCGTCCTGGGTGGGGTCCAGGACCACGTCGGCCACCCCGGTGCGCAACGCCGTCTCCTTGCGGGCGGCACTGACCTCCGTGACGACGGTGGTCACCCCGAGCCCTCGGAGCACGGCCGCGACGAGCAGACCGATGGGACCCGCACCACCGATGACCGCCACGTCGCCGGCCACCGCGCCCGAGCGACGCACCCCGTGCACCGCCACCGCCAGCGGCTCGATCAGCGCCGCCTCGTCCAACGGCAGGTCGCCCACCGGGTGCACCCACCGGCGGTCGACCACCACCTGCTCGGCCAGGCCACCCCCGCCGCCGGAGATGCCGACGAAACCCATCGAGTCGCAACCGTTGTAGCGACCCTCGAGGCACGAGGTGCACCGGTCGCACACCAGCAGCGGCTCGACGACCACGCTCTCGCCGACCGTCAGGCCGTCGACGCCCTCACCCAGCTCCAGGACCACACCCGAGAACTCGTGCCCCAGCACCACCGGCAGCGTCTCGCCCGACAACGGGTGCGGGGCGCCGGCCGTGGGCGCCGGCGGGAACGGGCCGTCCTGGAACAGGTGCAGGTCCGTGCCGCAGATGCCCGTCCACGCCGGCGCGATGCGCACCGCACCGGGGCGCAGCACCGACGCGGGGATCTCCTCGAGCCGCACGTCTCCCGTGCCGTGGTACCTGACCGCACGCATGGCTGCCTCCTCCGGGGCCCGGACGCGAGGCCCGGTGGAGCCGGACCGGTCGGCCGACTGGCTCGACCGTAGGCGCGGCCGGGTGGTGGCCCTGCGGGACGAAGGTCAGGCGGGGTCGTCCAGCTGCTCGTCGATGACCGTGCCGCCGAGCATCTGGGCGATCAGCGGCGCACCGACCAGCCCCGACGCGGTGATGTCCGGGTCGTCGGGCGACGGGTCGTCCTCCTCGGGCGGCGTCGCGGCCTGCTCGGACCGCTCACGCCGGACCGCGGCCATCGCCCGCTCCCGGGCCGACGGTGCTGCACCTGCCCCGGGGGCACCCGAGGCGCCCGGCGCGGACGGCTGCCGCTCGGACGGGGACGGCGGGCCCGACTCGTGCCAGTCGTCGTCCGGCGGCTCGGCCAACGGTGGCTCGTCGTCGTCCGGCGGCGTGACCTGCGGGCCCCGCTCGGGGACCGCCGCGCCACGCGAACCGCCCTGCGGCGCCGACGGTGCCACCGGGGCCGCGGGCGCGGGCGCGGGCCTGGCTGCCGGGGCGTCCCACGACGCGGCCGCCTCGGCAGAGCTCATCGCGCGCGAGCCCGACGCGGCGTCGGCCGAAGGGCCCGCGGGTGCCGCCCCCCGGTCACCGGGCGGCTCGCTCGCCGTGGCGGGGCCGCGACCCTGCTCGACCAGCACACCCTCGACCCGGACGTCGAGGCCGAGTGTCTCGCGCAACGCCCTGCCGAGCGCCTCGTGGTGGCGCGAGCCCATGAACGTCGAGACCAGACCGGGCTGGGCGAACCCGAGCCGGAGGGTCGTCGCGTCCAGCTCGAGCACCTGGCCGTGCTGGTTCACCAACGCCCACGCGGGCAGGCGCAGACCCTTCAGGGTGCCGAGCACCTCGGGCCAGCGGCGACGCAGCATCTCGGTGTCGGCCGCCACCGCGCCGGAGGACGCCGCAGCCGGGGCAGCGGGTGCGGCGGGCGGGGCGACCTCCACAGGCGGTGTGGGCTCGGCGAGTCGAGCGGGCGGGGTGACCTCGACAGGCGGAGCGGGCTCCGCGGGCGGGTCGACCTCGACGTGCGAGGCAGGCTCGGCAGGTTCGGGCGTGGGCACTGGCGTGGGCACGGGTGCGGGCTGCTCGACGGGTGCCGGCTGCGGCCGCGACAGGCCGGCGGCCGGCGTCGCGGCCGGCACGGCCCCTGCACCACCGGTCGGAGTACCGCGGTCGAGCCGCTCGAGCCGGTCGAGCCGTGCGGCCAGACCCTCGCGGGTGTCGTCGGCCGCGGGCAGCAGCAGGCGCGCCATGAGCAGCTCGAGGTGCAGCCGCGGGGAGGTCGCCCCGCTCATCTCGGTCAGCGCGGCGTTGGCCAGGTCCGCCGAGCGCGACAGCTCGGCCGCCCCGAGGTGCTGGGCCTGCGCGCGCATGCGGGCGAGCTGATCGGCCGGTACGTCGCGCAGCGCGGCGGACGCGGCGTCACCGGAGGCGGCGATGACGATCAGGTCGCGCAGACGCTCGAGCAGGTCCTCGACGAAGCGACGCGGCTCGTGACCGGTGGAGATGACACGGTCGACGACCTTGAAGGCGGAGGCGCCGTCGCGCGCCGCGATGGCCTCGACCAGGTCGTCCAGCAGCGAGGAGTGCGTGTAGCCGAGCAGGGCGACTGCACCCTCGTAGTCCAGCCCCTGCTCACCGGACCCGGCGATGAGCTGGTCGAGCACGGAGAGGGTGTCGCGCACCGAGCCGGCGCCCGCCCGCACCACCAGCGGCAGCACGCCGGAGCCGACCTGCACCTGCTCCGCCTGGCACAGCTGCTCCAGGTACGGCACCAGCACGTCGGGCGGCACGAGCCGGAACGGGTAGTGGTGCGTGCGCGAGCGGATGGTGCCGATGACCTTGTCGGGCTCGGTGGTCGCGAAGATGAACTTGATGTGCGGCGGGGGCTCCTCGACGATCTTCAGCAGCGCGTTGAAGCCCTGGTTGGAGACCATGTGGGCCTCGTCGAGGATGAAGATCTTGTACCGGTCACGCGCGGGGGCGAACGTGGCGCGCTCACGCAGCTCACGGGCGTCGTCGACACCACCGTGGCTCGCGGCGTCGATCTCGACGACGTCGAGGCTGCCGGGGCCGCCGCGGGCCAGCTCGACGCACGACGGGCACGTACCGCACGGGGTGTCCGTAGGGCCCTGCTCGCAGTTGAGGCAGCGCGCCAGGATGCGCGCCGAGGTCGTCTTGCCGCAGCCGCGCGGGCCGGAGAACAGGTAGGCGTGGTTGGCCTGACCGCTGCGCAGCGCCTGCCGCAGGGGTGCGGTGACGTGGTCCTGCCCGATCACCTCGGCGAACGAGTCGGGCCGGTAGCGGCGGTACAGGGCTGTCGTCACGCACCGAACCCTAGACGCCCGCACCCACGGCCGCCGACCCCCTGCGACCGCTCAGCCGAGCGCCAGCACGCCGGCCAGCGCGACCACGACGAGGCTGCCGCCGAGCGAGAGCGCCGTGCGCCCACGCACCCCGACGCGGCCACCGAGCAGCCCGGCGCCGAGCGCGAGCACCAGCTGCCAGGCCGCGGACGCGAGTGCCACGCCGACCACGAACGCGGCACCCACCCCGGGCCCGGGCCTCCCGGTGGTGACGGTCGCGGACGAGGCGTCGGCCAGGCCCGCCACGGCACCCACGGCCACGGTGGCGAACGTGACGGCGGTGGTCGGGTTGACCGCGGTGAGCGCCACGAACCGCGCGTAGGCGGCGCGCGGCGTCCCACCCCGGTGCGCTGGGCAGCCGCGGCCACCGATGCCCGCGAGGCCACCGGCACCGTCGGGTGCCGCGGCGTCGACCGGGCCGGGAGCGCGCAGCCCACCCACGGCGCCCACGACCCCGACCGCCCCGACGAGCAGCAGCACGCCCGCGCTGGTCAGCCGCACCAGGTCGGCGTGCGCCTCGACCGCCCGCCCGACGGGCACGCCGACCAGGACGGCGAGCACCGCGTACACCGCGTCGACGCTCGCGACCCCGAGCGCCGCCCCCACGGCCACGCGCGTGCCGCGCACCAATCCCTCGCGCAGCAGCAGCACGCCGACCGGGCCGACCGGCACGGCCACGGCGAGACCCGCGAGCACCCCGACGAGGAGCGCCGCACCCGACCCGGCACCTGGTGGCATGCGGGCGATGGTGCCCGCCCGGTCCGGCCGCACGCACCCACCCGCTGCGCATCTGTTCGTCCGGCTGCGATGATCGCGGTGTGGACGACATCGACCGCGCGATCCTGCGCGAGCTGACCGCGGATGCGCGGTTGCCCTTCCGTGAGCTGGGCCGCCGGGTGGGCCTGTCCGCGAACGCCGCGGCGGCCCGCGTCCGGGCCCTGCAGCGCGACGGCACGATCCGGGGGTTCACGGTCGTCACCGCCCGCACCGCAGCGGTCGCGGCGGGCCGGGCGTCGGCAGGGTCCGGTCCGGTGTCCCCCTCGGCCACCGGACCAGGCCCTGCCCCTGATGGTGCTCCTGCGCCGGGCGCGGGGCACCCGCTGGAGGTGTTCGTCGACGTCCGGCTCGCACCGGGGGCCAGCGAGGAGTTCCTCGAGCGGCTGCACCGCCCGCCGGGGTTCCCCGAGGTCCTCGACGCCGTGCACGTGACCGGCGGGTACGACTACCTGCTGCACGCGCTCGTCGCGGACCCGGCCGCGATCGACCACCTGGTGCGCCGGCTCAAGCGCGAGACGGGTGCCGAGCAGACGTTCACCCGCCTCGCGCTGCGCCCCGACCCCGCCTGAGGCGAGCCCTCCCCGAGGCGAGCCCGGCTCGCGCGGCCGTCAGTCGGCGCGGACGACCGTCGTGGCGAGCACCGACCGCAGCAGCGGCCGACTGGTCTCGGTGGCCGCCACCACGAGCAGCACACCCCCGGTGAGGCAGCCGACCAGCAGCAGCAACCCGCCGGGCGACTGCACGGCAGCCATCCCGAACAGCGGCAGCAGCATCACCAGTGCGAGCACCGCCGATCCGACGGCGACCGCGAGCAGCGGCACGAGCACCTCACGGCGTCGCACCGCGTCGAGCAGCTCGACAGGCACACCAGCCAGGTCCGCGAGCGCGTACTCGCGGCGCCGGTCCAGCACCGAGGCGGCCTGCGAGATGCCGGCGGACGCGGCAGCCACCAGGAACGTGATCACCAGCGTGAGCATCGCGCCGGTGACGATGTCGTCGAACAGCAGCTGGCCCTCGGCGTCGACGTCCTGGCCGACGGTCAGCACGGGAACCACGGCGAGCGACCCGGCGACGAACCCGGCCAGGCCGAGCCCACCCACGATGCGCCAGGTGGCGCGGGGGTCGTCGAGCAGGCGCCGGGCGGCCAGCAGCCGCGCGGGGGTGTTCGCGCGCCGCAGCAGGAGTCGGCCCAGCAGCCCGAGGGTCCACGGTCCGAGCGCGTTGAGGGTGGCGAAGGCGACGGCGAACATCGCCACGAGCAGGATCACCGCGGCCGCACCCCACATGCCGAGCGTCGCCGAGACGACCATGAACGCACCGGCACCGACCAGGGCGAGCACGAGGCGCAGCGCGCTGAGCCCCGGGGGTGTCTGGCGGCGGGCCACCCCGAGCGGGGAGACGGTGACGCGGCGCAGGGACACGGCGCCGGAGACCAGTGCGAGCAGCGGTGCACCCACGAGCGCACCGAGCACCCCCGGCCACCCGACCCACAGCTCACTGACGGTGAACGTGGTGCCTTGGAACGGCACGAGTGCCCACAGCGGCAGGAGCGCGCCGTAGAGCAGCGTGCCGGCGACGGCCCCGACGAACCCCTGGCCCACGGTCTCGACGAGCGTGAGCCCGACGACCTCACGTGGTGTGGCGCCCAGCAGCCGCAGCGTCGCCAGGCGGGCGTCGCGCCGGGACACCCCCAGGCGTGCCGCGGCGCCGCCGAGCGTGATCAGCGGGACGACCAGGAGCACGAGGGCCGTCCAGGCGAACAGCACGTAGGCGTCGCCGACGTCCGTCAGGTACTGGCTGGTGGGGTGCTGGGCGCGGTGGACGAAGCCCAGCAGCCCGCCGACCACCGACAGGGTGAGTGCCGTGGAGACGGCGAACGCGGTGACCGCGAGCCCGGTCACGACCCTCGCGTCACGCCCGCCGGCGCGTTGCAGGCGCGGGGCGAGCGCCAGCACGGGGTTCACGCGGCACCGCCGACGACGAGGCCGTCGCGCACCTCGATGCGGCGGTCGCACCATGCCGCCACCTGCGCGTCGTGCGTGACGACCACCAGCGAGGCGCCGGCCCGCCGGGTCGTGTCGGTGAGGATCCGCATGACGTCCTGACCGGTGGCCTGGTCGAGCGCGCCGGTGGGTTCGTCGGCGAACACCACGTCCGGCCCGGTGATCAGCGCACGTGCCACGGCGACCCGCTGCGCCTGCCCGCCGGACAGCTCGCCCGGGCGCCGGCCCTCCATCCCGGCGAGCCCCAACGAGCCGAGCCACTGCGTGGCGATGTCGATCGCGTCCTTGCGGGAGGTGCCCAGCAGCATCGACGGCAGGGCGACGTTCTCCACGGCGGGCAGCTCGGACAGCAGCTGGCCGAACTGGAACACGAACCCGTAGTGCCGACGCCGCAGCAGCGACCGTTCCCGCTCGCCCAGCCCGGAGACCTCGCGGTCGCGGAGCACCACGGAGCCCTGGTCGGGCGGCAGGATCCCGGCCAGGCAGTGCAGCAGCGTGGACTTGCCGGAGCCCGAGGGGCCCATGACCGCCAACGACTCCCCCTCGCCGAGGTCGACGTCGACGCCTGCGAGCGCGGTGGTGGCCCCGAACCGTTTGACCAGGCCGCGCGCACGGAGCCGGGCGATCGGCGACGGCGCGTGCGCCGGGGCGAGGGCCAGGGCGGGCGTCGGTGCGGCGGTCACGGCGCTCGCTGCGGTCGGGGTGGAGGCGGGGTACGGGCTCGGTGCGCTCATGCGGCCAGCGTCCGCCCGGAGAGCGCCGGCCCGCGTCGGCCTGCGGGACGGACCTGGCCCGACGGCCGCTGCGACTGCGGGCCGACCCGGGGCCGCCCGGTGTCCACCGGATGGACGAGCCGACCCTGAGGAACCCCTGAGAGCCCGCCGTGGAGTCCCGTTGCTGGGGCGGTGCACCGCCGGTTCTCAGAGTTCCCCCAGGTCGTGCCGCCACCGTGGTGCTCACGACCCCGCGAGGTCGATCGGACAGGAGCCACGATGACCACGACCACCGCACGACCCGGCGCGACCCCTGCGTCCCGGGCGCCGCGCACCACACGGCTCGACGCGACCGCCAGGACCGCGGCCGGTACCCGCCGGGGCGCCGATCCGGCACGCCCGGTCCGCCTGCGCCCGCCGCTGCGTCGCGCCTGGTGGCCCGATGCGGTCGGCATGTTCACGTGGGGCACGCTGCTGGTCGTCACCGCCCTGTGGGTCGCCAACTCGGGCCTGCAGGACGTGCTGGCCGGACCGGCGGCGGCGTTGTCGTCGCTGGGTCGCCTGACGGGTCTGTGGGCCTCGAACCTGCTGCTGCTGCAGGTGCTCGGCATGGCGCGCGTGCCGGTGATCGAGCGGGCGTACGGCGCGGACCGGCTGGCCAAGTGGCACCGGTGGGTCGGTTTCAGCTCGTTCCACCTGCTGCTGGTGCACATCGTCACGCTGGTGCTGGCCGAGAACCTGTACACCGGCACCGGCGTGGTGCAGTCCGCGTGGTCGATGGCCCTGACGTACCCGGGGATGCTGCTGGCCTGGGCGGGCACGTTGATGATCACGATGGTCGTGGTCCTGTCGATGCGGGCCGCGCGGCGCCGCCTGCGGTACGAGTCGTGGCACCTGCTGCACCTGTACGCGTACCTGGGTGTCGGCCTGGCCCTGCCGCACCAGCTGTGGACGGGCAGCGACCTGACCGCGCAGCCGTGGGCCGCCGCCTACTGGTGGGGTCTGTACGGCGCGGTGCTGGTGTGCGTGCTGGTGTACCGGGTCGGTGCGCCCCTGCTGCTGTCGGCGCGGCACCGGTTCGAGGTGGTCTCGGTGACCCCCGCCGGGCGTGGCACCGTCACCGTGCACATCACCGGCCGCCACCTGTCGCGGCTGCGGGTCGAGGCCGGCCAGTACTTCACGTGGCGGTTCCTGACCGGACCGGGCTGGACCCGCGGTCACCCGCTGTCCCTGTCGGCCGCCCCGACCACCGCGGGCCTGCGCGTCACCATCGGTGTCGACGGCGACGACGGCGAGCGCATCGCGTCGATGCGACCCGGCACGCGGGTGCTCGTCGAGGGTCCGTACGGGCGGATGGTCAGCAGCGCCCGCACCCGCCCGCGCATCGCGGCGTTCGCCGCCGGCACCGGGGTGGCACCCGTGATGGCCCTGCTGCACGACCACGCCGCGACGAGCCGGACCACCGGCCCGGACACGCTCGTGCAACGGCTCAGCGACGAGCAGGACGGTTCCCTGCTGCAGGACGCCGCGTGGCTCGCCGACCAGTACGGCCTGCGGCACGTGACCCTCGTCGGCCGCCGTTCACGGACCGGGACCTCGTGGCTCCCGGAGCAGTACGGGCACGTGGCCGGTCCGCAGGCCGTGCGGCATCTGATCCCGGACCTCGACGAGCACGACGTGTTCGTCTGCGGGCCCGACGGCTGGGCCGACGCGGTCGTCACCGACCTGCGTGCCGCGGGCGTGCCCGACTCCGCCATCCATCTCGAGCGCTACACCTGGTAGGTCATCATGCGTCGCATCGTCATCGCGTTCATGAGCACGCTCAGCGGGCTCGTCCTCCTCTTCTCCTACCCGACCAGCACCAACCGGTCCGTCGAGTCCGCGAGCACCACCACCGCGGAGGCCCCGGTCACGTCGTCCACCACGGGCGACGCGACGACCGACGCGGGCGCCGGATCGAGCACCGACACGGGGTCGAGCACCGACTCGTCCGGCACCACCGATCCGGGCGCCGCAGACTCCGGCACCGCGGACTCCGGCACCACCGGGTCGGGCACCGCCGACTCGGGCAGCACGAGCACGTCCGGGATGGCCGACGGGACCTGGACCGGCACGACCGTCTCGACCCGGTTCGGCGACGTGCAGGTGGAGATCACCGTCTCCGGCGGCACCATCACCGCCTCGGACGCCATCGCCTACCCGACCCGCGACGGCAAGTCGAAGCAGATCAACGCCTACGCCGTCCCCGTGCTCAACGAGGAAGCCCTCTCGGCGCAGAGCGCGTCGATCGACCTGGTCTCCGGTGCGACGTACACCAGCGACGCCTATGTGGAATCACTGCAGTCGGCCATCGACCAGGCGCTAGCCTGACGGTCCGATCTGTCTGATTCTCATGGTCCTCTCACGTTCACGGAGCACCATGGGGCACCACCCAACCCGCTGCGTCACGACCACGAGGACCGTGATGACCCTCTCCACCACCGACCGCCCGGCCGCCGCCCTCCCACCCACGGAGCCCGTGCCGTTCGTGCCCACCTCCGTCGAGCCCCCCAGGCGTTCGTGGGTCGAGCAGATCATGGGGATGCCCGTCAGCATCCACGTGCGCGGACCGATGGCACCGGCCCCTCTGACCGCGCGTGCCGTGGCCGACGCGTACGCCGAGCTGCGCCGCATCGACACGGTGTTCAGCACGTACCGCGAGGACTCGGTCATCTCGCGCGTGCGGCGCGGTGAGATCCGGTTGGCGGACTGCCCGCCCGAGGTCCTCGAGGTGCACATGCTGTGCCGGCAGGCCCGCGAGCGCACCGACGGCTGGTTCGACGCGTGGCGCTGGCGTGACGGCTTCGACCCGACGGGCCTGGTCAAGGGCTGGGCGATCGCCCGCGCGGCGACGTTCCTGGAGAAGGTCGAGGGCGACGTGGCCATCGACGCCGGGGGTGACGTGCTCGTGCGGTCCGCGGCCGACGCCCCCTGGCGGGTCGGCATCGAGGACCCGAACGACCGCTCGACGATCCTGGCCTGGGTGGACGTCACCGAGGGCGCCATCGCGACGTCCGGCGTGGCGGCACGCGGCGCGCACATCATCGACCCGTTCACCGGGCAGTCCGTCACCGGGGTGCTCTCGGCCACGGTCGTCGGCCCCTCGATCCTGTGGGCCGACGTGATGGCCACCGCCGCGGTGGCCCGCGGCGCGGACGCCGTCGAGTGGGTCACGACCCTGCCGGGTACCTCCGGCGTGCTCGTGATGGCCGACGGCGAGATCCACCGCTGGTCCAACCCGGTGTGACGGCCGGCCGCCCGCGCTGCGTTAGGCTGGTGGCAGACCCCTCGTGCGGCGTCATCTCGCTGAACTCCCCCAGGGCCGGAAGGCAGCAAGGGCAGGTGAGCTCTGGCGGGTGTGCGGGGGGTCCTTGCATGCCCGCACGGGACCCGGTTCGGGGATGCCGACTCGGTCCGCTACCATCGTGCGGCCGGGAGGATTCGCCTAGTGGCCTATGGCGCACGCTTGGAAAGCGTGTTGGGTGAAAGCCCTCGGGGGTTCGAATCCCCCATCCTCCGCCGGTGAAGGGCCCGTGACTCGCAGCGATGTGGGTGGCGGGCCCTTCGTCATGGCCGAGACCGGGCGTCGAGGTGCGATCTCGGGTGCACACCACCGCGGGGCTTTCGCGGGCGGTGCACCCATCTTCAGGCCGTCGGCGTGGACGCCTCGAGACGTCGGCGCCGACGCGTGCGCACCCAGTCGACCAGGGTCTCGCCGAGCGAGCCGACCGCGAACGACTGCACGGCCTGCGGGACCAGGTCCACCTGGTTCACGGTGTGCAGCGCCACGGCGACCCCGACGGCCAGCACCCAGAACGGCACCAGGGCCATCCACCGTCGCCGGTCGCTCACGCCGAAGCGCCGGTCGACGAACCCCGCGTAGGCCACGCCGAGGAGGACGCCGGCCACGGTGACGAGCAGGAACACGATCGGCTCCTTCGAGAGGAAGACCAGATCCGGCCACGGTAGCGCCGCAGCCGGCTGGGCGTCGGGCGTTCAGCCGCTGGGGGCGGCCTGTGCAGGTTCGGTGTGCGGACCGTCGATCCTCGGACGCCCGTCGGGCACGCCGCTAGCGTCGAACCCACGCAGCGACGAGCGGGGGACACGGTGAACGCGCAGCGACGGCTGGTCTCGGGTGGCGTCCTCGCTGTGGCCTCGCCGGTCGTCGTGCCGGTGGCTCTCGCCCTGGGCGTGGCGATCGCCCTGACGGCGTGCAGCGACGAGGGCGACCTGTCCGTGGTCAACGAGGGCGACTCCGAGGCGACGATCCTGACGGGGGACGAGGAAGCGACGGTCTCCCCCTGGGGCGGCGTGGTCTTGCTCGACTACGGCTGCACGCCCGGTGACGTCACCGTCGAGTTCCCCTCGGGCAGCACCGTGGTCCTGCCCGGACCGGTGTGCCCGGACCAGGAGATCGTCGTCGGGAACGGCACGGCCGAGGTGCGGCAGGTCGTCCCGTCCGGAACCTGAGGCACCACCGTCGGATGGAGCTGCCCGGCAGAGGCGCGGTAGCGCGGCGGTCTGCCGGACGGGCCGCTCGCTGGCGGCCAGCAATTGCCTGTGATGCGCGGACGTCGGCCCCTACAGTCGCCCCGTGAGCGTGGAGCGGACATTGGCTAGGGTCGAGGAGGACCTGCGCAGCGGCGACGTCACGATGGCGCGCACGCGTCTGCAGAGCCTGCTCACGTCCAAGCCGCGCGAGCTCGACGCCCGAGAGCGGCTCGCCGACCTCTTCCGCCTCGACGGCAACCAGGTGGAGGCCGGACGCTGGTCCTACCTCAGCGAGCATCGCGACCCGGAGGAGGTCGCCGCGTTCGAGAAGGCCTGCGGCCGCAACCCGGTCCGGGTCATGCGGGCCCTCCGCTGGCGGGGGTCGGAAGCGGCGGCCGCGACCGAGGTGGCCCGGCGGCGGCTCCTCGAGGTCCGCGCGAGTGCAGAGGCCAAGGCCGGTCGGGAGCTCGACTGGTCGTCCGGCGGGCGTGAGGTCGGCGGCTCGTGGTGGGATGCCGCACCGGTCATCGGTTGCCTGGTCGGCGGCCTTGCCCTGGCGGCCCTGGTGGTCATCGGTGCGGTCACGGTCATCGGTTGGATCGTCTAGCGAACACGAGGCACTCGGTTCCCGTGCGGGTTCCGTGCGAGCGCGCTGATCGCCCTGAAGGCGTGCCGCGACCTTCCGTCCGACGACGCGCTGCTGACCGGACCGTGCGCATCAGGCGGTTGCTGCCGCGACCGCCGCGACCACCGTCGGGTGGAAGTGCTCCGTGCCGATGACGTCCGTCAACCCGGTCGAGGCGAAGTGCTCGCGCAGATCGGCGGTGGCCCGGGCGACCTCCAGGGTGATGTTGCGCGCCAGGCAGCCGGCGTGGACCTCCGCGACGGCGTCCACGGCGGTGGCGTCGATGCCGGAGAGGCCCCCGGCGTCGAGCACGACGGTGGTCACGGGACGCGGGGCGCCGTCGACGGCCGCCCAGATGCGCCGTTTGAAGAAGTGCGCGTTCGCGAAGAACAGCCGGCCCTGGATGCGGTAGACGACGACCCCAGGTGTGACGACCGCGTCCGGGCGGGTGCGCACGTCCGCGAACCGGCCGTCCTCCTCGGACCAGCCGAGCACGGCGTCCTCGGGTGCGGCCATCCGGCGGATCACGTCGACGAGCGACAGCACGACGGCTGCGGCGATCGCGGCGAGCACACCGATCGTGACGACGAACACCGCCGTGACGGCGGCGATGGCCACCTCGGCGCGGCTGCTGCGCGTCAGCGCACGCCACTGGGCGGGCTCCACGAGCCGCAGCGAGGCGACGAGGATCACCGCGCCCAGCACGGCCGAGGGCAGGTACTGGATGGGCTCGGTGAGCACCAGCAGGATCAGTGCGATGGCCGAGAACGCCACGAACCCGCTGACCTGGCTGGTCGCCCGCATCGAGTCGTTGACCGCGGTCCGCGAACCGCTCGCCCCGATGGGCATCCCGTGGCTGAACCCGGAGGCCACGCTGGCCAGGCCGTAGGCGAGCAGCTCCTGGTCGGCGTCGACCGTCTCGCGGTGCTTGGCCGCGAACGAGCGGGCGATGAGGATCGCGTCGGCGAAGCTCACCAGGAAGATGGCCAGCGCCGGCATCACCAGGGACCGGAGCTCGTCCATGCCGACGTCCGGTCGCGCCAGGTCGGGCAGCCCGGCCGGTACGGGTCCGGTCAGCGCGACCCCGTGGGACTGCAGATCCATCGCCCAGGAGACGCCGATGCCGAGGACCACCACCACGAGCGCGGCAGGCACCCGAGGGGCGACCTTCGGCAGGACGACCAGGATCACCAGCGTGACGACGGCGACGGCCACGGTCCACACGTTCGCGTCGCCGAGGTGCAGCAGCGTGTCGGCGGCTGCCTGCAGCTCGCCCTCGAGGTCGCTGGAGACTCCGGTCAGCTTGCTGAGCTGACCCAGTGCCATGAGCACCGCGACGCCCGAGATGTAGCCGACGAGCACCGACTGCGAGAAGTAGTCGGCGAGCCAGCCCAGGTGCGCCAGCCTGGCCACCAGGAAGAGGCACCCGATGCCGATGGCCAGGGCGGCGGCGAGCGCGGAGTACTCGGGCGACCCGGCGACCGCGAGCGGGCCGAGCGCCGAGGCGACCAGCAGCGCCACGGCACCCTCGGGTCCGATCACCCCGCGGCGCGTGGCACCCATCCCGGCGTAGACCAGCACCGGGAGCAGCAGGGCGTAGAGGCCGGCGGTGACGGGCAGGCCTGCTAGCTCGGCGTACGCCATGCCGGCGGGCAGCGCGAGCGCGGCCACCGTCAGACCTGCGATCGCATCCTGCCGGAGACGGCTGCCGGAGTAGCCGCGCACCGTGGTCACCACCGGGACGAGGCGACGGGTCAGCGGTTCCTTGGTGGACGAGGCGAACGGTGAGCGGCGCCCGTAGGCGTCGCGCACCGTCCGTCGCGTGGTCGGGCCAGGTCGGCCGGCATCGGACATGGGGGTCTCCGTCAGCAGCGACCAGCAGCGTCAGGCCAGGGCCTTCGCCTTGCGCGTGTCGAGCTCCGCCGGGGTGATCGACCCGGCCTGCAGCAGCATGTCCGACCCGCGGGCGACGACGGAGATGCAGACGAGGTGGAAGGCGGGGACCACCAGAACCGCTCGGCCACGCTGTCCATCTCGGGACCCTCCTCGGTTCGTCGTCAGGTGAGGCTGCTCCGAGTCTGGGACGAGGCGCCGGGGGCCACATCCACCGATCTGGATGACGGACCGACACCGGCCGTCCGCACGTCAGCGGCTCGTGGGCGCATCCGGCGGGTCGATGAACAGCACGCAACCGCCGGCCCGGGCGGGCACGACCCCGGCGTGCACCTCGACGTCGTACGTGAGGCCCGAGCCGGTGATCCGCGGGGCGCTGACCCGCAGGGCCGGGTCTCCGAGCAGGTGCGTGCCGGCGCCGAGCAGACGCAGCCGCGCGATGGACCACCACACCCCCGTCCCCTCGTGCCTCTGCCACCACAGGTCGAGGAACGCACCGGTCGACACCTGGCCGACGGTGGTCGTCGGGTCGCCGAGCACCCAGATCGTCGCGGGTGCCAGCTGCTCCAGGCGGAGGGTGCCCCCGGCGCACCGCAGGCCGCGCGCCAGCTGCACGTACGTGGTGCGCGGACCACCGGGCAGGGTGCGGTCGAGCGATGCTCGCGGTCCGTCCCGTGCAGCTCCCACGGCGGCACTCCCCCCGCGCGCCGGGCTCGTCACGATGGCGGCGCACGTCAAGGCCACCAGCAGGGAGGCCGGGCACACATCACCCGATCCGGTGGATCGGGTGAGACCCGGGGTGGATCGGGCCAGATCAGTCGCGCGGCGGCGCCTCGACGAGGCCCAGCCGCTGGGCACGCTCGACCGACTCGTCGCGTGAGCAGACGCCGAGCTTGCGGTAGATCGCCAACGTGTGCGACTTCACGGTGTGCGGTGAGAGGCACAGGTGCTCGCCGATCTGCGGGATCGTCAGATGGCTGGGCAGGAACTGCAGCACCCGGATCTCCGCCGGCGAGAGGGCCGCCGCCGAGACGCCCTCGACCGAGAGCATCGCGAGCGCGGACTGCGCCTCCGCCAGGAAGTCGCTGACCAGCGTGTCTCGCAGGTCGGGCGTCAGGTGGGTCGTGGCCTCGCTGATCAGACGCCGCGCCAGGGAGCCGTCACCGAGGGCGACCGCGGCGCGGGCCTGGACGAGCCGCCCGCACACGGCGAACCAGGGCGCGATGCCGTCCGTGCCCGCCGTGAGGCGGCGGGCCGTGCCCAGCACGCGCACGGCACTCGGGTCGTGGTTCAGGGCCAGGACGAGCGCCAGCGCCGTGACGCAGTGCGCCGAGGTCGCGAGCCGTTCGAGCTGGTGGTCGCCGATGAGGCTCCGCGCCTCGAGCACGAGCTCGGTGCCGCGTCGCTGGTCGCCGGACGCGACGGCGAGCAGCCCCTGCCACGACAGCGAGTCGGCCACGAGCAGCGGCTGACCCAGCGCCCGCGCGAGCCCCTCGGCGGCACCCAGGCCCGCGAGCCCGGCCGGGAGGTCGCGCAGCAGCGTCAGGCAGACCCCGCGCACGAACGCTGCCGCGCTCCGGAAGCCCGAGTCCGGTGGCAGGCCGCTGAGCGCCGCGTCGCACAGCGCGATGCTGTCGGCGAGCCCGCCCCTGCCCACCACCGCCTCGGCGCACGCGAGCGAGGCGGTGACCTCGTCCGTACGTGCGTGCTCGCGCCAGTCCCGCCCGGCCAAGTTCTCGGCGTGCAGGAGCCAGCGGTCCATCCGCTCGGGGTCGCCCTGCTGGAGCGCCAGCCAGGCGGTCGCCGTCGTCAACCGCGGTTCCTGCTGCAGGTCGTGCTCGGAGATGCCGCGCAACCACCCGGCGAGCCGCTCGAGCGATCCGCTCGTCAGGCAGTCGGGGACCGCGGGCCAGATGATGTCGGCCAGCAGCCGTCCGTCGTGCGTCGCCCGGGCGTGACGCACGGCCTGGTCGAGGTCGCCCGCCTCGTCGAACCACAGCGCCGCCCGGCGGTGCAGGTCGACCAGCTCGGTCGGTGCCTCGCGGGTCAGCTCGCTCAGCAGCGCGTCACGCAGCAGGTGGTGGTAGCGGAACCGCTGGCCGGAGTCGTCGACCGGGATCACCAGCTGCAGGTGGTCGCACAGCTCGGGCAGGACCGCCACGGAGTCCTGCCGGTCGAGGATCGCGTCGCACACGGCAGGTCGCAGCTCGTCGAGGGCGGCGGTCCGGGTGAGGAAGTGCCGTGTGCGGGGGTCCAGGCCGTCGAGCACCTGCGTGCCGATGTAGTCGAAGACGAAGCCGTCACGCCCTCGACGGGACGGTCCGCCGTCCCGGGGTCCGCCGGTGCCGTGCCCCCGCATCGACAGGGCGTGCAGGTAGAGCCCCACGGCCCACCCCTCGGCCCGTTCGACGGCCTCGGCGAGCTCGTCGTCGGACCGGGTGACGTCCAGCCGGTCGAACAGCGTGGCCGCCTCGTCGAGGTCGAACGCGAGGTCGTCGGGCTCGATCTCGAGCAGCCGACCCGCTGCGCGCGCCCGGGCGAGGTACCGGGGCGCCTCCTCACGGGTGGCGAGCACGAGCCGACTCCCGTCGGGCACGGCGTCCGCGACGGCCGCGAGCGCGGCGTGGCAGGCCGCACCCTGCAGCAGGTGCACGTCGTCCACGACGAGCAGGTAGTCGCACAGCCGGGTCGCGGCCAGCCGCGCCAGCCCGGGCAGGACTGTCGCCGACCAGCCAGGTTCCTGCCCGGTGACGCCCGTGCGGGCGTCGGAGGCGGGAGGACCGATCCGCGCGAAGGAGTCCACCAGCGCGCGGGCCAGCAGTGCAGGGTCGTCCAGCCAGACGGTGGCGGAGATGGTGACGCACGCGCGTCCGTCGAGCCGCGACCACTGGTCGAGGAAGGTCGACTTGCCGGACCCCGCGGGTGCGCTGACCAGCACGACCGGTGTGCGGGCCTGCGTCGACAGGCGCGCCAGCAGCCGCGTCCGCTCCACCCAGGCGGTGCCGTCACCGGTCGGACCCTGGGGCGCGGGCAGCACGAGCGGTGGCTCTGCACCCTCCGACACGCTCATGTGGTCCCCCTGTGCGTCCGGAGCCTGCCGACGCGCCGCCCCCCGGCCGTGCGGAGTCCGCTCACGCACCGCCCCCTCCTGGCCATGGTGGCATCGCGATCACCGGCTGTCGCTGCGGGGAGTCCCCGCCACCACCCGACCCCGCAGGTTCACCCGAATCGGAGGATTCGCCCACGACCCGACCGGGCCACGATCGGGTGCACCGACGAGGGGGCCTGATGCTGACTGCCGACCCGGCACGACCCGTGCCGCGCGCCTTCCACGTGATGACCAAGCCCGTGGGTGCCATCTGCAACCTCGACTGCGAGTACTGCTTCTACCTGGCGAAGGAGCAGCTGTACGCCGGCAGCTCGTTCCGGATGAACGACGAGGTGCTCGAGCGCTACGTGGCCGGGCTGCTCGAGGCGCATCGTGGTGCCGACGAGGTCGTGGTGGCGTTCCAGGGCGGCGAGCCGACACTGATGGGCCTCGACTTCTTCGAGCGGGTCCTCGAGGTCGAGCGTGCGTACGCGGTCCCCGGGCAGCGGGTGCTCAACACCCTGCAGACGAACGCGACGCTGCTCGACGACCGCTGGGGCGCCTTCCTGGCCCGCGAGGGCTTCCTGGTGGGGGCCTCGATCGACGGCCCGCGCGCCATGCACGACGCATTCCGCACCGACAAGGGCGGCAAGCCGACGTTCGACCGGGTGGTGCGCGGCATCGACGTGCTGCGCCGGAACCGGGTCGACTGGAACGCGCTGACGACCGTGAACGCGGCGAACGCCGGCCACGGCGCTGAGGTGTACCGGTTCCTGCGCGACGAGCTCGGCGCGACGTTCGTGCAGCTGATCCCGGTCGTCGAGCGGGAGGGCGACGGGGTCAGCCGACGCACGGTCACGGGCGATGCCTACGGGCAGTTCCTCGTCGACGTGTTCGAGGAGTGGGTGCGCCACGACGTCGGCACGGTCTTCGTGCAGTCGTTCGACACAGCCCTGGCGCACTGGCTCGGCATGCCGGACGCGGGTCTGTGCGTGCAGGCCGAGACGTGCGGACGTTCGGTCGCGCTCGAGCACAACGGGGACGTCTACTCCTGCGACCACTTCGTCTCGCCGGAGCATCTGATCGGCAACCTGGCCGACGGTCGCACGCTGCTGCAGATCGTCGACAGCCCACGCCAGAAGGCGTTCGGCCAGGCCAAGCGCGACACGTTGCCGACCCGGTGCCGCGAGTGCGAGGTGCTCTTCGCGTGCAACGGCGGGTGCCCCAAGGACAGGTTCGTCCCCGCGGGCGACGGCGAACCACCCGTGAACTACCTCTGCGAGGGGTACCTCGCCTTCTTCCGTCACGTCGACGGACCCATGCGCGCGATGGCGGACCTCGTGCGCCAGGGCCGCTACGCGGACGACGTCATGACCTCGTACACCGCCGGACCCGACACAGGAGCAGGCCATGAGTGAGACGAAGATGCTGATCGTCGCCGGATACCCCGACGTGGACGTCGCCGAGCGGGAGTTCCGTGCGCTGGCCGACCGGGTGGCCGCCAAGGACCTGCACAGCGCCGGGATGATCCTGGTCGGCAAGGACGCCGACGGCAGCCCGCGCCTGCTCGACACCGGCAACCACCTCGGCCGCCGCGGTGCGGGATGGGGTGGTGGTGTCGGTGTCCTCGTCGGCCTGTTCGCCCCCGCGATGCTCGCCTCGGTGGCCGTGGGTGCCGCGGCCGGCGCGGTGGTCGGCCGGTTCGCCGGCCACCGGCTGACCGGGGCGATCCAGGACCAGGTCGGGGCGGCGCTCAAGGACGGCACCGCCGTGGTCATCGGTGTGTACCCGGCCGACGAGCGGCTCGAGGTCTCGCAGGCCCTGGCCGGCGCACCGCTGCGGTCCGTGGTCGAGTCGGACGAGGGCGGCATCGACGAGCTCAAGGACGCGCTCGCGGAGGCGATGGGCAAGTTCTCCCCGGACCGCACGGTCCTGCCCGTGCCGGACAAGCCGTTCGGCGGCGTGGCCGGTCACACCATCGACGGTTCGGCGGGCGACTGGACGCTCGTCGCGCCGGTCAAGGCTCCGGACGACGCCCCGAACGTGCTGATCGTGCTCATCGACGACGCCGGGTTCGGCGGCCCGGACACGTTCGGCGGTCAGATCCGCACCCCGAACCTGACCCGGGTGCAGCAGCAGGGCGTCACGTACAACCGGTTCCACGTCACTGCCGTGTGCTCGCCGACGCGGGCCGCGCTGCTCACCGGACGCAACCACCACCGGGTCGGCATGGGCGGGATCGCCGAGTTCCCCGGGCCGTTCCCCGGCTACACCGGCATGCGCCCGAAGGCGTGCACGGCGCTGCCGCGGATCCTCAAGGAGAACGGGTACGTCACCGGGGGCTTCGGCAAGTGGCACATGACCCCCGGGCACGAGATGGGTGCCGCCGGCTCCTTCGACCACTGGCCCACGGGTTGGGGCTTCGACCACTGGTGGGGGTTCCTGACGGGTGCCGCCGGGCAGTACGACCCGATCATCACGCAGGACAACTCCACCCTCGGCGTCCCCGAGGGGACCGACGGCAAGCTGTACTACTTCCCGGACGACATCACCGACAAGACCGTCGAGTGGTTGCACGCCGTGCGCGCGCAGGACGCCGAGAAGCCGTGGTTCGTGTACTACTCCACCGGCGCCACCCACGCGCCGCACCACGTGGCCAAGGCCTGGGCGGACCGGTACGCCGGGCAGTTCGACGAGGGCTGGGACGTCTACCGGGAGAAGACGCTCGAGCGGCAGAAGCGGCTCGGCATCGTCCCGCAGGACACCGACCTGGCCCCGCGCCCCGAGGCCTACCCGGCGTGGGAGGGCCTCTCGGACACGGAGAAGCGGCTGTACGCCCGGCAGATGGAGGTGTTCGCCGGGTTCTCGGAGAACGCCGACTGGAACGTGGGCCGGCTGCTGGACGCCGTCGAGGACATGGGCGAGCTGGACAACACCCTGGTGATCTACATCTGGGGCGACAACGGCGCCTCGATGGAGGGCACGCTCACCGGCTCGTTCAACGAGACGACGTTCTTCAACGGTCTCGTCCTCGACGCCGAGGAGCAGATGGCGCTGACCGACAAGTACGGCGGCATCGCCGAGCTGGGCGGTTTCCACACCGCGCCGCACTTCGCCGCCGCGTGGGCGCACGCGAACAACACGCCGTTCCGGTGGGGCAAGCAGATGGCCTCGCACCTGGGCGGGACCCGCGACCCGATGGTGATCGCCTGGCCGAGACGGATCGCCTCCGGCGGCTCCCTGCGGACGCAGTTCACGCACTGCATCGACGTGGTGCCCACGATCCTGGAGGTCGTGGGGCTGCCGACGCCGACGGTCGTCGACGGCATCGGGCAGGAGCCGCTGGACGGCACCAGCTTCGCGTACACGTTCGACGCGCCGGACGCCGACGAGCAGCACACCGTGCAGTACTTCGAGATGTACGGCAGCCGGGCGATCTACAAGGACGGCTGGTGGGCCTGCACCAAGCTCGACAAGCTGCCCTGGGACTTCTCGCCGGCGACCCTGTCGCGGTTCGCGCCGGGCAGCGGGTGGGACCCCGACGCGGACGTGTGGGAGCTGTACTTCCTTCCCGACGACTTCTCGCAGGCGCACGACCTGGCGGCCGAACGCCCGGAGAAGGTCGCCGAGCTGGTCGCGCTGTTCTGGGCGGAGGCCGAGCGCAACCACGTGCTGCCGCTGCTCGGCGGATTCGCGGTGTTCTTCGGGATCCTGCCGCCGATGCCGACCCGGACCCGGTACAGCTTCGCCGGCGACGTGCAGAACGTGCAGACCACGATGATCCCGCGCATCTACGGCCGGTCGTACGCCATCGAGGCGGCCGTGCACGTGCCGGAGGCAGGTGCCGAGGGCGTGCTGGTGGCGTTCGCGGACTTCATCGGGGGCTTCGCGCTGTGGGTCGACGAGCACGGGCTGCTCAACCACACCTACCAGTTCCTCGGGGTGGAGACCTACCGGCAGACCTCGACCGTGCCCGTGCCCACGGGCGACGTCACGCTGACCATGCGCTTCGACGCCGACCAGGCCGTCCCGGGCACCGGCGGGCACGTGACCCTGTGGGCCGACGACCAGCAGATCGGCGAGGGCGACCTGCCACGCACCGTCGGGCTGCTGTTCAGCACCTACGCGGGCCTGGACATCGGCCGGGACAACGGCGGCGTGGTCGACCTCGACTACGAGGACAGGGCGCCGTACGCGTTCACCGGCACGGTGCGCACGGTCGTGTTCGACCTCGCACCGGGGGCGCACGACGCCGAGCTCGACCTGCACGAGGCGACCGCCCAGGCCGCGCTCGCCCACGGGGCCGCCGGCTGAGGTGCACCCCACCTGCGCTCGAACTCGCGCGCACCCGCCCGACCCGCACGACCACACCGAGAGGAGCACGACATGAACGACGACCGCGAGCCCACGCTCGACGAGCTGGGCCCCGTCGACTACCTGATGCTGGAGTTCCCGGCAGGTCAGCAGAACTTCACCGGCGAGGTCGTCGACGAGCTCGCCCGCCTGTCCGAGGCCGGCACGATCCGTGTGCTCGACCTGCTGGTGCTGCAGAAGAACGCCGACGGCAGCGTGGACGCGGTGGAGATCGACGACCTCGAGGACGAGGCAGAGATCCGCGTGTTCGAGACGCAGATCGCCGAGCTGCTCGCCGCCGAGGACGTCGACATGCTCGCCGCGGCGATGGAACCCGACTCGGTGGCCGGCGTGCTGGTCTACGAGAACCTCTGGGCCGCGCCGTTCGGCGCTGCCGCACGGCGTGCCGGCGGACAGCTCATCGCCGCCGGGCGCATCCCGATCCAGGCGATCGCCGCATCCATCGAGGCCGAGCTGGCCTCCGAGGAAGGGAACTGACATGCCACTGCGCCCAGCACGCGTCGCCCGCCGAGGCGTCATCGGTGCCCCCGTCGCCCGCACGGCCGCCGTCGTGGGCACCGCGGCCGTCGTCTCGCACGGCGTCAACCGCCGCAGCGACCGGCGCGAGGACCGCCGCGACCGCCGAGGTCGCGGCTGACGGTCGACCGTCCCGTCTCACGAGCCGCCCGTCCCGGACCACCGGGGCGGGCGGCTCGCGCGCGGGCGGCCTCTTGCCAACGCCAGGGGGGCAGGCGATCATAGATCGACAGTTACGACCGTTATTCGCGTTCTATAGGGGGTTTCGGTGCCAAGGCGCACCCACGTCTACCTGCCGGCGACACTCGACGCCGCACGCGTGCTGGGCACGCAGATCGCGATCGCCCGGCGAGAGCTCGGATGGACCGCCGCCGAGCTGGCCGGACGGATCGGGGCAGCCCCTGCCCTGGTGACACGGATCGAGAAGGGATCGCCGGGCACCGCCCTCGGCACCGTGCTGGAGGCCGCGGTCGTGTGCGGCGTCCCGCTCTTCGGCGTCGACGCCGCCGACCTGCCCGGGGCTGCCGACCGCAGCCGGGCCGCGCTCGCGCTGCTCCCGCAGCGGGTGCGCCCGCCCACCGTGGAGATCAGCGATGACTTCTGACCCGCCCGCACCCCGGGCCTACGTGTGGGTGTGGCTCCCGGGTGCGACCTCACCGGTCGTCGCCGGCGTGCTGCAGGCAAGTGGCCGCGCGTTCGCCGACGAGCCCGTGCTCGCCTTCCGGTATGCCGCGAGCTACCGCGCCCGCCCCGATGCGGTCTCGCTCTACACGCCGGAGCTGCCGCTGGGCCCCGCGATCCTGGACCCGACGAGGGTGCCGCACCGGGACCCCCTGCACCTGGCAGGCAGCCTGCGTGACGCGGCGCCGGACGCGTGGGGCCGCCGTGTCATCAACCTCGAGGTCGGGAACGACCCGGACCTCCACCTGTCCGAGATCACGTACCTGCTCCGCTCCGGCAGCGATCGCATCGGTGCGCTGGACTTCCAGCAGTCGCCGACCGAGTACGTCCCCCGCGATCAGCATGCGTCACTGGACCAGCTGGTCGAAGGCGCCGGGATGGTCGAGCGGGGTGAGCACCTGCCGCCGTTGCTGGCCGCCGCGGTCGGGCACGGCACCAGCATCGGGGGCGCGCGCCCGAAGGCGCTGCTGCGCGACGGCGACCGGCACCTCATCGCCAAGTTCTCCTCGAGCACCGACGACCGGCCGGTGGTCAAGGCGGAGGGCGCGGCGATGCTGCTCGCCGCCCGCGCCGGCGCGGACGTCGCCCCGGTGTCGGTCGTCCGCGCCGGGGGCAAGGACGTGCTGCTCGTCGAACGGTTCGACCGGCACGCCCTCGCCGGACCCGACGGGAACGTCGGCGTCGCCCGGCGGCAGATGCTGTCGATGCTGACGGTCCTGGGCCTGTCCGAGACGAGCGCCCGCTACGGCTCGTACGCCCTGATGGCGCAGCACGTCCGCACCGGGCCGTGGACCGACGTGCCCCGGACCCTCCGCGAGCTGTTCACCCGACTGGTGGTCAACGTGCTCGTCGGGAACACGGACGACCACCTGCGCAACCACGCCGCGTTCTGGGACGGGACGCACCTGTCGCTCACGCCCGCCTACGACATCGCTCCCCAGCGCCGCTCGACGAACACCGCCACGCAGGCGATCGGCATCACCGCCGACGGTCGACGGACCAGTCAGCTGCGGCTCTGCCGCGAGGTCGCCGGCGAGTTCCTGCTCACGGACGCACAGGCGGTCGCCGTGATCGACCGCGTCCGGACCGCGATCGTCGACGGCTGGGACGACGTGTGCGACCAGGTGGGGCTGACCAGCGCCGAACGCGCCACGCTCTGGGGACGAGAGTTCGCGCACCCGTACGTCGACTACGCCGAGGCGTAGGCGACCCCGCACTCCTGCCCATGCGGACTTCGGCGCGTGGCCAGGCCCGTGATACTCAGTGCGGCGCAGGCGGCGGAGCTTGTGCGCCGACTCCACTCATTCGGCTCTAGCTTCGCGAACGGCCCGCTGCGAAGCTCCGCTCCATGGGGGTGGTGCAGCACCACAGGTTCGTGCGCGGTGAGGTCTCGCCCGGAGAACGGGTCGAACTCGCCCGCGTCGATGCGCTAGCAGCGCAGCTGGTGAACCACCTAGACAGTTCGTCGGACGCTATCGATCTCGTGCACATTCACCGGGCGGCAAGCAAAGTCGTTCAGGACATCGTGGCGGAGCTGCTGACCGACGAGCTCGGCTTCAGCCCCGAAGTAGTCCTCACACCCGACAAGGGATTCGTCACCCGAGCACGACCCGACTTCGTGTACTCGCTCGGCCCGGGGCGGGGCGTGATCGCCGAGGTGGAGCGCGGCGGGACAACGACCAACAACCACGATCTGAAGGACCTCTGGAAGACGCACATCGCCTCGGACGTACAGCACCTCTTCCTAGTCGTGCCAAACGCGAACTGGAATGAGGCGGGCGGGCCTCGGGAACACCCGTACGGCCGCGTGTTGACGCGCCTGTCCAGCTTCTTCGGCGACCCACGACGCGAGGTGGACGTCTTGAGCGTCCACCTGTTCGGGTACGGCCGACCGTTCTAGGGCCGGGCGAACCTGAGCCGTGCCTCCGAGGCGTTGAGGGCGCACAGAGCGACCATGTACTCCACCGACACGCCGCGGCACGACTGCTGCGGCGCCGGAGTGAATCCGCTCTGAAGGAGAAGTTGACGCATTCTGCGTGCGGTCTTCGCCGCAGACCCGGGCCACATTCGCGCGAAGACCTGGCGGTCACCCTCGCTGAACCTACTCCCAAGTTCACGCCTCAATATATCTTCGACGTACTCTTCCAAGTTGAGACGCTCAACGACTCGCCGATCAAGTTTCCGCACGACTATGTGGGCAGCCTCGATGATCGACGCAACGTCCTTGAAGCGGGGCGACCCGCCTGACTCTGCCAGAGCGATGGTCCTTGAGACATCAAGCCCTCGGAAGTTGTCGCGGATGTACTCGGCCGATCTGAGCAACTCCGCCCGAACTCTGGCATCCAGTCGTGACTGAGACATCGTATGCACGATCCGGTTCCTCCAGTGGATGGCCAGCCGCACCAGGAGTTCTTCTGGAGACTCCGCTACACCGACGGCCTTGGCCACGCACCTAAGGCGCTCCGACGCCCCCGCGTCCGCAGGCACGCTGGCGATCAGGACGCCAGCGGTCCTGGACAGCGCCGATCGATAGCCGTCGACGAGGTCCGCGATCCAGGTCAGAGATGTCTTGAGAGCATAGTCGCGACTGCGTTCCGCAGAACGGCGCTCATCCTTCGGACTCCACGACGTGGAGAACTCAGTATTCAGCGTCGCCCGACCTTCACGGACAGCATCCAGTCCGACCAGAACGGTGATCAGGAAGTGATTGTTCTGGCCCGCATTGAGCTTGAAATCCCGCCGCGCACGCGTGACCATAAGGCCAAGCTGTTCATCTCCCACGTGCGCTGGCTCGATTCGAACGAGCGCCTCCCGCTCTAAGGGGCCTCAAGTCGAGGCATATGAAGGCGGGCGTCTTGGGCCACTAGACCATCAGCGCGATGCTCAAAGTAGCAGGCAAGCACGCCTGCGCTTCGGGATGCACGTTTGGGTAACCGCGCCTGCCGTGCACCGGCAAGTCGCCGGGGTAGCCATCGGTCCTGCACTCGGCCCCTCGAGCTCACCGAGGTGGGCCCGCCCCCGGTCGAGCGTTGCGGTCAGGCGGCCGGGGTCCCCCCGTCAAGCCAGGCCGACATCCCCCGCGCCGCCACCACCCCCGTGCTGAACGAGGCCTGCAGCAGGTACCCGCCCGTGGAGGCCTCCCAGTCGAGCATCTCGCCTGCGACGAACGTGCCGGGCACCCGGCGGAGCATCAGCGTGTCGTCGACCTCCGACCAGGTGATGCCACCGGCGGTGGAGATGGCGCGGTCGATGGGCATGGTGCCGGTGATCGTGACGGGGACGCCCTTGACCAGGGCGGCGGTCGCGGCGGGGTCGTCGGGCAGGGCGCCGGCGGTCGCCTCCCACATCAGGGCGAGCGAGGCGGGGTCGAGGCCGAGGGTGCGGCGCAGCCAGCTGGAGCGGGAGTCCTTGGGGCGCCGGGTGCGGAGGCGGTCGGTGAGCTGGTCGGTGGCGAGGTCTGGGCGCAGGTCGACCAGCAGCGTGCAGCGGCCGTCGGCGTCGAGGGCGTCGCGGACGGGGACGCCGAGGGCGTAGACGGGTCCGCCCTCGATGCCGGTGCGGGTGAGCATCGCGTCGCCGCGTGACGGCGGGCCGTCGTGGCCGCGGACGGTCAGGGCGACGTGCTTGAGCGGGGTGCCCGGGAAGCGGCCGACGAACGCGTCGGTCCAGTCGACGCGTAGGCCGACGTTGGCGGGGCGCAGCGGGGCGACCTCGATCCCCCGTTGCGTGAACGGGTCGACCCATCCGCCGTCGGCGCCCAGTCGCGGCCAGGACGCACCGCCGAGCGCGAAGAGCACCACGTCGTGCGTGACCTCGTGGGGCACGTCGTCGGGGCCGGTGATGCGCAACGCGCCGTCGTCCGTCCAGCCGGTCCAGCGGTGCCGGCGCCGGACGTCCACCCCGAGCTCGGTCAGCCGCGCCAGCCACGCGCGGACCAGGGGTGTGGCCCGGAAGGACTGCGGGAACACCCGCCCGCTCGACCCGACGAACGTGGGCTCCCCCAGGCCGGCGCACCACTCGCGCAGGTCGGCGGGCCCGAACACGTCGAGCATCGGGGCGAGCCTGTCGGCGGAGCGGCCGTACCGGGGCAGCATGCGGTCGCGCGCCTCGGAGTGCGTGATGTTGAGCCCGCCGTGCCCGGCGAGCAGGAACTTGCGCGTCGGTGACGGCATCCGCTCGTACACCGTGACGTGCACGCCGGCGCGGGCCAGCACCTCCGCGGCGATCAGCCCTGCGGGCCCCCCACCGATCACGCCCGCTGTCCTCATCGGGCGAACGTAGCCCAGACCGCGCAGGTCGCAGCGCGCCGGCCCCGGGTGCGAGGGCGGCGGAGACGGCCGTTACGCTCTCCGCATGTCATCCCATGTCCGTTATGTCCGTTCTCCTCCCTGCCTGCTCCGTCTGGTCGCCCTCGCCGCCGGCGTGAGCCTGCTCGCCGCGTGCGGAGGGGCCGACGAGGGGCCCGCGCTGATCACCGGCGTCCCCGCCGGGTACGCGAACGGCATCGTCGAGGGCCACGAGCGCTACCCCGACGTCGGGACCACCGGCATGGGTGACTTCGACTGGGACTGCCCGCTGGAGCAGTCGATCGAGGTCGACGGCCGCACGCACGACAACGTCCAGACCACGGTCTTCGCCCAGCCTCTGGAGGGTGTGTTCGTCGTCCAGTGCGACTTCTACAAGCCGACGTCGGCCAGCCTCATCTACACCGAGGCGGTCGACGACGCCGCCTACGACGACCTGGTCGAGGCCACCGGCGCCTACGAGCAGCAGGGCAACGTGCAGACCGAGACCTCCGTGACCGTCGGGGAACGGGAGTTCGTCGTCGTCCGCTGGGAGTACCCGACGAACGAGGCCGCGGGCATCGGCTACGTGGCGCACTACCTCGACGAGTCGACCCGCTCGCGGGTCTCGCTCGACGTGGACGGCTCCGGCGACCGCTCCGAGGCGTACGACGAGACGCAGGCGGCTCACGACCTCGCGGCGATCCTCACCGGCGGCAGCTGACCTCGTCGCCAGTCCGCCCCGCTCAGAGCCGGACCGGTGCGCTCAGGCCGGTTCGCCCGTGTCCGTGGTGCCTTCGTACAGCCCGACCTCGTTGCCGTCGGGGTCGACGAACACCGCCCACCAGCTCGTCGGGCTGATCTCCGACTTCGGCATGGCGACCGTGCCACCGAGGGCCGTGACCTTGGCGAGGGCGTCGTCGATCGAGTCGACCTCCACGTACGAACGGGGCGAACGGAACCCGTTGCTGCGCGGGGCCAGGCCGCCGCCGCTGATCTTGTTGGGCGCCTGCCACATGGGGTAGCCCTCGAAGCCGGGCACCTCCTGGATGTCCCAGCCGAACAGCCCGCCGTAGAAGGCCGTGGCCCGCGCCAGGTCGTCGACGGGGATGTCGATGTGCGTGATGTCGCCGTGCGCCATGCCGTCTCCCAGGGGTCGGCGCCCACGCTGGTGCGGGCACGTGCGAACCACGGTAGGCACGCTCCCCCGGGGCTGCACCCGGCGGGGCCGACCCGTGGACCGGGCGCCGCGTACGGCGACGTACGCTCAGGGATCGTGGCCACGTTCTCCTCTGTGTCGAAGCAGCATGTCCTCCAGGCGATCACCGAGTACGACGATCGGGGCAGGGAGGAGTTCCTCCAGCTGTACGGCTTCGCGCCGTCCCACGAGCACACGCTCGTGCACGAGGGCCGCAGCTACGACGCGCGGGCCCTGCTCGGGCTCGCACACCGGTTCGCCACCGGGCGCCTGGCCAGCTCCGACGAGTTCGACAGCGGCCCGGAGGCGGCCGTCGCGATCCTGCGCAAGCGCGGGTTCGAGGTCACCGAGCCCGCGGGCGTCGTCCGGGCAGCACCGGCCCGTGCGCCGCGCGCACCCCAGGCCCCTCGCGCGCCCCGCACTCCCGTCGCGCGGCCGTCCGCCGTCCGCGAGGCCCCGGAGCGGATCTGCCCGACGTGCTCGATGGCACTGCCGGCCACCGGCCGCTGCGACAACTGCGACTGACCTCGCGGACGACCCCGGTCAGACCCGGGTGGCCGTGGTGATCGCGACCGCGCCCCGGGCCGGGACCGTCACGACGGCCGTGCCGTCCGCGCCCACCGTGATGCTCGTGCCGCGGCACGAACCGGCAGCCGAGCCACCGGTGAGCAGGTCGCAGTAGGTGCCGGCGACCAGCCCGGTCTGCAGGGTCCGGGTGGTCGGTGACGTGGCGTCGTTGAGCGCCGTCCACCCCGTGCTCCCGCGGCTGAACGCGATGAGGTCAGCGCCGTCGTCGGACCAGTTCGTGACGGTGGCGTCACCCACGGCGTTGCGGAACGCCACCATGCCGAGCACGGCGGGGTCCCGGTCGAGGCAGTCCCAGGCGCCGCTGCCGCACTCCGTGCCACTGACCATGCCCGCACCGTCCGACGGCGGGGAGTCGTCTGAGGACGACCAGGCGAACGACGAGTACACCTGGGCCCGCCCGTAGTCGTCCGCGAGCACGAACAACGTGGCCAGCCGGTTCGTGGCGGCGTCGTGGGAACCGATCGACACGCCGCTGCGGTCGGTGTCGTGGTTCATCACGAACGTCAGGGAGTCGGACGACGGGACCAGGCCGTCCCCGAACGTCCGCAGCGAGGAGATGCTGCCCGCGAACGCCCGCTTCAGCTGCACGGAGGCGTCCAGGCCGAGCACGCTGCCCAGCTCGGCGTACGCCGCCTGGGAGAGCTCGCCCTTGCCGCCGAACACCTCGAGCGCCACGTACGGCTCGGTGCCGTCGACCGTCGGGTCCAGCCCGTCGATGATGGCCTGCAGATCTGCGAGCGGGATGTGCTTGGCGGCGTCCACCCGGAACCCCGAGACCCCGTAGCCGAGCAGCTTGTTCAGGTAGGTCACGATGGCCCCCCGCACGTAGCTGCTCTCGGTCCGGAGGTCCTCCAACCCGGACAGCATGCAGAAGTGCACCTGCGTGGCGTCGTCGTAGTCCTCGACGCGCCCGGATGCGGTCGGGCACTCGCTCGCCTGGTGGAAGTCGGCCGGGGTGTACAGGCCGGGGTAGGTCATCGCGGTGTACATGTGGCCGCTGTACGACGTCGCCCCGTCGGCCGTGGTGTCGGCACCGGACATGTGGTTGATCACGGCGTCCACGTACACGTGCACCCCCGCCGCGCGGCAGGTCTGCACCATGCTGACGAACGCCGCCTCGTCGCCCATCCGACTGTTCAGGTCGTACCCGGCAGGCTGGTACACCTCCCACCACGGGTGGGTGTCCCAGTCGAGCCGCACGGAGTCCTGCGGCGGGGCGACCTGCACCCCGCCGTACCCGTGCGGGCCCAGCACCGTCGTGCACTCGGTGGCGACCGACGCCCAGCTCCATTCGAACAGGTTGGCGATGACGTCACCGGACGGGGTGGGCGCCGCCGGACCGGCCGCCGCGTCCGTGGTGGTCGCCGCGGCGGCGGTCGGGGCGACGGCCGTCGCCGCTTCGCCCACGGCCCCGCTGGTCGGTGACGATACGGCACCAGCGCCTGCGGCGGTCGGGGCCGCCGTCGCCGCGGCGGAGGTCCGGGCAGGGTGGGCCGCAGCCTGCGGGGTCCCGTGGTGCGGCCACGCCTGCACCGCGGTTGCCGACACCCCGAGCGCCACGATCGCGGCCACCCCGGCGATCACCACGGTGCGTCGACCTCCACGCCCACCTGCACGTCCGCCTGCCCGTCCTGCACCGCTCGTCATGGCGGCGACCCTAACAGTCCGAAATGTCCGTTCCTGACCGCCCTTGACGCCGCGCACTGGCGGCCACCGGCGGCGCGCGTAGAGTCCGAAGGGTCCGAAGACCTCGAGGAGATGCGATGGCGCGTCTGAGCATCCTCGACCGGTTCCGGCCCGTGGGCGCACCCGGGCCCGCCGGGCCCCTGGGAGTTCCCGCCACCACCGAGGCGCCTTTCGAGGCCGAGCTCGCGCCCGTCTTCGCCGCCCTGTCCGGCGACCTCGAGACCTGCCGGCGACTCGTCGACGACGCCCGCCAGGAGGCCGACGGGATCGTCGCCGAGGCCCGCGCCCGCGCCACCGCGGTCGTCGCCGAGGCCCGGCTCGCCCAGGCTGCGGCGCGCGCCGAGGCCGCCGAAGGGATCGGGAAGGCCGCCGACGAGCAGGACGCCCGCACCCTCGAGGCCGCCCGCGCCGCCGCCGACCGGCTGCAGGCCGCCGGCACCGCGCGCCTGGCCGGCACCGCGCAGCTCGTCGTCGACCGGCTGCTCGCGGACCACCTGGCGTCACGGCCATGAACTCCGACTGGGTGGCCGCCGCGGTCCGGGCCCGCGCGCTGGCGCGACGCCGCTTCGGCGCCGCCGGCTGCCGCACCGTCGCCGCGCAGCCCGACCTGGCCACGGCCCTCACCCGGCTCGACGGCAGCATGTACGCCGAACGCCTGCACGACGCCACCGACCTGGCGGCCGCCGAACGGGCCCTCGACGACACGACCGTGTGGCAGCTGCGGGTGCTGGCCGGCTGGGTACCGGCCGGATCGTCACGCCTGTGCCGGACCGCCGCCGGACGCTACGAACGCGACGACATCGTGGCCCTGGCCCGGCACCTCCAGGACGGTCGGACGCTCACCCCACCGCACGAGCTCGGCACCCTGGCCACCGCCTGGCCGCAGCTCCGCACCGCCACGACACTGCCCGAGCTGCGCACCGCGCTGCGCCGCTCGCCCTGGGGCGAGGTCGACACCGACGGCACCACCTGGCTGCGGGACACCCTCACCCTGGTGTGGTGGCGCCGGCTCGCCGACGTCGCACCGCCGGCCCGGCCCTGGGCGCAGACCGCCGCGGCCCTGCTCGCCGCGCGCCTCGTGCTCGTCGACCGCACCCCACCGCCACCCCGGATCCCCGTCCTCCTGCGGCCCCTGATCGGCAGCGGGTGGCAGGACACGCACGACCTCACCGCGCTCCGCGAGACGCTGCCCCGGGCCACGCACGCCGTGCTGCGCGGGCTCGACCACCCCGACCGGCTCTGGCAGGGCGAGGTCCGCGCCCAGGTGGCCGTCGAGACGGACGGCACCCGCCTGCTGCGCGGCGCACTGCCCGGACCCGACGTGGTGCTGGGCGCCGCCGCGGTCCTCATGGTCGACGCGTGGCGCGTGCGGGCGGCCCTCGCCGCCGCCGCACGCGGAACCGGACCCGGTGAGGTCCTCGATGCCGTCGCGTGACCGGCTGCGGCCGCTGCACATGGAACGGGTCGCCCTGGTGGCCCCGCAGGACCGGTTGCGCCCCGCGCTCGCCGACGCGGCCCGCTCCGGGGTCGTCGAGCTGGACCTGCCGTACACGCCCGGTGACGGACCCGACGAGCTCGACCGGGCCCAGGCCGTCGCCGCCACCCACGGCCCCGTCGCCGGCGTCGTCGGATGGGTGCCCTCGCGCGAGGTGGGCGACCTGGCCGCACGGCTCGCCGTGCACGGGGCGGCGCTCGTCCCTCTCACCCACCCCCGCGGCGTGCAACCGCCGACACTCATCGCGCGGACCCGCACCCCCCGGCTGTCCCGGACACTCGTCGACACCTACGGCACCGTGCCCTACCAGGACGTCGACCCGGCCCGGGCCGCAGGGCTCGCCTACGTCGTCATGGTCGGCATGATGTTCGGGGACGTCGGCCACGGTGCCGTGCTCGTCGGCTGCGGGCTCCTGCTGCACAGCGGACGGGTCACCCGGCTGCGACCCCTGCGCCGCACCTGGCCGTTCGTCACCGGGGCCGGGCTGGTCTCCATGGGCTTCGGAGCCCTGTACGGCGAGATGTTCGGACCCACCGGCATCATCCCCGTGCTGTGGCTCGACCCGCTCGCCGAACCCGTCCGCCTGCTGCTCACCGCACTGGGCGTCGGCGCCGTGCTGCTGGCCGGCGCCTACACGTACGGCACCATCAACCGGGTCCGTGAGGGTGGCTGGGGCTACGCGCTGTACGCCCGCTCGGGCCTGGCCGGTTCGGGTCTCTTCCTCGCCGCCGGGCTGGCCGTGTGGGGGCTCACCGGTGGTGTGACCGTGCTGGTCACCGCGAGCGCCGTGATCGGTGCCGTCTCGCTCGCCCTGGTCCTCGTCGGGCTGTTCGTCGAGTCCGGCGGTGGCGCCACCGGCGTGTTCCAGGCCGTCGTCGAAGGTGTCGACACGGTCCTGCGCCTCGGTTCGAACATCGTCTCGTTCGCGCGCCTGGCGGCGTTCGGGCTCACCCACGCCGCCCTGCTGAGCGTCGTGTGGGACGGCACGACCGCCCTGTGGGGACCCGGGTGGCGTGGCGTCGCCGCGGTGCTGCTGTTCCTGGTCGGCAACGCGCTGACCTTCGTCCTGGAGGCGCTGGTCGTCGCGATCCAGGCGCTGCGGCTCGAGTACTACGAGCTGTTCTCCCGTGTGTTCCTCACCGAGGGGCGGGCGTTCCGCCCGTGGACCCCGGCGCTGGGCAGCACAACCGACCCGACCGCACCGACCGGGTCGACCGCACCCCCGGAGGCGCTGCACGCCGCCGGCACCAGCGAAGGGCGGCACCCGTGAACCCCTGGATCGTCATGGCCCCCGTGGTCGTGCTCGTCACGGTCGGCGCGCTCGTCCTGACCCACCGGCACCGCCGTGCCGGGGTCGCGGTCCTGGTCGGTGTGGACGTCCTGGCCCTGCTGGGTGCCCTCGCCGTGCTGGTCGTCACCCTGACCGGCTCCCCCGCCGCGGCCGGGTCCGTGCAGGCCGCCGTGCCCGCCGCGGAGGCCGCCGCCACGGGTGGCATCGGCGGACCCGCCCTGATCGCCGCCGCGATCGCCGTGGCCGGCTCGTCCCTCGGGGCGGCGTTCGCCGTCGCCTACACCGGCTCTGCGGCCCTGGCTGCCATGAGCGAACGCCCTGAGATCTTCGGACGCGCCATGGTGGTCGTCGGCCTGGCCGAGGGCATCGCCATCTACGGCCTGATCATCGCGGTCGTGCTCATCGGGCAGGCCTGACGGGCACCGCCATGACCGCCCGCACCGTGGTCGCCGTCGGTGAGGTCGCCCTGATCGGGGGCTACCGGCTCACCGGTGTCGACGTGCGGCCCGCCGAGACCGACGACGAGGTCCGCCGCGCGTGGCAGCACCTGCCCGGGAGTGCCGCCGTCGTCCTGCTCACCGGCCGGGCCGCGCAGGCGATCGGCCCCGCGGTCGACGACCCCGCGTCCCCGCTCACCGTGGTGATCCCGTCATGACCGGCCTGCCGGACCGTGCGCAGGACGCCCTCCACCCGCTGCGGGACGCCCTCCTGGCCGACGCCCACGCGCAGGCCGACGCCCTGCGGCGCGACGCCCGGCAGCGGGCCGACACCCTCCTGGCCGACGCCCACGCCCAGGCCGACGCCCTGCTGGCCGCCGCCACCGCGGACGGCCGCCGCACCGCACGCGCCGCGGCGGCGCTCCGTTCGGCCCGGGCCCGACGCCAGGCGCACGAGACTGTCCTCGCCCGGCAGAACGCCCTGCTCGACGCACTGCGGCAGCAGGTCACCTTGCAGGTCGCCGCCCTGCGCGACGACCCCCGGTACCCCGACCTGGTCGCGCATCTCACCGCCCGCGCGCACCAGGTGCTCGGACCCGACGCGGTCGTCAGCCCCAGCCCGCACGGCGGCGTCGTCGCGCGGTCCGGCAGCCGGCACCTCGACCTGTCGCTGCCCGCACTGGCCACCCGGACGCTCGACGAGATGACCCCGGAGGTGAGCACCCTGTGGACGGCCACGGCACCGTGACCCGCGTCAACGGGCCGCTCGTCGAGGTCGCCGGCCTCGACGGCCTGCGCATGCGCGAGCTCGTGACGCTCGGCACCGGGCAGATCAGCGCCGCCACAGTGGCCGTCGCCGGCGACCGCGCCACCCTCCAGGCGTACGAGTACACCGGTGGCCTGCACGTCGGCGACCCCGTCGGACGCACCGGCGGGGAGCTGTCCGCGCTGCTCGGCCCCGGTCTGCTCGGGCGCGTCTTCGACGGCCTGCTGCGCCCCCTGAGCACCGCACCCCTGTGGCTGACCCCCGACCGGGTCCCGGCCACGCAGGACCCCGACACCCTCGCCCGGCCCTGGACGTTCCAGCCGAAGCACCCGGTCGGGACACCCGTGGCACCGGGCGACGTGCTCGGCACCGTCCCGGACTCCGGCGCGGTCGAGCACCGGGTCCTCGTGCCCGCCGACGCCACCGGCACCCTGACCTGGCTCGCCCCACCCGGCCAGGTCCGGGCGCTCGACGTGATCGCCCGGATCGGCACCCGCGACGTCCGGCTCGCCGAACCGTGGCCCGTGCGTGTGGCCCGACCGTTCCGGGACCGCGCCGTCGGCACCGTCCCGCTGCACACCGGGCAGCGCGTGCTCGACCTGCTGTACCCCGTGGCCCGGGGGGCTGCCGCCGCCGTGCCCGGCGGGTTCGGCACCGGCAAGACCGTGCTCCTGCAGCAGATCGCCAAGTGGTCCGACGCCGACGTCATCGTCTACGTGGGCTGCGGCGAACGCGGCAACGAGATGGCCGACGTGCTCGACGGTCTGGCCCAGCTCGTCGACGACCGCACCGGCGGGCGCCTGATCGACCGGACCGTCATCATCGCCAACACCTCGAACATGCCGATGATGGCCCGCGAGGCGAGCATCTACTCCGGGGTGGCCGTCGCCGAGTACTACCGCGACATGGGGTACGACGTCGTCGTCATCGCGGACTCCACGTCCCGCTGGGCCGAGGCCTTGCGGGAGTTCGCGAACCGTCACGGTGAGCTGCCCGCCGAGGAGGGGTACCCGGCGACCCTCGCCTCCGCGCTCGCCGCGTTCTACGAACGGGCCGGCAGGGTCACCACGCTGGGTGGCCTCGACGGGTCCGTCACGGTGATCGGCGCGGTGTCCCCACCCGGAGGCGACCTGACCGAACCCGTGACCACCTGCACCGAACGTTTCATCCGGTCGCTGTGGCTGCTGGACCGCGACCTGGCGTACGCGCGGCACTACCCCGCGGTGCACTGGGCCGGTTCGTTCGCCCGCGACGCGGACGCCGTGGGCCGGTGGCACACCACGCACGGCGACCCCGGCTGGTCGACCAGACGGGCCCGCGCCGCCGCGCTGCTCGCCGAGGCGGACCGGCTCGCGGACCTCGCCGAGATCGTGGGCACGTCCTCGCTGCCGGGGCACGAACGCATGGTCCTGCTCGGCGGGCGGCTGCTGCGCGACGGTGTGCTGCGGCAGAACGCCCTCAGCGCCCACGACGCGTTCTGCACCGCAGCCAAGGGCGCCGCGCTGCTCGACATGGTGCTCGACGTCACCGACTGCACCCAACGACTCGTCGACCGCGGGGTGGCCGCCACGACCCTCGAGCAGACCGACCTCGGGTCCGTGGTCCGCGCGCGGGAGGAGACCGGCGCGGCCGACGCCGACGGTGTCCGCGAGCGCGCAGCCGCGGCGATCCGGCGGCTCGAGGCCGGCGCATGACCGGGGCGGCGCTCTCGTACGACGACGTGCGTGAGCTGCGCGGCCCGCTGCTCGTGCTCGGAGACGCCGCAGGGGTCGGCTGGGACGAGTTCGCGACCGTCGAGCCGACTCCCCCGGGGGAGCCCCCGCGGCACGGTCTGGTCCTCGAGGTCGACCGGGACCTGGTCACCGTGCAGGTCCTGGAGGGCACCGACGGGCTCACACCCGGCGGGCTGCAGGTGCGGTTCGCGGGGCGGCCCCTGCACGTGCCCGTCGGCGACGGCTGGTTGGGGCGGGTGTGCAACGGCCGCGGCGAACCGCTCGACGGCGGTCCCCCCGTGACGGGCGGCACCGTGATGCCCGTCAACGGCTGGCCGCTCAACCCCGTGCACCGCGAACCGCCGCACGAACCCGTCCTCACCGGCATCTCCGTGATCGACGCGCTGACCACGCTCGTCCGAGGCCAGAAGCTGCCGATCTTCTCCGTGCCGGGGCTGCCCCACCTGACGGTGGCCACGCAGATCGCCGCGCAGGCCAGCGTCGAGGGCACCGGGTTCCGGGTGGTGTTCGCCGCCATGGGCATGCCGCACGCCGACATCGCCACGGTGCGGGACCGGCTCGAGGAGCGGTCCGCCGCCGGTGAGCTGGTGCTGCTGCTGAACTCCGCCGACGACCCGGTCATCGAACGTGTCCTCACGCCGCGCATCGCCCTGACGGTCGCCGAGCACCTGGCCTATGCCGACGGGCACGACGTGCTGGTCGTCATGGCCGACATGACCAGCTACGCCGAGGCGGTCCGGGAGGTGTCGGCCGCACGGCACGAGATCCCGGCCCGCCGCGGCTACCCCGGGTACCTGTACAGCGACCTGGCCGGGCTGTACGAGCGGTGCGGTCGGGTGCGGGGGCGGCCCGGCTCCGTGACGATCGTGCCCGTCCTGACGATGCCCGGCGGCGACATCACCCACCCCGTGCCGGACCTGACGGGGTACATCACGGAAGGCCAGGTGGTGCTCTCACCGGACGTGGCCGCGCGGGGTGTCTACCCGCCGGTCGACGTGCTGTCGTCCTTGTCCCGGCTGATGCGCAGCGGCGCCGGACCGGGCCGCACCCGCGAGGACCACCTGGACGTGGCCGCGCAGGTCATGGCGTCGATCGCCCGGGCCCGGCGGGTCGCCGAACTCGCCGAGCTGATCGGCACCGGTGCACTCAGCGAGACCGACCGCCGCTGCCTGCGGTACGGCACGGTCGTCGAGGAACGCCTCTTCCACCAGGGCACCGACGAGCGCCGCACGATGGACGACACCCTGGACCGGGCGTGGTCCGCGCTGGCCGAGCTGCCCCTGCAGGAGCTGGCGATGCTGCCCCCGGCGCTCCTCGCCCACCACCTGCCCGCCACCGACGGGCCGCCGACACCGGACGGACCGGACGACACCGGTGCCGACACCGCCGCTGACACCGCCACCGACGCCGACGCGAGGAGCCGGGCATGAGCGACACCGGACGCGCCGGCCGCATGCGGCTCGAACGACGCCTGCGCACCGCCCGGCACGGCGCCGAGCTGCTGGACCGCACCCGGCAGATCCTGACCGACGAGCTCGAACGGCTGCAGCTGCACACCGCCCGGCTCGAGCTCGAGTGGGCGGACCACGCCGACCGGGCCGCGACGTGGCAGGAACGGGTCGCCGCGCTCGACGGGCAGGAGGCCATCCGCTGCACCGCACCCACCGCCGCGGCACAGGTCACCGTCGTCTGGGGCGGGGCGATGGGTGCCACCTACCCCGTCGACGCCACCTTCACGGCACCGCAGGCACCCGCCACCGGGGGCAGCTCGGCGCTCGCCCACTCGGCCGCCGCGCACCGCGAGGCCGCCGCCGCTGCCGCGCGCCTCGCCGCCGCGCGTCGGGCGGTCGTGCTGGTCACCGCCCGGCTCGAGTCCACCCGCACCCGGCAGCGCGCTGTCGAGAACCGGTGGATCCCCCGGCTCGAGGAGCAGCTGCAGGTGCTGCGTCGTCGGCTCGACGAGCAGGAGCTCGAGGAGTCCCTGCGCGTGCGATGGGCCGCCGCACCGTGACACCCACGTTCGTGGTGGCGGTCAGCGACTCCGCGGCGGCGTTCGGTGCCGCCGCGGTCGCCGTGACCCACGCCCTGCGGTGGGGCGCACGGCTGCACCTGGTGTCCGTGGTCGAGGACTCCGACCTGCGCCTGCGGCTCGACGCACCGCACGGGCCGGCCCCTGGCACCACCTCTGGACCCACCCCCGACACGGACGACCGACGGGTGCTCGCCGCGACCGCCGCCCTCACCCACGTCTCTGCCCTGTGCGCCGCGGCGGGTGTGCCGTGCACCGCGGTCCGTCGGCGCGGGCACGTGGCCGAGCAGGTCCTCGCCGAGGTGCGCGCCGTCGACGCGACGCTCGTGGTCATGGCCAGGGTCGACCGGCCCGGGCACGCCCTGCCGTACCTCGGCAGCCAGACCGAGCGGGTCCTGGAGTTCGCGACGGTGCCCGTCCTGGTGGTGCCCGTGCCCCCCGCCCCTCGTGCCGCGCCCTGAGTCACGCACCGAGTCGCGCACCGAGCTGCGTCCTGAGTTGCGCACCGGTGCCCCGACCGGGAACGTGGGGAGCAGGCCCGTGCAGGAGGCGCCACCATGGCGAAGCCCCAGTCCGTGCGACACCCCGAGATCGGACTCGGGGTCGACGTCGTCGACGTGGCACGGCTGCGCCGGGTGCTGCGCCTGCGCGGACCCACGCTCGGCGGGCAGGTCTTCACCGCGGGCGAACTCGGCGAGTGCCACGGCTCCGTGCCCCGCCTCGCCGCCCGTCTCGCCGCGAAGGAAGCCACCGCCAAGGCCCTCGGCACCGGGATCGGCCCCGTCGGCTGGCGCGACGTCGAGGTCCGCACCGGCCCGTCCGGCGCACCGCACCTGACCCTGGCCGGAGCCGCCCGCGCCCTGGCCGACGCGCGCGGGCTCGACCGGTGGGCGGTGAGCCTCAGCCACGACACCACGCACGCGCTCGCGGTCGTCGTCGCCACCCCGACCGCACGCAGGATCGAGCAGCTGCCATGAGCCACCCGACCATCCACAAGGGCCCGGCCGACTGGCGGGTGCCGCCACGGCTGCCCCGGGACGCACCCGAACGCACGTCGTTCTCGTGGGACGTGGCCCGGTCGTGGCTCGACGGGCTGCCCGACGGCCAAGGCCTCAACATCGCCCACGAGGCCGTCGACCGGCACGCCGTCGGCCCCACGGCCACACGCACCGCGATCCGCTGGCTCGGCAAGCACGGTGCACGGGAGGACGTCACCTACGACGACCTGCGGCGTCGCACCAACCGGTTCGCGCACGCCCTCGAACGACTCGGGGTGCACCAGGGCGACGCCGTGTTCACGCTCACCGGCCGGGTGCCGGCGCTGTACGCCGTCGCGTTCGGGACCCTCAAGGCCGGCGCCGTGCTCAGCCCGCTGTTCTCCGCGTTCGGCCCCGAACCCGTGCGGCAGCGGCTCGCGATCGGTCAGGGGCGCGTGCTCGTCACCACCCTGCCCGCCTACGAGCGCAAGATCGCCGGCATCCGGGACGCCCTGCCCGACCTCGAGCACGTCCTGCTGACCGACGTCCCCGACGCGGCCTCGGCACCCCCCGGGACGCTGTCGCTGGCCGCGCTCCTCGCCGACGCCCCCGACACGTACGTGATCGGGCCCACCGACCCGCAACAGCCGGCGCTGCTGCACTTCACCAGCGGCACCACGGGCACCCCCAAAGGCGCGGTGCACGTGCACGAGGCCGTCGTCATGCACCACGCCACCGGCCGGTTCGCCCTCGACCTGCACCCCGACGACGTCTACTGGTGCACGGCCGACCCGGGCTGGGTCACCGGGACGTCGTACGGCATCGTCGCGCCGCTCACGCACGGGGTCACCAGCATCGTCGACGAGGCCGAGTTCGACGCCGAACGGTGGTACGGCATCCTGCAGCGCGAGCGCGTGAGCGTCTGGTACACCGCGCCGACGGCCGTCCGGCGGCTCATGCGCCTCGGTGACGACCTGGCCCGGCAGGCGGACCTGAGCGCCCTGCGCTTCGTGGCCAGCGTCGGCGAACCGCTCAACCCGGAGGCCGTCGAGTGGGGCCGTGACGTGCTGGGGCTGCCCGTGCACGACAACTGGTGGCAGACGGAGACCGGCGGGATCATGATCGCCAACACCATCGCCGCGGACATCCGCCCCGGCTCGATGGGTCTGCCGCTGCCCGGTGTCGAGGCCGCCGTACTGCGCCGCGGACCGCAGGGCGTGACCGCCACCGACGGTGCCGTCGAGCAGGTGCCTCCGGGCGTCGAGGGCGAGCTGGCGCTGCGACCCGGATGGCCGTCGATGTTCCGCGGCTACCTGCACGACGACGAGCGTTACCGCCGCTGCTTCGTCGGCGGCTGGTACCTGACGGGCGACCTGGTCACCCGCGACGCCGACGGGTACCTGTGGTTCCTGGGCCGCTCCGACGACGTCATCAAGTCCTCCGGGCACCTCATCGGCCCGTTCGAGGTGGAGAGCACGCTGCTCGAGCACCCCGCCGTCGCGGAGGCCGGGGTCATCGGCACACCCGACCCGCTCGCCGGGGAGGTCGTCAAGGCCTTCGTCGTGCTGCGGCCCGGCAGCATCGCCGACGACGCGCTCGCCCGCGAGCTCGTCGGGTTCGCCCGCGCACGGCTCGGTGCGGCCGTCGCCCCGCGCACCATCAGCTTCGTGGCGGACCTGCCGCACACCCGCAGCGGCAAGATCATGCGCCGCCTGCTGCGCGCCCGGGAGCTCGGCCTGGCGATCGGCGACCTGTCCACCCTCGAAGGAGAGGACCCGACATGACCTCGACCCTCGCCGTGCCACAGCTGGCGGACGGCCCCGAGCTGCTGCGCGACATGCTGCGCGTGCGCCGGTTCGAGGAGCGCTGCGTCGAGCTGTACAGCGCCTCCGCGATCCGCGGGTTCATGCACCTGTACATCGGGGAGGAGGCCGTCGCCGTGGGTGCGAGCCGGGCGCTGCGCCCCGACGACGCCGTGGTCTCCACCTACCGTGAGCACGCCCACGCGCTCCTGCACGGGCTGAGCGCGCGCTCGGTCATGGCCGAGATGTTCGGCCGCGTGGAGGGGTGCAGCCGGGGGCACGGCGGCTCCATGCACCTGTTCGACGTCGACAAGCGGTTCTACGGCGGCAACGGCATCGTCGCCGGTGGCCTGCCCGTGGCCGTCGGCCTGGCGCTCGCCGACCGGATGCGCGGCCTCGACCGCGTCACCGCCTGCTTCTTCGGCGAAGGCGCCATGGCCGAAGGCGAGTTCCACGAGTCGATGAACCTCGCCGCCCTGTGGTCGCTGCCCGTGGTGTTCCTCTGCGAGAACAACCTGTACGCCATGGGGACCGCCCTGGCCCGCTCGGAGTCGCAGACCGACCTCGCGCTCAAGGCCTCCGCGTACGCGGTGACCTCCTGGGCGGTCGACGGCATGGACGTCCTGGCCTGCCGGGACGCGTCCCGCAGGGCGGTCGACATCGCCCGCGCCGGGGGCGGCCCGTGCTTCGTCGAGTACCGCACGTACCGGTTCCGCGCCCACTCGATGTACGACCCGGAGCTGTACCGCAGCAAGGACGAGGTCGACCGGTGGAAGACCCGCGACCCGATCGAGGCGCTGCGCACCCGGCTGACCGACGCCGGGCTCCTCACCGCGACCGACCTCGAGCAGCTGGAGGACCAGGTCGCCGCCGAGATCGACGACGCGGTCGCGTTCGCCGAGGCCGGCAGCCTCGAACCCGTCCAGGACCTCACCCGGTTCGTCTACCAGCGAGCGCTGCCATGACCACCACCACGTTCCGCGCCGCGTACCGCGAAGCCCTGCGGGACGCGCTGCGCCGCGACGAGCTGGCGTTCCTCATGGGTGAGGACGTCGGCCGCTACGGCGGGTGCTTCGGCGTCAGCCAGGGCCTGCTCGAGGAGTTCGGCCCCGAACGCGTCCGTGACACCCCGCTGTCCGAGTCGGGGTTCGTGGGGGCAGGCATCGGTGCGGCCATCAACGGCATGCACCCGGTGGTCGAGGTCATGACGGTCAACTTCAGCCTGCTGGCGCTCGACCAGATCATGAACAACGCCGCCTCGATGCTGCACATGTCCGGCGGTCAGATCAACGTCCCCCTGGTGATCCGGATGACGACCGGCGCGGGCCGTCAGCTCGGGGCGCAGCACTCCCACAGCCTGGAGGGCTGGTACGCGCACATCCCCGGCATCCGCGTGCTCGCACCCGGCACCCTCGAGGACGCCCGGGGGATGCTCTGGACGGCGTTGCAGGACCCCGACCCGGTCCTGCTGTTCGAGCACGGTGCGTCGTACGGCATCGAGGGCGAGCTGGCACCCGACGCCGGACCGGTGGAGATCGACCACGCGGCCGTGCGCCGTGAGGGCGACGACATCACCCTCGTCACGTACGGCGGCTCGCTCCCGCGCACGATGGCCGCCGCGGACCTGCTCGCCGCGGACGGTGTGCAGGCCGAGGTCGTGGACCTGCGCACGCTGCGACCCCTGGACATCGACACGGTCATGCGATCGGTGACCAGGACCCACCGGCTGGTCGTCGTCGACGAGGGGTGGCGCAGCGGCAGCCTGTCGGCGGAGGTGTCCGCCCGCGTGATGGAGGGCGCCTTCTACGAGCTCGACGCCCCGGTCGCCCGGGTGTGCAGCGCCGAGGTGCCGATCCCGTACGCCCGACAGCTGGAGCAGGCGGCCCTGCCGCAGCCCGACGTCGTGGCACGGGTCGCCCGGGAACTGGTGAGCAGCCGTGGCTGAGTTCCGGATGCCGTCGTTGGGCGCCGACATGGAGTCGGGCACGGTCGTCGCGTGGCACGTCGCGGTCGGTGACCGGGTGGCCCGCGGGGACGTGGTCGCCGAGGTCGACACGGACAAGTCGGTGATCGACGTCGAGTGCTTCACCACCGGCACCGTCGAGCAGCTGCTCGTCGAGGAGGGTTCGCGCGTGCCCGTCGGTACACCGCTGGCGATCATCGCCGAGGACGGTGCGGGGCCTGCCACGACGGCCGCGCCTGCTGCGCCGGCCTCCGCGGACCGCCTGCTCGCCTCGCCGCTGGCGCGCCGCCACGCGGAACGGCTGGGGGTCGACCTGTCGGCCGTGACCGGCACCGGGCCGGGTGGCGCGATCACCACCAGCGACGTCGACCACCACGCGACGTCGCACGCCGAACCCCCGCCGCACGCCGCACCGGCCGACGAGCCGCCACCGCCACCGCCACCGCCACCGGCGATGGGACCTGCGCCGACGCCCACGCCGCCCAGCGGTCCCGAGCGCCGGCAGGCCGTGCGGCGGGCCGTCGCGGCCTCGATGGCCCGCTCCAAGCGGGAGATCCCGCACTACTACCTGGCCACCGACATCGACCTGTCCCGCATGGTGCGCTGGCTCGACGCCCGGAACGCCGACGTCCCCGTCACGCAACGCCTGCTGCCCGTCGTCGTCCTGCTCAAGGCCACAGCCCTGGCGTTGCACGAGACACCCGACCTGAACGGGTTCTGGGACGCCGACGCGTTCCGCCCCGCCGAGGCGGTGCACGTCGGCGTGGCGATCGCCCTGCGCGGGGGTGGTCTGGTGGCGCCGGCGCTCCACGACACCGACCGCCGTCCGCTCGACGACCTCATGGAGGGGCTGCGCGACCTGGTCGCCCGGGCCCGCACCGGTCGGCTGCGGTCGTCCGAGGCCTCCGACCCGACGATCACCGTGACCCACCTCGGCGACCAGGGGGTCGACGTGGTGCACCCGGTGATCTACCCGCCGCAGGTCGCCATCGTCGGCTTCGGCAGGGTGCGCCCGCGTCCGTGGGCGGTCGACGGCATGCTCGCCGTCCGCCCGGTCGTCACCGCGACCCTCGCGGCGGACCACCGGGTCACCGACGGGCACCGTGGCGCGGTGCTCCTGACCGCCCTCGACCGCCTGCTTCAGGAACCGGAGGCCCTGTGATGGACGAGGTGATGGACGCACGTGCCCTGCGGGCGACCGTGCTGCGCATCCTCGGGGAGGTCGCGCCCGAGGTCGACGTGGCGGCGGTGGACCCGGCCGAAGACCTGCGCGACCAGCTGGACCTGGACTCGATGGACATCCTCAACCTGGCCATCGGGCTCTTCCAGGCCACCGGCGTGGAGGTCCCCGAACAGGACTACGGGCGCATCGTCACGATCGACGGCTGCGTCGAGTACCTTGCGCAGGCTCGACGCCCGCCAGGCTGAGCCGAGAGACGACCCCAGGGGCTACGGCGTGCTGGCGTCGTCGTCCGCGTGGTTGTTGCCGTCCGAGGTGTACGTCGTGCCATCGGAACGGGTGATGCTGATGTCGACGTCGAAGTCCTCGCCCGCCAGGAACATGCGCTCGAGCTCGTCGAAACGGTCGCGGGTCTCCTGGATGACGGCGTCCAGCTCGGCGGGGTCGTCGCTCGTCTGGGTGGCGAACAGCAGCGCGCTGTTCTCGTCGGCGAGCAGCACCAGGAAGTCGTGGGCGTAGTTCACGCCCTCCTGCGTCTGCGGGACGATCTCGAAGATCGTGCCGTCGTCCATCTTGGCCAGGTACGTGTCGCTGAGCCGCTGACCGTGCTCCACGAGCGGGTTCCACCCGGGGCGGTCGGTGATCGAGTAGGTGTCCGACGGCTGCTCCTGGACCAGGTCGGACACGTCGGCCGTCTGCACCAGCCGGGGGAGCTGCAGGAGCCCGCCGACTGCGGGGACCAGCAGGGCCACGACCGCAAGGGCCCACCACCAACGCGCCCGACCCCACCCCCACGGCGTCTGCGCCGACGGGGGCGGGGCCTGCAGGTTCGCACCGTTGAACACCACACCCGGCACGAACGGCTGGCCGGGCTGCGACCCCGGCGCCGGTCGCTGCGGCAGCACCCCCGGGGAGTGCGGGGCGGCGTACGGGTTCGACGGCACCGCCGGCGGCACGGACCGGTCGGGCATCAGAGCACGTGCTCGCCGAGGATGCGGCTCACCCCGCGGATGTCGACACCGCGGCCGAACTCGAGCCGCACCCGCCCGAGGCTGCTGAACCACAGCTCGAGCTCGGACTCCAGGTCGAACGTGCCGGCCGTCTCGATGGAGAACGCCTGGACCTTGCCGTAGGGCAGCGAGGTCATGTCCTTCTTCTTGCCCGTCATGCCCTGGGTGTTGATCGCGATGATCCGCCGGTTCGTGAACGTCACCGAGTCGCGCACACCCTTGAACGCCAGCTGGACGACCTCGTCGGCGACCAGCAGGTCCTGCAGGTCCTCACGGGCCTTGTCCGCGTCCCACTCGGTCAGCTTCTTGAACGAGGCGTTCTCGAAGTCGATCACTGGCTACCTCCTGTGGTCGCACCCGGGCACCGGACGCGCCGGGCATGTCCGCTTCGTGCGGTTCGGCAGGAAACCCTACCGGCGCGGGCTCCGGCGGTGCGGGCCCGCCCCCAGGCGCGCGAGCAGCGCGCGGCGCCGCGACGAGGGTCAGTACCGCAGGACGCCTGTCGCCGCCCCGCGCTGGATCTCCTCGGCAGCACCCGTCGTGACGATCTCGATGCCGAGCGCCCGCGCCGTGTCCTCGAGCGGTGCGAGCGTGAGCGCCTCGATGTGCACCGACTGGTCGAAGCGCAGCGTGCCGGCCGCGCCCGACACCGTGAACCGGTAGGAGCGGTCCTGCCCGGCCCTGCCCGAGTAGACCAGCTCGGCCTCGATCAGGAGCCGCTCACGCCGCTCGACCAGCAGCTCCTGCGGTCGACCCCACTTGCGCGGTCGGAGCAGTCGCACACCGGTCGGTTCGAGCACCTGGTCCAGCACCCCGTGCCGCGGACCGGTCGCACGCCACCCGGCCACACCATCGACGACCAACCACCCGCCGAGCACGATGCCGACCGCGTACACCACCCACGCCGGGAACGTCCTGCCGCGGTACTCGGCCGTGCCGGTCGCGCCATGCCCGATCTCGACGACCAGCGCGACGAGGGACCCGGTGAACCACACGAACGCGAACACGACGAGCAGCGCCATCGTCACGTGAGCCGTTCGCCGTCGCCTGCCGAATGCCAGCGCGGGTCTGATCTGGTGCACGTCGCTCCTCCGGGGGCTTGGGGTGGCTGGGCGCTATGGGGTCGGGACGATGGTGGTGGCCAGTCGGAGGTCGAGACCGGAGACCACCGCGCCGTCGACGACCCCGACCGAGACCGCCGACTCGAGGTCGGGTACCGCCGGGAAGCACGTGCTCACGTACGCCCCTGCCATGTCGCTGGCGCAGAGCCGGTACGTGCCGTCCGCGAGACCGATCGTGTACGTGCCGTCGGCGGTGGTCGAGGCGTAGCCGGCGTACTCCAGGACAACGCCGACCTCCGTCTCGGCGGCCCGGAACACGGTGACGCCGATGCCGGTGAGCGGGAGACCGTCGAGGTCGGTGATCGTGCCCGACAGCGCGCCGAGGCCGTCGGGCTCCTCACCAGGATCGTCGGTGCCCCAGTCCCACGGCCGGAAAACCACGTCGATCCCGGTCAGGTGCGCACCGGCGGTGACCGCCAGCGTCGTCGCCTCGTGCGGGTCGGTCACGCCCGGGTAGAAGTGCTGGCTGTACGACCCCGACGGTGGCGGGGCGAAGGAGACCTGGTAGGCGCCGGGCGCGAGCCCGTCGATGACGTAGGTGCCGTCCTCGGCGGTGGTCGTCTGCGCCACGGTCGAGAAGTAGCCGCCGTCCTCGACGGACGCGGTCACGTGCGTGCCCGGGACGACGAGACCCTGCTCGTCGGTGACGGTCCCGGTGATCCGCGCCGGTGCCGTGAGCGTGGCGTCGATGCCGGTGACCGCCTGCCCCGGTCCGACCTCGACCGCGGCCGCCTGCCACTGCGTGCCGGCGCCCGGGTAGTACTGGGCGGAGAACGCCGGCGGCGTCGCGAGGCTCGTGAACCCGATCCGGTAGGTGCCTGCGGGAAGACTGCGCACGGTGTACGTGCCGTGGACGCTCGTCGTGGCGGTCCCTGTCGGAAGCCACACACCGACGCCGTCCCGGAACAGCTCGACAGTCACCTGGATGCCCGGCACAGCGGCACCCGACGCGTCCTGCGCGAACCCGACGATCATCGACTCCGGCGGGAGCACGCCATCGACGTGCCGGACGGTCCGCCCGGCACGGACCACCACCTCGTCGCCCTCCAGCACACTCGATGCAGCGGGCTGGTACTGAGCGGCCAGACCCGAACCGGTGCGGGGGACGACGTGCACCCGGTACGTCCCGGCCGGCACGGCGGTCGCCGCGTACCGGCCGTCCTTGCCGGTGGTCGCGGACGCCACCAGGCGCGTCTCGCCGTCTGGGTCGAGCAGCTCGAGCACCTCGATCCGGGCACCGGCGACCCCGTGCCGGGCGGTGTCGGTGATGCGACCGACGATCTTCCCGCCGGTCGCGGCGGACGCGTGCCGCTCGTGCGCCCGGGCCGGCGACCCCGCGGCCACCGTCACCAGGAGGCAGAACGCCCCGACGACAGCGACGAGCCGGACCATCCACGAGGCCCACCAGGCCCCTGCCGACGACATCGGACCCACACCCACGACGACCCCCTGGAGCGCGCTCGGACGAGGGTCGAGACCCTCGCGGATGGGGCGAGCGTAACGACGCGCGCGCGTTCCTGTGCGCGAACTGAGGATCGGGATGTGTCCGTGACCTGGGCGGACGCAGCCCGGACCGGTCGTCCGGCCACGAGGGTCAGGCGGCGCGGGTCCAGCGGGCGAGCTGACCGGCGGGGACCACACGACGCCGGGCGACGGCCGACATCGTCAGGGCGAGCCCGAACAGCATCCACACGAGCAGCAGCACGATCGCGCCACCGACCCCGCCGTCGCCGAGCACCACGCCCTGCAACCCGTCGAGGGCGGCGTTGAGCGGGAGCACGCCGGCGACGTCCACGAGCACCGGCGGCACGGTCGAGATCACGGCCGTGGCCAGGCCGACCACCGCGATCACCACCGAGACGAACCGGCCGATCCCGCCCAGCACCGCGACGAGCCCCTGGTTGACGGCGGCGAACGCGACTCCGGCCAGCACCGCCACCGCGGCGAACGCGACCCACCCCCCTGGGGTCAGGTCGAGGGCACCGGCCATCACGGCGGTGATCGCCAGCCCCTGCAGGATGCCGACCAGCGCGCCGGGGGCGAACTGCTGCAGCGTGATGACGGCCGAAGGCTGGGTGGATCCGAGGGTCTTGCGGCCCACCGCACCGATGACGACGAACGTGGCCAGCGCGCCGAGCCACAGGGCGACGGTTGCCAGGAACGGCACGCTCGTGGAGCCGAACAGGGACGCCTGGTCCTGCTCGCCGTCGTCGGCGACGACGGGGGTGCCGAGCACGTCGGCCATTGTCTGCGCCTCGTCGTCGGTGTAGGTCGGCACCTGCTCGACGGCCTGGTCGAGGCCCGAGGCGAGCTCGTCGGTGCCGGACGACAGGTCGCTCGCACCCGAGCCGAGCTGGGCGGCACCCGTCGACAGGTCGGTGGCACCGGTCGCGGCGGCGTGCATGCCCGAGGCGAGCTGCGCCGCACCCTCGGCGGCCTCACCGGCACCGTCGGCCAGCTGACCGGCACCGTCGGCCGACTGCTGCAGGTACCCGCTGAGGGTGCCCAGACCGGTGGCGGAGGCGGACACGCCGTCGACGAGCTGGTGCACGCCAGCCGTCAGCTGGGTGACGCTGCTGGTCAGCGGCGGGGTCGTCGCCGAGCCGACGTTCACCGAGGTGTTGAGGGCTGCCGCACCCGCCGCGACCTGGGCGGACAGCGCGGTGAGTGTGGCGTGCCCGTCGACGGGCGTCGTGCCCTGCTGGGCGACGACGATGTTCGCGGCGGCCTGGCAGGTGTCCGGCACCCCAGCCAGGCAGGCCTGGGTCGCGGCGTGCAGGGCGTCGAGCACGCCGGCCGCGGTCTGCTGGACGCCTGCGGTGCCCTGGGCCAACCCACTGACCCCTGTCGCGACCCCCGGGCTCCCGTTGATCCCCGCGTTCAGCGCGTCCATGCCCGCACCGAGCTGCTGGGCCTGCGGCACCGCGGCGGTCGCCGTCTGTGCGGACGACGAGGTCTGCGCGGCGATCTGGTCGAGCCCGTCGGCGAGGTCGTCGGCGCCGTTGGTGAGCGCACCGACTCCCTGCGCGAGGCCGTCGGCACCCGAGGCGAGCTGCGCCATGCCGTCGGCGAGCGAGACGGTGCCGGCGGCCAGCTGGGTCGTGCCGTCGGCGAGCTGCCCGGCACCGTCGGCCACCTGGGCGGCGCCGTCGGACGCCTGGCCGAGGCTGTCGTGCAGCGTGGTGAAGCTGAGGAACACGCTGTTGAGGGACGCGTTGGTCAGCTGGGTGTTGAGCAGGCTGACGGCCGTGCTGGTCACGGCCTGCGAGACCGCGCTGTCGACCAGCCGGGAGCGCTCGCTGGTGGCGATGTCGATCGTGGCCTGCACGGCGGCCGACGCGTCCCCGCCGGCGGCGGAGGTCGCCGCGGCGGAGAAGTCGGACGGGATGGTCACGACCGTGGCGTAGCGGCCGTCGACGAGGCCCTCGGCGGCGTCCTCCTCGTCGGTGATGACCCAGGTGAAGTTCTCGGTGGAGCTCGATCCGGCGACGTCCGGCACCGCGTCGGTGTCCTCGCTGGCGCCGGACCCGGTCGAGGTCACCAGGGCGGAGGTCAGCTGCCGCCCGAGCGGCACGGTCTGCCCGTTGAGCTGCACGGGGGTGTCGAGGTTGACCACGGCCGCCTGCATGCGGTCGAGGTGCTCGGTGGGCTGCCAGAGCGCCCAGGTGAGCAGCCCGCCGACGACGAGCGGGACGAGGACGAGCCCGAGGAGGGACACCCAGCCGGCGCGGCCGTGGGTCCGTGCACGTTCGGGCTGCATGAGGATCGTGGACAGCTGCGGCATGGGGATCAGAGCGCCTTCGCGAGGTCGGTGCGGTCGACGAGGACGACGTCGGTCGGGCGGACGTCGGCGGGCAGCAGGCCCGCGAGGCCGTCGGGTGCCAGGCAGCTGACGACGAGGGTGAGGGGGCGGTCGGCAGCTGCGGCATCGACCCGTGCGGCGTCGAGCACCCGTGCCACGTCCTGCCGCTGCGCCGGATCGGCGACGGTGTCGAGGTCGTCGATGACGACGATCGGCGCGGTCGTGGCGAACGCCTCGTGCAGCACGCCGACGGGGTCGAGCGCCCGGGCGAGGGGGGCGACGGCGACCCGTCCCCGGATGGCAGGTGCCCGTTCGGGGGCGACGAACCCGGCGACCTTGAGCGTCCCGGAGTCGGCGTGGGCGCGTCCGGCGAGCGTGAGCAGCAGCGCGGTGCGTCCGCTGCGGTGCGGCCCGGCGACCACGAGCACCCCACCTTCGGGCACCCGGAACGACACGTCGGCGTACAGCGGGTGCCCGTCGGGGGCGTCGAGCCGCAGCCCGTCGGCGGCCAGGGCGTCGGTGGCTCCGGGTTCGGGCCAGTCGGCCAGCGTGATCTCGCGCGCGAGGCTCTCGCCCTCGACGTCGAACGAGGGCAGCAGACGGTCGAGCCAGCGCGGCATGTGCCAGGCCCGGTCGCCGAGCAGGTGCAGCACGGCGGGCACGAGCGTCATGCGGACGATGAACGCGTCGACGGCGACGCCGACGGCCAGGCCGAGCGCGATGGGTTTGATGTTCACGTCGCCCTCGGGCACGAAGGCCACGAACACGGAGAACATGATGATCGCGGCGGCCGTGACGACCTTGGCCGACGAGACGAACCCGGTGGTCACGGCGCGGCGCGCGTCGCCGCCGTGCACGTAGTCCTCACGCATCCGGGAGACGAGGAACACCTCGTAGTCCATGGCGAGGCCGAACAGCACACCCATGAGCACGATCGGCATGAAGCTGATCACCGGTCCGAGCCGGTCGACGCCGAGCGCGTCGGCGCCGTAGCCCTGCTCGAAGACGAGCGCGATGACGCCGAACGCGGCACCGACGGACAGCAGGTAGCCGACGGTCGCCTTGAGCGGCACCCACAGCGACCGGAACACCATCGTGAGCAGCACGAACGAGAGCCCGACGACGAAGATCGCGAACGGCAGCAGGGCCGCGCCGAGCAGCGTCGAGATGTCGATGCCGACGGCCGTCATACCCGTGACGGCGATGTCGACGCCGTACTTCTCCCGGAACTCGTCGTGCCGGTCGCGGATGTCCTGCACGAGCTGCTTGGTCTCGGGCGAGTCGGGTCCCCCCTCGGGGATGACCTGCACGATGCCGGTGTCGGCGTTCTGGTTGGGCGTGGCCAGCGGCACGGCGGCGACGCCGTCCATCGGCTCGATCTCCGACTGCAGGTCCGCCATGAGCCCGAGGGGGTCGGTGGAGCCGACGATCGTCGTGGTGACGATGAGCGGTCCGTTGTAGCCGGGGCCGAAGTGCTCGGCGAGCAGGTCGTAGGTGACGCGGGCGGCCGACCCTTCGGGCTGGGAGCCGGCGTCGGGCAGCGCGAGGCGCAGGTCGCGGGCGGGCAGCGTGAGGGCACCGAGCCCGAGGACGACGAGCAGGATCGTCACGACGGGCCAGCGGGTGACCGCACGCACCCAGCCGAGGAAGAAGCGGTTGTGCCCCTCGGGCGCGACGACGGGGTCGTGCCGGTGGTCGACGGGCGCAGCTCCCGCCGCGGTGCCTGGCGACGCCTCGGTGGCCGCTGCGGATCCCGCGGCCTTGTGGGCGGCGGCCCGCTGCGCCCGTCGGGCGGCCTTGCGGTCGCGGCGGTACCCCGGTCGCAGCCGGTCGCCCGCGAAGCCCAGCAGCGCGGGCGTGAGGGTGAGCGCGATGATCACGGCGACGCCGACCCCGACCGCGGCGGCGACGCCCATGACGGTGAGGAACGGGATGCGCGCGACGGCCAGGCCGACCAGCGCGATCATCACGGTGAGCCCGGCGAACACGACCGCGGAGCCTGCGGTGGCCAACGACCGGGCGGTCGACTCCTCGGGGTCCATGCCGGCCCGCAGCTGGCCCTGGTGCCGGGAGATGATGAACAGCGCGTAGTCGATGCCGACGGCCAGGCCGAGCATGAGCGCGAGCAGCGGGGTCGTGGAGGAGATCGTCGCGAACGCGGTGGCGAGGTAGATCGCGGACATGGACAGTGCGACGCCCAGCAGCGCGGTGAGCAGCGGCATCCCCGCGGCCAGGAACGAGCCGAACGTGATGATGAGGACGACGAGCGCGATGAGCACGCCGAGGCCTTCGGTGATGCTCACGGTCGGCACCTGATTGCCGTAGAGGTCGCCTCCGAGCGAGACCTGGGAGCCGTCGGGCAGCTCGCCCTCGAGCGTGTCGGTGATCGCGGAGACCGAGTCGAGCAGCTCGGTGCTGACGGTGTTGCTCTGCCCGTCGACCTGGATGGTGACGACCAGGGCCTGGCCGTCGTCGGAGATGGTGCCGGTGACAGTGTCGCCGTAGGGGTCGGTGACCGCGGAGACGCCGTCGACCTGGCCGTAGGCGGTGACGGCGGTCTCGACCGGGGTCTGCACGGCGTCCTCGCGCACGTCCTGCCCGTCGGGGGCCACCACGACCAGGCTCGCCGAGGTGCCGCTGACCTGGGGGAACGTGCGGCTGAGCTGGGCGAGCGCCTCGCCGGACTCGGTGCCGGGGATGGAGAACGTGTTGTCGGTGCCCTGGTTGAACAGCGCGGCACCGGCCCCCACGACGACGAGCACGACGATCCACAGGGCGGCGACCCTGCGCCTGGCACGGAACACCGCACGGCCGAGGCGGTAGAGCACGGAGGACACGGTTGCTCCCGGTGTGAGGAAGGCGGGGCCGCACGGCGACCCCCTGTTCGATACGCCGTCGTATCCGATACGGGAACGTATCCGATACATTCGTGCATCGGCAACTAGACTGACGGTGCCGACGCGACAGCACGCGGGGCGGGACGAGCAGGGGGCGGGTCACGCGACCGAGGAGCCTCCGTCAGAGGATCGAGGTGCAGGACATGACCGGCCACGACGACGCCGGCACCGGCGACCCTGCCGGTTCCCCTGCCACTCCCCCTGCTGCTTCCCCCGTCGCGCCCCCCGAGTCGGCACGCCGCCGACGCACGCGCGAACGCCTACTCGATGCAGCGTACGAGGTCTTCGCCGAGCAGGGCGTCCATGCGGCCACCGTCGAGCAGGTCTGCGAACGCGCCGGGTTCACCCGCGGCGCGTTCTACTCGAACTTCTCCACCAAGGAAGAGCTGTTCTTCGCGCTCATGGAACGCGAGCACACGCTGCGCCTGTCCAGCCTCGACGAGCAGGTCGACGCGCTGCGACCCCAGCTCGAGGCCGCCGTGCAACCCCTCGACGAACCGACCATCGGCTCGCTCGTCCTGGCCCTCATGCGCGGCCCGTTCGACAACCGGCAGTGGTGCCTGGTCACCGGAGAGTTCGCCCTGCTGGCCATGCGTGACCCGGCCGTCTCCACCGAGTTCCTCACCTACCGCGACCGGTTCCGGGCCTCCCTGGTGCCGATCGTGCACCGCGCCCTGGACCGCGCCGGCCGCGAGTTCGTGCTCGACACCCAGCAGGCGCTGCAGATGATCACGGCGATCTACGACGACGCGCTGCGCAGCGCCGTCCTCGCCGGACAGGACGCCGACGACGAGATCCTCAGCGGGACGCTCGCCCGCGCCGTGCTCGTCCTCACCCGCCCGATCGACACCTGACCCGGCGTCGGGCACCGGGGCAGGGACCCGCGTCAGGCCTGCACGCCCCCGTCCACGTACAGCCACCGACCACCCTCGCGGACGAACCGGCTGAGCTCGTGCAGCCGGCCGCGCCCGTCCGCCGTGCGGTACGCGGCGACGAACTCGACCGTGCCGACCTGGTCCCACGGCCCCCCGGCCGTCGTGCCCAGGATCGTCAGCCGCCGCCACTCGACGTCGTCGTCGAGGTCGAGGTCACCCGGGCGCGTCGAGGGGTGCCAGGTGGCGAGCAGGTAGGTAGCGTCCCCGACCGCGAACGCGCTGTACCGCGAGCGCATGAGAGCCTCCGCCGTCGCGGCGGGGCGCGACCCGTCCAGCGCGGGGCCGCAGCAGGCGGACCACGGGTCGCCCGACCCGCACGGGCACGGGTCGGCAGACCCGGGGGGCGCCATGGCGGTCATGCGCGGACCGCGCGGTCCCGGGCCTGGTAGGCGCGCACCTCGTCGAGGTCGAGCTCCACGACGAGCGTCTGCGCGGCGGTGTCCGCTCGGGCCAGCACGGAACCGTCGGGGTGCCACACGGCGCTCGCCCCGCACGAGGTGGCCCCGGGCCGGTCGCCGACGGTGTTGGCGGCTGCGACGACCATGCGGTGGTCCATCGCCCTGGCGGCACCGTGCACGTCGAACCGGCGCTCGTCGCCCGCGTCGTACACGACGCCCGCAACGTACAGGTCGGTGCCGCGCTCGGCCGCGGCGGCCGCGTGCGCCGGGGTCGCCAGGTCGAAGCAGATCGCGGCGGCGACGCGCCAGCCGTCCAGGTCGAACGGCGCGGACGCGGGCTGCGCGTCGAACACGGCGTGCTCGGCGCCGTGCAGGTGCGTCTTGCCGTGCACGTGCAGGCCGCCGTCGGGCTCGACACGGACGGCCGCGAGCACCCTCTGCGACCCGACGCGCACGGGGGCTCCGACCAGCGCCGTCACCCCCGTGTCGGCGCACACCGCCCGCAGCGGGTCGAGCCGCGGGTCGTCCGGGTGCAGCCACGCACCGGCCCCTGCGTCGGAGGTGAGGAAGGCCAGGTCGTACCCCGTGAGGGACAGCTCCGGGAAGAGCGCCAGCCGCACCCCCTGCTCGGCGGCCCCGCGGACCGCGGCCACGTGGTGGGCGACCGCGGCGGGGACGTCACCCCAGGTCGGAGCGTGCTGGACGACGGCGATCGTGAGCGTGCGCACCCGCGCAGGCTAGTGCGCCTGTGGGTGGCCCCGAGCATGATGTCCGGGTGCACCCCACCCAGCGTGACGCCGCCGACTGGTGCCATCGCACCTGCCTGGCCCTGCCCGGTGCCACGCAGGACAACCCGTTCGGGCCGCAGACCGACGTGTTCCGGGTGCACGGCAAGGTGTTCGCCCTGCTCATGCACGTGCCGCACGTGAGCGAGCACCTGATCGTCAACCTCAAGGCCGAACCCGACGAGGTGCCGCTGCTCGTCGCCGAGCACGACGGTGTGCTGCCCGGGTACCACATGAACAAGAAGCACTGGGTGAGCGTGGTGCTCGCCCCCGGCGGCGACCGTGCCCTCGCAGCCGAGCTCGTCGAGGACTCCTACGACAACGTGGTCAGCGGGCTGCCGCTCCGGTTGCGGTCCACGCTGCGCTCGCTGGGTCCGGGCAACCCCACCCGCACCGTCACCGGCGGCTGAGCGGCCGGGCTCACGGCTGGGTGCGCGAGCCGAACAGCGCGCGGAAGAACCGCACGACCTCGACCAGCACCGCGATCGCCGTCCCGACCACCGACACGACGAGCACCACCCGCACCACCGGCTCCCACGGGAACGTCGAGCCGGTGAAGTCGAACGGGAACACCTGCAGCAGCCGCAACGAGGCGAGCAGCGAGATGACGTCCACGCCCGCCTGCGTCAACGCCTTGAACGCCGGACCGTCGTGCACCAGGTACAGCAGGTTGACCACGGCCCCCGCCACCAGCGAGGCGTCGATCAGCGGCAGCACCTCGGTGAGCTCGTCCGTCAGGAACGGCAGCACCTGCCACCCCGGGACCACGTGAATGCCGACCAGCAGCAGCACGTTCACCAGCAGCGCCACGGCGTACCCGGCACGCCGGCCCGCGCCCGAGCGGCGGCGATCGTCCTTCGAGGTCATCGACCCCTCCTGAGGTGCGGATGCGTACGACGGGACCAGCATCCTCGGGTGCCCGGGCGGTGGCGAACCGTCCCGGAGGAGCTCCGCCGCCCGCCGGCCGGTCAGGGCGGACGGGTACTCTCGGGCGCCAGGTGTCGATGTCCGACCCGGGCGGACAGACGACTGGGAGCATCACATGGCCGACTTCACCTTCGAGGCGCTGCGCCGCTACCCCGACGTCGAGGCGCCCAACCTGGTGGCCGTCGACGCCTCCGACCGGCTGATCCTCGACGAGGCCGCCGCGGCGATCTCCTCCGCCCCCACCGGCACCGTGGTCGTCATCGGCGACCGGTACGGCGCCCTGACGCTCGGCGCGATCGCCCTGCACGGGGCGGGTGCCGTGCGCACGCACCAGGACGCGTTGACCGGCGAGCAGGCGCTGGCCGCCAACGCCGAACGCTGCGACCTGACCGGCACGTTCACCTCGCACCCGCTCGACTCGACGCTGCTGTCCGGTGCGCGGGTGGTCCTGCTGCAGCTGCCGCGGTCGTTGGACGCCCTCGACGAGATCGCCGCCCTGGTCGCCGAGCACGCCGACCCGCACGTGGTGGTCGTCGCCGGGGGCCGGGTCAAGCACATGTCGATCGCGATGAACGAGGTGCTGGGCCGCCACCTGGCCACCGTCGAGGCGCGGCTCGCCCGGCAGAAGTCACGCGTGCTGGTCGCCACTGGCCCGCGCCCGGCCGGCGAACGCCCCACGAGCACCTGGCCGGCGTCCGAGCACCACGCCGACCTGGGCCTGACGGTCTGCGCGCACGGCTCGGCATTCGCCGGCACCCGCATCGACCTGGGCACCCGGTTCCTGCTCGGCTCGCTCGACGCGATGGCGCCGCGGGCTGCCCGCGCCGTCGACCTGGGCTGCGGCACCGGGGTGGTCGCCGCGGCGCTCACCCTCGCCCGGCCGACGCTGCACGTGGTCGCGACCGACGACTCCGCCGCAGCCGTCGCCTCCGCCCTGGCCACCGCCCGGGCCAACGGGGTGGCCGACCGCGTCGAGGTGGTGCGGGACGACGCCGCCTCCACGCTGCCCGACTCCTCGGTGGACCTGGTGGTGCTCAACCCGCCGTTCCACGTGGGGGCGTCCGTGCACACGGGCGTCGCGCACAAGCTGTTCGCCGCCGCCGCCCGCGTGCTGCGACCCGGCGGCGAGCTGTGGACCGTGTGGAACTCGCACCTGCTGTACCGGCCCGCCCTGGAGCGGACCGTCGGCCCGACCCGCCAGGCAGCCAGGAACAGCAAGTTCACGGTGACGGTCTCCACCAAGGCCTGACGTCAGCCGCGGCGACCCCGCGGCCGACCTTCACGGCGCGACACCAGCCCCGGCACGAGTCCCGGCACGAACCGGGGCGTGCGGGCGGCGTACGCGCGGTACCCGGCGAAGGCACGCGTCAGCCGCGTCTCCTCCCACCGGGCCTTGACCTGCAGCAGCACCACGAGACCGGCGAACACGACCAGGCGCGGCACGCTGCCCGACACCACCGTGAACGCGCCCGTCGTGAGCAGCAGCCCGCTGTAGATGGGGTGCCGCACCGCTCGGTACAGGCCGCCCGTGCGCAGCACCGCATGCCGGTTCGGCAACGGCACCGCCGTCAGCCCGCGGCCCAGCGCCGTGCCGGCCAGCACCATGACGACCAGCCCGACCGCCACCGCGACCATGCACACCACCCGGAGCCACCCGGGCACCGGCCACGCGTCCCCGCCCGGCAGCAGCACCCACCCGACGAGGAGCACCCCCTGCGCGGCGACGAGCAGCCGCGCGGTGCGTACCTCCGACGGCGACGGGCTCACCGGCCCATGATGCCCTGACCCACGCCCCTGCTGGTGGGGCGGCGCTCGCCGGCGATCCTCCGTGCCTCGCAGACCGACACCCGCACCTCGGACCCGGCCTCCCCCGCCGGCGACGGACCACCGGTCGGCTCGTCCACCAGGCCGTGCAACCCGGTGAGCACGGTCGTCAGGACAGCAGCGTTCACGTCGGACCCCTCCCGAGTGGCAGACCGCGCTCGACCTGCCCCGACCAGTCGGTGCGGCCCATGCGCCGCACTCACCTCGGTCATCGCCCCGCGCGCGCCCACGGGTACGCGCAGGGCGGGTGAAACCGGGTCAGGTGCCGCCCACCACGGCACCCCGGACGCGGACGCACCCGACGCGGACCGGCCTGCTGGGACGAAGAAGGCCCGCGGTCCGGTCGGCACCGGACCACGGGCCTCAAGAGCAGCAGGGCCGCCCGTCGAGCTACCTGAAGGGAGGCAGCACGTCTACTTGTCGCGGCCCGGGGCGGCCGCACCGTTGCCCCGGGACACGACCTCGGCGGCACCCGCGTCAGGTGCCTCGACCGGGGGCTCGACCTCGGGGGCGTCCTCGGCGGGCACGTCCGCCTCCGAGGTCGGCTCGGCCGTCGGCACGGGTGCGGCCGTCTGCTCGCCGCCGGAGTGCCGCAGGGCCGCGCGCTCGCGGGCGGCCGCGGAGATCTCCTGGCCGTCCACACCGCCGTCGCGGGCGTCCTGGGAGACCCACGCGCCGAAGGTCTCGGCGTCCTGCCACGACGTGGTGGGGTCGCCCGACGGCGCGACGGTGGGCGCGCCCGTCGGCTCGGTCGCTGTGTCGGTCGGCGCCGCGGAGGCCTCCGCCGTGGCCTCGGCAGTCGACTCGCTGCTCGGCGAGACGGTCGCAGCCGGGGCGACCTGGACGTCCTGCGGGCCGGTCAGCTCCTCGATCACCACAGGTGTGCCGGCGGCCGCGCCGACGGCACCGGCGGCGACGGCCAGACCCACGCCGGCCTTGGCGGCGACGTGCAGGCCGGCGAACTTGGCCAGGACGGTCGTCAGTGCGGTCACGCTCATGGAACACCTCCTCGTCGGGGCCGGAGACGCCCCACGGGTGCTGCCCGAGCGCCGCACCCGGTGTGGTCATCGCCGGGCCCCCGCCCAGGGGTACGGCCGGGGGTGGACGAGTTGCGGACTACTTCTGGGCGGCGGCCGCGGAGCGCCCCGGTGCGCCGGGCTCAGCGGTCGGCTGCCCGGGCGCTGCGGCCTCGTCGCCCTGGTTCCCCGTCCCCGATCCCCGGGCGGGGTCCGCGGGGACGGCAGGGGTCGCCGGCGTCGCCTGCGACCCCTCTCCGGGCGTCGCGGGGACGGCTCGGGTGGCCGGACCGGCCGGGTTCGCGGGGTCGGCGGGAGCTGCCGACCCCGCGGACGACGAGTGCTGCTCGCCGCTCTGCGACCGCTGCGAGCCGGGCGCCCGCTCGGTGCCGGTACCGCCGGTCGCGCCGCCGTCGGACGGTGCGGTGGTGGCACCCGGGTCGGGCTCCACCGCCTGACCACCCTGGTCACCGGGTTCCGTCGGAGACCCGCCAGGTGCACCGGTCGACGGAGCAGGGGCGGGCGCCGCACCGGGGTCGAGCCCGAGCAGGTCCAGCACACCGGAGACCACGGTCGAGGCGGGTACCTGGACCACGTCGGGCACGGCGTCCACCGCGGCGGCACCACCGACGGCGGCGAAGGCCACCCCGGCTCCCAGCGCGAGCTTGGCGGTCAGCCCCAGGCCGAGCACCCAGCGCACGACCCGCCGCCGCAGGACCGCGACCCGCTCCGCCCGTGACGGTACGGGCACCGGCGCGGCCGCCGCGGTCAGCCCGTCGCGCAGGACGGCCTGCAACGCCGGGTTCGGGCGTGGCAGAGGGCTGGTCGCGGGGTCGACGGACGCGCGCAGGGCTGCGACGAGGTCGACGAGGGCCGGGTCCTCGCCGCTCGGGCGACCCGCAAGAAGGCGCTCGTCCATCCGTGCCTGCACGTCCAGGTCATCGTCGAGAGGGCTCACAGGGGTACGCCCTCCGACTCGAGCTGTCGTCGCAGGCTGGCCAGCCCCCGACGTTGCAGGGCCTTGACCGCCCCTGCGCGCCGGCCCACGACCTCCGCCACCTCGTCCACCGTGAGGTCCGCGACGATGCGCAGCACCAGGACCTCCCGCTGCTCCTCGGTGAGCGTGGCCAGCAGCGCGAGCGCGCGCTGCGTGCCCAGGCCGGCGAGCGCGTCGGTCTCGGCGCTGACCGTGGTGCGGGTGTCGTCCGCCGCCTCGTAGGGCACCTGCGTCGGGGTCCGCCCGCCTCGTCGCCAGCCGTCGACCACGCGGCGGTGCGCGATCGTGAACACCCACGAGCGGAACTGCGCCTGGTCGCCGGTGAACCGACCCAGACCGGTGAACACGGCGAGGAACACGTCGCTGGTGACGTCCTCGACCTCGGGCACGCCCTTGGCGCGCAGGTACGCCGCGACGGGGCGTGCGAGGTCCTGGTAGATCAACGTGAACGCGTCACCCGACCCGGCGCGCGCCCGCGCGAGCACCTGGTCGAAGTGGTCGAGCACGCCCGTCAGGATGCCTGAGGGCCGGCCCGCGATGAAGACGTGCGGAGGGTGAGTCCGGTTCTGGGGGCCTCAGACGCGCAGCTGCGCGGTGACCGGGCAGGCCCACACGTCGGTGCCCCCGCGGCCGACCTGGTTGATGTGGCTGGTCACGGCCCGGTAGGCCTGAGCGAGGGTCGTCGAGGTGTACCGCACGCCGATCTCCTCGCAGTGCGCCCGGACCAGCGGGGCCACCCGGCGCAGGTGCGGGCGCGCCATCGAGGGGAACAGGTGGTGCTCGACCTGGAAGTTCAGGCCACCCATGAGCGTGTCGACCCAGCGACCGCCGGAGATGTTGCGGCTCATGAGCACCTGGCGGCGCAGGAAGTCGACCTTGATGCCTCGCGGCACCACGGGCATCCCGATGTGGTTGGGCGCGAAGGCCAGCCCCATGGTCAGCCCGAAGACCGCCAGCTGCACGCCGATGAACGCGACGGCCTTGCCAGGGGGCAGCACCAGGAACACGAGCACGACGTAGCTGACGAGCCGGACGAGGATGAACGTCAGCTCCACGCCGCGCCGCTTGACCGGACGGCGGCCCAGCACCCGCCGCAGGCCCTGCACGTGCAGGTTGAGGCCTTCGAGCAGCAGCAGGGGGTAGAAGAACCAGCCCTGCCGCGCGGTCAGCCACCGGGTCACCGGGGTGCGGCGCGCCTCGACGGCCTCCGGGGTGAACGCGACGATCCCCGGGTCGATGTCGGGGTCGGTGCCGATCATGTTGGGGGCGGCGTGGTGCTTGGTGTGCTTGTGCTGCCACCAGCCCAGGCCCATGCCGGCGTACAGGTTGACCACGACGAGCGAGACCCACTCGTTCCAGCCGCCGGAGACGAAGATCTGCCGGTGGGCGGCATCGTGGCCGAGGAACGCGATCTGGGTCATGAGCACGGCGAGCACGGCCGCGGTGACCAGCTGCCACCACGTGTCGCCGATCAGCACGAACGCGACGGCCAGGGCCAGGCCCGCAGCGGTCAGACCGATCAGCTTCGTCCAGTAGTACCCGTAGGCGCGACGCATGTACCCGGCCTGCTGCACGCGCTGCGTCAGGGCCGTGAAGTCGCTGACGTACTGCTCGCGCCGTGGCGCGGTGCGTGTGGCGCTGACCTGCGGTGAGGTCGGATCGGTCGCCGTCATCGTCGTCCCACTTCCTTGCCGGCCCCGGTGGGGCGGTTCATCGGCGCGGGAGGCGCCCGGGCATCGTGATCGTGCGCTCCTCCGCCAGACGGCGGCGTAGCTGCGCGGTCCGGAGGGACCCGATGACAGACGCGACGATACCCACTCCCACGGCCACACCGAGGAAAAGGAGGGACAGCGGGACGGAACCGGTCCACGCCAGGAACGTGACATCGACCGGCTCGGGGTTCTGCAGCACGAGCACGACCAGGGCAACCACCAGTGCGATGACCAGCCCGGCGGCGAGCAGGATCCCGAACCAGGCGCCCGCCGACCGTCTGCTGTCGAGGCGTTCCCCCGTGCGCAACGAGGCGGACGACATGAGCGGCATCGCGACGGCGGGGGCCATGGAGGCCGTCCTGGGATCTCGTGCACCGCCCGCTGCACGGCGTGACGGCGGGGTGGGTTGGACGGGCATGGTGCCCTCCGGTGCTGGATCCGGGCCACCACCTCGTGCGGGAGGTCGCGGAGCCGGGCTTCCTCGAGACTACTCCGGCCCGGTGCGGGCCGGGCCGGCCGGCGGCCGCGTGCACCGGGCCACCCCCGCTACGGTCGTCCCGACGACGTCGGCGCGGCGTCGGGACGACGGAGGACCGGGACTGATGAGGACGCTGCAGCGGGTGCCCGTGGGGTTCTTCGGCATGGTGCTCGGGGTGTTCGGCCTCGGCTCGGCCTGGCGGTACGCCGGGACCATCGGCCTGGTGCCCCACTGGGTGGGCGAGGTCGGGGTGCTGGCCGGCTGCGCGGTGTGGCTCGTGCTGGCGCTCATCTACGCCTACCGGTTCCTCACCGCCCGCGAGCGCGTGCTCGCCGAGTGGCGCGACGCCGGGCAGTTCGCGTTCATCAGCCTGCTGCCCGCCGGGGCGGTGCTGGTCTCGGCGGGTGTGCGCCCGTACGTGCCCGTGGTGTCCGGGGTGCTGCTCGTCGGCGGGATCCTCGGGCAGCTGACGTTCTCCGCGGTGCGGTGCGCGCCGCTGTGGCGGGGCACGCAGCCGCTCGACGCGACCACCCCTGGCTTCTACCTGCCGACGGTCGCCGCGAACTTCATCTGCGCGATCGCCCTCGGCCCGGCGGGGCACCCCGAGCTCGGGTACATGTTCTTCGGTGCCGGTCTGATCTCGTGGTTGACGCTCGAGCCGCTCGTGACGCACCGGCTGCGCACGGGCCCGGAGATGCCCCCGAAGGCGCGGGCCGTGATCGGCGTGCAGCTGGCTCCGCCGTTCGTCGCCTGCTATGCGTACCTGTCGGTGAACGGCGGTCGGTTCGACGCGTTCGCGCTGGTGCTGTTCGGGTACGGCCTGCTGCAGCTGGTGCTGCTCGCCCGGCTCGTCCCGTGGTTCTTCCAGGGCGGGTTCAGCCCCGGCTTGTGGGCGTTCTCGTTCGGGCTGGCGGCGATGGCGAACACCGCGCTGCGGCTCGACCACGCGACGAGCACGACCGGGCTGCAGGTGCTCGCCGTCGCGCTCGTGGCCGCGTCCACGGCGCTGCTGCTGGCGCTGGTGGTGCAGACGATCGTGCTGGCGGTCCGCGGCAGGCTCCTGCCGCCCGACGCGCCGGCCGTCACGCGGCCGGTCGACGCCCCTTCAGGAAGTACGCGATAGGCCCCACCCAGTTGACGAGCAGCGCGAGCCCCCACGCGAGCTTCGGTCCGTCGATCTCGTCGGCGGGGCGCCGCGCGAGGTCCCGGAAGGCCGCCCCGGCGAGCGCGACCTGCGCGGCCGACATCACCACGATCCCGACCTTGCGGCCTGCGCCGAGGTCCTTCCACTGCCGGTGGTTCCCCATCGTCCCCTCCTGCGTCGTCGGTGCGGGCGGTCGCCGACCAGCCGCCGGCACCGACGCTACGCCGCACGGGGGCTCGCCGCCCGACCCGCAGAAGCCCGAGCCCTCAGAGGTGGTCGTCGCCCGCCGATGAGGACTGGGTGACCCCTTCCTCCGGCCACGCCGCCCCCGGCACCGGCGCCCGTGCGGGCGACCCGGCGCCCAGGGTGCGGGCGACGCCGACGGAGCCGGACGCGGGCTCGGCGTGGGCGGACGACCTCCTCGTCGCGCCACTGCTGCGGCACACCCCGCGGTGGGTGCACGCCCGCGGGCCGGCGATCGCAGCCGGACGCCTGCTGTGCGCGTTCGTCGGGGTGGTCGTCCTCACCAGCCTGCCGTTCGCCCGGCAGCACCCGCCGGACGCGCCCGAGCCTCCCCCGGACTTCAGCGCGTGGTGGATCTCCGCAGCGCTCGTGGTCACCGCCCTGCTCGTGCACCTCTCGGGGCGGGCATGGGAGCGGTGGAGCACGATGCTGTACCCGGCCGGCGCCCTGGTCGCGCTCGGTGCCGCCGGTGCGGCCATCGGTCACGACGAGGGTCTGTGGTCGGGCCTGATCCCGTTGACCTTCGCCTACACCGGGTTGTTCCACCAGCGATGGGCGTCGCTGGCCCTGCTGCCGTTGGCCTGGTGGGCCGAGAGCAGCGGGTTCCGGGACCTGTCCGTCACCGAGGTGTACCGCCTGCTCGTGCACGGCATCGCCTGGTCGTTCAGCGGTGTGGCCCTGGCGACGCTCCGTGCGCACCAGCGCGTCTCGCGCGCCCGGCTGGCCGCCCTGAGCCGGATCGACCCGCTGACCGGGTTGGGCAACCGGCGCGGCCTCGAGGCGCGACTGTCCCGCCTGGCGCCCGGCGACTGCGTCGTCATCTGCGACTTCGACCGGTTCAAGGACCTCAACGACGCGTTCGGGCACGCCGCCGGCGACGAGATGATCGCCCTGTTCGGCTCGACGGTCAGCCGGGTGCTGCTGACCGACGACTACGCAGCCCGGTACGGCGGAGAGGAGTTCGCGCTGGTGCTCGCGCAGACCTCGCCCGAGGAGGCGCTCGACGCCGTCGACACGTTGCGCATGGCGTGGCTGGCCCGGGACCCGGCGGTGACCTTCTCGGCGGGCATCGCCGCGCACGACGGCACCCGCGACGGTCCGGCGACCATGGCGGCGGCCGACCGGGCGTTGTACGGCGCCAAGGCAGCGGGCCGCGACCAGGTGCGGACCGCGGACTGAGGACGAGTGACCGGGCGGGCGGTCAGGCCGGCCCGTGCGGGAAGGTCAGGTCGGCCACCACCGGCGAGGTGGCGCCCACCCCGTCGCCCCCCGCGCCGTGCTGCTGCGGCCAGCGGGTCGTGACGACCTTCTGCCGGGTCCAGAACCGCACCCCCTCGGGCCCGTGCGCGTGGTGGTCGCCGAACAGCGACTGCTTCCACCCGCCGAACGAGGAGTACGCGACGGGCACGGGTATCGGCACGTTGACCCCGACCATGCCTGCCTGCACCTCGTGGGTGAACCGGCGGGCGTGCTCGCCCGACGCGGTGAACACCGCGGCGCCGTTGCCGAACGGGGAGGCGTTCACCAGGTCCAGGGCGTCCTCGAACGTCTCGACCCGCACCACGGCCAGCACCGGCCCGAACACCTCCTCGCGGTACACGCGCATCGGCGGGGTGACGCGGTCGAGCACGGTCGGGCCGACGAAGAACCCGTCCTCGTACCCCTCGACGACGAGCCCGCGCCCGTCGACCACGGTGTGCGCACCGCCGTCGACGGCCTGCGAGACCAGCTCGACGACCCGGTCCCGCGACGCCCGGGTGATCAGCGGGCCCATCTCGACACCGGGCCGGTCCCCGGGCCCGACCACGACCGCCGAGGCCAACCGCGCCAGCTCCTCGACCAGCGGGTCCGCGGCCGTGCCCACGGCGACGGCCACCGGGACGGCCATGCACCGCTCCCCTGCCGAGCCGAAGGCCCCCGAGGCGATCTGCGCGGCCGCGAACGCGATGTCGGCGTCGGGCAGCACCACGGCGTGGTTGTTCGCCCCGCCGAGCGCCTGCACGCGTTTGCCGGCGGCGACACCGCGCTGCTGCACGGACCGCGCGACGGGCGTCGACCCGACGAACGAGACCGCGGCGATCCCCGGGTGGTCGAGGATCGCCTCGACGACCTCCTTGTCGCCGTGCACCACCGAGAACACGCCGTCGGGCAGCCCGGCACGCCGGTAGAGGTCGGCGACGACCATCGACGCCGAGGGGTCCCGCTCGGAAGGTTTGAGCACGAACGCGTTGCCGGTGGCGATGGCCACCGGGTGCATCCACAGCGGCACCATCGCCGGGAAGTTGAACGGTGTGATGCCTGCGACCACGCCGAGCGGCTGGCGGAACTGGTGCACGTCCACCCCGGTGGACGCCTCGGCGGTGAACTCGCCCTTGCTGGCGGCCGCGATGCCGCACACGAAGTCGACGGTCTCGCGGCCGCGCCGGATCTCGCCCACGGCGTCCTCGACGGTCTTGCCGTGCTCGGCCGAGATGACCCGTGCCAGCGTCTCGGTCTCGTCGATCAGCAGCTGGCGCAGCCGGAACATGACCGCGGTCCGTGTGACCAGCGAGCTGCGACCCCACGCGCGCTGGGCCTGCGTCGCGGCCTGCACGGCGCGGTCGACGGTCTGTGCGTCACCCATGGCCAGCTCGGCCCGCTGCCGCCCCGTCGCCGGGTCGACCACCGGGATCGTCCGTGCAGGGCCGGCGCCGTCCGGCGGCTCGACGGCTGCGGACCCGCCGTCGTCGGCGCACCCACCGATCCAGTGCGTGATGCGCTCCACCGGCCCTGCCTCTCCGTGGGTGCCCGTCGCCGTCGACGTGCTGCACAGATGGTGGCCCGACCCGGCTGCCTCCGCACGCGCTGCGCGCGCACCGGCCCTAGAGTGCGCGCCATGGGGGACGCCTCGCAGCTCGACCTGGCCGTGTTCGTGCTGGTCCTCGGGCTGCGCCTGGTGGTCCCGCTGTTCATCCCGCGGTTCCCGCTGCCTGCGCTGATCGCGGCGCTGGTGATCGACGGCGTCGACCAGACCGTGTTCGCCACGTTCACGGACCTGCCGTTGGACAACTACCAGTCGTACGACAAGGCGCTGGACATCTACTACCTGACGATCGCCTACCTGGCGGTCATCCGGAACTGGCGGTCGACGTTCTCGCTGCGGCTCGCGGCGGGCCTCTGGTACTACCGGCTGGTCGGCGTGCTCGCGTTCGAGCTGACCGGCGAGCGGTGGCTGCTCATGGTGTTCCCCAACACCTTCGAGTACTTCGTCATCGCGATCGAGGTGGTCCGCACCCGCTGGGACGCGGGCCGGCTGTCCCGGAGGGCGCTGGTGTGGACCGCCGCGCTCATCTGGGTCGTCGTCAAGCTGCCGCAGGAGTGGTGGATCCACGTCGCCCAGCTGGACTTCACCGACGAGTTCAAGCGCGTCGTGCTCGGCGTCGACCCGACCGACACGTGGTCGGAAGGGTTCGCGTACCGTCCGTGGGTCGTCGTGCTGCTGCTCGTGCTGGTCGTGGCGCTGTGGTTCGGCTGGCGGTGGCTGCGGCGCCGCCTGCCCGCCCAGGACTGGCCGTTGACGCTCGACGCCGACCGCGTCTCGACCCTCACGGGCTTCGTGCCGCGCGGCCCGGTGGCGGTGGCACCGCGCGGCGTCGGCCACCTGCTGGAGAAGGTCGCCCTGGCCGCGCTGGTCACCATGATCATGGTGGAGTCGTACCCGCGGATCGACAGCTCGCCGACCACGGTCGCCCTGGTGGTGGGCGCGACGGTGGTCGCGCACGCCGGGGTGTCGGTGTGGCGGGCACGCGGGCACGCACCGCGCGTGGGACGCCTGCCGCTCGGCGTGCAGGTCGGCGCGAACACGGCGATCTCCGTGGTCGCCATCCTGGTGTTCGCGGCGTTCGCGACGGGCCGGCGGGGCACCGTGTCCGTCGGCGACGTGCTGTTCTTCGGCTACCTGGTCGCCCTGGTCGTCACGTTGTACGACCGGTACACCGCGCGGCGCGAGGCCTGCGAACGCCCGGCCGACCCGAGCGACACCTCGGGACATTGGTCACTGTCGGGTCGGCGGTGACGCCTGTTCGGCTGAGGGCATGACGCCGCGCCACCCGTCCACCCGCACCCGGGCGTTCCTCGCCGGTGCGGCCGTCCTGGCGTCCTTGCCCGTGCTGCGCACCTGGTCGCTGCAGTGGGGCACCCGCGAGGCCGAGCTGGACGCGGCCCTGCCCGGCGACGACCTGCTGCCCGCGGTCGACCACCGGTCCACGCGCGCCGTGACGATCCTGGCACCGCCCGAGGACGTGTGGCCGTGGCTCGTGCAGCTCGGGCAGGACCGCGGGGGCTTCTACAGCTACGACGCGCTGGAGAACCTCCTCGGCCTGGGCATCCACAGCGCGGACCGGATCGAGCCGGCGTGGCAGGACCTGACGGTCGGCGACCAGGTCCTGCTGGCCCCGGGCGCACCGCTGCAGGTGGCCGTGGCCGACCCGGGGCACGCCCTGGTGCTGCGCTCCCCGCAGGGTGGCGGCCCGGGGGCGCCGTACGACTTCACCTGGGCGTTCGTGCTGCAGGCCGCCCCCGACCGGACCACCCGTCTGGTGGTCCGCGAGCGGTACGCGTACCGCTCGGGCTGGTCGGCGTTGGTGGTCGAGCCCGTGTCGCTGGTGAGCTTCGTGATGAGTCAGCGGATGCTGCGCGGCATCCGCGACCGTGCGGAGGGTGCGACCGGTTCCCGGCGGTCCTCGGACCCGTCGGGCGACCCCGAGGGGGCCCCTCACCAGGGGTGAGACCCCCCTCCGCGACACCCCGAGGGGTTTCTTCGCCCGTTTGCCATGGCCCTGAGCGCCTCCGTCGCGTACGCTGGCTCGCGTAGTCATTGTGTTTCGCTTGTCACGCTCGGCCAGACCGGGCACCCACGTTCCTCCGGAACGGACGACGACCACCGTGATTCACCGGTCCCGGCCACATCGGGGTCGTCCCGTTTTCCGTAGAAGGAGTACCCATGCCTACTGGCATCGTGAAGTGGTTCAACGCCGAGAAGGGCTTCGGCTTCATCGCCCCCGAGGACGGCGGGCCCGACGTCTTCGCCCACTACTCGGCCATCGCGACGAGCGGCTACCGCTCGCTCGAGGAGAACCAGCGTGTGCAGTTCGACGTCACGCAGGGCCCCAAGGGCCCGCAGGCGTCCAACATCACGCCTCTCTGACCTGTCGTTCGGCCTGAACAGGCCTGACGCACGCGTCTGAACGAGAGCCCCGGTCCCCCGTGGACCGGGGCTCTCGTGCGTCCGGGACATGCACAGGTCGCTCACATCCGCTCCGCGTGCCTGCGGGGCCAGCCGCCCGGCGCTGCACCTAGACTCGCCCCGTGATCTTCAAGGCGGTGGGCGAGGGCAGGCCCTACCCGGACCACGGGCTCGTGACGGTGAAGCAGTGGGCCGAGGTCCCGCCGCGCCAGGTGCGGCTCGACGAGCTCGTGACCACCAAGCGCACGCTGGACCTCGACGCCTTGCTGGCGGAGGACTCGACCTTCTACGGCGACCTCTTCGCGCACGTGGTGCAGTACAAGGGCGTCATGTACCTGGAGGACGGCCTGCACCGTGCCGTGCGCGCGGCACTGCAGCAGCGGCCGATCCTGCACGCGAGGGTCCTGGTGATCGAGTGAGCGACAGCAACCGGGGGCGCCAGCTGCGCCGCCGTCACATGCACGAGCGGCAGGCCGTGGTGTTCGGTGTGCTGCTGGCCGGGCTTGCCGTCGCCGGGGTCGGCGCCGCCGCGGTCTACACCGACACGATCGACCTGGGCGCGTTCGACCGGGGGTTCAGCTCGCCGTCACCGACCGCCACCACGGCCGACCAGGTCGTGTGCCCGCCTGCGGGCGCACTGCCCGTCGGCTACGACCAGATCACCGTCACGGTGCTCAACGGCTCGGGTGCCGCGGGCGTGGCCGGTCAGACGGCGGAAGAACTGGCCACCCGGGGCTTCGTGATCGCCGGCACGGGGAACGCCACCACCCAGCTGGACGGCACCGTGCGCCTGTCGTTCGGCGTGAACGGCATCGCAGCCGCGTACACGTTGGCGGCGCAGTTCACCGACCCGATCCTGACGTTCGTCGCCCGTGACGACGCGGCCGTCGACGTGACCGTCGGCTCCACGTTCCAGGGCCTCGTGGCGGTCGAGGCGGTCACGTTGGACCCGGCGGTCGCACTGACCGGGCCCGAGGGCTGCAAGCCGGTCGAGGAGCTGCTGGCCGAGGCGACCACCGCACCCACGACGGCGGAGACCCCGGTCGAGACGCCTGCCGCCGAGGGCTGAGCCCGCACGCCCCGGACAACCGGGCGGCACGACGGTCCGACGGTCCGACGGCGCAGGGGTGGTGCCGACCGCAGCCGACCCCACCCCTGCAACACCGTGGAGGTGCGGGAGGCTCAGTGCACCAGCTCGTCGCCGCCCGGCACGGACGCCGGGCTCGCCGGCTCGTGGCCGGTGCCGCGCCAGCGGGTGATCACGCGCATCAGGTGGTAGATGCCGATCGCGGCGCCGGTGCCCAGCGCGATGCCCGCGAACTGCAGGTCACCGGCCTGCAGCGTGAAGTTGGCGACACCGATGACCAGCGCGACGGCGGCCGTGGTCAGGTTCACCGGGTCGGAGAAGTCCACCTTGTTCTGCACCCAGATGCGCGCGCCGAGGATGCCGATCATCCCGTAGAGCATGGTGCCGGCACCGCCGAGCACACCGACCGGCACGGTGGCGATGAGCTCGCCGAACTTCGGCGAGAGCGCCAGCACGAACGCCCCACCGGCGGCCACCCAGTACGCGGCCGTCGAGTACACGCGGGTCGCGGCCATGACGCCGATGTTCTCCGCGTAGGTGGTCGTCCCGGAACCGCCGCCGAGACCGGCCAGCGTGGTGGCGAGGCCGTCGGCCAGCAGGGCCCGGCCGGTCAGGTCGTCGTAGTTCTTGCCGGTCATCGCCGCCACGGACTTCACGTGGCCGACGTTCTCGGCGATCAGCACGAACACCACGGGCAGGAACAGGCCGAGCACCGTCACGTCGAACGTCGGGGTCACGAAGTCCGGCAGGCCGAACCAGGACGCTGCCTCGACCTTGTCGAACACGACCTCGCCGCGCACCAGCGCCACGGCGTAGCCGACCAGCACACCGAGCAGGATCGCCAGGCGCCCGAGCATGCCGCGGAACAGCACCGAGATGAGGATGATCGACGCCAGCGTGACGGTCGCCGTGACCGGTGCGGCCTGCACGTTGGTCCACGCCGCCGGGGCCAGGTTGAAGCCGATGAGCGCGACGATCGTGCCCGTGACGACCGGGGGCATGACGACGTCGATCCACCGACCGCCCACCACGTGCACCAGCAGACCGACCAGGGCCAGCGCGATGCCCGTCACGAGGATGCCGCCGACCGCGACGGACTGCCCGCCGGAGGCGGTGGCCGCCCCGATCGGGGCCAGGAACGCGAAGCTGGAACCCAGGTAGCTGGGCAGCCGGTTGCCCGTGATGAGCAGGAACCCGACGGTGCCGATGGCCGAGAAGAACAGCGTGGTCTGCGGCGAGAACCCGGTGATGAGGGGCACCAGGAACGTGGCCCCGAACATCGCGACGATGTGCTGCAGGCCGATCCCGACGGTCCGCGGCCACGTCAGCCGCTCGTCGGGCGAGACGACCTCGCCGGGCGTGACCCTGCGCCCGTCGCCGTGCACGCGCCATCCGATGCTGCTCACCAGTTCCTCCTCGACGAGTGCCGCCTGAGCGACGTGGCCGCCCGCCGTCCGATCGGCGGTACGGTTCGTTCCGACCGCAGGGTAGCGACGAAAGCACCCCCCGCATCCCACCCGGAGGTCCTCCTGCACCGCTTCGTCGGCCGGCCGTCCACGGTGTGGACGGCGTTCGTGGCCGTGCACGCCTGGATCGTGTGGCTCGGCGTCGTGGCGATCCCCGACAAGGCGTTCTGGGACCTGACGCTCTACCGGTACTGGATGTGGCAGGGCCTCGAGCAGGGCCAGTGGCCGGCGCTCGCCGGCGACTGGGTGTACCCGGCCGGGGCGACCGTGCCGATGCTCGCCGCCGCCGTCGGCGGCACGACCGAGGGGTCCGGGTACGCGATCGCCTGGTCGGTCATGGTGACCGTGCTCGACGCGGTCGCCTTGGCGGTCCTGCTGCACGCACCCCGACCAGGTCGGGGGCCCCACCCGAGCGGCGGGGCCTGGTGCTGGCTCGGCGTGACCGTGCTGCTCGGACCGGTCGCCATCGGTCGGCTCGACGCGGTCGTCGCCCCGCTCGTGGTCGTCGCGCTCGTGCTCGCGCTGCGTTCGACCCGCACGTCCTCGGCGCTGCTGACCGCCGGCGCGTGGATCAAGGTGGCACCCGGGCCGCTGCTGCTGCCGGTGGTGCTGGCCGCCCGGCGGCCGTGGCGCGACGTGGTGCTGCCCGCCGCGGTCGTCTCGACCGTGGTCGTCGGCTCGGTGCTCGTCGGCGGGGGCGGCTCGCACCTGCTGTCGTTCCTGGGCGAGCAGGACGGGCGCGGCCTGCAGCTGGAGTCCGTGGGTGGCACGCCGTGGCTGATCGCCGCGCTGTGGACACCGCAGGTGGAGCGCGCCTACAACGCGCAGATCGTCACGTTCGAGCTGCACGGGCCCGGCGCGCAGGGCATGGCCGACGTGCTGGGTGCGCTGTTCGCCCTCGGGCTCGTGGCGTGCGCGGCGCTGCTGTGGTGGGTCCGGCGGCGGGCCGGTGCGGCGTTCTGGGCCGACGACGAGCTGCGCCTGGCGTTCGTGGTGCGCGGGGCGATGCTGATCGCCACGGCCCTCATCGTGCTCAACAAGGTCGGGTCGCCGCAGTACATCGGCTGGCTCGGACCACCCGTGGCCGTCGCGCTCGCGCTCGGGCTGCCGGGCTGGCGGCGCACCGCGGCCCTGGTGCTGGGGATCGCGGCGGCCACGCAGGGCGTCTTCCCGTGGGGGTACGACTGGATCCTGGGCGGGACACCCTCTGTGACGCTCGTGCTCGTGGCCCGCAACGTCGCGCTCGTGGTGCTGCTGGTGCACAGCGCCCGCGAGCTGGTCCGTGAGGTGGTGCGCCGCCCCGCGACGCACCACCTCGTGGAGGCCTCAGCCCAGCTGTGAGGCGACCTCGCTCGCCACGAGCTCGAGGTGGTCGAGGTCGTGCAGGTCGAGCACCTGCAGGTACACGCGCTGCAGGCCCTGCTCGGCCAGCATGCCGATCCGGTCGACGAGCGCCGACGGGGTGCCCGCCAGGCCGACCTCGCGCAGCTCGAGCGGGTCGCGGCCGATCGCGGCGGCCCGACGGTCCACCTCGGCGTCCGTGCGGCCGACGCACAGCACCAGCGCCGCCGACATGATCAGCGAGCGCGGGTCACGGCCGATCGCCTCGCACGCCGCGTGTGCGCGGGCCACGTGGTCGGCGACATCGGCCAGGGGCGGGAAGGCCAGGTTGAACTCGGCGGCGAACCGGGCCGCGAGCGCCGGCGTGCGCTTCGGACCCAGGCCGCCGACGATCACCGGCACACCGGCCTTCGACGCGTCCAGCGCGGAGGTCTGCACGGGCTTGGGCAGCGCCGGGGAGTCCGTGAGCGTGTACCGCTCGCCTGCGTGGTCGAACCGGCCACCCACGGGCGTGCCCCACAGCCCGGTGACGACCTCGAGCTGCTCGGTGAGCAGGTCGAACCGCTTGGGCGGGAACGGGATGCCGTACGCGGTGTGCTCCTGCTCGAACCAGCCGGCACCCAGGCCCAGCTCGACGCGCCCGCCGGACATCTGGTCGACCTGCGCGACCTGGATGGCCAGCACGCCCGGGTGCCGGAACGTCGCCGACGACACGAGCGTGCCCAGGCGGATGCGGCTGGTCTCGCGGGCCAGGCCGGCCAGCGTGGTCCAGGCGTCGGTGGGGCCGGGCAGGCCGTCGCCCGAGCCCATCGCCAGGTAGTGGTCGGAGCGGAAGAAGCCGTCGAAGCCGAGGTCCTCGGTGGCCTTCGCCACCGTGAGCAGCTCGTCGTACGTCGCGCCCTGCTGGGGCTCGGTGAAGATGCGCAGATCCATGGCCCCACCCTCGCACGCGGCGGCGACCGGGTCGCACGGCGGCGGGCCGGCAGCACGACACGCCGGTAACGTCGGCGGCGTGCGCCGGTGGCCCGGCGCTCACGGGGGCCGAGGGGGATGCGATGACCGGCACGTCGGCGCTGACGTCCATGTGGGCGTGGCACAACCCTGTCGACCCGGCGCTCGACGCGCGCGGGCGCTCCTACGCCCCCGCCGAGCCCGACGCGCTGGCCGCGTTCTGCCTGGACCGCGGCCTCGACCGCGTGTTCCTCGGGGCGCCGTGGGCCGCCGACGAGGGCCCGGTGGGCACGTGGTTCGGGGCGGCGTGCCTGGCGCTGCAGCAGGCCGGGGTCGCGGTGAGCGTGCTCGGGGGTGACCCGCCGTGGATCGACCAGCCGTCGCTCGCGGTCACCTGGGCGACCACCGCGCTCGCGTCCGCGCACGTCGCCGGCGCTGCACCGGACGCCGTGCAGCTGGACGTGGAGCCGTGGACGACCACCGCATGGGAGCAGGACCGCACGGGCGTCACGCTGCGCTGGTTGGGCGTGCTGGAGACCGTGCGTGCCTCGCTGCCCTCCGGCGTCGGGCTCGGGGTCGACGCGCCGTGGTGGCTCGCGTACCAGCCTGACCCGACGGGCACGGGGGCGACGCTGCTCGACGCCGTGCTCGCGCGGTGCGACCGGGTGGGTGTCGTCGCGTTCATCGACCACGCGGACGGGCCCGACGGCATCATCGCCCTGGCCGGGCCGGCAGTCGTCGCCGCGAGCATGGCGGGGCGGCCGTTCACCGTCGGGGTCGAGACGGACACCGCCGAGGTAGCCGGCGGCGCGCAGTACACGTTCGTCGACGAGGGACCGGCGGTGCTCGAGCAGGAGACCGCGCTGGTCGCGGACGCGTTCGGCGGGCTCACCGGATACCAGGGCGTCACCGTCGAGCACCATCGGGCCTGGCGGGCCCTGCTCGGGCTCGACGCGTAGGCCGTGAGCCGGCACCCCGCCCGGGTGTCGGTGGGGGCGCCTATGGTCCTGACATGCCGATCCGCATCCAGGAAGTCGTCGTCGACTGTGCCGAGCCGGCCGCGCTCGCCGCGTTCTGGGCGGCGGTGATGGGCACCCGGTGGGCCGCGCGCGACGAGTCGTGGGCGACCGTCGACGCCGGGCCTCTGATGCTCGCGTTCCAGCGCGTGCCCGAGCCCAAGTCGTCGCCGAAGAACCGGCTGCACCTCGACGTGCAGGTGCCCGATGCCCGGGCTGCTGTCGCGCAGGCCGTGGCGCTCGGGGCACGGGTGCTGAGCGGGCCGACGCTCGATGATCAGGGCGACGGCTACGTGGTGCTCGCCGACCCGGAGGACAACGAGTTCTGCTTCGTGATCGACGAGCTCAGCGGCTGGGAGGCCGGTCAGCGTGCACTGCTGGCCGCCGCCGACCCCGTCACGGCAACGGACTGACGGCGCGCGCTCAGCGCTGGCAGGACGGGCAGCGGTACAGCTTGCGGGCCGCCATCGGCTCGACGAGCACCGGGGTCGCGCACACCCGGCAGGGCAGCCCAGGGCGTCCGTACACCCAGTGCCGTTCCGTCGGGTCGGCGAGCGCCCGGCTGCGGCCGTCCTCGTCGAGGTCCTCACGGGTGAGCATCACGCCGGTGCGGATGCCGTCGGCGAGCAGCACCGCCCAGTCGTCCCACAGCGCGCCGACGACCTCCGTGGGCACCTGACGGCCGGGCGTCCACGGGTCGAGTCGCGCGCGGAACAGCAGCTCGGCGCGGTAGATGTTGCCGATCCCGGCCACGACGGACTGGTCCATGAGCAGCTGGCCGACCGGCACCACGCGCGACGTGATGCGGTCGACCACGGTGGCCCGGGCGGCGGGCAGGTCGTCGACCGTGGCCGGGTCGGGGCCGAGCCGGGCCGCGGCCGCAGCAGCCTGATCGGGGTCCAGGACCTCGCACGCGGAGGGTCCGCGCAGGTCGGCCACGGTCTCGTCCGTCGCGAGCCGCACCCGCACCTGACCGACGGGAGGCGGTGGGAACGCGCCGCCCGGACCGTCGTCGGCACCGGGCAGGGCGCGCTCCTGCTCGCCGATCCGCACGGCCCGACGCAGCCGCGGCGCACCCATGCTGCCGACAGCGCCCTGCCCGGCGGTGACCGGCGTGACCCTCCCGTACAGGTCCCACGCGCCGTACAGGCCCAGGTGCACGCGCAGCACGTCACCCGACGCGAACGTCACGAACAGCTGCTTGCCGACCGCGTCCGCCCCGACCATCATCTGCCCGTCGAGCCGCCGCGCCCCTGCGGCGAACCGGCCCTGCGGCGAGCTGACCGCGAGCGCGCGACCAGCCAGGTCGAGCGTCAGCTGACGGGCGATGCGGTGGACGGTATGACCCTCGGGCACGCGCCGAGGGTACGTGAGGGGTCCGTCAGACGGGCTGCAGCCTCGGCACGGGCGGCTGCTCGGCGCGCGCGTCGTGGGCGTCGCGCGCCTGCTCCAGCACGTCGGTGATCTGCTCACCGAGCAGCTCGTGCCGCTCGAGCAGGGCGTCGCGCAGCGCCTCGACGAGGTGCTTGTTGCGGGAGAGCAGGCGCCGCACGGTGCTGCGCGCGTCGTCGAGCACCTGCTCGAGCTGGTCCCTGGCGACCCGGTCGGACAGGACCGCCGACACCAGCTCGTGCCCGGTCGCGGCGAACGAGATGAGCGAACCCGTCATCCCGGTGGCTCCGACCATCTGCGCGGCGGTGCGGGTGGCGGCCGCCAGGTCGCTGGCCGGGCCGGTGGTGGTCTGCCCGAAGAACAGCTCCTCGGCTACCCAACCGCCCATCGCGATCTGCACCAGCGCACCCAGGTCGTAGCGGGTGTGCGTGTAGACCTCCTCGCAGTCCCCGTGGGCGAGCATGCCCAGGGCGGAACCGCGCCGGATGATCGTCAGCACCTCCAGCGTGCGGTTCGGCGCGACGAGCCAGGCGACGGTGGCGTGCCCGGCCTCGTGCGTCGCGATGAGCTCCTGCTCGGCGCGCGTGTACGTGACCGGTTGCCCGATGCCGACCATCTCGGTGATGCGGGCGTGCTCGACGTCCGCGTACGACATGGCCTGCGACCCGCGGCGCAACGCGTTGACCAGCGCCTCGTCCAGCAGGTGCTCGACCATCACCGGGGTCCAGCCGTTGGTTGCGGCGGCGATGCGGTCGCGCGTGTGCGGCTCGTCCAGGTCGGCCTCGTGGGCCCGCCGCGTCAGGAAGTGGTCGACGAGCGCCCGCCGACCCTGGGCGTCCGGGGCGGAGAACGTCAGGTGACGGTCGAACCGGCCCGGCCGCAGCAGCGCCGGGTCCAGCGAGTCGGCACGGTTGGTCGCCGCGATCAGCAGGATCGGTGCACGGCCGGGGCGACGCAGGCGGAGCTGCCGGTCGGCGGACAGCAGCAGGTTGATCCGGGCGACCACACGGTTGTAGAGCCGGTCGAACCCGGTCGGCTCGTCGAACGACTGCATCTGCACGAGCAGCTCGTTGACAACACCCCCGGTGCCCTCGCTGATCACCTGGTTGGTCACGACCCCGGGCGTAGCTCCGGGCACCGCCCCGAGCACCGCACCTGCCGCCGCACCCGACGACCACGAGCACGACGAGCCCAGCCCGAACCCCGCCACGCTCGGCCCCGTCACGGCCGCGGCCACCCCTCCGCGACGGATCGCGATCGCGTCGATCTCCTCGATGAAGCCGATGGCCCCACCCTCGGCCCACGCGGCCTTGCGCAGCGCCTTGAAGTACGCGCGGATCTTCTTGGCCGTCGCGCCGTAGTACATCGACTGGAACGAGGTGGCCGACACGAACAGGAACGGCACACCCGCCTCGGCGGCCATCGCCTTGGCGGTCATCGTCTTGCCGGTGCCGGGAGGCCCCTCGAACAGCAGGCCGCGCCGCGGGGTGCCGCCCATCAGGTCGGCGAACTGCCGGTGGGTCTGGAACAGGTCGATCGAGCGGCGCACGTCCTCCTTGACGGGCTCGATGCCGATGACGTCGTCCAGGCTCACGTCCATCTGCTCGGGCCGGTAGGTCAGGTGCGGTGAGCGGGCGGTGCCGATCTGCGTGCCGATGAGGATGGCCAGCAACGCCGCGAAGAACAGGATGGGGACGGCGAGCATCGGGTCGATCGTGGGCACGGGCAGCAGCGGCCGACCCGTGAGGGCGGCACCGATGGCGTACGCCTCGAGCAGCAGCACCACGGCGGCGGCCCGGTAGACACGTCGGCGGCGCATGCGCTCGCGATCGGCGGCCACGTCGTGCCCGCCCGTCACCCGGCCGGGTGCTGCGGCGGCATCGGTGGCGGGTTCCGTCGCGGGCGGGCGAGGGTCGTCGGTGTCGCGCATGGCGGTTCTCCTCGGGCCGTGGGCGGATCACCACGTACCCGGTGGCGGCACGCGATCTGCCCATCGTCCGGCCGAGCGCGCCTGCGCACAAGATCGGACATAACGGACCACTCGAACGGCGGAACCGCAGGACGGCCGCTGATCAGCCGCCGGTGGACAGGTCGGAGTACACCTGGCTGACGAACGCCGCGAACGCGTCCGCGTCGGCCAGGTCGCCGGTGTACGGCACGCCTGCGACGAGCACCACCGGCGAGGTCGTCACCTGCCCGACCTGGTCGTACGGCACGGAGGCCGCCGCGCGGGCGGTCGCCTCGCTCGCCCAGTCGGCGAAGTCGCCCTGCTCGAGGCAGTCGCTCACCAGGCTCGTGTCGACACCCACACCCGACAGGAGCGTCTCGAGACCGGCCGTGTCGAGCCCGTCCTCGTCGAGGTCCGGCTGCGCGGCGAGCAGCGCGGCGTGCGCCACGAACGCACTGTCAGGTGTGGTGTCCGCGACGCAGCCCATCGCGCCGGCAGCGCGCAGCGCGTAGTCGTCGCCGTCGAGTGCCAGGGGGTGCAGCTCCAGGGTCGCCTGGCCTCCCGTGACCCAGGACTCGAGGTCGGTGGAGACCGCGGTCCAGAACGTGGCCGCGTCCGCCGAGCGGTAGTCGGCGTACATCACGATGTCGAGGACTCCGCTGGTCCGGTCGACGGTGGTCGCCACGGGGGCGGCGTCCGCGTCGATCGCTGCCGTGGGCACCGCGGCCATGGTGGTGCCGTCACCGGCCAGGACGATGCCGTCGCTGAGCATGTTCTGCGGGCCGACCGCGGCGGCCCGGATCGCCGCCCGCTCGGCCGCCTCGGCTGCCTCGGCCCGCGAACGGACGGTGAGCACGACACCCGCCGCCGTGGCCACGGCGGCCAGCGGCAGCCCCACGCCGAGCACGACCCGACGCCGCTTGCGTCTGGCGGCGCGCCGCTGCCGCTCGAGCTTCTCCTGCTCGCGGGCGAGCGCCCGGCGTTGCTTGCGGGCACGCTCGTGCTTCTTCGCGGTGGAGTAGCTCATGGCGGGGGTGCCCCTCCAGAGGGACGGCCGGGCGCATCGCTGCGGCACCGGGGCGGGTCGGCCCAGGCATCGTGGCGCGCCGACCTGCAGGTGCGCTGGGCCGCACCTGGGCGTCAGGTATGAGGCGCCCGGCGGTCAGCTCGTCGCGAGCTCCACCCCGTCCTGCGCCAGCCGCGTCAGCGCTGCGACGGCCGTCGGCGCGGCCACCGCCGCGGTCAGGTCGGTGAGCACCCGCACGTCGAACCCCGCCGCGCGGGCGTCCACCGCGGTCGCCGTGACGCAGTGGTCGGTGGCGAGCCCCACGACGTCCACGTCGGTCACACCCGCCGCCCGCAACGTCTCCGCCAGGTCCGGCTGCGCCGCGCCGACGACCCGGCCCGAGAACCCCGAGTAGTCCTGCCGACCCTCCCCCTTGACCACCGCGAGCGCCCCGTCGGGCAGCTGCAGCTCAGGGTGCAGCTCGGCGCCGGGAGTGCCGGCCACGCAGTGCTCCGGCCACGTCGAGACGTAGTCCGGGTCGGCCCCGGCCGCGAAGTGCCCGTCGTTGGTGTCCGGCAGCGGGTGGTGCCAGTCGCGCGTCGCGACGACCGCGGCGTACCGGTCGGCGTGCTCGCGCAGGTACCCGGTGATCGCACCGGCCACCGCGGCACCCCCGGTGACAGCCAGGGCACCGCCCTCGCAGAAGTCGTTCTGGACGTCGACGACGATCAGCGCACGGGTCATCCCCCGATGATGCACCGGTGCCGTCCGCCCCGGGGACAGGGGCGGACGGCACCGGGGTGCGGGTGTCAGACCGCGGCGGGCACCTGCTCGCCGTGTGCGGCGGGGAGCACGCGGTCGAGCCAGCCGGGCAGCCACCAGTTGTAGCGGCCGAGCACGGCCATGGCGGCGGGAAGCAGGACGGCGCGGACCAGGGTCGCGTCGAGGATCACCGCGGCGGCCAGGCCGACACCGAGCTGCTCGAACTCGACGAGCGAGAGCGAGCCGAAGATGGCGAACACCCCGACCATGACGGCGGCCGCGCTGGTGACGACCCCGGCGGACCGGGTGACGCCGCGGGCGACGGCGGCCCGGGTCGGCAGGCCCTCCTGCGCGGCCTCGCGGATCCGGCTGACGACGAACACGTGGTAGTCCATGGACAGGCCGAACAGGATGACGAACAGGAACAGCGGCAGCCAGTCGACGACGAACCCGCTGTGCTGCACGCCGAGCAGGCCGGTGGCGAACCCGTGCTGGAACACGAGGACGAGGAGCCCGTACGCGGCACCGACGGACAGCAGGGTGAGCACCACGGCGGTCCCGGCGACGACGACCGAGCGGAACGCCAGGACGAGCACCACGAAGGTGGCCAGGAGCACGAACGTGACGACCCACGGCAGGTGCTCGCGCAGCGTGTCCCTGAAGTCGACAGCCCACGCGGTGCCGCCGGTGACCAGGACGTCCGCGTCGGGCGCGGTCTCGCGCAGGTCGCTCCGCAGCTGGGGTGCGAGCTCGTCGCGCAGCAACGTCAGCGACCCCTCGGCCCGGGTGTCGCCGGACGCGTCGGGGATGGGCAGGTCGACGGTGGCGGTGGCGCCGTCGGGGGCGAACACGGTCGTGGTGGCGCTCAGGTCGGCGAACCGCCCGCTGGCCTGGGCGGTCAGGAGCAGGTGGTCGACGGCCACCCTGACGGCGTCCTGGTCGAGCGGTGCACGGTCGCCGGTGGACACGACGACCGTGTGCGACGAGCCGGTCTGCGGGAACGCCTCCGTCAGGCCCTGGTAGGCGGCGACCGCGGGCACGGCGGCCGGCATGGAGTCGATGCTCGACTCCCCGAGGCGGATGCCGAGCGCCGGGGCCGCGAGCGCCAGCAACGCCCCGACAGCCACGGCGAGCGAGATCGCGGGGCGGGCCAGCACGACGCGCATCGTCGTGGCCCAGAACCGGCTGTCGCCGGTGGCCTTGCGGTGCAGGAACGGGATGCGTGGCCGGTCGATGCGGTCTCCCAGCAGGCTGAGCACGGCCGGGAGCACCGTGAGCGAGCCGAGCACCGCGACGGCGACGACGAGGACCGTGCCGATGGCCATCGAGGTGAACACGGCCTGCCCGGACAGCAGCAGACCGCACATGGAGACGACCACGGCGATGCCCGAGGTGACGACCGCGCGTCCGCTGGTGGCCGCGGCGACGTCGATCGCGTGGGACCGGGTGCCACCGTGCGCCAGCTCCTCACGCATGCGCCGCACGTAGAACAGGGAGTAGTCGACGCCGACGGCCATGCCGACGAGCAGCACGACGCTGCTGAGCGTCTGGGTGGCCGGCATCACCTGCGAGACGAGGGAGGCCAGGCCGATGGCCGTGCCGACCGCCGAGAGTGCGAGGAGCACGGGCACACCCGCGGCGAACAGGGCACCGAAGGTGAGCAGCAGGATGCCGAACGTGATGGGCAGGCTGAGCAGCTCGGCGCGCCGGAAGTCGCCGGCGACACGGTCGTTCATGCCGACGTTCACCGAGGCGTCGCCGGCCTGCGCGACGGTGAGGTCCGGGTGGTCGTCGGCGACCTGCGCGGTGACGGCCAGCAGCGCCGGCACCCGCTCGCCGGCGAGGTCGGAGGCCGCGGTGCCGGTGGCGTCACCGAGGTCGATGGTCACGGGCAGCATCGCGGAGCGGCCGTCCTCGGCGAGCACCACGTCGCCGACCGCACCGACCTCGTCGAGCCGCCCGAAGCCGTCCCGCAGCTCGGCGGCGACCGCCTCGGCCTCGGCCGGCGCCAGCGTGTGCCCGACGGGCGCCTGGATCAGCACGTGCTCGGTGGCGTCGGCGGGGAACCCGGCGTCCTCGAGCAGCAGGTCGGCCCTCCCTGACTCGCCCGCCCCGGACTCGGCACCGGTGAGCGTGCGCATGCCGACCGCCCCACCCGCGCCGACGGCCACGACGACGAGCAGCAGCCACAGCAGCACGGCGGTCCACCGGTGGGTGGCGCTCCAGCGGGCGAGCCGGCGGGCGGCGGGCAGGCGGTGCCCGGCCCCTGGTCCGCAGGCGGCGTCGCGTGTCGGACCGGGGCGCCGGGGCGGTGAGAGGACGGGCATGGGTTCTCCTCGACAGGTCGTGCGGGTGGGCACGTCCACCGTCGCGGACCCGACGACCTCGGGTGAATGCAGGGCGCCCCCGGGCCTCTCGGGGGGACAACCCCACCCGCACCCGGAGTTCACCCGATGACGGGGACGAAGGTCAGGGGTGCCAGGTGTCCGCGCGGAGGGATCCCGACGTCTTGTCGGTATGACCCCGGTCACGGTCGACGTGAGGCCTCAGCGCCGCGACCTGCACCGCGATGGATGGAGCACAGGGGCCCACCTCGTGAACGGATCGCCGATGTCTCGTCGCCGCTTCGCCGACCTGTCGGTCGGTGCCAAGATCGCCGTCCTGGCCGCCGTGCTGCTGGCGGTCTCCGCCGCCCTGACCGTCACGGCCGGGTTCAGCCTGGTGACCGCCCGCTCCGACGTCGAGCGCCTGGAGTCCGAGGCGCTGGAACCGATGGTGTCGTTGAACGCCGCGAGCGCGGGGCTGCTGAAGGAGCGCATCGCGATCCTGTCGCACGCCTCGTCCGTGGACGCCGCCACCAAGGACAAGCACGCGCAGGGCCTGCTGGCCGCACGCGTGGTCACCGACGAGGCGTTCGACGCGTTCGTGGCGCAGGCCGACCCACGGGAGCGTGCCGCGATCGAGGAGGTGCGGGTGCTGGTGGACGACTACCGCGCCCTGATCGACGAGCAGTACCTGCCGGCCAGCGAGGCCGGTGACCTGGCGCTCGTGCAGCGGCTCCGTGACGAGGAGGCCGCCCCGCGGATGGCCGTGATCGTCGAGGACCTGCAGGCCGAGGCCGACGAGCACCAGGCCCTGTCCGCCGAGCTGGTGGCCGACACGCAGGCCACCGTGAGCCGTGCCATCACGCAGATGACCGTGTTCCTGCTGGTGGCGCTCGTGGCCGGGTCGGTGCTCGGCTGGTACGTGCGCCGCTCGGTGCGGGCGCCGCTCGGGCGGGTCATGAGCGTCGTCGACGCACTGGCCGTGGGTGACCTGACGCAGCGCGCGGGTGTCGACAGCCGCGACGAGATCGGCGTCATGTCGCGTCGGCTCGACGAGGCCGTCGCCACCATCAACGACACGCTGGTGCGGACGGCGCGCAGCGTGGACACCCTGACCGCCGGTGCGGAGCAGCTGACCGCGACGGCCGAGAGCATCGGCGGGTCCGCGACGGAGGCGACAGGTCTGGCCACCACGGCGGCCGCGGGTGCCACGCAGGTCTCGCAGTCCGTCGGCGCCCTGGCCGCCGGCGCCGAGCAGATGAGCGCCTCGATCCAGGAGATCGCCAGCAACGCCTCGGCTGCGGCGGAGGTCGCCGCGCGTGCCGTGAAGGACGCCGGATCGGCCAACGACACGGTGGCGCGACTGGCGGACTCCAGCCAGCAGATCGGCAAGGTCGTCAAGCTCATCAACTCGATCGCCGAGCAGACCAACCTGCTGGCCCTGAACGCCACGATCGAGGCGGCGCGCGCCGGGGAGGCCGGCAAGGGGTTCGCCGTGGTGGCCGGTGAGGTCAAGGAGCTGGCGCAGCAGACGGCTCAGGCCACCGGTGAGATCGCCGCGCAGGTCGAGGCCATCCAGGCGGACAGCTCGTCGGCGGCCGGAGCGATCGTGGGCGTGCTCGACGTCATCTCGCAGATCAACGACTACCAGCTGACGATCGCCTCGGCGGTCGAGGAGCAGACCGCGACCACGCAGGAGATGTCCCGTGCGGTGAACCAGTCCGCCGACGGTGCCAGCAGCATCGCGGCAGCCATCGACGGTGTGGCGGCGGCCGCCGGGACGACGTCGGACGGTGTGGTCGGCACGCAGGCCATCGCGCGTGACCTGGCGACGATGAGCGAGGAGTTCGCCGGCCTGGTCGGACGGTTCACGCTCGCGCCGTGATCCGGTGCCGCCCGGGGGTGGGTGCGAGACCTCTCGCGCAGCCACCCCCCGGCGGTGTCACCCGGCCGGGACCCACACCCGCATGGTGCTCGGCCCGCGGTTGGCCCACGAGTGGTACGGCACGAGGCGCACCGCGAACGGCTCGCCCACCGTCGACGCCGACACCTCGCGGTACGGCCACGCGTCGTCGGTCTGCTGCACCCGCACGCCCAGGCCGACGGCCCCGGCGGGGTCGTCCACCACGGGGCCGGACAGGTCGAGCCGCACCTGGTCGACCTGCAGCCCGTCGGGCAGGTCGGTCGACTCCATGCACAGCACGACCGGCCCCTTCTCGACGGCCACGCAGCCGCGCACCGCGTCGATGCGCTCGTCGGGGAGCGTGACGCGCGGGCGCACGGGCAGGTGGAGGGTGACCTCGTCCCCGACGGCGAACACCCGACGCACCCGGGCGACGGGTCCCTCGACCGGCTCGCCGTCCAGGGTGGCGCCCGTCGCCCAGGCGGGGATGCGCAGCGCGAGCTCCCACGCGCGCCCGGGGGCATTCGTGACCCGCACGGTGATCGTGCCCTCGTCGGGGTAGCGGGTGCGGACCTCGAGCCCGACCTCGCTGCCGTCACCCAACCTGGTGGCGATGCGCGCCGGGGCGTACTGGTGCAGCTGGACACCGTCGTCCGAGGCGGTGGCCAGGTACGCCGCCAGCTGGGCCACGGTGCGTGCCACGTTCGTGGGGCAGCACGACACCTCGAACCACGGTGCCCGCAGCCGGGCGAGCGCCCGCGGGCTGACCTCGTCGGGGGCCGCAGGTTCACCGGGGACCCGCTTGTGGAGCGGGTTGGTGTAGAAGAACGCGCGGCCGTCCTGCGCGGGCGAGGCCGCGACCACGTTGTACAGCGCGCGCTCGGCGACATCCCCCCAGCGGACGTCGCCGGACGCGAGCAGCAGCCGCCAGGCGACCATCACCGAGCCGACGCCTGCGCAGGTCTCGCAGTACGCACGGTCGGGTGGCAGCTCGTAGTCGTCGCCGAACGCCTCGTCCTGGTGGTGCGAGCCCATGCCACCGGTCAGGTAGGTGCGCCGGGCGAGCGCGGTGCGCACCTGCTGCTCGACCGCGCCCAGCAGCTCCTCGTCGTCGGTGTCGACGGCCAGGTCGATGGCACCGGCGGCCAGGTACAGCGCTCGCACGGAGTGCCCGCGCAGCACGGTCGCCTTCCGCACCGGCACGTCGTCCTGGTAGTACTCGCGGCCGAACTCGATGTCCGGCAGGGTGCCGTGCCCGCGGCGTTCGACGAACAGCGCTGCCTGGTCGAGGTAGCGCCGCTCCCCCGTGGCCCGCGCCAGCTCGACGAGGGCGACCTCGATCTCGGCGTGACCGCACACGCTCGCGATGCCCTCCGGACCGAACGCCTCGCACACGTGGTCCGCGGCACGCCGCGCGATGGCCACGAGCTCGTCGTCGTGACCGGTGCGCAGCCGCGCGACGGCGGCCTGCATCAGGTGGCCGTAGCAGTACAGCTCGTGGCCCCACGCCAGGTCGGAGTACCGCGCGCCCTGCCCCGGGCGGCCGTACCGGGTGTTGAGGTACCCGTCGGGCTCCTGCACGGCGCCGATCAGCGCGGTCAGCTCGCCGATGCGGGCCTCGAGGGCCGGGTCACCGGTGCGGCCGACCTCCCAGGCCATCGCCTCGATCATCTTGTAGACGTCCGAGTCGGAGAACTCCCGCCCGGTGCGGCCCTCGGGCAGCGTGCCGGCGGCCGCACGACGGAAGTTGTCGATCCAGCCGACGCGGGTCTCCCAGTGGTCGCAGTGCTGGATGGAGACCGTGCCGTTCACCTGCTGGCGTCCGGCCCAGAAGCCACCCGTGATCTGCACCTCGTCGAGGCCCAGGGGGCGCAGCGCACCCCGGGCAGGCTGGACGGGGGCGACGATCTGTCGGTCCATGGTGCTGGTCATCCCTTCAGGGCCCCGGACATGAAGCCGTTGACGTAGTGGCGCTGGAGCACGAGGAACAGCACGACGCACGGGACGGTGAGCACCACGACCCCGGCCTGCGTGGCCCCGTAGTCGATGACCCCCATGACCTGCTGGCGCATGTTCACCAGGGCCAGCGGCAGCGGCTGGTTGTCGCCGCCGAGCAGGTACAGCGGGACCATGAAGTCGTTCCACGCGGCGAGGAACGCGAACAGGCCCACCGTGATGAGCCCGGGCTTCACGGCCGGCACGAGCACGCGGCGCAGCGCGCTGAGCGTGCCGCAGCCGTCCACGAGGGCGGCCTCCTCGAGCTCGCGCGGCACCGACTCGAACGAGATCCGCATCATGAAGATCGCGAACGGCAGCTGGAACACGGCGAGCACCAGCCCGGTGCCGACGAGGGTGTTGTTGAGGCCGATCTGCTTGAGCCAGATGAGCAGCGGGATCAGCAACGTGGCGTACGGGACCATGAGGATCGCGAGCGTCAGCAGGAACAGGGCGTCCTTGCCGGGGAACACGAACTTGGCGAACGCGTACCCGCCGAGCAGCGCGGTGAGCACCGTGACGACCACCGCGGTCACCGAGATGACCAGCGAGTTGCCCAGGTACGTGAGCACGCCGGCCTGGTAGTGCGCGAGCGTGACGTAGTTGCCGAAGCCGTAGCCGTCGACCTGGGCCGAACCGGGCTGCGGCGACACCGAGCTCACGGCGGTCCAGATCAGCGGGTAGAGGAAGAGGATGGCGAGGCCACCGGTGACGACGTAGTACGGCGTCCGCCCGACGACCCGGGAGAAGTTCTTCACGGGGTGTCCCTCACTCGTCCGGGTTGCGGCGCATCATGCGCAGCTGGACGACGTTGATGATGACCAGGGCGAACAGCACGATCACGGACAGCGCGGCGGCCATCCCGATGTCGCGCTTGGACTCGAAGGCCAGGTTGTAGACGAGCTGGACGAGGGTCATCGTCGAACCGTCGGGGCCGCCCTTGGTGAGGATGTAGAACTGGTCGAAGGCCAGCAGCGAGCCGGTGACGCACATGATCGTGCTGAGGGCCAGCGAGGGCTTGAGCAGCGGCAACGTGATGTGCAGGAACACCTGCCGGGTGCCGGCGCCGTCCAGCCGGGCCGCCTCGTACACGTCACCGGGGATGCCCTGCAGCCCGACGAGCAGCAGCAGCATGTAGAAGCCGGCGTACCGCCAGACGATCAGCAGCACGGTCGACCACAGGGCGCCGTCGGCGGTGCCGAGCACGCTGACCGGACCGTCGGTCAGCCCCAGCCGTTCCAGCAGCGGGGTGATCGGGCCGACCTGCGGGGAGTACAGCGCGTAGAACAGCAGCGACGCGGACGCCAGACCCAGCGCGGTCGGCAGCAGGAACGCGGTGCGCAGGAACGCGCGCCACCGGGTGCTCTCCTGCACCAGGAACGCCAGGCCCAGACCGAGGCCGATGAGCAGCACGGTGGCGATGGCCGTGTACTTCAGCGTGAACGTGACAGCCGGCCAGAACATGCGGTGGTCGAGCACCGCGGTGAAGTTCTCGGGCAGGTTGCTGCCCTGGTTGCCGCCCAGCAGCGTCCAGTCGGAGCCCGCCATGACGAACACGAGCACGATCGGGACGACGAAGAAGACCAGCACGAGCGCGGCGGTCGGGCTCGCGTACGCCCAGCCCTGCCAGGCGCGTCGGTGGGGGTTGCGGGGCCGGCGCGGACCTTCGGGTGGCTGCGGCGGCGAGGTCGCGCCCCGGGGTGGGGCGGTCTTCAAGGACATGGGGTGGCTCCGAGGCGGTGGGGCGGGACGAGGCGCGGGCGGGCGCCGGGCGTGGCAGTGCAGTGGGCGTGGCCGTGCGGTGGGCGTGGCCGTGCGGTGGCGTACTGCTGCGTGACGCGGGCGGTACGCCACCTGTCTCTTATACACATCTCGCAGGGGATAGTCAGATGACGCTGCCGACGACTC
>NZ_JBQIAR010000017.1:0-82884 GCF_052036975.1 Cellulomonas soli
GCTCGCGCCGGCGCGAGCACGTCCGCGCCGAACCGCCCCGAGGTGTGCACGACGATCTGCCCCGGCTGCCACGCACCCACCCCCGCGAGCCCCGCCACCAGGTCGTGCAGGGCGTCGTCGGGCACGGTCAGCAGCACGAGCTCCGAGCGGCGCACCACCTCGGGCACGTCCAGCACCGGGACGCCCGGCAGCAGCGAGGCCGCCCGCTCGAGGGAGGCCGCCGAGATCGCCGAGACGGCGACCACCGGGTGACCTGCCGCACGCAGGGCGCTGCCGAGCACCGCCCCCACACGACCGGCCCCGACCACCCCCACACCGAGCCGACCCGGGCGACGCGCAGGGTCCGCGACGCTCATGCCAGGCCGTCCGGCTCGGTGCGCGACCACTGCTCGGGCCCCGCACCGGCACGGGCCCTGCGGGCACGGTGGGACTGCTCGTCGAGCAGCTCAGCCGCCGTGATCGCGTCGAGGTGCGCGACCTGGGGGCTGACAGGCCCGGGCGTGGAGTGCACGACGAACGAGGCCAGCCCCAGCCGGCGCTGCAACGGGCCCTGCGCCAGGCCCAGCGACTGCGTCCGCTCGTGCGGCACGACGTCGACCTGCCGCCACACCCGCCCGGAGCGGGCCAGCAGCGCACGACCGGTGACCAGGACCCCGCGGCGACGCCACCCCACCGGGTCCACCCAGCGGGCGCGGCGCGGCGCGGCCGTGAAGCCCCCGTCCTCGTCCTGCCCGGAGAACGCCGCCGTGAGCACCGCACGCGGGTCCTCGACGCCCAGATCGGGCAGCACCAGCCAGATCGCCGTCATGGCCTCCTCGCGGCTGGCCACGGGGTGCAGCACGGTGTCGTGCTCGGCGTCCTCCGTCCCGGCGTACCCGGCCACGTTGATCTGCACCCGCCACCAGTCGGCCTTGCGCCACAGCAGCGGCTGCGTCACCCGGATGGCCTGCACACGCCCCGGGGGCACCGTCTGCGTGCGCGACTCGGTCAACCCGTGGCGCAGCCGGATGCCGTCCGGCGAGACGGCCGCCCGGAAACCAGCACCCTGGTTGATGCGACCCCAGACCGCGCCGACGGTGCCGAGCACGGCGGGAGCCACGACGAGCACGGAGCCGACCTCCCGCGAGACCGCCATCAGCACACCGGCCACGACCAGGCCGACGACCAGCCAGATCATCGCCCCGGACAGCAGGGTCGCCGGCAGCAGGCGCCCCATCGGCACCTCGTAGACGGGCTGCTCGGGCACGTCCGCGGGGAGGGCCGACAGCGCCGCCGGAGCGGGCGCCGGCACCTGGGCGGCGGCCCCCTCGGTCACCTCGGGCGCCGCGCCCGACGGGGTCGACGCCGGCTCGACGCCGGGCACCGCCGTCGGAACCGCCCGGCGACCGGCCGCGAGCGCCAGCAGCCGCACCCGCAGGGCCTCCGCGTCCGACTCGCGCAAGAACGCCAGCGAGACCGCCGACTCCGCACCACCGGCCACCTCGAGCTTGAGCTCCGACAGCCCGACCAGGCGCGCCAGCAGCGGCTGCACCACGTCGACGGCCTGCAGGCGGTCCAGCCGGGCCTGCCGCTGCTGACGGAACAGGACCCCCGTGCGCAGGTGCACCGCCTCGTCCGTGACGGCGAACCGGGTCATCCGCCACGCCACCGTGGAGTAGGCGAACCCGACCAGCAGGAACAGCGCCAGGCCGCCGGCAACGACCAGCCATCCGCGACCGTGCACGTGCCGCAGGCCCTCCTGGACGTTCTCCAGCTGCGCCCACGCCACGACGAGCAGACCGAGCAGCAGCTTCCAGCCCTTGAGCGCAGGCGTCACCGGGTGCATCCGCTGCCAGTCGAGGTCGTCCTCGACCTCGACCGGCGCCACCTCCGGGTTCACAGCCCGGCCAGCCGGGCCTCGCCACGCGAGGCCAGACGGTCACGCAGCCGTGCGGCCTCCTGCGGCGGCAGACCGGAGATCGAGGCGTTGGTCTGCGGCGAGGCGGTGTGCAGCTGCACCGACGCGATCGAGAACCGGCGGTCGAGCGGACCGGCGTTCACGTCGACGTACTGCATCCGGCCGTACGGCACCACCACGAGCGTGCGGAACATGATGCCCCGCCGGATCAGCAGGTCGTCGTCGCGCTCTGCGTACGCCTGGGCGCGCACCTGCCGGGGCACGAGCCACGCGATCCAGGCCACCAAGGCCAGGAGGACCCCGGGCAGCGCCCACAGCCACGGCTCACCGACGAGCACCGCCAGCACGAGCGACCCCACGAGCGGCAGCACGAACCACAGCGCAGCCACGGTGAGCCGGGCTGCGGCCAAGCGCGTCGAGACGGGGGTCCAGGTGACGCCCTCGGGGTCGAAGGCGCCCCGGGCGGTCGCGGGCACGGCGGACTCCGGGAGCTGCGGGGCGGAGGACATGCCGCCATCCTTCCACCGTCGGACGGCGACAGGCTGCGACGGGGGTCCGACCCGGCGCGCTCAGCCCGGCTCGCCCGGTCCGACGCCTCAGCCCGCCGCGGGGTCCGGTGCCTGCTCGTCGGCCCGCTGCGTCAGCGAGTCCTCGGGCGGCGGGATCTGGCAGAACCACTCCACGACGAGCCCGACGACCGCCAGCACCACGGCCCCGACCGTCGCCGCGCCGGCCGATGCCGCCCGCGCGAGCTGCTCCGAACCGCCGGACTCCCGCAGCACCGTCAGGACCTGCCCGCCGTACCAGCCGGCCAGCAGCGCCCCCGTGTAGCAGGACGCCTTGGCCAGCACCGCCGTGCGCGCCGCACGGATCGGGTTGAGCGTCGGCCGCCTGCCCCGCAGGAACTGGCGGACCGCCCAACCCATCGACAGCACCACCGCCGCGATCACCAGCTCGACGGCCACGACGAGCCACGGCACGGTCGGCAGGCCCGCACCACGGGCGAGGGCCGCCCGCAGCACCACCCACGTGCTGACGGCGACCGCCGACGCCAGGAGCAGCAGCGTCTGCCAGCGGGTGCGGTGCATCACGCGTCGACACCCGGTTCCGCCTGCGGCGCCGACACCGGGCTGGTCAGCCAGTCGAGCGCGAGCCACCGGATGCCGTCGCGGTCCGGGGCGGTCGCGGCGAGGGCCGCCACCGGCCCGCCCCCCAGGCCCGGCAGCACCGCGTCCGGATCCACCTGCGCCCAGGGCTGCAGCACGAACGCCCGCTCGTGGGCGCGGGGGTGCGGCAGCTCCAGGTCGTCCGTGGTGGCCAGCGTGGAGCCGTACACGACGATGTCGACGTCGAGCGTGCGCGGTCCCCAGTGCTGCAGCCGCTCGCGGCCGTGCGCGTGCTCGATCGCCTGGGTGGCCCGCAGCAGGTCCCGGGCGGACATCGTCGTGCGGGCCAGCACGACCGCGTTGAGGAAGTCGGGCTGCTCCGGCCCACCGACCGCGGCGGTGCGGGCCAACGCGGAGACGTCGTCCACGTGCAGGCCGGGAACGGCCGCCAGGTCGGACACCGCCTGCCGCAGCGTCTCCTGGGCGTTGCCCAGGTTCGCGCCGATGGCCAGCACCACGGGGACCGGCGCGGCGGGCACCTGGTCGAGCGCGTCGAGCTCGAGCTCACCGTCGACGACCTCGACCGGCTCGACCAGCTCCACCAGCTCGGCACCCGGATGCCCCGCGGCGGCATCCACGGGGCCGCTGACGGGACCCGTCGCGGGCAACGACACGACCTCCGGGCCGACGGCCGGTCCGACCGCCGGTGCCGGGACGCCGGGGGCGTACCCGGTCGGCGGCTGCACCGAGGCGACAGGCCCGGGCGGCGGCAGCACCGGCGTGGGGCCAGACATCTGCGGGGCGACGGGCGCGGCCAGGTACTCGGAGAGGGGGTGGCGGTCGGGCGTCGCCACCGGTGTGGGTGCCGACGCGAGCGCAGGCGAACCCAGGCCCGGGCTGATCGGCATCACCGCCGTGTGCGTGGGCACAACCTCTCCCCGGGCGGGTGTGCGCTCGGGCCCTCCCGGTGCGGCGGCCGCCGCGACCGGCGCGCGGTACGGCTCCGCCGCGGGCAGCCGGCTGCGGTCACGGTGGATCGCCACCACCACGTCGTCGAAGGGCACAGTGATGGGGGCCTGCGGCTTGTGCAGCTGCACGTCCACAGCCACCACCAGCGCCGTCGCCAGGACGGTGGCCGCGATCCGCTCGGCGACCGTCTCGAGCAGGTCCGCCGGCTCCCCCGCGAGCACCGCGGCCACCTGCTCGGCCAGCACGCCGTAGTTCACCGTGAGCGCCAGGTCGTCGCGCCCGGCGGCACGGCGGGTGTCCAGGTGCACGACCACGTCGGCGACGAACACCTGCCCCTCACGCCGCTCCGCGGGGAACACCCCGTGGTAGCCGAACGCGCTGACGCCCACCAGCTGGACCTGGTCGAGCCGACGCCCTTCGGCGTCGTGCACCACCGGCACGATCGGCCCGCGCGGCGCGGCGGCGCGGTCGCCCGCGGGCAGCGCACGGGGTCGCCCCTCCGGCGGGACCTGCGCACGCGGGGCGAACGTGTCGTTGCCGTCGTACCCGTCCTGCACCGTCACAGCGACCTCCTTCCGTCGGCCGCGTCCTCGTCGACGGGCAGCTCGTCCATGGTGTCCATGCGCGCGGGCCGGGAGGGCCGTGCAGCCCGCCATGCTGCTGCGACACGCACGGCGTCGACGGATCCGGGGACGTCGTGCACCCGCACGCACCATGCGCCGGACGCCGCGGCGAGCGCGGACACCGCCGCGGTGGCACCGTCGCGGGCCAGCGGCGGGGCGAGGTGCCCGTCGGCGTCGGCGAGCAGGTGCCCGAGGAACCGTTTGCGGCTCGCACCGACCAGCACCGGGAACCCGTCGGCCACCAGCTCCGGCAGCCGGGCCAGCAGCGGCCAGTTGCTCGCACCGGGCTTGGCGAAACCCAGACCCGGGTCGAGCACGATCTGCTCGTCGCGCACCCCGGCCGCCCGCAGCGCCGCTACCCTCGCCGCGAGCTCGCGGCGCACATCGGCCACCACGTCGCCGTACCGGTCCAGCTGGTCCATCACGTCGGCGTGACCGCGCCAGTGCATCGCCACGTACACCGCCCCCGTGGTGGCCACCACCCCGGCCATCTCCTCGTCGGCCAGACCACCGGAGACGTCGTTGACGACCGCGGCACCGCGCTCGACCGCGGCACGGGCCACCGCGGCCCGCGTGGTGTCCACGCTCACGGTCGCCCCCCGGCGCACGAGCTCCTCGACGACGGGCAGGACCCGCACCAGCTCGTCCTCGACCGGCACCCGCCGGGACCCGGGACGGGTCGACTCGCCCCCGACGTCGAGCAGGTCGGCGCCCTGCTCGAGCAGCGTCAACCCGTGCGCGACCGCGGCACCGGGGGTGAACCAGCGGCCACCGTCCGAGAACGAGTCGGGGGTCACGTTGACCACGCCCATGACCAGCGTGCGATCGCCCGCCCGCAGCGCGGCCGGGAGCGGCGCGGGGCGACCCCCCGGCAGCTCGACGGGTGAGCCCGTGCCCGACACCGCCGGCACGGCGGGGTCCTGCTGGCGTGCGGTCATGGGTTCGAGCCTAGGGCGTCGCCGGTCCGGACGGGCCGGTCAGCGGCCCAGCACGAGGCTCATGGCCTCGGCGCGGGTGGCCACGTCGCGCAGCTGCCCGCGGACCGCCGAGGTGACCGTGCGGGAACCCGGCTTGCGCACACCACGCATCGACATGCACAGGTGCTCGCACTCGACCACGACGAGCACGCCCCGCGGCTGGAGCACGCGGACCATCGCATCGGCGATCTGCGACGTGAGCCGCTCCTGCACCTGCGGGCGACGCGCGTACACGTCCACGAGCCGGGCGAACTTGCTCAGGCCCGTGATACGCCCGTCGGCCCCCGGGATGTACCCGACGTGCGCCACGCCGTGGAACGGCACGAGGTGGTGCTCGCAGGTGGAGTACACCTCGATGTCCTTGACCAGCACGAGCTCCTCGTGGCCCAGGTCGAACGTGGTCGTCAGGACGTCCTCGGGCTCCTGGTAGAGCCCGGCGAAGATCTCCTTGTAGGCGCGAGCGACCCGACCGGGGGTGTCGCGCAGCCCCTCGCGGTCCGGGTCCTCCCCGACCGCGAGCAGCAGCTCACGGACGGCGGCCTCCGCCCGGGCCTCGTCGTACGTGCCCACGGCACGTCCCGACCAGGTCACCGGGCTGATCGTCGAGACGACCGCCGGGTCGGCGGTGCCGTCAGTGGGATCCGTCGCCATCGGGTGCCTCCAGGGCGCTCGGGCCGGCGGGACCCGCCTGCCCGTCGGTCACGGTGGTCTGCTCGAGGACCGGGCCGACCCCGTCGTCGGGAACCGGCGTCGTGCTGCCGGGGCTGGTGATCGGGTCGGCCGCACCGTCGGTGACGCCGGCGGCCGATCCGTTCGCCGCCGCACGCTCGGCCGGGGTGAGCACCGGCGGGCGGTCGGAGACGCCGCGGTCGTCGTTGGACAGCCACACGTCGCGCGGCGGGCGCTTGGTGATGGGCGCGAAGATCGTCGCGAGCTGCTCCTGGTTGAGCGTCTCCTTCTCGAGCAGCTCCAGGACCAGGGCGTCGAGCACGTCGCGGTACTCCACGAGGATCTCCCACGCCTCGGTGTGCGCCCGCTCGACGAGCCCGCGCACCTCGAGGTCGATCGACGCGGCGACGTCCTCGGAGTAGTCGCGCTGGTGACCGACGTCGCGGCCCAGGAACATCTCGGACGACTCCTGGCCGAGGCGGATCGCCCCGAGCCGGCTGCTCATGCCGAACTGGGTGACCATGCGGCGCGCGGTGGCGGTCGCCTTCTCGATGTCGTTGCTGGCACCCGTGGTCGGGTCGTGGAACACGAGCTCCTCGGCGACCCGGCCGCCCATGGCGTACGCGAGCTGGTCGAGCAGCTCGTTGCGCGTCGTGGAGTACTTGTCCTCCGTGGGCATGACCATCGTGTAGCCCAGCGCCCGACCACGAGGAAGGATCGTCACCTTGGTGACCGGGTCCGTGTAGCGCAGGGCGGCGGCCACCAGGGCGTGACCACCCTCGTGGTACGCGGTGATCTTCACCTCCTTGGTGTTCATCACCCGCGTGCGCTTCTGCGGTCCGGCCACGACGCGGTCGATCGCCTCGTCGAGGGCGCGGTCGTCGATGACGGACCCGTTCTGCCGGGCGGTCAGCAGCGCCGCCTCGTTCAGGACGTTCGCCAGGTCGGCACCCGTGAAGCCCGGTGTGCGGCGCGCCACGGTGGTCAGGTCGACGCCCGGCGCCATCGGCTTGCCCTGTGCGTGCACCTGCAGGATCCGCTCGCGGCCCTTGAGGTCCGGCGGGTCGACCGCGACCTGACGGTCGAACCGGCCGGGGCGCAGCAGGGCGGGGTCGAGGATGTCGGGCCGGTTGGTCGCCGCGATGAGGATGACGTTCGTCTTGACGTCGAACCCGTCCATCTCGACGAGCATCTGGTTGAGCGTCTGCTCGCGCTCGTCGTGCCCGCCGCCCAGACCCGCACCGCGGTGCCGGCCGACCGCGTCGATCTCGTCGACGAAGATGATGGCCGGCGAGTTCTCCTTGGCCTGCTGGAACAGGTCGCGCACACGGCTGGCACCCACGCCGACGAACATCTCGACGAAGTCCGAGCCGGAGATCGAGTAGAACGGCACGCCGGCCTCGCCGGCGACGGCGCGGGCCAGCAGGGTCTTGCCGGTGCCGGGAGGGCCGTACAGCAGCACACCCTTGGGGATCTTGGCCCCGACCGCCTGGAACTTGGCGGGCTCGGAGAGGAACTCCTTGATCTCCTGCAGCTCCTCGAGCGCCTCGTCGACACCTGCGACGTCGGCGAAGGTGACCTGCGGGGACTCCTTGCTGACCAGCTTGGCGCGCGACTTGCCGAAGCTCATCACCCGCGAGCCGCCGCCCTGCATGTTGGACATCAGGAACCAGAAGACGCCCAGGATGATGATGAACGGCAGCACCAGGCCCAGCAGGCTCGTCCACCAGGACGTCTGCGGCACGTCGGAGGTGTAGCCGTCCTCGGGGTCGGCCTTGGTGATCGCCGCGATCACGTCGGGGCCCTGCGGGACCACGTAGAAGAACCGGACGGAGGTGCCGTAGTTGTCCTCGCCCTGGACGAAGTCCTCGCTGAGGGTCAGGTCGACACGCTGCTCCCCCTCGGTGACCTTGGCCTGGGTCACCTTGCCGTCGGCGAGGAGCGCCAGGCCGTCGGAGGTGTCGATGCGCTGCACGCTGGGGGTGGCCAGCGTGCTGGCACCGACCCAGAGCAGCACCACGGCGAGGACGATCCACAGCACGGGACCACGGGCAAGTCGCTTGAGATTCATGGGCGGGGCGCAGCCCCCTCATCCCTCCGATGGGCAGGACAGGTGGCTCGAAGTTACACGCTGATGCTGATGGTGCCCCCGCCTGTTCGCCCAGGGCACAGGCGGGGGGCCGTGCGAACGGTCAGGCGCCGTAGACGTGCGGGGCCAACGTGCCCACGAACGGCAGGTTGCGGTACTTCTCGGCGTAGTCCAGGCCGTAGCCGACCACGAACTCGTTGGGGATCTCGAAACCCACGTAGCGCACGTCGACCTCGACCTTGGCGGCCTCGGGCTTGCGCAGCATCGTGGCGACCTCGACCGACGCCGGCCCACGCGAACGCAGGTTCGACAGCAGCCACGACAGCGTCAGACCGGAGTCGATGATGTCCTCGACGATCAGCACGTGCCGGCCCGTGAGGTCCGCGTCGAGGTCCTTGAGGATCCGCACGACACCCGAGGACTTGGTGCCCGAGCCGTACGAGGAGACCGCCATCCAGTCCATGTCGATCGGGGTGTGCAGCCGGCGGGCGAGGTCGCCCATGACCATGACGGCGCCCTTGAGGACGCCGACGAGCAGCAGGTCCTGACCGGCGTAGTCGGCGTCGATCTGTGCGGCGATCTCGTCGAGGCGAGCATGCAGCTGCTCCTCGCTCAGCAGGACCTTCTCGAGGTCCGCGCCCATGTCCGCAGCGTCCACCGCTACCGCTCCTGTCGATCGTCCGTCCGGGGGTCGGGGTCGCGGTCGGTCCGACTCCCAGGTCGGCCGGCTGGCCCCAGAGCAAGCGTGCCACACGCACGCCACCCGGCTGCCGGGACCCCGGGCGGGCCCGGGAGCGCCACCGGGCCCTGCCCGTGCCAGTCCACCAGCAGCGCGTCGAGGGCCAGCACGTGCTCGCGGCGCAGGCTCCCGGCGGGGCATCCCGCCCGCAGGGCCGCGGTCCGCAGGGCCCAGCGGCGCAGCCCGGTCGGGGCGTCGCGCAGCGTCGTGACCTCGTAGGACGCCGCGACGGGGACGACGGACATCCCGTTCCCGGGTGTGTCGCCCACCGGCACCTGCACCGCCGGGACCGACCGCGCCGCCCCGTCCAGCCGGGCCCGCGCGAGCAGGTCGTCGGCCAGCTCGTCGAGGGCGTCGCCCGCCTCGCGCAGCTGATCGGCGGTGCGGGCGAGCGCCGTCGGCAGCCCCGGGCCGAGCACGTCGAGCAGGGCGGGCATGGCGTGGGTCCGCAGCCGGCTGCGGCGCGGGGCGCTCGCGTCCCCCGGCGCGGGGGCGTTCGTCGGGTCGTGCCACACCTCGATCCCCAGCGCCGCGCACGCCTGCAGCGTGTCGGTGCGACGCAGCGCGAGCAGGGGACGTCGCAGCAGGCCGCGACGGGTCGGCATCCCGGCCAGGGACCGCACCCCGGACCCGCGGGCCAGGCCCAGCAGCACCGTCTCCGCCTGGTCGTCGAGCGTGTGCCCCAGCAGCACGGCGCACGCGCCGTCGGCGGCGGCGACCGCCTCGATCGCCGCGTACCGGGCGTCGCGCGCGGCCGCCTCGGGGCCGCCTGGACCTGCGGGGTCGACGCGCACCACGCGCACCGGGTCCAGGCCCAGCTCGCGGCAGGTCTGCGCCGCACGGGCAGCCACCTGCGCCGAACCGGGCTGCAGGCCGTGATCCACCACCACCGCACCGGCACGCCACGCGCCGCCCGCAGCACCCCCCTCCGCGGGGACCGCACCGGCGGCCGCGGGCCGGTCGCGCCGTGGGGCACGCCGTCGGGCACCCCGTCTGGCACGGTCGGCGACGAACGCCGTCGCGGCCGCGAGCGCGAGGGAGTCCGGTCCGCCCGAGCACGCCACGAGCACCAGGGCACCGGGCGGGACGTCGGCGGTGGCCGCCGTGACGGCCGACCGGACGGCGGCCACGGCCCGGTCCGGACCGCTCACCCGTGCCTCACCCGTGCACCCGGCGCACCCACAGTGCCGGGTCGGCGATCTCGGCGGGGGTCGGCAGCAGCGCAGGTTCGGTCCACACGGCGTTCAGCCCGTCGATGCCGACCGCGCGTCGCACGGTGCGGACGAACACGGCGCCGTCGCGGTACTGCGCGAGCTTGGTGTCCAGCCCGAGCACCCGACGCAGCACCCGAGCAAGGCCGTGCGCGTCGGCCGCCCGGTCACGCCGTGCCTCGAACCGGGCACGCAGCTGCCGCACGGACGGCACCAGGCCGCGCCCGGCGGCGTCCATGGTCACGTCGGCGTGCCCCTCCAGCAGGGCCATCACGGCGCCGACCTCGTCGACCACGGCCCGGTGCTCGGCGGGCAGCAGGCGCGTGAGGTCGATCTCGGGGTCGCGCAGGGCACGCACGAGCGTGGCGAGGGCCTCGGCGGGGGTCGGCCAGCCGGCGGCCTCCGGGCGGGTCGCCGGCCCACCCGTCCGCGCCGCACGTCCGGCCGCCCCCGTCGCCGCCTGGACCGCGGACCGCACCGAGGTGCCCAGCCCGGAGACCAGCGACGACGCCCGGGCGCGCAGGTGCCCGGCGAGCCACGGCGCCGCGGCGAACTGCAGCGCGTGCGTCTGCTCGTGCAGGGCCACCCAGACCCGGAAGTCCGCCGGGACGAGGTCGAGCGACCGCTCCACCTGCAGCACGTTCGGCGCGACGAGCAGCAGGCGCCCGGGCTGCCCGGCGGGCTGCGAGAACGGGTCGTACTGCCCGAGCACCTTGCCGGACAGCAGGGCGAGCACCCCGGCCACCTCGGCGGTGGCGGCGCCCCGGGCGGCGAGCGAGGGGGCGGCACCGGTGTCGCTCGTCCACACCGACGCGTCGACGTCGGAGAGCATCGCGGCGAAGACCTGCGTGTTGGCCCGCGCCCACCCGGGGCGGTCGACGACCAGCACGCGGGAGACGTCCTGCGGCGCGCGTCCGTCGGCGGGCACCAGGCGCGAGGCCCGTGCGGCGTGCCCGGCCGTGCGAGCAGCCCCGGCCCGCAGCTCGTCGACCAGCTCGGTCAGGCGGGCACGCTCGGCCGTCGGCCCGGGTGCGGACAGCCTGCCGGCCAGTCGCGCGGCCACGTCCCAGTCGACCGGGCCCTCCGGCGTCACGGAGACGGGCGCGGGGACCGGCGCGGAGACGGGCACCCCGCCGTCCGGCGCGTCGGGTACCTGGGTGTCCGGGCCGTCCATCGGGCCACGGTAGCCGTCAGCGGCAGCCGCAGCCTGCGAGGTCGCTCACGAACGCGTCGATGGCCGACCGGGGCGCCCACTGCCCACCCTCGGGGGTCTGGTCGGCGATGACCACGAACAGCAGCTGGCGGCGGTCGGCGTCGAGCACGGTGCCGGCCAGCGACGTGACCCCCGGCAGGCTGCCGGTCTTGGCACGCACCAGCCCGCGGGCGTCCGAGGTCGTGTACCGGTCGACCAGGGTGCCGGTCAGACCGGCGATGGGCATGCCCGTGGCGACCTCACGCAGCAGCGGGTGCGCCGGGTCGGTGGACAGCTGGAGCAGGTCGAGCAGCAGGTCCGGGGTCAGCACGGAGCCCGCACCCAACCCGGAGGCGTCCACGAGCGAGCAGCCCGTGATGTCCGCGCCGAGGGCCGCCACCGCGCGCAGCACGGCCTGGGACCCGCCCTCGAAGCTGCCGGGCAGGCCTGCGTCCAGCGCCACGAGACGTGACACGACCTCGGTGATCGTGTTGTCGGACGTGTCGAGGAAGTGGTGCACGACCTTGTCGAGCGTCGCGGAGTGCACCACGCCCAGCTCGAGCGCACCGTCGTCCGCGGTCACCCGCGTGGGCGTCCCGGTGACACTCACCCCCGCTTCGGCGAGCCGGGTGGCGAACACCTGCGCGGTACGCGCCGACGGGTCGGTGTACCGCGGCGGGTACGCGCCCTCGCTCATCTTGGCGATGTCGACCGCCAGCGCGGTGACCGGGGCGACGTAACCGTCCCGGATGTCCGCGGGGTCCCACTGGGGGCTGAGCGCAGGGCCGCTGAACAGGGAGTCGTCGAACGTCAGCTGCACGCTGGTGCGCCCCTCGAGCAGCAACGAGCGGGCGACCTGCGCGGCGAGGTCGGCCAGCCCGGCGTGCCCGTTCACGGCATCCGGGTCGCCGGCGCCCTCGGCCAGCATCATGTCGCCGCCGCCGACCAGCACGATCGCGTCGCCGTCGCCGCGCACCACGCGGGTGTCCAGCGTCAGGTCGCCGCTGAGCGTGCCGAGCGCGGCGACCGCGGTGACGAGCTTGGCGGTGGAGGCGGGGGTGCGACCCTGGTCCGCCAGGTGCGAGGCGAGCACCTCGCCCGTGAGCTGGTCGGCGACGACCACCCCCACGGTCGCACCGAGCCGGGTGTCCGTGGCGAGTGCGTCGACCTTGGCCTGCAGCGTGGCGGCCACCGGCAGCGGCACCGCCGGGTCGAGCGCGGTCAGCGCGGTGGTCGCGTCGGCCGGCTCGAGTGCTCCGGGGGCGGTCGGGAACGGCGCCGCCTCGGCCGGGACGGGCGCGAGCGTGATCGCGCCCGGGACGACGTCGTACGCGTCGGCGGTCGCGTAGGCGCCCGCTCCGAGCACCACGACGAGCACGCTGGTGCCTGCGACGCGCCAACCCCTGGCCACCCGGACCGACCCCCTCCACGCACGCGCGACGCACTCGCCGTGCCGGTGCGTCAGACTACTGTCCGTAGCAGGGGCGTACGGCACGTGTTCGCGCCCTCACGACGACGTGTCATGCCGGCCCCCGGTGACGGGCGGCGGGGCGTGCGACAGGAGTGCAGTGGAGTTCGACGTCACGATCGAGATCCCCAAGGGGCAGCGCAACAAGTACGAGGTGGACCACGCGACGGGGCGGATCCGCCTCGACCGGATGCTGTTCACGTCGACCCGGTACCCGGACGACTACGGCTTCATCGAGGGCACCCTCGGTGAGGACGGCGACCCGCTCGACGCGCTCGTGCTGCTGGAGGAACCCACGTTCCCCGGCTGCCTGATCCGCTGCCGCGCGCTGGGCATGTTCCGCATGCGCGACGAGGCCGGCGGCGACGACAAGGTCCTGTGCGTGCCCACGGGCGACCAGCGCGCCGCGTGGCGCCAGGACATCGACGACGTCTCCGACTTCCACCGGCTGGAGATCCAGCACTTCTTCGAGGTCTACAAGGACCTCGAGCCGGGCAAGTCCGTCGAGGGCGCCTACTGGACGGGGCGCGCGGAGGCCGAGGCGGAGATCGAGCGGTCGCGCCAGCGGGCGATCGACGCCGGGTACGACCACTGACCTGACCGCGGGCGCACCCGCGCCACGCACGACGAAGGCCCGTCCCCTCGGGGGCGGGCCTTCGTCGTCACGGCTGCCGGGTCAGGGGCGACCGGCGTACGGCATGGTGCCGGACCAGCGCATCGAGGAGACCTGCACCGGCTTGCCATAGGTGCGCGCCTCGATGATCTTGCCGTCGCCGACCCACATGGCCACGTGGTAGATCGAGCTCGGGTCAGCGGGGTTGTCGGCCCAGAACACCAGGTCGCCGGGGCGCAGCTGGTCGTACGAGATCTTGAGCACCTGCTTGTACTGGTCACGTGAGGTGCGGTTGATGCTGAGGCCCGCGGTGCGCCACGACGTGGAGGTCAGACCGGAGCAGTCATAGCCGGACGGTCCGACACCGCCCCACACGTACGGGAGCCCGATCTTGGTCATGGCGGCCTCGACCGCCGCCTGGCCCTGGGCCGCGGTGCCCCTGGACGTCCCACCCGTGACGGGTGCCGGAGGGGTGGTGGTCGTGGGCGGGGTGGTGGTCGCCGGGGGCGTGGTGGTCGCGGGCGGGGTCGTCGTCGCCGGGGGCGTGGTGGTCGCCGGTGGGGTCGTCGTCGCCGGGGGCGTGGTGGCCGCCGGAGGCGTGGTGCCCCCGCCGGCGGCCGGGGTGGTCGTGCCCGTCGACGGGGCAGCCAGACGGGCCGCCTGCGCAGCCGCCTCGGTGCGAGCCCGCTGCTCGGCGTCGAGCTGGTCCTGCCGCTGGCGCTCGACCTCGAGGCTCGTCTGCCGTGCGGCGGCGAGGACGGTGAGCAGCTGGTCGCGCTCGGCGGCAGCACCGGCGACGGACTGCTCCGCGTCGGCCTGCGCCTGCTCGGCGGTCTCCAGCGCGCTCTGCGCGGCCGCCTTGGCGGTGGCGGCGTCGTCGGCGGCCGCCGTGGCCCGGGCGGCGAGCGTGGTGGCGACGTGCTGGGCGGCCTTGAACTGCTGCACGGCCTCGTCGGCCTTGCCGCTGACCCTGTCGAGCGTGCCGCTGCGGCGGGCGACGTCCTCGAAACCGTCGGAGGACAGCAGCGACTGCAGGGCGTCGGCGGAACCGCCGGTGCGGGCGATCTGACGGGCGATGGCGGCCAGCTCGCGGCGGGCCTCCTCGGCCTTCGCGTCGGCCTGCTCCGACTTCGCAGCGGCATCGGCGGATGCGGCCTGCGCCGCATCGGCGTCGGCGAGCGCCTGCGTGTAGGCCTCGCCGACCTGCTGGACGCGCAGCTCGGCGGCGTCGTTGGCGGCGGTCAGCTGGGCGAGGCGCACCTCGGCGGCTGCCACGGACGTGCGGGCGGTACCCACGGCCTCCTGGGCCTGCTCGACGTCCTGCTGCGACGGGGGGGTCGGCTCGGCGGACGCCACCGTCGCGGCACCGGTGCCGGCGGCGAGCAGCGCGGCGACGACGACCCCGGACACGCCGGCGCGCCGACCGGCCGCCCGACGTCCTCGGGCGTGCGTGGTGCGTGACGTCACCGGGTTCCCCTTCCGCGGGCGCGTGCTGTGCGGCTGCCCTGACGGGTCCCGCTCTCGGCACGCTACCGGCGTGAACCTCAGAAGTGAACACGAGTCACATCCGTCACACGAGTCACACCGCTGTGCTTCGGGAGGAACCCGGACAGAACACCGGTCGGTTCACCCGTGCGCCTGCGCGAGGCACCCCGACCGGCGCGCTCACCGGGCCGGACAGGGTGCCTCGCCCGCGCCGGGGCCCTCCTCGGCGCCCGGCCGCGTCAGCCGAACCGACCGCCGACGTAGGCCTCCGTCCGGGCGTCCTGCGGGCTGGTGAACATGGCCGAGGTGTCGCCGTGCTCCACGATCGCCCCCGGCACCCCGTGCTCCGCGAGGAAGAACGCGCACTGCTGCGACACGCGGGCCGCCTGCTGCATGTTGTGCGTCACGATGACGATCGTCACCTGCGAGGCCAGCTCCCGGATCGTCTCCTCGATCACCCTGGTCGACGTCGGGTCCAGCGCGGAGCACGGCTCGTCCATCAGCAGGACGCGCGGTCGCACCGCGAGCGAACGGGCGATGCACAGCCGCTGCTGCTGACCACCGGACAGGCCGCCGCCCGGGGCGTCGAGGCGGTCGCGGACCTCCTTCCACAGGCCCGCGCGGATCAGCGAGGACTCCACCAGCATCGACCGTTCCGCGGCGCTCACCCGTGTCCCGGTCAGCCGCAGGCCCGCCAGGACGTTCTCCCGGATGCTCATCGCCGGGAACGGGTTCGGCTTCTGGAACACCATGCCGACGTCCCGGCGTGCCTGCGTCACCCGCAGCCGCGGGTCGTAGAGGTCCTGGCCGTCGAGCAGCACCTCACCGGCGAGCGCCGCCGACGGCACCAGCTCGTGCATGCGGTTGAGGATCCGCAGGAACGTCGACTTGCCGCAGCCCGACGGCCCGATCAGCGCGGTGACCTGCCCGGCCGGCATCGTCAGCGACACCCGGTCGAGCACGTGGTGCGACCCGAACCAGGCGGAGATCTCCCGTGCCCGCAGCTCGGCGAGACCGCTCGGCAGCACCACCGGCGGCACGACCTGCTCGGCGAGGGGCGGCGATCCGACCTGCGCCACGGGGTCGGCCACCAGGGGCGGCTCGACGAGACCGGGCGCCCCCGTCACCGCGGGCAGCACCACGGTCCGCTCCGCCCCGGCCTGCACCTGATCCGTCACGTGCTCCTCCTCGACACCGTCCACCGCCGCACCCACCGCGGGCCCGCCCGTCACGACCCCGCCCGTCACAGCCCTGCCCGTCGAGCGACGAGCAGGTGACGCACCAACCACCCCGCACCGCCGGCCACCGTGAGCGCGCTCGCTGCCAGGGCGGCCCGAGCGGGGGCGTCACCCTGCGCCGCACGCCACAGCAGGTCCGGGCTCACCTGGTCCTGCCCGCCGTCGGCCTCGACCTGGTCACCCCCGCCCGCTCCCCCGTCGGTCTGCGCCCCCGGGTCGGCAGGCGGCGCGGCCGGCGTGGACGGCGGACGCCGTGTGCCACCGGCCGCACCGGCGGCCGGGGTGCCCGGCACGACCGGCGCCACCGGCCCGGCCGTGGACGTCGGCGCCGCCGGTACCTCCAACCGCAGGGAACCGTCGTCGACGTCCGTCGACGCCACGACCGGCGGCTCGGCCGCACCGGCGGTCGGCGCCGCCGCGAGCCCCAGTGCCCCGAGCGCGCCTGCCGCACCCAGCGCGACCAGGGCAAGCAGCACCGTCGGCCCCGTGGCCGTCCGGACGGGACCGCCGACACCCGGACCGTCGATCGCTCGGGACCCCGGCGCCGGTGCGACCGTCACGACGACCTCGGACGTCTGACCCCCGCCGGACTCCAACCCGCGCCGCGCCTCGGTCACGACCTGGTCCCACAGCACCTCGGCCTCCCGTCGGCGCCTGCGCGCACGGCGCACGACCAGGACCGCCGCGGCGACGACGAGCGCGACCACCGCGACGCCCGACCAGGAGACCGCCAGCACGCGTGTGCGTGCCGTGCTCGACACCCCGGGCAGCTCGGTGTCCGGCCCGGGTGCCGCGGCCATGGTCACATCGACCACGGCCGTGGCCAGCACGGTCGGCTCGACGTCGTCGAGCGTCGTCGTGACCGTGAACGAGTCACCGGGCAGCACCTCGCGCGTGCGCTCCGCCTCGACCTGGGCCAGCACCGCACCGAACGGACCGGTGAGCCGCACCCGTGGCACGCCCAGCACCTTGACGTTGCCGGTGTTGACGACCTCGAACGTCACCGTCGCCGGCGACGCCCCGAACGGCACCGCAGCCGCCGAGTAGGAGGCGTGCACGTCGCGCACCTCGAGGGCAGGGGCGAGCTCGCCCGCGACCCGCACCGCGACCCGCACCGCCACCCGCGTGTCGACGAGGACGCCGGTCGCCTCGTCGACCTGGACCTGCTCGGGAGAGACCACCAACCCGCCCATGTGGTCGCCCGGCGTCGCGTCGGCCGGGACGGCCACGGTGAGCGCGAGCGTGCGCGTCGACAGCGCCGGGACGGTCACCGTCGCCTCCGGGGTGGTCACCCACGCCCCGACGTCGACGGGTGCCGCCGCCGCAGGCCGCAGGTCGAACCCGCCGGTCTCGGTGTTGAAGCCGTCTGCGCCGTAGACACGGAAGGTCCGCTCGACGGTCGAGGAGTTCACGAGCAGCACGTGCTCCTCCGCCTGCTCCCCCGGCGCGAGCGCGAGCTCCAGGCGCGTGCGGCCGTCGGTCGCTCCGGCGGCGTCGGACGGCGTCACCGACCAGGCGGCGGTGGTGTCGTCCGCCGCGGCGAAGGACGCGGGCAGGACGACGACGAACGCCGCGAGGAGCCCTGCGGCCACACGGACGACGGACCTCAGAGGACGAGGCATGCGGACTCTCTCCTGGTGCGAGGTGCGGACGGGAGGGCGACGCCCGGCGTCGCGCACGGGCCCCGCGAGACCGACGGGCGCCAGGGCGGCGCCCGGCACCCGTCGGTCCGGGGACGACGTCACTCGGCGACGAGCGTCACCGTGACGGTCGAGGTGTACGAACCCTCGGCGGTGGCACCCGGGATCGCCAGCAGCAGCGCGGCGTCCAGCGTCGTGGTGCCACGACCCGGTGTCGCCGTCCGCCCCAGCAGGGCGCTGGCCGACAGGCCGGCGCTCTGGGACTCGTCGAGCGAGGACGCCACCGACGACCCGGCCTGCGCCTGCAACGGGCTGCCGGCGTCGGGCAGGCTCTGCGGGAGCGCCGGCGTCCAGCCGAGGTACTTCGCACCCACGGTGCCCGCCGCCCCGGAGAAGTCGGACGCCTGCGCGTTGACCTCCCAGCCGCTCAGCAGACCGTCACGCCGGGTGTCGGTGACCGTGACGGTCGGGAACGCGGCCGTGGCGACCACGCGCGAGTTGTCGGTGGCGCGCGTGCCGGCCAGGGCGACCGCCTGCGCGAACGGCACGGTGAACGTCAGCGCCCCGTCACCGACCGGTGCGGCCGGGACGTTCAGCACCAGCTGCCCCGTGGCCGCGTCGAGCGCGACGGTCACCGCGTAGGTCGTCGTCGAGGTGCCGTACGAGGCGGCGTCCGTGGGCGTGAAGGTCGCCGTGTAGGTGTGCGACCCCGACGCCGGAGCCGGCACGGTGACCTGAGCGGCTCCGCCGCTCACCGGCGCGGAGCCCAGGCTCGTGCCGCCCTCCGAGAACGCGACGGTCCCGGCCGCCGCCGCCGGCGCCACGCTCGCCTGCAGCACCAGGTCGGCACCCTGCACGGCGCCCGTGAGCGCCGTCGTCGTCTGCGTGACGCCAGAGCCGAGCGGCTCCGGTGCCGGCACCGACCAGGTCAGGTTCGTGCTGTCGCCGGTGAGCGTGAGCGTGGTGCGGAACTTGCCGACGCCCAGACCCATGTCGTCGCGGCACACCGCGATCAGCGGGATCGTGCCGGTCTTGCCGGCCTGCGTCGCGATGTAGCTCATCGCGTCCGGCTTGGTCAGGCGGTCACCGCGTTCGGTGTAGTACCGGCCCTGGGAGTCGACGTGGTTCATGTTCGCCGCGATCGGCACCTCGAGCCACTCGTCCTCCGGCTGGCCCGCCTGCGGGATCCGGATCATCGGCTGCAGGGAGGCTGAACCCGCGGGGCACGTCGCCGACACGGCGAGCGACTGGAACGGCCGGTCGAGCGTCGTGCCGCTGGTGATGACGTCCGCCTGCGTGTTCGCGTCGAGACCACCGGCGTTCGCCAGGAAGTAGATGCTGCCCGGCAGGTCCGGGCCCTCGTCCAGGGCAGAGGCGGGGACCGCGGTGACCACGGTCAAGGCGCCGAGCAGGAGCGCGCCGACGGCCGAGGTGGCCAGGAGCTGGGTGTGACGCATCACAGATTTCCCTTCACGGTGTGCGGGTGGTGGGCCGGGCGCGTACCCGCCGAGGATGGCGAGCACGGGTGAACGAGGTGTGCCGGGGAGGCGACCGAGGGACGACGCACGCGGGCTCAGCCGCCGACGTGCACGGGGACGTCGTCGACCGCGCCGGGCTCCGGGACGCGGCCCCGGTCGCCGCCCCGGCGAGCCGGGCGACTGCCGCGGCCCGACGGCCGGGCCCGCCGCCCGACGGGCCGCCTGCGGCGGCGACGGAGCGCGAGGACGAGGAGCAGGACAAGGACGCCGAGCGCGGCCAGCGGGCCCCACGGCACCGCCCACACGTGACTCGTGACCACGACCGGGTCCAGGCCCGGGTCACGACCAGTGGCCGGTGCGAGCGCGTGCGCCGTGACCGTGACGTCCTGCCGGCCGAGGGCGAGGACGTCGTCGACCGTCGCCGTCAGGCGGGCCGAGCCGCCCGGCAGCAGCTCCTCGACCCGAGCACCGTCCGCGTGGCGCGCGCGCACCCCGAACGGTCCGGCCACGACGGCGGAGGACTCGACGGCGAGCCGGACGTTGCCGGTGTTCCGGACCGTCCACGTGACGGTCGTCTCGCCGGCACCCAGGAACCCCGAGGGCACCCAGTCGGCGCGGACGTCCTCCACGGCGAGACCCGGGGCCACCTCGCCCTGCACCTCGACGTAGATGCGCGCCGCGACGCGCTGCTCGAGCTGGAGCCCGGGGCTCTCGCCGGCACCGCCCGCGACCGTGACGAGCGAGGCGACGAGGCCTGCCACGTGGTCGCCGGGCTCGGCGTCCTGCGGCACGGTGACGGTGAGCGGCACGATCGTCCAGCCGTAGCCGTCCGCGTCCTGCGCGGGGACCTCCACCGGCCCGGGAGCGTCGACGGACACCCAGGCCCCGGCGTCGGTGTCGGTGTCGGACGCGGCGCGGACCGAGAGCCCGCCGCCGTCGGCCATGACGACGTCCGCGCCGTACACGTCGAGCGTGACCGGCTCCGGCCCCTGGTTGAGGAGCGCCACGTGCTCGTAGACCACGGAGCCGGCCGGGGCCGTGAGCGCCACGTAGGGCCGGTCGTCGGGTCGCTCCGGGCCCGCCGGTGCGATGCCGAACGACACCAGGTCGGAGCCTGCCGACGGGTCGGGGTCGGCGGCCGACGCCGGGGCCGCGAGCCCGGCTGCCGCGAGGAGGACGAGCACGAGGGCTGCGCAGCGGCGCACGAGGGCGGTCATCGGCGAGGCTCCTGCGGACGAGTCGGGACGGTTCACCCGAAGCGTGACGAACCGGGGTGTGCGGGCAGGGAACGGACGGCGAACGAGGGACGACCGCCGAGCACGCAGGTGGGGCAAGGGCGCACGTCGGCACCCCTGCCCCACCTGATGGACGACCGTCAGACGGCGGTGAGCGTCACCGTCGCCGTGTACAGGCCCGGCGCCACCGACGACGGCACCTGGTCGACGCCGAGCACGCCGGCCAGGTGGGCCGTGCCGAGCGACCGCGCCGACGGGTAGCTGGCGAACACCTTCGGTGCGGCGAGACCGACCGTGTACGGGGCGTTGTCGGTGAGGACGACGTCCGCCGCCGACAGCGCGTTGCCCGGCACCTGCGTGGCCACCAGGCCGGTCAGGCCCGCGTAGCGGCCGTCGAACGAGTCACCGCTCGCCGCGACGAACGGGCTCGACACGACCGAGGCCGTCCAGCCGAGGTTCCCCGCACGCGTGTCGGTCACGACGATGTCGCGGAACTCCGCCGACGCGGCGTACGTCGAGTCGACCGGGTCGAGCACCGCGGTGCCCAGCGCGAGCGGCGACGACGGCGTGTACGGCGTGGTCAGCGTGATGGAACCGACCGGGATGTCCACCGTGACCGTCTGCTCGTGCACCGCGCCCGCGAGCGTGTACTCGGCGCTCACCGCCGCCGAGGTCGAGCTCGTGTACGGGGCGGTACCCGTGAACGCGGCGACGAGCGAGTGCGTACCGGCACCCAGGACGTTCGTGGTGAAGACGGGGGCCACACCCGCGGTGACCGGGACGGTGCCGAGGGTCGTGCCGTTGTCGCTGAACGTGACCGTGCCGGTCGGTGCACCCGCCGCCGACGCGACCGCAGCGGTCAGCGCCACCGACTGGTAGGCGGCCCCCGTGACGGGGTCCACGGTCAGCGTCGTGGTCGTGGACCGCGGCGCGACCGCCGAGACCTCGACGGTGACCGCGGCCGCCGTCGACGGCTCGTAGGTGGAGTCACCCGAGTAGACGGCGGTGACCTGGGCCGAGCCGACGGGCAGCGCGGCCGTGGTCAGCGCGGCCGTGCCGCCCGTCACCGTGCCGGTGCCCAGCGAGGAGGACCCGGCGAAGAACTCCACCGTGCCCGTCGCCGCCGAGGGGGCCACGGTGGCGGTGAGCGTCACCTCGGTGCCCTGCTCGACGGACGTCTGGGAGACCGCGAGCGTCGACGTGCTCGCCACCCGCGGCATGGTGGGCGACGGGACCGACCAGGTCAGGTTCGTCGCGTCACCCGTCATGGTGATCGTGGTGCGGATGACGCCGACCCCGAGCCCGTCGTAGTTGCGGCACATGAGGATCAGCGGCATGGTGCCGGTCTTGCCGGGCTGCGAGGCGATGTACGTCATCGCCTGCGGCTTCGTCAGGTAGTCGCCGCGAGCCGTGTAGAAGCGACCCTCGGCGTCCTTGGCCTGGGTCGCCGCCGTGATCGGCACCTGCTCCCAGTCGTTCTCGGGCACGCCGGCCTGCGGGATGCGGATCGCCGCCTGCACGGCGTCGGTGGCCGCCGGGCACAGCTTGTCGACGGCGAGCGACTGGAACGGGCGGACCGTGCCCGTCCCGCTCGTCACCGGCGTCGTGTTGGCCGGGTTGGTGAAGCCCCCGGTGTTGGCGAACAGGAAGATCTGGCCGGGGACGTCCGGCCCCTCGTCGTTCGCGGAGGCAGGTGTCGCAAGGGCCGCGAACGCGGTCGTGGCGACGACGACACCGGCGAGCACGCCGGCGAGCGTCCTGGTGCGAGTCATGGGAAGGCCTTTCCGATGGTCGATGAGATCAGCGAGGGCGATCAGGGGGCAGGTCAGTTGACGGTGAGGTTGGTCGTCGCCGCCTGCGTCGGGACGCCGCAGACGCCGCCGTCGGCCGGCACGGAGAGCTGGTCGAACCCGGCCGCCTCGATGAGCGCCTGACCGGAACCGGAGCAGACGAAGCCGTCCGCGCCGAAGACCTGCGTGAACCACACCGAGGACAGGTCGGCCGACCGCACCACGTTGTAGAGCGCGCGGGTGTAGCTCCAGCCGCCCTCGAGCTTGATGCCCGTGGCGGTCTTGGCGCGGCCCGTGGAGAACGGGGCGACCGCGTTGGCGTTCGCGGCGATGGGGGCCGCGTCGTGCTCCTGGACCTCGACGACGGTCGAGGCGAGGGTCACGGCCACGCCACCGTTGGCCGCCTGCAGCTGGGCCAGGAAGACCGTGCGGGTACCCGAACCGGTCTGCGGGATCATCGGCACGATGGCGCCGGAGGCGCCGCCGATCTGGTTCCAGTTGCTGATCGAGCCGTTGTAGATGCCGACGAGCTGGGCCGCGGTGATCGACGCGGGTGCGTTCGAGGTGGTCGCCGTCGCGAGCTTGAGGCCGTCGAGGGCGAACGGCACCTGCCAGAGCCCCGCGGACACCTCGGCGGCCGACAGCGACGACGACGAGCGCGCGAAGTTCACGTTGGAGTTGGCGCCGGCGCCGAACAGGGTGGCCTTGCCTGCGCCGGAGCCGTTCGGCCGCGTCACCGCGGTGGTGCCCGACTTCAGGACGACCGGGGTGCTGCCCGTCGCGTTGAACGAGACCAGCCGGGCCCCGGCCGAGGCGTTGTAGCCGGGCGAGTACAGGCTGCCGACCCGGACGCCGTCGGCGAGGAAGTTGACGGCGTACTCGGTCGTGTCCGAGCCGACGCCCACGACGTCCTTGGGCTGCGGGGTCGGGTCAGCCGACGCGGGACCCGCGACGGTCGCGGCGAGCACGCCGGCGAGGGCGACGGTGAGGAGGAGCGAGACCTTCGTGCGCTTCATGAGGGATGGTGCCCTTCGTGTGTGCGGTCGGCCGGCCGATCCCGGCTCACTGCACACTGTTCGCAGACCGGGCGAACCCCCGGGTCCCGGACGGTGAACGAAGGACGTCCCGGCCGTGGCATGGGGACGTGCCCGCGCGACGTCAGACGAGGTTCGGCAGCAGCCGTGCGGCGATCTCGGTCGCCCACCACGCCGCCGCGAGCAGCAGCGGGGCCCCGAGCACCCAGGCCGCGCGCGCCGGGAGCCTGTGCCGCAGCAGCAGCGTCGCGGCCACGGCCAGGAGCAGCGCCTGCACCGCGAGCACCAGGACGGGCAGCGCACCGACGTCGACCGCGAGCACACCCTCCGCCGGGGGTACCGCACCGGGCCGACCCGCCGGCCCCTGGACGGCGTCACCCACGAGGGTGGCGTCCACGTAGACCGTCTCGTACCCGGAGATCGCGCCGAGCATCCCCGACCCCTCGACGGTCACGAGCGTGAGCCGCGACCCGCCGTCCTCGAGCGGTGTCGGCAGCGCGTCGCCGTCGTGGCGAACGCCGTCGACCCGGTAGACGAACTCGCCCTGGCCGGTCGTCACCTCGATGCCGTCGCCCTCGCGCAGGTGCGGTACGTGCCGGAACGGTCCCCCGAACGCGGTCGCCCGCCCCAGCACCAGCGAGACGCCCGCCTGGCCCGGCAGGACCGTGTCCCGCCGGTGGCCCGGCCCCGCCTGCAGATCGCCCGACGCGGTGCCCTCGACGACGACCTGCTGCAGCCCGAGGGTCGGGACGCTGAGCACGGCGACGGGGGCACCGGGTTCGATCGCACCGCCCGTCGGGGCGGTCTGCGACGCCAGCTGCTCGCGCAGCTGGGCGTAGAGCACCTGCTGGGACCGCGCCTGCACGAGGCTGCCCAGCACGAGCACCTGCACGAGCGCCCACGCGGCGAGCGCGGCCACGACGAGCAGGGCCGTGGTGGCGACCAGCGAGGCGGCCGGCTCCTGCGATCGCGGCGGCCGCGGAGGCCGCGGGGTCACCTGCCGACGTCGACCGGCCGACGTCGGGTGCTCCCGTCGGCGGGGTCGGCGGGGCCGGCGGGGCCCCGCGGCGACGCCTCCCGGCGCGACGGCCTCCGGGGCGGGCGCGCTCGCCTGCGGATCGAGCTCGACGACGCTCACACCGGCCTCCGCCGCGTCGTGAACCGGCGCAGCAGCGGCGCACCGACCGCACCCCCGAGCGCGAGCGACAACGCCGCGGGCAGCGCGCGGTCCGCGACGTCCGACTCCTCGGCCAGGGTGGTGCCCGAGGCCGTCGTGGACTGCCCGGTCTGCTTCTCGTCGGCAGGTAGACCTTCGACGGCCACCGGCCCCGCCGGCTCCGCCGCGAGAGGTGGGGCGTCCACGGCTGCCGACCGTGGCGAGGTCCTCACGGTCGACGGGACGGGCAGTGCGACGGGAGCCGCCGCCGGTACCGGCGCCGGCTTCAGGGAGTCGGGGTCCTGCGCCTCGATCGCGTCGGCGACCGCCTGCGCCGAGGCGTACAGCGGGGCCGTCACACCCGTCGAGGCGAGAGGCAGGTACCCGTCGGGCAGCTGCCCGTTGCCGCTGCCCGACTCCTGGCCCTCGGTCGTGGCGGTCCGCACGAACTGGGCCACGTGCATCGCGTCGGCCGTGTCGAGCCCGCTCAGACGTGCGGCGGCGTGCACCACCATCGTCCCCGGGTACGCGTCGGCCGGCAGGGCAGTGCGGTCGAGCACGAACGGCGCGCCGGGCGCCGTCTGGTCGGCCGCGGTCAGGGCCTTCGCCATCGACTCCTGCGACGCCGTGACGAACGTGGCACCCGCACCGGAGCCGGCCGTCCGCAGACCTGCGGTTCGCAGCCCGTAGCGCTCCGCGTCGCCCAGGGAGACCAGCCCGAGCATGAACCGGGCGCCGTAGCCCTGCCGCGCGATGCGGCCGAACTTCCACGGGTCGCTGGTCGTCGAGCGCGTGCACTGGGTCTGCACGTTCGGCCACGCGTCGAGCACCGCGCCGGCGATGGTGCTGAGCCGGCTCACCGGGGCGGCCACCAGGCCGAGGTACGGCGACGGGTTGAGCTGCTCGCACTCGCGCTTGATGTCCCGGACGAACGTGTCGAGCATGGGCCACTCGGCGCGCGGCAGCTCCACGTCCTGGTAGGACGGGTTGACGACCATGCCCCAGGGGTCCGGCTGCCCGTGCACGAACGCCATCGCCTCGGCGTCCGCCGCGATGTACGACGTCAGCGCCGTCATCACGTCGGATGCCTCGGACAACGACAGCACGGTGGCCCGGGCCTCCTCGGCGATGTCCGACAGGCCGGGGTTCAGCTCGACGAACTCCGGGTCGGTGTTGAGCGACAGGGGGTTGTCGGACATGCCGGGGTGCGCCCGGCCGGACGATGACGCCGGGTACGACTGCGTGAGCAGCTTGGCGAGCAGGCGCGGTGTGAGCCTCAGCTCCTTCGCCTCTCCCGCGTTGCCCGGCAGATCGGTCACGTAGGCAATCGCGAAGCCGGTGACCGCGACGGGTGCGTAGCCGAGCGGCACGCTGGTCGTGGCGGCGGGTTCGGACACGAACGCCGCGACGGCGCCCCCGGAGCCGAGCAGACGCAGCGCCGAGGCCTCGGACATGCGGTTGTGCCGGAACTTGAAGCGGTCGGCCCGCAGGCAGTAGGCGGGGGCCCACTGCAGGGACGCCTGGTTGAGCAGCTCGGACCCGTACATGTCGACCGGTGCCCGGTCGTCGAGGACGTCGCAGGCATCCGGCGGCAGGGCGAACGTCAGTGGCACCGCGAAGCGGTCACGCCAGTTCGACGCCGACCACCAGTACCGCGCCGACACCGCGTCGTCCGCGCCGAGGTTGTCGAAGTTGGACGAGCCCTCCGCGAACGACCCGTCACCACGGCACGCCGCGTCGGCGTCCAGGCAGCTGATACCCATGATCGGGATCACCACGAGCGAGCAGGGCACGTCCGAGGAGCAGCCCAGCGACTCGTTCTCCGTCGCGGTACGGATCTCGACGTTCGCCTCCCCGGTGCCGTCGAGGCGGGTGAACCCCGCCAGCTCGGCGGCCGGCAGCGCCGCGTCCACGGAGGACTCGGGCGGGATGCTGCTGTTGTTGCACGCCGGGTAGACCGTCCCGTTGGCGGCGCGGAACGGTACGAGCCGCTGCGAGAGCATCGACGGCAGGAGCTTCTCGCACGCCTCCGGCCAGTCGGTCGCGGTGCCCTGGTCGCCCCGCTCGGCCTCGGTGGCGTACCGGTCGTGGCGCCACACCGCGGCCGAGGGTGCCGCCTGGGCGACGCGCTGCATGTACGTCGTCGTCCAGCAGGTCTCCGGTGCGATCTGCTGCGCGGCCGGAAGCGTCGGGTCGTCGAGCCCGCGGCACTGCAGGATCACCACGGGGTACTCCTGGTTGGCGCCGTCGAAGCCGTACGGGCTGACGGTGCGCCCGGCGGACGGGCGTGCTCCCGACCAGGTCACGTGGACACGCTCGCGCCCGCGCAGGTTCTGCGTGCGGTCGACCGAGACCGTCACCGTGCGGCTGTCGACCGGCTCCGGGGTGCCGTCGGCGGCGACGTGCTCCCGCGTGAGCGTGCGGGTCGCGGTCCAACCCGCTTCCGCGCCCGGTTCCGCCGCCGCCGCCGGCGTGGGACGGCCGGCTGCGGCACCCAGGCCCAAGAGCCCGAGGAGCGTGAGGACGAGCACGACCCTCGGCGCCCGGCGTCGGGCCGTCCTGGGCTCTGCGCGCGACGGTCGCCCGCTCATCGCCCGGTCCCGTGCATCCCGGCCCCCGGTCGGCCCAGCGGGTGCGCACCGGGGTGCTCGACGGGGCGCGCACCGAAGCCCTCGTCGGACGGCGACCGGCCCGGTGGGGCCGAGGCAGGCTCGGTCCGGGTGCCGTTCACCGAGGGAGTGGCCCGGAGCGGGGCGCCCATCAGACCGGCTGCGCCCCGCGAGGAAGGTCCGGGCGCGGCACCCGCAGCCGTCCGCGCCGTGACGGCCCGACGCCGCACGGCGAACAGCCCCGGTACCAGCGCCACCGCCAGGAGCTCCGCTCCCGCCAGCGCTCCGAACGCCACGCTGCTGCCCACCGGACGGGCGGCGACCGTGGTGGCGACCGCGCCGGTCACCGACCCGGTCGCGGCATCCACCGCGTTCCCGACGGGAAGGCCGGTCGCCGGGTCGATCGCGGTGGTGTCGGCACCTGCCGCGGCGCCGCCCCCCGCAGCGGCCGCCCCGCCCCCGGACGTAGCCCCGCCTGCGGATGCGGTCCCTCCTGCGGCGGCGCCGCCACCTGCACCGGCGCCGCCCGACGTGTCGACGACCTGGCCCTCGCCGAGGCACGGACCCTGCCCCTGCTGGTCGCAGGCCGCCGGCTGGGCGGCCACCTCGGCCAGCTTGTTGCGACTGAGGTCCCCGGCGACGAACGTCGGGTTGTTGCACCGCGTGGCGTCGCGGTTCGCGATGTCCACACCGGGGTCGGCGGCACCGAGCTTGGCGACCTGCTCGAAGCCCGCCTGCACGAGGTTGAGCGGCAGGGGCGAGTAGCCGAACGCGCCGGCCTTCCCCTGCCCTTCGCACAGCGAGTAGAACATGAAGTCGACCAGGGTCTGCCGCTTGTTGGTCGTCATGCGCGAGTCGCTCTTGCCGGTCGGCAGCAGCATGTACGAGTACGACGACAGCGGGTACGCACGCGGGTCCGGGTTCGTGTAGACGTCGTCCAGGATCTGCGTCAGGTAGGCCTGCGAGGTGGGGTCGGTGTTGATCCGCGCCCGCGTCAGCGCGACCGCGACCGCGTACTGCGTCGGCTCGACGTAGTAGCCGGCGCTGTTGAGCACCTTGACCACGGGGTAGCCCTTGTTGATCGGGTACGAGTACTCGACGTAGGCGATCGTGCCGTTGCCCGACGTGGCGGCGACCGTGTTCATGACCTGGTCGGACCCTGCGGCGGCGATCATCCGGGAACCGCTGGGCTTCGGGTAGTACGACGTGAGGCCCGCCCGGCCGAAGTACGCGCGCCACAGATCGGGCTGGGCCTTGTCCAACCAGGTCGTGAACTGCGCCGTGGTGCCCGAGCCGTCGGAGCGGACCACCGGGTAGATCGGGGTGTCCGGCAGCACGCGCCCGTTGTTGTCGGCCTTGATGGCCGGGTCGGCCCAGCTCGTGATGACGTTCGTGAAGATCTTGGCGAGCGTCTCCCCGGACAGCCGGATGTCCTTGACCAGCTGCCCGCCGACCTCGAGGTGGTAGGTGAACGCCGTCCCTCCGGCCACGATCGGCAGGTAGGAGAACTCGCGTGACCCGGCGGTGTCGGCGTTCCCGTACTCGTCGGTGCCCTGGTAGGGGATCTCCGTGATGCCGAAGTCGGTGACGTTCGCCGCGAAGTTCTTGCGCCCCTGGGACGAGCCGCCGCCGTTGTACGTCACGGCCATGCCGCTCGCCGACACGTCGGCGATCCACTGGTCGACGATGACCTGGCTCCACGTCGACCCGGAGCCCTCGATCTGCCCGTACGCCGCGTACGCGTCGGTCGGCAGCGCGACCAGCAGGCCGAGAGCGGCCACGAGCGCCGCCGCGACGCCGGCGGACCACGCCGCGAGCCTCTGGCGCGGCGACCGTCCCCGGGGGCTCCCGGTGCGCGGGTGTGTCATCGGTCCTCCAGGACGGGTCGGGTTCAGCGCCCGGCCGGCCGGCGCGCGACGAGCCGCGCGACGACGAACAGCACGAGCACGAGGATCAGCAGGATCGACGCGGCGGCGAAGCCACGTTCGATGTAGGTGTTCTCACCGCTGCGCACCGTGGAGTAGATGAACAGCGGCAGCGAGTTCATGACCCCGTCGGTGGGGTTCAGCACGAGGAACGACGCCGCCCCCGAGGTCAGCAGCACGGGGGACGTCTCGCCGATGCCGCGCGCGACGCCGAGGATCAGGGCGGTCGCCAGGCCCGGTCGGGCGGTGGGCAGCACGACGTGCCAGACGGTGCGCCACCTGGGCGCCCCGAGGGCGAGGCTCGCCTCGCGCAGCCCGGACGGCACGACGCGCAGCACCACGTCGGCGGCCCGCGCGATGATCGGCAGGATCATCACGAACAGCGCGGCCGATGCGGCCAGACCCGAGCGTGGGACCCCGAGGCCGACGATGACCACGGTGTAGACGAACAGGCCGGCGACGATCGACGGCAGCGCGGTCATCGCCTCGACGACGGTGCGCACGACGCGCGAGAACCGCCCGCCGACCTCGGTCATGAACACCGCGGTCCCCAGGCCGAGGGGCACCGCGAACGCGACCGCGAGACCGATCTGGATCAGCGAGCCGACGATGGCGTGCCCGACGCCGCCGGTCGACAGCGCGTCCCGGGGCCCGACCCCGGTCATGTCGTCCAGGAACATGGAGGCGTGCCTCAGCGCCCCGAGGCCACGCGCGAACGTGAAGACGACCGTGGAGGTCAACGCCACGCCCACGAGTGCCGCCCCGCCGGTGACGACGGCGGCCACCAGGCGGTCCGCGACGAGCGGCCCGTCGGCGGTCGCCGAGGTGGCCACGGCCACGATCGCGAGGAACAGCGCGAACGCCACCACCGCGTAGGCGAGCGGGTTCCCCCACGGCAGGAGCCGGAAGCAGAGCACCCACGCGAGCGCGGCCGCGGCGGCCAGCGAGCCGGCGACGACGAGCGCGTCCTGCACGGGTGCACCGGAGTGCCGCCGTCCCTGCGGGCGCGGCTGTCGGACCGCGGCGTCACGACGCACCGTGGTGCTCCGGGTGCGCGCTCCGGAGACCACGACGGTCGTGCCAGGGGCGGCCGGTTCGGCGATCACGGTGGTCGTCATCAGATGTCCGTCCCCGCACCCGAGCGGCTGCGTGCCACGACGGTCGAGGCGAGGGTGTTCACGAGCAGCGTGAGCAGGAACAGGACGAGGCCGGCGGTCAGCAGGGCCGACAGCTGGGCGTCGGTCGCCTCGCCGAACCGGCCGGCGATGAGCGCGGACACCGTGTTGGTGCCGATCTCGAGCGGACGCACCTTGAGGTCGAAGGCGGGCGAGACGATGAGGACGACCGCGATGGTCTCGCCGAGCGCCCGCCCCAGCCCGAGCATGGTGCCGCCGATGATGCCGCCGCGCCCGAACGGCAGCACGACCGACCGGATGACGCCGAGCCGTGTGGCGCCCAGCGCGAGCGCGCCTTCGCGCTCCCCCGGCGGCGCCTGCGAGAACACCTCGCGCATCACGGACGACGCCATCGGCAGCACCATCATCGCCACGGCGATGCCCGCGACGAACGCCGAGGCGGTGTACCGGGTCTGCTCCCAGACCGCTGCGCGCGGATCCGTCTCGACGTGGAAGAGCGGGATCCACCCCAGGTACGTGTGCAGCCACCGGGCGAGCGGGGCGGCCAGCGGCTGGATCAGGAAGAAGCCCCACAGACCGTAGATGATGCTGGGCACGGCGGCCATGAGGTCGACCAGGGAGACGCACGCCGCCCGCAGCCGGGTCGGTGCGTACTCGCTGATGTAGAGCGCCGTGCACAGCGCGAGCGGTACGGCGAACACCATCGCGACGCCGGCGACGGTCACGGTGCCGAGCAGCACGGCGCTGATGCCGAGCGTGTCGCTCTCGGGCGCCCACTGGGACTCGGTGAAGAACGACCACCCGTAGCGGCGCAACGTGGGCACCGACTGCAGGGCGAGGAAGAGGCCGATGCCTCCCGTGATCGCGAGCACGGTCGCACCGACCCCGCGTGCCCCGAGGACGAACACCCGGTCGGAGCCGGAGGTCCGCCGCGACAGCCGCCGCGGGACGGCGGCACCGCCCTGACGGACGGGCACGGACGTGCTCACGCGGACTCCCCCTCCTGGTGCCGGCCTCGGTCCGCGGTGCGTCCCGTGACCTCTCGGGGCCGATACAAGCGAGCGGCGATGACCGGGAGGCCCCGGGCCGGTGAACGAGGGACGAACGCGCCCGGGCGCCCGGTATGTCCGGCCCGGACCGTCGCCGTCATGGCGCCCCCGGCCCCGTGCCGGGCGTCGCCGTGGGCGTGGGCCCGGCACTCGTGTCAGGCGTCGGCACGACGTTCGACGGGCTCGGCACGCTCGACGGGCTCGGGGCGGCGGTCACGGGCGGTGCGGCGGACCAGGCCACCGACCCGCCGACGGGCATGCGGGTGCCGGCCGCCGGCTCGGTGCGCCGCACGACGGTGTCGGGCGCCGACCCTGCCGGCTCGACCGGCCCGAGCCCGGCCCCGACCAGCAGCTCGCGCGCCCGGACCCACGGCAGCCCGACGACGTCCGGGACGGCCGTCATCCCGCTCGCGACGACCATGCCCACCACCGCACCGACCCCGACCTGCGTGCCTGCCGGGGGTTCGCTGCGCAGCACGGTCCGGGCGGGTCCGGGGCCGTCGAGCAGCAGCACGTCACCGCTGGTGAGCTGCGCGTCGGCGAGGATCGCACGCGCCCGGTCGACGTCCGCACCGTCGAGCACCGGGATCACGACGGCGGACGAGGACGGGGTCGCCGACGCGGCCGGTGGCACGGACGGCGCGGAGGACGGCGGCGCGGTCGTCGGGGTCGGCAGCGCGCCGAGGGCCACCGGTGCCCCACCTGGCAGGTCCCCGCCCGCGCCGGTCGCGACCGCGCCGCCGACGGCGAGCCCCGCCAGCACGACCACGGTCAGCAGCACGGGCAGCCGCGAGCGCCGCACCGGTGGCGGTGGGGCCACGACGGCACCGGTGGGCACCCCCGGCGGGTCGTCCACCGTGCGCAGCGGCCGGGTCCGGGTCGGACCGGGCTCGACGGCAGGGCGCTCGCCGTGTCGAGGTAAGGGCGCAGCCGAGGTGAGCGGCGGCCCGTGGTCGCCGGCGATCTCGCGCAGCGCGGCACGCATGGCGCCGACGGAGGCGAACCGCTCCTGCGGGTCCTTGCGCAGCGCTCGGGCGACGAGCCGGTCGATGCCGGCGGGGAGCCCCGGCGTGCGCGAGGAGGGCACCGGGGCGGGTCGGTGGACGTGCGCGGCGAGCACCTGCTCGGGGTGGTCCGACGGGTACGGGAGCTGCCCGGTGAGCGCGTGGAGCAGCAGGCAGCCGACCCCGTACACGTCGGAGCGCGCGTCGCCGGCGGCCCCGGTCGCGATCTCGGGCGACGCGTACGACGGGCTGACGGTGACCCACCCGTCGGCCTGCGCGGAGCGCGGGGTGGTGCCGCCGAGGTCGAGGACGACGGCGCGACGGGGGTCCGCGTCGGGCAGCATCACGTTGCCGGGCGACAGGTCGAGGTGCAGCACGCCGTGCGCGTGCGCGTGCTCGAGCCCGTCGAGCACGGCGTCGGCGAGCGCGAGGGCGTGGGCGACGGGGAGCGGTCGGGCGTCCGCCAGCAGGGCGTCGACGGTGCAGCCGTCCACGAGCTGCATGACCACGCAGACCCGCCCGTCGAGGTCGACGCCCAGGTCGGTCACCTCGACCACGTGGGGGTGCCGCAGGTGCGCGACGCGTCGCAGCGGCGAGGTCGGGTCCGCGCCGGGACCGCCCGGGGCGGGGTCGCGGTGGACCTTGACGGCCACGGTCGTGCCGAGGCGCAGGTCGTCGGCGACGTGCACGTCGGCCGTGCCTCCGGCGCCGATCGGTCGGCCGAGCCGGTACCGGCCCAGGACGGTCCGGCCGACGAGGGTCGACCCGGCGGCCTCGTCGGCCCCGTCGGGCTCGCGCGTGGCTGCGCTCACGGCCTCGCGGCGGCGTCGGCGTACGCGTCGGCGAGCTCGAGCACGTGCGCGGCGTAGCTGTCGTCGCGGTTGTACGACAGCGCGGCGGACCACCAGCCGTCCGCGGTGGCCAGGTCGCGCCCGCCTGCGCACAGGTACCGTGCCGCGGCGAGCGCGGCGTCCTGGACGTCGTGCGGGTCGGCGGTCCCGTCGCCGTCGGCGTCGGCACCCCACCGCGCCCACGTGCCCGGCAGGAACTGCATGGGTCCGACGGCGTGCTCCCAGTCGGGGTCCCCGTGCCAGGCGGTGCCTGCGGCGCTCGCGGTGATCGCCCGCGTGCCGTCCAGGGGCGGTCCGACGACCGCGGTCTCGGGTCGCCCGTCCGGGCGCAGCGTGGTGCCCCCGTGCGTGCCGTGGCCCGACTCGACGGCACCGATCGCGGCGAGCGTGCTCCAGCCCAGGTGGCAGCCGGGGTGTTCCGTCTGCGTCGCCAGGGTCGCGTCCGCGTAGGCCTGCAGCGCCACCGACGGGATGGAGGTCGACGTGGCCACTCGTGCGACCCACGCCGCGGCGGCGACCGGGGCGGAGGCGCGCGGGCTGATCCGACCGGCCGTGCCGTCTGCGACGGGTGTGGCCGTGCCCGTGGGGCCGGCGCCCGGTGCGGGCAGCGCACCCGGCGTGCCGGGAGGTGCCGTGCCGGTGGCTCGTGCGGCTCCGAGGTCGCCGGTGGTCTCGGTGTCGGGGGCGGCGACGACCGGCACGCCGGGCGGCGGCTCGGCGGACGGAGCCCACGGCGCGGTGCCCGTCCAGCTCACGGCGAGCACCGACAGGACCGCACTGCCGGCGAGGACCACCCCGGCCGCGGCGACCCTCAGTCCACCGTCGAGGCCGCTCATCGGTGGCCTGTCATCGGACGGTCCCGCCGACGAGCCGCGCGGCTCCGTGCATCCGACGGAACGTGCAGGGCACGGGGTCGACGTGCGCCGAGGCAGCCAGCTCCACGAACTTCGCGGCCGCGTGCTCGCAGCGCACCCGCCTGTCCTTGTCGCCGATGCTCTCCACGACGGGTGTCCCGTCGAGGTGCAGCGCCCACCACCAGCGGTAGGTCGGGGTGAGGCGCAGGACCGTCTCGAGCCGGTCGAGCTGTGCGAGCACGGTCTGGACGCCGACCTGCGCACCGACTGCGTCCGGGTAGCCGGCGGGTCCGCGGGCGAGCCCGCGGCCGTTGGCGCTCATGAGCCGCCACCACACGAGCTGTTCGTCGTGGAAGCGGTACAGCTGGAACACGGGCGCCACCGCGCACCCCGCCCTCTCCTCGCCGGCACGCCCTGGTGGCGCGCTCCGCGGCGTACTCCAGCGCAGTGCCGCTCGGCGGGGGCGACGCCCAGGCGTCCGGAGGACGAACGGCGGGGTGTTGTGCGGCAGTTTCACCCGTTTGCGCCGGCACATGGCGGACGCCCAGCTGCCGCTCAGCCACGAATGAGACGCCCGTCTCATCATGCGGGACGCCTCTGTCCGCACCCCCCGACGTCCCCGTAACCTCACCGACATGTCCTGCCGCCGAATGTGTCGCTGACCCAGCGCACGCTCGGCTGTGCCCGGCGGCAGGTGCCCGACCATCCTCGGTCGCCCTCCCCGGTAGAGCCCTGACACGTCCCGTGCGCCCATCCCCCGGACCACGAGCGGACGACGCCTGCCGAGCTCACACGGTCCACGACCCGCACCACCCGGCGCCGCACGCGCACCGGGACCGAGCCACCGTGAACCACCGCACCGAGGAGCACCCGTGAGCAACGAGAGCTGGAACTTCGAGACCCGCCAGATCCACGCCGGTCAGCAGCCCGACCCGACGACGGGCGCCCGCTCGCTGCCGATCTACCAGACCACGTCGTACGTCTTCGACACCGCCCAGCAGGCCGCCGACCGGTTCGCGCTCAAGGAGCTCGGCCCGATCTACACGCGCATCGGCAACCCCACGCAGGAGGTCGTCGAGAACCGCATCGCCTCGCTCGAGGGCGGCGTCGGCGCGCTGCTCGTCGCCTCCGGGCAGGCCGCCGAGACGTTCGCGATCCTCAACATCGCCGAGGCCGGCGACCACGTCGTGGCCAGCCCGTCGCTGTACGGCGGCACGTACAACCTGCTGCACCACACGCTGCCCAAGCTCGGCATCGAGACCACGTTCGTCAGCGACCCGCACGACCCGCAGGCGTGGAAGGACGCGATCCGCCCGAACACCAAGCTCTTCTACGCCGAGACCATCCCGAACCCGAAGTCCGACGTGCTGGACATCGAGTCCGTGGCCGCCGTCGCGCACGAGTACGGGGTGCCGCTCGTGGTCGACAACACGGTCGCCACGCCCTACCTGATCAACCCGCTGGCCTGGGGCGCCGACGTCGTCGTGCACTCGGCGACCAAGTACCTCGGCGGGCACGGCTCGGCCATCGGCGGCGTCATCGTCGACGGCGGCACGTTCGACTACGCGCAGAACCCCGAGCGCTTCCCGAACTACAACACCCCCGACCCGTCGTACAACGGCCTGGTGTTCGCCCGCGACCTCGGTGTGGGCGGTGCGTTCGGCGCCAACCTGTCGTTCATCCTCAAGGCCCGCGTGCAGCTGCTGCGCGACCTCGGCGCGGCGATCAGCCCGTTCAACGCGTTCCTCATCTCGCAGGGCATCGAGACGCTGTCCCTGCGGGTCGAGCGGCACGTGCAGAACGCGCAGAAGGTCGCCGAGTGGCTCGAGGCCCGCGACGACGTGCTCGGCGTGCACTACGCCGGCCTGGAGTCCAGCCCCTGGCACGCCAACCAGCTCAAGTACGCCCCGCGCGGTGCCGGCGCGGTGCTCGCGTTCGAGATCGAGGGCGGTTCCGCGGCCGGTCAGGCGTTCGTCTCCGCGCTCGAGCTGCACTCCAACGTGGCGAACATCGGGGACGTGCGCTCGCTGGTCATCCACCCGGCCTCCACGACGCACAGCCAGCTCACGCCCGAGGAGCAGGCACTGTCCGGCGTCACGCCCGGCCTGGTGCGCCTGGCTGTCGGCATCGAGCACATCGACGACATCCTGGCCGACCTCGACGCGGGCTTCCGGGCCGCCAAGGGCGCCTGAGGCCGCACCCGTGCCCACGCAGCCGCACCGCCCGCACGCGCCGGCGATCGCCGTCCCCACCCGGACGGCGGTCCCGGCGCGTGCGCGCACGCTCGCCAGCCGTGCCCCTCTCGGTGACCGCCCCGCGGTCCCGGCCAGCGCGGCCTGGCGCGACGGCGACCCCGTCGGCCGCCGCCAGTTCGCCGACCTCGGCCCCTTCGCGCTCGAGTCGGGTGGTCGGCTGCCAGCGGTGCGCCTGGCGTACGAGACGTGGGGCACGCTGGCCGAGGACGGCAGCAACGCGGTGCTGGTCCTGCACGCCCTCACCGGCGACTCGCACGTGACCGGTGAGGCCGGGCCCGGCCACCCCACGGCCGGCTGGTGGCAGTCGATGGTCGGGCCCGGCGCACCCATCGACACCGACCGCTACTTCGTGGTCGCCCCCAACGTGCTCGGTGGCTGCCAGGGTTCCACCGGCCCCGCCTCGACCGCCCCCGACGGGCTCCCGTGGGGCGGCCGGTTCCCGCTGCTGACGGTGCGCGACCAGGTCGCCGCCGAGATCCGCCTGGCCGACCTGCTCGGCATCGACGAGTGGGCCCTGGTCGTCGGCGCGTCGCTGGGCGGCCTGCGCGTGCTCGAGTGGGGCGTCAGCGCCCCCACCCGCGTGCGCACCCTCGCCGCGATCGCCACCACGGCGCAGACCTCCGGCGACCAGATCGCCGGGTTCCACACCCAGCTCGCGGCCATCGCCGCCGACCCGCGCTACCGCGACGGCAACTACTACGACGCCCCCGACGGCGAGGGACCGCACGTCGGCCTCGGCCTGGCCCGCCAGATCGCGCACCAGACGTACCGCTCGGCCCGTGAGCTGGACGAACGCTTCGGCCGGATCCCGCAGGGGGCCGAGGACCCCCTCGAGGGCGGCCGGTTCGCCGTGCAGTCCTACCTGGACCACCACGGCGACAAGCTCAGCCGCCGGTTCGACGCGAACACCTACGTGGCCCTGACCCGCACCATGATCACGCACGACCTGGGCCGCGACCGCGGCGGGGTCGAGGCGGCCCTCGCGCAGATCACCGCGCGCGCTCTGGTCGTCGCCGTCGACTCCGACCGGCTGTTCCCCCCGGAGCAGTCCCAGCGGATCGCCGCGGGCATCCCCGGCGCTGGACCCGTACGGACCATCCGGTCGCAGTTCGGCCACGACGGGTTCCTCATCGAGGAGGACCAGGTGGGGGCCATCGTCTCGGACTTCCTGCGGACGCACGCGATCTGAGAGGCCCTCGGGCACGATGGGCCCATGACCACCTCGTCCCTGCCTTCCCCCACCGGACCGGCGTCCGCCGAGCTGGCCGCCGCCCGGCACGCCCTGCACAGCCAGTGGGACCGGCTGCGCCCGTGGATCGGAGCCGTCGTGGCCGACGGCTCCGGGACGTCCGCCTCCGTGCTGCCCGGCTGGAGCATCGCCGAGCTGGTCGCGCACGTGGGCCGCGCCATGGACGCGCTCGCGGTGTGCGAGCCGCTGCCCGCCGGGACCGTGCCGCTCAGCCTCGCCGAGTACCTGGGCACCTACCCGGGGCGTGCCGACGAGATCACCAAGGTCACGCGCGAGATGGCCGTCGAGATCGCCGACGACCCGCTCGGCGGTGTCGACGCCCGGATGCAGGCCGCGTTCGCGCGGCTCGACGAGCTCGGCCCGGTCGACCGTGTCGTGCAGGCCCGGCGCGGCCCCGTGCTGCTGAGCACCATGACCGTCTCGCGGGTCATCGAGCTGACGGTGCACGCCGACGACCTGGCCCGCTCCGTGGCCGCCGCCCGCGGGCGCACCCGGCTGATCGCCGACGAGGACCCGGTCGACCCCGAGGCGCTGGACCTGGTCGCGCAGGCCCTGCTGCGGATCGTCGTGGCGCGCGGCGGCTGGGACCTGGAGATCGTCGACGCCCGCGCCTGGGTGCGCCTGGCCGCCGGCCGCACCCCGTACGACGTCGACGCGCTCACCGGGGCGCTGCAGGCCCGGTTCGCCTCGGACGCCGTGCCCGACCTGGGGCGCATGCTGCCCGTGCTCTGAGCAGCGCACGTCCTAGGGTGGGCGCATGCTCGCCGCCACCGTCGCCCGGTTCAGCCCCGACGACCCGATCGCCGGTCTCGACGTCGGCGACCGCCCCGCCCCGCCGGCACGCGAGCACTGGACCACGGTCGACGTGCGGGCCGCCGCGCTCAACCACCACGACCTGTGGTCCCTGCGCGGCGTGGGCCTGCGGGCCGAGCAGCTGCCGATGATCCTGGGCACCGACGCGGCCGGCGTCACCGCCGACGGGCGCGAGGTCGTGGTGCACGGCGTCATCGGCGGACCGAGCGGCCACGGCGTCGGGCCCGACGAGCCGCGCTCGCTGCTGTCCGAACGGCACCCCGGCACGCTCGCCGAGCAGGTCGCCGTGCCGACGTGGAACCTGGTCGACAAACCGGCCGCCCTGAGCTTCGTCGAGGCCGCGTGCCTGCCGACCGCATGGCTGACGGCGTACCGGATGCTGTTCACCACGGGCCGGGCCACGCCCGGTCAACGCGTGCTCGTGCAGGGTGCCGGCGGCGGACTGGCCACCGCGGCCATCCTGCTGGGGGCCGCCGCGGGCCTCGAGGTGATCGTGACCAGCCGCGACGAGCAGCGCCGCGCGCAGGCGCTGACCCTGGGGGCGGCGGCCGCCGTCGAGCCGGGCGCGCGCGTCCCGCGGGTCGATGTCGTGCTGGAGAGCGTGGGCCGGGCGACGTGGTCGCACTCGGTGCGCTCGGTGCGTCCCGGCGGCACGATCGTGGTGGCCGGTGCCACCAGCGGCGACGCGACCGCCGCCGAGCTGACCCGCATCTTCTTCCAGGAGATCACCGTGGCCGGCGCCACCATGGGCTCGCGCGACGACCTGGTGCACCTGCTCGCGTTCCTCGCCCGCACGGGCGTGCGCCCCCTTGTCGACTCCACGTTCCCGTTGGCGCGCGCCGCCGACGGCCTGTCGCGGCTTGCCGACGGGAGCCAGTTCGGCAAGATCGTCCTCGAGGTCTGACCGGGGCCGACCACGGCGCAGGCCCGGTACCGACCGGTACCGTGCCACCCGACACAAGGAGTCGTCCGCATGCCCGTGCTGTGGGAGCCGGACGTGCTCGGCGACGGCTACGAGGTCGCCACGCTGCCGCTCGAGCCCGACGACGAGGGCGAGCTGGTCGCCAGCCTCGTGCGGTACGCACCCCCCACGGTCGAGCCGCAGCGACCCGCCCGGGCGATCCTCTACGTCCACGGGTGGTCCGACTACTTCTTCCAGACCGGCCTGGCGGAGTTCTGGCACGCGCGGGGCGTCGCCTTCTACGCGCTCGACCTGCACAAGTACGGGCGGTCGCTGCGCCCGCACCAGACCCCGGGCTACACCGACGACCTGCAGAGCTACGACCAGGACCTGCACGCCGCGCTCGAGGTGGTGCGCTCCGACATCGGCCCGCACGGCCGGATCATGCTCATGGGCCACTCGACCGGCGGGCTGATCGGCGTGCTGTGGGCCAACCGGCACCCCGGCCTCGTCTCCGGGCTGGTGCTCAACAGCCCGTGGCTCGAGCTGCAGGGCTCGGCGATCGTCCGGTACGCCTCGGGGCCTGCGCTGGCGCAGCTGGCCCGGTTCCAGCCACGGACACCGCTGCCGAACATCGACCCCGGGTACTACGCGCGCACCGTGGAGGCCCGGTTCGGCGGGGAGTGGACGATCAACGAGGCCTGGCGCCCGACGCCGTCGTTCCCCGTGCGGGCCGGCTGGTTGCGGGCGATCACCGCCGGTCACGCCACCGTGGCCCGCGGGCTGAGCATCGACAGCCCGATCCTCATGCTCGCCTCGGCGCGCACCGTCATCAGTCCCCGCTGGAGCGAGGACATGCGCTCGGCCGACAGCGTGCTGGACGTCGAGCTGCTGGCCCGGCGCGCCGTGCAGCTCGGCTCGCACGTCACCGTGGTGCGCATCGCCGGGGGCATGCACGACCTGGTGCTGTCTGCCGCGCCGGTGCGGGCTCGTGTGTACGCCGAGATCGACCGGTGGGTGTCGGCGTACGGGTGGAGCTGACGCCTCAGGGCGTCGGTACGCCCGTGGCCTCGGCCAGCGTCGGCCCGCCGTCGCCCAGCCGCCATGCCCGCCAGCCGTCCACCAGGGACTCCGAGCCGGACGCCGCCGCGGCCGCCTCACCGGGGTCGGCGTACACCGAGCCGTCCTCGAGCTCGATCAGACCGTCGGCGCGCAGCAGCGCCTGCAGGCGTTGACCTCGACGTTCGCGCAGCCACACCAGGGTGGTCAGCGCCCGGCGGCTCTTGGCCAGGGTGGTCAGGGCCGGGTCGGGCACCTGCAGGGAGGCGTCGGTGAGCGGACCCCAGTCCGTGAGGGTGTCGTCGTGCCGCAGCGAGCGCCACGGGGTCGGACCGCCCGTGCCGTTGCCGGACGCGGTCGGCGTCACCATCGAGGCGCGCAGGGCGGCGGTCGGTCCGGTGAGCATGCCGGCGGCCGGCACGGCCGACACGTCCGCGGGCACGAGCGTGCGCAGACCTGCCGGGGCGGGTGCCTGCCCGTCGGGCTCGTCGCCGGCGCCCGCCGGTCCGGTCGGCTCGGTCGACTCGGTCGGCTCGGGCTGATCGGTCGCCGTGTGGCTGCTGCGCCGCGACAGGGGCGTCGGCTGCGGCACAGGGGGCCGCTCCGCGGGCCCGACGGCCCGCAGCTCACCGGTCGGCGGGCTGGGCCGGCGGCCGAGGCCGGGGCCGCCCGGCGTGCGCATGTCGTCCGGGTGGTAGGCCATCGCGCTGGCGAACGCCTCGCTGGACCGCACGAGCCGCAGGGCCGTGGGCTCGACGGTGCGGCGCACACCCTCGTGCACGGCGAGCGGCGAGACGTCGACCAGGCGCCGGTCGTCGACGCCGCGCACCACACCGACCTGGAACACCTCGACGTGCCGGCCGGGGCCGCGCAGGAACGCCAGGGAGTCCGAGGCCTCGGCGGCGACCTCGGAGCACAGCAGCACGAGCCGCACGCCCTCGCGTCGCGACGTCTGCGGGCCCGAGGAGACCTGCTCCCGGAAGGCGGCGTAGTCGATCCCGAACCGGCCGGGGTCCACGTGGTACGCCCGCGCCAGGTCGGTCACCGTCATCCGGCCGGCCTGCCCGGCCCGGCGCATGGCCGTCACGAGGGCGTCGTCGTCGATGACCTGCGCGACGTCGAACACCACGGGGCGTCCGGAGGCGTCCAGCGCGAGCAGGTCGGGGGCATCGGTGTGCTCGGGGACGGAGGCACGTGAGCGCACCGTGAACAGCGGCTCACCGGCGATCGCCGCCAGGTGGCCGGCCAGCAGCGACGCGCACTCCTGCGCGAACGACCCCGCCAGCGGCTGCATCGGCTGGACGAGGCGCACCTTGCCCTCGTCGAGCTCGAAGATCGGCATGTGCCCCCAGCCCCTCCTGGGCGCGCAGCGGTCCGCCGCACGCACCGTCGCCACCCGTCGCGCGCCGCGTCCGGCACGCCCGCCACACTGTCCCACAGCCTGCGGGCCACGTCAGCCCTCGTCCGGGTGGTCCCCGCAGGTCGGGCGCTCAGTCGCGCGCGAGCCGCGCCTCGACCCGTTCGACCTTCCCGTCGAGCTCACCCGCATGACCTGGACGGATGTCCGCCTTGAGGACGAGGCTGACCCGGTTGCCGTGGCGACCGACGGCCTCGGTGGCGCGGCGCACGACGTCCATCACCTCGTCCCACTCGCCCTCGATCGTGGTGAACATCGCATCGGTGCGGTTCGGCAGACCGGACTCGCGCACGATGCGCACGGCATCGGCGACGGCCTCGGTGACGGACTCACCCGCACCGAGCGGGGCGACGGAGAAGGCGACGAGCATGCGCCCAGCCTGGTCGGTGCACCGGCATCTCGTCCAGCCGGCCCGATTCGGACATCTCGGACACCAGGCGGTAGGAAGTGCGCATGAACCCCCGTACCCGCTGGGCCGAGCTGCGCGCGTGCGACCCCGCGTTCGCCGACGCCGTCACGGCCGTCTTCGACTCCGGCACCCACAAGGTGCTCGCCACGCTCCGCGAGGACGGGTCGCCGCGTGTCTCGGGCACCGAGCTCGTCATCGGCGAGGAGGAGCTGCTCGTCGGCATGATGCCGCGCTCGCTCAAGGCCCGCGACGTCGCCCGGGACCCGCGGGTCGCGATCCACTCCCCCACGCTCGAGCCGCCCGTCGACCTGGCCGGCTGGATCGGGGACGCCCGGATGGCCGGGATGCTGGTGCCCGTCGACGCGCCCGGGCACGTGCCCATGGTGCCCGGGTCGGTGTTCTTCGCCCTCGTCGTCACGGAGGTCGTGCTGACCCGCGTGGGCGACCCTGCGGACCACCTGGTCATCGACTCGTGGCACCCCCGGCGCGGGCGCCGCACGCAGACCGTGCGCTGACCGGCGCTCCCACCAGGGCACCGACGCGGACCGGGCCGGTGTCGGTGCGCAGAGGTAGGAAGGGACGCATGAGCGAACGCACCCGGTGGTCCCAGGTCCGTGCGGCCGACCCTGCCTTCGCGGACGCCGTCGCGGCGAGATTCGACGCGGGCACCAACAAGGTGCTCGCCACCCTGCGTGCCGACGGCTCCCCGCGGGTCTCGGGCACCGAGCTCGTGATCGGCGAGCGCGACGTGACGCTGGGGATGATGCCGCACTCCCTCAAGGCACGCGACGTCGTGCGCGACCCGCGTGTGGCGATCCACTCCCCCACGCTCGAGCCGCCCGCCGACCTGACCACCTGGGAGGGCGATGCCAAGCTGGCCGGGCGACTCGTGCCGATCCCCAAGCCGGCCGACCAGACGGGCCCGGACGGCCTGTACTTCGCCCTCGACATCAACGAGGTGGTGCTGACCCGCATGGCCGAGTCCGCCGACGAGCTGCTGGTCGAGTCCTGGCACCTCGACCGCGGACGGGAGACGCGTCGGGTCAGCTGAGGGCCCACTGGCGCTCGGCGGCGCCGCGTGCCGGACCCGCTCGTTGTCACTTAGGTTAGGCTCTCCTCACTAGTGATCGCGGGTGCTGCGCGCCCGCGCTCGGACGAAGGAGAAGCCGTGGCGCCGCCGCAGCACCCCGTAGGCCTCCGCTCCCCCGGGGCTCGGCGGACACCGCCGCTCCCGCGGGCCGCCGACACGCTCCCCGCAGTGCTGACCTGGGTCGTGGCACTGTCCGCCACCACCGTCTACCTCGCCGTGGGTGCGGTGCTCGACGGCGCACGCGACGGCCGCGGCACCAGCGCAGGCGTCCTCGCCGGCCTCCTCGCGGGCCTGCTCGGCATCGCCATCGCCGGGTTCGCCGGCCCGCGCCTCAGCCTCGGCGCCGTCGGCCCCCGCGAGAAGGTGCGCCGCGACGTGCTGCTCGAGCAGCTGTTCACCCTCGGCGTCGCGTTCCGCACCGAGGGCCGCTCCGGGCGCTTCGTGTCGACCGCGACCGACGGTGTCGAACGCGCCTCCGGCTACGAGGCCACGTTCCGCCGGCCGATCCTGGCCTCGATGACCGTGCCTCTCGTCGCGCTCGTCGCGCTCGGCGCCGCCGTGGACTGGACCATCGCCGGCTGGCTGGCCCTCGCCCTGCCCGCGATCCCCCTGCTCATCGGCGGGTTCCAGCGGGCGTTCCGCAGCGTCTCCACGCGGTACCGCCAGACGGCCCGACGGTTCTCGGCGCAGTACCTCGACGCGATCCAGGGCCTGCCGACGGCCACCGCCTTCCACCGCGCCGAGGCCAAGGGTGCCGAGCTGGCGCGCGACGCCGAGAGCCTGCGCGTGATGGTCATGCGGCTGCTCGCCGGGAACCAGCTCGTGCTGCTCGTCATCGACTCCTCGTTCTCGCTGGTCATGGTCACGGCCGCCGCCGGCCTGGCGTTCGAACGTCTGCGGGACGGGGCGATCAGCCCCGGCCAGGCCGTGGCAGTCGTGCTCGTCTCGACGGTGCTGCTCGAACCCCTCGACCGGATCGGCCAGTTCTTCTACGTGGGCATGGGCGGGCGGGCGGCGGTGCGCGAGATCGACGGCGTGCTGGCGCAGCGGCCGGTCGTCGCCGACGCACCCGGCGTGCTGGCCCCGCCCGACATCCGGCCGCACGGCGCACCGGCCACCGCCGACGCGCCCGCCCTGGAGCTCGAGCACGTCGACTTCGCATACCCCGGCGGGCCGCCCGTGCTGCGGGACGTCTCGTTGAGGGTGCCCCGCGGCCGCCGCGTCGCGCTCATCGGTCCGTCGGGGTCAGGCAAGAGCACCGTCGCCGCGCTCGTGCAGGCGCACCTGCGCCCCGGCGCGGGCACGGTGCGGGTCGACGGTCTCGACGCGACGACCGTGCCCGTCGACTGGGTGCGCTCACGCACGGCCGTCGTCGCGCAGACCACCTACCTCTTCACCGGCACGCTCGCCGACAACCTGCGGTTGGCCGACCCGGACGCGACCGACGAGCACCTGTGGCACGTGCTCGCACAGGCCAACCTGGCCGACGAGGTCCGCGCTCTCCCCGACCGGCTGGCCACGCGCGTCGGCGAGCGAGGGCTGTCGCTGTCGGGCGGCCAGGCCCAGCGGCTCGCCGTCGCCCGCGCGCTGCTCAAGGACGCCCCGATCCTGGTGCTCGACGAGCCGACGAGCCAGGTCGACGCCGCGTCCGAGACCGCCCTGGTCGACGCCCTCGACCGTGCCGGTGAGGGGCGGTCCGTGCTGGTCGTCGCGCACCGCCTGAGCACGGTCCGGTCCGTCGACGAGGTCGTCGTGCTCGCCGCCGGGCAGGTGGTCGAACAAGGCCCACCGGACCGGCTCGGTGCGATCGACTCCTACTACTCCCGCGCCCTGGACCTGTCCGGCGCTCGCACCCTGGAGGCGACCCGATGAGCGCCGTCGCCGACATGTCCCGACTGGCCGTGTCCCGCCGGCTCGTCCGGTTCGGCCGACCGGTGCTCGCACCCCTCGGGATCTCGCTGGTGTGCCGTGTGGCCGGGACGCTCGTCGGCATCGCCCTGCTGGCGGTCGCCGCCAGTGGGGTGGTGCGCGTGGTCGACGACCCGTCCACCCCGGTCGGGCCCGTGCTGTGGACGCTCGTCGGGCTGTCGCTGGCCAAGGGCGTGCTGCGGTACCTCGAGCAGTTCGCCGGGCACACGGTCGCGTTCCACGCGCTCGCCCTGCTGCGTGTCGACTTCTACGACCGGCTCGCACCGCAGTCGCCCGCCGGCGTGCTCGGGCGGCGCACCGGCGACCTGGTGGCCCGCGCCACCAAGGACGTGGACCGCGTCGAGGTGTTCTTCGCGCACACGCTCGTCCCCGCCGTCAGCGCCGTGCTCGTCCCCGCGGCCGTGCTCGTGACGCTCACGGTCGGCTACGACCCGGTGCTCGCGCTCGCGCTGCTGCCGTTCCTCGTGCTGGTCGGCGCGGTCGTGCCCGCCTGGGGGCGCGACCCGTCCGCCGCGGCCGCAGCGCGGGTGCGGGTGGCTCGCGGGCGTCTTGCCCAGCTGGTCACCGAGTCGTTGCAGGGCGTGCGGGAGGTCCTGGCCTTCGGCGCCGCCGGACGTCGACGCGACGCCGCCGGTGACCTCGCCGACGACGTGGACCGCGGATTGCAGAGCCTGGCCACCTGGACCGCCCGACGCCGGGCCACGAACGGCCTGCTCACCGCCGGTGCGCTGGCCACGGTGGCCCTCGTCGGCGCGGAGCGCGTCGCCGCCGGCTCCCTCGACTGGGCCTCGTACGCGGTGGCGTGCGTCATCGCCCTGGCCTCGTTCGGCCCGGTGCTCGCCGTCGAGGACGTGGCACCCGACCTGGAGCAGGCGTTCGCGTCGGCCCGGCGCATCTGGGCGATCACCGACGCCGCACCGGCCACCACCTCCCCCGCGCACCCCGTGCCGCTGCCCGCAGGGCCGTTGGAGGTCCGGTTCGAGCACGTGACGTTCGGCTACCCGACCCCCGAGGACGAGCAGCCGCCGCAGGTCCCCGGACCTCCCGTGCTCGTCGACGTCGACCTGCACGTCGCGGCCGGGACGACCACCGCCGTCGTCGGACCCTCGGGCTCCGGCAAGTCCACCCTGGTCAGCCTGCTCACCCGCGCCTGGGACCCCGACGCCGGCCGGGTGCTGCTCGGCGGCCTCGACGTGCGCGACGTCTCCTTGGAGGACCTGCGGCGCCATGTCGCGGTCGTCGGGCAGAGCACCTACCTGTTCAACGACACGATCGCCGCCAACCTGCGCCTGGCCGCCCCCGACGCGAGCGACGAGCAGCTCGTCGAAGCCTGCCGCCGGGCCGCGCTGCACGAGACGATCACCGCGATGCCCGACGGCTACCTCACCCGTGTCGGCGAGATGGGCGAACGCCTGTCCGGCGGGCAGCGCCAACGCCTGGCCATCGCCCGGGCACTCCTGCTCGACGCCCCCGTGCTCGTGCTCGACGAGGCCACCAGCCAGCTCGACGTGACGACCGAGGCCGAGATCCAGGACGCCCTGGCCGAGGTCTGCCGCGGACGCACCGTGCTGGTCATCGCCCACCGGCCCGGGGCCGTACGGACCGCGGACCGGATCGTGCGGATCGAGGAGCTCACGGCGACGACCGCCCAGGTCGGCTGACCGCGCCACGGGCGCGGGCCGCACGAGACGAAGAGACCAACCGGTCCGCCTGGGTCAGACGCTCCGCCGCGGGAGCCACGTCCAGCTGGCGAGAATGGCTTCACCCAGTTCCTGCGTGACGCCGTGGCCGGTGTACAAAGCCGTGGCCGGTGTACAGACGGGTGACGCGCGACGGGCCGGCACCGAGCAACCGATACGCGGGTCTGCCCGCGCGGTCCCGGGGTACGACGATCTGGTGGTCCAGCATGCCGGTGAACGGCGTCGGTGCCCGCAGCCCGATCTGACGTTGCGCCCAGCGTGCGGCAAGGTCCTCGTACCACCCCGACATCGCCCCCATGGCGAGCGCATCGACACAGGGCGTGGTGTCCTTGAGAGAGCGTCGCCGACTCCGGCAGCGTCGGTTGACACGCGTCGAACAGGTCACGTCTACTCGTTCGATGAGACCTCGAAGTCCCGGCGCCCCACCCACCACGCACCGCATGCGCTCGCACCGGTCGGTGAGGTAGGGCTGATGGACCAGGACACGTGGCTCAACATCGCGCTCGTGCTGCTGTTCATCCTGGTCGGCGGGGTGTTCGCCGGGACCGAGCTGGCGCTCGTGTCGCTGCGGGAGAGCCAGGTCACCCGGCTCGCGCAGCAGAGCACTCGCGGGGCCCGCGTCGCGAAGGTCGCCCGGGACCCCAACCGGTTCCTCGCCTCCGTGCAGATCGGCGTGACACTCGCCGGTTTCTTCTCCGCCGCGTACGGCGCATCGACGTTGGCCCCCGACTTCGCCCCTGCGTTCGTGCGCCTCGGGCTGTCGAGCGGCGCGGCAGACGCGACCGCGCTCGTGGTGCTCACGCTCGTCATCGCCTACCTCTCGCTCGTGCTCGGCGAACTGGTGCCCAAGCGACTCGCCCTGCAGCGCGCCGCCACCGTGGCGCTGCTCGTCGGACCGCCGTTGGACCGCTTCGCGTCGCTCATGCGCCCCGTCGTGTGGCTGCTCTCGGTGTCGACGAACGCCGTCGTCCGCATGCTCGGCGGCGACCCGCGTGCCACGTCCGAGCAGATGTCCGACGAGGAGCTGCGCGAGCTCGTCATCGCGCACGAGACCTTGCCCGAGGACGAGCGCCGCATCCTCGCCGATGTCCTCGACGCCGGCGACCGCTCCCTCGGCGAGGTCATGCGACCCCGCGTCGAGGTCGCCTTCCTGTCCGCCGACCTGACCGTCGCCCAGGCGATCGAGGCGACCACGGCTCGCCCGTTCTCCCGGTACCCGGTGACCGGCGAGGGCTTCGACGACGTCGTCGGGTTCCTGCACGTCCGCGACCTGCTCGGCGCCCCGGCGGAGGCGACGATCCGCGACCTGACGCGCACCGGCCTGTTCCTGCCGTCGACCAACCACGTGCTGCCGTCGCTGTCACGCATGCGCCGTGAGGGTCTGCACCTGGCGGTCGTCGTCGACGAGTACGGCGGCACCGACGGCATCGTCACCCTGGAGGACCTGGTCGAGGAGCTCGTCGGTGACATCCGCGACGAGTACGACGTCCCCGGCCCGGCCGCTCCTCTCACGGGCGACGACGGGTCGATGAGCATCGACGCGGGTCTCACCATCGAGGAGTTCGGCCAGGTCACCGGCGTCGCGCTGACCGACGGTCCGTACGAGACCGCCGCCGGGTACGTGATCGACCGCCTCGGGCGGTTGGCCGTCGAGGGCGACACGGTGACCGTCGAGGGCCGGATGCTCCTGGTGGAACGGATCGACGGGCGGCGCATCGTCCGGCTGCGTCTGGGCGGCACGGACCCGGCGGTCCCGGCGGACCCGACCGGCCCCGCCACCTGAGCCCGCGTCGACGGGTGCCCCACCCGGCGCGACCACCGACGCGCTCGTACGATGCGCGGGGCGGGTGCACGGACCGGATCTGCGCTGGGGGAACGGGGGTCGAGGGGTGGGCGGTCGTCGGCACGTGCCCGGGCCCGAGCACGTCATCGACGTGTTCGTCTACGTCGTCGTGCTGAACCTGACCGCGCAGTACGCGCCCGAGGTGATCACCGAGACGTTCACCACGTCGTTGCTGGTGGCCCTGCTGCTCAAGCTCGTGCTCGAGGTGGTGCTGGCCGCCAAGCGGAAGGCGAAACGGCGGTTCACCGCGGCGCAGACCCCGCTCGGCAAGGCCGGTGGCCTGCTCACGCTCGCCGTCCTGCTGCCCGGCTCGAAGATCCTCGTGCTCGAGCTGGTCGCGTTCGTGTTCGGCGATGCGGTGAGCCTGGGCGGGTTCTTCACCGTGACGGCACTGATCATCGCGCTGCTGCTGGCACGCCTGGGCGTACGACGCCTGCTGGAGCTACCGGAGGACCGGGTCTAGCTCTCGTCGGCGGTCGGCGCCTTGTGCGCCTTCCACGCCTGCGCGAGCTGGCCGATCACGACGATCACCATGGCGGCGAACGTCCACCAGTTGCGCAGCCAGACCGCGGCCGCCCCGATCAGCACGGCGGCGACGATCCAGAACACCCGTTGGCCAGTCATCCGCTGCACCCCTGCTCGGTCGGTACGCACGGCCGACGCCGCCCGCGTCGCGGCACGTCGCGACGGCGATGTCCGCCCGCCATGTCTACCGCACAGGGTGCCTGCCGGGCGGCCGAACGGGCGACGGACGCGGAGGGCGGGCTGTCAGGCCCCCGCGCGGGCCCGGACTCGTTCGGCGAGCAGCTGGGCCAGGTGGTGCCCCGTGACCCCGGCGAGCTGTTCGGCCTGGGTGCGGCACGAGTAGCCGTCGGCCAGGTAGATGTCACCGGGGGCCGCGGCACGCAGGGCAGGCAGGAGGGAGTTCTCGGCCACGGCGACGGACACCTCGTAGTGGCCCTTCTCCATGCCGAAGTTCCCGGCGAGCCCGCAGCAGCCGGCGGTCGTGGAGAACGTCGCCCCGGCCTTCGTCAGCAGGGCCCGGTCGGCGGTCCAGGTCATCACGGAGTAGTGGTGGCAGTGGGGCTGCACGACGGCGGTGACGTCGGACAGGTCGGGCACCTGCCAGCGGTCGCCGGGGCCGACGGGGGCGTCGGCGGTGAGCAGCTCGGCCAGGGTGTGCGTCTGGCGGGAGACGGCCGCGGCGCGCGGGTCGTCGGGGAACAGGTCGAGCAGGTCGGAGCGCAGGACGGCGGTGCAGGACGGCTCGAGGCCGACGATGGGGATGCCGTTGACGGCGAACGGGCCGAGCGCCTCGAGCAGGTGCTCGAGCTGGTGCTTGGCACCGTCGAGCTGACCGGTGGAGATCCAGGTGAGGCCGCAGCACGCCTGGTGGTCGGGCACGAGCACCTCGTAGCCGGCGTCGTTGAGCACGGTGACGGCGGCCTTGGCGACGTCGGGGGCGAGGGTGTCGCTGAACGAGTCGGTCCACAGCAGCACGGGGGTGCGGGTACCGGTGCGGGCGGCGGACGGTGACGCGCCCCGGGTGACGAGGTCGTGGCCGCCCTTGCCGACCCAGGTGCGGAACGGTTCCTCGGCGAACGCGACCATCTTCCGGCGGGTGTCCATGCCGCCGGCGGCGAGCACGGCCTTGGCCAGGGGGCGGATGCCGAGCAGGGCGTTGGCGACCTTGGCCAGGCCGGGCACGCCGGTGACCAGGCGGGCCCAGCGGGGCAGCCAGCCGAGCGCGTAGTGGTTCATCGGGCGCAGCCGACGTCGGTATGTCCGGTGCAGCACCTCGGACTTGTACTGAGCCATGTCGACGCCCGCCGGGCAGTCCGACGAGCACGCCTTGCACGACAGGCACAGGTCGAGCGACTCGTGCACCTCGGGCGAGGACCAGCCGCGCGAGACGAGCGTGCCGTTGGCCATCTCCTGCAGCACACGGGCGCGGCCGCGCGTGGAGTCCTTCTCGTCCTTGGTGGCCAGGTACGACGGGCACATGAACCCGCCCGCCGCGGTGCTGTCCGCGCGGCACTTGCCGACGCCGACGCAGCGGTGCACTGCCGTGGTCAGGTCGCCCGCGTCGTGCGGGAACTGGAAGCCGCTCGCCGCCGGCAGGCGTCGGGCCGCCGGGCGGCGCAGGTCCGCGTCGAGCGGGCGCGGGTTCACCAGCACGCCCGGGTTGAGCAGGTCACGCGGATCCATCAGCGCCTTGAACGCGCCGAACAGCTCGATGGCCTTGGCCGAGTACATGATCGGCAGCAGCTCCGAGCGGGCGCGGCCGTCGCCGTGCTCACCCGACAACGACCCCCCGTGCGACGCGACGAGCTCGGCGGCGTCCTGCATGAACGCGCGCAGCGGGTCGCCCGAACGTTCCATCGGAATGTCGAGCCGCAGGTGCACGCAACCGTCGCCGAAGTGCCCGTACGCCAGGCCGTCGACGCGGTGCGTGGCCATGAGCGCCTCGAGCTCACGCAGGTACGCGCCGAGCTGCGCGGGAGGCACCGCGGAGTCCTCGAACCCCGGCCACGCCTGCTCCCGCGAGGGGGTCCGGCCACCCAGACCGGCGCCGTCCTCACGGATGCGCCACATGGCGGTGGCCTGCGGCCCGGGCGGGAACACCCCGACGGCGCTCGTGCCGGCGTCCGCGGCCAGGGCCTTCGCGCGTGCCATCGCCTCGTCGAGCGTGTCACCGCCGACCTCGACCATGAGCCAGCCGGCGCCGTCCGGCAGCGGAGGCACCGCGCCAGGGCCCTTGACCGCTCGCACCACGTCGATGAGCCGGGAGTCCATGCCCTCGATGGCCAGCGGGCCGTGCGCGAGGAGCGCGGGCACGGCGTCGGCGGCGGTGGGCATGTCGGGGTAGCCGAGCACCACGAGCACGGGTGCCGCGGCGATCGGCACCAGGCGCACCGTCGCACCCAGCAGCGTGCCGACCGTGCCCTCGGTGCCGACCAGGGCCTTGGCCAGGTCGGTGCCCTTCTCGGGGAGCAGGTGCTCGAGGGAGTACCCGGACACCTGGCGGCCGAACCGGCCCAGCTCGGTGCGGATGACGTCGAGGTGGCCGCGGACCAGCGCGTCCAGGCCGGGCACCACGTCCAGCGCCCCGGCACCCGCGCCGGCCTCGAACCGGCGACCGAGCCCGTCGACCACGTCGAGCGCGAGCACGTTGTCGGCCGTGCGCCCGTACGCGACCGCGCGCGGACCGCACGCGTTGTTGCCGATCATGCCGCCGAGCGTCGCGCGGGCCTGCGTGGACGGATCCGGGCCGAACCGCAGCCCGTGCGGGGCCGCAGCCTTCTGCAGGTGCGCCATGATCACGCCGGGCTCGATCCGGGCCGTGCGGGCCTCCGGGTCGATCTCCAGGATGCGGTTCACGTGCCGGGAGAAGTCGAGCACGATGCCGGTGCCGACCGCGTTGCCGGCCACCGACGTGCCACCGCCACGCGACGTCAGCGGCACGCCCGTCTGCCGGGAGACCTCGGTGGCGGCCAGCACGTCGTCGACGTCCTGGGGGAACACCACGACCTGCGGCACGACCCGGTAGTTGGAGGCGTCCGTCGAGTACTCCGCGCGACGGCGCGTCGAGTCGTCGACGCTCCCCCGCACCGCGCTGCGCAGCGCGTCGACGACGTCCGGGGCGGTGGTCTCGGTCAGGGCTGCCACCCGCCGAGTGTCCCACCGCGCGTCTGGGACCCGGCGGTGCACGCCGCGGGCTGGACACCGCGGCCTGCCCGGCGCGCGCCCCACCCGGCTCCGCGGCGCCGATCCCCCGAAACACGAGGCTGGCAGCATCGCGTCCGACACGGACGGAGAGCCTCATGAGCGACCACACGACGACCCGCACCCACGACGAGGACGCGACCACCCGCGACACCGCGCACGCCGTGTCCGCCGGTGTCGTCACCGCGCTCGTCGGCTTCACCAGCGCGTTCGCCGTGGTGCTCGCCGGGATGCGGTCCGTGGGCGCCGACCCCCAGCAGGCCGCGTCCGGCCTGCTGGCCGTCACGGTCGCGATGGGGCTCGCCACCGTGCTGCTCGCCTGGCGCACCCGGATGCCGATCACGGTCGCCTGGTCCACGCCGGGTGCGGCGCTGCTCGCCGGCACGGGCGCGGTGACCGGCGGCTGGCCCGCGGCCGTCGGCGGGTTCGTCGTGTGCGGGCTGCTGCTGGCCGCGGTCGGGTTCTCGGCGCGGCTCGAACGCTGGGTGCGGCTCATCCCCGTGCCCCTGGCCAACGCGATGCTCGCCGGGGTGCTGCTGCAGCTGTGCCTGCAACCGGTCACGGCCCTGGTCGACGAGCCGCTGCTGGTCGCCCCGGTGGTCGTCACCTGGCTCGTGCTGCTGCGGGTCGCCCGCCGGTGGGCGGTGCCGGCCGCCATGGGGCTGGCTGTGGCGCTCGCCTGGACGTCGGCGGACGTGCGCGCACTCACCGCGGGCGACCTGGCCCCGCAGCTCGTCTGGACGACCCCGACGCTCACCTGGTCGGCGCTCGTCTCCGTCGCGCTCCCCCTGTTCGTGGTGACCATGGCCTCGCAGAACATCCCCGGCACAGCCGTGCTCGCCGGGTTCGGCTACCAGGTGCCGCTGCGCCGCTCGATGCTCGTCACCGGCGCCGGCACCGTGCTCGCCGCACCGTTCGGCGGGCACGCCATCAACCTCGCTGCGATCTCCGCCGCGCTGGCCGCCGGGCCCGAGGCCGGACACGACCCGCGCGGCCGGTGGCGCGCCGCAGTGACAGCGGGCTCCGGGTACGTGGTGCTCGGCATCGGCTCCGCGGCGGTCGCCGCCGTCGCCCTCGCCGCACCCGAAGGCCTCGTGGCCGCGGGGGCCGGGCTCGCCCTGGTCGGCACCATGGCCGCCGCGCTGGGTGCCGCCTTCCAGGTCGACGCACGCGACGCAGGACGACCCGGCATGCGCGAAGCAGCGGCCGTGACCCTGCTCGTCGCCGTCTCGGGGGTCGCACCGCTGCGGATCTCGGCGGCGTTCTGGGGGCTGCTCGCCGGGATCGCGACGCTGCTGGTGCTGCGGTGGCGCGAGCACCCGACGGCGCCCCGCGCGGACGGCTAGCGCCCGGCCATGTCGCGCGCCGGAGCCGCAACCCGGTCGGTGGGAGCCCACCCGCCGTCGGCTACGGGTGCGCGACGAGCTCGACCTCGAAGCCGTCGGAGCTGGCCAGGTAGGCGGCGTACGTCTGAGGCCCTCCGGCGTACGGGTGCCGGTCGGCGAAGAGCAGCGCCCAGCCGTGGTCGGCCGCGGCGGCGGTGAGGGCGTCGACCCGCGCGCGGTCCCCCGCGTGGAACGCGAGGTGGTTCAGCCCCGGCCGCGTCCTCTCGTGGGCGGCGCCGGTCATGTCGGGCGACTGCTCGACCACGATGTACGTATCGGCCAGCCGCCAGGAGCGGCCGTGGGGCCAGTGCTGGAACGGCCGGTACCCGAGCTCGGTGAGGAGCCACCCCCACTCCGCATCGGCACGTCCGAGGTCGGGCACCCACACCTCGAGGTGGTGGATCGCGCCGGTCGGCCCCGCGCTCGTCACAGCCGACCCTCGTGACCCATGCCGGGGGCGTCGTCGGGGCGCCGGACGAAGCCGTGCCGTTCGTAGAACGGCGCACGGTCGCGTGCCGCGAACAGCTGCACGTCGCGGACCCCGCGACCCTGGGCCTCCAGCACCATCCGGTCCAGCAACCGCGCACCGACCCCGCGCCCACGCAGGTCCTCCCGCACGATCAGCTCCGTGACGAACGCGTGGAGCGCCCCGTCGCCGAGCAACCGACCCATGCCCGCCAGCGCACCGTCCTCGTCACGCGCGGTGCACACGAGCCAGGAGCCGTCGAGAGCCCGGGCGGCGACGGTCTCGTCGAGCGTGCCCCAGCCGGTGCCGGTGTACAGGTCGACGAACTCCGCGGCGGACGGCGGGACGAGCGAGATCTCCACGACGGCCACGGTAACGAACGGGTCCGCAGGTCAGGGCTCCGTGACCTCGTGGCGGTACCGCTCGACCAGCCGTTCCCCCGCCTCGACGGTCGCGGCGATGCGGGGCACGGGCACGTGCACCAGGCGCAGGCACCCGCGCACCACGGCCTCCCCGTAGGCGGCGCGCGTGCCGGTGTCGCCCCACTGACGCTGGGCGATGAGGCTCTCGACGAGGCCGAACACCAGCTCGAGGTCGGCCTCGGTGACGTCGGACGCGTCGACACCGTGGCGTGCCAGCACCTGCGCCGACAGCTCCCGGTAGTGCCCGCGGAGCGCCGCCTGGCTCTCGCGCGTCTCGGCGAACTCCGTCTCGGCGATGTCGAGCAGCCGGTACACGACGTGCAGGTTCCAGCGGTCGCGCAGCAGGCCGTCGAGGTCGTAGCGGGCCAGCGCCGCGAGCACGGCGGCGGGGTCGTCGGGTGCGGCGGCGCGCGCCCACAGCGCGAACTGCACCGACGGCGCGACGGTGCCCTTGAGCAGGGACCGCAGGATCTGGCTCTTGTCGGCGAAGTGGTAGTACAGCGAGGCCTGCTTGATACCGACCGCGTCGGCGATCTGCCGGGTGGTCGTGTCGGTGTACCCCTGGGTGCTGAACAACGACGCGGCGGCCTCGAGGATCTCCTCGCGGGTGCTCAACGAGCTGTCCTTGCGGGGCGCCGAGCGCGGTCGGCCGCGGCGACGCGGGGCCGGCCCTGCGGTGCCTTCGGTGCCCGGGGTGCCCGGGGTGCCCGCAGGGTCGGTCGGGGCAGCGGGAACCTCGACCTGCTCAGCCATGGCGGGCGTCCGTCCTGTCGGGGGCGGTGGTGTCCTTGACGACGCGCCCATCCTGCACCACGAGCCGCACGTGGCGGGGGTCGGCGAGCGCATCGATGCTGGTGAGCGGGTCGACGTCGGTCAGGACGAGGTCGGCGCGCAGCCCGGGAGCGACGGTGCCGAGCTGGTCCTCAAGCCCGAGCAGCCGGGCCGCGCCGGAGGTACCGGCGACGATCGCGGCGGCGGGGCTCAGCCCGTGCTGCACCAGCAGCGCCAGCTCCGTGAGGTTGGTGCCGTGCGGGGCGATGCCGGCGTCGGTGCCGAGCGCGACGGGGACGCCGGCCGTGAGGGCCGTGTGCAGCCGCTCCTGGGCACGGTCCTTCAGCGCGCGGCGCTTGGCGGCGACCCAGGGTGCGAGACCGTCGGCGACCGGACGGGTCAGGGTGGACAGCGTGGGCACCAGGTACGTCCCGTGCTCCCCCATCAGGTCGATCGTCGCGTCGTCGACGAGGTAGCCGTGCTCGATGCTGCGCACCCCGGCGCGGACCGCGGCGGCGATCCCTGCGGCACCTTGCGCGTGCGCCGCGACCCCGACGCCACCGTGGCGGTCGGCCTCCTCGACGACGGCCCGCAGCTCGGGCTCGGACAGGCCGCCGGACTCGGGGTGGCTGCGGGGGCTGCCCATACCGCCTGTCGCGGCGACCTTGACCCAGTCGGCGCCCTGCCGCAGGACCTCGCGGACGGCGCGGACGAACTCGGCGGGCGAGTCGGCGATCGCCCCGGCGCCGGGGCCGGTGTCGAGGGAGGTGCCGTCGACCGTGCGCCAGTCGCCGTGCCCGCCGGTGATGGACAGGATGCGAATCGCGATCTGCAGCCGCGGGCCGCGGACCAGGCCCTGCTCGACGGCGTCGCGGAACCCGGAGTCGGCGCCAGCGAGGTCACGCGCGGTGGTCACGCCTGCGTCGAGCGTGGCCGCCAGGTGCGGCACGGAGCGCAGGGTGAGCAGCGACTCGGGTGCCAGCACGGTGTCGAGCGCGTCGGCGCCGGGCAGCGTGCTGACGTGCACGTGCACGTCGAGGAACCCGGGCAGCAGCGTGCGGCCGGAGCAGTCGAGCACGGTCAGGCGGTCGGGATCGGGCTGGTCTGCGACGAGCGTCCCGGTGGGTCCGACGGCCGCGACGAGGCCGTTCTGCACGAGGACGTCGGTGTGCGGACGGGGGTCGGCGCCCGTGCCGTCGAGCAGGCGCACGTCACGCAGCAGCAGGTCGGTCACGGGGGCTCCTCGTGGGTCGGGAGCAGCCAGGGTAGCGCATTACCTGTCACAGATAGATTTTACGCGACGGCAACATGCGGCAACCCCGGGGCAACACCCCGGAGCTAGTTTTCGGTCATCGACAGGAAATACCTGCCGGCCGCCCCACCCCCGGCGGCGGCACACCTGCCCGCACCGCCCCGCTCCCCGCGCCCTCACCGCTGCCCCGCCCCGCGGCGCCCCCGACCGAGAGGTACCGAGCATGAGCCCGAGCACCACCCGCCGACCCCAGCCGGCCCGCACCCTGCCCACCCGCCGCACCCGCCTGCGGCGCACCGCCGCCGCCTCGGCCGCACTGGCCGGCCTGCTCGCCCTCACCGCGTGCGGCCAGTCCGGCACGGTCGCCGCCGCAGCCGACGGGGACGACACGTTCATCGCCGTCATGCTGACCGGCTACACCACGCCGCCCGACCCGGACGTCAACTACGACGGCCCCGGCCTGAACATCATCGAGAACACGTACGAGGGCCTCGTCGCGTACCAGGACGGCGTCGAGCAGCCGACCATCGTGCCCGAGCTGGCCGAGGCGTGGACCGTCTCCGACGACGGGCTCACCTACACGTTCACGCTGCGCGACGGCGTGACCTTCCACGACGGCACCGCCCTCACCTCCGAGGCCGTGAAGACCTCGTTCGAGCGGCGCACCCAGGTCGACTCCGGTCCTGCCTACATGGTCGGCGACGTCGTGAGCGTCGAGACCCCCGACGAGCTCACGGCCGTCGTCACGCTCAGCGCGCCGAACTCCGCGTTCCTGGACTACCTGGCATCCCCGTTCGGCGTGAAGCTGATCAGCCCGACCGTCCTCACCGACCAGGCCGGCGACGACTTCGCCCAGACGTACCTGACCACGCACGACGCGGGCACCGGGCCCTACGAGCTGACCGGCGTCGAGACGGGCGAGCGGTACGAGCTCACGGCCTACGACGACTACTGGGGCGACGCGCCGCAGATCACCTCCGTCGAGCTGCAGGTCGCCGAGAACGCGTCCTCCGCCCAGCTGCAGCTCGAGCGGGGCGAGATCGACGCGATCCTCGGCAACCTCAACAAGACGTCGTTCGAGTCGTTCGCGAGCAGCGAGGACGTCACCACCAGCACGTTCGCGAACTTCACCACGCAGATGATCTACGTGAACCCCGGTTCGTCGTGGCTGTCCAGCGTCGAGGCCCGCGAGGCGCTGTTCGCCGGGATCGACAAGGAGTCGATCATCGACGAGGCCATGGGCAGCCTCGAGGTGCCCACCGACCAGCTGTTCCCGCAGGGCATGGTCGACGCCGGCATCGACGACCAGGGCATCACCTACGACGCCGACGCGTGGTCCACGCTCGGCACGCCCGCCTCCGGCACCGTGCGCATCGCGTACGCCGGGTCCAGCGCCGACGGCAAGGCCGTCGCCGAGGAGCTCGGGTCGCGGTTGAGCACCGCAGGCATCCCCGCCGAGGCCGTCGCCTACTCCGCCGGCACCATCTACGGCATCGCGGACGAGGGCGCCGACGGTCCCGACCTGGCCGTGTTCTCGGTGTTCCCCGACGCCGGCCACCCCGACGCGTGGGCCGCCATCATCTACACCCCCGCCGGTGGGCTCGACCTGTTCGGCGCCGAGGTGCCGGGCCTGCCGGACCTGCTCGACACCGCCCGCGCCAGCACCGACATCGCCGCCTACGGCGCGGTCGCCGACGCGATCAACGCCACGCGCTACTGGTACTCGATCGGCTCGCTCAACACCACCCTGCTCACCACGCCGGACGTGACCGGCACGCAGGAGGCGCAGAACGTCCTCGAGTACGACGTGCTGCACTTCGCGGCACTCGGCCGGTCCTGACCGGCCACCCCTGACCCCGGGGCGGGGTCACCCCCTGCCCGACCCCGCCCCGGGCCTCACCCGCCGCACCGGCACCGCCGTCCGGCCGCCGTACCCGCCCGCTCGTCCTCGGAGGTCAGCCCATGCCTGGAACCGCCACCCACCCGGTGCTGCGCGTCGACGGCCTCGATGTCCGCCTCACCCGTGACGGCCAGACCGTGCACGCCGTGCGGGGCGTGGACCTGGCCGTCCAGCCCGGCGAGGTGCTGGGCCTCGTCGGCGGCTCCGGCTCGGGCAAGAGCATCCTGGGCCTGTCCGTCATGGGGCTCCTGCCGACCTCCGCGCGGCCCGTCGTCACCGGGTCGGTCGACCTGGCCGGGACCGACATGGTGCACGCGACCGAGGCCGCCCGCCGGGCCGCCCGGCGCCGGCACGTCGGCGCCGTCTTCCAGGACCCGATGACCTCGCTCGACCCGACCATGACCATCGGGAACCAGCTCCGCGAGGTCGCCCGCGACCGCGCCCACGCCCTGTCCCTGCTCGAGGACGTCGGCATCCCGCACGCCGCCGACCGGCTCAAGGCCTACCCGCACCAGCTCTCCGGCGGTCTGCGCCAGCGCGTGATGATCGCCCTCGCGGTGGCCCGCAGGCCCTCGCTGATCCTCGCGGACGAACCCACGACCGCCCTGGACGTGACCGTGCAGGCGCAGATCCTCGACCTGCTGCTCACCCTGCGTGAGGACATCGGCTGCTCGATCGTGTTCGTGACGCACGACCTGGGCGTCGCCGCGCAGGTGTGCGACCGGATCGCCGTCATGCAGCACGGCCGCATCGTCGAGAGCGCCGACGTCGACACCGTGTTCAACTCCCCGACGCACCCCTACACGACGAACCTGCTGCGCTCACGCATCGACCTGACGACGCCGCGCGACCGCCCGCTCGCCGCGATGGCGCTCACCCCCGCACCGCACGCCGCGCGGACGGCGCCCGCCCGGCCGACGACCCCCGACGACGACGTGGCGATCGGCGCCGACGGCGTCCTCGACCTCGCGCCCGGCGCCCCCGCACCCGCGCTGCCCGAGGTGTGGCCGCCCGTCGCCCTGCGGCCCGGCACGGCCGTGACCGTCGAGGACGTGCACCGCGAGTTCCGCAGCGGACCCCCCTGGCGCCGTCGGGTGCTCCCGGCCCTGCAGGGGGTCGACCTGGAGGTCCGCTCCGGTGAGTCCGTGGCCCTGGTCGGCGAGAGCGGCTGCGGCAAGTCGACCCTGCTGCGCGTGGTCGCGGGGCTGGAGACCACGACCTCGGGCCGGGTCACCGTCGCCGAGGGCGCACGCCCGCAGATGGTCTTCCAGGACGCCGGTTCCTCGCTGACACCGTGGCTGCGGGTCGGCACCATGCTCGACGAACGGCTGCGCGCGCACGTCACCGGCATGTCGCACACGCAACGGCAGGCGCGCGTGCTGGACGCCCTGCGCACCGTCGGTCTGCCGCCCGAGACCGCCCGGGCGCGCGGCGACCAGCTCTCGGGTGGCCAGCGGCAGCGCGTCGCGCTGGCTCGTGCGGTCATCGTGCCGCCGACCGTGCTGCTGTGCGACGAGCCGACCAGCGCGCTCGACGTCTCGCTGGCCGCCACCGTGCTCAACCTCATCGGCCGGCTCCGGCGCGAGCTGGGCATGTCGGTCCTGTTCGTCACGCACGACCTGGCCGCCGCCCGGATCGTCGCCGACCGGATCGCCGTGATGCGTGAGGGGCGGATCGTCGAGCTCGGCCCCACCGACGACGTGTGCGGGAACCCGCAGCACGAGTACACGCGCACGCTGCTCGGCGCGATCCCCGGCCCGCAGCACCGCCGCGAGCGCGTGGCCCTCACCGCCGGCGCCGTCGCATGAGCGCGCCCGTGGACCTGGCCCGCAGCACCCACGACCGACGGGACCCCGCGATGACCACCGCCGACCTCGCCGTCACCCTCCCTGCACCGCGCCCCGGGCGGGCGGCACGCCGCTGGGCGCGTGTCACCGCGGTGCGGCAGCGCGCCCTGGGCGTCGACCTGCTCGCGATCGGTCTGCTCGTCGTCATCGTGCTGGTCGCCCTGGCCGCGCCGGTGCTGGCCCCGCACTCGCCGATCCTGCGCAGCGGCGAGGCGTTCCTGCCGCCGTGGAGCCCCGGGCACCTGCTCGGCACCGATGCGCTGGGGTACGACATCCTGTCCCGACTGCTCTACGGCATGCGGTCCAGCCTGGTCGCGGCCGCCGTGGTGATCGCCTCGGGTGTGCTCGTCGGCGGGCTCGTCGGGCTGCTCGCCGGGGCGCTGCCCGGATGGGTCGACTCGCTGCTCATGCGGACCACCGACCTGTTCCTCGCCCTGCCCGGTCTGGTGATCGCGATGGCCGTCGCCGCGGCGCTGGGGGCGAGCTTCACCAGCGCGCTGATCGGCGTGGCCGTGGTCTGGTGGCCGCTGTACGCGCGGCTGGTCCGCGGGGAGGTCCGCGCGTGGGCCGTGCGCCCGCACCTCGAGGCGGCCCGGCTGGCCGGCACGCCGTGGGGGCTGCGTGTGACGCGGCACCTGCTGCCGGGCGTCCGCTCCACGGTCGTCGTCGCGGCCAGCCTCGACGTCGGGGGTCTCGTGGTCGCCCTGTCGGGGTTGTCGTTCATCGGCCTGTCGTCGCCGGCGCCCGCCCCCGAGCTCGGCGCGATGGCCGCCCAGGGCATGGCGTACCTGCTGCAGGCGTGGTGGGTGCCGATCTTCCCCGGCCTGGCGGTGCTCCTCGTGGCGCTCGTGGCCAACCTCGCCGGCGACGGCGTGCGCGACCTGATGCGAGGCCGCTGATGCGCCGGCCCACCATCCACCCGTCCCGTCCCGCCCGTCAGGAGGCCCCGGCATGGTGATGTTCCTGGTCAAGCGTGCCGCCGCGACCCTGGGGGTGCTGGTCGCGCTCACCATGGCGCTGTTCGGCCTGCAGGAGGTCAGCGGCGTCGACCCCGCGAAGGCCTACGTCGGTGCGAACGCGTCCGCCGAGGCGGTCGCCGCGGCCCGCGAGCGCCTCGGCCTCGACGAGCCGCTCGTGCAGCGCTACCTGAGCTACCTGGGCGGTCTGCTGCACGGCGACCTGCAGAACTCCTTGCGCAGCCGCACCCCGGTGGCCGACAGCCTGGCGCAGGTGCTGCCCGCCAGCCTCGAGCTGGCCGCGTGGGTGCTGGCCATCGCGCTGCTGCTCGGTGTCGCGTTCGCCTACCTCACCACGCTCGCGTGGCGTGGTGCGGGGATCGTGCGGGTGGTGCTGCTCAGCGGGGCGGCCGCCCCGACGTTCCTGCTCGGCATGGTCGCGCTGCTGGTGTTCTACGGGAACCTCGGGTGGGCGCCGTCGGGTGGCCGCACCGGGCTGCGCGACGCGCCCGCCGGGCCCACCGGCTTCCTGGTGCTCGACGGGCTCCTGGCCGGGCGGATCGACGTGAGCGGCGACGCGATCGCCCACCTCGCGCTGCCGGCGCTCTGCGCGGCCATCTCCCCCGCGGTGGCGATCGGCCGGGTGCTGGTCGACGGCCTCAAGGCCAACCTGAGCGCCGACCACGCCCGCACGGCCCGCGCGGCCGGCATGAGCGAGCGCCAGGTGCTCGTGCGGCACGCCGTGCGCAACTCCCTCGGCCCGACGCTGTCGATGGTCGGCATCCAGGCGGGGATGCTCCTGGCCGGCCTGGTCGTCGTGGAGAAGATCTTCGACTGGCCCGGCGTCGGCTCGTACCTCGACAAGTCCGTCGCCGCGTCCGACTTCCCCGCCATCGCGGGCGTCGCGCTGGTGCTCGGCATCGTCTACGTCCTGCTCAACACGGTCGTCGACTGCCTGCAGGCCGCCGCCGACCGCCGCATCGCCCTCTCCTGAGCGGCCTCGCTCCACCCCGCACCACCGGAAGGAACACCCCCATGAACGTCACCGGCAACGCCGTGCTCATCGTCGTCGACATCCAGGGCGGCGACGTCGAGCGCGCCGAGTCCCGCACCGAGATCCCGTACATGCCGGGCCGCACCGAGCGTGCCCCGCGCGTGCGCGCGCTCATCGCGAAGTGCCGCGAGCAGGGAGTCCCCGTGGTGTGGATCCAGGAGGTGCACAAGCCCTCGTTGATCGACATCGGCCGCGAGCTGGACGGTGCCGAGGGACCGCACTGCGTCGAGGGCTGGCCCGAGACCGAGCTCGCGCAGGGTCTGGACCCGCAGCCCGAGGAGTTCCTGATCCGCAAGCGCCGCTACTCGGCGTTCTTCGGCACCGAGCTGGAGATCGTGCTCAAGGCGTACAAGGCGGAGACGGTCATCCTGATCGGCGGCCTGACCGACGTGTGCATCCACTACACCGCGGTCGACGCCCACCAGCACGACTACCGGGTGCGCGTGGTCACCGACGCCGTCGGCGGGTCCACGCAGGAGGCGCACGACGCCGCGCTGCGCGCCATCGACTACCTGCAGCGCGACGCCCTGGTCACCGCCGACGAGGTGCAGACGTGGCTGGCGACCGCGACCCCCAACCCCGAGGTGCAGCGCGCGACGCTCGCCACCGCCCAGGCCATCTGAGGAGGACCGATGAGCACCCTGTCCACCGCGTCACCGCTCGGTGCGCGCGACCACGCCCGTGCCCAGGGCGGCACGGTCGTCGCCACGATGCCGACGGTCCCGGCCGCCGGAGCCCCGGGCTGGCCCGACGACGTCACGCCGGCGGACCGGCTGCACGCCGAGACGGTCGCGGGCGGCAACTACACGAGCCTCGCACTCACCCGCGGTGCGGTGCTCGAGCTGACCGACCTCGACGGCGACGCGTGCGCGCACCTGGTCCTCGCGCACGCGGGGCAGCCCGACGAGCGGCTCAACGTCGCCGACACGGTCAAGATCCAGTGGCAGGCCTACCTCGGCGCCGGGTCGATGCTGCTGTCGGACCGGGGCCGTGTGCTGGCCACGGTCGTCGAGGACACCTCGGGGCGGCACGACACGTTCTGCGGCACCTCGTCGAAGGCCGCGAACGAGGCGCGCTACGGCGACGGCTCCCCGCAGGGCGGAACGCCCGCCGGGCGCGAGCTGCTGGTGCTGGCCGCGGCGAAGCACGGCCTCGGCCCCCGCGACGTACCGCCGAGCGTCTCGTTCTTCCAGGGTGTGCGGATCGCCGACGACGGGACGACGACGTTCACCGGGTCGGCCGGCCCCGGTGCCCGGGTGCGGCTGCGGCTGGAGGTGCCCTGCACCGTGCTGCTGGCCAACGTGCCCCACCCGGTCGACCCCCGCGAGGCCTACGTCAGCACGCCCCTGCAGGTCCGTGCCTGGCGCGGGGCTCCCGCCACGCTCGACTCCCCCGAGGCCACCGCCACGCCCGAGGCGGCGCGTGCGTACGCCAACACCATCGACCACGCCCGCGCGAGGGGACTGTGACCATGACCGAGACCATCGCCCCGACCAGCCCGTCACCCTCGACGGACCCGATCCCGGCCCGCCTCGCCGGGGCCACCGTGGTGCTCGACCAGGTGGTGCCCCGTCGCTCGCCGTGGTCGGCGGTCGTCCGCGCCGGCCAGGAGCTGACGATCGTCGACCTCGAGGGCAACCAGGCCGTCGACTGCCTGCTGTACGACGCGCACGACACGTCCGTGCGCTACTCGGCGTCCGACACGATCGCGGCGCAGCGCAACGTCTACCTGGTCACCGGCTCCGTGCTGCGCGCCGGCACCGGCGACGCCCTCATGACCCTGGTGCACGACGAGGTCGGCCGGCACGACACGATCGGCGGCGCGTGCAGCAAGGAGTCGAACTCCCTGCGGTACGGCCACCACACCGTGCACCAGCACGCCTGCGTGGAGAACTTCCTCGCCGAGGGTGCCCGCTGGGGGCTGGGCAAGCGCGACCTGGTCAGCAACATCAACTGGTACATGAACGTGCCCGTCGAGGCCGACGGCGCGCTCGGCATCGTCGACGGCATCTCCTCGCCCGGGCTGTCGCTCACGCTGCGCGCCGAACGCGACGTGCTCGTGCTCGTGTCGAACTGCCCGCAGGTGAACAACCCGTGCAACGGGTTCGACCCGACACCCGTGCGGATGATCGTCACGGAGCGGGGCGCCGCGTGAGCACCGCGGTGGGCTCCGCAGCGGGTTCCGCAGTGGGCTCCGCGACCGCCGCCCGGGACGCCCTGCCGCTCGGTCTGGCCGCCGTCGAGCGGGCGTACGCGCGGATCGTCGAGGTCGACCGGCCCGAGGTGTGGATCCACCTGCGGCCACGCGACGACGTCGAGGCGGACGTGCGTACCCAGGCGGCCCGCGCGCAGGCCGGGGAGGACCTGCCGCTGCTCGGCCGACTGGTCGCCGTGAAGGACAACATCGACGTCGCCGGGCTGCCCACCACCGCCGCCTGCCCGGGCGCCGCGCGCATGGCGTCGGCCGACGCGACGGCGGTCGCCCGCCTGCGGCACGCCGGCGCCGTGGTGCTCGGCAAGACCAACCTCGACCAGTTCGCCACCGGTCTGGTCGGCACCCGCAGCCCGTACGGCGCGGTGCGCTCGGCCGACCACCTCGACCGCATCTCGGGCGGCTCGTCGTCCGGGTCGGCCGTCGCCGTGGCGCTCGGGATCGTCGACCTGGCCCTCGGCACGGACACGGCCGGGTCCGGACGGGTGCCCGCCGCGCTGCAGGGCATCGTCGGGGTCAAGCCCACGCCCGGTCTGGTGCCGACCACCGGGGTGCTGCCCGCCTGCCGCTCGCTGGACTGCGTGAGCGTGCTCGCCCGCGAGCTGCCGCTCGCCGCCCTCGCCGTCGCCCTGATGTCCGGGCCGGACGGCACCGACGCGCTCGCACGGGCCGTGCCCGACTCGGCACCCCTGGCGGGCCCGGAGCACCCGGTGCTGGCGGTGCCGCGGCCCGCCGACCTCGACGCGCTCGACCCCGCCTGGCGCGCCGCGTTCGACCGGCACGTGGGCCTGCTGCTGACCGCAGGCTGGAGCGTGCGCGAGATCGACCTGACACCGTTCCTCGCCGCCGCGCGCCTGCTGTACGACGGGGCGTTCGTCGCCGAGCGGTACGCCGCGGTCGGCCCGCTCGTAGAGGCAGCCCCCGAGGGCCTCGACCCGGTCGTGGGCGCCATCATCGGCGCCGCGCGCGACCTGCCCGCCCACCGCTACGCCGCTGACCTCGTCACCCTGGCCGGCCTGCGCGCGGCCGCCGAGGCGGCCCTGGGTGACGCCGACGCGCTGCTGCTGCCGACCACCACGCACCACCCGACGTTCGCCGAGGTCGCAGCCGACCCCGTCGGGGTGAACTCACGGCTGGGCACGTTCACCAACTTCTGCAACCTGTTCGGGTACGCGGCGGTCGCCGTGCCGATCGAGCCGACCCGCCCGACGGCACCCGGGGTCCCCGCCGAACGGGTCGGCGTGACCGTGCTGACGCCCGCCTTCGCCGACGCGGCGGCTCTGGACCTCGCCGCGCGGGTCCTGGCGCTCGCCGACCCGGGAGCCTGGACCGCCCTGGACGGCGACCCCGCCGACGGCGCCACCGCCGGGGCGTCCGCTGCCGGCGCCCTGACCGCCGACGCGGAGCGGGCCGTCGACCTGCTGGTCGTCGGTGCCCACCTGTCCGGACTCCCGCTGCACCCCCGGCTGCGCCGGCACGGCGCGCTGCCGCTCGGCGAGGTGCGCACCACCCCCGGGTACCGGCTCGTCGCGCTCGGCGACGTGCTCGACCGGCCAGGGATGGTCCGCGACCCCGAGGCCGCCGGGCAGGTCACCGGCGAGCTGTGGCGGCTGCCGCGGACGGCGCTGGCCGACCTGCTCGTCGAGAGCCGCCCGCCCCTGGGGCTCGGGTGGGTCGACCTCGCCGACGGCCGCAGCGTGCTCGGCTACCTGGCGGAGCACGCCGCGCTGCGCGCGCTGCCGTCGCTCCCGGGCGGGTCGTGGCGCAGCCGCCCGGTGACCGTGTGAGCGCGGCGCCCGGACCGCTCGTCCGCCCGCCCACCGGCCCCGGTGCGCCGGCGGCGCCGGTCACCCCCGCCCGACGGGTACGGCTCTGGCCGCTCGCCACGGGGACGTTCGCGATCGGCTTCGGCTCGTACGTGATGGCAGGTCTCGTGCCGAGCGTGTCGGCCGACCTCGACATCCCCGTCGCGCAGGTCGGCACCCTGGTCAGCGTCTACGGCTTCACGTACGCCGTGACCACCCCGCTGCTCGCCCTCGTGGTGCGCCGGGCACCCCGGCGCCTGCTCATGTGCGTCGCGCTCGGCCTGTTCGCACTCGCCGCCGCCGGCACCGCGCTGGCCACCACGTACACGTCCGTCGCGGTGCTGCGCGGGCTGTCGGCCGTCGCCGCGGGCGGCTTCACACCCACGGCGACCGTGCTCGCCGCCCGACTGGCACCCCCCGGCGGTCGAGGCCGCGCCGTGGCGACGGTGTTCGGCGGTCTCACGACCGCGACCGTCCTGGGTGCGCCGCTGGGCAACCTGCTGGGCCCCACGCTCGGCTACCGCGGGGTGTACGCCCTGGTCGCACTGCTCGCCCTGGTGGCGCTGGTCAGCGTGCTGCTGCTGGTCCGTGCACCCGAGGCACCCGGCGGCCCGGCGCCTGCCGGGGCCGTCGACGACGAGCCCGCCCGTGCGGGCGTGGGGCGCGCGCTGCCCGTGCTGGTCGCAGTCACGTTGCTGGTGTCGATGCTGGAGACCACGGCCGCACTCATGGTGCAGACGTACGCCTCGCCGTTGCTCACCTCGCTGGCGGGGCTGACGGGCACCGTGCTGAGCGTCGTCCTGCTCGCCTACGGTGTGGCGGGGGTCGCGGGCAACGTGGTCGGCGGCAGGCTGGCCGACCGGTTCGGCGCGGCGCGCAGCATCGTGCTGGCGCTCACCGTGTCGGTCACGGCCCTGCTGCTGCTCACCCCGGCCACCGGTTCCGTGGGCACGACCCTCGCGGTGTTCGCCGTGTGGGGGTTCGCCGCGTGGGCGATGAACTCGCCGCTGCAGAACCTGCTGCTGAGCCTCGCCGGCACGCACGGTCAGCTCGTCGTCGCCCTGAACTCCTCGATCATCGCCCTGGGAACGGGTCTGGGGGCATTGGCCGGCGGCTGGGTGCTGGCGGGACGGGGCTACGGCGCCCTGGGTGCGGCCGCCGCGTCGGTCATGGTCGTCGGCGTGGTCCTCGTGGCGCTCGCGTCACGCCGACCCGAGGTCGCCGCGGTCTGATCAGCGCCGCGGCGCCACCGGGCAGCCTGCGCACGCCGGGGTCGCGACCGCGCAGGCCGCCCCGGGCGCCCGCGGTCCGGCGCACACGCTGGTCACGACCCCGAGCCGCACCCAGTGGTCGATCGCGGCGTCGACCAGCCCCTGGTCGATGCCCAGCTGCCGGGCGACCCGGTCGGGCGTCGCACCGGCGCGGGTGTGGGCGAGGACGTCGGTGAGCACGCTCATGACGCACCGCCGAGGCGGGAGGCGACCTGGAACACCAGCACCGCGGCGAGCCACGCCACACCGAGGGACACCCCCACGGCGCGCAGCGTCCAGCGCACCCCGAACAGTCGACGCTGCTCTGCGATGGTCGCCAGGCACGGGCTGTAGGCGAGCACGAAGACCATGAACGCCGCGGCGGCGGCTGCGGGGTGCCCACCCGACGTGCGCTCGAACGTGGCGCGCATCTGCGTGCCGAGGTCACCCGGCTGGGACGGGTCCTCGGGTTCGGCGACGGCGAACGACTGCGCGAACGAGCCGACGACGACCTCCTTGGCGACGAACCCGGTGGCCAGCGCGGCCGATGCCTGCCAGCTGCCGAAGCCCGCCGGGGTGAACACCGGGGCGATGGCCTGCGCGGCGCTGCCGTACAGGCTGTCCTCGACCGGCACGTCGCCGACCGGGTGGCTGCCGGTGACCGGCACGGCCATGAGCACCCACACGGCGGTCAGCGTCACGACGATGATCCGACCGGCCTTGAGCACGAACGCGCGCACCCGGACCCACGCGGACAGCAGCAGCGCGCGCACCCGCGGGCGCTGGTAGGCGGGCAGGGCCAGCACGAACGGCTCGGTGCGCACGTCACGGAACGCGGTGCGCCGCAGCAGCAGCCCGCCGACGACGACGAGCACCACGCTGGCCACGTACATGAGGAAGATGGCCGTGCCGGGGTTCGCCGGGAAGAACACGGTGGCCAGCAGGATGTACACGGTCAGCCGTGCGGCGCACGAGGTGTACGGCACGATCAGCCCGGTCAGCAGCCGCTGACGGGCGTGCGGCAGGGTGCGGGTGGCGGCCAGCGCGGGCAGGTTGCAGCCGAACCCGACGACGAGCGGCAGCACGGCGCGCCCGTCGAGCCCGAGCAGCCGCATGGCCCGGTCGGCGACGAACGCGGCGCGTGCCAGGTACCCGGAGTCCTCGAGCACGGCGATGGCCACGAACATCAGACCCATCAGCGGCGCGAACGACAGCACGGTGCCGACACCGGCGAGCACGCCGTCGACGAGCAGCCCCTCGACCCACGCGAACCCGCCGGACGAGGGCAGCACGGCGCGCAGCCCGTCACCGATCCAGCCGTTGACGAGGGTGTCGACGGCGTCCATGAGCGGTGCGGCGACGGCGGTGGCCAGCTGGAACAGGCCCCACATGACCGCGGCGAAGACCGGGACGCCGACCCACGGGTGCAGCAGGACGCTGTCGACGCGGTCGGACCAGGTCCGCACGGGGGTGGCGACGGCGGGCCGGTCCAGCGAGGCCTGGACCTGGGCGACCCAGCCGAAGACCTGGTCGGCGTCGGCGAGGTCCTCGGCACCGTCGGGGCGCCGGCCGTCGGGCTCGGTGACCGTGAGGCCCTGCACGTGGGTCGGGTGGTCGAGCGCGTCGGCGACCGCTGCCGCCAGGGCGGCGCGCCCCGCACCCGTGCGGGGGTCGACCGTCACGACGGGGACACCGAGCACCACGGCGAGCCGCTCGGGGTCGACGGGCACGCCACGGCTGGCCGCGACGTCGGACATGGTCAGGGCGACCACGACGGACCTGCCGGTCAGGGCCACCTGCCCGAGCAGGTACAGCGAGCGGGCCAGCCCGGCCGCCTCCACGACGGCCAGCACCAGGTCGGGCGCCCCGCCGGCGGCCCGGCCGGCCACGGCGTCGGCGGTGACCTGCTCGTCGGGGGTGCGCGCCAGCAGCGAGTACGTGCCGGGCAGGTCGACGAGCTGCGCCCGCGCGCCGCCGACGTCCCGCCAGGTGCCGGTCTGCATCTCGACGGTGGTGCCGGGGGCGTTGACGACCTGCTGGTGCGCGCCGGTGAGCGCGTTGAACAGCGTCGACTTGCCGACGTTCGGGTTGCCGACGAGCGCGACCGTCGGCTCCCCCACCCGGGGTGCGAGGGCGAGCGGCCCGGCGCCCGGGCCGGCGTCGTGGCAGGACATCAGCGCGTCCCGGCGTCGACGGGCGAGCCGATCGCCTCGACCGTCACCTGGGCGCATGTGCGGCCGTCGAGCGCGAACCGGTCGGCGCCGACCGCCACGACGCGACCGCCGAACGCGGCACGGTGGGTGACGTGCACGACGACGCCCGGGTGGAGGCCCAGCTCACGGCACCGGCGGCGCATCCCCTCGTCGAGCCCGATGCCGACGACCCGCACCGCCTCGCCCGGCCCGCAGGCGCTCAGATCCATGCTCCGACGGTAGAACCAAGGTGAGGCTCACCTACTGGGCCGGAGGTCCCAGGGTCGGCTCAGACGAGCATCGCGTCGAGCGTCACCTGCGTGCCGGTGAGCGCCTTGCTCACCGGGCAGGTCGCCTTCGCCTGCTCGGCCACGGCCATGAACCCGTCGGCGTCGAGGCCGTCGACCCGCCCGCGCACGGTGAGCAGGATCCCGCTGATCCGCAGACCGCCCGCCGGGTCGGGCCGCAACGTCACGTCGGCCTGGACGTCGAGCGAGACCGGGGTGCCGCCCGCCTCGGCCACCAGGGCCGAGAGCTGCATGGCGAAGCACGAGGAGTGCGCCGCGGCGATGAGCTCCTCCGGGCTGGTGACCCCGGCGGCCTCGTCCGCGGTGCGGCGCGGGAACGTGACGTCGAAGGTGGCCGCACCGGAGCTGACCAGGGCGACCTGGCCGCCACCCTCCATCAGCGTGCCGGTCCAGGCGGTTCGTGCGGTGCGCGTGGGCATGTGGTCTCCTCGGCTCGGACGAACGGCGCGGTCTGCGCCCCCGCCACAGTAAGAACTCGGCGGCCTCAGCGCGCGCGGTCCCGGTGAACGTTCACCACGTGAGAAGGTGCGCCGGCCTCGTGCAGCACCCGGGCGGCGCGTGCGTGCAGGTCACGGCGCCGCGCCGGGTCGAGCCCGTCGTAGAGCGCCCCGCGCACCAGCTCGTGCCGGAACACGAGCCGGTCACCGCGGGCACCGACGAGCCCGGCGGCCATGGCGTGCCGCAGCGTGCGCCAGCAGTCCGCGACCGCGTCACCGGCAAGTGCGGCGACGTCGGCGATGACGAACGACGTGCCGAGCACGGACGCCTCGGCGAGCAGGTCGCCGACCCCGGCGGGCAGGTAGTCGAGCCGGGCGCGGACCACCTGGTCCAGGTCACGCAGCCATCCGGGGTCGGGGGTGTCGTGCACCCCGTCGACGTGGACGAGCGCACCGGTGCGCCGGGCAGTCTGCACGACGTCGGTGACCAGCCCGGGGTTGCCGCCCGTGGTGGCCACGGTGCCGCGCAGAGCGGGTCCGACGGCCCCGCCGACCAGCTGCTCGGCCAGGACCAGCGCGGCGCGCGCCGCCAGCGGGCGCAGCTCGAGGTACCGCGCGCCGGCCCGGGTCCACGCCGTGACGACCTCGGCGAGCGGGGCCCGGTACGGCACGGGCCGCATGGTGGCCACGACGAGGGTGCGCGGGATCGTCCCTTCGTGCGCGAGCCGGAGCAGCACCTGCAGCGACGCGTCGTCGGCCTCGTGCACGTCCTCGAGCACCATGACCCACGGGTGCCGCTCGCCGCGGTGCCGGACCAGTGCCGTGACCAGCTCGGACGCACGGTCGACGATCCGGGGCGCGGCGCCGGTGGGGCCGGCGTCCCCCAGCGTGCCGAGCAACCCCGCCAGCTCCTGGCCGAGCGGACCGGGTTCGGGTGCGTGCCCGACCATGTCGAGCACGGCGCGCGCGAGCAGGCCGAGCGGACGCTGGTCGCCCGGCGCGGCGCGGGTGATGCACAGGTCGAGGTCGAGCAGGTGGGTACCGCCGCGGAGCGCACCGACCAGGGCCGTCTTGCCGACCCCCTGCTCACCCTCGAGCAGCACGGTCGAGCCTGCGCCCCCGGCCACGGCGGACAGCAGGTCGTCGAGGTCGTCGAGCTCGGCGGCACGGCCCACGAGCACCCGCTCGGGCCCGACCGAGGTGCTCATGCCCGGGACAGTACCGTGCACGGCCGGCGCTCAGCCGGTGTACTCCCAGTGCCAGGCCTCGGGCTTGCTGCCGCCGGCCTCGGCCCACGCGGGGTGCACCCAGCCGTAGGCGGCGGCGTTGCGCGACATCCAGACGAACTGCGCGGTGCCGAAGCCCTCGATTCCGCCGCCGAGGTCGACCGCCACACCTGTGCCGTGGTTGGAGGTGCCGGGTGCCGCGCACAACGAGCCCTTGGTGCGCTTGCACAGCACCTGCCCGGCGTAGGAGCGGTAGGAGTCGGAGACCGTCAGGTGCGTGCCGAACTCGGCGAGGTAGGCCGCGTCGAGCCGGTCGAGCGCTTCGGCGGCGTCGCAGCGGAACAGCGCCTGCGCGTCGAAGGACGGCGCGCAGAGGGCCGAGCTGGGGATGCGACCGTTGGCATAGCCGAGCAGCGAGGCCTTCCACGCGGCACGCTGGGCCGCTTCGGCGGCGGCTGCTGCGGCCGCGGCCTCCTGGGCGGCGACGGCTTCCTGGGTGGTGCGCTCGACCTGGTCGGTGAGGGCGGCCACGGCGGCGACCGCGGCGCGCAGCTGGTCGACCCCGGTGGACAGGGGCGCGGCGCCCGGCAGGAGGGTGCCGGGCGCCGCGGTCAGCGGGGACGCGTCGGTCGCGTCGACCGCGGCGCCCGGGGTCGACGACGCCGCCTCGTCCGGCGTGGTCGACGGCGCTGCCGCGCCCGTGGCGTCGGGCGTCGTCGCGGTCGCGGTCTGGTCGGTGGCGAGGGGCGTGCGCTCGGTGCTGCGCGACGACGTGGCGGCTGTCCGCTCCGCCAGCGTGTCCGCGGGTTCGCCGTTCACGGCCACGGCGGCCAGGAGTGCGTCGAGCTCTGCCGTCGCGGACTGCAGCGCGCCGACCTTCGCAGGGTCGGCCGCGACGGCGACGGCGGCCGCCTGCGCCTGCTGCGCGGCCTCGACCGCGGCAGCGGCGGCATGGGCGGTGGCCACCTGCTGCTGGGCGGCGAGCTCGGCCGGGGACACGACGGCGGTGGCGCCCGGCACGACGGGCTCCGCAGCGAGCTGTTCGACGGACACGGCGGAGCCGGCGTCGGCGGTGCTGGTGCTGCCGGACTGGCCCCACACGGGTGCGACCACGACGACGCCGAGGGCGAGGGCGAGCGCGGAGACGAGCCCTCCCTGCGCGAGGCGTGTGCCGAGCCGGCCGGCGCCGTGCGGCGTGCGGCGGGCGGGGTGCGCGGGGGTCAGCGGTGCGGCCTGGGGGCTGCCCGGAGCGGGGCGGTGGGCCGCCGGTGCGACATGCTTGCCGCCTGCGGTGCGACGCCGCGAGATCGGCAATCTGTCACTCATGCGCTACACGTTAGGTGGCGACTTCCGCGATCCCGTCGACGTCCGGCGGGCCCCTCGCGAAGATCGTGTGGAGATTCCCGTGACGCACTCGTCACAGATATGCCTGATGGCGGCTAAGATTCGCCCGTGGCCGCCGGTACCCGTACAAACCCCCCCGACGCACCGTCGTCGGCCCGGGACGCCGCCCCGCGGGGCCTCGACGACCTCTACGACATCGGCCGGCTGGCCGACCGGCTCGGCGTCGAGCACGCCACGATCCGCGTCTGGCTGTCCCGCAAGGTGCCGTGGCTGCCCGCCCCCGACGGCCGGCTCAACGGTGGCGCGGTCTGGCGCGCGAGCACGCTCGAGGGCATCGAGGAACGCCGGTGCAAGGGCCGTCCCGGACGCAAGCCCCGCATCGTCCCACCGGCCGCCGCGTCCGAGGTGCCGCGCACCGGTGCGATCCCCGTGGTCCGCCCCACCCTGCCGCAGCCGTCCGGCGAGCCGAGGCTGCCCGCACTGCCGACCGACTGACGCGCTCCTACGCTCGTGAGATGACCGACGACGACGCGGTCACCGCCGCGATGCGCACGTGGGACCGGGCCGGGTTCCTGCCGACCGCCCAGAGGCGGCACGCCCACGAGGACCGACCGCTGCCGTTGTGGCACGGCCAGACGAGCTCGCAGCCGAGCACGGTCGCCGCCATGCTGCACCTGCTCCAGGTCCCCGTCGGCGCGCACGTGCTCGACGTCGGTGCCGGGTCCGGCTGGACGACCGCGCTGCTCGCCCGGCTCGTCGGCCCCACCGGCACGGTCCTCGGCCTCGAGCTGGAGCCCGACCTGGCCGCCTGGGGTGCCGGGAACCTCGCCGCCACCGGGCAGACCTGGGCGCGGCTCGAGGCGGCCGACCCGGACACACTGGGCCGACCGCGCAGCGGCGGATGGGACCGCATCCTGGTCTCCGCGGCGGCACGCGAGCTGCCCGAGCCCCTCGTGGACCAGCTCGCCCCCGGCGGACGGCTCGTGGTGCCCGTGCGCTCCACGATGCACCTGGTGGTCCGCGGACCCGACGGCGAGCTGCACGACAGCACGCACGGCTCGTACTCGTTCGTGCCCCTGCGCTGAGCCCCGCACGGCCGGCGACGGACATCCCGGTCCCGTGTGACAGGCCCTGTGGCAGACCGGCGACCACGTGTCCACCATACGGACCTTTCGCCAACACGTGACGAAACGGGTGACTGGTCAGTAACGTGCAGGCAGCGCACGTCAGCTGTGACCCAGGACATGGCTGCCGTGACGCCGTCAGCGACTGTCCGCCCCATCTGCCAGGGATGTGCTCATGACGCGTCGACCCCTCGCAGGGCTCACCGCCCTGTCCCTCACCCTCACCAGCGCCGTGCTCGGGACGAGCGCGCTGCTGGGCTCCGCGGCCGCCGCGGCACCACCACCGGACACGCCGGTCGCGGCAGACCCGGCGCTCTCCGCGGGCCTGACCACGACCACCGAGGACTCCCCCTCGGGCAAGGTCTCGGCCGACCTGGCCGAGGCGGACGGCACGGTCACCGCGCTCGTCCAGCTGGACACCCCGTCCGCCGTCGAGGTCACCGCCGAGGGCGGTGACGCCGCTGACGTGCAGGCCGCGGCCGCCGACACCGAGGAGCTCGCCGCCGACGTGGTGCCCTCCGAGCTGACGGCTGCGACGGTCGACGCCGCCGCACCGCAACGCATCGCCACGCTGACCAACCTGGTCGCCGGCACGCTCGTCAGCGGCGACGCCGCCAAGATCCGTGAGCTGGCCGCCTCCGACGACGTCGTCGCGCTCTACCGGGTCGCGTCCAAGACCATCGACAACGCCCACCAGGTCTCGTTCACGCGGGCCCTGCAGGCCTGGCAGGACACCGGCCACACCGGCCAGGGCGTGCGCATCGGCATCATCGACACCGGCCTGGACTACACCCACGCCGACTTCGGCGGCCCCGGCACCCTCGAGGCCTACGCCGCGGCGTACGGCACCGACGGCACCGCGCCCGTCCCCGCCGAGCTGACCGACCCGGCCAAGTACATCGGCGGCTACGACTTCGCCGGCCCGCTGTACGACGCCGACCCGGCCTCCGAGCTGCCCGGCTCCACCCCGGTGCCGACGCCCGACGAGAACCCCATCGACGCGTCCTACCTGTCGGACAACTCCGGGCACGGCTCGCACGTGGCCGGCACGGCCGCCGGGTACGGCGTGGACGCCGACGGCCAGACGTTCCGCGGGGACTACACCGGCCTGACCGACGTGTCCGACTGGACCGTCGGCCCGGGCACCGCCCCGCAGGCCGAGCTGTACGCCCTGAAGGTGTTCGGTGACATCGGCGGCTCGACGGACCTGACGGCCCTCGCGCTCGACCGTGCCGCCGACCCCAACGGTGACGGCGACCTGGGCGACCGCCTCGACGTGGTCAACCTGTCGCTCGGCTCCGACGGCTCCCCCGCGGACGACCCCGACTCGGTGCTCGTCGACACGCTGTCCGCCCTGGGCACGGTCGTGGTCCTGGCCGCCGGCAACGCCGGTGACCTGGAGGACATCGCCGGCGCCCCCGGCAACGGCATCACCGGCCTGACGGTGGCCAACTCCGTCGGCAGCCCGCAGACCTACGACGGCGTGCAGGTCACGGCCGCCGCCGACCCGGCGCTCGTGCGCACGTTCTCCGGGCAGAACTCCATCAACTACGCCGGCGACGCCGACGTCACCGCACCCGTCGTGGCCATCGGTGCCACCACGTTCGACGGCTGCACCGCGTTCACCCCCGAGCAGGCGGCCCTCGTGGCCGGCAAGATCGCCTACCTGTGGTGGAACGACGACGACACGGCCCGGCGCTGCGGCTCGGCCGCCCGCTGGACCAACGCGCAGAACGCCGGCGCCGTCGGTGTCCTCATCGGCACCACGACCAACGTGTTCGCCGCGGGGATCGCCGGCAACGCGGGCCTGCCCGGCGCGCAGCTGACCGGTCCGTCGACCACCGCGCTGCTGCCGGAGATCACCGCCGGCACGCTCACCGTGCACCTCGGCCCGTCGCTGGCCGGCACCGTGATCGAGGACATCGCCGGTGACGCGCTGAACTCGGGCTCGTCGCGCGGCGTGCACGGCTCGCTGGGTCACGCCAAGCCCGACGTGGCCGCCCCGGGCACGCTCATCGTGTCCGCGGCGTCCAGCACCGGCAACGAGTCGCACAGCCTGTCCGGCACGTCGATGGCCTCCCCGCACGTGGCGGGCATCGCGGCACTGGTCCGCTCGGCCCACCCGGGCTGGGGCCAGGTCGAGGTGAAGGCCGCCGTGGTGAACACCGCCACGCACGACGTCACCACCAAGGGTCTGGGCAACGGCGAGGTCTACGGCCCCGCCCGCGTGGGCTCCGGCCGGGTCGACGCCCTCGACGCGGTCACCACCCCCGTGGTCGCCTACAACTCCGCGGTGCCCGGGCAGACGTCCGTGGCCTTCGGGGTCGTGAACGTCGGTGCCGAGACGGTCACCGCCACCAAGACCGTCACGGTGAAGAACCTCGGCGACAGCCCCGTCACGTACGCCACCTCGGTGTCGTCCGCGACGACGGCGGGCGGGGCCACGATCACCGCCACCCCGGCGACGCTCACGGTGCCGGCCGGTGGCGAGAAGCTCGTCACGCTCAAGCTGACGGCCGACCCGACCACCCTGGCCCGGGACATCGACCCGACGCAGGACATCACCCAGGCCGGCGGGATCCCGCGTGACTACGTCGCGCAGGTCTCCGGGCGGCTCGTCCTCACCTCGGGCGACACCGAGCTGCGGGTGCCCGTCCAGGCGGCGCCGCGACTGGTCAGCGACCTGTCCGCCGGGAGCGCCGCGTTCGCCGACGCCGGGGCCGCCACCGCGACCCTGCCGATCAGCGGACGCGGGGTCGCCGACGGCGGCTGGTTCTCGTTGACCACGCCGCTGGTGCTGGCCGCCACGAGCCCCAAGCTCGAGGACGCACCCGGGTTCGTCACCTCGCCGTCGGCCACCGCCGCCGGCGATCTGCGGTACGTCGGTTGGGTGTCCACCGCCCCGCAGGTGGCCGCAGCAGGGGGCGACCCCCGCGACGGCTACCTCGGCATCGGTGTGGCCACCGACGGCGAGTGGGGCACCCTGGGCCGCTCGACGCAGCCCGTGGCGGACATCGACATCGACGGTGACGGCACGGCCGACATCGAGTCGTACGTGACCAAGTACGCCGAGTCGGACATCACCGTGGCCCTCACGATCGACCTGGAGACGGGCGAGACGCTCGACGTCGAACCCGTCAACCTGTTCTTCGGCGACGTCGACTCCGGCGTGTTCGACAACAACGTGGTCGTGCTGCCCATCGCCCTGAGCGCCGTCGGCATCGAGCCGGGCGACACCCCGAGCGTCCAGGTGTGGACGTACTCGGAGTACGCGCAGGACCCGGGCGGCGTGCTCGACGCGGTCGACGCGTTCACGGTCAACCCGTACGACCCGGCGTTCTGGTTCGACACCAGCGTGGCCGGCTCGTTCTCGTCGCTGGGCGCCGACGGCGCCGGCATCGGGGTGCACCGCTCCGCGGCGAGCACCGGTGGGCAGCTCCTGGTGCTCCAGCACCAGAACGCCACGACCACCAGCCGCGCGCAGGTCGTCGACGTCACCGTCCCGGCGGCCGTCGCCACCACCACGACCCTCAAGGTCAGCGGCGGCGGCAAGGCCGGGCAGGAGGTCACGCTGGCCGCCAAGGTCACGCCGACGGACGCGTCCGGGACCGTGAAGTTCCTGGACGGCGAGACCGAGATCGCCTCGGCCGCCGTGTCCGGTGGCAAGGCGACGGCCAAGGCCGCCCTGGGTGCCGGCAAGCACACGCTGACCGCCGTCTTCGTCCCCGACTCCGGGGCGTGGGCCGGGTCGACGTCGAAGGCCGTCAAGGTCACGGTCGCCAAGTCGGGGTCGTCCACGAAGCTCGTGGTCTCCCCGCGCGAGGTGAAGTTCGGCACGGCGGCGACCACCACGGTCACCGTCACCGGGCAGACCACGGCACCGGTGGGCACCGTCGAGATCCGTGAGGGCCGCAAGGTCCTCGCCTCGGCCGAGCTCACCGTCGACGGGCGCACCGGGACCGCCACGCTGACGCTGCCGACCGACCTCAAGGTCGGCACGCACCAGCTGACCGCGGTCTACACAGGCAGTGCCGATGTGACGGGCTCGCAGTCCAGTGCGAGCCTGCGGGTCAAGAGCTCGAGGCACTGACGCTCTGACCCGGTGGCGGTGCACCCGCCGCCGACCTGGACGCCCCGTCCGCCCGGTACCCCCGGGTGGGCGGGGCGTCCGTCGTCACAGATCGTGCCGAGCCGCTCAAGTCGGGACATCCCGCGACCGATGCGGAGGTATGGGACTGCCCAGGCCCTTGCCACGACCCACCGACGGATCGCGGGTGCCGCACCCGCACCGCCCCCTCGAGGGGCACCTGCTCGGCGACGAGCCGGTGCCTGCACCCGTGCCTCTGCCCGACGGTGAGCTGGAACCACTGAACGAGGCGGAGCTGGTGTGGACCGCGCAGCACCGCGAGCTGGTGCTCCGGCTGTGCGAGGGACACACGGACGTCGACACCCTCTCGGGCCTGTTCGACCGGGTGCAGGCCAGCTGGTTGGCGTCCGCCGACCGCGACGACCCGCACACCCTGGTCAACGCGTTCGGCATCGCGCTCGGGGACCTGCTGATCGCGCGGCTGCCGGGGCTGCGGTGGAGCGCCTACACCGATGCGGCCGGCCCGGAGCTGGTCCTGGCGCACCCCGTGCACGAGCTGGTGGTGTTCCCGATCTCGTCCGTGGCCCGGCAGTGGGGGCACGCGGCCGAGGACTGGTTCGCGCGCTACGCGGACGACGTCACCGACGGCGCCCGGTCGATCCTCGGCGACGAGGGCTGAGCGACACTCCGCTCAGAACAGGACGTCCTGCGCGAGCGCGGGCGTCTGCATCGGCACGGCCGGCGAGTCGGCGGCCGCCCGAGCGGTCGGCTCGTCCCCGGTGTGCCCGTCGGCCACGACGGGGACGACCTCGTCGAGCGGCACCGCCGCGCCGCCCGACTCCCAGCGTCCGGGCCGACCCGCCTGGGCCTCACGGGCGGCGACGCCGGCCAGCTCGTCGGCGCGCTCGTTGAAGTGGTTGCCCTGGTGCCCTCGCACCCAGGTGAACGCCACACCGCCGGGTCGCTGCGCGATGGCCCGGTCGATCGCCTGCACGATCGCCAGGTTCTGCACGGGCCCGCCGCTGGAGGTGCGCCACCCCTTGCGCTTCCAGCCGTGCACCCACTCCGACGCGCACTTGATCGCGTACTGCGAGTCCGACTCGATGCGCAGCGGCACCTCGCCGGGGTGGGCGTGGATGGCCTCGAGCACGGCCTTGAGCTCGGCGATCTGGTTGGTGCCGGAGACCTCACCGCCGCTGGCGTGGGTGCCGTCGTGGTTGATCCACGCCCACCCGATCGCCCCGCCGGGGTTGCGCAGGCAGGAGCCGTCCGTGCTGACCGTGATCACGGGGAGCATTCTGCCGTGCAGACGGTCGGGCTCCGCTACGGCGCGAGGCGGTCGCGTCGGCGGGCGAGCGCGGCGGCCTCGGCGGGGTTGCCCGCCAGCTCGACGGCCCGGTCGTACGCCTCGCGCGCGGCCCGGTCGCGGCCGAGCCGGCGCAGCAGCTCCGCGCGCGTCGCGTGGAACGGGTGGTAGCCGGCCAACGCGCCCTCGAGGCGGTCGACGGTCGCCAGTGCGACCTGGGGGCCGTCGACCTCGGCCACCGCGACCGCCCGGTTGAGCGCGACGACCGGCGACGGGTCGAGCACCACGAGCTGGTCGTAGAGGGCGACGACCTGCGACCAGTCGGTCTGGCGGACGTCGCGCGCCGAGGTGTGCACGGCGTTGATCGCGGCGAGCAGCTGGTAGCGCCCGGGTGCGACCCCGGAGTCGAGCCGCTCACGCACCAGCCGGTGACCCTCGGCGATCAGCCCCGGGTCCCAGGCCGTACGGTCCTGCTCGTCGAGCGTCACGAGGTCGCCGCCCGCCGTGACGCGTGCGGGGCGCCGCGCCTCGACGAGCAGCATCAGCGCGAGCAGGCCGGCCGCCTCGCCGTCCTGCGGCAGCAGCGTGCGGACCAGGCGCGCGAGCCGGATGGCCTCGGCCGTGAGGTCAGGGCGCACGGGACCCGTGCCGGGGCCGGACGTCAGGTAACCCTCGTTGAACACGAGGAACAGGACGGCCAGCACACCCGAGACACGCTCCGGCAGATCCGCCGCCGACGGCACCCGGTACGGGATCCGCGCCTGCCGGATCTTCGTCTTCGCGCGCGTGATCCGCTGACCCATGGTGGTCTCCTGCACCAGGAACGCCCGCGCGATCTCGGGCACCGTCAGACCGCCGACCAGGCGCAGCGTCAACGCGACCCGGGCCTCTGGCGCGAGCGCCGGGTGGCAGCACGTGAAGATCAGCCGCAGCCGGTCGTCGTCGACGGCACCGACGGGCTCGGTCGGACCGCCGGTGAGCTCCGCCCACGCCGCCGCCTGCTTCTCCGCTCGCCGGCCCTCGCGCCGCAGCCGGTCGACGGCCTTGCGGGTCGCGGTCGTGGTCAACCAGGCGCCGGGCCGGGACGGCACGCCGTCGGCGGGCCACCGAGCGACCGCGGTCGCGAACGCCTCGGCGGCGGCCTCCTCGGCGACGTCCAGGTCGCCGAACCGCCTGGTCAGGGCCCCGACCACGCGAGCCCACTCCTCGCGGTAGGCCCGGACGACCGCCTCGGCGGCCTCGGAGGCCTCCGTCACGCCGAACCGCCCAGGAAGGGGCGCACCTCGACCCTCCGCTGGCAGCTCCTCGACCCCTCGGAGGCGAGCGCGAGCGCCACGTCGAGGTCGGGGGCCTCGACGATCCAGAACCCTGCGAGGTACTCCTTCGTCTCCACGAAGGGACCGTCGGTCAGCACCGCCCGACCGGCCCGGTTGTCGATCACCGTGGACGAGCCGGGCGGGGTGAGCCCGCCGGCGAAGACCCAGTGGCCCTGCTCCCGCAGGGCGTCGTTGAACGTGTCGATCGCGGCCATCTCGTCCGGTGTCGCCGATCCGGTCGTGTCGTCGATCACGGAGATCAGGTAGAGCATCTCGGGTCCTCCCTCGTCGTCGGGACACCCCGTCGGGCGGTCCCCTCACCCCTGCGACGAACGCCGCCACCCCGATTCGACACCGTGCCGGGCCCGGGTTGCGAGAAGGACCCGCGGATCGGCCGGGTCAGGCCACCGAGGTGAGCGCGTCGAGCAGTCGCGTCATGCTCGACGTCAACCCCCACCGCCCGGCGAGCGCCACCAGCGCGTCCGGGTCCGCCGGGGTCACCGGCAGTCGGTCGTCGACCTCCCCGACAGGTGCGTCCGAGGCAACGCGCACGACCAGCGGCGCCACCCGCAGGTAGTCCGCCGCCACCTCCAACCGGCGCCGCTGCGTGGCGGTCAGCCCAGGATCGCCGGCGTCCCGTGCGGCCAGCACGCCGTCGAGAGACCCGTACCGCGCGATGAGGGCCGCCGCGGTCTTCTCGCCGATGCCGGGCACGCCCGGCAACCCGTCGCTCGGGTCGCCGCGGAGCGCCGCCATGTCGGCGTAGGCCGGTCCCGACGCCACGGCGTACTTCTCGCGCAGGCGCGCGACGTCGATCACCTCGAGGTCCTTGACGCCCTTGACCGGGTACAGCACCCGGACGGGGACGGAGTCGTCGACCAGCTGGAACAGGTCCCGGTCACCCGTCACGACGTCGACGGATGACCGCTCCCCCGCGGGCCGCGCGACCTCGCGGGCGACGAACGTGCCGATGACGTCGTCCGCCTCGTACCCCGGCACGCCGACACGGGCGATGCCCAGGGCCGCCAGCACGTCGCGGATCACCGGCACCTGCACGGCCAGCGCCGCAGGCACGTCCTCCGCACCGGTGGTGCCGGGCACCTCCCGGGCCACCCGGTGCGCCTTGTAGGAGGCGATCGCCTCGACCCGGAACGCCGGGCGCCAGTCGTCGTCCCAGCACGCCACGAGCCGGTCCGGCCGGTGGTCGACGACCAGCCGCGCGATCATGTCCAGCAGGCCCCGGACCGCGTTGACCGGCGTGCCGTCCGGCGCCCGCACCGACTCCGGCACCCCGTAGAACGCCCGGAAGTACAGCGAGGCGGTGTCGAGAAGAAGAAGCGGACCTCGTTCGCTGCTCACCACAGGAGTGTCGCACCACCGAGGTGGCGCGTCCCTAGCCTCACGCCATGACCGCCGACTCCCAGGGAGCGACCGGATGGGAGTTCTCGGATGCGTGGATCCTGGCTGCGATCGGCGACGGCACGCTGATCGGTGCCGCGGACTACTACAACCACGCAGTCCCCACTGAGGTGGAACTGAGCCAGGGCATCGGCCGACTTCTGGCATCCGGTCTCATCGCAGAGGTCGGGCCAGCGTGGAAGCCCACGACGGCGTCGACCGCCCTCTGGGCGAGGAGCACGGGCAGCGGCTACCTTCGCATCGCCTCTCTCCTCGAAGCCATGTCCTCGGTCGCGCTCGTCGAGGGCATCTGGAAGCCCCCCTCGGGGGCGCTCGATCGGGGGTCCCGGAGGTACGCACGCCCGTTCACCTGGATGCTGCCTCCGCGCCGAAGGGGG
>NZ_JBQIAR010000018.1:0-66089 GCF_052036975.1 Cellulomonas soli
CCTCGGGGGCGCTCGATCGGGGGTCCCGGAGGTACGCACGCCCGTTCACCTGGATGCTGCCTCCGCGCCGAAGGGGGCATCCGTCGCGCAGTCGACGCTGACTACCACCGAGACGAGCTGCAGCGACGCGGTGTCGAACAGCAGCCGCCCCGACCTCAGCGAGGATCACGCGGAACCGTCAGCGCATCCACGTTGCTCGCCTGGCTCGGGTGCGCCGACTGGCGGCTCGACGGGCTGAAGCATCGCGCTCCGGCACGATGTCCGACACGAGCACCCGACCGACGGCCCGACGCGCGTCCGGCTCCACCGGTAGCCGACGCTATCGTCGGTGCCGGGAGAGGGGCCTACGAGGCGGGGGAGACGGGGCGTGTCGAAGGAGCGCAAGAAGCCAGCCGGGACGATGCCCGGACGTGCGAATCACTGGGGCATCGTCGTGCGCCTGCGCGACGGGGGCGCCTACTACTACTACGAGGACCCGCGCATGAGGGCTTGGGACGGTGGTCCGCTGGAGGCTTGGGGTCGGCAGTCACAGGCACACCAGTTCACCTCTCGCGAGGCCGCTGAGTCGCTGGCGGCCCGGATGCAGACCAACTCCGCGGCGAAGGAGTACCTGGTCGTCCAACTGCCGAAGCGCTTGTAGCCTGCGCGGCGAGGTGCCGTCGGCTGCCGTGGTGACGGCCTCGAAACCAGGCCACTTCAGCGGCGCCCATCGTTCGGCGGCACCGCCGCCCGTCAGGCCTCTGGACTGCCCCGGCGCACCCGGAGACCTCTCCACGTGAGACCCCGTCACCTGCCCTTCGGGCGGCACGTCGGCGCTGTTCGATGCGACGGTGCGCATCCGGCCCGGTCAGGCCGACTCGCGCTCCACGAGGGCCGTCGGCAGGGTGATCGCGGCCGGTTCGCCGCCTTCGACCACCTCGAGCAGCAGGCGGACCATCTCCGAGGCGATCCGCTCGAACGGCTGCCGCAGGGTGGTCAGCGGTGGGTCGAGGGTGGCGGCCAGGCCGGAGTCGTCGAACCCGCCGACGGCGACGTCGTCCGGCACGCTCCGCCCGGACTCGCGCAGCACGGTGATCGCGCCGGAGGCCATGAGGTCGGAGGCGACGAACACGGCGTCCAGGTCTGGGCGGCGGTCGAGCAGCTCGCGCATGGCCGCGGCACCGCCGGCCCGCGTGTAGTCGCCGTGCGCAACGAGGGTCTCGTCGTAGGCGTCGCCCAGCTCGAGGCGGTAGCCGTCCAGGCGGTGCCGCCCACCGGGGGTGTCCATGGGCCCGGTGATGGTCGCGATGCGCGTGCGGCCCCGGTCCAGCAGGTAGCGGGTCATCTTGCGGGCCCCGCCGAGGTCGTCGGCGGCGACGAACCCGATGCGGTCCTCGAACCCGAGCGGGATGCCGCACGAGATCGTCGGGATGCCCGACTCGACCAGGCGTGCGAGCACCTGGCCGCCGGCGTGCGAGGAGATCGACAGGACGCCGTCGACGTGCCCGGCGGCGACGTACTCCAGCACCTGCTTCTGCTCGGCGGCGGTGCCCGCCACCATGAGCAGCAGCGGCATGCCACGGGCGGACAGCTCCTGGGCGGCGCCGCGCAGCAGGATCGAGAACGTGGGGTCCTCGAACAGCAGGTGCTGGGGTTCGGTGAGCAGGAACGCCACCGAGTTCGACCGGCCCGTCACCAGGCTGCGCGCGTGGACGTTCGTGGAGTAGCCAGTGCTGCGGATCGCCTCCTGCACGGCGACCAGCGCCTCGGGCGAGACCCAGTGGCCGCCGTTGAGCACCCGGGACACGGTGCCGCGGGACACGCCAGCGGCCGCCGCGACGTCACGGATCGTCGGGCGGCGGCGCGCGGGGCTCGGCGCAGGGGTGTGGTGGTCCATCACGGGCACTCTAGGGCTCATCGGGCCTGGTCACGCCTTGACCGCACCGGCGGCCAGGTCGACCTGCCAGTACCGCTGCAGCGTGAGGAACAGGGCGACGAGCGGCAGGATCGACAGCAGCGCCCCGGTGATGACCGCGGTGTACATGGCGGGCTGGGTGGCGCCCTGGTTGAGCAGACCGGACAGGCCCACCGTGATCGGGAACAGGCGGTCGTTGCCGAGCATGATGTACGGGAGCATGAAGTTGTTCCAGATGGCGACGAACTGGAACAGGAACACCGTCACCAGGCCCGGGATCATCATGGGTGTGGCGATCTGGGTGAAGATGCGCCACTCCTTGGCCCCGTCGGTGCGGGCGGCCTCGATGACGTCGTCGGGCACGGACGCCGCGGCGTAGATGCGCGCCAGGTAGATGCCGTAGGGGCTGATGATGCTGGGCAGCAGCACCGACCAGTACGTGTTGGTCAGGCCGACCTCGGCGAGCAGCAGGTACTGCGGGATCGCCAGGATCACGCCGGGCACCAGCACCCCGGCCAGGATGATGTTGAACGTGGCCTTCTTGCCGACGAACTGGAACTTCGCGAGGCCGTAGCCGGCCATCGCCGAGACGGTCACGGACAGCAGCCCGCCGACGCCGGCGTACAGCGCGGTGTTGGCCATCCAGCGCCAGAACAGCCCGCCGCGGTACGCCGACAGCTCCTGGATGTTCGACCACAGGTGCGTGGACGGCGCGAACGTGAACGTGGAGAACAGCTCGCCGGAGCTCTTGGTCGCGGCGATGAGCACCCACGCCACCGGCAGCAGGCAGTAGACCGCCCCGAGCAGCAGGACGCCGGTGGCCAGCGGCGAGCGACGCTCGGTGCGGAACCGCACGGTGGGCGTGAGGTCCGCCGGGCGGGCGGCCGGGCGGGTGAGGGTCGAGGCGGTCATGTCAGCTGTTCTCCTGGCTGAAGGCGCGCCGCTGCACGAGGCGCAGGAACCCGAACGAGAGGGCGAACGTGGCCACCGCGATGATCACCGAGGTCGCGGCGGCGGCGTACACGTCGTCGCGCACGAACGCGTCCCGGTAGACCTTCATCAGCGGGCTCCACGTGGTGGAGATGGTGTTGGTCAGGGGCCGCAGCGTCATCGGCTCGGCGAACACCTGCAGGGTCGCGATCATCGAGAACAGGAACGTGAGGATCAGCGACGGGGTGACGATCGGCACCTTGACCCGCCAGGCGACCTGCAGCTCGGAGGCGCCGTCGAGCCTGGCCGCCTCGTACAGCTCGGACGGGATGGCCTTGAGCGCGGTGTAGATGACGATCATGTTGAAGCCGACGCCGCCCCACAGGCCGATGTTGGCGATCGCGAAGATGACCAGCTGGGACGACAGGATCTGCGGGGCCTGCCAGCCGATCTTGTCGAACACGTAGTAGAACGGGCTGACCCGCGGCAGGTAGAGGAACCCCCACAGCAGCGAGGCGATCACGGCGGGCACCGCGTACGGCAGGAAGATCGACACCCGCGAGAAGCTCTTCGCGCCGGTGCGACGGGCGTCGAGCAGCAGTGCGAAGACGAGCGCCAGGCCGAGCATGGTGGGCACCAGCAGCAGCCCGTACAGGCCGACGCGGATCACCGAGTCGACGAAGTCGGGGTCACCGAGCGCGCGGGTGTAGTTGGACAGGCCCGCCCAGACCTCCTTCTTGGCCCCGGCGCCCAGACCCAGGCCGCTGACCTTCGTGGCACGCAGGCTCAGGTAGACCGCGTACGCGATCGGCAGGGCCAGGAACAGGGTGAACAGGGTCATGGCCGGCGCCAGGTACACGTACGGCGCGAAGCGGCCCGTGCGGCGGCGGTTGCGCGAGGCGGTGCGGGGGGCCCGCGCGGTCGCGACGGGCGGCGGGGCAACGGTGGTCACGTGGATCAGCTCCCAGGAGATGCGGGTCGAGCGAGGGGGACGGCCGGCCACCCGGCGGGGGGGGTACAGGGTGGCCGACCGTGGTCTCACTCCTTGACCGTGAAGCCCGAGTTCGTCAGGTCGTCGACGGTCGCGGTCTGCATGGCGGCCACGGCGTCGGTGAACATCGAGGCCGACCTCGCCTCGGCGGCCTTGCCGAACTCGTCGTTGTAGGCCGAGTAGGCCACGTTGACGTTCGGGCCGTACTGGAACGGCTGCACGGTCTGCGCGATCTCGCCGGCGATCGTGTAGAAGTCCGGCTGGTTGGAGAAGAACGCCGGCGGTTCGGCGAGCGCCTCGGCCTGGCCGGGGATGTCGGCCGGGTAGACCGAGCCCTTCTCGACGAGCAGGTTCACGCCCTCCTGCGAGGCGTTCATCCACTCGATGAACTGCGCGGCCTCGGCAGGGTGCTCCGACTGCGTGGTGACCGAGGTGGCCGAGCCGCCCCAGTTGCCGGTGGCCGGTGCGTCGGCGTCCCACTGCGGCATGGGCGCCATCTTCCACAGCCCGGCGGTGTCGGGGGCGTTGCCCTCGAGCACACCGGGGCCCCAGATGGCCGAGACCCAGGCGACCTGCGTGCCGTCGTTGAGCGCGGCGCCCCACTCCGGGGTGTACATCGGCTTGTTGTCGATGACGCCCTTCTCGACCAGGTCACCCCAGTACGCGGCGACCTTCTGCGTCGGGTCGGCGTCGATGTCGACGGTCCACGCCTCGCCGTCGATGCCCCACCACGAGGCACCGGCCTGCTGGGCGAGGCCGGTGAACCAGCCGGCGTCCTGCGCGGAGAACGTGCCGAGGTACTTGGTCGGGTCGGCGGTGTGCAGCTGCTCGGCGACCTGCGCGTACTCCTCCCACGTGGTGGGCACGGCCAGGCCGTACTGCTCGAAGATGTCGGCGCGGTAGTACAGCTCCATGGGGCCGGAGTCCTGCGGGACGCCGTAGACGGCCTCGGACCCGAGGGTCACGGCCTCCCACATGCCGTCGGAGTAGTGCGAGGCGGTGTCCTCGGAGAGCTCGCCGGACAGGTCCGCGAGCGCGTCGGAGGAGACGAGCGTGGGGATCTTCTGGTACTCCGCCTGCATGATGTCCGGCGCGCCGGAGCCTGCCTTGATGGCGGTGAGCAGCTTGGTGACGGCAGCGTCGCCGCCGTCCTGCTTGTTGACGGTCACCTGGATGTCCGGGTGCGACTCGTTCCACACCGCGGCGATCTCGTCCATGCCCGGCGCCCATGTCCAGAAGACCAGCTCGACCGGTCCGTCTGCGGCGGTGTCGTCCGTGCCCGGGGAGTCCGAGCCGGACGAGCACGCCGTCATGAGCAGTGTGGTGGCCGCGAGTGCTGCGGCGACCTTCAGGCCTGTGTGCAGGCGCATCTGACCTCCTCGTCAAGTCCCCCGCGTCCTCGCGGCGGACGGAGCGCGGCTGATCCGCGCTGCCTGTGCACGATCACAGTAGCGACACGGCCCGGCGGCTTGTCAACCGCCGACATCCTGGTGTTATCTGGTTGTTGTGCACGGTCCCAGGCTGTGACCGTGCACATTCTCAGCTCAGTGACTCGACGGAGTGTCATGCCCGACCAGCGCCCGGCCCCCCGCACGACCGCCCACCCCGCCGACCGCCCCGACCGGTGGCCCCTCGGACTCGACGGGCTCGCCTACGGCGGCGACTACAACCCCGAGCAGTGGCCCGAAGAGGTCTGGCACGAGGACGTCGCCCTCATGCGCGAGGCCGGTGTGAACCTGGTCAGCATCGGCATCTTCTCGTGGGCGCTGCTCGAGCCCCGCGAGGGCGAGTACGACTTCGGCTGGCTCGACCGGCTCATCGACCTGCTGCACGCGAACGGCATCCGCGTCGACCTGGGCACCCCCACCGCGTCCCCGCCCGCCTGGTTCTTCGCCGCCCACCCGCACACCCGGGTGGTCACCCGCGAGGGCACCGTGCTCGGCTTCGGCTCACGCGGCATGGCCTGCCCCAGCTCCCCCGAGTACCGGCAGGCCTGCGTGCGCATCACCACCGCCCTCGCGCAGCGGTACGGGCAGCACCCCGCCCTCGCCCTGTGGCACGTGCACAACGAGTACGGCGCACCCGTCTCCGACGACTACTCCCCCACGTCGGCCGCCGCGTTCCGGCTCTGGCTGCAGGACCGCTACGGCACCCTCGACGCGCTCAACACCGCGTGGGGCACCACGTTCTGGGGTCAGCGGTACGGGCAGTGGGATCACGTGCAGGTGCCCGCGCTCGCCCCCAGCGTCGTCAACCCCGCCCAACGGCTCGACTTCGCCCGGTTCACCGACCACGCGCTGCGTGCCTGCTTCCTGGCCGAGCGCGACGCCATCCGGGCGCACTCCGACGTGCCCGTCACCACCAACTTCATGGCCAACTCCTGCCCCTCGACCGACCTGTGGGCGTGGGGCCGGGTCGTCGACGTCGTCTCCAACGACCACTACCTGACCGCCGCCGACGAGCACGGGCACATCGGCCTGGCCATGGCCGCCGACCTGACCCGCTCCGTGGCCGACGGCAACCCCTGGATGCTCATGGAGCACTCCACCTCCGCCGTCAACTGGCAGCCGCGCAACGTGGCCAAACGCCCCGGCGAGATGGCCCGCAACGCGCTGCAGCACGTGGCCCGGGGCGCCGACGCCGTCCTGTTCTTCCAGTGGCGCGCCTCCCGCAGCGGCGCCGAGAAGTTCCACTCCGCGATGCTGCCGCACGCCGGCACCAGCTCACGCGTGTGGCGCGAGGTCACCGCCCTCGGCGCCGACCTCGGCCGGCTCGCCGAGCTGCGCGGCACCCGCGTGCGCGGCGACGTCGCCCTGCTGTGGGACTGGGAGTCGTTCTGGGCGCAGAGCCTCGAATGGCGCCCCTCGGTCGACGCCGACCACGCCGAACGCCTGCGCGCCTGGTACGAGCGGCTGTGGCTCGACGGGCTGACGGTCGACATGCGGCACCCCACCGACGACCTGTCCGGGTACCGGCTCGTCGTGGCACCCGCGTCCTACCTGCTCACCCTCGACGCCGCCGCCAACCTCGACCGGTACGTGGCCGACGGCGGCACGCTCGTCGTGTCGTACTTCTCGGCCGTCGTCGACGAGAACGACGCCGTGCACGCCGGTGGCTACGTCGCGCCGCTGCGCGAGACCCTCGGGCTCACCGTCGAGGAGTTCCTGCCCCTGCGCGCAGGCCACCAGGTGCACCTGACCTGGGCAGGGCAGACCAGCGACGACCCGGGCACGCTCGTCGGCGACGTGTGGGCCGACGACATCGCGCTCGAAGGCGCCCGGGTGATGTCCACCTACCTCGACGGCCCCGCCGCCGGACGCCCCGCGATCACCCGGCACACGCGCGGCACCGGCACCGGCTGGTACGTCTCCACCCGCCTGTCCGTCGAGGAGCTCGCACCCGTGCTCGGTGCCGCCTACCGCGACGCCGGGCTCACCGCCGCCGAGCACACCCCGCAGCTGGAGGTCGTGCGCCGCCACGGGACGACCGCCGACTACCTGGTGGCCGTCAACCACGCCGACGAACCGGCCGAGCTGGCCGCGCAGGGCGTCGAGCTGCTCACCGGCGCACCGGTGGACGGCACGCTGAAGGTCCCCGCCGGGGGCACCGCGGTCGTCCGACTGACCCCCGCGGCACACCCGACTCGCTGAGCGTGCCGTCCGGCCGCGTCCCTCCACGCGGCCGGACGACCCGTCAGCCGACCGGGGAGAAGTCCATCTGCTCCTCGACGACCGCCACGACCGACCAGGTCGTGCCGTCCGCATCGGCCAGCTCGTACGTCGGCACCAGCACGGTGGCGCCGTCCGGCAGCGTGGCCACCGCCACACCCAGCCGCGCCGACACCAACGTCACCTGCTGCACCGGCCAGGCGATCGGGTCGCCCGCCGCCGGCGTCGCCGGCACCGTGGGCTGATCCGTGGCCTCGTCCGCCATGCCCGACAGGGCACCGTCACGACCCATGGCCTCCGGCATCGTCGAGGACATCCCCTCGCGCGCCATGTACGGCATGACGCCGCTCGACGGGCCGAACCGCGGGTCCGCCAACCGCTCGACGGCCTCGACCGGGCTGATCACGTCGTACGTGCCCAGGTCCACGAGCGTGGCCAGCGGCAGGTACAGCGACTGCAGGCCGTCGGCCACGAGCGTCGCGCTGCCCGACACCGACGTGCGCTGACCGTCGACGACCTGCTGCACCGTCACGTACACCGCCTGCGGGTTGCCCGTGTCGGTCTGCAGGTCGTACTCCCAGCCGTCCGGGTCGACACCCAGGTCGGCCAGCACGTCCCTCACCTCGGCGACCGCCGCGTCACCCGTGGGCGCCGGGTCGCCGGACGGCACGCACTCCGCCGGCGCAGGCTCGACGGTCGACCCCTCGGCCTCGGCACCCTCGGACGTGGACGGCGTGTCCAGGGACGACGCGTAGCACTGCGCCCACGGGTCACGTGCCGGGTCGTAGTACGACATGTTCGCCAGACCGTCGGCCGACAGGGTCACGGTCGCGCCGGAGCCGTCGTTCGGACCCACCGTCCAGCTGCCGTACTCCTGCCGCGGCTCACCGGCCACGCCGAGCACCGCAGCCAGCCGGGCCGCGTTCTCCTGCGTCACCACGCTGACCGCGTCGAAGCCCCAGGCCTTGCCCTGGCCGCCCTCGTCCGACAGGCCCTCCTGCGTGAAGACCGTCCGGCCGCCGTACCACCAGCCCACGGTCGACTCCGCGGCCAGCTTCGACACGGCACCGCCCGCCGCCGCCTGGTCCGCCGCACCCACGGTGCCCTCGAGCGTGATCGCCGGCGCGGCGGCGTCCGCGAGGGAGGCCCCGCCCGCAGCGTCACCGGACGCACCGATGGCGTACCCGCCACCGCCGATGATCGCCACGCCGGCCACCGCCGCGGCGATCTGCAGCCACCGCGCCGGACGACGCGGGGCACCCAGCACCCGCACCTCGGCCAGCTCCTCGGGCTCGTCCACGCCCTCGTGCGCGACGGCGCCAGCCGTCACCAGCCCGGCACGGTCCCGGGCCGTGGCAGCCAGCCGGTCCAGGTCAGCCGTGGCACCGGCGGCCGGGTCCGCGGCACGCACACGGTCGAATGCCTCGTCGCGCGGCTCGGCCTGCGGCCCGGTGCCCTCGTCGGGCGTGCCCGACGGCGTCCTGTCGCTCATGGTGGTTCCTCCCGCGGGTCGCGTGGGGCCGTTCCGGCCGGTCCGCGTGCACGTGACCCTCTACCCGTCCTGTGTCCCGAGCGGCACGAGGCTTGCAGCGCACCGGCGCACAGCCCGGGTCGCCGACCGGCCCGCCGGTCAGGCGTCCAGCGCGGCCCAGACCTCGCGCAACCGCGCCCGCGCGCGGCTCAGCGCCGCATCCGCACCACCACGGCCCACACCGAGCACCTCGGCCAGTGCGGCACCGGTCAGCCCCTCCCACGCGTGCAGCAGCAGGACCTGCCGGTCCCGGGCGCTCAGGGCTGCGAGCGCGGCACGCACCTGGGCGTCCTCGACCACCAGCACCGCCGGGTCGGCGTCGTCGACCTCGTCGGGCACGTCACCCACCGGCACGGGCCGCCCCTTGCGTCGGTGGTTGGCCAGCACGAACCCGGCCGTGCGGTACAGCCACGGCAGCTCGGCGCCGTCCGGTACGTCGTCGCGGCGGCGCCACGCCACCGTGAGCACGTCCGCGGCCAGGTCCTCGGCCTCGTCCCGCCCGGAGGAACCCACGCGGCGCAGCAGGTAGCGGTGCACCGCGGTGCCGTGGGCACGGACCAGCGCGTCGAACCAGGCGGCGTCGTGCAGGCCGGGCCCGGTGGTCACGGAAGTGCCAACGGCCACGCGGATCTCCTGGGGTCGGTGCGGGCAGGCCGAAGGGGATCAGCCCCCTCCACCTGCCCTGTGTCGCCACCCGCGCGGATCTTGCACACGCGCCGCCACGACCTACAGACCCTCGGCCACCACCGACGTCACGTGCAGCCACGCGTCGCGGGTCCGCGGGTGCAGCTCGTCGAACCGGATCGGTCCACCGGCCACGAGGGCCGGGTCGTGCGGCACGTCGACCACGTCACGCGTCAGGGCGCCGAAGTGCGCGCGCAGCCGGTTGCGCAGCTCCTTGTCGACCTTCGCGTCGGGCGCCGACAGGACCGTCACGGCGCGACGCACCGCCTCGTCGTGGCCTGTGGCGCGCAGCGCGTCGATGGCCCACGCCGCCGACTGCGCGGTGTCCTCGCGGATCGTCGAGACGATCACCAGCTGGTCGGCCACGTCGATCGCGGCCTGCCAGTTCGAGGCGCGCATGTTGTTGCCCGTGTCGACCACGAGCACCCGGTAGAACCTCGACAGGATGCTGTGCAGCTCGGAGAACGACCGCGCGTCGAACAGGGCGGCCGATGCGGCGTCCTCGTCGGAGGCCAGCACGTCGAACTGCTCGGTCGGCTGGGTGCGCACGAACTGGTCGAGGTCACCGATGCGGACCGTGCCGCGGGCCGTCAACGACGGCAGGGCGTGCAGCAGGTCGACCGCGGTGCGCGTGTGGTCGGCGTGCGAGGACCGCCAGCCGAGCGTGCCGCGGGTCTCGTTGTTGTCCCACGCGAGCGTGTAGCCCCCGCGCTGCAGGCCGAACGTCGCAGCCAGCAGCATCGTGGCGGTCGTCTTGTGCGCGCCACCCTTCGGGTTGAGCACGACGATCGTGCGCGGCCCGTCGAGCGAGCGGCGCACCGAGGCGACCTCGCCGCGACGGCGACGCTCGGCCGGGCCCGGGTGGGGTGCCCACCGGCCGCCCGTCAGACGCCGGACCGTGCCGCGCCACCCCTCCTCGGCGGGGCCGTCCACCGCGGGGTGCCGGGTGGCCAGCAGGTCGTCGAGCGTGGGCAGGGCGAGCGAGCCGGACACGGGCGGGGCCTCCCGGCGTCCCGTGCCGGCGCCACCGGCCGTGCCGGCGCTCGGGGCCGTGGCGGCGGGTGCCACCGGCGCGGCCTGCGCGGCCGTGGCTGCGGACGTCGCGGACGCGGATGCCGTCGCCGCCGGGGAGGAGCCGGCGCGGCCCGACGCCGTCGACGTGGCGGGCGCCCCTGCACCGGGGCGCGAGGGGGCCGCCGCGGAACCGGGCACACGGACGCCCTCGGTCTCCAGGCCGACGCGGGGAGCCTCGTCGACGGTGCCGTCCGGGTGGATCAGCAGCGACCACAGGCCGTCCGAGTCGCGGATCTCGGCGGGCAGCGCATGGCCCGACGCCGCGGCCAGCTCCGCGATGCGTGCCGTCACCGCGGCACCCGCCTCGGCCAGGGAACCGGCCCGGACCTGCTGCACGACGCCGTCGACCGTGAGCTCGCCCGTGCCGTCGTCGCGCACCTCGGCACGGATCGTCGGGGTGCGACCGGCGGCCGTCACGGCCATGGTCACGGCGGCAACGGCACCCGTGCCGGTGGGCGCCTCCGGTGCACCCGCGGGTGTCGGGGGCTGCTCGCCCGTGCGCTCGGTCATCGGTGTCTCTCCTCGCTCCTGCGGCCGTGCACGCCAGGCGTGCACACGTCACGTGGCCCCGCACGACCGGCTCGGCCATCGCTGCTGGCAGCGGTGCAAGGCCATCGGCCGACTGTCGTCAGGGCGCGACCCCGAACCTACGCTGTGGCCCGCGGCCGTGCATGACAGGCGTGCGCGACACCCGTCATGAGACTCGTCACGCCGACGTCAGGCTCCGGGGTCCACCTCGAACCACACCGTCTTGCCGCCACCCTGGCGCGGCACCGTGCCCCACGTCTCCGCCAGCGCCTCGACGAGTGCGAGGCCCCGGCCGCTGGATGCCGAGGGTGCCGGGTGCCCGGCGACGGGCACGCCACCGCCGTCGTCGCTCACGGCGACGCGGATGCGGTGGGGGTCGACCGCGACGTCCACCCGCACCTGGCCGCTCTCCGGGCCGTGCACGACCGCGTTGGCCACGACCTCACCCGCCAGCAGCTCCACCACCTGGTTCGCCGACCCGCCGACACCCGCACCCGCCACGACCTGCATCACCCAGTGCCGGGCGGTGCGCGGCGCCGAACGTTCGGGACGCAGCACGAGGGCGTCCTCGACGAGCACAGCCCGCCGCAGCCTCGCCGCGCTCCTCAGGTCCCGAACCTCGCCCACGTCTCCAGGGTGCCTGACGCGCAGGGGTTCCGCTGGCCGGACAGCGCCCGACGACCGGGTGATGCTCGCCGCACCCGCGCGACCGGCCGGCACCGAGGACGTGTCGATCACCCGGGCACCGCGGTATCGGCGGTCCGGGCGGGTGCTCCTCCTGAGGTACCTCAGGCGGCACCTCAGGGCCTGCCGCTGCAGGGGCGCCACGCAGCACCCGTCGACCGACCGATCCGCACCCGGCCGCCTCACGACGAGCGTGGCACACGTCCGCACCGGACAGCAGTCATCGATCGGGGAGCACGCCATGAGCATGACCTGGGGACCCGCGCTGGACGCCGAGCTGGCGTACCGCCACGAGCGCGTCGTCACGCTGCTGCGGGGTGTCGGCCTGCCGCGCACGCAGGACGAGGCCAACCCGGAGCGGGCGTTCGCGCGCCGCTCCGCCCGTGCCGCCCACTCCGCCCGCTCAGCCCGAGGGGCAGCGGCACGGGGGTGGCTGCTGCGAGGATCGGGGGCATGGCACGTGGCCCGATGAGCGCACCGTTCGTCGCGCGCACCGCGCAGGTCGACCAGCTGCGCGGTGCGTGGCGGCGCGCGGGCGCCGGGGAGCCGACGGTCGTGCTGCTCGCCGCCGACGCCGGGGTCGGCAAGACCCGGCTGCTGCGGCACGTGGCCGAGCTGGCCGAGGCGGACGGCGCCCGCGTGGTGACCGCGCACTGCGTGGACCTGGGCGACGTGGGCCTGCCGTACCTGCCGTTCGTGGAGGCGCTGACCCGGCTGCGCGACCTCGACCCCGCCGCCGTCGACACGGTCGTGGCCAGCCGTCCCGCCCTCGCGCGCCTGCTCCCGGGGGCGAGCGGTGGGCCCGACGCACCGGCCGCTCCCCCGTCGTCCGCCGGCACACCCGCGCCCTCGCCTGACGAGCAGAGCAGCCGCATGCAGCTGTTCACCGCCGTGGCGGAGCTGCTCGGCGCGGTCGGGCACGCCGGCGCGCCCCTCGTGCTGGTGCTCGAGGACCTGCACTGGGCGGACCCCTCCAGCCGCGACCTGCTGCGCTTCGTCACCGCCCGGCTGCACACCGAGCACGTGCTCGTCGTGGCCAGCTACCGCACCGACGACCTGCACCGCCGGCACCCGTGGCGGCCCGTGGTCGCCGAACTGCTGCGCCACCCGCGGGTCGAGCGGATCGACCTGCCACCGTTCACCGACGACGAGGTCCGCGAGTTCGCGACCGCCGTCGCCGGCAGCCCGGTGCCGGAGGGCTGGGTCCGTCGCGTGATCGAGCGGTCGGAGGGCAACGCCTACTACGCGGAGGAGCTGCTGGAGTCCGGCCCCGACGACGACGGGCTGCCGTGGACCCTCGCCGACGTGCTGCGGACCCGACTCGAACAGCTCGACCCGAGTGTGCAGCGGCTGGCGCGGATCGCGTCGGTGGCCGGCCGCCGGGTCACCGAACCCCTGCTGCGCGCCGCGGTGGTCGCCAGCGCGGACCCGCTGCTGACCGGTCCGGGTGTCGTGGACGACGCGCTGCGCGAGGCCGTCGCGCGGCACGTGCTGGTGGTCGAGGACGAGTACATCGCCTTCCGCCACGCGCTGCTGGCCGAGGCGGTGGCCACCGACCTCCTGCCCGGCGAGGTCTCCTCGCTGCACCGGGCGTACCTGCGTGCGCTGCTCGACGACCCCGACCTCGGGCCGGCCTCCGTGCTGGCGCTGCACGCCCTGCGCGCGCCCGACCTGGCGCGGGCCCTGACCGCCTCCCTCGACGCGGCACGGACCGCGTTCGCTGTGCTGGCCCCCGCCGAGGCCTTGCACCACCTGGAGACGGCGCTGCGCCTGTGGGACGCCGTGCCCGACGCCGCGTCGCTCGCCGGACGCACACGCGTGGACGTGCTGGTCGACGCGGCCACCGCCGCGAGCCGAGCGGGGGCGTCCGAACGGGCCGGCAAGCACGCACGGACCGCCGTCGAGGAGTCCACCGACCCGATCGGCCGGGCCGTGCGGCGGACGGCACTGGCGCGCTACGTGCTGCTCGACGACCGCACGGACGAGGCGATGGCCGAGGCGTCACGTGCCCTGGCGGACCTGCCGCCGGAGCGGATCCGCGAGCGCGCCTGGGCGCTGGCCACGTTCGCCCGGGCCGCACTGACGGCCGACCGGGACGCCGAGGCCACCGCCAGCGCCACCGAGGCGGTCGAGCTGGCCCGTTCGGCGGGTGCCGCCGACGCCGAGTCCGACGCGCTGACGACGCTGGCGGCGTTGCTGGTCGACGATGCCGGGCACTCGGCCACGCTGCTCGACGAGGCACTGGCCCGCGCCCAGGACGCCTGCGACCTGGAGACCGAGCTGCGCACCCGGTACAACCTGGCCGGCAACCGTTTCTACGCCGGCGACCTGGAGGCGGCCCGCCGACTCACGGCCACCGGTCTGGCTCGCGCGGTCGAGACGGGCATGACCGGTGACCCGTACGCGGTGTCGCTGCGTGAGCTGGCCACCATCACGCGCTACATGCTCGGCGACCTGACCCCCGACCCCGACCGCCCGCCGGGCCCCGCGGGGCGTGCGGGCGACGACGGCGGTCTGCTCGACGTGCTCACCGCGGGTGCCCGCGCGGACGACCTGTACGCGGCGGTGGCCCGTGGCGACGCCGATGCCGTCGAACGCGGCCGTGCACTGGAGCCGATGTGGCAGCGCGACGGCTCGATCGCCCTGATCGGTGGCGGCACCACCATCGACGCGCTGACGTGGCGCGGGCGGGACGACGAGGCGGTCGAGCTGGCGCTGCGGCTCATCGAGCACCTCAACCAGCGGTGGAACGACTACTTCCTGGGTGGCATCTGGTTGGCCACGCTGGCGATCGGGGCGTCGGCCGATGCGGCGGCGGCCGAACGCCTGCTCGGCAAGGACGTGCAGGCACGCGTGGAGCAGGGCGACTGGTTGCTGGACCGTGCGGTCACCACGGCGCAGCGCGGCCGCCCGCGCGGCGGGCGGCTCGGGCCCGAGGGGCGCGCCTGGCTGCTGCGCGCGCACGCCGAGCACGCCCGCCTGCACGGGCGGCCGGACCCTGAGCGGTGGGCGGCGGCCACGGAGGCCTTCGCCTACGGGTACCGGTACGAGGAGGCCCGCACCCGGTGGCGCTGGGCGGAGGCGCTGCTGGAGTCCGGCGACCGCACCGCCGCCACGGAGCAGGCGGCCCGCGCCCTGTCCGAGGCGGAGGCGATGGGGGCCGTGCCGCTGGCCGGTGCCGTGCGTGACCTGGCCCGGCGTGGCCGGCTGGACCTGCCCGGTGTGCGCACCGACGGGCCCGACGTGCTGACGGCCCGTGAGGCCGAGGTGCTCGCGCTGGTCGCCCAGGGGCTCTCGAACCGCCAGATCGGCGAGTCGCTGTTCATCTCGGGCAAGACCGTGTCGGTGCACGTGTCGAACCTGCTGGCCAAGCTCGGCGTCTCGGGGCGGACGGAGGCGGTGACCGTCGCGCACCAGCGGGGGCTGCTCGGCCGTTGAGGGGTTGCGGTCTGTGCCCGGTTGCCGGCGCCCGGTTGCCGGTGCGGAGCGCACGCCTACGGTGAAGGGCATGCCACCCTCGACCACACCGGCCGTCGAGCTGGACGTGCGCGGGCGCACCGTGCGTGTCTCGTCGCCCGACAAGGTGCTGTTCCCCGCCCAGGGCCTGACCAAGCTGGACGTCGTCGAGTACGTCCTGGCGGTCGGCGACGGCCTGCTGGGCGCGCTGCTGAAGCGGCCGACGACGCTGGAACGCTGGCCCAAGGGCGTGTTCGAGGGTGCGCGGCTGTCGACCCGGCAGGACTCCACCGGCGACGCGTTCTTCCAGAAGCGGGTGCCCACGGGCGCCCCGGAGTGGGTCCGCACGGCGCGCATCGCGTTCCCGTCGGGTCGCACCGCCGACGAGGTCGCGCCCTCCGAGCTGGCCGTGGTGGTGTGGGCGACGAACCTGGGCACGCTGACCTTCCACCCGTGGCCGGTGACCAGCGCGGACGTCGAACGGCCCGACCAGCTGCGGATCGACCTGGACCCGCAGCCCGGCACGGACTACGCGGACGCCGCGCGCGTCGCCCCGCACCTGCGCGAGCTGCTCGCCGAGGTGGGCCTGACAGGTGTGCCGAAGACGTCAGGAGGTCGCGGGCTGCACGTGTTCGTGCCGATCGAGCCGCGGTGGACGTTCGTCGAGGCCCGCCGCGCCACGATCGCCCTGGGCCGTGAGCTCGAACGCCGGCTGCCGCAGCAGGTCACGATGGCGTGGTGGAAGGAGGAGCGCGGCGCGAAGATCTTCGTCGACTACAACCAGATGGCCCGCGACCGCACCATCGCCTCTGCGTACTCGATCCGCCCGAACGCCCGCGCGACGGTGTCGACGCCGCTGCGCTGGGACGAGGTCGCCGAGGTCCGGCCCGACGACTTCGACGTGACGACGGTCCCGGCCCGGTTCGCGCAGGTCGGCGACCTGTTCGCCGACCTGGTGGCGGGCGCACCCGGTCGCCAGTCGCTCGAGCCGCTGCTGGAGCTGGCCGCGCGCGACGAGCGCGACCACGGGCACGGCGACCTGCCCTACCCGCCGGAGTACCCGAAGATGCCCGGCGAGCCACCGCGTGTGCAGCCCAGCCGGGCCCGCCACCACGAGGAACCTGCCGGCCCGGCGAGCTGACGGCAGGTCAGCCCCGGTACTCGTAGTGCCAGTACTCCGGGTTGGACCCGCCCTGCCGCGCCCACGACGGCGACACCCAGCCGTACGACGGCCCGTTCGCGACCAGCCACCGGCGCTGCACCGTGTCCCAGCCGTACTCGCACGGCCGCTCGGGCACGTCGAGTGCCAGCCCGGTGCCGTGCGAGGACGTGCCCGGGACGGCGGCGATCGACCCGAGCGCCTCACGCATGGCGACCTGCGTGGCGTAGTCCCGGTACGTGAGGTCGACGTCGAGGTGGTGGCCGAACGCGGCCAGGAACGCCCCGTCGAGCCGTTCGAGCGCGGCGGCCGCAGCGGTCGCCAGGTAGAACGGCGTGCCGTGCTCGTCAACGGTCCACGACAGCGCGGACAGCGCCGAGGCGGGCAGCCTGCCGTTGGAGCCGTCACCACCCTCGCTGGGCACCGAGGTGTAGAACGCCGGCCCGGTGTACGTCGTGGTGCAGGAGCCCGCTGCCCCCGAGCCACCCGTCGAGGTGCCTGTGGTCGGCTCGTCGGTCGCCGAGGCCTGCGCGCGCGCCGCGGCGGCGGTCTGCTCGGCCTGCCAGGCGGTGTGCGCGGCGGTCACGGCCGCCTCGGCCGCCTGCACCGACCCGACCTGCGCCTGCACCGCCACCACCGAGGCACCCGGCACCTGTGCGGCCGCGAGGGTGTCCGCGAGCGCCTGCCGCACGGTGTCGTCGCCCACCTGCCCCTCGGTGGCGACCAGGACCGCCTGCGCCTGGTCGACCGCCGCGGTCAGGTCCTGCTGCGCCTGCGCGAGCGTGCGGGCCGCCCGGCTGCGGGACGCCGCGGCCTCGTGCTGCACACGCCAGTCGTCGGCGGCGGCGTCCGCGGTGGCCTGCTGCTGCGCGCGCTGCACCGCCTGCGCCCGTGCCGTGTCGGCCGCCTGCACCCGCCACGCCCACAGCGTGGCCGTCCCGGCCAGCGCGACCACCAGCACGAGCACCGCCACGAGCAGCGGTGCGGCCCGCCGCCGCGGGCGCGGGGGCGAGGCGTGGTGCGGGGCGGATCGGCGGATGGGACGCTCCGGTGGGGTCGAGGCGTACGTGTCGACACGCGTGGGCGAGGCGCCTTGACGCGACTCCCAGAGTAGGGCGGTCGGCGCGGGCGGGCGCACCGGGCCGCCTGCCGGGCACCGCCCGACACCGCCCGACACCGCCAACCGGATGATTCGGTGCGCTCGGGCTCAATCGGTCGGCCTGACGCGTCGACACCCTCGGTATGGCAGTCGACGTCGGTCCGGGGAACGTCCACGCGGGTGCTGCGACGCCCGTGCAGCACCGCCCGGGGGCGGGTGCCGATCCGGTCGCGGGAGACCGCCCGTTGACGGCCGAGGAGTCCGCCCACCTGGACCGGTTGCGCCACGACCTGGCCGCCAGCGGTGTCGACGTGCACGACCCGCACGCGCTCGGTGCGCTGTCCGACTCCTCGTGGGAGGCGTGGGCGCAGTCCGGCGGCGCCGGCGACCCCCGCCCGCTGGTGCGCGCCCTGGGCGTCGGTCTGGGTGACGTGCTGGCCACCTCGACGGGTGCCTCGTGGATGCTGCGGACCACCGACGGTGTCGCGACCCCGGTGGTGATGACCTCGACCTGGTGCGTCGCCCCCCTCGAGGAGGTCAGCGTCCGCTGGCGCGCCGGTGAGCGCGGCTGGGCGTACGGGTGGGTGGAGCGCACGATCGCGCACCTGACGGGCACCCGTTCGCGGCACGCCGGTCAGCAGCCGCAGGTGCCCTCGCCGGCCCGGTCGGGCGAGGAGCAGGGCGCCGCGCACCGTCCGCGCACACCCGACGAGCTGCCCTCGCACCCCTCGGCCGCCGTGCAGGACCTGGCCCTGCGGGCACTGGCGCAGGCAGTGGAGGACGTCGTACCGGCCGGCGGGCCGCTGGCGCCGTTCGCGATGGTCGACGACGGCACGCAGGTGGGCATCCGCCGGTTCACCGAGCCGGGGCTCGCCCGCGGCTGGGTCCGTGCGACGGGGGCGCTGCGCGCGGCGATCGCCTGGCAGGGGCGTCTGAACGAGCCGGCCGACCCGCGGGACGGCAACGGGCGGGACGCGGTGTTCGTCGAGGCGTGCGACAGCGGGCGGCCGGGGTTCGTCGTCGCCCACCGGTACGCCTCGGTGCCCGGGGTCTCCCGGATCGTGGGCACGCCGGAGATCGTGGGAACCTGCGAACCGCTGCTGTGACCTGCGGGCGGGTGTGCGGGTGCGTCAGCCGCGTGCCCGCGCCACGGGGTACCAGCGGGCGCCGTAGCGCCGGGTGAACCGCGGCTCCGTGGTCTCCGCCAGCTCGTCGGCCCGGGCGAGCACCGCCCACGCGACCCGTCGGGCGGCCGCGTCGTCGTCGCCCGTGAACCGCACCGTCACGCGCGCCTGGCCGCGCACCACGGCCAGGTCGCTGGCCTCGACCACCCCGTGACCACCGGCCACGTCGACCAGCTCGGGCAGCAGGTCCGGGGCCGCGGTGCCCGGGCGCAGCAGGCCCACGGCGAGACTCACCCGGTACGACGGCACCCGCGCACGGTACGCGACCCGACCCCTGGCCGAAGGTCCCAGGCCCCGCGTGCCTGGTGAGGTGATCCTGAGTCGGAGCCCGCACCGCTGCGGGATGCCGTCCGTCTCGGAGCATCACCCATGGCCGTCCAGCCGCTTCCCGCCCCCGTCGACCGCACCGTGCTCGACCTGGACGAGGTGCTCGGTGACGTGCAGACCGGCGAGGCGGAGCGTGCGGGGTGCTGCGGGGCGTGCGCGTGCGACGAGCAGGAGGAAGACCCGGTCCTGGACCTGCGGGCGATCTCCTGGGGTGTGCGCGAGTCTGCGGCGCTGGCGGTGTTCGGGTCGGTGCCGAGCGGCGGGTCGCTGATCGTGATCGCCCCGGAGGACCCCGTCGAGCTGCTGCACCAGCTGGGCGACGAGGCGCACGGCGAGCTGGAGGTCGAGTACCTGCAGGACACCCCGGGGGCCTGGCGGCTGCGCGTGACGCGCGGCTTCCGCCTCTTCAGCTGACGAGGCGTCGGGCGGGGCGTCGGCGCTCAGGCGAACCGCGCGCGGAACTCCTCGGCGATCTGCTGCGCCTGCCGCTGGACGAGCCCGCGGTAGGACTCGTGCAGCTGCTGCACACGCGCGAGTGACGCGTCACCCTCGCACGCCGCCTTCCAGGCCTTCTTGGCGTCGCGGATGTCGGCGTCGGTGATGTCGATCCGCCAGTCGGTCCCCGGCGCGTCGATCCTCTGCTCGTCCACGGGAAGAGTCTCCCGCGCCGGAGGGGTGCAAGGCCCTTCGTCCCTGTTTTTTCGCCCGCTCCTTCACTCACTCGGGCGTCGGACCGGCCGATGTTTCACCCCCTCGTGAGCGGCTCGAGCACGACGTGCAACGTGTGCCGCGCGGCGGGCACCCGGTAGGCGGGCAGCACGCCCTGGCCGCAGGACGCCGTGCCGACCCCGCTGACGGCGGCGTCGATCGACACGTAGGTCGCCTCGGCCTCGGCCAGCTCGTGGTCGTGCGCGGTGGCGGCGACCGTCCGGCGGTCCCACGGGCGCGCGGTGAGCCACAGCCCGGCGCCGCGCACCCGCAGCCCCCCGTCCGCCGTGATGACGGTCGCGTCGTCGATGCGCCGGGCCCCGTGCTCCTGCGGGCGGACGGTCCGGACCGCGAACGTGTCCCGGTCGGCGGTGAAGGTGCCGTAGCGGGCCCCCTGCCCCGTGTCGGGGTACTGCGGTCCGGGGCCGAACCCGGTCCAGCGCACCTGCTCCGTGGGTGCCCCGAGCGCCAGGTCGACGCCGACGCGCGCCCAGTCGCACGGCCACTGCCCGTACGGGACCAGCGTCAGGTCGAGCGCCACCGCGTGCCCGTCGGACGTCCAGCGCCACGTGCACTCCACCCCGGAGTCGAGCACGGGCGGCGCGACACGGGTGCGAACCACCACGGACTGCCCCTCGGTGGCCACCGACACGAGCCGGCTGCGCAGGTCGTCGAGCCGGGCCGACTGCCACCGCTGCGCGTGGGGCGGCAGACCCGGTTCGTCCCACCCGGTGCCACGGTCGTTCTCCGTCGGGGCGCGCCACAGCCCGACAGCCACGTCGTGCAGCGCCACGTCGCCGAGCCGCACGGGCATGCCGGTGCGGGCGTCGAGCTCGAGCGAACCGACGTGCACGGACGTGCCGCGGTCGAGCGGGGCGGCCGGGGGGCCGCTGAGCCCCGCCGGTGCACGGGCCACGACCCGCTGCGCCCAGGCCACCTCGTGACCCGCCGGGCAGCCGGGCGTGGCCTGCCGGGTGCGGGCGCTGACGGTGACGGTCCGCCCGGACAGGTCCGGAAGCGCCAGCGGCACCACCGCCCGCTCATCCGGGGGGACGTCCGGGAGCACGATCGTGCGGTCGTCGGAGCCTCCGTCGACCCCCTCGTCGCCTGCGCCGTGCGGCGCACCGTCGGCCGACCACGTGAGCACCAGGTGGTCCAGGGCGATGCCGTGGTACCGGTTGGTGACCGTGAGCGTCGACAGGTCGTCGGCGAGCGCCAGCCCCACGGGCGACCACACGGCCGCCAGGTCCGCCAGCGCCGGCCCGGGCGTCCGGTCGGCGTGCACCAGGCCGTCGACGACGAAGCTGCCGTCGTGGACGGCCTCGCCGAAGTCCCCGCCGTACAGCTGGCGTCGACCGGACCCGCCGGGCAGGGCTCCACCGTCGAGCGCGTGCTCGACCCACTCCCACACGAACCCGCCGGCCAGCCGGGGGTGCGCGTGGAACAGGTCCTGGTACTCGCTCAGCCCGCCAGGCCCGTTGCCCATGGCGTGCGCGTACTCGCACTGCAGGAACGGCAGCTCGCGGCGGTGGCGGCGCACCGGGTCGGGGAACGCGGCGGCCGGCGGTTCGGCGGCGATCGCGGCGACCTCGTCGGTGCTGGCGTACATGCGCGAGTACACGTCGACGTACGTGGAGTCCCAGTCACCCTCGTAGTGCACGAGCCGGTCGGGGTCGCGCCGCTTGGTCCAGCGGGCGATCGCCTCGAGGTTGCTGCCCGTGCCGGACTCGTTGCCCAGCGACCACATGAGCACCGCGCAGTGGTTCTTGTCGCGCTCCAGGGTGCGGCGCATCCGGTCGGCGTACGCGGGGAACCAGCGCGGGTCGTCGCTCGGGTTGCCCCGCCAGTCGACGAGCGCGAAACCGTGCGTCTCCAGGTCGTTCTCGAGGATCACGTAGAAGCCCAGCTCGTCGGCCAGCTCGAGCAGGTCGGCGCGCGGCGGGTAGTGCGACGTGCGGATCGCGTTGACGTGGTGCTGCTTCATCAGCTCCAGCTCGGCGCGCACCGTCTGCGGCGGCAGCACCCGGCCGTGCACGGGGTGGTGCTCGTGCCGGTTCACACCGCGCAGCAGCAGCGGTCGTCCGTTGAGCATCAGGGTGGCGTCCTCGACGTGCACGGTGCGGAACCCGATCCGCAGGTGCACGGTCTCACCGTCGGCCGTGAGCGTGGCGTCGTGCAGCACGGGCGTCTCCGCGGACCACGGCTGCACGGACGCCACGCGGTGCGCGGTGTCGACGGCGACGTCCACCAGGCCGAGCGCGGGCACGGACAGCAGCGCGGGGCCGTCGGCGCCGTCCTCACGCTCGACGTCGACCTGCAGCGTGCCCGAACCGTCATGGTGGTCGTACGAGGCGTGCACGAACACGTCCCGGACGCCACCGGCCGGGCGGGCCAGCAGCGTGACGCTGCGGAACACCCCGGGCAGCCACCACATGTCCTGGTCCTCGAGGTAGCTCGCGGCGGACCACTGCGCCACGCGCACCGCCAGCACGTTCTCGCCCGCACGCAGCACACCCGTGGTGGCGAACTCGTGCGTGAGCCGGCTGCCCCGCGTGGTGCCCAGCTCGACGCCGTTGAGCCACACGGTCGCGGCGTTGTCCACGCCCTCGAACCGCAGCACGGTCGGGTGGTCCAGCAGTGCGGGGTCGGCGGTGAGCACCAGCCGGTGGTCCGCGACCGGGTTCTCGTCGGGCGGGAACGGCGGGTCGATCGGGAACGGGTACTGCAGGTTGCTGTACGCCGGGGTGCCGTGGCCCTCGAGCACCCAGTGCGAGGGCACGGGGATCGGCGACCAGGCGACCCCGCCGTCGACCGGGGAGTCCGTGAGCCACGACTCGTCCTCGGGGACGTGCCGAACCGAGGGCCACACGCGAACCTGCCACGTGCCGTCCAGCAGCTGCACGGGGGCGTCGGTGCGCAGGTGCGCGCGCGGCGGCACGCTGCCGTGCCCGGGCAACGGTGAGGCCAGGTCCGCCAGCAGCTGCCGGACGACGCTCATCGTGCACCGCCGGCGGCGGTGCGGTCGGCGAGGGGCAGGGCGGGCAGCACGGGCACGATGAGCTCCGGGACGTGGCGGGCGAGCGCTCGGCGAGCGACCGCATCAGTCCGGGCGGGTGCGGCGGCGCACCGCCCGGACGCGCCCACGGTACCGAGCCGGGCCCCGCTGTCCGCACCGGTTCGCGTGACTCGCCGTGATTTCGTCCAACGATGTACTGCCCGGGCCCGTCAGCTGCGCAGGACCCGCCGACCGACCGCCTTCGCGGCCTCGTTCAGCAGGAACACCACGGCACCGCCCAGGACCGCCAGGCCCCAGTCACGCCACCCGATGGGTGCCGAGCCGAACCAGTCGTGCATGAACGGCGCGTACGTGAACACCAGCTGCAGCACCAGGAGCGCCGCGGCGGCGACCCACACCAGGCGGTTGCCGACCAGCACGCGCCACGTCAGGCTCGTCGACCCCAGCAGCCGGCAGCTGAACAGGTAGCCGAGCTGGGCCGCGGCGAGCACGGTGACCGCCGCGGTCTGCGCGGTGGCGTCCGGTGCACCGAGCTGGTCCTTCTCGACGAGGAACACCACCAGGGTGGCCGTGCCGATCGCGACGGACGCGAACAGGATCAGCAGCAACGAGCGCGGGGAGACCACGTGCTCGTCGGGGGCGCGAGGCGGGCGACGCATGATGTCCGGCTCGGCCGGCTCACCCGACAGCGCGAGCGACAGCGTGACCGCGGTGACCAGGTTGACCCACAGGATCTGCACCGGCGTCAACGGCAACGTCAGCCCGAGCAGCACGGCCACCAGGATCACCAGCGACTGCGCCCCGTTGGTGGGCAGCAGGAACGCCACCGACTTGCGGATGTTGTCGTAGATGCGGCGCCCCTCCTCGACCGCCTGCTCGATCGTCGCGAAGTCGTCGTCGGCCAGGACGATGTCGGCGGCCTCCTTGGTGGCCTCGGTGCCCTTGATTCCCATGGCGATGCCGACGTCCGCACGGGTCAGGGCGGGGGCGTCGTTGACGCCGTCGCCGGTCATCGCCACGACCTCGCCGTGCGACTGCAACGCCCGCACGATGCGGATCTTGTGCTCGGGCGAGGTCCGCGCGTACACGTCGACGTCCCGCACGCAGGCGCGCAGCTCGTCGTCGCTCATCGCCTCCAGCTGGGAACCGGTGACCACCTCGGGCGCACCGGCCTGCCGCAGCTGCCCCGGCCCGACGATGCCGAGCTCCTTCGCGATGGCCAGGGCGGTGCCCGCATGGTCACCGGTGATCATCTTCACGCGGATGCCTGCCCGGTGGCAGTCCGTGATCGCCGCCACCGCCTCGGGACGCGGCGGGTCGAGGATGCCGAACAGCCCGAGCAGCTCCAGGCCCTCCCCCACCGTGTCGTCCGTCAGCGCGTCCTCGTCCGCGGCGGCCCGACGTGCCGCGGCCAGCACGCGCAGGCCCTGCCCGCCGAGCAGGTCGATCGCCGCCTCCCACCGGTCGATGTCGACCGGTGCGGGCCCGTGGTCCGTGCGCTGCGTGGTGCACCGGTCCAGCAACCGGTCGGGTGCGCCGAGCACGTGCACCGTGCGGGTGCCGTCGGGCAGCGCGTCGAGCGTGGCGGCGAACTTCGTCGACGACTCGAACGGCACGTGCGCGAGCCGCTGCGCCTCGGCCACGTACCCGACCTTCTCGGCGAGCACCACCACGGCACCCTCCGTCGGCTGGCCCACGATCTGCCAGCGCCCCTCCACGCGGGTCAGCCGCGCGTCGTTGCAGTACACGCCCGCGGCGACCAGCGCCCGCAGGTCCGCCCGGTCGGTCGAAGAGTGCCCGTCGGCGTGGGCGTCGACGCCCACGCACGCGTCGGTACGCCCCTGCGCCCCCCGCGCACGGACCTCGCCGGTCGGCTCGTACCCCAGGCCGTCCACGTCGTAGACCGTCTCCGGGGTGATCACGGTGCGCACGGTCATCTCGTTGCGCGTCAACGTCCCCGTCTTGTCCGAGCAGATCGTGGTGACCGACCCCAGGGCCTCGACGGAGGTGAGCCGCCGTGTGATCGCGTTCCGGCGGGCCATCTGCTGCACGCCCAGGGCCAGCGTGATCGTGACCAGCGCGGGCAACCCCTCGGGCACCGCGGCCACCGCGAACCCGATCGCCGCCGAGATCAGCTCGGCGCCCTCGAAGCCGTGCACGAGCCGCCCGATGACCAGCATCACGACCGCCATCACCAGGATCAGCAGACTCAGCTGCGAACCCAGCCGTGCGAGCTGACGTGTCAGCGGGGTGTCCAACGGGTCCACCTCGGCCACCAGCTGCTGGATGCGGCCGATCTCCGTGCCGCCCCCGGTGGCCGTGACCACCCCGGTCCCGCGCCCGGACGTGACGATCGTGCCGGAGAACAGCATCGACGACCGGTCCCCCACCCCCGCGTCCGGCCCGACGGCCTCGACGTCCTTGCCGGCGGGCACCGACTCACCCGTCAGCGCCGCCTCGTCGACCTGCAACGTCGTGGTCTCCAGCAGCCGCACGTCCGCCGGCACCCGGTCGCCGGACCGCACCCGCACCACGTCACCGGGCACCAGGTCGTCGGCTGCCACCACGTGCCACGCCCCGTCGCGCCGCACCTGCGCATCCAACGACAGCATCGTGGCGATCCCCGCCAGGGCCTTGTCCGCCCGGCCCTCCTGCACGAACCCGACGACAGCGTTCGCCACGGCCACCGCCACGATCACCGCGAAGTCGACCCAGTCGCCCAGGACCGCCTTGAGCACCGCCGCGGCCAGCAGGATGTAGATCAGGACGTCCTGGAAGTGCCGCAGGAAGCGCAGCACCGGATGGGTCCGCGGCGGCTCGGGCAACCGGTTGGGCCCCACCTGCGCCAACCGGCGTGACGCCTCCGCACCGGTGAGCCCCTCGGCGGACGCCGACAGCGCGTCCAGCACCACGTCGGGGGGCTGCGCGAACGGCGCGGACCCGTGTGCCTCGGTGACGGCCATGCGCACTCCGATCGGCGTCCGGACGCGAACCCCGGGGACTCCCCGATGCGGCTGCCCCGGTCCGCTCCGATCGTACGAAGGCCCAGGTCGCCCGGCCCGTCCAGAGTGCAGCCGCCCGGTCGGGTGCACCGACGACGAAGGCCCAGCACCGTGCGGGTGCTGGGCCTTCGTGGTGGAGCCGCCTAAGAGAATCGAACTCTTGACCTTCTCATTACGAGTGAGACGCTCTGCCGACTGAGCTAAGGCGGCGCTGGACACATCCCGGGGGAAGCGGCGAGCGCGGCCACTCTACCCGGACGGGCGCCGGGACTCCAAAGCGGCCGGCACCGCGAACCGTCCGCCGCTCAGTACGTCGTCAGGGCCACGAGCGCGAAGGTCACCACACGCACCACCAGGAACACCGTGCCGAGGCTGCCCATGACGATCCCGGCCGTCACTCGCGCGTCGCCCGGCTCACCGGTCGCCGCGATGCGCTGGCGCAGGCCGATCGCGCGACGCAGCGCGAACGGCCCGTACCCCCAGACGACCAGGGCGAGCGCACCCAGCCAGGGCATCCACCGGACGTCGTCGGACATCGAGCTGCCGGGCCCGTACACCGCGGGCAGACCGTAGGGCTGGACCGGGTAGCCACCGCCGAAGGCCGGGTGACTGGGGGCCGCGTACCCGAAGGGCGCGGGCTGACCGTACGCCGGGGCCCCGAACCCGGCCGGGCCGGGAGCCTGCCCGTAGCCCGCCCCGTACCCCTGCGCGCCGTACCCAGAGGTGCCGTACCCCGGTGGGCCGTACCCGGGTGCGCCGTAGCCTGCCTGCCCGTACGGCGGCTGGACGGCCGCGACCGGCGGGCCGTACCAGGCGGGAGTGGCCGGCGTCGGTGCCCCGTAGGCCGCGTCGGCTCCCCCGCGGTTGACCGGACGCGCGGGCTCGGATGGTGCCGTGACGCCCAGGCCCCCGGAGGTCGTCGCGGAGGGCGCCGAGGTGCTCGGCAGCGGGGCGACCGGCACGAACGGCGCCGCGGCCGCTGGTACGAACGGCGTCGCGGTGGCGGACGCGAACGGCGTGGTGGCCGCCGACCAGGTGCGCGGCGCAGGGACGGCCGGTTCAGGCTCGACGGGCACGAGCGCCACCGGTTCGGGTGCGCGCGTGTGCGTGGTCCACCCGGTGCCGTCCCACCACCGGTGCCCGGTGCCGTGCTGCGGGTCGGTGTACCACCCGGCGGCAGGTGTGCCTGCCTCGGTCGTACCGCTCATGGTCTGTGCCCCCCGGCGTCCACCTGCGCCCGCTAGGTGCGGTTCGTGGGGGTCATCGGCGGGTACAGGCCCGCACTTGAGGCCGCGCCGCCCCGCACCGACCGATCGGGCGCACCGCCGACGGGGACCGTCAGCAGCGGGTGCCCTCCGCGGGCACCTCACCGGTCAGCAGGTACCCGTCGACGGCGTCGGCCACGCACGAGTTCGACGAGCCGTACGCCGTGTGCCCCTCACCCTCGTACGTGAGCAGCGTGCCCGACGAGAGCGTCTCCGCGAGCGACTGCGCCCACGCGTACGGGGTGGCCGGGTCGTTGGTGGTGCCGATCACCAGGATCGGTGCCGCACCCTCGGCCGTGTACGACTCCAGCGGCTCGGACACCGGGGTGGGCCACTGCGCACAGATCACACCGCCGTAGCCGAAGAACGCACCGACCGTCGGTGCGACGGCCTCGATCTGCTCCGCCTCGGCACGCATGGTCGCCACGTCCGCCGAGGCACGCTCGTCCGCGCAGCCGACGGCCCAGAACGCCTCGGAGGAGTTCGAGGAGTACGTGCCGTCAGGGTTGCGGTCGGAGTACAGGTCGGCCAGGTACAGCAGCACGGAGCCGTCGTCCTCCTGCAGCGCCGCCGCGAGTGCCTGCGTCAGGTACGGCCAGCTCTCCTGCGAGTACAGCGGCAGGGCGATGCCGTAGAACGCCAACGACGAGGTCAGTGCACGGTCGGTCCCGGTGTCCAGCGGGCTCACGGCGGCCCGGTCCAGCAGGTCCTTGATCTGCGCGAGGCCCTTGTCGACGTCGCCGGTCAGCGGGCAGTCGGACCCGGCCTGGCAGTCGGCGACGTAGGCACGCAGCGCGTTCTCGAACCCGCCGGCCTGACCCACGGCCAGCTCGGTCGAGCTGAGCGTGGGGTCGAGCGCCCCGTCGAGCACCAGACGACCGACCTGCCCGGGGAACAGCGCGGCGTACGTCGCACCGATCTCGGTGCCGTACGAGAACCCGAGGTAGGTCAGCGCGTCGTCGCCGAGCGCGGAGCGCAGCATGTCCAGGTCACGGGCGACGCTGACGGTGTCGACGTGCGCGAGCAGGTCGCCGGTGTTCTCCAGGCAGGCGGCGCCGAACGCGCCGTACCGGTCCTGCGCCTCCTGCAGGCCCGCGTCGCTGGTGTCGAGGTCCGTCGCGAGGATCTCGTCGAGCGCGGGGGCGTCGACACAGGCCACCGGCGAGGACCCGGCCACACCCCGCGGGTCGAACGCCACCAGGTCGTACTGCTGCTGCACGGACTCGCTGACCATGGCGACCGCCGACTCCAGGAAGTCCACGCCCGAGGCGCCGGGTCCGCCGGGGTTGAGCAGCAGGGAGCCGATGGCCTCGCCACCCAGGGCGGGCTGCCGGGACAGCGCCAGCGTGATCGTCGGTCCGGTCGGGTCGGCCCAGTCGAGCGGGGCTGTCGCGGTGGCGCACTGCAGCTCGCCGCACTCGGTCCACTCCAGCGACTGCCCGTAGAACGGCTGCAGGTCGGCGGCGACGTCGGAGCCGCCCGAGGCGGTGGGCGCGGTGGCGGAGGCCTGGTGCTTGGCCGGCGTGCAGCCGACCAGCACGAGGACGCCCACGACGAGGGCCGCGGCCACCCGCCCTGCGCGCACGACGGAGGACGGGGACGCGACAGACATGGCGCACAGCCTACGTGCGACGGTCAGCCCTGGGGGCGCAGGGCGATGGTCATCGCCTCGACGGCGAGCAAGGGGGCGACGTTCCCCGCGAGCCGCGTGCGGGCCTGCCCGACCGCGTCCATCCGCCGCAGGGTCTGCTCGGCGGTCGTGGAGGAGGCCAGTGCCCGCACCGCGGCGTCCTCCTCGACGTTGACCAGCTCGACGTCCGCACCCAGCTGCACGACGAGCACGTCCCGGTACAGCGAGAGCAGGTCGACCATCGCCCGGTCGAGCACGTCCCGCTGCGCCCGCGTGGCCCGGCGCTTCTGGTCCTCCTCGAGCTGGCGGACCTGCGCCCGCAGCGCGGGGGGCAGGGTCGCGGCGCCCTCGGCGCCCAGGGTGCGCAGCAGCGCCGTCTTCTCCTCGGCGTCGCGGAGCTCGGTGGCGGCCTTCGCCTCGGCCTGGGCGGTCTCGACCAGCTCACCGGCAGCCAGCACCGCGTCCCCCACCCCCCGGATGCGCGGGGCGACGGCCAGCACGGCCGTGCGACGCGCACGTGCCTGCGGGTCGCGTGCCAGCCGCCGGGCGATACCGACGTGGCTCTGCGCGGCCCGGGCGGCCACGTGCGCGACCGCCGGGTCGATGCCGTCGCGGGACACCAGCAGCGCGGCGACCGCGTCGACCGGGGGCACCCGCAACGACACGTGCCGGCTGCGCGAGCGCACCGTGACGAGCACGTCCTGCGGGCTCGGCGCGCAGAGCACCCAGACGGTGCGCGGGGCGGGCTCCTCGATGGCCTTGAGCAGCACGTTGCCGCTGGTCTCGTTGAGCCGGTCGGCATCCTCGATGACGATGACGCGCCAGCGCCCGTGCGAGGGGCTGCGCTGCGCGAGCTCGACCAGCGGCCGGGCGGTGTCCACCCGGATGAACACTCCCTCCGTCGCCACCACGGTGACGTCCGGGTGGGTTCCCTGCAGCGTGGTGACGCAGTCGTGGCACCGGCCGCACCCCTGGTCGGTGCACTGCAGCGCCGCCGCGAACGCCCGCGCCGCGGTCGACCGGCCCGACCCCGGCGGACCGGTCAGCAGCCAGGCGTGGGTCATCCGCGCGGGGTCCTCCACCGCACCGCGCAGCAGCTCGACGGCGGGCTCCTGCCCGACGACCTCGTCCCAGACGGCGGCAGCGACGGGTGTGGGCACCACGACACCGTAGCCGCCCGCACCGACGGTCCGGGTCGCCGCCTGCACCGCGGCCCGACCTTTGCAGGACCCGAACACAGGCCGGACGGACCCCGCACACCCGCGCGGCACCGTGGGCGTCGTGGCCGCACCCGGCGGCCGACCGAAGGAGAACGCGATGCGCACCAGCCGTCGACTCACCGCCGTCACCACCACCGCCGCGACCGCCACCGTGCTGGCCGTGCTCACGGCGTTCGCCGCACCGGCCTCGGCAGCGACCACCCCCGGCGACGGCCCGACCGTGACCGTCGACGGGGCCACCACGACGATCACCGTCGACACCGCGCGCCTGCAGGAGCTGTGCGACCGGGTCCCGGAGGCCGTCGCACGGCTCGACGCGCTGGTCACCCGGATCCAGGCCGACGCCGGGTCGCCCGGTTCGGCAGCCTGGCTGCACGCCCAGGCGGACACGGCACGCGGCGCCCGACGGGGCGCCGCCGCGAACCGCATGGACAACCGCGCCGAGCTGCGGGCCGGCAGGGTCACGAACCTGGAGTCCGCCGCCGACCGGCTGCGGCTGCTCGACTCGTCGGTCTGCTCGCAGCTGGGCGCCTCGTGACGGCGCACCCCGTCGCCGGTCGGCTGCTCGGAGCCGCCACCCTGACGCTGGTCCTCGTGACCGGCCTGTCCGGCTGCGGGCCGCGGGACGCGCCGGCGACCCCCGCGACGACCTCCTCCCCGACGACGGCCTCCGTGACGACCTCACCCGCGACCGCCCCTGCCCTTGGCGCCCGGAGCGAGGAGGATGCCCTCGACGCGCTGGGCTCCGCGCTGACCGAGGCGACCGCCGCGGCCGAGCTGGTCGAGCAGGAGATGGCGCAGGACGAGGAGGGCTGACGTGACGGCAGGCGGGCTGGTCGTGGTCGCCGAGGACGACCCCGCGGTCGCCGACCTGGTGCGGATGTACCTGGTCCGTGACGGGTTCGGCGTGCAGACCTACGGCGACGGCGTCAGCGCGCTGCAGGCGGTGCGCACCCACCGTCCGGTGGCCCTCGTGCTCGACATCGGCATGCCCGGCATGGACGGCATCGAGGTGTGCCGTCGTCTGCGTGCCGACGGCGACCGCACCCCGGTGCTGTTCGTGACCGCCCGCGACGACGAGGTCGACCGCGTGCTGGGCCTCGAGCTGGGTGCGGACGACTACGTGACCAAGCCGTTCAGCCCGCGCGAGCTCGTCGCCCGGGTGCGCGCGGTGCTGCGCCGGTCCCTCGCCGAGCCCGCGCAGGACACCCGGACCGTGGGTGACGTGACGGTGGACCTGGTGCGGCGCAGGGCCTACGTGTCGGGCCGCGAGGTGCACCTGACGGCCACCGAGCTGGACCTGCTGGCGCACCTGATGGGCTCCCCCGGCCGGGTGTGGCAGCGCGAGGAGTTGCTGTCGGCCGTGTGGGGGTACTCCGCGCAGGCGGGCACCCGCACCGTCGACGTGCACGTCGCCCAGCTGCGCGCCAAGCTCGGGCCGACCACCCCGATCCGCACCGTGCGCGGCGTCGGGTACTCCGCCGACGTGGACACGCCGTGAGCGTCCCGGTGTCCCTGACGACGCGGATCACGCTCGCCTGCGTCGGTGTGGCCCTGGTCTCCGCCGTGCTGTCCGGCCTGGCCGTCGGCCGGTACGTCGCCACGCTCGACAGCTCTGCGGCGTCCACCGTCCCCACCGCCACGGCGGGCCCCGGGACGGGTGCGAACCCCACGGCACCCCTGCGCCAGGAGCTGAGGGCCGCACGGGAGGGCGCCGCGCAGCGTCCGGCGGTGCGCATCGCCCGCTCGGTGCTGCTGTCCGTGGCCGTCGGCATGCTGGTGGGCACGGCGGCCGGGGCGGGCACGGCCCGGCTGCTCACCCGCCCGCTGCGCCGCACCGCCGAGACGGCCCGCGCGATGAGTGCGGGGCGCCGCGACGTCCGTGTCCCGGTGGAGGGTCCGCCCGAGGTCGCCGACGTCGCCGCGAGCCTCAACGAGCTGGCGGACGCCCTGGCCCGCAGCGAGGACCGGCAACGCCAGTTCCTGCTGTCCGTCTCCCACGAGCTGCGCACACCGCTGACCGCGGTGCGCGGGTACGCCGAGTCGATCGCCGACGGCGTGGTCGAGGGCATCGACGCGCAGGCCGCCGGTCGGGTGGTGCTCGCCGAGTCGGCCCGTCTGGAGCGGCTGGTGCGGGACCTGCTCGACCTGGCGCGGCTCGGCGCCGCCGACTTCCACCTGGACCTCGCGCCGGTGGACCTGGTGCGGGTGCTCCAGGACGCCGCACAGGTCTGGCGGCAACGCACCGCCTCCCGTGCGACGCCCCTGCGCGTCGAGCTGCCCGACGGTCCGCTGGTGGTGCGCACCGACGGGGCGCGGGTGCGTCAGGTGCTGGACGGGCTCGCGGAGAACGCGGTGCGCGTCTGCCCACCCGACGCGCCTCTCGTGCTGTCCCTGCGCGCGGGCGGGGCCGGCGACCCGGACGGCACGCGCGCCGTGCTGCAGGTGCGCGACGGCGGCCCGGGTCTGTCCGAGGCCGACTACGCGGTGGCGTTCGAACCGGGCGTGCTGGGCCTGCGGTACCGCGACGACCGGCCGGTGGGGGTCGGCATCGGGTTGTCGCTGGTGCACGGGCTGGTCCAGCGGCTCGGCGGCGGCATCCGTGCCGGTGCGGCACCCGAGGGTGGCGCGTGCTTCACGGTGCACCTGCCCGACGCCGACTGACCCCCGGACGTCGCGCCCGGTCGACGGCGACGGCGGCGTGCGGGTCGCTCAGGCGTGCGTCGCGGGCAGGTCCGCGGGCCCGGTCGCACCGGCGGGCGGCAGCGTCGCGGCCACGGCGAGCGCCCGCTCGACCCGCTCCCGGATGGCCGCCGCGAGCTCCTCGACGGGCCGGGTGGCGTCGAGCACGAGCCACCGCGCCGGATCGGCGGCGGCCCGGTCCAGGAACGCCTGCCGGGTGCGCCGGTGGAACTCGTCGCCGGCCCGTTCGAGCCGGTCCGGGTCGCCGGTGAGCCGCGAGCGCCCCAGCACCGGGTCCAGGTCCAGCAGGACCGTGACCGCGGGCATGAGCCCTCGCACGGCCCACAGCGACAGCTGCTCGACCTCGTCGGCGCCCAGGTCACGCCCGGTGCCCTGGTAGGCCACCGACGAGTCGAGGTAGCGGTCGGTGACGACCACGGCGCCCCGCTCGAGCGCCGGACGCACCAGCGAGGCCACGTGGTGCGCGCGGTCGGTGGCGTACAGCAGGGCCTCGGTGCGCGCGTCGACGTGGTCGCCGTGCAGCACCGCGTCGCGCAGCGTCTGCCCGAGCGTCGTGCCGCCGGGCTCACGGGTCAGGACGACCTCGTGGCCCAGCGCGCGCAACCACTCGCCGAGCAGGCGCGACTGCGTGGACTTGCCGGCGCCGTCCCCGCCCTCGAGCGAGACGAAGAGGCCGGGGCCTTCGGGCTGGGTGTGCGTCTGGCTCATTCGCCCGGGTACACCACGCCGGCCTGCGCACGGATCTCGTCGAGCGTGCGCATGACCTCGAGCGTGCCCTGCCAGGACATGCGCGGGCTCTCGTGCTCGCCGGCCGCGACACGACGGGCCACCTCGGCCGCCTCGTACTGCAGGCCCTTCTCGCCCGGCTGGTCGAACGTCCAGGTGCGCCCGTCACGGCGCACCACGCGGAACGAGGTCGGCCCGTAGAAGTTGCCGGCCACCTCGATCCACCCTTCGGTGCCCGAGATCGACGCCGTGGTCGGGGTCTTGGCCCACAGGGTCGTCGACAGCGTGGCCTGCGCGCCGCCGGGGTAGCTGAGCGCGATGGAGATCTGGCCGTCGACGCCCGTCTCGGTGAGCGCACCGGCAGCCTGCACGGCCGTGGGCACCCCGAGGAAGTCGTGCGCGAACGACACCGGGTACACGCCCAGGTCGAGCAGCGCCCCACCGGCCAGGGCCGGGTCGTACAGGCGGCTGGCCGGGTTGAACGGGAAGAACTGGCCGTGGTCGGCGGACAGGTTGACGATGTCCCCGATCTCCCCGGCGTCGATCACCTGGTGCAGCGCGGCCACGTGCGGCAGGAACCGCGTCCACATGGCCTCCATGACGAACACCCCGGCGGCGCGGGCGGCGTCGAAGATCCGCTCGGCCTCACCGACGTTGCGCGTGAACGCCTTCTCGACGAGCACGTGCTTGCCGGCCTTGATGGCCAGCAGGGCGTGCTCGAGGTGCTCGGAGTGCGGTGTGGCGACGTACACGGCGTCGACCTGCGGGTCCTCGACCAGGTCGCGGTAGCCGATGTGGGTCGTGGGGATGCCGTGCGCCGTGGCGAACCGCTCGGAGCGGTCGCGGTTGCGCGAGCCGACGGCCACCAGCTGCGCGCGGGTGTGCGCGTTGACCGCCTGGGCGAACGTCGACGCGATGTTGCCGGCACCGAGGATCCCCCAGCGGATCGACGGTGCGGTGCGGGGGTCCTCGGTGCGTGCCATGGGCTCCAACCTAGTGGTCGCCCGGGCCGGTCACTTCTTGGCGGCGGCCTTGCTGCGCGTGGTCGTCGCGCGCCGGGCGGGGGCCTTCTTCTTGGCCGGTCCCTGGGCGCGCTTCTCGGCGAGCAGCTCGACGGCCTGCTCGGGCGTGATGGTCTCGGGCGTCACGTCGCGCGGCAGCGTCCGGTTGGTCTCGCCGTCGGTGACGTACGCACCGAACCGACCCTCCTTGACCACGATCGGCTTGCCGGAGGTCGGGTCCTCGCCCAGCTCGCGCAGGGGCGGGGCGGCCGTCGCACCGCGGCCGCGCTTGGGCTGGGCGTAGATCGCCAGCGCCTCCTCGAGCGTGACCGTGAACAGCAGGTCCTCCGAGGCGAGCGTGCGCGAGTCGGTGCCCTTCTTCAGGTACGGGCCGTAGCGGCCGTTCTGCGCGGTGATCTCGGCGCCCGACTCGGGGTCGGTACCGACCACGCGGGGCAGCGACAGGAGCTTGAGGGCGTCGTCGATCGTGACGGTCTGCAGGCTCATGGTCTTGAACAGCGACGCGGTGCGCGGCTTGGGGGCGGCGGCCAGGGCCTTCTTCTTGGCGGCGGCCGACAGCGCCGGGTCGATCTCGGGCTCGGGCAGCAGCTCGGTGACGTACGGGCCGTACCGGCCGTTCTTCGCCACGATCGTGGTGCCGGTGGTCGGGTCCTGGCCGAGCACCAGGTCACCCTCGGGCTGCGTCTGCATGAGCTCGCGCGCCTTCTCGACCGTGAGCTCGTCGGGCGCGAGGTCCTCCGGCACGGACGCACGACGCGGGTTGCCGTCCTCACCGAGGTCGGACGCGTCCTCCAGGTAGGGGCCGTACCGGCCCACCCGCAGGGTCAGGCCGTCGCCGATGTCGATCGAGTTGACCTCACGGGCGTCGATCTCGCCGAGGTTCTCCACCAGCCCACGCAGACCACCCGACCCGCGGGTGCCGGAGCGGTCACCGAAGTAGAACTCCTCGAGCCACTCCGAGCGCTGCTTGTCACCTGCGGCGATCTCGTCGAGGTCCTCCTCCATGGAGGCCGTGAAGTCGTAGTCGACGAGCCGGTCGAAGTTCTCCTCGAGCAGCCGGGTGACCGCGAACGCCAACCAGCTCGGCACGAGCGCCTGACCGCGGCTGCTGACGTACCCGCGGTCCTGGATCACGGAGATCGTCGCGGCGTACGTCGAGGGGCGGCCGATCCCGCGCTCCTCGAGGGCCTTGACCAGGCTCGCCTCGGTGAAGCGCGGCGGCGGGGACGTGCGGTGCCCGTCGGCGCTCAGGTCGGACGCGGTCAGCGGGTCGCCCTGGGCCATCTGCGGCAGACGGGCCTCGGCCTTCTCGGCGCCCTTGTCGGACTCGTCGTCGCCGTAACGGTCGACGTCCTTGCCCTCCTCGTACGCGGCGAGGAAACCCCGGAAGGTGATGACCGTGCCGGACGCCGAGAACACCGTCTCGACGGGTGCACCGCCCGCCGGGGTGGCCGTCGCGGACAGCCGTACCGAGGCCGTCTGACCGCGGGCGTCCGCCATCTGCGAGGCGACCGTGCGCTTCCAGATCAGCTCGTACAGCCGGAACTGGTCGCCGGACAGCTCACGGGCCACCTGGGCCGGGGTGCGGAAGTGGTCGCCGGCGGGGCGGATGGCCTCGTGCGCCTCCTGGGCGCCCTTGGCCTTGCTGGTGTAGACGCGCGGGTTCGCCGGCACGTACTCGGCGCCGTACAGCTCGGCGGCCTGGCGGCGGGCCGCGTCGATCGCCTGCGTGCTCAGCACGGGCGAGTCGGTACGCATGTACGTGATGTAGCCGTTCTCGTACAGGCCCTGCGCGGTGCGCATGGTCTGCCGCGAGGCCATCCGCAGCTTGCGGGAGGCCTCCTGCTGCAACGTCGAGGTCGTGAACGGCGCCGCGGGGCGACGCGTGTACGGCTTGGTGTCCAGGCTCGCCACGCTGAACGGCGACGCGGACAGGCCCGCGACCAGCGCGCCGGCCGTCGCCTCGTCCAGGTGCACGACGTCCTTGCCGCGCAGCTGGCCACGGTCGTCGAAGTCGCGGCCCGACGCGACACGCTTGCCGCCCAGGCCCGTCAGGCGCGCCTCGAACGTCGGCTCACCGGCGTCGGCCACGGCGAACGTGCCGGTGACGTCCCAGTAGTCGGCGGCACGGAACGCCATGCGCTCGCGCTCACGCTCGACGACCAGACGGGTGGCCACGGACTGCACGCGCCCGGCGGACAGGCCCTGACGGACCTTGCGCCACAGCACCGGGCTGACCTCGTACCCGTACAGGCGGTCCAGGATGCGGCGGGTCTCCTGCGCGTCGACCAGGCGGTTGTCCAGCTCGCGGGTGTTCTCCAGCGCCCGCTGGATCGCCTCCCGGGTGATCTCGTGGAACACCATGCGCTTGACCGGCACCTTGGGCTTGAGCTCGGCCAGCAGGTGCCACGCGATGGCCTCGCCCTCGCGGTCCTCATCGGTGGCCAGGAACAGCTCGTCGGACTCCTTGAGCAGCTTCTTGAGCTCGGAGACCTTCTTCTTCTTGTCCGAGTCGACCACGTAGTACGGCTCGAAGCCGTGCTCGACGTCGACGGCGAACTTGCCGAACGGGCCCTTCTTCATGTCCGCGGGCAGCTCGGAGGGCTGCGGCAGGTCACGGATGTGGCCGACGCTGGCCTCCACGTCGTACCCCTCGCCGAGGTACCCGGCGATCGTGCGCGCCTTCGCGGGCGACTCCACGATCACGAGCTTGCGTCCACCAGCCATGCGTCCGGTCTCTTCCCTGCAGTCGTTCGTCGTCGGCGTCGTCCGCCCTACTGGGTGGGGACTCTACGACCTCCCGTCAAACCCGGGCGGACGCCGTGCCCGCGACGTGCCGCAGCACGAGGAGCACCGCGAAGGCCAGGCACGCCGAGGCGAGGACCGCCGACACACCACCCGCGTACGCCATGAGCAGCTCGGCCCGCGTGTCCAGGTCCATCCGTTGCTGCCACGTCGAGGACAACGCGCCCGCCGCGAACGCCCCGACCACCACCCCCACGGCGGCCAGCAGCACGGCGACCCGGCGGACACCGGTCGGCAGCTGCGGCCGCCCGGACCGACCCACCCGCGGGAGGTTCCCCGTCGTGGTCACCACGGGCCGCTGGTCGAGTGCCACGAGCGCGCACACCCCGGCCGACCAGGCCAGGACGACGAGCACGGCGGCCACCACGTCGGACGGCCGGTGCCACTGCCCCACGAGCGTCGAGACGCCCGTGGCGGTCGTGTAGACGGCCCCGAGCAGCGCGGCCCACGGCCGCACCCGCGGCGGCACCACGAGCAGCAGCGCGACCGCCACCGAGGCCGCGGCAGTCGTGTGCCCGCTCGGCAGCGTGTTGCCCCACACTCCCTCGACGCCCAGGTCGGGCCGCTGGAAGACCATGAGCTTGAGCACCCGGGTGGTCACGTTCGCGCCGATCATGAGGACCGCCACCTGCACGGCCAGCGACCACCGCCGACGGACCAGTGCGATGACGACCGCGGCCAGCAGCACACCGGCGATGAACCCGACCGACACCACGTCCAGCACGTGCTCGGCCACCTGCCACAGCTCGACCTGGCCGTACCGGGCACCCTCGAGCGCGGCCTGGTCGACCCGCTGACCCGCCCACGTGTCGACGAAGACCCGCCACAGCAGCCACACCCCCACGGCCGAGACCGCCGTGATGACCACCGCCGTCACGGCCACCTCGGGCTTCACGCGGGTGTGCGCCGGGGCGACCTTGTGCGAGGACGCGACAGGGGTGGGGTGCACCGCACCACGGTAGGTCACACGGCGTGCAGCCCGTAGCCGATCGGACGCGGCTGCCCGGCCCCGACGACGACCGCGTGGGTGCACGCACCGAGCCCGCGCCCGTGCACCTCCCGCGGCGGGCTCAGGTGATTCACAGGGACGAATCAGCAACACAACAGGTTCACAGCCGATGCTCTCCACCATGACGACGACGACCGCACGCCGACCGGACGTGCTCACCCGCCCCGACGGCTCCCCCGTCCGTGCCCTCGTGGTGGACGACGAGCCGACCCTCGCCGAGCTGCTCTCCACCGCGCTGCGGTACGAGGGCTGGCAGGTCGACCACGCCCTGACCGGCCACGCGGCCGTCAAGCAGGCCAAGTCGCTCGACCCCGACGTGATCGTGCTCGACGTGATGCTGCCCGACCTGTCCGGCATCGACGTGCTGCGCCGCATCCGCGCCACCGACCCGCACGTGCCCGTGCTGTTCCTCACGGCCAAGGACGCCGTCGAGGACCGCATCGCCGGCCTCACCGCGGGCGGCGACGACTACGTCACCAAGCCGTTCAGCCTCGAGGAGGTCGTCGCCCGCCTGCGCGCCCTGCTGCGGCGCACCGGAGCGACCTCCGCGCGCGAGGACTCCGTGATCGTCGTCGGCGACCTGCAGCTCGACGAGGACTCCCACGAGGTCTCGCGCGGCGGTGACGACATCCGCCTGACCGCGACCGAGTTCGAGCTGCTGCGCTACTTCATGCGCAACCCCAAGCGGGTGCTGTCCAAGGCGCAGATCCTCGACCGCGTCTGGCAGTACGACTTCGGCGGCCAGGCGAACATCGTCGAGCTGTACGTGTCGTACCTGCGGCGCAAGATCGACAAGGGCCGCGAGCCGATGCTGCACACCCTGCGCGGTGTCGGATACGTGCTCAAGCCGGCGTGAGCACGCCTCGGACCACGCGCCTGACGCCGTCCCGCTGGACGCTGCGCACCCGCCTGCTGACCCTCGTCGTGGGACTCATCGCGGTCGTCGCCGTGCTCATGGGGGTCGTCTCGGCGCTCGCGCTGCGGGGCTCGCTGGTCACCCAGCTCGACGAGCAGCTCAGCCGCAGCTCGGGGTTCGCGCAGCGGGCTCCCGAACGTCTCGGCGAGCTGCCCTCCCTCACGGGGGGCACGCCGTCCGACGACCCCTCGTCCGGCACCGGGTCCCCGCTCGAGGACCGCCAGCCTCCCGGCCAGGCCGCCGGCACCGTCAACGTCTTCGACGACGGCTCCACCACGAGCGCCGGGTACCTGGACCGCGAGACCGGCGAGTTCGTCGTGCTCGACGCGTCCGCCACCGCCGCCCTGCTGGCCGTCCCCGCCGACGGCTCCGCCCACGACGTGACCCTCGACGGCCTGGGCGACTACCGCGCACTGGCCGCCTCCACGCACGACGGCGTCACGACCGTCACCGCGGTCCCCATGTCGACGGTGACCGAGACCGTCAACGACTACGTCATGGCCGAGCTCGTGGTCGCCGCCATCGCGCTGCTCGTCGCCGGGGCGCTGGCCCTCCTGCTGCTGCGCCGTGAGCTGCGACCGCTGGCCCGCGTGGCCGCCACGGCCACCCGCGTCGCCGAGCTGCCCCTGGACCGCGGCGAGGTGACGCTCGCCGAACGCGTGCCCGCCCGCGACACCGACCCGGCCACCGAGGTCGGGCAGGTCGGCGCCGCCCTCAACCGTCTGCTCGGCCACGTCGAGAGCGCCCTCGCCGCCCGGCACGAGTCCGAGACGCAGGTGCGCCAGTTCGTCGCGGATGCCAGCCACGAGCTGCGCACCCCGCTCGCCTCGATCCGCGGCTACGCCGAGCTGGTGCGCCGCTCCCCCGAGGAGCTGCCCGACGGTGCGCTGCAGGCCCTCGGACGGGTGGAGTCCGAGTCGTTGCGCATGACCGCGCTCGTCGAGGACATGCTGCTGCTGGCCCGTCTCGACGCCGGCCGTCCCCTCGACTCCGCACCGGTCGACCTGACCGGCCTGGCCATCGACGCGATCGCCGACGCGCACGCCGCCGGACCCGACCACACCTGGCGGCTGGACCTGCCCGGCACGGACGAGGGTCCGTGGGACACCGAGGCACCCGAGCTCGGGGCGGAGGAGTGGGCGCTGTCCGACCTGCTCGTCGCCGCGCAGGACGACCAGGCCGAGGAGGTCGTGGTGCTCGGCGACGACCACCGGCTCCGTCAGGTGCTGGCCAACCTGCTGTCGAACGCGCGCGTGCACACACCGGCGGGCACGACCGTCACCGTGCGCCCTCGCCGCGAGGGCGACCACGTGGTGCTCGAGGTCAGCGACGACGGACCCGGCATCGCGCCCGCGTTGCGTGAACGGCTGTTCCAGCGGTTCACGCGGGGGGACGCCTCACGCAACCGTGCCGCCGGGTCGACCGGGCTCGGCCTGGCGATCGCGCACGCCGTGGTGACGGCGCACGGTGGCACGCTCACCGTGGCCAGCCGTCCGGGTTCAACGACGTTCACCGTCATGCTGCCGGCAGCCCCCGACGACTGAGGCCGGGACGGGTCGACGGTCAGCGCTCAGAGGTCGGTCCCCAGAGGTCGGCGATCAGAGGGGGTACGCGGCGTACAGGTTGGCGATGTCCCCGGTCGGTGCGGTCAACTGGAACACGGCCGTGCCGTTCCACCAGACCGCCACCGAGTTGCCGTCTCCCTGGTCGGTGATGACGTACGAGCCGACGCTCTGCCCACCGACGAGCACGTCACCCGAGCGCGGCTCGTCGACGGTCGCCGCGGCGCCCGCCGTCGGCTCGGTCGTCTCCGGGGTGGCGCTGTCGTCCGCGGGCTGCGCCGCGACGTCACCCAGCGTCTCGACGAGCTGCTGCGCGAACGCGGCGGCCTCCTCGGCGGTCTCCCACTGCCCGGCCAGCACGGTGATCTGCGTGCCTGCGCCGTCGTCGTAGGTGTCCGTGTACGCCTCGATGGCCCCGGCGCCCGACCAGGCGTCCGCCGGACCGGAGGTCGTCAGCGCGTACTGCAGCAGGGTGGCGGGCAGCACGGTCGCGAACGGCGTCGTCGCCTCGCGTACCACCGGCGCCACCGTCGCGGTGGGCGGCGGGATCACGATGGTGGACGCCGCGGCGGGCGGCGGGGCGTCGTCACCGCCGCGCGTGGCCAGGATGCCGCCGGCAACCCCGCCCACGATCAGCACCACGGCGCCGATCACGACGGGGACGAGCCAGCGCGGCCGCCCACCGGCAGGCGGCTCACCTCCGGACGCGCCCGGCGTCGTACGGTCGGGCACGTCCGCAGTGGCGGCCGAGGCGAAGGCGGCACCCGTCTGCGGTGCGGGCACCGGCCCCGCGGCGCCGGGTGCAGCGGCAGCGAAGTGCTGCTCGTCAGGCGTCGGTGCCGCGAACGCCGGGGCCGCGGCACCCAGAGGACCGACCGGGGCGGTGCCGAGCAGCGGCGCGGCCGAGGGCTTCGGCGTCGACGGGTCGACGATCGCCCAGCCGGCCGTGGTGGGCGAGGCGTCCCCACCCGTGGGAGACGCCATCGCCGCAGCGGCAGCGGGGGCAGTGGGGGCCGACGCAGCAGCAGGCGGAGCGTTCCACGGCGCAGGCGGGGCGGTCTGCGCCTGCGGGGCAGGCGGTGCCAGCGGCGCGGCCGGAGCCGGAGGGACCAGAGGGGCCTGCGGGACAGCCGGCGCCGGCGCGGCCTGCACGGGCCGGGCGGGCTTGGAGGGTCGCGCGCTCCACACGCCGCCACCCGTCTGCTGCGCCGCCTGGCTCGTCGAGGCCCAGCGGGGAACGTCCGGAGCGGCCGCACCAGGGGTCGGCAGGTCCGGGTCGACGTGCTCCGGTCGCCGGTCGTCGGTCATGTGGGCTCCCCTTGCGTGGCACTCGGTCCCGGTCGCGGTCCCGTCCGCACGGGCCCACCGCAGCCTACCCAGGCGTGCACGGCGGGCGTGGGAGCGCCCCGGGTGTCTGTCGCCCTCGCGCCGCGCGGGGCTGTGGGCGGCGACGGCTACCGTGCTCGCCGTGACGACCACAACTACTCGCCGGGCCGAGCGGGCCACCCGACCGGGGTTCCGCTGCACCGAGTGCGGATGGACCGCGACCAAGTGGGTGGGCCGCTGCGGCGAGTGCCAGTCCTGGGGTTCCGTCGTCGAGGACACCGGGCCGGGGGGTGGCGCCCCGCGCACCACGGCCGTGGCCCCCACACGCGCCCCCGCCCGGCCGATCGACCAGATCGATGTCGAGCAGGCCCGCGCCCGGCCCACCGGAGTCGACGAGCTCGACCGGGTGCTCGGCGGCGGCATCGTGCCCGGTGCCGTGGTGCTGCTGGCGGGTGAGCCGGGCGTGGGCAAGTCGACGCTGCTGCTGGACGTGGCGGCTCGCGCTGCCCGCACGGGGCGTCGGGTCCTGTACGTCACGGGCGAGGAGTCGGCCGCCCAGGTCCGGCTGCGCGCCGAGCGCATCTCGGCGCTCGACGAGCGGCTCCTCCTGGCCGACGAGACCGACCTGGCCACGGTGCTGGGGCACATCGAGCAGGTCGACCCGGACCTGCTCGTGCTCGACTCCGTGCAGACCATCGCGTCCTCGGCGATCGAGGGCACCGCCGGGGGTGTCGCCCAGGTCCGCGAGGTCACCGCCGCCGTGATCCAGGCCGCCAAGTCCCGCGACCTGCCCGTCGTGCTGGTCGGCCACGTGACCAAGGACGGCTCGGTGGCCGGTCCCCGCACGCTCGAGCACCTGGTCGACGTCGTCTGCCAGTTCGAGGGCGACCGGCACTCACGCCTGCGGATGCTGCGCGCCACCAAGAACCGGTACGGACCCACGGACGAGGTCGGCTGCTTCGACCTGTCCGAGTCGGGCATCGTGGGCCTGGCGGACCCCAGCGGGCTGTTCCTGTCCGGCACCCGGCACCACGTGCCCGGCACGTGCGTCACCGTGACGCTCGAGGGCCGCCGCCCGCTGGCCACCGAGGTCCAGGCCCTGGTGGCCCCGTCGGCGGTGCCGAACCCGCGGCGGACCACGAGCGGTGTCGACTCCAGCCGCCTGGCCATGGTGCTGGCCGTGCTGCAACGTCGGGTCGGCGCCCGGCTCGCCGACCAGGACGTCTACGTCTCGACCGTCGGCGGCGCGCGCGTGGTGGAGCCTGCGGCCGACCTGGCGCTCGCCCTGGCTGCAGTCAGCTCCCGCGAGAACGCACCGATGCCCCCGCGGCTGGTGGCCGTGGGTGAGGTCGGTCTCGCGGGCGAGATCCGCACCGTCAGCGGTGTCGGTCGCCGACTGGCCGAGGCCGCCCGGCTGGGCTTCACGCACGCGATCGTGCCCGCCGGCGCGCTCGACGGCGCCGCCGCACCGGCCGGGCTGACGGTCCTGTTCGCGCACGACCTGGCCGAGGCGGTCGTGGCGGTCGGCATCGGTCGCTGACCGCGGGGCCTGACCTCGCGGTGTGGCTGTCGGGTTCAGCCGCAGCCGGGTGCGTCGGGTTCTTGGTCGCAGGTGGCTCCGACGAGGTGGGTGCGGCGTTCTTCGATGGTCAGGGCGCGGCTGGTGGTCGTGGTGGTGGCGGTGCCCAGGACGTCTTGCCAGTCGGTCAGGTCGGGGATGCGGTAGCGGCCGGTCCAGGTGGTGGTCAGGGTGATCTGGGCGGTGCCGGGTTGGGTGTAGACGTGGGTGAGGTACTCATCGAGGCGGTCGCCGTCGCCGGGTCGGAAGGGGGCGCCGGGGTCGGTGGTGACCAGGGGGCGGGTGTTGTCGGCGAAGTCCCAGGTGTAGCTGGTGGGGGTGACGATGACCTCGAAGGTGTAGCCGAGCAGGTTCGTGGTGAACTGCTGCTCGCCCGCGTCGGTGAACACCACGTTGGTGGCGTTGACCAGCAACGGACCTGTGTTGGGGTTGATCCCCGCGGTGCCCGGCGCGATCGGCAGCAGGCGCAGGTCCTGGGCGGTGAACGCCGGGACGGCGGCTTCCGGGCATGCCCAGCTGCTCACCTGCTCCCAGTCGTTCTCGTTGGTGGAGGTCTCCAACCGGCGGAACAGCGGCATGAGCGGTGGGGCGCCGTCTTCGCAGACGGGCGGCTCACCCAGGCACCCCACGAGCAGGGCGTCGCCCGTCGAGGCCCCCGTCCCGCAGTGCGGCCCCCGGTCGTACTCCCACGGCGACGACGCCGGATCTGCAGCCGCAGCCATCGCGAGGTTCGCGCTCTCCCTGTTCGTCATCTCGACCACGGCGTCGCGCGCATAGCCGCCAGGTCTGTACCGGTCGCTGCCACCTCCGGGCTGTGGGGTGACGACGTAGGGCGTGATCAGAGCGGAGATGGAGAGAAGGCACACCCCGCCCATCCCGACTGCGCTATGCATCCGAGGACGTGACGGTGATGTCGACGCCGCGAACGAGCCACCGGTCAGCCTCACGCACGACCAGCATGGCGACCGTGTCGTCCTCGCTGCCCGACTCGGACTCGAACTGCATCGAGTAGGTCAAGGAGTAGGACGCTGAAGGCGTCAGTTCAACACCCTGGATGACCTCCACTCGCACGCTGGCGTCCTCGAAACCACCCTCCGGTGGGCTCTCCGCGTCCTGGGCCACATCGGCGCAGAAGAGGCAGTCGGGGTGGCTCATCGAGCGCCAGGCGGTCGTGTCACCCGTGGCGTGAACATACGGGAACAGCTCGAGGAAGTACTGGCCCACGGCCAGAGCGCCGTCGGCGCTGACCTCGTCCATCGCGGCTGTCCACTGCGGCGCGGCTGCGGTCACGTCCGGGCTCGGTGTCGCGCTCATGCTCGGCTGTGAGCCGGTTGTGGTGGTGGTGTCGGTCGGGTCAGCGGCGGTAGTCCCGTCGGTGCACCCGGCGAGCAGTCCGACCGCCGCGGCGATCGAGGTCGCGCAGGCCAGGAGGCGTCTCGTCGGTGCAGGCATACCGGCGAACCTACCCAAACCGGCCATCCCCGGGGTGGGATCGGAGTATCTGTGGACAGCGCGGCCACGGGGGCGATCCGTGTCGCGAAGGCGCAGGTCACCCGGTGGCGTGGCGGGTCGTCCGACCATTGGCGGGCGGGGGCACGTACGATGCTGCGGTGCCGCACCTGCACGCCACCGACGACCTGCTGAGGTCCACACTCGCCGCTGTCGCCCCCGGCGGGGAGCTGCGCGACGGCCTCGAGCGGATCCTGCGGGGTCGCACCGGCGCCCTGATCGTCCTCGGGTTCGACAAGACGGTCGAGTCCATCTGCTCGGGTGGCTTCGTGCTCGACGTGGGCTTCTCGGCCACGCGTCTGCGCGAGCTGGCCAAGATGGACGGCGCCGTGGTCGTGGACCAGGACGTCAGCCGGATCGTCCGGGCGGCCGTGCAGCTGCTGCCCGACGCGACGATCGAGACGGCCGAGTCCGGCACCCGGCACCGCACCGCCGAGCGGGTCGCCAAGCAGACCGGCTTCCCGGTGATCTCGGTTTCCGCGTCGATGCGGATCGTCGCGCTGTACGTGGGTGGGCAGCGGCACGTGCTCGAGGACTCCACGACGATCCTGTCGCGCGCGAACCAGGCTTTGGCCACGCTCGAGCGCTACAAGTCCCGCCTCGACGAGGTCAGCGGCACGCTGTCCGCCCTCGAGATCGAGGACCTGGTGACGGTTCGTGACGTGTCTGCCGTCGTGCAGCGCCTCGAGATGGTCCGCCGGATCTCGGAGGAGATCGAGGGCTACGTCGTCGAGCTCGGGACGGACGGCCGCCTGCTGACGCTGCAGCTGGACGAGCTCGTGGGTGGCATCGGCTCGGACCGTGAGCTGGTGATCCGTGACTACCTGGACACCGTGCGCCGCGACACCGACGCCGTCCTGGAGGCGCTCGCCGAGCTGGATGCGACCGAGCTGCTGGACCTGGCGCACATCGCACGCGTGCTCGGCCTGCCCGGTGGCGGTGATGCGCTCGACGCGGCGGTCGGCCCGCGCGGCTACCGCCTGATGTCGAAGGTGCCGCGCCTGCCCGGCGCGATCGTCGAGCGCCTGGTGGCTCACTTCGGCGGGCTGCAGAAGCTGCTCGCGGCCGGGATCGAGGACCTCATGGCTGTCGAGGGTGTGGGTGAGCAGCGGGCCCGGGCCGTGCGCGAGGGCCTGTCGCGACTTGCCGAGTCGAGCATCCTCGAACGGTACGTCTGACCCCGGTACGTCTGACCCGCGCGCAGTCTCTGCCGTGCGGCGTCCTCCCTGCGGAGGGGCTCAGTCCAGACCGAAGACCGTCGGTTGCGAGGCTGCTCCCTGCACCGTGAACGTGGCGCTGTAGGTGCCCGGGTTCGGTGCGGGCAGGTCCGCGGGGCACCCCTCGGCCGAGCGGGTGCGGTCCCAGCCGAGCTGCTGCTGGTGGCTGTCCCCCGCGTCGATGAGCAGCTGGTTGGTGGCGGCCTCGGCGGCGGCGCAGTCGCGTGACGACCAGATGCGGTCGGAGCCGGACGTGATGAGCACCTCGGCCTGCGAGGTCCCCGCCTCGACGAGGCAGGCCACGGTGCCGGAGTTGGTGATGGTCAGGTCGAAGGTCGGGTCGCTGCCCTCGGCGAAGCTCGTCGCGGTGGCGGTGATCGCGACCGCGAGCGAGGCAGCCGGGCAGGCAGCCACCCCACCCTCGTCGCCCTGGTCCTCTGCGGCAGGTTCGGCGCCCTGCTCGGCGGCGGGGGTGGTGGTGCCGCCGGGTTCTGCGGCGGAGTCGCCGCGTCCGGCGAACCACCACACGACCAGCACGATGACGAGCAGCGGGATGCCGAGCACCACCAACCGTCGCACCCAGTAGACGCGCGCGGGCAACGGCCCCGTCGGTCGCACGACGTTCATGCGAACCTCCTCCGGTCTGCTCCTGCGGTGGACGCCGCACCACCCTACGGTCCGCGACGGCCACCTCCCGCTCGACGCGCGGCAGCGGGCGACCACGCGGTGGCCGTCGGCGAGCAGGCAGGGGCGGCCAGGGTCCGTCGGGTCGCCGGGTGGTCGGGTGGTCGGGTGGTCGGGTGGTCGGGAGAGGATGGGTGGCGTGACCCTCGACCCCGCCGCCTCACCGTCGTCGGCGTCGTCGATGTCGTCGGCGGCCGAGACGCTGCACGGCCCGGTGCTGACGTGGTTCACCGAGCACGCCCGTGATCTGCCGTGGCGTGCACCGGAGCGGACGCCGTGGGGCGTGCTGGTCAGCGAGGTGATGCTGCAGCAGACGCCCGTGGTGCGCGTCGAGCCTGCCTGGAGGGCGTGGATGGCCCGGTGGCCCGCACCGGCGGACCTCGCGGGTGCGCCGACCGGCGACGTACTGCGGGCGTGGGACCGGCTCGGCTACCCGCGGCGGGCACTGCGCCTGCAGGCGTGCGCGCAGGCCGTGGTGGAGCGGCACGGGGGTCGCGTGCCGGACACCGAGGAGCAGCTGCTGGCGTTGCCGGGGATCGGTTCGTACACGGCGGCCGCCGTGGTGGCCTTCGCGTTCGGCGGTCGGTCGGTGGTGCTCGACACGAACGTGCGCCGCGTGCTCGCCCGGGCGGTCGACGGCGAGGCGTTGCCGTCACCGTCGCCGACCGTGGCTGAACGTGCACGCGCCGCGGCGCTGGTGCCTGCCGATCACGCGACGGCGGCCCGGTGGGCCGCGGCGTCGATGGAGCTGGGGGCGTTGGTGTGCACGGCGCGCAGCCCGCGGTGCCCGGAGTGCCCGCTGCTCGCCGTGTGCGCGTGGCGGGAGGCCGGGTGCCCGACGGACGTGCATGCGGGCCGCCGCCGCACGCAGGCGTGGGAGGGCACCGACCGGCAGGTGCGTGGACGTGTCATGGCGCTGCTGCGGGAGGCGCTCGAACCTGTCCCGGCCCATGCTGTCGACGCGGTGTGGCCCGATGCGGTGCAGCTGGCCCGGTGCCTGGAAGGGCTCGCCGCCGACGGCCTGCTGGTGCGTGAGCCTGGTCCCGGGCCGGACGATCTGGTCCACTTCCGGCTGCCACGCTGATCGGGTCCTGCGCACGCTCACATCGGGTCACGGAATCTGTTCCGTGCGGGCCGTCCGGTGCGCGAGGATTCGCCCATGCGCCTGTACGAGCTCCCCCGCGGGGAGATCACCGCCTTCGGGTCTTCCGGTGTCGCCATGGACTTCCTGCCTCGGGCGAAGGACGGCGACGAGGCGCGGGTGTCGGTGGCGTACCTGCAGCGGGGCGGCACGCTCGGCATGCACCCGGCGACGTTGCGGCAGGTGTTCTGCGTGATCACCGGTGCGGGCGAGGTGCAGATCTCCGGCGGTCCGCGGCGTGCGGTGCGGCCCGGGGTGCTGGTGGTGTGGGAGCCCGGCGAACTGCACCAGACGTGGGCGACGACCGACCTGACGGCCGTGATCCTGGAGACCACCGGCACGCTGGACCTGGACGAGCACTTCCGCGAGCTGTGACCGCGGTGCGTGTCAGGCGCCACCCGGTTCGAGCTCGATGAGCATGCGGGTGTTGCCCAGCGTGTTGGGCTTCACGCGGGCCAGGTCGAGGAACTCGGCGACGCCGTCGTCGTGCGAGCGCAGCAGCTCGGCGTAGACCTCGGGGGTGACGGGTGTGCCCTCGATCGCGTGGAACCCGTGGTGGACGAAGAAGTCGACCTCGAACGTGAGGCAGAACAGCCGGCGCAGACCGAGCTCGCGGGCCCGCACCATGAGCGCGTCGAGCAGCGCGTGCCCGACCCGGTGCCGACGCCAGGCCGGGTCGACGGCGAGCGTGCGGATCTCGGCGAGGTCCTGCCACATGACGTGCAGCGCGCCGCAGCCGACGACCCGGCGACCGGTCGGGGCGGTCTCGTCGGGCACGTCGGCGACGACGAACTCCTGCACGGCCTCGTAGTAGGCGACCCACTCCTTGGCGAGCAGGATCCGGTCGGAGGCGTACGGCTCGACGAGGTCGTGGATGGCCCGGACGTCGGCCGGCCGCGCGGGCCGCACGCGCAGGGGCGGCAGCGGTGGTGCGGAGGTCACGCGTCCCACCGTACTGGCGTCGCGGGCGCCGTCCCGCGACCGACCGGCCTCCGACCAGCGGCTCAGTGTCGGGGGCGGGCGCGCCGGTGCACCGGTTCGGCGGCGTCGAGCAGCTCGGTGGCGGTGACCTCGTCGACGACGAGGTCGGTGACGACCCCGGCGCGCAGCGCCGCGAGCAACGGCACGACCTTGTTGTCGCCGGCGACGACGCACAGCCGCCGGGGGATGCGGGCGAGCTCGGCGGGGGTGGGTCCGGTGGCACGTTCGTTCAGCTGCACGTCCTGCCAGGAGCCGTCGGCGCGGATGAACACGGTGCACACGTCGCCCACGACTCCTTCGTCGTGCAGCAGGCGTACGTCGTCGTCGTCGAGGTAGCCGGCGGAGTACACGTGGCTGGGCACCGCACCTGCGACGGCTCCGACGGAGAACACGGCGATGTCGGCGCGACGCTGCATGTCGAGCACGCGCTGCACGGACCGTTCGCGCCACATGGCCCGTTTGGTCTCGGGGTAGTCGAAGAACGCCGGCACCGAGAAGTGGTGCACGGCGGCGCCGAACGCGGTGCCGAAGCTGGAGATCAGGTCACTGGCGTACTCCACGCCGCTGGTGCGCATGTTCGCGGCACCGTTGAGCTGGACGACGGTGGAGCCGCGGGTGGGTTTGGGTGACAGGTACCGGGACACCGAGGCGAGCGTGGTGCCCCAGGCCACTCCGAGCACCATGTCGGAGTCGAACCAGGAGCTGAGCAGGCGGGCCGCGGTGATGGACACCTGGTCGAGCCGGTCGATGTGACTGGCGGAGTCGGGCACGGGTACCACGTAGGCGTCGATGCCGTACTCGGCGGAGATGGTGCGGGCGAGCCCGGGTGCGCGGGTGCTGCCGGGGCGCAGGGTGATCTCGACCAGCCCGGTCTGCCGTGCACGTTTGATGAGCCGGGACACGGTGGAGCGAGAGGTGCCCAGGTGCCGGGCGATGACCTCCATCTTGAGGTCCTGCAGGTAGTACATCGATGCCGCCCGCAGCACGTCCTGCTCGCGTTCCGCCGCCATGCCCGCCTCTCCCCTGTGCCGACCGCGGGACCGTCCGCCGTCGCGGGTCATCGACCCCGTCCCAGCATTGCACGTATGTGCACTCGGGTTGCGCGTTCGTTCGGCCCGTGATGACGATAACGGGCATGCCGTGCACCGGCGATCCGACAAGGACCGTGCACGGGCGTTCCCGCCGCACCGCCGTGGCCGGAGCACGCACGACCGGGAGGACGACCACATGAGGACCGCACCACTGACGGTGCAGGCGCGCAGCGAGGCGCTCGAGGCACTGCGCGCCAGCGCGAACCGCGGCAACGAGCTCGACGTCCTGGTGATCGGTGGTGGGGTGACGGGAGCCGGTATCGCGCTCGACGCCGTCTCCCGCGGGCTGTCGACCGCCGTCGTGGAGGGCCAGGACTGGGCCTCGGGCACGTCGAGCCGTTCCAGCAAGCTCGTGCACGGCGGTCTGCGCTACCTGCAGATGCTCGACTTCACGCTGGTCCGTGAGGCGCTGACCGAACGCGACCTGCTGATCACCCGGCTGGCCCCGCACCTGGTCAAGCCCGTCTCGTTCCTGTACCCGCTGGAGAACCGCGTCTGGGAGCGCGCGTACGTCGGCGCGGGCGTCGCCCTGTACGACACCCTGGCCACGGTCTCGGGCACGCGCCGCGCGATGCCGCTGCACCGGCACCTGACCCGCAAGGGCATGGAACGCCTGTTCCCGGACCTGCGACACGACGCCGCGATCGGCGCGGTGCGCTACTGGGACGCGAGCGTCGACGACGCCCGGCTCGTCGAGACCCTGGTGCGGACGGCCGTCTCCTACGGGGCGCACGCCGCCTCACGCACCCAGGTGCTCGACCTGCAGACCACGTCCGGTGGTGCCGTGACCGGCGCCGAGGTGGTCGACCTGGAGACCGGCGAGCACATCGACGTGCGCGCCCGCGCCATCATCAACGCCACCGGCGTGTGGACCGAGCAGACCGAGGCGCTGGCCGGCACCGACGGCGGGCTGCGGGTGCTCGCGTCGAAGGGCATCCACATCGTGGTGCCGCGCAGCCGGATCGCGGGCGAGACGGGCCTGATCCTGCAGACCGAGAAGTCGGTTCTGTTCATCATCCCGTGGTCCCGGTACTGGGTGATCGGCACGACCGACACCCCGTGGGAGCAGGAGCTCACGCACCCCGTCGCGACCAGCGCCGACATCGACTACGTCATCGACCACGCCAACTCGGTGCTGTCCCGGCCGATCAGCCGTGAGGACGTGATCGGGTCGTGGGCGGGCCTGCGTCCGCTGCTGCAGCCCGAGGTCAAGGCGGGCACCAGCTCGGCGAAGGTGTCCCGCGAGCACACGGTCGCCTCCCCCACCCCCGGGCTCACGGTCATCGCCGGCGGCAAGCTGACGACGTACCGGGTGATGGCCAAGGACGCGGTCGACTTCGCGATCGGCTCGCGGGCCACGAGCCTGCCGTCGATCACGCACGAGCTGCCGCTCGTCGGCGCCGAGGGCCTGGCCGTGTTCCAGCGGCAGTCGCGCGCGATCGGGGCACGCTACGGCTGGGACCGCCCCCGCATGGACCACCTGCTGCACCGGTACGGCTCGCTGCTGGGCGAGCTGATCGACCTGGTCGACGCCGACCCGGCTCTGGCCACGCCGCTGCAGCACGCACCGGCGTACATCGGGGCGGAGATCGTGTACGCCGCCTCCCACGAGGGCGCCCTGCACCTGGACGACGTGCTCATGCACCGCACCCGGCTCAACTACGAGCAGGCCGACCGCGGAGTCGGCGCCCTCGAGGAGATCGCGGACCTCGTCGCCCCGGTGCTCGGCTGGGACGAGCGCACCCGCAGCAAGGAGATCGAGGCCTACCGGGCACGTGCCGAGGCGGAGGATGCAGCCGCCCTGGAGCCCGACGACGCCGCAGCCGAGCAGGTCAGGTTGCGTGCGGTGGACCTCGCCCCGTTGCAGCCGCTGGCAAAGCGCGAGAGCGTCTGAGCGTACGAACGGCCGCGTCGCACACCGTGCGGCGCGGTCGGGCACCACCGTCGGGCGTCGCTGCCCGACCCCAGACACCCCGGTCCTCCGGACCGGGCGCACGTGACAACGACGTCCGTCAAGAAGTGGGGTAGGTCGTGGACACAATTCTCTCCCATGCGTTCGTCTCCGAGATCCTCGGCACCGGCATGCTCGTCCTGCTCGGTACCGGAGTCGTGGCGAACGTGGTCCTGCCGAAGAACAAGGGGTTCAACGGCGGGTGGCTGCTCATCAACTTCGGATGGGGGCTCGCGGTGTTCGCCGGCGTGTACGTGGCGTTCAAGTCCGGCGCCCACCTGAACCCGGCCGTGACCCTCGGGCTGCTCGCGGCCGACTCGCCGTTCGCCACCCTCACCGGGCCGGAGGGCATGGTCACCGCCACCATCGAACCGACCGTCAGCAACGCGGCCTGGTACATCCTCGCCCAGCTCATCGGGGCACTCCTCGGCGCCGTGCTGTGCTTCCTGGCCTACAAGAAGCACTTCGACGAGGACGCCGACGGCGCCACCAAGCTCGCCGTCTTCTCGACCGGCCCGGCGATCCGCAGCTACGCGTGGAACTTCATCACCGAGGTCATCGGCACGTTCGTGCTGGTGTTCGTCATCCTCGTGTTCGGCAAGACCCCCGCAGGTCTCGGCCCGCTCGCCGTCGCGCTCCTCGTGGTCGGCATCGGCGCCAGCCTCGGTGGCCCGACCGGGTACGCCATCAACCCTGCCCGTGACCTCGGCCCGCGTATCGCGCACGCCCTGCTGCCGATCCGCGGCAAGGGGTCCAGCGACTGGGCGTACTCCTGGGTCCCGGTCCTCGGCCCGATCGTCGGCGGCGTGCTCGCCGGCCTCGCGGGTGCCGCGTACGTCTGACCGGTGGCTGCGGCGCCACACCCCCACACCCTCTGAGGAACGAGTGAGAGCACATGTCTGACACCCAGTACGTCCTGGCGATCGACCAGGGCACGACCAGCACCCGCGCGATCGTCTTCGACCACGGCGGGCAGATCGTGTCGGTCGGCCAGAAGGAGCACGAGCAGATCTTCCCGAGGCCCGGCTGGGTCGAGCACAACGCGACGGAGATCTGGGACAACACGCGCGCCGTCGTCGCCCTGGCGCTGGCCAACGCGAACATCACGCACCGTGACGTCGCCGCGGTCGGCATCACCAACCAGCGGGAGACCGCCGTGGTGTGGGACCGCACGACCGGTGTGCCGGTGTACAACGCGATCGTCTGGCAGGACACCCGCACGCAGAAGATCGCCGAGGACCTCGGGGCGCTCGGCGGCGGCGCGGACCGGTACAAGGACCGGGTCGGCCTGCCGCTGGCCACGTACTTCTCCGGCCCCAAGATCCGCTGGATCCTCGACAACGTCGAGGGCGCCCGGGAGAAGGCGGAGCGCGGCGACCTGGCGTTCGGCAACACCGACGCGTGGGTGCTGTGGAACATGACCGGCGGCGTCAACGGCGGCGTGCACGTCACCGACGTCACCAACGCCTCGCGCACGATGCTGATGAACCTCGACTCGCTCTCCTGGAACGAGGAGATCGCCGCCGAGATGGGCATCCCGCTGTCGATGCTCCCGGAGATCCGCTCGTCGTCCGAGGTGTACGGCGAGGGCCGCACGGGCGGTCTGCTGCCGGGCGTGCCGATCGCGGGCATCCTCGGCGACCAGCAGGCGGCCACGTTCGGCCAGGCGTGCTTCGAGGTCGGCACGGCCAAGAACACGTACGGCACGGGCAACTTCATGCTGCTCAACACCGGCACGTCGCCGGTGCCGTCCAAGAACGGCCTGCTGACCACGGTCTGCTACAAGATCGGCTCGCAGCCGGCCGTGTACGCGCTCGAGGGGTCGATCGCGGTGACCGGGTCGCTCGTGCAGTGGCTGCGCGACAACCTCGGGCTCATCTCGTCGGCACCGGAGATCGAGGCGCTCGCCAGCACGGTCGACGACAACGGCGGTGCGTACTTCGTGCCGGCGTTCTCGGGCCTGTTCGCCCCGTACTGGCGCTCGGACGCGCGCGGTGCGCTGGTCGGGCTCACCCGGTACGTCACCAAGGCGCACATCGCCCGGGCCGCGCTGGAGGCCACGGCCTTCCAGACGCGCGAGGTGCTCGACGCGATGAACGCCGACTCCGGTGTGGACCTGACCGAGCTGAAGGTCGACGGCGGCATGGTGCAGGACGAGCTGCTCATGCAGTTCCAGGCCGACATCCTCGGCGTGCCCGTCATCCGCCCGAAGGTCGCCGAGACGACGGCCCTGGGTGCGGCGTACGCAGCGGGCATCGCGGTGGGCTTCTGGTCGGGCGAGCAGGACGTCATCGACAACTGGGCCGAGGACAAGCGCTGGGACCCGGACATCGACGACTCCGAGCGGGACCGTCAGTACCGGTTGTGGAAGAAGGCCGTGACACGCACGTTCGACTGGGTCGACGAGGACGTGCACTGACCTCCGTCACGGAACGCGGATGACGTGCGAGGGCCCCGGGGAGATCGACTCCCCGGGGCCCTCGCCCTGTCAGATGCCGACGACCGTGCTCCGCCGCTCCAGCAGCACCACGTCGCGCCACTGCCCGATCCGCGGGCCGTGGCCCATGAGCCCCAGCCCGCGCCGCACGCCGACGTCGGCGAACCCGGCCGAGCGGTGCAGCGCGAGGCTGGCCGTGTTCTCCGGGAAGATGCCCGCCTGGATCGTCCACACCCCGCCGGCCTCGGTCGAGGCGACGAACGCGTCGAGCAGCGCACGCCCGACCCCACGCCCGCGGGCGGCCGCGGCCACGTAGACGGACACCTCGACGACACCGGAGTAGACGCAGCGGCCGGAGACGGGACTGGCGGCGACCCAGCCGAGCACGTCACCGGTCGCGGCGTCGAGCGCGACGAACCGGTGGTCGGCGAGATGGCCGGCGTCCCAGTCGGGCCACGGCGCGGGTGCCTGCTCGAACGTGGCGTCGCCGGTGGCGATGCCCTCGGCCTGCACGGCGCGGACCCGCTCCCCGTGCTCGGCGAGCATCGGGGTCACCACGAGCGTGGTCGGCGTGCCGGTGGGGGCGCTCATGCCTCGCGTCCCATCCGGAACACGTCGGACAGGGCGTCCATGCAGCGGGGGACGACGGCGTAGTACGCCCAGACGCCGCGCTTCTCGCGGGTGACGATCCCGGCGTCCATCAGCACCTTGAGGTGGTGCGAGACGGTCGGCTGGCTGAGGTCGACGGCGTCGACGAGGTCGCACACGCAGGCCTCGCCGCCCTCCTCCGCGCACATCAGGGAGATCAGGCGCAGGCGGGTCGGCTCGGCGACGGCCTTGAGCACGCGGGCCAGGACGACGGCGTCGTCGTGGTCGAGGGCTGCGCGGGCGAGCGGTGCGCAGCACAGCCCGTCGGGGGCGCCCTGCGGGACGGCGGACACGTCGGTCAGCGGCAACGGGACGGCCGGGGACGCGGCCAGGGTGGTCGGGCTCATGGGCACACGCTAGCCCCGGACATCGACCCGTGTCGATATTGACACCGGTCGATGTGGACCTTCACGATAGAGACATTGACGCTCGTCAATATCGCATCGCGACCAGGAGGACCCCATGAGCACGCAGGACCAGCCCGACGCCGTGCGCACCGCCGTCCGCGAGCACTACGGCGCCGCGGCCCGCGAGGTGCTGACCAGCGGCACCGCCACGTGCTGCGCGCCTGCCGCCGACGCGACCGACGCCGCCTGCTGCGGACCGGACACCACGGAGGTCTACGACACGCGGTTCGGCGCCGCGCTCTACGAGGCCGACGCCACCGGCGTGCTGCCCCGCGAGGCCGTGCTCGCCTCGCTCGGCTGCGGCAACCCCACCGCGGTCGCCGCCCTGCACCCCGGCGAACGCGTGCTCGACCTCGGGTCCGGCGGCGGCATCGACGTGCTGCTCTCCGCCCGCCGCGTCGGCCCCACCGGGCACGCCATCGGGGTCGACATGACACCGGAGATGCTCGAGCTGGCCCGCGCCAACGCCGAGCGGGCCGGGCTGGACAACGTCGAGTTCCGGGCCGGCACCATCGAGGACCTGCCGCTGGACGACGCCAGCGTCGACGTCGTCATCTCCAACTGCGTCGTCAACCTCTCCCCCGACAAGCCGGCCGTGCTCCGCGAGGCCTTCCGCGTCCTCGCACCCGGCGGCCGGGTCGGCATCAGCGACATCGTCGCCGAGGACCGGCTCAGCCCCGCCGACCGCGCCGAGCGGGGCGACCACGTCGGCTGCATCGCCGGGGCGCTGAGCCGCACCGAGTACCTCGACCTGCTCACCGCCGCAGGGTTCGAGCGGCCCACGGTCGAGTTCACGCACGAGGTGGCCGACGGTCTGCACGGCGCGATCGTCCGCGCGCACAAGGCCGGCTGACGTCGCACGGCGGTGCGTCAGCGGAAGCCCGCACCGCCGTTCACGTCGAGCACCGTGCCCGTGATGAACGAGGCGGCCTCGGACGCCAGGAACACCACGGCCGCGGCCACGTCGGACCCCGCGCCGGCACGGGCCAACGGTGTCGAGGCGACCGCAGCCCGCTGCGACGGCTCCGGCGTGTGCCGCGCATGGAACGCCGTCCCACCCACGAACCCCGGCGCCACCGTGTTGACGGTGATGCGACGCGGGGCGAGCTCGCGCGCGAGCGCCCGGCCGAAGCCCTCCAGCCCGGCCTTCGCCGCCGTGTACGCGACCATGCCCGTCCCGCCGCCGCTCGCCGCCGCCTGCGCACCGATGCTGACGATCCGGCTGCCGTCCGGCATGAACGGCAGCGTGGCACGCGCGGCGTAGAACGCCGACGAGAGGTTGAGGTCCACGACCTCGTGCCACAGCGCGTCGTCGCAGTCCTGCACGGCCTTGCGCGCGACGATGCCGCCGACGTTGTTCACCAGGACGTCCACCCCGCCGAACACCTCGGCCGTGCCGCGCGCCGCCTTCTCGAGCTCCCACGAGAGCCGGGCGTCGATGCGGACGGCGATCGCGTGACGACCCAGGGCGTCAACCTCGTCGATCACCGGCTGCGGGTCGTGCTCGAGGTACGTGAACGCCACGTCCGCCCCGGCGGCCGCGAGCGCGAGCACCACCGACCGCCCGATCCCCGACGCCCCACCGGTCACCAGCGCCGACCGCCCCGCCAGAGCCCCGTCCACAGATCCACCTCTCGTGCCGGGCCGCCTGGGCGCGCTCCGCGTCATGCCGGGTCCGACGTGTCCGTTGTGTCCGTTTCCCGGGTCGTGAGCGCACGCTAGACGACCGCGACGACCGGGGTCCAGACACTGGGCCGGACGGGTGAGCGTGGACGCTCGTCTGCGTCCGTACGGGTGACCCTGTGCACGACGGCGGCGGCGTGGGCGGGGGCACGTAGGGTGTGCGCGTGAGCGACGGGTGGGACGACGGCTGGCCTCTGGACGACGAACCTCCGTTCGACCCCGAGTACGACTCGCTCCCGCCCGACCCTGACGACGCCGCCTGGGCCGCCGCGCCCCGGGGCGAGTCCGCGACGACCGCCGTGCGCGTCCGTCCCGACGGCCCGCGCGCCGCCTCCGAGGCGTTCGCCGGTCGCACCCCGCTCGAGGTGCTGCGCGAGGTCTGGGGCTACGACGCGTTCCGTGGCGAGCAGGCCGACATCATCGACACGGTCGTGGCCGGCGGCGACGCCCTGGTGCTCATGCCCACCGGCGGCGGCAAGTCCCTGTGCTACCAGGTCCCCGCCCTGGTGAGGCCCGGCACGGGCGTCGTCGTCTCCCCGCTCATCGCCCTCATGCAGGACCAGGTCGACGCCCTGTCCGCGCTCGGCGTGCGCGCCGGGTTCCTCAACTCCACGCAGGAGCGTGCCGACCGGACCCGTGTCGAGCAGGCGTTCCTGGCCGGCGAGCTCGACCTGCTGTACCTGGCGCCCGAGCGGCTGCGCGTGCCGGAGACCCTGGAGCTGCTGGACCGCGGCACCGTCGCACTGTTCGCCATCGACGAGGCCCACTGCGTGTCCCAGTGGGGGCACGACTTCCGGCCCGACTACCTGGCCCTGTCGTTGCTGCACGAACGCTGGCCCGACGTGCCGCGGATCGCGCTGACCGCCACGGCCACCGAGGTCACGCACGCGGAGATCGCCACCCGCCTGCAGCTGAACGACGCCCGGCACTTCGTCGCGAGCTTCGACCGGCCGAACATCCGGTACCGGATCGTGCCGAAGGACAACCCGCGCGCCCAGCTGCTGCACCTGCTGCGCACCGAGCACGACGGCGACGCCGGCATCGTCTACTGCCTCTCGCGGGCGTCCGTCGAGCAGACCGCCGAGTACCTGGTCGGCCAGGGCATCGCCGCCCTGCCGTACCACGCAGGTCTGGACCGCCGGGTGCGGGCCGCGAACCAGTCGCGGTTCCTGCGCGAGGACGGCATCGTCATGGTCGCGACCATCGCGTTCGGCATGGGTATCGACAAGCCCGACGTGCGGTTCGTCGCGCACCTCGACCTGCCCAAGTCCGTGGAGGGGTACTACCAGGAGACGGGCCGCGCCGGGCGCGACGGTCTGCCGTCGACCGCGTGGCTCGCCTACGGGCTGGCGGACGTGGTGCAGCAGCGGCGGATGATCGACACCTCCGAGGGCGACGCCGCGCACCGCCGCCGGCTCACGCAGCACCTCGACGCCATGCTCGCCCTGTGCGAGACGGTCTCCTGCCGGCGGGTGCAGCTGCTCAACTACTTCGGCCAGGCCGGTTCCGCGGCGTGCGGCAACTGCGACACGTGCCTGAACCCGCCGCAGACCTGGGACGGCACCGTTCCCGCGCAGAAGCTGCTGTCCACGGTCGTGCGGCTCGAGCAGCGCGGGCAGCGGTACGGCGTGGGGCACCTGGTCGACATCCTGCGCGGCAAGACCACGCCCCGGGTCACCCAGCTCGGCCACGGGGAGCTGTCGACGTTCGGCGTCGGGGCGGACCTGTCCGACGGCGAGTGGCGCGGTGTCGTCCGCCAGCTGCTCGCCCAGGAGCTGCTGGCCGTCGACACCGACGGCTACGGCACCCTGCGTCTGAGCCCCGGTTCGGCCGACGTGCTGCGTGGCGAGCGTCCCGTACCGCTGCGGCGCGAGGTGGCGTCCGCGGGCGGCCGGACCCGGTCCGAGCGGGCCGGTCGAGGGGGGTCGACGTCACGGTCGGCCGCCGCGGCCGACCTCACCGGCCCGGACGCGGAGCTGTTCGAGCGCCTGCGGGCATGGCGTGCGGCGACGGCCCGCGAGCAGGGCGTCCCCGCCTACGTCGTGTTCCACGACGCGACGTTGCGGGCCGTCGTCGAGAGCCGCCCGTCGAACTTGGAGGCCCTCGGGTCGATCAGCGGCGTCGGCGCGACCAAGCTCGAGCGGTACGGCGCCGGGCTGCTGTCCGCGCTCGAGGGCACCGCCGCCGACCAGCTGCTCGACGAGGTCGCCGAACCCGCCTGACGTCCTGCCCCGGTCCACGGGCGGGACGGGGATCGGTGGCGGCAGTCCTAGACGGCCGCCGCGTCTGCCCGGGCGAGGGCCTCGTCGAGCACGCGCAGGAATCCCGGGCGGTCGTCCCGGTGCACGTTGTGCCCCGTGGCGGCCAGCGCGACGTGCGTGAGCAACCCGCCCTCGTCCCGACCCGCGCGGCCGAGCGCCGCCGTGGCGGTCGCCACCATGGCCTCGTCGACGATCGCGCCCGCGGACCGGTCGCCCGTCACGAGCGTCACGGGGATGCGCGCCTCGGCGACCCCGGCCAGCGCCGCCGGCCAGTCACGTTCGCCCCACACGTGCGGGACCCGCGTGATCTCCAGGTCGAGGGCCTTCTTGGACGCCGCCCACGGCGCGTGCTCGTCGTCCGGCCACCCGGGGTTCTCTGTCCGCGACCAGGCCTCCAGCCCCGCCTGGGGTGCCGCCTCGAACGTGCCCGCGAAGCTGCGCAGCCAGGCCGGCGCCGCCCCGTCGTCCGCGGGGTCGTCACCCATCCAGGCCGGGTCGACGAGCACGAGCGCCGCGACCAGCTCGGGGGCGATCAGGGCCACCTCCTCGGCGGTCACTCCACCCATGGAATGCCCGACGACCACCGCGGGACGACTGAGCGTCGCGGCGATCGTCGCGGCGGCGTCGGCCGCCAACGTGCCGATCGTCAGGGCCGTGCGGCCCTCCCCCGTGCGCCCCCCGTGCCACAGCGCCGAGGGCGTCACCACGTGCCGCCCGTGACCTGCGGCCTGCAGGTGCGCGACGACCCCGGGCCAGCAGCCGCCGTCGTCCGTGATGCCGTGCAGCAGCACCACGGGCACAGGGGCGGCGTCGACGCCCACCACGACCTGGTCGCTCACGGGGTCAGCGCCCCGTGCCGTCGACGGCGAACGGCTCGATCGCGGCGATCTCCTCGTCGGTCAGCGGCGGGGCCGACAGGGCCGCGACGTTGTCCTCGAGCTGCTCCACGGAGCTGGCCCCGATGAGCGCCGACGTGACGCGCTCGTCACGCAGCACCCACGACAACGCCAGCTGCGCGAGCGTCTGACCGCGCCCCTCGGCGATCGCGTTCAGCCCGCGCGCCCGCTCCAGGTACGTCTCCGACAGGGCCGTCGGCTTGAGGAAGTGCCCCACCGATGCCCGCGAGCCGGCCGGGACCTCACCCGACAGGTAGCGGCCGGTGAGCAGCCCCTGGGCCAGCGGCGAGAACACGATCGTGCCGATGCCCAGGTCGCCGACCACGTCGAGCAGGCACTCGGTCTGCCCCTTGGCCACGTTCTCGACGTGCCGGTTGAACATCGAGTACGACGGCTGGTGGATCAGCAGCGGCGTGCCCAGGTCCGCCAGCACCTGGTGCGCGCGCCGCGTCTGCTCCGGGGTGTAGTTCGAGATGCCCGCGTACAGCGCCTTGCCGCTGGTCACCGCCGTGTGCAGCGCACCCATCGTCTCCTCGATCGGCACCGACGGGTCGGGCCGGTGGGAGTAGAAGACGTCGACGTACTCCAAACCCGTGCGCGTCAGCGACTGGTCGAGCGAGGCCAGCAGGTACTTGCGCGAACCCCCGTCCCCGTACGGCCCCGACCACATGTCGTAGCCGGCCTTCGAGGAGATGACCAGCTCGTCGCGGTACGGGCGGAAGTCCTTGGCCAGGTGCCGCCCGAAGTTCTCCTCGGCGGAGCCGTACGGCGGGCCGTAGTTGTTCGCCAGGTCCATGTGCGTGATACCCAGGTCGAACGCCCGGCGCAGCACCGCCCGCTGCCGGTCGAACGGGGTCGTGTCCCCGAAGTTGTGCCACAGCCCGAGCGACAGCGCCGGCAGGTCCAGCCCGCTGCGTCCCGTGCGGCGGTAGGTCATCGTGTCGTAGCGCGCGTCGTCGGCGCGGTACAGCGGCTCGGTCGGCATCGGTGGCGTCCTCTCGTTGCTGCGGTGCACGACAACGCTAGTCCGTCGCGGCAGTCCCACCCGACGGCGAAATCCCCTCGCGACCACCCGCCGACCGGAGGACCCTCGACGCGTGCCACTCTCGTCCCGGCTCCCCCTCACCACCCGCCGCCTGGTGCTGCGCCCGTTCCGCGCCACCGACGGTCCCGCCCTGCACAGCATGCTCTCCCGGCCCGAGGCCGTGCGCTTCGAGCCGTACGGCGTGCTCGGCCCCGTCGAGGCCGACCGGCTCGCCGCCGAACGCACGCAGGACGACCGGTTCCTCGCCGTCACGCTCACCGACGGCACCTTCGTCGGCAACCTCTACGTCGCCCCCGACGGCCCACCGCACTGGCGCACCTGGCAGGTCGGCTACGTGTTCCACCCCGGCCACTGGGGCCACGGCTACGCCACCGAGGCCGTCACCGCCCTGATCGACGAGCTCGTGCTCGACGGCGCCCACCGTGTCGTCGCCCGCTGCGACCCTCGCAACACCCGCTCCTGGTCGCTGCTCGACCGCGTCGGCCTGCGCCGTGAGGCCCACCACCGGCAGGCCGCGAGCTTCGAGGACGACGAGCACGGACATCCCGTCTGGCACGACACCTTCCAGTACGCCGTGCTGGCCGAGGAGTGGCGGGCGCGCACGAGCTGAGGCCGTCAGTACGCACCCGGCTGCGGCGTCAGGTGCGTTCGCGCCGGTACAGCGAGTGGGACCACGCGTAGCCGAGGGCCGCGATCAGCGCACTCCAGCCGAGGGCCTGGAAGGTCGTCGAGGCGGTCAGGGCCGTTCCGGCGAGAAGGTCACGGGTGGTCTCGATGATCGGGGTGAACGGCTGGTACTCGGCGAACCACCGCACGGCCGCCGGCATGGTCTCCACCGGCACGAACCCGCTGCCGAAGAAGGGCAGCACGGTGAGGAGCATCGGGGTGTTCGATGCGGTCTCGACCGACTTGGCGGCCAGGCCGAGGGCCACGCACAGCCAGCTGAAGGCGAAGGTCACCAGGGTGAGCAGCCCCGCGAGCACCAACCAGCCGGCGACCGCGGCAGCGGGGCGGAACCCGAGGGCCATGGCCAGGCCGAGCACCACCGCGACGGCGATGAGCCCCTGGATGACGGTGCCCAGCACCGGCCCGCCGAGCACGGAGCCCGACGAGATGGCCATGGTCTTGAAGCGGGCCATGATGCCGCCCTTGGCGTCCATGGCGGCGGAGATCGCCACGCTCTGCGCGGCACCCACCACGGCGAACAGCAGGATCGCCGGGGTGATGTAGTCGAGGTACGCCGAGCGGCCTGCCGCGCCGGGCGCGACGCCCGGTGCCACACCGGCACCGAACGCGCCGCCGAAGACGAACACGAAGAGCAGCAGCAGGGCCACCGGGATGGCGATCGTGAAGCTGGTCAGGCCCGGGTAGCGAACCGCGCGCAGCAGGTTGCGGCGCAGCATGGTCAGGGTGTCGGCCAGCGGTCGGGCGCCGGCGGTGGGGGCGATCGTCGCGGTGGTCATCGTGCGACCTCCTTCGTGGTCTGGTCGGTGCCGGCGGACTGGTCAGCCCCGGAGGGTTCCGTGAGGCGCAGGAACACGTCGTCGAGCGACCCGGCGTCGTGCGCGGACTTCAGCTCGGCGGGGGTCCCCTCGCCGACGATGCGTCCGCGGTCGAGCACGGCGACGCGGTCGGCCAGCTGGTCGGCCTCCTCGAGGTACTGGGTGGTGAGCAGGATCGTGGTGCCGGAGGCGGCGAGGCCACGGACCTCGTCCCACAGGGTGCGGCGGCTGCGCGGGTCCAGGCCTGTGGTCGGCTCGTCGAGGAACACCACGGCCGGGGATCCGACCAGGGTCATCGCCAGGTCGAGCTTGCGGCGCATGCCGCCCGACCAGGTGGACACCGGCTTGCGGGCGGCCTCCGTGAGCCCGAACTGCGCCAGCAGCGCGTCGGTCCGCTCGCGCCCCTCCCGCCTGCCCAGGTGGTGCAGCGAGGCCATGAGCCGCAGGTTCTCGACGCCGGTGAGCAGGTCGTCCACGGCCGACACCTGACCGGTGACACCGATCGAGGCACGCACCTTCTGGGGGTGCTCGACGACGTCGTACCCGGCGACGCGGGCGGTGCCGCCGTCGAGGGAGAGCAGCGTGGACAGGATGCCCACGGTGGTGGTCTTGCCGGCGCCGTTCGGGCCGAGCAGGGCGGTGATGGTGCCGGCACGGACGGCCAGGTCAACGCCGTCGAGCACGCTCTGGTCACCGTAGGACTTGCGCAGGCCGCGGACGTCGACGGCGAGCTCGTCGGACATGGTGGTTCTCCTCATGGTCGGGTCTCCTCGGTGGTGCTCCTTGCCGTGGTGCTCGTCCGGGCGGGTGCTCGGCGCAGGCCGCCTCAGGGGCGGCGCACGATGACGTCGCCGTAGCCGGAGCTGGCGCGGATCTCGGCGGCGGCCTCGTCCTCGACGGGTCCGGTGGTGGGGGTCAGGTGGTTGCGGACGGTGCCGTGCTCGGAGGTGATGTCGAGCCACGCGGCCGTGCCCTCGGGGACGCCGACCTCGATGGAGCCGTACGACGTGGCGAGGGTCGCGCTGCCGGACTCGACGGAGGTGACGGTGATGCCGGCGTGGGCGGCCTTGGCGGTGAGGGTGCCGCGGACGGCACCGACCGTGATCTCGGCGTGCGCGCCCACGACCTCCAGCGACCCGGTGACCGTTCCGACGGTCGTGGTGCCGTTCGCGGCGCGGATCGTGCCGTCGCCGGCGACCTCGGCCACGCGCACGGAGCCGGCGCTCGCCTTGACGTGCAGCGACCCGGTGACCCGGCCGATCACGACGGACCCGGCCGAGACCTTCAGGTCGACCCGGTCGGCGTCGTCGAGGCGTGCGTCGCCGCTGCCGAGGGTGAGGTCGACCGTGCCGAGCCGCCCTTCGGCGTGCAGCGCCCCGGCCTTGCCTCGGACGTCGGAACCTGCGGGCAGCTCGATGGTGACGTTCGCCCCGCCGGCGGCGAACGGCAGGACCCACTGCTTCCAGGCGGCCGGGTAGGTGATCGACACGGTGTCGCCGTCACGGTCGACGCGTGTCTCGGCGGCGGCGCGCACGGAGCCCGACTTGGTCGGGTCGGCGGGGAGGACGGTGACGACGACGTCGTCGCGGTCGCCGGCGACGACGCTCAGGGAGCCGAACGGCACGTCGACGACGACCGGGACGGGTGCGGGGGCGGGAAACGTGGGCATGGCTGTCTCCTGGGGGTACGGGTGCTGCGAGCTTGGACGAGTGGTGCGGACCGTGCGGCTGGACGGCCCGGTGGCGTGGTGTCAGCGCACCCAGCCGGTGTGCCGGTGGGTGCCGCCCTGCTCGGACGGGGACGGCGCTGCGGGCCGGCCGGTGCTCTGCTCGAGCGCTGCGGCGACCGCGCGGACGAGCCAGGTGTTGACCGAGATGCCGTGGCGGGCGGCGGCGACCTCGACCTGCGTCTTGAGGTGGTCGGGCAGTCGCAGGGTGGTGCGGGTGGTGGTGCCCGCGTCCGCGTCGGCGTCCGGTGCGGCCGGCAGGTCGACCGGGGGCAGAGCGGCTGCGGTGGGGGCCGTCGGCATGAGTGGCTCGGCGGCGGACGGCGCCGGTGCTGCGACGACGAACTCCGGCGAGCCGCCGCGCAGCCGCACGTCCACCCAGCCGGGTGCGAGCTCGGCCGAGATCTCGCCGGCGGCGGCGGACAGCGCGTCGAGCAGGACGAGGCGGATGGCGGCGTCGAGCGGTGCGGTCAGCCGCTGCACGAGCTGCCGGGCGTCCCCGCCGGCGACATCGGCCGCGGTGGCCAGTCGGTCCTGGAGGTCGTCGACGTAGTGCGTGAGTTCCATGACGTCATGGTGACACCATTGGTGGTGTCACCGCAACACCATCGATGGTGTCAATCTCGCCGGACCCGCGGCCGGTGCGATCATCAGGTGTGCTGCACGTCGTCTTCTACGAGCCCCGGATCCCGGGCAACACCGGCAACGCGATCCGCATGGTCTCCGGCACCGGCGCGACGCTGCACCTGATCGAGCCGCTCGGGTTCGACATGTCCGAGGCGAAGCTGCGGCGGGCCGGGCTGGACTACCACGACCTCGCGCACGTGCAGGTGCACGCCTCGTTCGACGACTTCCTGGCACGGGTGCCGGACTCACGGGTCCTGGCATTCACGACCCAGGCGGAGTCGTGGCACACGACCGTGGACTGGGTCGACGGCGACGTGCTGCTCTTCGGCCCGGAGCCGACCGGCCTGCCACCCGAGGCGCTGGCCCACCCGCGCATCACGGGTCAGGTGCGGATCCCGATGCTGCCGGGGCGCCGATCCATGAACCTGTCGAACGCCGCCGCGGTGGCGACCTACGAGGCATGGCGACACCTGGGCTTCCTCGGCGGCGCCTGAGCCGCCAGCCGCCCCTGCCCTGACTCCCCCGCCGACACGGCGGGACCTCGGGCGAGCGGGCGATGACGAGAGCCCCGCGCGGGCTGTACAC
>NZ_JBQIAR010000019.1:0-53644 GCF_052036975.1 Cellulomonas soli
GCCTGGGACATCACCGGGCGGCGGCTCGCCGGTGTCCTCGACGCCGGCGTGACCCCCCATTCCGTGTGGGAGACGCCCGCCTCGCTCGTCGAGCACGGCGCGGTCGCCGGCCGTGCGCTGCTGACCGCACCGGAACCCCCCACCGCGATCCTGTGCCAGTCCGACCTGCTGGCCTCCGGCGTGGTGCTCGCCGCACGCGAGCTCGGCCTGCGCGTGCCGCAGGACGTCTCCGTGGCCGGCTTCGACGGGCTCGACCTGCCCTGGCTCGCCCCCGACGTGCTGACCTCGGTGGTGCAGCCGCTGGCCGAGAAGGGCGCGGCCGCCGGTCACGCCGTCGAGGCCCTGCTCGCCGGAGAGCAGCCGGCCAACGTCGAGCTGCCCGTCACGCTGCGCATCGGCACCACGACAGGCCCGGCGCCGGGCTGATCGTCACAGGCAGCGTTACGACACCGGCAGGGCCAGCGAGCCCCGGTCAGCCGGGCGCCGGTCAGCTCAGGCGGACGACTGCCTGTGCCTTGCCGAGCACGCGAGCGCCGTCGACGGACACCGTCAGGTCGATCCGCGCGGTGCGCGCCTCGAGATCCACGGTGCCGACGGTCGCGACGACGTCGACGGCGACCTCGCCCGGGTCGGGGACCGGGACCGGGCGCGTGAAACGCACCTGGTAGTCGAGCACCGCACCCGGGTCGCCCAGCCAGTCGGTCACGACCGTCACGGCTGCGCCCATGGTCCACATGCCGTGCGCGATCACACCAGGCAGACCCACCGAGGTGGCCACGCGCTCGTTCCAGTGGATCGGGTTGAAGTCACCGCTCGCCCCCGCGTACCGCACGAGCCGTGCACGGTCGACGGTGACCGTGCCGGAGGTGACCTGCTCGCCGACGCTCAGCCCGGCGGCCGAGGGAAGGCCGGGACGACTCTGGCCGCTCACGCCGCCTCCTCGGGGCGGACCGCCAGCGTCGAGACGACGGTAGCCACAGCCTCGCCTGCCTCGGTGGCGATCTCCGCACGCGTGGTGATCATGGCCAGCCCGGCGCGCTCGACGATCTGGTCGACGTGCAGCACCGTGACCAGCCGATCGCCGGCGTGGATGGGCCGGTGATGCGTGAACCGCTCGTCGGCGTGCACGACCCGGCTGAAGTCGATACCGGCCGCCGGGTCCTCGAACAGCTGGGCCTCGGCCCGCTGCGCGATGACGACCGCGAAGGTCGCCGGTGCGATCACGTCCGGGTACCCCCACGACCGTGCGGCGTCGGGGTCGGTGTGCGCCGGGTGCGTGGACCCGACGGCGGACGCGAACTCACGGAGCTTCTCGCGGGAGACCTCGTAGACCGCGTTCGCGGGGTACTCACGCCCCGCGTAGCCGGTGTCGACGCCCATCAGCGATCAGCCGTTGCTGCTGCCCGGAGGCAGGGTCAGCGGGTCTCGCGGTGGATGGTGTGGCGGTTCTCGCGCGGGCAGAACTTCTTCATCTCGAGACGGTCGGGGTCGTTCCGACGGTTCTTCTTCGTGATGTAGTTCCGCTCCTTGCACTCCGTGCACGCGAGCGTGATCTTCGGACGGACGTCCGAGCTCTTGCTGGCCATGGTCTTGCCACCTCTCGCACCGCACGGTGCTTGCGATCTTGTCGACGCGCGCCGGCCGACGCGCGGTGTGTTCCTTGAGTGGTAGCGGGAGCGGGACTCGAACCCGCGACACCACGATTATGAGCCGTGTGCTCTAACCACCTGAGCTACCCCGCCACGGGTGCCTCACGGGTCAAGGCGTGAACCTTGACCCGTGACACACCACAGAGCCCCGAAAGGGAATCGAACCCTTGACCTTCTCCTTACCATGGAGACGCTCTGCCGACTGAGCTATCGGGGCAGCGCGAGCAAGATTACACGGGCCAGGGCGTCAGGGCGAAATCGGCCCCGGCAGGCGCACGTCGAGGCGCCCGGGAGCGGTGCGGGCGAGCTCCGCCCACCCCCGCTACACCTCCGCGCGAGGCCTTGCGACCGACCCCGGGGCCCGTGCCCGGACCCGGAACCGGACCCGGCGAAGCAGAAGACCCCCGGACCATCAGGTCCGGGGGTCTTGCCCGTGGCGGGTGAGGGATTCGAACCCCCGTAGGCGTTGCCAGCTGATTTACAGTCAGCCCCCTTTGGCCACTCGGGTAACCCGCCAGGGTGCGTGCCGCCCGGTGACCGGGGTGGCAGGACCACCGCGACCGCGCGAGCAACGTGCGGGTGGAAGGATAGCAACTTCCGGGGGCTCCTCGTGCACGCGAGCTCCCGCACGACCCTGCACGAGCCCGCGCACCAGCCCTCCCCGCCGTGGAGAGGGCCCCGCAGGCACACGGACGAGCCCGGCACCAGACCGGGCGACAAGGAGGGAACATGGCGAGCGAGTCCTCGTTCGACGTCGTCAGCAAGGTCGACCGGCAGGAGGTCGACAACGCGCTCAACCAGGCCGCCAAGGAGATCCTCCAGCGGTACGACTTCAAGGGCGTGGGCGCCTCGATCACGTGGAGCGGCGAGAAGGTCCTCATGGTCGCCAACTCCTCCGAGCGGGTGCTCGCGGTGCTCGACGTGTTCCAGTCCAAGCTCATCAAGCGCGGCATCTCGCTCAAGTCGCTCGACACGGGCGACGACGAGCCCAAGCCCTCGGGCAAGGAGTACCGGCTCGAGGGGCTGATCAAGGAAGGCCTGAGCACCGAGGTCGCCAAGAAGCTCGCCAAGATCGTGCGCGACGAGGGCCCCAAGGGCGTCAAGACGCAGATCCAGGGTGACGAGCTGCGCGTGAGCGCCAAGAGCCGCGACGACCTGCAGGCCGTGATCGCGCTGCTCAAGGGCGCCGACGTCGACGCCGCGCTGCAGTTCGTGAACTACCGCTGACCTGCCTCGTCCCCGGGGCCCGCGCCCGGCGCGCACGGGCCCCGGGTGACGTCAGGCGCGCGACCGGCGCCGCACCACCAGGCTCGTCAGACCGGCCAGCACGAGGCCCACGGCGAGCGCCACGAGCAGGGCCAGCCGTTCCGCGCCCGTCAGGGCCAGCACCGCGACGACGACCTCGGCCGACCCCGTGGACGAGCGCATCGACCGCGCGGAGCCGTCCGGGTCGGCCCACGCCACCTCACCGACGTTCTCGACGGTGCCGGTGCTCTCGACGACCGTGCTCACCACGACCGCGGGGGCGGTGCCCCGGGCGCCGAGCCAGCCGCCGAGCACGCACTCGACCAGGCCACCACGGCCCTCGGCGGTGCGGCCCGTCACGGTGCACGTCCACGCAGCCGAACCGTCCGTCGCGGGTGCCGCGGGCTGCACGGACACCACCCGCAGGGTCGCCGGGACGTCGTCACGCAGCGTGATCCGGTCGGTGGCGCCGTGGCCGGTGTTCGACACCGTGAGCGTCCAGTCGACCGGCGCACCGGGTCGCGCGACCGAGGTCGAGGCGACCTTGTCGACCGTCAGCTCAGGTGCGCGCGGCGCGGCGCAGGCCATGGTCAGCGCCGGGAACGGCACGGCCAGCGTGGTGCTCGGCCCGGCCGTGACCGTCAGCAGCGCACCGTCGCGGAGCGCCGCCTCGGGCAGCGACGCGTCGGGCACCTGGTCCTGCCAGACAGGGGTCTCGCCCGCCCGGGCCTGACGCCAGCCCGGCCACGCGACGCCCACACCCGCAGGATCGACCGCCGCACCAGGCCAGAGCAGCGCGCCGGTCAGGGCGCCGCCCGCAGGGATGGTGTCGACGTGCACGGCCGGTCCGTCGGGCACGCCGTCCTGGTCGGCGTCGGCGAACCAGGTGAGCGTGACGGGCTGCCTGGACGTGTCGACGTTGCGGACGTCGATCGCGTAGTCGAGCCACGTGCCGTCCGCGCGGCAGACCGAGCCCGCGGTCGCGTCGACCCACCGGACCACGACGGGGGCGTCGTCGGTGTCGGACCGCTCGGTCGGGGTCGGGTCGGGCGAGCCGGTGTCGGTCCACCGCACGGTCGCGGTGTTCACGACCTGGTCGACCGCCACGTCGTCCGGCACCCGGACGTGCACCGTGACGAGCGGTGCCGACGCGCCAGGGACGAGCGTGCTGCCCGTGGGGTACGCGCAGCGGACCGTGTCGCCCGCCGCCGGGTCCGCCGGGTCGGTGGGGTCGACCGTGCACGTCCACGGCGCCGGTGCGGTCACGCCGGTGACGTCGAGCTCGGCCGGGACGGGGTCGACGAGCCGCACGTCGGCCGTCGCGGCCGGACCGGTGTTCCGCACGCCGAGCGTGTAGTCGATCGTGTCGGAACCCTGCACGTCGTCGTCGCTTGCGTCCTTGGTGAGCTCGAGCTCGGAGAACGCGTTCTCGACCACCACGAGGGCGTCCGCGGTCGTCAGCGTCAGGTCACCGTGACCGCTCTGCACGACCCCGTCGATCCGGTAGCCGATCGTCGCCCCGGAGGCGTCCGTCTCGGTCACCCGGCACTGCGCACCCACCGGGAGCCCGGTGACGGTCCGGCTCGCGCCGTCCTTGAGCGTGAACGACGCGTCGCCCGCCGCCAGGGGCAGGGTCTGCCCGCCGAACGTGCACGTGAGCTCGACGGAGAAGTCGGCGTCCGCGAGCGCACCGGTCGCCCCCGCGGCTGCCTTGCGCACCGTGAGCGAGGCCGCCTCGTACACGTTGGTCACGGTGACGAGGTTGTCGGCCGCGCTCTCGCCGGCCAGGACCTCGACCGTCGCGGACTGCCCGTCCGTGGACCCGACCGGGTCGAACGTGGTGCGGCTGGCGCCCGCGGCGTCCGGCTCGGTGACCACGCAGGACGCCCCGGCGGGCACGTGCTCGACCTGACCGGTCCATCCGCCGGCGGCGCCGAGCGTCACCGCTCCCCCGCCGGGCAGCGTGACGGTCGTCCGCGGGCCCGCGGGGTCGGTCGGGTCGGTGGGCACCGTGCAGGTGACCTGCACGTCGACCGAGCTCGCCGCGACAGAGAAGTCGGTGTCGTCCTGGACCGCCTTGCGCACGCCCACCGCACCCTCGGGGAACAGCACACCGGCCTTGCGCGGCTGCGAGGTGTACGTCGCATCGGACACACCGCGGTACCCGAAGGTGTTCCAGGCGACCAGACCCTCCCAGTCGTCGGCGTGCAGGTCGTAGGGCGCACGCATGGTCCACGCCACACGCACCGACGACCCGGCCGGGAGCGTCCCGTCGGCCGTGCCGCTGAAGTCGAGCACGTACGCGAAGCCGGTGACCGCCGCCGGGTCGGCCGGTGGCGTGGCCGACCAGGTCGCGTCCGGGCCGGTCGGGTAGGTGACGGGCGGCTGCGCGACGGTCGTGTAGAGCACGGTCATCGTCGCGCCGGCCGGGGCCACGTCCAGCACGGGCGTCGTGCCGTCCCAGGTCGGTCGCCACGCGGTGTCGCGCGGCAGGGCCGTCACCTCACCCACGTCACCCCGCGCCGGCAGCACGTCCACCAGCACCAGCGACGAACCCGGGACGTTGCCGGACGTCACCGCGGTGCGCCAGCGCATGAGCCCGCCCGGCTGCACGTTCGCGGCGCACGGGTAGGCCACGTAGCCCTCCGCGTCCGCGGCGCAGGACGCGGCGGAGTGACCGGCGCGCGTGTCCGTCGCCCCGAGGTCCGTCGGCCAGGCGCGCACGTCCTTGCGCGAGGTGAAGGCACCCGAGCTGGACACGGTCAGCGGGACGCCCAGCCGGCACGTCGCGTCGGACGCCGAGTAGGACCGGGTGCCGGTGCCGGTCGAGGTGCAGGTCGGGTCCTGCACCGTGCGCGTGGACGAGGCCGAGCCGAAGGCGACCGTGTTGGTGGCCGGGCCGAGCGCGCTCGAACGCACGACCAGCGGCAACGTCAGGCGCACGGTCTGGCCGGGCAGCAGCACCGCACCCGGCTCCCACCGCAGCAGCACCGCGTGCGCCGGTACCAGTACCCCGTCGATCGTGGCGGGGACCGCGGAGTCGTTGTAGCGCAAGGACTGCGGCGTGCCCAGCAGGTCCTCGCCCGCACCGTCCAGAGCGACCGACCACGGTGCGCCACCGGTCCCGGCGACCAGGCCGGTCTCGGTCGTGTCGAGCCGCAGGACCTCGCCCGAGGCGTCGGTGGGCAGCACGTCGACCAGCACGGGGTCGGGCAGGTCGGCGGTACCGGTGTGCGTGGCACCCAGCGTGAAGGTCACGGTCGAGCCGGGCAGCACGTCACCGGTCGGCGACTTGGAGACCTGCACGGCGATCGTGCCCGCCCGGACGTTCAGCGTGTCGGACCCGGTCCGCACCGAGGACGGCAGGCCACCGCCGTCGGCCCGGCCGGTCACCGTGTCGGCGACCTCGCCGACGACGCTCGCGCCGGGGTTGGCGACCGTGTCGTCCATCGTGGAGGGTGTCCCACCGGTGGCCGAGGGCGCACCACCCGAGCGCAACGTGTCGCGCAGCACGGCGGCGAGCGTCACCCGGCCGACCTGCCCCGGCGTGGCCAGCGCGTCGCCGAGGAACACCACGCGCACACCGGTGACGTCGGACCAGGCCGCACCTGCGGGCAGCGCGAGCGCACCCGTCGTGGCCGCGACCGGCGTCCCGGTGGTCCAGGTACCTCCGGTGACGGCGAGGTCGGAGCCCGTCGCGGTGAACGTCGCACCGGTCAGCACGTCGAGCCGGATCCGCGTGGTCCCGGTCGGCAGCTGCGTCACCGTGGCCCCCGTGAGGTCCACCGCGTCGTAGAACGCCGGGGACGCGTGCTCGGCGGGCTGGCTTCCGGTGTCGGCGTCAGCCCCCGGCATCGTGGCCGCATCGGTCAGCGTGAGGGCACTCGCCTCGGAGTTGCCCACGTTCTGGATCGTGAGCCGCACGTCGAACGGCTGGGTGCCCGCCACGTCACGGTCGACGCTCGCACGCGAGATGTCCTTGGTGACGAGCACGTCCAGCGACGGCGCGCTGATGGTCACGTGGTCGGTGGCGGTGTCGGTCACCGGCTGCGGCACGCACGGGTCGACGTCCTCCATGCGCGCGCCCGTGGCGGTCGAGTCCTCGCACACGCGACCGTCGGTCGAGGTGGCCGTCACCTCGTTGGTGACCGGGGCGCCCGCGGCGGTGGCGGTCACCGGGTCGCCCGTCCCGCGGACGGTCGGGCGCAGACGTGTGTCGAGCGTCAGCGCACCGGTGGCGGAGGGCGCGATCCGCCCGGCGAACTCCACCTGCACCTGCACCGCGTCGGCGAGCAGCGTCGTGCGCTGCGTGGTGCTGAGAGTCGACCAGGCGACGTCGGCCAGGCCGCTGCCGGTGTCCAGACGGACGACCGTGCGCGAGGCGTCGGCGCCCGTCGGCGGCACCGTGCTCAGCGACGTGATCGTGAACCGGTCGAACGGGTTGGTGCCCGCGGCCCCCAGCGAGGACGGTTCGGTGATCGTCAGCGTGTCGACGGCGGAGTCCGCGGTGGCGTTCGTGGCCGTGACGTGCAGCGTGGCACGGGGGAAGTCGGCGTCCGGGGTCCCCGCCTCCGGCAGCGCGAGGTCGTGCGGCGACTGCCCGTACGCGTCGGCGCGCAGCCACGACTTCGTGGCCGTCACGGCGAGCGCCATCGGCAGGATCGTCACGGTGCGTCCGGACGCGGCGTTGCCGGCGGTCCCGGCACCGAGCGGGCTCATCGAGCCTGCACCGGACCCGCCGCGCACCAGCCCGTCGTTGACGACCTGCCCGACGCAGTCGTCGAGCGGCGGGGCCGTGCTCGCGCCGACCGCGCAGGCGTTGTAGGTGCGCGCGTCGTTGACGGGCAACGCCGGGTCCGAGCGCAGCACGTCGCGCAGCCGGACCTGCAGGGCCAGGCCGCGCGCGGTGTCGCCGGCCGGGACGGCCGCCACGCCGCTGCCCGTGGGGGTGAGCGCAGCACGCCAGTCGCCCGCGGCGACGAGTGCGTCGACGACGGCAGCCCGCTCCGCCGTGGGCAGCGGGACGTAGACGAGGCGGACGGCCCACGCGTCAGCACGGTCCTGCGCGGTGAGCGTCACACCGGGGAACCCCGCGGTGCAGGGCGCGGCGACCGTGCACGGAGTGTTCGCCAGCGCCCGCCAGGTCGTGCCGTCCCACAGCTCGACCCCGACGACCTGGTCGAACACGAGGTACGGGTCCCAGGCGGACCCGGCCGTCGCGGTCGGGCCCGCCGTGATCCGTGGCAGGCCGACGAGGTCGAACGCGTCGAAGAACGAGTCGGTACCGTCGACGCCGTCACCGGTGGCGGGGTCGGCGAAGTCGCTCACCTCGACGCGGGCGAGGTCGTCAGCACCGTTGGTGCTCCACCCGATCCCCAGCGTGAGCTGACCGGCTGCCCCGGACGCCCCCTCGGTGACGAGACGGTCCGCGTCCTTGGTCAGCGGCGCGGGGCCGCCCGGCCCGGACGCCAGACCCGTGACGTCGTCGCACTCCGCGGCCGACGTCGCGGAGGACGACGGGTTCCCCGCCAGCTCCGCGGTCGCCTGCGTGCAGTTGGTCAGCGTCTGACCGGCCGCGTACGACGATCCTGCCCGCACCGCGAACGTGAGGTTCGCGCGCACGGTCGCACCGTCGGCGAACCCGGTCGGGCGCTCCACGAGCATCCGCACCCCGGTCACGGTGCCGTTGACCGCGGCCGCGGACATCGCCGACGCGATCGACTGCGTCAGCGTCGCCGGCCCTGCGAGCGTGCGGACCGTCTGCCAGGCGCCGCTGACGTGCACCTGCACGGTCAGGGTGTCGCCGGAGGCGACCGGCGTGGCCACGAGCGAGGTCGGCTCGAACGTGTCCCACCACGCCTCGGAGGTCGCGTCGCCGTCGACCCGCTGCTCGGTCATCACGAGCGTGGTCGGCCGCGCGTTGGCCCCGCTGGCACCGCCCACGCGCGCGGTCGCGCCGAGCACCGCAGTGGTCGTCGTGCCGGGCGCGGTGGAGATGGTCGACGACGTGAGCCGCTTGGCGGCGCTGACGGCCAGCGTGGGGGCGACGAGCGTCACGGTGGAGCACGCCGGGGTGCTCGGGGCGGAGGTCGTGCCCGCGGCGGTGGTCGTGGCCGCGACGCAGTTCACCGGTGCCGCGTGCGAGCCGTCGGTCACGTGCGCGGTCGGTCCGGCGGCGACCTGGTACGGCACGCGGGCGACGGCACCGACGGCGATCGCGCCGGCGAACTCGACCTGGAGCCCGGTGACCTCGGTCCACGCACCCAGGCCGAGTGCGGCGAGCGTGGGCAGTGTGCCGGCCGTCGTGGTGCTCGCCGAGGACGTCCCGCCGGCGGTGGTGACGGTGAGGGTCGCCGACGTGGCGCCGCTCGGCCACTGGATCCCTGCGCCGGCCCCGTCGGTGCCGAGACCTGCGAGCTGGATCCCGTCGGCGGCGAACACACCGGACGAGCCCGGGGCCGGGTCGCTGAGCGTGAGCGCGGCGGCGGGCACGTTCGAGGTGTTGGTGCCCGAGATCGTGACGGTCGAGGTCGCGCCCGCGAGCGGGAGCGTCGCCGGGCTGAACGTCGACTTGGCGGACGTCGCCGCCAGGTGCGCGGGCACGAGCTCGAAGGACGCGGAGGCGGTCGCGGCCGGCGAGGTGTAGACGGTGCCGTCGACCTGGCCCTCGGACACGACGGCGACCGTGTTGGTCACCGTGCCCTCGACCGGGCCGCCCGAGCGCGCGCTGGTGCGCTGCACGGTGCCGAGCGTCACGCCGCCCGTGGCCCCTGTGCCCATCGCCCCGAGGAACGTCAGCTCGAGCCCGGTGACGTCCGCGACGTCCACGGGCAACGAGCCGAGCAGGTCGTCGCCGGCGGACACCGAGGCCCGCGCGGACTCGCCCAGGTCGTACGCGGTGCCGCCGACGTACGCGACCACGCGCAGGCCGGTGGACCCGGCGGGCCAGGCGACGTCCGCACCGGTCAACGCCGCCAGGTCCAGCCGGTCGAACGCGCTCCCGGCGGGGATGGACGTCGGGTCGGACGGCTCACGCAGGGTGAGCGACGTGGCGGTGAAGTTCGAGCTCGTCGTGCCGGTGAGGGTCACCCGCTTGGCGGCGCCGGGCTGCACGAGCTCGTCGACGGGCGCCGGTCCGGGACCGTCGACCGCGTCCGCCCACGTCTTGCCCGCGGTGGCCAGCGGAGCGGGCACCACGCTGAGCGTGACGTCCGCCGAGCTGGTGACGGTGCCACGGTTGCTCGCGGTCATCGTCGCGGTGTTCGTCACCGTCAGGTCGCCGTCGGAGGCGTCCCGGTCGAGGAAGCGGGCGTGCACGCGCAGCGAGCCGGTCGACCCCTCGACGAGCCCGACCGACCCGGCGGGGTGCGGGTCCCCCAGCTCCTTCGTGAACGCCACCGTGACCGTGTTTCCCGACGTGGCCACGGTGGCGGGGATGCTCGCGGAGAGAGGGTCGACGCTGATCAGCGTGAGCCCCGCAGGCAGGGTGTCCGTCAGGACGGCGTCCTGGCAGCTGTTGACGTTCGAGTAGCAGTCGAACGTCAGCAGGAACGAGAACGTCTCGCCCGCGTCGACGGTGGACGTCGAGACGGTCTTCGTCAGGTGCATGTCGGACCAGCCCGGGTCACCGGGGGCGGCGAGCGCGGGTGCCGCGCCCGCGAGCACGGAGGTGGCGACGACCGCCAGGGAGGCCAGCGTCGCGGTCAACCGCCTCAACGGTCGTCGGGGCTGCCGGCGCAGGGTGCTGGACGGTCGGGGCACAGGGCTTTCCCTCTGTTCACGAACGGGTCTCGAGGCCCGAGAACGGGCACACGGGGAGGTCGTGGACAAGTGACTCAGCACGGCCGAGGCCGGACAGGGTGAGGCCGAGGTGATTCGAGGGGTGAACCGGACACGCGTCCAGGACCTTCGTCCCGATTCGCCCGAGTCGGGCACCGCCCGGACGCTCAGGCGTGCAGCAGACCCCGTCGGTACGCGGTCACGAGGGCGTCGTCCCGGTTGTGCACGCCGAGCTTGCGGTACAACGACCGCACCTGGGACTTGACGGTGTTGGGCGACACGAACAGCCGCGCCGCGACCACGTCGAGCGACGGCGTGGAGACCAGCTCGGTCAGCACCGCGCGCTCACGTTCGGTGAGCTCCACGACCGTCAGGCTCGCCGGCACGGCAGCGACCTGGTCGATGGCCTGACCCTCGAGCAGGTCGCGCAGCAGGCCGACGGCGTGCGGCGTGGGACCGCCGGGCGTCAGCGGCTGGGCGGCGACGGCGCGCAGCTCGTCGGTGGGCAGCTGGGCGAACCCCTGGACCAGACCCTGCGGATGCGCCAGCTCCGCAGCGCGGGAGGCGGCCACCAGTGCGGCGGCGCCCTGGCCGAGCCTGTGCTCGGCGACCGCCTCGAGGAGCAGGGCCGAGACCCGGTGCCGCGTCGTGGTCGTCGCATGCGCGACCCGGACGGCCTGCGTGCGCGCCGCGAGCACGTCACCGGTCAGCAGGTCGATGCGCGCGCGCCGCAGCCGCAACAGCTCGGGCAGGTCCGCGGCATCCTCGACCGCGTCCCGCGCGCGGTTGCCGTCACCCAGCGCGACGAGCAGGTCCGCGCGCGCGCCGACCAGCAGGTCACGCACGAAGCTGCCCGGGCGGCACGTGTCCGCGTGCGAGGCGACCTCCACCTCGAGCGCGTGCAGCGCACCCACCCGGTCCCCGCGCAGCACGGCCAGCTCGGCACGTGCGTACGCCACGAACGCCCACAGCTCCTCACGCACCACGAGCCGCTCGGCTCCGGCCAGCTCGGCGAGCAGGTCCTCGGCCGCCGCCAGGTCGAGCCGCCCGAGGGCCACGAGCGCCCGGGCCACCGTCCAGCCGGTCCGCGAGAGGTCCTCGAGCTCCCCGCCGGCCGGAGGGACCGCGTCGAGCTGGTCCAGCCACCCCTGCGCGGCAACCAGGTCGCCCTGCAGCGCATGCACGAGCGCGAGGTCGCCGCACGCGTTGCGCAGCAGGAAGTCGATGCCGGTGCGCCGGGCCGCACGGGCCGACGCCCGCAGGTCCTGCCCGGCACGCACCAGGTCGCCACGCAGCAGCCGCAGGATCCCCCAGTGCAACCGGGCGAGGGCGACGAGGTCGAGCGCCTCGGCGTCGAGCCGCAGCAGGTGCTCGGAGCGGGCCGCGACCTCCTCGGCCTCGTCGACGTGACCGAGAGTGCGCAAGGTCAGCACCTGCGCGAGCGCCGCACCGATCCGGTCCCGGTCGGTCTCCGGGACGGGCACCGGGACCGGGGTCGCCACGTCGGGGCGCAGACCACCGGGCATCTCGTCGGAGCCGCGGGCCGCGACGACGTCGAGCACCGTGCCGGTGCCGGTGCGGTCGGAGTGCACGGGCAGGATGCCGACCAGGAACGAGCGCAGCAGCTCCATGCTCGGCTCGACGTGCATCCGCCCTGGCGGTGCCAGCTCGATCACCCGCTGCACGAGGGGCAACCGGTGGCACATGAGCTCGACCATCCCGTCCTGCAGGATCGTGGAGGCCTGATCCCACTCCTCGGCGAGGATCGCGTGCGCGAGCGCCCTGTCCCTCGCACCGGAGGCGAGCGTGACCTCCGCCAGCCGGACGTGCAGGTCGTGATGCAGGTCCGGCTCGGTCCGCGCCAGCCGCGCGACCAGCAGTCGGCGCACCGTGGGCGCGAACGTGGCCAGACCGTCGTCGTCGGCCTCCAGCAGGCCACCCCGCACGAGGAGCTGCACGGTCGACCGGTCGACCGCGACCGCGCGCGCCGTCGCCTCGTCGATCTCGTCGGCCAACGCCAGGCGACCGACCGCCCCGGCGCTGCGACCGTCGGGCGCGACCAGCGCGTCGAGCGCCGCGGTCAGCAGCGGCTCGACCGGCGACTCGTCCACGGACACCGGTCCACCCGCGCGACGTCCGGCCTCGGCACCCCCGGCGCTCGAGCCGTCGGTCGACCGCGCACCGGTGAGGATCGCGACCACGGCCGCGCACCAGCCCCGGACCCGCCCGTGGACGGCTGCGACCGGCATGCGTCCCGCCGCGTCGTCGTCGAGCCCGAGCAGCCGGGCGAGCCGGTGCGCCTCGTCGACCGTGAACGCCAGGTCCTCAGGTCCGATGAGCACCCCGTCGCGCCGCGACGGCACGTCGAGCAGCGTGCCGCCGCGGGTCGTCACCACGCAGCGCACGTGCGGCGCCGCACCGGCCAGCGCCAGGACGGCCGCATCCCGGTGCGGGTCGCCGGGACGCAGTCGTGCCAGGACGAGTGTCGTGGGCCGCGGGTCGGCGCGGACGTCCTGCAACGCGGCCACGTAACCCTCGGCGGGCTCCTCGTCGAACCGCACCAGCCGGGTGCCGTCGGCACCGCCCGCCGCGAGCCACTGCTCGACCAGCACACCGGCCCCGGCACCCAGCGGTCCACGGACGACCGTCAGCGGCGCAGCCGTGTCGAGCATCCCGAGCAGCCGGGGACGGTCCAGCACGGGTGCCGCACGCCCGAGGTCGTGCACGTCGCCCGCGGAGTCCACCCGTGCCCGCTCCGTCCGCAGTCGTGCCGAAACCTCCTGTCGCACCCATCGTGCGTGGTCAGCGCGCTTCCGCTCGCGGACGCATCGGGTGAAAGGGGGGTGAGTCGGGTCACGCCGGGTCAGGAGGGGGTGCTACCCCCTGGGCCGAACCCTGCGCCGGCCAGGCCCTCGAGCCGCTCGATCCGCTCCGCCATGGGCGGGTGCGTGGCGAACAGCCTGCCCATGCCGGCCCCGCGGAACGGGTTGGCGATCATCAGGTGCGAGACGTCGACCAGCTCGCGGTCCTGCGGCAGCGGACGGGCGGCGGTGCCCTGCTCGAGCTTGCGCAGGGCCGAGGCCAGCGCCAACGGGTCACCGGTCAGCCGCGACCCGTCCTCGTCGGCGTCGAACTCACGTGTGCGACTGATCGCGAGCTGGATCATCATGGCGGCCAGGGGTGCGAGCAGGGCCAGCAGCAGACCGGCGATCGGGTTCCCGCCCCGTTCACGGTCGCCCCCGCCGCCGAAGAAGAGCGCGAACTGGGCCAGCGAGGTGATGACACCCGCGACGGCCGCCGCGACCGACGAGGTGAGGATGTCGCGGTTGTAGACGTGCATCAGCTCGTGCCCGAGCACCCCGCGCAGCTCGCGCTCGTCGAGGATCGCCAGGATCCCCTCGGTGCAGCACACCGCCGCGTTCTTCGGGTTGCGTCCCGTGGCGAAGGCGTTCGGCGCAGCGGTCGGCGAGACGTACAGACGCGGCATGGGCTGGCGTGCGGCCGTCGACAGCTCACGCACGATCCGGTACATCGTCGGCTGCTCGATCTCGGAGACGGGCCGGGCGCGCATGGCGCGGATCGCGATCTTGTCGGAGTTCCAGTAGCTGTACGCCGTGGTCAGCAGACCGATCCCGGCGAAGAGCAGCAGGTAGGTGGGACGGCCCCGGCCGAGCACCCAGCCGATCCCGAGCAGCACCGCCCACATGGCCCCGAACAGCGCGGCCGTCTTGACGCCGTTGAAGTGCTGGCGACCCATCCTCGTCCGTCTCCTTCCCCTGGTCCCGGACCCGGCGCGTACCGCGGGACCACTCGCACCAGCAGAACGCTCCCGGGAGCGGCACGGTTCCCGGGAGACGTCACGTGCGGTCCTCTCGCAGCGCGGACGTCCGCCCCGCCCGGTGGCGCCTGCTCGTATCCTGTGCTCACCCCGGACCGGCTCACCGATCGGTCCGGTACCGCTGTGACCAGCCCTTCGACTCCCCGAACGATGGAGACACCCATGCGCGCACCCCGCTGGACCGCCCTGGCCGCACTCGCCGCCCTGGCGCTCGCGGCCTGTGCGCCGGTCGACGACGAGGCTGCCGCGTCCGTCGCCTCCACCGACGGCGCCCTGGCAACCGTGACCGAGGGCGTGCTGACCGTCGGCACCTCGGACCCGGCCTACGGCCCTTGGGTCGTCGACAACGACCCCACGAGCGGGGAAGGCTTCGAGTCCGCGGTCGCCTACGCGGTCGCCGCGCACCTCGGGTTCGACGCCGAGCACGTCGAGTGGGTCCCGGTGACGTTCGACCAGATCATCGCGCCGGGGACCAAGTCCTTCGACTTCGCCGTCAACCAGGTCTCGATCAGCGACGAGCGCAAGGCCAACCTGGACTTCTCCAGCCCCTACTACACGACCGCGCAGGCCGTCGTGACCCTCGAGGGCACCGCGGCCGCCGAGGCCACGAGCCTGGCCGACCTGCAGGGACTGCGCATCGGCGCCATGGTCGGCACCACGAGCCTGACCGCCGCGCAGCAGGAGATCGCACCCACCACCGACGTCCAGGTGTTCAACGACAACGACCTGGTCAAGCAGGCCCTCACCTCCGGGCTGGTGGACGCGATCGTGGTCGACCTGCCGACCGCGCTCTACATCACGGCAGCCGAGCTCGACGGCGGGGTGCTGCTGGGGCAGCTGCCCGACAGCGCGGGCGGCGACGAGTTCGGTCTGGTGCTCGACAAGGGCTCCGCGCTGACCGACCCGGTCACCGAGGCCGTCGACGCGCTGCGGGCCGACGGCACGCTGGACGAGCTCGAGGCGCAGTGGCTGACGGACGCCGCCGGCGCACCTGTGCTGTCCTGAGCCCGCCCCGATCCGAGGAGCCTGCCGACCGCAGTGAGCGACAACCCCGGGGACATGCCCCGTGCGTGGACCCCGTCGGAGCGTCAGCGTGACCGTGACGCCTTCCGGCGGGGTCGCGCCCGTCGCTCGACGGCCGTCGCACTGACCTCGACGCTCGTCCTGACCGCCGTCGCGGTGCTCGGCCTCGTGTCCTCACCCGGCTGGCCGCGGGTGAAGGGCTCGTTCTTCGACCCCGACGTCGCCCGCTCGTCACTGCCGGCGGTACTCGAGGGGCTGTGGCTCAACGTGCGCGTCATGGTCGTGTGCGCGGTGCTCATCGTCGTCGTGGCGATGGCGCTCGCGCTGGCGCGGACGCTGCGCGGCCCGGCCTTCTTCCCCGTGCGGGCCGCCGCCACCGCCTACGTCGACGTGTTCCGGGGGCTGCCGCTCATCCTCGTGCTGCTGCTGGTCGGGTTCGGGCTGCCGGGTCTGCGGCTGCAAGGGGTGCCGACCTCCGCCGTCGTGCTCGGCGGGCTCGCGCTGGTCCTCACCTACTCCGCGTACGTCGCCGAGGTGTTCCGCGCGGGCATCGAGTCGGTGCACCCCTCGCAGGTCGCCGCAGCACGCTCCCTCGGGCTCAGCCGCGGCCAGGCCCTCCGGCACGTGGTGCTGCCGCAGGCGGTCCGCCGCGTCGTGCCGCCCCTGCTCAACGACCTGGTCGCCCTGTCCAAGGACTCCGGGCTCATCTCGATCCTGGGAGCCGTCGACGCCGTGCGTGCCGCGCAGATCCAGACGGCCACCTACGCGAACTTCACGCCCTACGTGGTCGCGGGCGTGCTGTTCGTCATCCTCACCATCCCGCTGACGCGGTTCACCGACGCACTCGCACGACGTTCGGGCTGGCTCGGCTCGCAAGGGGCGCTCGCCGGAGCGGGGGCCATGCGATGAGCCCCGGACGCCTGCGCAACCCGCCGCCGGGGCGCCCGCTGCCCCCGCCACCGGGTGCCCCGGACACCCCTCCTGCCTCGGTGCGCCCCGACGCCCCGGTGCTCGCGGTGCGCCACGTCCGCAAGGCCTTCGGCGAGCACGTCGTGCTGGACGACCTCTCGCTCGAGGTGGGCGCCCACCAGGTCGTGGTGCTCATCGGCGCCTCCGGCTCGGGCAAGTCGACCCTGCTGCGCTGCATCGACCTGCTCGAAGACGTCGACGACGGCGTGATCGAGCTCGAAGGCCAGGACATCACCGACCCTCGGCTCGACGCCGACACGATCCGCGCACGCATCGGCATGGTGTTCCAGGCGTACAACCTGTTCCCGCACCTGCGCGTGCTCGACAACGTCACGCTGGCCCCCCGGCTCGTGCACAAGGTGCCGCGCGCGCAGGCCGAGGAGGAGGCGCTGGCCGTGCTGGACCGGATCGGTCTGGCCGACAAGGCCCGTGCATTCCCCGACGAGCTCTCCGGCGGTCAGCAGCAACGCGTCGCCATCGCCCGGGCCCTGGTGGGCAAGCCGGCCGTCATGCTGCTCGACGAGGTCACCAGCGCGCTCGACCCCGAGCTGGTCGGCGAGGTCCTCGAGCTGCTCACCGAGCTCAAGCAGACCGGCCTGACGATGGTCGTGGCCACCCACGAGATGGCGTTCGCCCGCGAGGTCGCCGACGAGGTCGTGTTCCTGCACGCAGGGCGCGTGCACGAGCGTGGGACCCCCGCGCAGGTGCTGGGCGACCCGCAGGAGGAACGGACCCGCGAGTTCCTGCGGCGGGTCTCCGGCTGACGACTCAGGCCTGGTGCCGGCCCAGGGCGATCGCCGTCATCTCCTCACGCGGCACGACCTTGATGCGCTCACGCCCGTGCGGCTCGCCCAGCGAGCGCTCGTACGCGTCGAGCAGCTCCCACCCCGACCAGTCCACGACGTCCACGCCGCGCTGCACCAGGAAGTCCAGCACCGCCTGCGGGTCGCGGTCGCTCGCCGAGTAGAACGCCTCACCGCCGGCCGCCACGTCCTCGCCGAGATGCCGGATGGTCTCCGACGCGTCCGACTTGGTGTGACCGATCAGACCGACCGGGCCACGCTTGATCCACCCCGTCGCGTACACACCCGGGATGTGCTCACCGTCGACGTCGACGACCCGACCCTCACGGTTCGGGATCACGCCGGCGACGTCGTCGAACGGGATGTCCACCAGCGGCGAGCCGAAGTACCCCACGGCGCGGTACAACGCCTGCACCGGCCAGTCCTGCGTCTGCCCGGTGCCCGTGACGTTCCCGTCGCCGTTCAGCGCCGTGCGCTCGGTCCGCAGCCCGACGACCTTGCCGTCCTCGCCGAGCACCTCGACGGGCTTGTGCAGGAAGTGCAGGTGGATGCGACGGCTCGCCGTCAGCTCCTCGGGCTCCTTGAGCGTCCAGTCCGTGAGGGTCTTGACGACCTGCTTGGTCTGGTTCGAGGAGTGGATCGCCGCCATCGACCCCTCGTCGAACTCGAAGTCCTCGGGGTACACGATGACGTCGACGTCGGGCACGTGGCCGAGCTCGCGCAGCTCCAGCGGCGAGAACTTGACCTGCGCGGGGCCGCGACGGGCGAACACGTGCACGTCGGTCACCGGGCTGGCCTTGAGGATCTCGTACACGTTCGCCGGGATCTCGGTGGGCAGCAGGTCGTCGGCGTGCTTGGCCAGGATCCGCGCCACGTCGAGCGCCACGTTGCCGGCCCCGAGCACGGCGACCTGCCGGGCGTGCAGCGGCCACGTGCGCGGCACGTCCGGGTGACCGTCATACCAGGACACGAAGTCCGCCGCCCCGTACGACCCGTCCAGCTCGATGCCGGGGATCGGCAGCGCCGCGTCCCGGAACGAGCCGGTGGAGAAGATCACCGCGTCGTAGAACTGGCGCAGGTCGTCCAGCTTGAGGTCCGTGCCGTAGTCGACGTTGGCCAGCAGCCGGATGTCGCCCCGTTCGAGGACCTTGTGCAGCGCGACGATGATCTGCTTGATGCGCGGGTGGTCGGGGGCCACGCCGTACCGCACCAGACCGAACGGGGCGGGCAGCCGCTCGAACAGGTCGATGCTCACGTCGAGGTCGGTCTTCGACAGGATGTCGGCGGCGTAGATGCCGGCCGGGCCGGCGCCGACGACGGCGACGCGAAGGGTGGGGGTGCTCACGAGCGCGGGTGCCTTCCGGGCGGTGACAGATCCAGCGTTCCAGCATAGGGCGCCCGCGGAAGGCGGCCTCACCCGCTCGCCAGGATCCGGACATCGTCGTCAGCCGGGCGCCACGTCACAGGCCTAGGGTCGTGCGCGTGAGCGACTCCCCCGCCCCGTCCCGCCTGGGCCTGACCTGCGGCATCGCCGCGTACTCGCTGTGGGGGGTGCTCCCCCTGTACTTCCCGCTCATGGCACCGGCCGGTGCAGTCGAGATCATCGCCCACCGGGTCGTGTGGTCGCTGGTCGTCTGCCTGCTGCTGCTCGCCGTCACCCGCAGCTGGAGCGGGTTCGCCGCCGCGGTGCGGGACCGCCGCACCGTGCTGGTGCTGGCGGCGGCCTCCACGCTGCTGGCAGTCAACTGGTTGGTGTTCGTGTTCGGCGTCCTGACCGACCGTGTCGTCGACACGGCGCTCGGTTACTTCGTCAACCCGCTGGTCACCGTGGGCCTGGCGGTCCTGGTGCTGCGAGAACGGCTCCGGCCGGTGCAGTGGGTCGCGCTCGGGGTCGCCGCGAGCGCGGTCGTCGTCATCAGCGTCGGGTACGGCACCGTGCCGTGGATCGCCCTGGTGCTCGCGACCAGCTTCGGCCTGTACGGCTTGCTGAAGAACAGGGTGGGGCGCACCGTGGGCGCCGTCCCGGGGCTGGCCGTCGAGACCGCCGTGCTGGCGCCGGTCGCACTGGGCTACCTGGGCTGGCTCGCCGCGGCCGGCACGTCCAGCTTCGGCCAGCACGGTGCAGGGCACACCGCCGCGCTCGTCGGATCCGGGGTGGTGACCGCGGTGCCGCTCCTGCTGTTCAACACCGCCGCGCGGCACCTGCCGCTGAGCACCCTGGGCCTGCTGCAGTACATCGGGCCGACGCTGCAGTTCCTCATCGGCGTCGGCGTGCTGCACGAGACCATGCCGCCGGCCCGGTGGTGGGGGTTCGCGCTCGTGTGGGTCGCCCTGGTCCTGATGACCGTCGACGGGCTGCGCAGCTCACGCGCCGCGCGACGCATCCGCCGTGCTGCAGCCGAGCGGACCGCGGCCGACGTGGTCTGACCCGCGCACCGCCGCGCTCAGCGCGACCGGCCTCCTACCGCCGCGTCGACCACCAGCACGGTCACGTTGTCGCTGCCGCCGGCGGCCAGGACAGCGGCCACGAGCCGGTCGGCCGCCGCCTGCGGGTCCTCCTCGAGCCGCAGCTCGGCCTCGATCCGGGCGTCGCCCAGCACATCGCTGAGGCCGTCGGAGCACACGACCATGCGGTCGCCCTGACTGACGGGGAACAGCAGCACGTCGGGTTCGACGGCGTCGTCGACACCACCCAGCACACGCGTGACGATGTTGCGGCGCGGGTGCCGCAACGCCTGCTCGGGGGCCACGACACCGCTGGCCACGAGCTCCGCCACCTCCGAGTGATCGTTCGTCACCTGCTCGAGCACGCCGCCGATCATGCGGTAGGTGCGCGAGTCGCCGACGTTGAGCACGATCCAGCACGGTGTGCGCTGCCACACGGTGAGCACCACACCCGACACGGTGGTGCCCGGCGGTCGGGTGCTGTGCCCGGCCGCGAGGTCACGCACACGGGCATTGGCCTCACGGACCACTGCCACGACGTCCGCCGGCCGCGGCGTGCGCCCCACCAAGGACGCCGCGAGCACGTCCACCGCGGTCCGGCTGGCCAGCTCCCCGGCGTCGTGACCGCCCATGCCGTCCGCCACCACGTACAGGCCGTCGGCCGCGAAGTAGGTGTCCTCGTTGGTCTCCCGGCGGGCCGTGGCCGTGGCGGCCCCTGCCCGCACCCGCACGCGAGGCACCCTTGCCCCGGGGGTGGGGACGGGCGCGGCGGTCATCGTGGCTCCGGTCAGGATCGACAATCGGGAGGAGCTGGACGCCCGTCAGCATAACGACCACGGCTGTGCCGCCGGCACGTCGCGGCAGCGGTCAGGCCTGCTCGACCCGCAGGCGACGCTCCCCGAACCGGACGGTCCACCCCGGACCGACGCTGACCCGCGCCCCGGCCGGCAGCACCGACTCGGCACCCGACGGTGTCACGACCACCGAGCCGTTGGTCGACCCGCGGTCCATGACCCACATCTGGCCGGGTGCGCCCGCGTCGAGGCCGAACGCCAGGTGCACCTTGGACACCGACCGGGCAGGATCGTCGACCGGCACCAGGTGCACGACACCGGGCGCGGGATCCGGGCGGCGCCCGATCAGGCCGTCACCGGCCACCTCGACCCGCTCACCGGTGTCGAGCACGAGCCGCAGCCCGATGCCCGGCGTGGGGCCACCGGTCGGGCCGGGCGCCTCGCGGAGCCGGGTGAGCTCCAGCTCGGCAAAGGGGTCAGCTGCGGACGCGGCAGCGGCCCGCGGTGCTGCGACAGGCGGGGGGCCAGCCACGATCGGCTGGGCGGCCGTCGACACGACCGGCTCGATCCCCGTCGGCGTCAGCGCCGACTGCGGGCCTGTCACCACAGGCTGCGCGCCGGTCACCACAGGCTGCGCGCCGGTCACCACAGGCTGCGCGCCGGTCACCGTGGGCTGCGCGCCGGTGACCGTGGGCAGCGCGACGGCCCAGGGCACGTCGACCATCGGCGTCTGGCCGGTCGCCGCACGGCGCGCCCGGCGACTGCTCCCAGGCTCTACCGGTGCCGGTGCGACGGGCTGGAGCGGCGGCTGGGCGGGTGCCACCGGACCGACGAAAGGCACCTCGGCCACGGGCGGTGCGCCGACCGGCGCACCCGCGGCCGGGGTGCCTGCAGGCGGTGGGGCCGACGGCGGCGGAGGTCCGACGGTCGGGGCCGCGGGCGCCACGGACGGCTCGACGCGCGCAGTGGGCCCGGGGAACGTGAGCACCGGCACCGAGGCCACCGGGGTCACCGGACCCGCGGGTGCCATCGGCGCGGGTGCCGCGGTTCCCGTCGGCGAGGAGGTGACCCCGCGCGGCACAGGCGGTGCACCCGGCCCGTGGCGCTGCGACGAACCCGGCGCGGCAGGTGCGCTCGCGCCTGCCGCGCGCGCACGCAGCACCATCGTGCCGCTGGCCTTGTCGTGCCAGCCGCGCAACGCCGGCCCGCGGTCCCACGCCCCCGAGGCCACCACGACCCACTGACCCACGAAGCACACGAGCGCCCCCGCACCCACGACCAGTGCGCGGACCAGCACCGCGAGCAGCCCCGCCGGCCGGCCCGTGCGTGCCGAGAGGGTACGGATGCCGAGCAGCGCCGAACCTGCCGTCGCGCCCGTGGTGGCCTCGGCGACCAGCTGTCCGACGACCGCCAGCAGGGCCAGCACCGACGGGAGCAGGGTGATCGCCGAACCGGTCGGGTCCTGCGGTCCCAGGAGCGCGACGATCCCCCAGCCGAGCCCCACGACCAGGCCGAGCACGACGCTGTCGACCAGGTAGGCGAGCACACGCAGGCCCACCGGGGCCACCGCGGTGGGTGCCACCGGGACAGCCCCCGTGCCGGCCCTGTGCGGCTCCCTGACACCCGGGCCGGGTGCGTGCCCCGCAGGGACCTGCCCGGGCGCCCCGCCGGGCAGGGCCATCGGCACGGGCACGGGGCCGGTCGTCGGACCCGCGCTCCGTGCACCCGTCGGGCCCACGGTCGGCAAGGAGCGGTCGCTCGCCGCCGGTGCCAGGGCGACGCGCGCCCCGCACTCGCTGCACAGCGCCGCCCCGGGAGTCAGCGGGAGCCCGCACACCGTGCACCGGGGCGGGGTGGGTCCGCTCGTCACAGCCGCTCCTGACATGTCATGCGGTCCGGTCGACCAGCGACTGCGCGAACGACACCAGGGCGTCCTTGGCCGGCCCCGAGGGCAACGGCTCGAGCTCGACGACGGCCGCCCGGGCCAGGGCCACGGCGTGCCGACGGGTCTCGTCGACCACCGGGTGCGTGCGCAACGCCGCCACGGCCTCCGCGAGGGCCTCGTCACCGGTCAGGTCACCGTCGAGCAGGGCCAGGACGCGCAGGTCCTCGGCGCTGGCGTCGGGGCGCGCGGCACGAGCGCGCAGCAGGAGCGCGGGCATCGTGGGGACCTTCTCACGCAGGTCCGTGCCCGGTGTCTTGCCGGTGACCGCACTGTCCGAGGTGAGGTCGATGACGTCGTCGGCCAGCTGGAAGGCCACGCCGATCTTCTCGCCGAACTCGGTGACCTGGTCGACGACGGCCGGACGGCAGCCGGCGAACATCGCCCCGAACCGCGCCGAGGTGGCGATGAGCGAGGCGGTCTTGTCGGCGAGGACCTGCAGGTAGTGCGCCACCGGGTCCTCGTCGGGGCGGGGACCCACGGTCTCGTGCAGCTGACCCAGGCACAGCCGTTCGAACGTCTGTGCCTGGATGCGCACCGCGTCCGGCCCAAGACCGGCAACCGTGGTCGAGGCCCGCGCGAACAGCAGGTCACCGGTGAGGATCGCGACCGAGTTGCCCCAGACCTCGTGCGCCGAGGGCGCACCGCGCCGCAGGGGCGCGGAGTCCATCACGTCGTCGTGGTACAGCGTCGCGAGGTGCGTCAGCTCGACCACCACGGCCGCGTCGAGCACCTCGCGTCGGGCACCGTCCCCGAGCTCGGCGGTCAGCAGCGTGAGCATCGGCCGCAGCCGCTTGCCACCGGCGTTGACCAGGTGGCGTGAGGCGTCGTCGGCCAGCGGGTCGGGCTGCGTGACGGCGTCACGCAGCCGCTCCTCGACGAGCGAGAGCCGGCCGGTGAGCCGGGCGGCCAGCTCGGGGTCGGCCAGCGGGAGGGCAAGTGCGGTCGTCACGGGTCGAACCTATCTGGCGCGCACGGCCGTCCGCGTCACCGAGGGCCGCATCACCCCGTCCGGCGGGGTGCCGCCGGTCACATCCGTCGGCAGCACCCCGCCCGGTCAGGGCAGGAACAGCGCGGCCTGGTCGAGGAGCTCGAGAACGGGCGAGGGGAAGACACCGAGCGCAAGGGTGAGCACGGCGCAGACCGCGACGGCCACGGCCGTGAAGCCCTCCGTGGTGACGACGGTCGTGGTCGCGGCCGGGACCGGGCGGGTCAGGGTCGCGGTGGTCACGACGTCGGGGGCGGACACATCCACCCCGTCGGCGTCCGGACCGGCCGCACCGGCCTCGTCCGCCCCGCTGGCCTCGTCCGCCACGCCGGCACCGGCCGTCCCCGCGGACGCCCGGGCGTCCGCGGCAGGCGCGGTGAAGAACATCAGGACGACGACCCGCACGTAGAAGAACGCCGCAGCGGCCGAGGCCACCACACCGACGACCGCCAGCGGCCAGGCCCCCCCTGCGACGGCGGCGCTGAAGACCGTGAACTTCCCGATGAACCCGGCCGTGAGGGGGATCCCCGCGAACGACAGCAGGAACAGCGTGAACGCCAGCGCGGTCAGCGGGTGCCGGCGGCCGAGCCCGGCCCACTGCGACAGGTGCGTGGCCTCGCCGAGCACGGTGCCGGCGGTGTCACCGTCCACGTCGTCCGGACCGGCGACCTTCTCGCGGACCACCGAGACGATGCCGAAGGCGCCGACCGTGGCGGCCCCGTAGGCCAGCAGGTAGAAGATCACCGCAGCGACGCCCGAGGCCTCGAGCGCCACGACACCGGTGAGCAGGAAGCCTGCGTGGGCGATCGAGGAGTAGGCGAGCATCCGCTTGACGTCGGTCTGCACGAGCGCGACGACCGTACCGAGGAGCATCGTGAGGATCGCGACGGCCCACAGCACGCCCTGCACGTCCCACTGCAGACCGGGGATGACGACGTACACGAAGCGCAGCAACGCCCCGGCGGCGGCGGCCTTGGTGCACGCCCCCATGAACCCCGTGATCGGCGTCGGTGCGCCCTGGTAGACGTCGGGCGTCCAGGCGTGGAACGGCACGGCGCCGATCTTGAACAGCAGGCCCGACACGACCAGCAGGGCGCCGACCAGCAGCAGCGCGTCCAGCCCGGACGGGTCGGCCGTGGCCGCGGCGATCTCGGAGAACCGCAACGAGCCCGAGTACCCGTACAGCAGCGCGATGCCGAACAGCATGAGGGCCGAGGCGAACGCACCGAGCAGGAAGTACTTCATCGACGCCTCCTGCGAGAGCAGGCGACGCCGACGGGCCATGCCCGTGAGCAGGTACAGCGGCAGCGAGAGCACCTCGAGCGCGACGAACAGCGTCAGCAGGTCGCCCGTGGCCGGGAAGATCAGCATGCCGCCCGTGGCGAACAGCACCAGGGGGAAGACCTCGGTCTGCTGCAACCCGTGCTGACGGGTCAGCTCCTCGTACTCCGAGCCGGGCACGGCCGAGGCAGACGGGGCGAACGCGTCCTCGCCCGTGTCCGTGCGGTCCGCGACGACGAGCGTGGCGACGAGTGCCAGCAGGGCGATGATGCCCTGCAGCGCGAGCGCCGGGCCGTCGATCACCAGCGAGCCGGACAGCACCTCGGTGCCGCCGGAGTCCACCGCGCCGTTCCACAGCGCGGCCACGGCGACCAGCGCCCCGGCCAGGGCGACGAACGCGACGACCAGCTGCACGACGCGGCGGCGGGCCGCCGGGACGAACGCCTCGACCAGCACGCCGAGCACGGCGGCCAGCAGCACGATGACGACCGGGCTGAGCTGCGCCCACGCGATGGTGGGTGCGGTGAAGGTGCTCACTCGTCAGTCCCTTCGACCGAGGTGGCGGACACGACGGCGGCGACGTCCTCGACGCCGCCCTGCTCGAGCGTGAGGTGCGCGCTCTCGCGCACCAGGGTGAGCGCGGGGCCCGGCACGAAGCCGAGCACGAGCATGACGGCGATCAGCGGGGCGACCGCCCACCGCTCGTGGGCGCGCAGGTCGGGCGTGCCTTCGAGGCCCGGGCGGACCGGACCGGTGAACACCCGCTGGTAGAGCCACAGCACGTAGATCGCGGCCAGCACCACGCCGAGGGTCGCGACGATCGCGGCAGCGGGGTGCCGCGCGAACGAACCGACCAGCACGAGGAACTCGCTGACGAACGTCGACAGGCCCGGCAGGGAGAGCGCGGACAGGCCGACCACCAGGAACGTGCCGGCGAGCACCGGGACAACCTTCTGCAGGCCACCGAAGTCGGCGATCTGCGCCGAGCCGCGCCGGGCCACCAGGAACCCGACCAGCAGGAACAGCGCACCCGTGGAGAACCCGTGGTTGACCATGTAGAACGACGAGCCGGCCACGGACGTCGAGGTGAACGCGAAGATGCCCAGGACGATGAACCCGAAGTGCGACACCGACGTGTACGCCACCAGCCGGAACATGTCCTTCTGCCCGATGGCCAGCAGCGCCCCGTAGAGGATCGACACGACGGCCAGCACGACGACCACGGGGGCCGCCCAGCGGGAGGCCGCAGGGAACAGCGGCAGGCACAGCGTGAGCATCCCGAAGGTGCCGACCTTGTCGAGCACGCCGACCAGCAGCGTCGAGGTGCCCGCGGGCGCCTGCTCGGCCGCGTCGGGCAGCCAGGTGTGCACCGGGAACATGGGCGCCTTGACAGCGAACGCCACGAAGAAGCCGATGAACAGCCACTTCTCCAGCGTGGGGTCGAGACTCAGACCGACGAGGTTGTCGATCAGGAACCCCTCGGACCCGCCCGGGCCCTGCAGGTACAGCCCGATGACCGCGACCAGCATCACCAGACCGCCGGCCAGACCGAACAGCAGGAACTTCACCGCGGCGTAGCGGCGCTGAGCGCCGCCGTACGCGCCGATCATGAAGTACACCGGGATCAGCATCGCCTCGAAGACGACGTAGAACAGGAACAGGTCGCGCGCGGCGAACACGAGCACGATGAACACCTCGAGCAGCAGCACGAGGGCCAGGTACCGACGCAGGCGGTCCGTGGGGGCGCCGTCACTGCCCTGCTCCCGCCAGGCGGCCAGGACCACCAGCGGCACGAGCAGCACCGACATGAGCACGAGCGAGAGACCCACGCCGTCGACCGCCAGGGCGTACGACACCCCGAGCTGCGGGATCCACGCGTACGTCTCGGCGAGCTGGTGGGTGCCGGCCGCGGAGGTGTCGAACGCGGTGAGTGCGCCGACGGCCAGGGCGAGCTCGGCCAGGGCGAACCCGAGTGCGACACCGCGGGCCCTGGCCCGGGCGGCACCGGCGGGCAGCACCCACAGCGTCACCGCCCCGAGCAGCGGCAGGACGACCAGGGCGGTCAACCAGGGGAAGGAGGACGACATCGTTCGGTGCTCTCCTCAGCTCTGGGCGACCAGGACGGCGGCCACGAGGACGACGAGGCCCAGGAGCATCGTCGCTGCGTACGTGCGGGCGAACCCGGTCTGCGTCTTGCGGGCGACCTCACCGAGCCCGACCGCGCCGCGGCCGACGCCGGTGGTGGCGCCGTCGACGAGCGTGCGGTCGGCGTAGACGAGGGACCGGGTCAGGTGCTGGCCGGGCTCGACCAGCAGGGCGTCGTTGACGGCGTCCTGGTAGAGGTCCACGCGGGCGGCGCGCGTGAGTGCGGTGCCGATGGGCGGCGTGACGGGCACGGTGCCGACGGCGTACCACCGCCAGGCGATCACCAGGCCGGCGATCACCACGGCGAGCGTCAGCACGATCAGCAACCAGGCGGGCAGCACCGGCTCGGCGTGCTCGGCGTGCCCGGTGACGGGAGCCAGCCACGTGGTGAACCGGTCGCCGGTGGCCAGCACCAGCCCGAGCCCTGCCGAGCCGACGGCGAGGATGATCATCGGCCAGGTCATCAGCGCCGGGGACTCGTGCGGGTGCTGCTCGTGCCCGTCGCGCGTCGTGGACCAGCGCCGCTGCCCCTCGAAGGTCATGAAGAACAGGCGCGACATGTAGAACGCCGTGATCCCCGCGCCGATCAGCGCGACCGAGCCGAAGACCCACGGACGCCAGCCCTCGCCGACGAAGGCCGCCTCGATGATCTTGTCCTTGGACCAGAAGCCCGAGAACGGCGGGATGCCGAGGATCGCCAGCCACCCCAGGCCGAACGTGGCCCAGGTGATCTTCATGTACCGGCCCAGGCCGCCGAAGCGGCGCATGTCCACCTGGTCGTCCATGCCGTGCATCACGGACCCGGCACCCAGGAACATGCCGGCCTTGAAGAACCCGTGCGTGAGCAGGTGGAAGATCGCGAACGCCGCACCGATGGGGCCCAGGCCCGCGGCGAGCATCATGTAGCCGATCTGCGACATGGTCGAGGCGGCCAGCGCCTTCTTGATGTCGTCCTTGGCACAGCCGACCACGGCCCCGAAGATCAGGGTGATCGCACCGACGATCACGACGACCAGCTGCGCGGTGGGCGCGCCGTCGAACACGGGCGCCGAGCGCACCACCAGGTAGACGCCGGCGGTGACCATCGTGGCCGCGTGGATCAGGGCGGACACCGGCGTCGGGCCGGCCATCGCGTCGCCCAGCCAGGACTGCAGCGGGAACTGCGCCGACTTGCCGCACGCGGCGAGCAGCAGCATGAGGGCGATCGCCGTGAGCGTGCCCTGGCTCGCGTGCGCGGCCCCGGCGTGCACCGTGGCGAAGTCGACCGCACCGAACTGGGCGAACATCAGCCCCAGCGCCACGATCAGGCCGACGTCACCGATGCGGTTGGCCACGAACGCCTTCTTCGCGGCGACCGCGTACGGCAGGTGGTGGTTCCAGAACCCGATGAGCAGGTACGACGCCAGACCGACGCCCTCCCAGCCGACGAACAGCAGCAGGTAGGAGTTCGCGAGCACCAGCACGAGCATCGCCGCGACGAACAGGTTGAGGTACGCGAAGAACCGGCGGCGGTTCACGTCGTGCTCCATGTACGCCACGGAGTACACGTGGATCAGCGAGCCGACGAACGTCACCAGCAGCACGAACGTCAACGACAGCGGGTCGATCCGCACACCGGCCGACAGGTCGAACGTGCCGGCGTCGATCCAGGTACCCAGGTCGACGTCGAGGATCCGCGCGTCGGCCGGTCGGCCCAGCAGGTCGAGCAGCAGCGCGGCGCCGAGCACGAACGCCGCGGACGAGGCCGCCACGCCCAGCCAGTGGCCCCATCGGTCGGCGCGCCGACCGAGGAGCAGCAGCACGGCCGCCGACAGCAGCGGCAGGCCCACGAGCCACGGCGCCAGCGAGACGAGACCGTCGGCGCTCTGCGCGACGGGGACGGCGGCCTCCCACGGGAGGACGGAGGTCAGGGTGTGCACGTGCCGCCCCTCAGCTCTTCAACAGGTTGACGTCGTCGACCGAGGCCGAGCGGCGGGTCCGGAAGATCGCGACGATGATCGCCAGGCCGACGACGACCTCGGCGGCCGCCACGACCATGACGAAGAACGCGAGCGTCTGGCCGGTGAGGTTCCCCTGGATGCGCGAGAACGTGACCAGCGCCAGGTTCGTCGCGTTGAGCATGACCTCCACACCCATGAACACGATGATCGCGTTGCGGCGCAGCAGCACCGTCGACGCACCGATCGCGAACAGGATGGACGACAGCACCAGGTAGTTCGTGGGGTTCACCGACCCTCCTCCTGTCCGCTCGCCGCGTCAGCGGCCGACCGGCCCTCGATCTCCACCGGTTCGTCGGCCGCGTAGCCGGCGAGGACCCGCTCGGTGCGGGCCGAGAACTCCGCCGCGTCGGCCTCCTGGCCGCGCACCCGCAGCACACGGGGCACGGAGTGCGGCAGCGGTCGGCCGTCCGGGCCGAGCGCCGGCACGTCCATGGCGTTGTGCCGGGCGTACACGCCCGGTGCCGGCAGCGGGGTGAGCACGGCACCGGCGGCGACGCGGGCGTCGGCCCGCTCCTTCTGGCCGATGTGCCGGGTCAGACGCTGACGGTGCGTGAGCACCAGGGCGCCCAGGGCCGCGGTCACCAGGAGCGCCCCGACGACCTCGAACGCGAACACGTACTCGCCGAACACGATCCGCGCGATGCCCACCGGGTTGGAGGCCTCGTTGGCGGTGTCCAGGCCGACGGGTGTGCCGTACGCCGCCGTGCCGACGACCCCCGCCAGCACCACGCCGAGCCCCAGACCGGCCAGCAGCCCGATCCAGCGCTGACCGCGCAGCGTCTCCACCAGGGAGTCCGAGGCGTCCACGCCGACGAGCATGAGCACGAACAGGAACAGCATCATCACGGCGCCGGTGTACACCACGACCTGCACGACGCCGAGGAACACCGCGTCCTGCGCGACGTACAGGAACGCCAGGGAGATCATCACGACGACGACGGCGAGGGCCGCGTGCACCGCCTTGCGGGCGAGCAGCAGACCGAGTGCCGCCAGCACGATGACCGGACCGAGCACCCAGAACAGCACGGCCTCGGCCGTCGTCGTGGTGCCCGCGTCCGTGAGGGACGTGACCAGTGCCGCGCTCACTTCGACCCCTGCTTCGTGGCGGCGGCCGTCCGCGCGTACTGCGCGGCGGCCGTGGCGCCGATGGTCTGGACGGGTTCGGGCCCGGCGTTCGCCGGCAGCGTCGGGTCGTCCGGGCGGTGCTCGGCGACCCAGGCGACCTGCTCGTCGGTGGCCCCGGTGACCTCGCCGCGGTAGTACTCGGTGTCCGTGGTGCCCTCGACCATGGGGTGCGGGGCGGCCAGCATGCCCGAGCGCATCGGCGCGAGCAGGTCGTCCTTCTCCCAGATCATCCCGGCGCGCGTCGGGCCGGCGAGCTCGAACTCGTTGGTCATCGTCAGCGCCCGGGTGGGGCACGCCTCGATGCACAGGCCGCAGAAGATGCAGCGCAGGTAGTTGATCTCGTAGACGCGGCCGTAGCGCTCACCCGGCGAGAACTGCTCGTCGGCGGTGTTCTCGGCGGCCTCGACGTAGATCGCATCCGCCGGGCACGCCCACGCGCACAGCTCGCAGCCGATGCACTTCTCGAGCCCGTCGGCGTACCGGTTGAGCCGGTGACGCCCGTGGTACCGGGGCCGGATCGGTGCCTTGTCCGAGGGGTACTGCTCGGTGACCGTCGGCCGGAAGAAGTTCGAGATCGTCACGCCGAACCCGCCCACGGGGGCGAGCAGCTCGGCCAGACCCGTGCGCGGCTCCATCAGCGAGCGGTACGGCTGGTCCTGCGGGCGGGCGACCTCACGGCCGCTCGCGTCCGTGTCGCGGGCCGGCCGGACGTCCTTCGTGGGGTCCGTGGTCTCGTCAGCCACCGTGCACCTCCTTCGGGGTCTGCGGTCCGGGATCACCGTCGGTGGCGGCGGGGTCGGCCGAGGCGGTCGCGGCCATCGCGGCGGCGGCCTGGCGGGCCTTGCGGGGGGACGGCGGGAGGACCTGGCCGGGCAGCGGCGGCACCGGGTACCCGGCGGCGAACGGGTCGATCACCACGGGCTCGCGCGGACCGGTGTCCTTGGCGGTGGGCTTCTTCTCCGGGACCAGGAACGACAGGGCCAGCGCGGCCAGCACCAGGCCGGCCAGCACGAACAGCACCGTGCGCAGCTCCCAGCCGGAGAACTGACGGATGCCCTGCACGATCGAGACGCAGAACACCCAGGCCAGCGAGGCGGGGATCAGCACCTTCCAGCCGAGCTTCATGAACTGGTCGTAGCGGAAGCGCAGCACGGAGCCGCGGATCCACACGAACAGGAACATGAACAGCCACAGCTTGGCCAGGAACCACAGCACGGGCCACCAGCCGGTGTTGAACATGCCGTCGTTGATCGCCGACAGCGGCCACGGGGCACGCCAGCCGCCGAAGAACAGCGTCGTGGCCACGGCCGAGACGTTGATCATGTTGATGTACTCGGCCAGGAAGAACCAGGCGAACTTCATCGAGGAGTACTCGGTGGTGTACCCGCCGACGAGCTCACCCTCGGCCTCGGGCAGGTCGAACGGCAGACGGTTCGTCTCGCCGACCATCGAGATCACGTAGATGACGAACGCCGGTGCCAGCGGCAGGAACCACCAGACCTGCGTCTGGGAGTCGACGATCTGCGAGGTCGACATGGACCCGGCGAGGATGAACACCGACACCAGCGACAGGCCCATGGACAGCTCGTACGAGATGACCTGAGCCGTGGACCGGACCCCGCCGAGCAGCGGGTACGTCGAGTTGGACGACCAGCCGCCGAGCACGATGCCGTACACGCCGACGGACGCGCAGGCCAGGATGTACAGCACCGCGACGGGGAAGTCGGTCAGCTGCAGCGGCGTCATCACGCCGAAGATGTTCACCTCGGGGCCGAACGGGATCACGGCGAACGTCAGCAGCGAGCAGAACACCGCGATCATCGGCGCGACGATGTAGACCAGCTTGTCGGCCGCCTTGACGGTGATGTCCTCCTTGACCAGGAGCTTCATCGCGTCGGCCAGCGACTGCAGCAGACCCAGCGGACCATGCACGTTCGGGCCGGGGCGCACCTGCATGCGGGCCACGACCCGGCGCTCGAACCAGATGGCGATGAGCACGCTGGTCAGCAGGAACACGATGATGGCCACGGCCTTGAGCAGCCAGACCCAGAAGACGTCCTGACCGAAGTCGGCCACGACGGGGGTCACGGCGGCCCCCGGCAGCAGGGCGGGTGCGCTCACGCGTCGACCTCCTCGGCGACGGCGACCTCGGCGGTCGCGGCGGCGATGCGGACGACGTCGCCCGCGTCGGCGTGCAGGGTGTCGCGCACCGCGCTGCCGACCGCGTTGGTCGGCAGCCACACGACGTGGTCGAGCATCTCGGTGACGACCACCGGCAACGTGATGGTCCCGGCGTCGGTGCTCACGGCCAGCTGGGCGCCGTCGGCGACACCGGCCGCCTGGGCGGTGACCTCGGAGATCCGGGCGACCGGTCGCTTCGCCGTCCCGGCCAGGAACGGCTCCCCGCTCTGCAGCCGACCGGCGTCGAGCAGCTGGTGCCAGGTGGCCAGCACCGCGGTGCCCGCGGCGATGGTCGGCGGCTCGGTGGACTCGACCGTGGGGGCGCCCACCCGGGCACCGTCCCAGCCGCCGAGCTGGTCGAGCTCGTCGTGCACGGCGGTGACGGTCGGCAGGCCCAGCTCGACTCCGAGGGCGTCGGCCAGCAGGTCCAGCACCCGGTGGTCGGCCATGGCGGTGGTGGCCAGCGCCTGCGGGAACGGCCGCGGGCGGCCCTCCCACGTGACGAACGTGCCGGGCTTCTCCACCGGCGGCGCGACGGGCAGCACCACGTCGGCCGCGTCGGTCACCTCGGAGCGACGCACCTCGAGCGCGACGACGAACGGGACCGCCGTCAGCGCCCGACGGGCCAGCGCCGGGTCGGGCAGGTCCGCCGGGTCGACACCGCCGACGACGAGCGCACCCAGGGTGCCCGCGACCGCGGCCTGCAGGATCGCCCCGGTGGGACGTCCCGGCGCGGCCGGCAGCTGCTCGACACCCCACGCCGCGGCCAGGTCGACACGGGCAGCCGAGTCGGCCACCGGGCGGCCACCGGGCAGCAGGGTCGGCAGCGCACCGGCCTCGACGGCCCCGCGCTCCCCCGCCCGCCGCGGCACCCAGGCGAGGCGAGCCCCGGTGCGCTCCGCGAGCCGCAGCGCGGCCGAGTACGCCCCGACCGACGCGGCCAGACGCTCACCCACGAGCACCACGGACCCCGGCGTGGCCAGGGCGGTCGCGGCGTCGGTCAGCAGCTCGTCGTCCGCGTCGGTGCCGATCGCGTCGAGCACCTCGGCCTCCGTGCCGGGAGCGGCCGGCAGCAGCACGCCGTCCAGGCGCTGCAGGCCCCGGCTGGCCAGGGCGGCCACCGACAGGACCGTGGTCCGACCGGCGCGCACACCGTTGCGCAGGCGCAGGAACGTGATGCCTGCTTCTTCCTCGGCCTCCAGGCCCACGAGCAGCACCGCGGGCGCCTGCTCCAGGTCGCCGAACGTCACCTGCAGCGTGCGGCCGGCGACGGCATGACCCAGGAACGACTCCTCCTCGTCCGAGTGCGGACGGGCACGGAAGTCGACGTCGTGGGTGCCCAGCGCGACGCGGGCGAACTTGGCGTACGCGTAGGCGTCCTCGAGCGTGAGGCGACCGCCGGGCAGCACCGCCACGCCCGCGGCGGCACCGTCGGCCTCGAGCGCCGAGCGCAGACCCGCGGCGGCGACGTCGAGCGCCTCGACCCAGCTGGCCGGCTCGAGCTCGCCTCGCGTGCCGTCGGCGTTGCGTGCGCGGACCAGCGGCGTGGTGAGGCGGTCCGGCGCGGACTGCCAGGCGAACGCGAACCGGTCCTTGTCGGTGATCCACTCCTCGTTGACCGCCGGGTCGTCGCCGGCCAGGCGACGCAGCACGACGCCGCGACGGTGGTCGACGCGGATCGCCGAGCCGCACGAGTCGTGCTCGGCCACACCGGGGGTCGAGACCAGGTCGAACGGCCGCGCACGGAACCGGTAGGCCGCACCCGTGAGGGCACCCACGGGGCAGATCTGCACGGTGTTGCCCGAGAAGTACGACGCGAACGGGCGGCCGGAGGCGTCGATCGCGGAGGCGCCCGAGGGCGTGTCTCCGGTGAAGCCGAGGACCTGCGTGTCGAACGTGCCGATCTGCTGCTGCGCACCGCGCTTCTGCAGGTCGATGAACACGTCGCCGGCGATCTCCTCGGAGAACCGGGTGCACCGCTGGCACAGCACGCAGCGCTCGCGGTCGATGAGGATCTGCGTCGAGATCGCCACCGGCTTGGGGTACGTGCGCTTGATGTCGACGAACCGGGTGCTGGCCCGACCGTTCGACATGGCCTGGTTCTGCAGGGGGCACTCGCCGCCCTTGTCGCAGACGGGGCAGTCGAGCGGGTGGTTGATGAGCAGCAGCTCCATCACGCCGTGCTGGGCCTTGTCGGCCACGGCCGACGTGCGCTGCGTGCGGACCACCATGCCGGGCGTGGCCTCGAGCGTGCAGGAGGCCTGCGGCTTGGGCATCGGGCGGACGTTGCCCTCACGGTCGGGCACCGCGACCTCGACGAGGCACTGCCGGCACGCACCGGCGGGGGCGAGCAGCGGGTGGTCGCAGAACCGCGGGATCTGGATGCCGAGCTGCTCGGCGGCGCGGATGACGAGCGTGCCCTTGGCCACGGTCGTCTCGACGTCGTCGATCGTCAGCGTCACGGTCGCGGCCGGCTCGACGGCCACGGGGGCCGGGGCGTCCGGCACGAGGGGCGTCGAGGCGGCGGCGCGGCCGGGACGCGGGGACGTGATCGTCATGCGTGCACCCCCGCGAGGGCCCCGCTGCGGCGGGGCGTGTAGGCGAACAGCGAGCTGCGCTCGGGCGGGAAGAGCACGTCGGCGGGCGTGTGCGTGCCCGCCTCGAACTCCTCCCGGAAGTACTTGATGGCCGACGTCACCGGGCTGGTGGCGCCGTCGCCGAGCGCGCAGAACGCGCGACCGAGGATGTTGTCGCACAGGTCGAGCAGCAGGTCGATGTCGTCCGAGGTGCCCTGACCCTGCTCGAGCCGGGCGAGCACCTGGGCGAGCCAGAACGTGCCCTCGCGGCACGGGGTGCACTTGCCGCACGACTCGTGCTTGTAGAACTGGATCCAGCGCGACACCGCGCGGACCACCGAGGTGGTCTCGTCGAAGATCTGCAGCGCGCGCGTGCCGAGCATGGACCCGGCCGCCCCGACGGACTCGTAGTCCAGCGGCACGTCCAGGTGCTCGGCGGTGAAGATCGGCGTCGACGAGCCGCCCGGTGTCCAGAACTTCAGCTCGTGGCCCTCACGGATGCCGCCGGCCATGTCGAGCAGCTCGCGCAGCGTGATGCCCAGCGGCGCCTCGTACTGACCGGGACGCGTCACGTGCCCCGACAGCGAGAACAGGCCGAAGCCGGCCGACCGCTCGGTGCCCATCTGCTTGAACCAGTCGGACCCGTTCTTCACGATGCTGGGCACCGACGCGATGGACTCGACGTTGTTGACGACCGTCGGCCGCGCGTACAGGCCGGCGACGGCCGGGAACGGCGGCTTCAGGCGCGGCTGACCGCGCAGGCCCTCGAGCGAGTCGAGCAGCGCGGTCTCCTCGCCGCAGATGTACGCCCCGGCACCGGCATGCACCGTCACCTCGAGGTCGTAGCCGGAACCGAGGATGTTCTTGCCCAGGTACCCGGCCGCGTAGGCCTCCTCGACGGCGCGCAGCAGGCGGCGGTACACGTGCACGACCTCGCCACGCAGGTAGATGAACGCGTGGTGGCAGCCGATCGCGAACGACGTGATCGCCACACCCTCGATCAGGTGCTGCGGGCTGGCCATCATCAGCGGGATGTCCTTGCAGGTCCCCGGCTCGGACTCGTCCGCGTTGACCACCAGGTACCGCGGGCCGCCGTCCGGGGCCGGCAGGAAGCTCCACTTGAGCCCGGTGGGGAACCCGGCGCCGCCACGACCGCGCAGACCGGAGTCCTTGACGGTGGTGACGATGTCGGCCGGGGCCATCGTCAGGGCCTTGCGCAGGCCCGCGTAGCCGCCCGACGCCTCGTAGGCGGACAGCGTCCAGGAGCGGTCGGCGTCCCAGCCGGCCGACAGCACGGGGGTGAGGGTGGTGGCCATCACGACTCCTTCGCGGCGTCGGTGGACTTCTTGGTGCGGCGGGCCTTCGCCGAGGAGTCGGCCGGTGTGGTCGCCGGACGCTCGGCGCTGGACTGCTTCCCGCCGGTCTTGGGCTCGGTGGTCGCAGCCGGTGCCTGGGCCGGCTCGGCCGCGGCGGCAGCCGGCGCACCGGGCACCGGGGCCGTCCAGCCGTGCTCGGCGGCCAGCCGCGCACCGCGCAGCGTCGCCTCACCGGCACCCGGACCCTCGTCGGCCCGCCCGTCGGTGAACCCGGCCAGCACGCGCGAGACCTCCTTGAAGGAGGCCACCGAGTCGGGGCCACGCGTGGGCCGTACCGGCTTGCCGGCACGCAGGTCGTCGACCACGGCCTTGGCGGACTCGGGCGTCTGGTTGTCGAAGAACTCCCAGTTGACCATCACCACGGGGGCGTAGTCGCACGCCGCGTTGCACTCGACGCGCTCGAGGGTGACGGCGCCGTCCTCGGTCGTCTCGTCGTGCCCGACGCCGAGGTGCTCGGTGAGCTCCTCCCAGATGGCGTCGCCGCCCATGACACCGCACAGCGTGTTCGTGCAGACGCCCACGGTGTACTCACCGTTGGGGTGCCGCTTGTACTGCGTGTAGAACGTCGCGACCGCCGACACCTCGGCGGTCGTCAGACCCAGCGTGGCCGCGCAGAACGCGATGCCCCGCGGCGAGACGTAGCCGTCCTCGGCCTGCACCAGGTGCAGCATCGGCAGCAGCGCGGAACGCTCCTGCGGGTAGCGGGCCACGATCGCCGCGGCGTCGGCGGCCAGACGCTCGCGCGTGGCCTCGTCGTACCCCGTGGCGTGCCGGGCGCCGGGCGTGCGCCCGACCGGAGCCTGTTCGACGGACATCAGCGGTCCACCCCTCCCAGCACGGGGTCGAGCGAGGCCACCGAGACGACGACGTCGGCCACCTGGCCGCCCTCGCACATCATCGAGACGGCCTGCAGGTTGTTGAACGACGGGTCACGGAAGTGCGCGCGGTACGGCTTGGTGCCGCCGTCGGAGACCAGGTGCACACCCAGCTCGCCGCGCGGGTGCTCGACGGTCTGGAACACCTGGCCGGCCGGCACGCGGAAACCCTCGGTGACCAGCTTGAAGTGGTGGATCAGGGCCTCCATCGAGGTGCCCATGATCTCCTTGATGTGGTCCAGCGAGTTGCCCATGCCGTCGGCGCCGACGGCCAGCTGCGCCGGCCACGCGACCTTCTTGTCGGCGACCATCACCGGACCGGCACCCATCGCCTGCAGACGGTCGAGGGTCTGCTCGACGATCCGCATCGACTGGTAGCACTCCTCGAACCGCAGCACGATCCGCGACCACGCGTCCGCATCGGTCGAGGTCGGCACGTCGAAGTCGTAGGTCTCGTACCCGCAGTACGGGTCGGCCTTGCGCACGTCGTACGGCAGGCCCGCCGAGCGCAGCACCGGACCCGTCATGCCCAGGGCCATGCAGCCGGCCAGGCTCAGGTTGGCGATGCCCTTGGTCCGCAGGTGCAGGATCGGGTTGGCCATCATGAGGTCCTCGAGCTGACGCAGGTAGTGCCGCGTCGTCACCAAGGCCTCACGGACCGCGTCGACCGCGCCCGGGGGGATGTCCTGAGCGACACCGCCGGGGCGGATGTACGCGTGGTTCATGCGCAGGCCCGTGACCAGCTCGAAGATCTTCAGGATCTCCTCGCGGGCCGTGAAGCCCGTGGTCATCACGGTCGTCGCGCCCAGCTCGTTGCCGGCCGTGGCCAGGCACACCAGGTGGGAGGCGATCCGGTTCAGCTCCATCATCAGCACCCGGATGACGGTGGCGCGCTCGGGCACGTCGTCGGTGATGCCCAGCAGCTTCTCGACCGCCAGGCAGTACGCGGCCTCCTGGAACAGCGGGGCCACGTAGTCCATGCGGGTGCAGAAGGTCACGCCCTGGGTCCAGGTGCGGAACTCCATGTTCTTCTCGATGCCCGTGTGCAGGTAGCCGATCCCGGCACGGGCCTCGGTGACGGTCTCGCCGTCGATCTCGAGCATGAGTCGCAGCACGCCGTGCGTGGACGGGTGCTGAGGGCCCATGTTGACGACGATGCGCTCCTCGCCGAGGCGCGCGGCCTCCTCGGCGATCTCCGACCAGTCGCCGCCGGAGGCCTCGAAGGACGGGATCGCGGTCGTGTCGTCGTCGACGACGTGACCGGTCGCGTGGGGGGTCTGGGTGCTCATCAGGAGTACGACCTCCGCTGGTCCGGGGGCGGCACGGTGGCGCCCTTGTACTCGACCGGGATGCCGCCGAGCGGGTAGTCCTTGCGCTGCGGGTGGCCAGGCCAGTCGTCGGGCATCTGGATGCGCGCCAGACCGGGGTGGCCGTCGAACACGATGCCGAAGAAGTCGAACGTCTCGCGCTCGTGCCAGTCGTTGGCCGGGTACACGGTCGTCGTCGACGGGATGTGCGCGTCACCGTCGGGCACGGCGACCTCGAACCGCAGCCGGCGGCCGTGGGTCACCGAGACCACGTGGTAGACGGCGTGCAGCTCGCGACCGGTCTCGTGCGGGTAGTGCACGCCCGAGACGCCCAGGCTCAGCTCGAACCGCAGGTCCGGGTCGTCCCGCAGCGCCTGCGCGACCTCGACCACGTGCTCGCGCGCCACGTGCAGCGTGAGCTGCTCGCGGTCGACGACCACGGCCTCGACCGCGTTCGCGAACCCGGTGCCGGACTCGTCGAGCACCTCGGTCAGCACGTCGACGACCTCGTCGAACCAGCCGCCGTAGGGCCGCTCGCTCGGACCGGGCAGGGTGACCGTGGTGACCAGCCCGCCGTAGCCGGAGGTGTCACCGGTGCCGTGCACGCCGAACATGCCGGTGCGGACCTCGACGACCGGGATGCTCGTGCGGTGCTCGGCACCCGTCGGGGCGTTCTGCGCACCGGCCTCCAGGGCCGCCTCGGTCGTCGACTGGGCGCCGGTGACAGGGGACCCGGCCTTCGCAGCGGCAGCGGCGTCCACCTTCTCGCCCGTCACGTCCTTCTCGTCCTTCGGCGCGGTCATCGCAGCAGGCCCGTCATGTGCGAGGTCGGCGTCGCCTCGAGCGCAGCGGCCTCGGCGGCGACGGCGATCTCGCGGCGGTTCTTGCCCAGCGGCTCGTCCTGGATCTGCGCGTGCAGCGTCAGGATGGCGTTGATCAGCATCTCCGGGCGCGGCGGGCAGCCCGGCAGGTAGATGTCCACCGGCACGACGTGGTCCACACCCTGCACGATGGCGTAGTTGTTGAACATGCCGCCGGACGACGCGCACACACCCATCGACAGGACCCACTTCGGCCCGGCCATCTGGTCGTAGACCTGCCGCACGATCGGGGCCATCTTCTGGCTCACCCGCCCCGCGACGATCATCAGGTCGGACTGGCGCGGCGAGGCCCGGAAGACCTCCATGCCGAACCGCGAGATGTCGAACCGGCTGCCACCGGTGGCCATCATCTCGATCGCGCAGCACGCCAGGCCGAACGTGACCGGCCACAGCGAAGCCTTGCGGAAGTAGCCGACGAGGTCCTCGACCGTCGTGAGCAGGAAACCCGAGGGTGCTTCTTCGAGGCCCATGTCAGCCCTCCTTGCGGGTCGGGACGTGCGTGCGTGCGGGTGCGGGTGCCGTGAGCGGCCCAGCCGGGCTCAGTCCCACTCGAACCCGCCCCGGCGCCACTCGTAGACGAACGGGACCGTGATGATCACGAGGAACGTCATCATCGCCACCAGGCCGAACATCGCCAGCTCGGCGAAGCTCACCGCCCACGGGTAGAGGAACACGACCTCGATGTCGAACACGATGAAGGTCATGGCGACCAGGTAGTACTTGACCGGGAACCGGCCACCGCCCACGGCGTGCGGGGTGGGCTGGATGCCGCACTCGTACGCCTCGAGCTTGGCGCGGTTGTACCGCTTGGGGCCCAGGATCGCGCTGGCACCCACGCCACCGAGCGCGAGCACCGCCGCGATGCCCATCAGCACCAGGACGGGAATGAACGGGTTGGTCATCGCGCAGGCCTCCTCGGCGCTGAGGTGCGGGTGGTCATGCTGCGGGGACGATCCGGGTGAGTCCTGCGATGACCCGGTCGACGACATCGCCGCCGCGGGGTTCGTAGCAGTCGGACAGCAGCTTGAGGGTGAAGCGCATGACGAGCGGACGCGGCAGGCCGTAGCGCGTGCAGATCCGCATGACCTCAGGGTGCTCGATGAGCCGCACGAAGATGCGCCCCAGCGTGTAGTACCCGCCCAGGTCGTCCTTCATGCGGCGCTCGTAGGTGGCGAACGCGCGCTCGCGCCCGCTGGCCGTGCCCCGCGCCAGGCCCTGGGCGATGGCGTCGGCGGCGACCCGGCCGGCCTGCAGGCCGTACGCGATGCCCTCGCCGTTGAACGGGCTGATCATGCCGGCGGCGTCGCCGGCGAGCATCAGGCCCTGGCCGTACAGCGGGCCGCGGTTGAAGCCCATCGGCAGCGCCGCGCCGCGCACCTCGCCGACCTGGTTCTCCGGGGTGAACTCCCACTCGGCAGGCGCGTTGGCCATCCACGCGGCGAACAGCGCCTTGTAGTCGACCTTCGTCGCGGCGGCCGTCGAGCTCACCGAACCGAGACCCACGTTGGCGGTGCCGTCACCCAGGGAGAAGATCCAGCCGTACCCCGGCATCAGGTTCGAGCGGTGCGGCTCGCCGTCCCACAGCTCGAGGTGCGACTCCATCCACGGGTCGTCGTGCCGCGGGGTGCGGAAGTACGTGCGCACCGCGACGCCCATCGGACGATCGTCGCGCTTCTGCAGGCCCATGCCGGTCGCCAGGCGCGCCGAGACGCCGTCCGCAGCGACGACCACAGGTGCGCGGTAGACGACCTCGTCACCGTCGCGACGTCCGTCGGCGTCGACCGGGCGCGCCGTGACCCCGACCACGCGACCGGTGCGCTCGTCACGCACGGGGCCGGTGACCATGGTCCGCTCGAGCAGCTTGGCGCCCGCGGCCTGCGCGTGCGTGGCCAGCAGGTGGTCGAACGACATGCGGGCCTTCGCCAGGCCGTACGCCGGGTAGCTGGAGATCTCCGGCCACGGCAGCTCCAGGCGGTGCCCGCCGCCGAGCACCCGCAGACCGGCGTTGCGGATCCAGCCGTCCTGCTCGTCGGTGGCCACACCCATGCGCACCAGCTCGGCCACCGCCCGCGGGGTCAGACCGTCGCCGCAGATCTTGTCGCGCGGGAACGAGGCCTTGTCGAGCAGGAGGACCTGGAGCCCGGCAGCCGCGCAGTGGTACGCCGCGCTGGAACCCGCCGGACCTGCGCCCACGACGATGACGTCCGCGTCATCGTGCGTTGCTCCCAGCACCGGTCGCTCCATTTGTGACGGCGTTCACTTGGCTCCGGCCGAGTTTATCGACCGGTCAACCCACTGTCTTGGAAGGCTTTCCTTACTCGGGACGAACCGCCCTGTGCAACGCCACGATGCCACCCGAGAGGTTCCGGAACCCCACCTGCGACCACCCCGCACGGACCATGATCCGACCGAGCTCCTGCTGGTCGGGCCACTCCCGGATGGTCTCGGCCAGGTACACGTACGCGTCCGGCTCCTTGGACACCGCACGGGCCACCGGCGGCAGCGCCCGCATGAGGTACTCGGTGTAGACCGTGCGGAACGGCGCCCACGTCGGCCGTGAGAACTCGCACACCACGAGACGTCCGCCCGGGCGTGTCACCCGCATCATCTCCGCGAGCGCGGCCGGCACGTCCGTCACGTTGCGCAGCCCGAACGAGATCGTCACCGCGTCGAACGACGCGTCCGCGAACGGCAGGTGCAACGCGTCGCCCGCCACGAACGACAGGTCCGGTCGCCGTCGCTTGCCGACCGCGAGCATGCCCGTCGACAGGTCGCACGGGACCACGCGGACACCCGCGTCCGCCAGCGGCTCGCTCGACGTGCCCGTGCCCGCGGCCAGGTCCAGCACCGTCTGACCGGGCTGGGCGGCCACCGCGCGCAACGTCTCACGACGCCACGCCCGGTCCTGGCCGAGCGAGACGACGTCGTTGGTCAGGTCGTACCGGCGGGCGATGCCGTCGAACATCGCGGCGACGTCACGGGGGTCCTTCTCCAGTCCTGCACGAGACATGGGCCCATCGTCGCAGGTCTGACGGGCTGCTCCATGCAGCGGGCATACCCTGGTGGGGATGAGCACGCTGACGAGCACGCCGACCGACCGCGTGCCGCACCCGCTGGTGGTCCGCACGGTCGCCCTCGGTGACGACGACCTGACGCGAGACGGCACCACCCGCACCCCCGGCGCGACGCCCGACCCGGCCGACCTGCTCGACCTGCTGCCCGCGCAGGCCCCACTGGCCTGGGTGCGGCGCGGCGACGGCCTGGTGGCGTGGGGCGAGGCGCTGCGCGTCGAGGTCGGCGGGCCCGACCGGTTCGCCCAGGCCGAGCAGGTCTGGCAGGACGTGCTCGCCCGCGCGATCGTGCGCGACGAGGTCCGCCTGCCGGGCACGGGTGCCGTCGCGTTCGGCTCGTTCGCGTTCGACGAGGACTCCCCCGCCGGCGGCGTCGTCGTGGTCCCCTCGGTCGTGGTGGGCCGGCGGAACGGGCGGGCGTGGCTGACGACCATCACCACCGGCGCCCGGCTGCACGGCGCCCCGCGGCTCGAGGACGTGCTCGGCACACGCACCCCCGTGCACGACCCCGGCGAGGTCACCTCGACCGACGGCGCCGTCGACGCAGCCGGCTGGCGCGACGTCGTGGCTCGCGGCGTCGCGGCGATCCGTGCCGGTGAGGTCGACAAGGTGGTGCTCGCCCGGGACGTCATCGCCCACGCCGAGCGCCCCGTCGACGTGCGGTGGGCGCTGCGCCGGCTCGCCGACGACTACGAGTCCTGCTGGACCTTCAGCGTCGACGGCCTGATGGGAGCCACCCCCGAGCTGCTCGTGCGGTCCGAGAAGGGCCTGGTCACCTCACGGGTGCTCGCCGGGACGATCCGCCGCACCGGGGACGACGCCGCCGACGTGGCGCGCGCCGCGATCCTGGCCCACTCCTCCAAGGACCTCGAGGAGCACGAGTACGCCGTGTCCTCCGTGGCGCACGCGCTCGAGCCGTTCTGCTCCTCGACCAACGTGCCCGACGTGCCGTTCGTGCTGCACCTGCCCAACGTGCTGCACCTCGCCTCCGACGTCACGGGGGTGCTCGCCACACCCACCGGCCAGGCCGCGCACCCGTCCTCGCTCGCGCTCGCCGCGGCCCTGCACCCCACGGCCGCGGTGTGCGGCACCCCCACACAGGCCGCCCGGGCACTCATCGCCCGGATCGAGGGCATGGACCGCGGCCGGTACGCCGGGCCCGTCGGCTGGTTCGGTGCCGACGGTGACGGCGAGTGGGGCATCGCGCTGCGCTCCGCGCAGATCGACCCCGACGACGCACGACGCGTCCGCCTGTTCGCGGGCTGCGGGATCGTCGCGGCGTCCGACCCGGCCGCCGAGCTGGCCGAGTCCGAGGCCAAGCTGGTCCCCATGCGGCACGCGCTCGGCCGGGACACCGCCGACCGCTGAGGGTCGTGCGGTGCCCCGGCCGGCCGCAGGGGCGTCCCTGGCCTACTGGCCGGAGCCCTGCTGCTCCTGCTGCTGCTGGAACCACTCCCACAGCTGCTCGGGCGTCATGTCCTGCGGGTCGACGCTGCCGCTGCTGCCGCCCGACGAGGTGTCGGTCGTCTCCTCACGCGCCGCGAGCGTCACGTCGACGTCGATCGCCGCACCGTCCCGCACCACCGTCAGGGTGACCTTCGTGCCCGAGGACAGCGCCCGCACGTAGGCGGTCAGGGACTCCGCGCCGCCGACGGTCCGGCCGCCGATCGCCACGATCGTGTCGCCCTTCTGCAGCCCGGCGGCCGAGGCCGGGGAGTCGGAGCTGACCTGCTCCACGACCGCACCGCGCCGCGTGACGCCGTCCGCCGTGGCCGTGCCGTCCGACAGCGACACCCCCAGGAACGCGTGCTCGGCGCTCCCGCTCTCGATCAGCTGCGCGGCCACCGAGGAGACCAGGTTCACCGGGATCGCGAAGCCGATGCCGATCGAGCCCGAGTCGCTGGACGTGGTCGCGATGGACGACGTGATGCCGATGACCTTGCCCTCGGCGTCGAACAACGGACCGCCGGAGTTGCCGGGGTTCACCGCGGCGTCGATCTGGATGGCGTTGGTCACCACCGCGTCGGACGCCGAGCCGGACTCCGAGGTCGACACCGGACGGTCGAGCGCCGACACGATGCCGGTCGTCACCGTGTTGGCCAGGCCGAGCGGGTTGCCGACCGCCATGACGGCCTCGCCGACGGTCACCGCGTCGGAGTCGCCGAGCGTGGCCGGGCTCAGGTCGTCCGGCGCGTCGGTGATCTGCACGACCGCCAGGTCGGTGGTCGGGTCGGTGCCGACGATCGTCGCGTCGAACAGGCGACCGTCGCTGAGCGTGACCTGGACCGTGTCGCCCTCGGCGCCCTCGACCACGTGGTTGTTGGTGATGACGTGGCCTTCGGTGTCGATGATGACACCCGAGCCCTCGGCGGTGCCGCTGCTCGTGGTGACCTGGATGGCCACGACCGACGCCTGCACGGCGGTCGTCACGGCCTCCCAGTCGGGGTCGTCGGACGTCGACCCGGCCACCGGGACCGACTCGTTGGTCGAGGTCGACAGCGACGCGAGCGAGGACGGCTGCGTCGAGTCGTCGGCGAACGCGCCGGTGAGTGCCGCGGTGCCGAGAGACGCCGCCAGCGCGGCGACCACGCCGACGGTGGTGACGGGCAGCCAGATGCTGCGCCGCTTCGCGGGGGCACCGGACGGCTCGATCGTCTGCAGCGGCACCGCGCCGGGCTGGGCCGCCTGGGCGTACGGGTACGGCTGCTGACCGGGCACCGGCGCCGGCTGCGGCGGGGCACCGTACGCGGCGGTGTGAGCGGCCTGCGCTGCCCGCTGCTGGGCCAGCCGGGCCTCGTGCTGCGCGCGCAGCTCGGGCGGTGAGGCCGGGTGCGGCGGCAGGAACGGGTTGGTCGGGTGGGTGCCGGCGGGCGGCACGGGGTGGCTGGTGACCGTCACCGGCGGCTGCTGCGCCGCGGGGGCGGCAGGGGCCACCTGCGCGTCGAGCGGTTGGGTGTCCGCCATCCGCGGCAGCGGCTGGGTCGCGCCTGCGGGGGTGGGGACCGGCTGCGTGTCGCCGGTCGGCTGGTCCTGCTGCGGGGTTCCCTGAACGGGGTTCTCGGACATGTGCCCTCCTTCGTCGAGGACCATGAGACCCCGCCGTCCTGGAGGCACCCTTCACGGAACCTGGGAGTCCGCTTGGAGTTCCACAGGTGCCGACGCGGGTGGCACCGAGCCCCTCAGGACAGCGTGGTGTCCACCGCCGCGGCGACCGCAGCGACGATCTGGGCGTTCAGCGCGCGCCGGCCCGCCCGGTCCACCCGGACCTCCACCACGCTCGTGCCCACCCCCGGGGCGGCCAGGGCCGGCAGCAACCCGTCGACGTCCCCCACGTGCACGTGCCGCACGCCGTAGGCCGCGCACAGCGCCGCCAGGTCCACGCCGTGCGGGGTGCCGAACACCCGCTCGAACACCTCGGCCCGTTCGGGCCGGTCGGGGTCGCCGTGCTCGAGGGTGGCGAAGATCGACCCGCCGTCGTCGTGGGCCACGACGATCTGCAGGTCGGCCTGCGCCTCGAGCGAACCCCGCAGCAGACCGCCCGCGTCGTGCAGGAACGTCAGGTCACCCAGGTACGCCCGCACCCGCCGGTGCGGCAGGCCCAGGGCGACACCGGTGGCCGTGGCCACCGTGCCGTCGATCCCGGCCAGACCCCGGTTGGCCAGCACGAGCGGCGGCGCGTCCCACCGGGCCACCAGGTCCAGGTCACGCACCGGGTTCGAGGAACCCACGACCAGCGCGTCCTGCGGGGTGCTCACCGCGGCGACCGCCCGGGCCAGGGCCGGACCGGTGACGCGCGTCCCGGTGCGGGAGGGCCGCACGTCCCCGCCCGCCTCCAGGACCTCGTCGATCGCAGCCAGCGCAGCGGTGCCCGCCGCCTGCCAGCCCGCCAGCCAGCCCGCCGGGGCGCCCACACGCCCGAGCCGCAACCGGGCCGGCACCTCGGTGAGCACATCGGTGGCGTTGCGCGGTGCATCCGGCCAGTCGGCCCCCTGCGGGGCCACCACCAGGACCTCCACGTCCTCACGGGCCAGCAGACGCTGCACCGGACGGGACAGCGTGGGCCGACCCAGCACCACGACACGACCCACCCGTCCCCCGAGCCGCGCGTCGTCCAGCAGCAACCGGTACGCACCGATGGCGTGCGGACCGCCGCGCACCCCGGACGACGGTTCGGCCAGCAGGGGCCACCCGTTCGCCTCGGCCAGCGTCCGGGCGTCGGGACCGGCCCCGTCACCGGCGACGACCACCGTGGGCACCGCACCCCGACCGCGCGTGCGCACCACCGGGAGCGAGCCCGTCGCCTGGGCGGTGAGCTGCGCGGAGGGCAGCATGGAGGGCTGCGCAGAGGACGAGACGCCTCGCGTGCCCGTGTCGACCGCCCCCCGGGGCAGCACATGACTGAGCCCGACCCGGGAGGGTGCCGGCCAGACCGGCGTGAGGGGCACCAACGGGTCGCGGTACGCCAGGTCGAGGTGCACGGGCCCCGGATCACCCGTGCGGGCACCGGTCGCCGCCGCGAGCGCGCGGGCCAGCGTCCGGCGCAGGTCACGGTCCTCCTCGGCCCGGCCGGTCGGGGCGGGCACGTCCACGGCCAGCCGGACCGCGGCACCGAAGATCCCGACCTGCTGCGTCGTCTGGTTGGCACCCGTGCCGCGCAGCTCGTGCGGCCGGTCGGCCGTGAGCAGCACCAGAGGGATGCCGCTGTGGTGGGCCTCGAGCACGGCAGGGTGCAGGTTGGCCACCGCCGTACCGGAGGTCGTCACCACGGCGACGGGTCGCGGTGAGCCCTCGGCCTGCGCGGCCTTCGCCAGCCCGAGTGCCAGGAACCCCGCGTCCCGCTCGTCCACCCGCACGTGCAGGCGCAGGGACGGCGCACCGGCGGGCCTGGTCTCGTCGGGGCGCGCGGCGTCGGCCAACGCGTACGCCAGCGGGGCGCTGCGCGAGCCCGGCGCCAGCACGACGTCCTCGACACCCAGGGCGGCCACGGCCTGCACGAGCACCCGCGCGGCCTGCACGGCCGGATGCTCGCCGGCGGGCTCGGCGGGGCGCTCGGACGGGCTCTCGGACGGGTGCTCGGGGGGCGTCACGTCGGCCATCATGCCCGAGGGCCTTGCGGACCCACCGACGCGTCGGCCGACCACCGAGCCACCGCGTCGCACCGCCGGGACCACCGGTCGGCCAACCCGGCGTCGGCCGCCGTGCGACGCAGCGCCGACCCGTCCGGCACGGGTCGGCGCACCGCGATCGCCCCGTCGACGGGCAGCAGCGGGTCGGCCACCACGTCGTCGGTGAGCAGCTGCGCCGTGGCCAGACCGCACGCGTACGGCAGCTCGGGCAGGGCCGCAGCCAGCGCGATCCCCGCCGCCAACCCCACCGACGACTCCAGTGCCGAGGAGACCACGACGGGCAGCCCCACCTGCTCGGCCAGCCGCAGGCACGCCCGGACCCCGCCGAGCGGCTGCACCTTGAGCACCACGACGTCGGCGGCGTGCGCCCTGGCCACCGCCAGCGGATCGGCGGCCCGGCGGATCGACTCGTCCGCCGCGATCGGCACGGCCGTCCGCCGCCGCAGCGCCGCCAGGTCGGCGACCGACGGCACCGGCTGCTCCGCGTACTCCAGGCCGCCGGCGGCCCGGTCGAGCACCGCGAGCCGACTCACGGCCGTCTCGAGGTCCCAGGCGGCGTTCGCGTCCACGCGGATCGCCCCACCTGGTCCCAGCGCGTCGCGCACCGCTTCCAGCCGGGCGACCTCGTCGGCCAGCGACTGGCCCCGCTCGGCCACCTTGACCTTCGCGGTGCGGCACCCGTCGGAGGCCAGCACGATCCGGTGGGCCTCCTCCGGGCCGACGGCCGGCACGGTCACGTTCACGGGGACCCGGTCGCGCACCGGGTCCGGCCACCCCTCGTCGGCGGCCTCGCGGGCCGCCCGCCACCACGCCGCCGACTCGGCGACGTCGTAGTCCCAGAACGGGCTGAACTCGCCCCAGCCGGCGTCCCCGCGGACCAGCACGCCGTCGCGGGCCGTCAGCCCCCGGAACCGGGTGCGCAGCGGGATCGACCAGACGTGCAGGTCGGCGAGGGCACCGGAGCCGCTGGACCGCCCGGGCGGCGAGTCGGGCGAGCGGTCGTGGGAGGCAGCGGGCACCCCGCCAGCGTAGGCGCGCATGGCCGCCGCTAGGGTGGCGCCGTGACCGTCTCACCCCTGCCCGAGCCCGTGTCCGCGACGTTCGACCCGACGCGCTGGCGCACGGTCGGCGGGTTCGAGGACCTCACCGACCTCACCTACCACCGCGGGGTCGCACGCCCCACCGCCGAGCAGGCCGCCGACGGCGCCGTCGAGCGTGACCTGCCCGTCGTGCGCGTCGCGTTCGACCGGCCCGAGGTGCGCAACGCGTTCCGTCCGCACACCGTCGACGAGCTGTACCGGGTGCTCGACCACGCCCGCATGACCTCCGACGTGGGCACCGTGCTGCTCACCGGCAACGGCCCCAGCCCCAAGGACGGCGGCTGGGCCTTCTGCTCCGGCGGCGACCAGCGCATCCGCGGCCGGTCCGGCTACCAGTACGCCTCGGGCGAGACCGCCGACGACGTCGACCCCGCCCGTGCCGGTCGCCTGCACATCCTCGAGGTGCAACGGCTCATCCGCACCATGCCCAAGGTCGTGGTCGCGCTCGTCAACGGCTGGGCCGCCGGCGGCGGGCACTCCCTGCACGTCGTGGCCGACCTGACGATCGCCGGCCGCGAGCACGCCCGGTTCAAGCAGACCGACGCGAACGTCGGCTCGTTCGACGGGGGCTACGGCTCCGCGCTGCTGGCCCGTCAGGTGGGGCAGAAGCGGGCCCGGGAGATCTTCTTCCTCGCCCGCGAGTACTCCGCGCAGGACGCCTACGACTGGGGCGCCGTGAACGAGGTCGTCGATGACGCCCGGCTCGAGGAGGCCGGGCTGGAGTACGCCCGGATCATCGCGACGAAGTCGCCGCAGGCCGTGCGCATGCTCAAGTTCGCGTTCAACCTCGCCGACGACGGACTGGCCGGCCAGCAGGTCTTCGCGGGCGAGGCGACCCGCCTGGCGTACATGACGGACGAGGCCGTCGAGGGGCGCGACGCGTTCCTGCAGCGTCGCGACCCGGACTGGTCCGGGTTCCCGTACGCCTACTGAGCGGTCGCGGTCACCGACCGGCGAAGGCCCAGCTCATCAGGTCGAGCACCGAGGACAGCGCCACCGCCGAGGCGACCGCCAGCCCCAGCAGCACGAGCGCGGACACCAGGACGGGGGCGATCGAGCGCACCCGTTCGGGGTGCTCGGTGGCCGTGTGGGACGTGATCGTGGTCATGGCACCAGCCAACTGCGTCGACCATGCGATCCGCGTCCCCCTGCCGGCCGGAACCGCTGCGCGCACGGTCCTCCCCCGGCAGGGCCGAGGGTCCGCCCCGGGTCGTACCCCGCTCGACCGAACGGTCAGGGCGAGAGGCACCCGCCGACGCCTGAGGCGTCAGGACACCGTCAACGACCCGGTGGCCGCCGGGACCAGCTCGACCCAGGTGTTCCCCGGAGCCAGCGTCGCGGACGCGCCGTCCAGGGTGTGCAGCACCATCGGTGCGTCCTCGGCCGTCTTCTCCCACCGCACGGGCACGGTCTTGCCACCACTCGCGAGAACACCCTCCCCCGACCCCACCAGCGAGTAGGTCGGCACCGGGGCACCACCCTGGGCCCCGAACCCGGAGTTCGGGTGGTCCGCGGTGATCGAGACCACGTTCACCGCGGACAGTCGAGCACCGCTCGCCGCCATCGCCGGCGTCGACCCCTCCGAGCGCAGCCAGGTGCCGCTCGCGGTGTCCCACACCCAGCTGGGGCTGGACGCGGCGGAGAGCCGGAACGCCAGGGTCGTCGCGGGGGTCCCCGCCGCCACGGCCGTCGCCTTCTCGGCAGTCCGGGCGAACGCGAACTGCTCGGCGGGCACGGCGGCGTGCTCGGCATCGACCGCGTCCCACCAGGTCTGCGGCGTGCCGTACACGTTGTGCGGGGCCGAGCGGGTGCTGACCCGGAACATGCCGGGCGCCCCCGCGTCGTGACTCATCATCTGCACACCGCTCGCCTCGACCTCGGCGAGGATGCCCGCCTGCCCACCGGAGAACGCCAGGATCCCGTGCAGGGGCTGCAGGATCAGCGGGTCCATGGGCCGCACGGAGCGGATCGGTCCGACCTCGTCGGGCACCTGCGAGTGGAACACGGCGACGAACCGGGACACCTCGAACTCGACGATCGTCTCCCACACGACGTCCGCCTGGTCGAGCCCGGTCTGCGGACGTGCCACAGCGGTGTTCTCGATCTTGACGGCCAGGGCCGGCCGCTGTGCGACCGCGTCGACCGGCACGCCCGTCAGCGGCCACGTGGTGGGCACGGTCGGGGTCGGCGCGGGCGCCTTGTCCGCCTGCACCGTGGACGCCAAGGTCACCGTCTCCGCCGGTTCGGGGGTGGTGCTGCTCCCGCAGGCCGTCAGCAGCGCGAGGACCCCGACGATCCCTGCGGTCCCCCGCAGACGGAGTCGAGCACCTCGTGGTGCGGTCGCGGCGATCGGCATCGCGTGTCCCCCGTTCCTGCCGCGATCGGTCCGCGGCGCGGTCCAGCCTCTCAGACGGGCACGCTGGAGACGGAACGCGACGCGCGGACCTCGACCTCCGGCGCCGGGCCGGCGGGCGGGCGGGCGGGCGGGGGCTCGGGCCGTCAACCGACCGTGATGCTGCCCGAGGACTTCGGGACGAGCTCGACCCAGGTGACGCCCGGCGCCAAGGAGACCGGCGTCCCGTCCGCCGTGCTGAGCGTCAGCGGGGCATCGACGGCCGACTTCGACCAGGTCACGTCGAGTGTGCGGCCACCCACGGCCACCACACCCTCGCCGGACCCCACGAGCTTCGTCTCGGGCACGGCACTGCCCGCCGGGTCGATCGTTCCCGAGTCCACCAGCGTGACCCGCAGCGCGACGACGTTGGTCGCGGCCAGACGTGCGCCGGACGCGGCCGTGGCGGGCGAGGTGCCCTCCGTGCGCAGCCAGGTGGCGCTCGCCGCGTCCCAGCTCCACGAGGGCTGCGCGTACCCGGACAGGGTGGTGGTCAGGCTGGTCGCCGGCGTCCCGTTCAGCACGACCGTCGACTGGTCGGCGCGACGCGCGATCGGGAACTGCTCGGGCGGCGCCGCGGTGTGCGTGGCGTCCGCCTGCGCCCAGAACGTCTCGGGCTTCCCGTAGACGTTGTGCGGCGCCGGCAGCACGCCCTTCTTGCGGTAGAAGCCGTCATCGCCCGCGTCGTGGCTCAGCAGCTGCAACCCGGAGGCCCCGAGCGCGTTGACGAAGGCCGCCTGCCCGCCGGAGAACGCGATCAGGCCGTGCAGCGGTGCGGCGATCGCCGGGTCCATCGGTCGCACGGACCGGATCGGGCCGATCTCGGCGGGGACCTGCGAGTGGAAGACGGCGACGAACCGGGTGACCCCGCCCTCGACGACCTCCTCCCAGACCATGTCGGCCTGGTCGATGCCCGTCTGGGGGCGTACCTCTCGGGGGTTCTCGATCTTCACGGCGAGCGCGGGTCGGTCGGCCGGCTCGTCGGCGACGACCCCGGTGAGCGGCCACCGCGCCGGGACCACGGGCGCGGGAACCGCCTGCTTCTGCGCCACGACCACCGCCGGGCTGGTGACCGTGGGCGTCGGGGTCGGCACGGCCTCGCTGCAGGCGGCCAGCGCGAGCACCAGTCCGGCACCCAGGACGGGCACGGCCCGCAGGGCCCAGGCGCGGCGGGGGCGTGGGCGCCGGCCGACGTCGGCAGCGCGCTGCTGCGTGCGATGGCGGGTGAGGCTGGCGGGTTTCGGCACGGCAGGCTCCTTGAGGACGAGACCGCCGGACACTCTACGGGCCGGGCGCACCTAGGCTGGTGCGGTGAGCCGTCCGTTGCGCGAGGTGCCCTGCGCCGCTTCGCTCTCGGCGACGGAGGTGGACGCGCTGATCGCGTCCCTCGCGGCGGCGCTCGACGGGAGCGGACCGGCCTTGAGTCTGGTGGACCCGGCGGACGCAGGTCCCACCCGGTCGGCGTCGCCCACGGTCCCCGACGATGTCGCGCTCGTCGTGCGGACCTCGGGCTCGACGGGCGCACCTCGGAAGGTCATGCTCGGCGCCGAGGCCCTGCGCGCCTCCGCCGAGGCGACGGCCGCGCGGCTGGCTGGGCCCGGGCACTGGTTGCTCACCCTGCCTGTCACGCACGTCGCGGGCCTGCAGGTGCTGGTCCGCTCGCTCCTGGCGGGGACCCGTCCGACCGTGCCGGTGCCGGGTCCGTTCCGCGCGGCGGCGTTCGTGGACGCCGTCGGCTCGATGACCGGGCCCGGGCCGCGCTACGTCTCGCTGGTGCCCACCCAGCTGCGCCGCCTGCTGGACGACGGTGCCGCCCTCGACGCACTCCGCCAGTTCGACGCCGTGCTGCTGGGCGGAGCAGCGAGCCCCGAGGAGCTGCTCGCCCGTGCTCGTGGTGCCGGCGTCGCGGTCGTCACGACGTACGGCATGTCGGAGACCTGCGGTGGGTGCGTCTACGACGGCGTCCCGCTGGACGGCGTGCACGTCGGGCTCGAGGCGGACGGTCGCATCCGCCTGACGGGACCGGTGCTGGCCGCCGGCTACCTGGGCGAGGACGACACCGAGGTCTTCGTGGCCGAGCACGGTGCGCGCTCGCTGCGCACCTCGGACCTGGGCACGTGGCAGCACGGTCGGCTCGTGGTCCTGGGCCGCGCCGACGACGTGCTGGTCACGGGCGGCGTGAAGGTGGCCCCCGCCCCGGTGGAGTCGCTGCTCAGCGCACTGCCGGGTGTCGCCGAGGTGTGCGTGGTCGGCGTCGAGGACGCCGAGTGGGGTCAGGCCGTCGTGGCAGTGGTGGTGCCCTCGGTCGGCTCGGCCCTGCCGGGGCTCGAGCGCGCCCGCGACGTGGTGAGCGCCGCGCTCGGTCCGGCCAGCGCTCCCCGCCATGTTCTGCAGGTCCCCGCCCTGCCGCGCCGCGGCCCGGGCAAGACCGACCGCAGGGCGGTCGCCGCGCTCGCCGCCCGCCTGCTCGACCGCCCGCCGCACGTGCACGGCGAGTCCCCGACCCCGAGGAGTTCCCTGTGACGACGACCCGTGAGTGGCTGGCCGGCGCCCGCCCCCGCACCCTGCCCGCCGCGGTGGCCCCCGTGCTGGTCGGCACCGGTGCCGCCGCGCAGCTCGGGCAGGCCCACCTGGGGAGGGCGGTCCTGGCGGCCGGTGTCGCGCTGGCCCTGCAGGTCGGCGTCAACTACGCGAACGACTACTCCGACGGGGTGCGCGGCACCGACCTCGACC